>CP157202.1:0-1595116 GCA_039954875.1 Flavobacteriales bacterium
CTCCCACCCCCACCCCATCAACACCCAAAAAACGCTTATAATGAGCCCTATATAAAAAAATATAAGGTTCATGATGATTTTGTATTTTGCAGTATTCAAAATGATTTCTATATTTGCAGTCCCAAAAAGAAACATATCTTCTTTTTGATTCGTTCTCTGAAAAGCACAATTTTTTTCCGCCTGATGTATTGCTATACCCAACCGCGATATTTGAAAGATATATAAAAAATGGTATTTCTTTTTTCGGAATAAAAAATGTGTATATTTGCACCCCGTTTATATGGGAAGTAAGAACAAAACGGACGTTCATTCAAATCAAAATAAGCAAAGATAAAAGCCTAGAAGTTCCTTTGAGGTGGGTTGAGATTTTCGAATAGTATTTTAAAAAAAATAACAACGGAGAGTTTGATCCTGGCTCAGGATGAACGCTAGCGGCGGGCTTAACACATGCAAGTCGAGGGGCAGCATAAAGTAAGCTTACTTACTTGGTGGCGACCGGCGAACGGGTGCGTAACACGTACGTAACCTACCTTCTGCTGGAGGATAGCCTGAGGAAACTCGGATTAATACTCCATAATACAAGGATACCGCATGGTAATATTGTTAAAACTCAGGTGGCAGAAGATGGACGTGCGTCCGATTAGTTAGTTGGTGAGGTAACGGCTCACCAAGACCTCGATCGGTAGGGGGCCTGAGAGGGTGATCCCCCACACTGGTACTGAGACACGGACCAGACTCCTACGGGAGGCAGCAGTGAGGAATATTGGTCAATGGAGGCAACTCTGAACCAGCCACGCCGCGTGCAGGAGGACAGCCCTACGGGTTGTAAACTGCTTTTGTAGTGGAATAAAACTTTCTACGTGTAGAAAACTGAAGGTACTCTACGAATAAGTATCGGCAAACTCCGTGCCAGCAGCCGCGGTAATACGGAGGATACAAGCGTTATCCGGATTCATTGGGTTTAAAGGGTGCGTAGGCGGCTTGTTAAGTCAGTAGTGAAATCTTGCAGCTCAACTGTCAAAACTGCTATTGATACTGGTGGGCTTGAGTGAGACTGGAGTAGCTGGAATGTGTGGTGTAGCGGTGGAATGCATAGATATCACACAGAACACCGATCGCGAAGGCAGGTTACTAAGTCTATACTGACGCTGAGGCACGAAAGCGTGGGGAGCAAATAGGATTAGATACCCTAGTAGTCCACGCCGTAAACGATGATCACTAGCTGTTGGATGTTATATTCAGTGGCCAAGCGAAAGTGATAAGTGATCCACCTGGGGAGTACGATCGCAAGATTGAAACTCAAAGGAATTGACGGGGGCCCGCACAAGCGGTGGAGCATGTGGTTTAATTCGATGGTACGCGAGGAACCTTACCAAGGCTTAAATGTACTACGAATAGGTTGGAAACAGCTTAGTTCTTCGGACGGAGTACAAGGTGCTGCATGGTTGTCGTCAGCTCGTGCCGTGAGGTGTTAGGTTAAGTCCTTCAACGAGCGCAACCCCTATTGTTAGTTGCCAGCGGGTCATGCCGGGGACTCTAGCAAGACTGCCGACGTAAGTCGAGAGGAAGGTGGGGACGACGTCAGATATCATGGCCCTTACGCCTTGGGCCACACACGTGCTACAATGGCCGGTACAGAAGGCAGCCACTGGGCGACCAGGAGCAAATCTTTAAAGCCGGTCTCAGTTCGGATTGGAGTCTGCAACTCGACTCTATGAAGCTGGAATCGCTAGTAATCGCGCATCAGCCATGGCGCGGTGAATACGTTCCCGGGCCTTGTACACACCGCCCGTCAAGCCATGGAAGTTGGAGGTGCCTGAAGTCGGTGACCATTATAGGAGCTGCCTAGGGTAAAATCGATAACTGGGGCTAAGTCGTAACAAGGTAGCCGTACCGGAAGGTGTGGCTGGAACATCTCTTTTTTAGAGAAGTCTATCTGTCTCAAAGGAACCTCTAAGCCTTTATCTTTCTTTAAAATATTTTCATAGGGAAACAAAAAATATCCAACTTCTTTTTTTAGAAGAGTCTCGTAGCTCAGCGGGTTAGAGCGCTACACTGATAATGTAGAGGTCCGCGGTTCAAGTCCGCGCGAGACTACGTAAAAAGAGAAGGGGAATTAGCTCAGCTGGCTAGAGCGCCTGCCTTGCAAGCAGGAGGTCATCGGTTCGAACCCGATATTCTCCACCCAATTGAAAAGTTCTTTGACATACGAATTAAGGTAAATAAAATCTAGTCTGTAAAGTATGAGTTTTCATACGATCAACAAGAAGTAAACAAGGGCGCATGGTGGATGCCTTGGCTCTGAGAGGCGATGAAGGACGTGATAAGCTGCGATAAGCTGCGGGGATTGGCACATGCGAAACGATCCGCAGATCTCCCAATGGGGTAACCTGCCATATTGAAGATATGGTATCATCCATGAGATGAAGCAAACCCGGGGAACTGAAACATCTAAGTACCCGGAGGAAGAGAAAACAATAGTGATTCCGTCAGTAGTGGCGAGCGAAAGCGGAATAGCCTAAACCATGACGGCCTAGGCCGTCATGGGGTTGTAGGATTACAATATGGAAGATGACTGTATAGTAGAATGATCTGGAAAGATCAATCACAGAGGGTGATAATCCCGTATACGAAATACAAGCATTACCTAGTAATATCCTGAGTAGGGCGGGACACGTGAAATTCTGTCTGAATCTACCGGGACCATCCGGTAAGGCTAAATACTCCTCAGAGACCGATAGTGAACCAGTACCGTGAGGGAAAGGTGAAAAGTACTTCAAGTAGAAGAGTGAAAAAGTCCCTGAAACCATGCGCTTACAAGCGGTCGGAGCCTCTTTGTGGGGTGACGGCGTGCCTTTTGCATAATGAACCTACGAGTTAATCTCACCGGCAAGGTTAAACAGTTCAGCTGTGGAGCCGAAGCGAAAGCGAGTCTGAATAGGGCGTATAGTCGGTGGGATTAGACGCGAAACCGAGTGATCTACCCATGGGCAGGTTGAAGCTGTGGTAACACATAGTGGAGGACCGAACCGGTTGACGTTGAAAAGTCTTCGGATGACCTGTGGATAGGGGTGAAAGGCTAATCAAACTCGGAGATAGCTCGTACTCCCCGAAATGCATTTAGGTGCAGCATCGTGTCAAGTGTTGCAGAGGTAGAGCTACTGATTGGATGCGGGGGCTTCATCGCCTACCAATTCCTGACAAACTCCGAATGCTGTAATATGTTTCACGGTAGTGAGGGCATGGGTGCTAAGGTCCATGTCCAAGAGGGAAAGAACCCAGACCAACAGCTAAGGCCCCCAAGTATATGCTAAGTTGAACAAACGAAGTTTAGTTGCACAGACAACTAGGATGTTAGCTTGGAAGCAGCTATTCATTT
Source organism: Flavobacteriales bacterium (assembly GCA_039954875.1). Lineage (GTDB taxonomy): Bacteria > Bacteroidota > Bacteroidia > Flavobacteriales > Blattabacteriaceae. The sequence goes on from CP157202.1 coordinate 3,380, forward strand.
AAAGAATGCGTAACAGCTCACTAGTCGAGCGACTGAGCATGGATAATAATCGGGCATAAGCATATCGCCGAAGCTATGGGATCGAAAGATCGGTAGGGGAGCATTGTAACGACATCGAATCCGTTTCGTAAGACACGGTGGAGTTTTTACAAAAGAAAATGTAGGTATAAGTAACGATAATGCGGGCGAGAAACCCGCACACCGAAAGACCAAGGTTTCCTCAGCCATGTTAATCAGCTGAGGGTTAGTCGGGTCCTAAGGCGAAGCCGAAAGGTGTAGTCGATGGACAAGCGGTTAATATTCCGCTACTTGCTCTTATTGCGATGGGGTGACGGAGTACTGACACTGTCGCGTGCGGACGGAAGTGCACGTTGAAGTAGTTAGGTATAGGATGTATAGGCAAATCCGTACATCCTGCTGAGCTACGATAGTACCACAAACTCTCGGGAGCGTGGATAGTACAGGTAAGGACTCCCAAGAAAAACCTCTAAGCTTCAGGTAAGTGCAACCCGTACCAAAACCGACACAGGTAGTCGAGGAGAGTATCCTCAGGTGCTCGAGTGATTCACGGCTAAGGAACTAGGCAAAATAGACCTGTAACTTCGGGAGAAAGGTTGCCTTCCGTCTCGGGAGGCCGAAGCGAAGAGGTCCAGGCGACTGTTTATCAAAAACACAGGACTCTGCTAAATTGAAAGATGATGTATAGGGTCTGACACCTGCCCGGTGCTGGAAGGTTAAGGAAGGGAGTTAGCCTTTGGCGAAGCTCTTGACTGAAGCCCCAGTAAACGGCGGCCGTAACTATAACGGTCCTAAGGTAGCGAAATTCCTTGTCGGGTAAGTTCCGACCTGCACGAATGGTGTAACGATCTGGACACTGTCTCAGCCGTGAGCTCGGTGAAATTGAAGTATCGGTGAAGATGCCGATTACTCGCAATGGGACAAAAAGACCCCGTGAACCTTTACTATAGCTTCGTATTGACTCTGGGTAAACAATGTGTAGGATAGGTGGGAGATTTAGAAGCATCATCGCCAGGTGATGTGGAGTCGTCCTTGAAATACCACCCTTTGTTTATCTGGAGCCTAACTCGACGATGAGGACAGTGCGTGGTGGGTAGTTTGACTGGGGTGGTCGCCTCCAAAAAGGTAACGGAGGCTCCCAAAGGTGCCCTCAACACGTTTGGTAAGCGTGTGTAGAGTGTAATAGCATAAGGGCGCTTGACTGTGAGACCCACAAGTCGATCAGGTACGAAAGTAGGGTATAGTGATCCGGTGGTTCTGTATGGAAAGGCCATCGCTCAAAGGATAAAAGGTACTCCGGGGATAACAGGCTAGTCTCCCCCAAGAGCTCACATCGACGGGGAGGTTCGGCACCTCGATGTCGGCTCGTCACATCCTGGGGCTGGAGAAGGTCCCAAGGGTTGGGCTGTTCGCCCATTAAAGTGGCACGCGAGCTGGGTTCAGAACGTCGTGAGACAGTTCGGTCTCTATCTATTGCGAGCGTCAGAAGCTTGAGTGGAGCTAACTCTAGTACGAGAGGACCGAGTTGGACGAACCTCTGGTGTATCAGTTGTATCGCCAGGTGCACTGCTGAGTAGCTATGTTCGGAAGAGATAAGCGCTGAAAGCATATAAGCGCGAAGCTTACCACAAGATGAGGCTTCTTTATAAGGGTCGTTGGAGATGACAACGTTGATAGGCTACAAGTGTAAAGGCAGTAATGTCATAGCTGAGTGGTACTAATTACCCGTAAACTTATGTTGAGTCCTAGATTTTATTTATCTTGAGTATGTCTAATGTTTAAACGCTTTGGGTGGTTATAGCGGCGGGGATCACCTCTTACCATTCCGAACAGAGAAGTTAAGCCCGTTAGCGCCGATGGTACTGGATTACCGGGAGAGTAGGTCGCCGCCCCTTTTTTTAAAAAACCGTTTCAAATTTATTTTGGAGCGGTTTTTGTTTTATAAATCATTTCTTTGCCTTAGTTGTAATCTTGATATTGGAGCGCATATAAGTTTCTGTAAATATAGAAGATGATCAACTTCATTTTCCTGCAATAATAGAGTCAACATAAAAAGTGTATAAGAACGTTTCTTATTTCAAGTTCTTTAGCCGAGTTTAAAAAAAGCTTTAAAAATAACACATCTGTACTATTTTAAGCGCCGACCTAGTTCGTGGATAGAAGATTAGCATCTAAGATTTTAGGATGTAAATACGATTTTAAGCTCTTCACGATAAGAAAAATATACTGTTATAATAAACTTGTTATTTTATAAAATAAATAAACTAAGTGTATAGATATATTATATTATAAAAAAACTCAAAATAATATGTTAATTTATTATATTTTTATATATTACATAATCATAGTTGTTAACTAATAAAGCTGTTTTTATGTTATGATACGGTAAAATTATTTTGTTGTCGTACAGTATTACGGCTTTTTTCCATATAGAGAAAATAAAGTTTATTAGATACGGATAAAGGAAATCTTTTTATTGTACGCTTCTATGATAAAGCTAAAATGGTGTTTTTTTTATTTTCATACAATGAAAAACTTGATCTATTCAAAATATTATATGTTTTAGAAAAGCTTAAAAAAGATGGAGTGATAAGGTTATTTATCTTCTGAAGATAAAGTAATAAAATCTGGGTTTGTAGGAGGGGGTATTTTCTAAATAATTGAAAAAATTATAGCAATGAATTTTGGAATACATTATCATGAAAGAAGATTTTTTTATTGTTAGGGTAGATCTATATACTTCTCAAATTTGCTGAATGAAATTAATTACAATAGTTATGAAAATACTAATTTAAGAAATCAATCCTGAGTTATATAATTACTATTGGCCAGCTTGATGTTCCATAATTTCAAGAATTAAATAGCTATTTAAATGTTTTTATATTTTAAAAAAAAAATATTATTTATAGCTTAAGAAAGGATAGTTATAATGATTTTGACGTGTTTATAAATAATCATCTTAGTTTCATTTATCCCTATATATACGGGTACAGGGATAACCCTTGTTTTTTAACCCTAAAACTTTAATTATAAATAAATCTATATAAATCTAAAACACTACTAGAATAAGTTTTTATCAATTATTGGCTTTCTATATCTAATACTCTAGATATAAAAAAACAAAGTAATGCTGTTGATTACTTCTTCAGTTTAATAGACAACAACAAAGAAGTTTACTATTTTATTTATAAGTATATATGAGAAAAAATGACGTTAAATGGATTCATAGCCTTCTTAAAGATGGATGTATGTAGAAATGAAGTTGATGATGATGAAGTGGACTTTATGATTTCAGGTTTACGGGGGAATATGAAACAATCTATTGTAGCTAATTTATGGGATGAATGTGGAAACGGAAATTTAAAAAAATGTTATACGTATTGGTTAAGAAGATTGATGAATCATTTATATTTATGGCATGGTTGTCTGACTACGTAAAATAAAAAAAACCATTTTTTTATATCATTATCTCATAATATATTTTTAATATAATATTATTATAAACTTAAAGACTTTGATTTTTTTAACCATGAGGCATGGATGTCTCCTCATTTTGAGTGTGTTATAGATGCAATGAATATACTAGGTTTGAATTCTGGTGATGTCCGTGTTTATTTTACGGCTCATGCAAAAACAGATCCTCATTACGCAAAAAAAATATTATATAGCTTGAGCTATCAAGTGTCTAATTTTACAGAGCTAAAAATAAAAGAAATGATCTATGGAACTTGTTTGGCTATAGCAGAAGGGGGGGGTACAATATGATTATGTGCTTGATTGTTTAAGATCTATTGATGTTGATGTTAAATAATGTTTTTAGTTTGTTTGGTTTATATTAGGCTATCTTACCCTTGATCATCTGCGTTGATTGTATCGTTGTGTTTAAGGTTAAATCTTTGTGTATGGCGGTGTCATATCTATAATCATTGCTTGTGTTGTCCAGCTTCACTTTTATATCGATGAAAGCATAGTGTGTCGTATTATTGGTACCAGTTCTATTTTGACCTTGACCATTTGCAATGGTAATAGTGTCCGGACGAATTTTAACTCCATTCAAAAGGAATAAATGATTATATATCAATTAGTCGCCTATATAAATTATTTAACGCTTATCCTTGTTTTAGGAATTCTTCCTGTATTTGAATCTTTAACTGGTTTTGGGATATGTTTTTTTTGGTACACCTTTTTTATTTAGTAATCATAGAAAAAATATAGCTTATTATAATCTGTCTATGTTTTGTATGAATATCATGCCATGGGTGGGTGCTTGCATTAGCAACCATTGTTTATGGGGGGGGGGCTGCTATGCTAACATACATAGACCTTGCCTCATTTGGGTCGTTAATAGCTCTATGACTAGCTTTTATCTACTTGACGCTCTTTTGTTTCTGATCATGTTGTACGGTGTAATAATAATATTAGTTTTAATTTATTGAAAAATTATGAATATATTTTTGTTTATTGTATCGCTTCTCATGTTTATACCGAGGCCTGTCAAGATAAACTATTGTCTGGCACTCCTACGAGCTAATACAATTATATTAGCATAGGTTGATTTATTGTGTAGTACTTAATGAAGTAAAGATGCTTGGTGCTATATCATTTACTTTAGGAAGAATATCTACCAATAGTCATTTCCTTTTTTTTATTTCTCCTTTTCTTGGGATGATAAATGAATTTATTACAGGGTCCAACCTGGTAGGAAGTATCCTGGTTATCCATGTGCAACAAGGACTAGGAAATTTATTTGATAGAACTTTACTGCTAAGAGCTTTTCAAAATAGCGCAGCGTGACATATTGTGTTTACCTCTTTACCAATGTTGCACATCATATTATCTATTGCAAAAGAGTATGTAGCGGATAACAAGGAAAATACAGAATGTAATAAAAACGGTAGTCTTTTTCTATTTAACTCTAATCATGATAGCGTTTTAGTTGTATATTTAACGGAATAGTAAAATGATTGACGTATTATATTATTTATGGTTAATTTTTTTTATATTTTTTACGATCGGTTTCTTTTTCGTAAATGTTAGATGTTTGTCTTTTTAACTTTCGCACAGTAGACATTCTGCATACAAATCGCGCATTTTGGTTTCAGCACGTAGGATACTTTCACTTCTGTAATAATACAGGCTTTTCAGTCCCATCTTCCAAGCTTCGATGTGGACTTGGTTGATAAGTTTTGCTGGAGTATCCTGAGGAAAAGCCAGGTTAATGCTTTGGCCCTGATCGATATAACGTTGGCGTAGTCCAGCTTGTCTGATCAATTCGAGTTGATTGATCTCTTTGAAACATTTGAAGCATTCTTTTTCTTCGTCGGTTAAGAATTTTAGTGAGAGGCATGAGCCTTTTTTCTCGGCGATTTGGTCCCAAATCTCTGGGATGTTCATCCTTTTTTGGGATAGGAGAATTTCTAATTGTATATTTTTTCGGATGTGCATCCCTTTGGCGTCGTCATCGACGTAAATATTGGCTGCAATAGGTTCTACCCCTTGAGAAAGTCCTCCAGCGAGTTTGGCCGAGCTTCGATTAGGGGCGATCGCTGTGAGCGTTAGGTTTCTTCTACCAGTACCTTGAGTCCATTCGACTTCGCCGTATGTTTTGGCTAGGTAGCGTGTGGCTCTTTCGGTTTCGGTTTGAATCTTTTGGAAGATTTGCTTGTTGAGTGCATTGGCTTTGATTGATATAAAGGGAATTCCTATGGATTGGAGTAGGGAGTGCCAGCCGAGTGCTCCAAGACCGAGAGCTCGGCTTTTTTCCGCAAAGCATACAGCATCCTCTATCCCACGGATATTTTTCCCTTTATCGATGAATTCTTGAATGACTGCGTCGAGGAATAGAATGGATAGAAAGACTGTGTCGGTATCTTTCCATTCCTTATATTGGTAAAGGTTGAGTGAAGAGAGGCAACAGACGAGTGTATGAGTTTCGTCTGTGGGGAGCATGATTTCTGAGCAGAGGTTGCTGTGCCAAATTTTTAGGTTGTTTTTCTTCCAGTTTTCCGGTAGATTTTTATTGGAGTTGTCGATGAAGAAGAGATAAGGCTCACCAGTTTTAACTCGTTTTTTGAGTGTGTCTAGCCAAAATTGTCTTTCGTCTCCATCTTCTGAGATGACCTTTTCCATGAATGTATTGGAGATGACTGCTCCTTGATGTATGTTGTGACACTGGCGATTGATGTCGCCTTTGGGTTCTCGTATCTCGAGAAATTGTGGGTATTCCTTATGATTGATATTGAGATAAACCGCTACGGCCCCCCGGCGTGTGCGGCCCTGCTTGCTAGCGATGATGGTGCTGTCGTAGGATTTGATGAATGGAATTATACCGTCGGAAGTACCTAGGTCACCATTTTTTATCGGGCTACCGATGGGCCTGATCAGGCTGAAGTCGTAGGCGGTACCTCCTCCGTATTTACTCAGCATGGCCATCTCGAGATTTTTGCGGTAAATTTCATACATACTGTCTCCTATGCGGCTCGAGAAGCAGCTGATCGGCAGGCCTTTCTCTGTGCCAAGGTTGACCATAACAGGTGTGGAGGGGATCAACCAACCTTTCCAGAGGATATCGAAGAATTTTTCTTCTAGTGCTGGTTTTTTGAGGGTTTTTGCAACGGTTTGGGCCAATCTTTTGTAAACTTCAAATGGGGTTTCGTTGTTGAGTAAATAACCTCCTTTGATCGTGGTGAGGTATAGCTCATTGTTTCCCCAGAAGGGAAATTCTTTTTCAGCTGTCCAGCCGAGTTTTTCTGCGATGGGGTGTGTCTTCATTTTTTAGGTTAAAAGAGGTTATTGTTGTTCCAGTCATCGTTGGGTTTGCTATAGCCGGTCTCGCGGTTATTAAAAAAGTCGGTTTGCTGTTCGCCCGATACGATGATGTAAAACCAGTCCATTTGTTCTAATAAGGCCTTATCTGTCTGATGCTTTTCCCTCAGGCCTAGCTCGATGAGTTTTCTATTGGCTCGGTCTTTCATGAAGTTTTTCAGTTGGTCTTTATTGATCGTTGGCAGATCACCCATTCGAAAAATGTGATCGATGAAGGTGAATTCGTTTTTTAGAGCCAATTCGATGCCTTCATAGATCGATGATTCAACATTTGATAGTAGTTTATGATTTTCTTCGCAGAGTACTCGGAAAAGTTTACAGCCGGCTTCTGAATGTAAGGATTCATCTCGTATGGAGAAGATCATCTGTTGGCCAATGCCTTTTAGGCGATTGGATGTTCTGAAAGAGAGCAAGACGGCAAAGGAAGAAAACAGTTGGATGCCTTCGGCTGCAGCTGAGAAGAGTGCCAGACTCCGAGCAATGTTTTCCAGAGAGTAGTTTTTATTCTGGTCATGGCGTACTTCCATCAGCAGACTGAGTTTGTTCATCGTGGCTTCGTCTTCGAGGAAGGTTTCGAAATTATCTAATCCCAAGGTGTCATTGAGGTATGCATAGGCTACAGCGTGTATGGTCTCGAAGGCACCAAAGGTTTGGCCCATCATTTTGATCTCGGGTACGGGAAACCATCTGGGGATCATTTCTGACCAGTAGTTCCCCACTTCAGTCTCAGTCTGCGCGAAGCCTTTCAAAATATCGCCGATGACGGTTTTTTCTTGTGGTGAAAGGTTTTCTTCCCAATCTTTTATGTCTGGTTGCATATTGATCTCTGTATGCAACCAATGAGCGTTTTGTTGTCTAAACCAGTATTCATGAGCCCATGGATATTGAAAAGGTTTGAAAGCTAGACGTTCTTTTGTGATGCTCATATTGATTCATTTTTTAGTCGTTGTCGAATAGATGATGGCATTGGTAAATGCCATCAGGCTGTGTTGAGTTTTTGATAAGCATGGCATATGCTGAAAATCCTGAATTTATCGGCCTAGCTTTTATTCTCGAAAGCCTGGGCGTATGTATCATTTATTAGGCAGGTTTTCTGACTTGTCCTGACCTTTGCATTCCCTCCCGACTCTATGAAGAGCAGTGGCAGTAGTGTGCAAAGGCTTTGATGGGATATACAGCAGTGGGTACTGTTCAGGTCTTTCACCTGATTCCCTTTTCCTTGAGGATTTGGTTCTTACGTCTCAAGGCGCCTGATAAATTGAAAGATCAAATTTAGTACATGGAAATGAAAGGAGAGGGTCTGAATTTGTTCACTGAGTTATTAAATGTGTTCTTATGTTTTTTTTAGGATTTCTGATGTGAATTATTGAAGGATATAGTGATGGTTTAAGGGGGGGGTAAAAATTTTGTTGATCTTTTTCTTGTGTTTCATAAAAGTAATTACATACCATTATTATTATTTAATATAAATAATAATAATGGTATAAATATTAATATTTTTATAAAAATATTAATATTTATACCATGGTTTATAACTTATTTATTGTTATTAGTTATATTTATGGTAATATGTTAGGATATGATTGGGATACTCAAAGGTAGGGTATTTATATTGGAAAATAAATCACTTTCTGGCGTTGTATTGTGTCTGAAGGGTACCAGTTATAATGCACGTACTTATGAGGATAGTGCTTTTGAGTTGAAAGTGGTGCTAGCGGATTATATTCTGGTTATAAGTTATTTGGGTATGAAGGTTGTGTAAACCTCTGTAAGTATTGCATCTGGGGCGGTATAGAAATTGAAGTCTATACATGTAGTGTGATCTGCACAAGAGGTGGATGAGGTGACCCTGTATTGGGTAGAAAACGCAGACATAATATATTGATAAGCCCTCTGCCAGCTTGCGTATACAAAGGCCTTTGTTCGAAATCCCTCAAAATATTCAGGTCATGAGTAGATACTCGTTCGATGACCTGCAGATATTTAGTATTTCGGAGTGAGTCATAGCTTATGTGAGTAGTGTACGTCTTCCCCAAGACCATACGACTTATAATAATATTTTTATTATGGGTTTTAAGGCTTCTGTATTTAGGAATAGTATGGGCATCAATAATTATTTTGGACCGTTTCAGGAGGATATATCTTATTTGGCTTGCATTGAATTCGTCATAAGACAGATGTCCGACTGACCATAGGTAGCTTCGGAACATACTGTTTGGAAACGGATATAAATAGAAAACTTACTCGTGACGGAAAACTCCTTTTCCGGTTAAATGCTATGGGGAAACTTCAAAATCCATATGTTCAACACATTTCTTTGAGTAGTTATGCATTGGTGTCTTCGTTCAAGTATTTATATTTTCGAACAAAACCGCTCTCTGACGCTTGAGTTCACTTATCAACATACCTGTATCCAGGGGGATTTGGTGCTTATGTATATTTGAAAATATGGTTTAAATATGATCCTTGTAGCATGATTTATAATGATCCGATTGTTAAACCCCTCAGAATAAATGATTATAGTGTATTTGCTACTTTCAAGCATGAGCTTAAGCCCAATTGGCAACTCATAGCTAAATTGGCTTCTCTATTTGTATCCAGTATGCAATTAGTTTAATGATCAGGGCCTGATGAAAAGAAAATTTTAGCGAATGGATGTAGATAACATGACTAAATTGGGTTAAATCTTACTCAATGGGAAATTTGAAATAGGTCCAATGTCTTACTGTTTATTTATTGGTTTGGGTCTTGGTAGTAAGAGATATTTCGCTGATTGGTCTTATGTAGATAACAAAGAAGGGGTATATTGCCATTTCAATATTTATGACCCGGTCTATGGAAAGATTAATCCTTCAATCTTGCCGGAGTTGAGTCGCATCAGAAGTTTAGGCGAAAGGAGTTAAAAGTATAAGGGAAACAATTCATATAGTGATCTATATTTTCATGATGATTTTTTTTTTAAGAAATAGAATTCGATTAAATCTTGGAGGGAGATATACTTATAGTAGTAGATGGAACGAAAAAAGAGGTCAACTTAGCGGATGATGTCTTTGTACCACGTGTAGGCCTGAGCGGCACCTTGATCAAGAAGATTACTACTTATGTCTTATTTGATGAATCTTTTGTCCAACAAGATAAATCTCTTTTAGGAGACGTACGGGCTCTAAGCCTACTAGAGGAAGAAACCGTGAAATAGGAATGAAAATAGAGTGGGCTGATGGTAAATGGATGATAACCCTAGCTGCTTTTAAGACTGTTAAATATAACATTTTTACTAGTGCTAGTCCTAAAAGTCTAGGTTTATATCAGATGTCTGGAGAGGTTAGTATATAGGGATTGAGCTTGATGTGAAGAAGGAAATTCTGTATCATCTTGATGTAATTTTAATTATGCTTATACCGATTCTAAGATTAGCAAAGGATAATGAGCTCATTTAAGATAGGAGCTTATTCCCACTCTATCGTTTTTAAAGTATAGATATAGAATGACAGAAGACAACTTATCGCGTTCAGATTTTGCAGAGATAGGATGACAGTGTAAGAGATATTGACGGGTATCATCTGTCAGCGTAGAAGTATTTTTGCCGATAGTTTCATAAAGAAAGAAATCCTATACGAAGTTTTAGAAGAAATATTGACCAATGCTTAGCTGGGCTCCTACGGACAAGATGACCGAATAGTGGCGTTTTGTAGGGTATCCACTCAACAGGGAAAAAATTTGGTTGTTATATGGCTTATTATTACAAAAAAGTTCTCTTCGAAGAGGAATATCCCCATTCGAGATACCGACAATTGCTCGAATATCCTTTGAATACTGTTGCATGGTGGCTATCATTTTGTCGTATCACCTCAAGATCAGTCTTCCTATATGTGAGAAACTAGTTGCTGTTTCATTTGCTGTACAAAATATATGGTTGAGCTGTGTCGCCCATTATATTGGAACTTATTGGGAATCTCCCGTCATATGCGACCATAGAACACATCAGACGATTTGGTCTGGTTAAGAATTAGCTATGTCTAGGCCTATTCTTCATTGGATATTACAACCCTGTAAATGTGCTTTCTAAAAAGAGATTGACTCCTCTTGATAAGAAAGTAAACTGGGTGTTTTGAATGATACTGTTTAGTTGATTATGATAAAAATGATTTTAATATAAAGAGAGATGAAGTGTTCACTATTTTTAACCGCTAAACCTTAACAACTTAAAGTAATTATTCATAATCCTCGTGAATTTTTTTATCAAGATGCTACCGTGCTACAGTAAATTATCTCAAAGTTGTCCAAATGGTAGACTGTTACGTTGTTAAGTTTTTGCAGAACAACACAAAACTTTTCAATGTCATTAGACCTTCTGAGCTGAAGCCAATTTTTGAGACCATTGATCTGGATAGACCGTTGGCTGACTATGATTGTCTTTTGGAAGAGGCTGAAGTATTTTATACTAAGCATGATATGGCCTTTCATTTGTTTGAATATGCCACTCGTCTGAATTGTCCTGTAGTCATTTCGGCTATAGCTGTAAAGATATTGATTTCAGGAATCAATACTTCTATGGATACCTAGGATCAAAGTGCTTGACGTACCTTGATTGAGCAAAAATTGATCGTGTGGACTTGTCGCGAAATTGGCTTTTGCACAAAAGCCGATGGGATATTTATCAGTGGTGGCTCGCAGAGTAATCTGATGGGTCTGCTCCTATTTTGTTATCATTATGTATATGAGTATTTGCAGCATGATATCAAGTGGGAAGACTTGCCGGTGATAGTTTCCCCGCTTTCGGGTTTTTGTTTCGGAGAAGGATAATTTCAGTGTTCAGAAAAGCCTTGCTTTGCTCGGTATCGGCCATCAATCTGTGTTTGGGATCAAGACGATCCCTCTTTTCGCATGGATGTTGGATTACTCGAAGCGGTCATCATACGCGAATGTAACCCAGGCAACATCGCTAGAGCCGTCGTTGCTACAGCTGATATGACAGATTTTGGCAGTATAAACCCTTTGAAAAAAGTCAGACGGCTGGCTGCCCAATATGAGCTTCGGTACTATGTAGATGCTGTTTACAGATGTGATTTATTTCTCAAGGATAGATACAAGAATTTGCTCGATGGTATATAACAGACTCATTAGGTCACAGAAGACTATCACAAATCCTTCTTCCAACCGGTGAGTAGTAGTGCCTTTTTTTGTGCAACACAAACGTTTTAAGCCTTGTTACACATCATACAGATTATTTAAACCCTAAGAAATAAGATGAGAAGTGTGTTGGCCCAATCAAGTAGATAAATCTTTGTAAATCACTTGACGGTTTGATGTTAAGCTTTGGTTTAACGTTGCGACTTATGGGTAATAAAAAACTAGAGGCCTATATCGATCTCATCATCAAAATCACTGCTGAGGCTGCTTATTTTATCGAGGCAGATCCGTGTTTTGAATTACTCAATCGATCTAATATTAGCGTATTGGTATTCCGATATTGTCCCAATGGTCTACAAGGATGTGATCTTTGTGAGGTTCAATCGTTATATCAGAAAGGCTATGCTTATCCAAGGTGAGGCTTTGTTGGCTCGTAATAAGGTTGATGAGATGCTATGTATGAAGCTTATACCCTATTAAATCCGTTTACGACTATTGACCGAATTCGGAAAATACTTTATATGATCAAGCAGCATGGTGTAAACTTTGTTGTACAATCTCATGCTTAGCAAGCTTAAAAAAATCATACGAATAGATGGATACACAATAAACATTTGATGTGATCGGGATTGGTATAGACTCCTTTAATCTAGGGCTGATTGCGCTATTGCAACCTATTGAAGAATTATCTGCTTTGTTTTTCAATCAGACTGATTGTTTTGACTGGCATCTGGGGTTAATGTTGGATTACGCCACCTTTACATGTACCTTTCATGGTAGATCAGTTGTACAATTATAGATTTGCTCATAGGGAGGGTGGTATGCTTGTCCTATGATGGAGATACCCGTTTTTTGTGCGCGTCTTTTGTAGAGTATGCGCATATCAGGGCTAGGGTAGTCTTTTATTCGAAAAAAATTGATCTTGGGGACAGGTGCGCGGCCTCGTGTGCCCGACTTCTTAAAGGAAAATGTTTTTCCCGACGTGATCCACACCTCAGAGTATTTCTTTTTGAAGGCGAAGATCCTTTTAGAAAGGCTCATTGTCGATTATAGGTTCGGGGTGAAGTGCAGCAGAGGGTTTTCAATATTTATTGCACTATACCATAGCAGGATTATAACTCAATTTATTTTATTGGTCTTGACCGACTTTTCCCCATGGAATATTCTAAATTGACTTTTGAGCTCACTTCACCGGAATACGTGAATTACTTTTATGCCCTATCAGCTAAGAAGAGGAAAGCTTTATTGCCTGTTCAAGATTCGTTGTACAACGGTATCAATTTTGACTTGATTAATCAAATATTTTGATATCCTTTTATGAGTTTGAGTGTTGGGAATGTGCCTTTTAATGTGCGATTGAGGCTAATATACGGCTAGATCGCATCGCTCCTAAGGAGAATGATGTTTATAGCTTGTACTTTATGCGGATCCAACAAGAGCACCTCTTCGTATTTGATACTAATTTTGTCGTCCTCATTATTGGCTATTTATATGAGGAGCCCAGATTTTTACAAGGCATTGCTGGGACTTATAGCCCATATAGTTAATTAGTTGTATGATGTATAGCGTAACTATATTATCGATATTCATGGGAATGATATTTTCGCATAAAATGCTGAGTTGCATAACTATAGTTTTGTCACACCGGATTTGTGTGTGTGAGAGCCTATCGGAATGCTTGTATCATCAACTCTATAACGAGTAAGGAGATTTATTCTGTAGAACAGTGGATCGCTTTTCAAAAGTTTGGAGTTGATGCATTGGAGACTAGCGAGTTTCTAATACGTAAAACCGTCTTATGATGACCTTTTTGTTGTTGATCAGATGGGAGGAGTTAGAAAGACATCTTCTGGATGCGCATGGCATTGAGTATCACAATGAGTGAGACTCCCACATCGGCAAAGACTGCTTTCCACATCGTAGCGATGCCTCCTGCACCCAGGATCAGTACGATGGCTTTGACAACAAAGGAGAGCGTGATGTTTTGCCAGATTACACTGTGGGTGGCTTTCCCGATCTTCACTGCGGTGACAATCCTTGAGGGTTGGTCGGTTTGGATAACCACGTCGGCGGTCTCTATGGCTACGTCACTACCAAGGCCGCCCATGGCGATGCCGATATCACTGGCGGCTAGTACGAGCGCATCATTGACCCCATCTCCAACAAAGGCTAGTACTCGAGCGGGCTCCTTCTTGAGTTGTTCGATTTGCTCGACTTTATCTTCAGGGAGTAGATATCCATATACCTCACTGATACCTAGTTGAATAGCTATTTTTTGCACGACAGAACTCTTGTCTCCTGAAAGCATGACGATCTTTTCGATGCCTACTTCACGCATTTGTCTGACGGCTTCTAAGGCGTCTTCTTTAATCTCATCGGCGATGATGAAGTGACCGGCAAATTTTGCGTTGATAGCTACCATTACTATGGTCTCAACTTCTTGATCGATTTCGTCCGGATAGGCGATTTGAAATTTTCTCAGAAGTTTGGCATTGCCAGCCAGTACGATTTTCCCATTAATCATTCCCTTTAAGCCGTGACCAGATATTTCTTCTATATCTTTGGTGGTAGCGATGTGATAGTTTATCTTTTGATCTAAAGCCCATTGGCAGATCGCTTTAGCGGCTGGATGGGTCGATTTTGATTCAAGGGCTGCTGTCAGTGATGCGAGTTCTTCTTGGCTGATATCTTTGGGGATGACTTTTTGTACGTTGAAAACGCCTTTGGTTAGTGTACCAGTTTTGTCCATGACGACGGTGTTGAGTTGGGTGATCAGATCCAGATAATTCGAGCCTTTGAAAAGAATTCCCCTTCTTGAGGCAGCTCCTATCCCACTGAAATAACCCAGTGGGATGGAGATGACCAGTGCACAAGGACAAGAAATTACTAAAAAGATTAGCGCTCGGTAGAGCCAGGTATCGAAGACGTAATTCTCTACGAAGAAATAAGGCAGCATGCATAACAACACAGCGACTCCGACGACTATGGGCGTGTATATTTTTGCTAAGCGTCGGATGAGCTGTTCGGTCTTGGCTTTTTTAGCCGAAGTGTTTTGTGCCATGTCGAGGATGCGGGCCAAAGAGCTGTCATCAAATGCGTGATTGACATGGATTGTTACGGTCTTGTGAATGTTGATCATTCCAGCCAGTACGGTTTGACCCTTTTTGAGGCTTTGAGGCCGACTTTCTCCGGTCAAGGCTGATGTGTTGAATGAGGAGTTTGACTCATCGATCAATATACCATCAAGAGGGACTTTTTCCCCAGCTTTTACTTGGATGGTCTCACCTATGGCGATGGTTTTTGGGTTGACTTCTTGATAGAGACCTTCTCTGAGTACACTGGCCGTTTTCGGGCGGATATCGAGCAATGCTTTGATACTTTTCTTGGCTCGGTTGACAGCAGTATTTTGAAAAAGTTCGCCTAGAGCATAGAAGAGCATGACGGCGACTCCTTCAGGATATTCGCCGATATAGAAAGCACCAAGTGTAGCAATAGACATCAAGGAAAATTCGGTAAATAAATCTTTTTGAGCGATCTGCCGCAGACCTTGGATGATCACAGGCAGGCCTACAGGCAGGTAGGCAGTTAAGTACCAAACGAATCGAGCTATTCCTTTGAAAAATCCGAGTCGGAGGTAATTATCCATGTACAACCCATTGATTAATAAGATCAGACTTAAGACGGCTGGGATCCATGGTCTCCATCTGCTTTCTTCGGCCCCGTGATCGTGGCCATTGTCGGCAGTATGTGAGATTTTATTTTTGTTATCGGTAAGGATATGTTTTTCTTGAAATATCATGTTTTTGATTTTTGTTTGAGCTATCCAAAAAAAAATTAGAACAAAGATATAGATTCTAGTCTAAGTAATATTTTATAATATAAATTATAGACTACCATTGTGTTATTTTGCCGGCTTTCTAAAAATTGGGTTTTCAAAAGGCTTATCTTTGTGCCGTCTCGTACGAATGATTTTGTCTAAAATGACGGTGTTATGCTTAGATTGTATGTTTTTTTGATCCTTTTTTTCTCAGTATGTTTAAGTGTATTTGGGCAGCGGCTCAACATCTCGACTGCAGATATAGTGCTCCCTTTTGGAAGCACGCTGATGAGTACTTCAATAAAGTTGCCGACGGAGAAGTTGATACAGATATTGCAGACAGCACCATCCAGTCCACAGTTTGAAAGGATTTTGAAAGCTTATGTTGAAAATAAATTCAGATTGCTTATCAATGATAAACCTAATGTATTGCGTTTTGTGGGGAAGAGGGTTGATGAGAAATTTACTTGGCTTGAGTATGAATCTTTTGTTGGGTCTACCGTCTCGGAAGTCAGGGTTTCGAATAGTTTGCTCATTGAGCAGTATTCGAACCAGAGAAATATTATCAATTTCAGTATAAGAGGTGCGAGGAAGACCGTTATTTGTCATAAAGGTCGCGAAGAGCAACAACTGTCTTTTTGATCTCTCTCGAAATCCAATGAGTTTGCCTCAAAACTCAATGCTCAAGGTTTGGATTTGAGTAAGTCTCGGATTTTGGTTAGTATGCGTTATTCAACTGCGGGAGTAGCAATTTGCTCCTTTTTTTTATAGATTTTGTTGATGGCCTTCAACAGGAGAAATATGTAGAAAACGATGATTAGGAAATTAATCATATCCTGGATGAGCACACCATATTTGATAACTACTTAATCAGGATCTGTGTGGGGGGGGGCAAAGCGCGTCTGTCTTACTTTTTAGGATGAATATTAAGCCGCCTGAAATTCGTCTTACCAATCATGTAGCCTATAGGAGGCATCAGTAAATTTTCGATCAATGAGCTAACTAATTTTCCACACGCACCTCCGATGATGATATCGATGGCCAGGTCGAACATATTGCCTCGAAAGATGATTTTTATAATATTTTTTGATCGAGTTGATTTAGAGGAGTATCAGTTTTTCTTTATGTCAATATACTTTGTTGACCATTTGGATGCCTACGAAAGGAGAAGATTACAATAGTATTGATATTAAACACAATAAATCAGATATAAACTCTAGAAACCTCCCTGCTCGCCGGAATTTGTATCTGTAGATCGACATACTCTTTGATGATGATTTTTAAACCTCAAATCTTTGAATCGATCGAATCCTAGACTAAGGGCGTCAGCACGCCCCAGATGAGAGAGAGTAATGCGACAACTATATCAATGGTGAGGATCAAGACCAAAGCTAAATCTACGAACTTTTATCGGGCGGTAATTTTTTTGAAAGTTTTCAGTTTATGCATGAGGTCTTATTGATTTTGGATTGATACGGAGTTTTTTTCTTTTTTTTCATAGGTCTTATTGGTCTATTTGATGCTGATTATCAAGGAAAAGATAATAATCGAAATACTTATTAATATATCGATAAACCTACCGTATTTTATAACTGATACCTGTTGAGTATGATTCTAGAGTAATGTGGTGTATGTTTATCCTCCCCGTAGTATGACCTTTATATTCTGGATACTAGGGTTTTGAGTAAATAATAAATGTAGAATATTAAGATATTCCATAGGAACGAGAGCATGATTATGGACAGAACTATAGCGATGATCAACATCGAAGCAAGGTCTATGCGTTTACCATGGGCAGTAAACTTTTTAAGTTATTTGAATATACTTATGCTTTTAGCGTGCTAAGCCTATCAAAAGTATTCGATAAGTTCATATCATGTCTGACTGATCGTTTCCCAAGCGATCTTGGTTATACCCTTTCTGACGCCCCATTGATCCGCCATGCCCCCGTTGATCTCGAGTACAAATTTTGCGGAGCCTTTGGATTGGGCAACTTCTGCCTCAATCATCGGAGGAACATTTTTGACAGTGTTGATCACGGTGCTGTCCGCATCGATGTAGATGATGTCCAACGGGATACGAGTATCTTTCATCCAGAAGCTTTGTGGTTTTGGTTCATCGAAGATGAATAGCATGCCTTGGTTTTCTTGCATCGAGGAGCGGTGCATCAAACCTTGGACTCTTTTTTGTTCGGTGGTGGCCAACTCGATGTCGATTTTTTTGATTGTTTCCTTTCCGTTTTTTAGCTGAAGTTCTCCCTCTTTGATGAATTCGATTTCTAATAGCTCAGAAACATTCTTTTGATCGTTTTTTTTGTAGATGAATAGAAGAATTATTAATAATAGATTAACCAGAAAGATGTAAGGGATGATTTTTTTCATGATGATGTATGTTTTCTTTTAAGAACAGTGATCATGATTAATATACCTAGAAGGAGGAAGGGGATACCGAGCAGTTGACCTGTATTCAAACCTGAGGTTTGGATTGTTTCCTTACCTTGGGGCTCTTTTATGAATTCTATAGAAATACGTATCGACCAGATCACGGTGAAAAACAAACCAAAAATGTAACCAAATAGA
The DNA here is from genome assembly GCA_039954875.1 of Flavobacteriales bacterium. GTDB lineage: Bacteria > Bacteroidota > Bacteroidia > Flavobacteriales > Blattabacteriaceae. The sequence goes on from CP157202.1 coordinate 21,749, forward strand.
TTTTTTCTGTCTGTCTTTCGGTATACGTACCACGACATCAGGAAGACACCGAAATACCCAGCAGCTTCGTATAATTGAGTCGGGTGTCGGGGTACGATTTCGCCATATTCGACGTCCATCTGCATAAATTTTACAGCCCAAGGTAGATCTGAGGGTTTTCCCACGATCTCCGAATTGAAAAAATTTCCTATTCTGATGAAGGAACAACCTAATGCGATGGGGATACACAGCCTATCGTAGAGCCATAGAAAAGGTTTTTGAGTCACCTTTTTGTTGTAGATATATGTCGATATGATGAGCCCCACTGTGGCGCCATGACTTGCTAATCCACGGTAACCGATGAATTCATAATCTTTGATGATCCCTAAAAGAGTACCGTCAGGATTTTCTCGTATTGGTAGTAGTGCCTCGAGCCAATGGTTTTTAAAGTATGATAGATCGTAAAAGAAAACTTGCCCAAGCCGTGCGCCGATGAGTGTGGCTAGAACGGTGTAAATCAACAAGGGATCAAGGTGTTTTTTTTTCACTTTTTCCTTTTGGTAGATGTGCGCCATGATATACCAGCCACATAAAAATGCCATAATAAACATTAAGCTGTAGAAATGGAGTGTAAAAAAGCCTAAATCGATACCTTTAGCCGGATCCCAAGTTATGTATCCTAAAAAAATCATTTTTTTACTCTTTCTTTTGGCACTGGATCATGGCCCTTATTGCTCCAGGGATGACAACGTATGATCCGTCTGAAACCCAACTGGGTCCCACGAAAAAAGCCATAAGTTTTCAGTGCTGTAGCTGTATACTCAGAACAATTAGGTGTATAGCGACAACTCGGCCCTAACCAGTGCGAGATCGCTTGTTGATAAAACCTGATCAGCATCAGCAAGAGGGTTATTCCGATCTTCTTATCGTGCCTCATAGTGGGTGCTAAAATATGACTTTTACAATGATTATCTTTGGCGTTGGCTTAAAATAATGGGGCAGAATGTATTACATGCCATTGGCCGAAAGACTACGGCCAAAAACTTTAAATGATTATCTTGGCCAGGATCGGTTGACTGGGTCAGGTGGGAGTCATCCGTATAATGTTGGATGCCGGATGTGTATCTTCATTGATCTTTTGGGGCCCGCCTGGCACCGGTAAGACCACCTTGGCTAGGATCATCGCCCTGACGCTGAAAAATTTCCTTTCAACAGTTGAGCGCGATCAGTGCTGGAGTCAAGGAAGTACGCGAAGTGATCGAAAAAGTCAAACACAGAGATCTTTTTTCTACCAATACACCTGTACTCTTCATAGATGAGATCCATCGTTTTCACAAGGGGCAACAGGAGTCCTTGCTCGAAGCTGTCGAGAAGGGTTGGCTTATCCTCATCGGTGCTACGACAGAAAATCCCAGTTTTGAGGTGGTATCTGCTTTATTATCACGTTGTCATATGTATACGCTATTGCCTTTGAGCAGCGCAGCGCTTGAGCAGTTGCTTGACAATGCCTTGAAAAAGGATGTTATTTTGTCGAAGAGAGCGGTCCGACTTGACCAAATGGAGGCCCTGTTGCACTTTTTTGGTGGGGATGCTCGGAAACTTTTAAATGCGCCGGAGTTGGTCGTGAATATTTTCCCTCCCGGACAGTCCGTCGTTATCGATGATACGTTTGTCAAGGCGCAACTTCATAAAAACATGAAACTTTATGATAAGACTGGCGAATATCACTATGATATCATATCGGCTTTCATTAAGTCCCTCCGTGGTTCTGATCCGAATGCTGCCATATATTGGCTGGCTCGTATGATAGAAGGAGGCGAGGATGTAAAGTTCATTGTTCGGCGTATGCTCATCCTAGCGTCCGAAGACATTGGTTTGGCTGATCCAATGGCTTTGGTGGTTGCTAACAATACTTTTCAAGTAGTCGATGTCATCGGATATCCCTAGAGTAGGATCATTCTGATCCATTGTGCACTTTATCTAGCCAATGCGCCCAAGAGCAATGCCGTGCTCGAGGCGGATCAATACTGCTCAAGATACCGTCCGTCGCACAGGCGATCTACCTGTGCTGCTACCTCTGAGGAATACTCTTATATCCGGTTGATGAAATATCTCCACTATGGGGAGAGGGGTATTAGTATGCCCATCACTTTGAAGAGAATTTTGTTGATATAGAATTTTTACCCGAGACATTGTACGGAACTAAGTTTTATAAACCTAGAGTAAATCCTCAGTAGGACGACATTAAGGCTGTCCTAAAAAGCCGTTGGGGAGAGCGATATCGATACGAATGATCGTCTTTTTTTGACGTGAATCTCTTAGCACTATTTGCGAAGTTGATCTACTTCTCATCAGGAGTCAAATCCATATTTTTTACAAGATTTTTGAGCCACAGGGTGTTTATGTGATCATCTATCAATACTGTTGATGTATGTTCATATGAGTTTTGAAAATGTTATTTCAATACGTTTGTATTCAGAATTTAAATTCTAAAAGTTGTATAAAACTAATAACCTTTTATTACCCTTAAAATTTATTTTATAAATTGGAAGTGCTTTCCGTATTTTTTACCGTTTCTGCAAGGGGATCCTCCGGGGGGAGGATTTTTTTTTGCAAGGGGATTATTATTTAGATACCTGACTATTTTTTTTTTAGAATAGTAATGTTTGCCCTATCAACTAGTTTTTAACTTTTGTGTAAGTATCGTTGGCATCCTTATTCGGGGATGATTTATACTCAACAACTGGTAGATCACGCTCAGTTCCTTGTACTGTTGTACAAGGTGTTCTACAAGATGGGTAGCAGTTGTATGTGCCCCTCCTTGTGGCCTTGATGATGGGCTACTTACTCTATACATATAGATAGCACTATATCAAGCGTTTGTACGGCAATTAGGTGGGGATGGGCAGGTGTGGGGATTACCTAAGGACTATGCTATCGGTGCACTGTTACTGCTATGTGGCCTGCTCGCTCATCTCTATTTACTCTTCCCACAGACAGGGGGGTACTTCTACTTTATGGGATATTTTAGTACCATTCAGAACTTTGTTTACTTCTTCAACCAGCTTTTATACACCGGTTGATTTTCTTAAAGGATTTACTTGGTATTGGCGGTCGTTAGAGCCTGGGTTGACTTGGTATTTGTAGGGATTTTATTTCTGTGGATATTTTCTAACAAGTGGGCTTGTTTATGGCCTATCCAGATATGACGGGATCGTAGCTGTCTGATCCAGGAGACATATGTTTGGGGCGTCTGCAGAGATGGAAAATGCGCGGATGTATAGAAGGTATGGAAGTCGATATAGGGGAGGGTGCATCTCTGGGAAGTAGTTATAGAAAAGACCTTAACTTGAAGAAAGGTGGTGGGGTCGGGTGGGCTGATATACACTTTGGACGATCGTCAAGACTGGCCTCTGGCTATAACTGGTTTTAAAGGTAGACGTCTATTATCTAAGGGATCACTGTTGAGTCCCCATACAATCAAAAGTAATCGTCCTTTATCTTTAAGGTCAAGATAAACCTTATCGCAATGAAAAAGACTATTGTCTGGGATGAAACGGCTTTAGCCAGTGTAATAAGGGGCATCTCCGACACATCGAGTGTCTATTTACACAAGTGGTGCAGAGACGTGTTCGTATATGTGGTCCACAATGAGTGTGCAAGTGATGCACAGTTGAAGGCTAGTCCGGTCTGATTTTTCAGCGAAAAGGTCAACAAACATCACCGTTAGAAAAAAATCTACTACTTTTTAGTAGCTGCTACAAGATGCTTTGTGATGCTGTTTTGGCGTATTTTGGCAATGAATCGAGGCCTTAAATCTGGAGCGGTCGGAGGATGGGATGTGATTTGGGATGATATAAAGGTGATACTACCGGCAGATCGGTTTTTTTTATTCCACTGTAGGATGCCTTCGAAGACATCAAGGTAAGGGTATGAGAGGTATTTGGGCGATGGGGTGATCCGGGTAAATACTTATCATATTGAGAAGATCTAGGCCACTATGGTCAGAGATTTAGCTCGACGTGGCAAACCCTTTGAATCAGTATCTCATGGAGTACGCGATCAAGACCTTGCCGGAACAGGAGCTCATACGTCTATTGTAGGTGGTGTGTCAGAGGGCGTAGGGCGGAATTTTTGATAGGAATAGGCTCAAGTGATGAGATTTAGTGATACTTTAGATTTATGAAATGAAAATCATCGTAAGATAAAAAATGCTCTACAAGATCTTTTTAACCGCTATGTAAACGGTTGGAAGGCGAACGATATCGATTTGATCGTTTACCGTTTTGATGAAGAGTTAGTCAAGGTAGAGTTTCATGGGCCGATATACCACGATCTTATCGCAGATAAGGGATTGGTTTGATATCTATCTAGTTGCTGATAGCTGGGTTATTAAGTAGCATGTGATTTCTTTTTATGAATGAATTTCTGATTTATCATGTGGCTTTTTCGGAATGGACTTTTGGGTGTATTTTCGATGGAGTTCTTTATATATTGGCGTGTGGAATTAGTTTCATTAAATTTTCCGATGATAAGATCGTTTTTATGAATGAGTATCGCATAACGAGATTCCTTTATGATTGGGAGCAGAATCTTGGTCTAGCTTCGGATTGATATCCTTGACTGTACAGGCTTCAGCGGATGTGATACTATTTTCTACATTCTATTTTGGGGTGAGGAGAATTAACGAGCTGTCGACTTTTCCGTCAGTAGGAGTATAACTTTGCTTTCGATGCCTCGGATTGTCCGTGGAGCTAGGTTGACCATGACACTCATCTGCTTGTTAATGAGTTGTTCGGGGGAGAAGCTCTCGTTGATGCCTGACACGATGGTACGCATCTCTGTGCCGAATCTATTTTTAGTTTGAGCGCGAGCGGTTGGCCTTGGGCACTTTTTCTGTTTGTTAGGATGTGGTGTTGGATCGTAGTTCGATTTTGGAGAAGTCGTCAAAACCCGCATTTGGGTTCACTACATGTTTGTCCTTATGAGTCGGTGGGTTGTTTTTCTTGCTTGCTTCCAATTTTTTGAATTGTTTTTGGATTTCAGGATCTTCTATTTTTTTAAACAAAAGTATGGGTTGTCCCAAGATGTGCCCTGGACTTAGAATTTCGAGCTCTTGCAACTTGTCCCAAGGGTAGGGAGGCAAGTGGAGCATTTCGAACAACTTTTGTGCTGTGTCTGGCAAGAAGGGTTCGGCCAATTGGCAGAGCATGCCTGCGATCTGTAGCGAGACGTAGAGGATGCTTTCGACTCGTTTGGGGTGGTTGGTATAAATTTTCCAAGGGGTTTCGTCGGTCAGATATTTGTTACCTAGGCGGGCTAGGTTCATGAAAACGGTCAGGCCATCGCGGAAATGATAATTTTCTATTAGACGACTGATATGAGCCGGATAGCCCTTGATTTGTGATAGAATTTTTTGGTCTTTTTTTGAAAGTGCACCAGGCTCGGGCACTCTGTATTGATGATATTTTTTTGTGAGTATTAAGCCGCGATAGATGAAATTGCCTAGTATGGCTACGAGCTCTGAGTTGAGTCGTGTTTGAAAATCTTTCCAACTGAAATTGTTGTCTTTGGTCTCGGGCATGTTTACCGTCAGGATATAACGTAGTGCGTCTTGGTGCTCAGGGAAGTCCTCGAGGAATTCGTGTAGCCAGACGGCCCAGTTTCGAGATGTGGAGATTTTCTCGTTTTCTAGGTTGAGGAATTCGTTGGCTGGGACGTTTTCTGGCAGAATGTAGCCACCGTGGGCTTTGAGCATTGCCGGGAAGATGATGCAATGGAAGACGATATTGTCCTTGCCTATGAAGTGGATTAGGGCTGTATTACGGTCTTTCCAATAGGGTTGCCAGTCTTTTCCCTGGTGTGTGGCCCACTCGATCGTTGAGGAGATATATCCGATAGGTGCATCAAACCATACGTAGAGCACTTTACCTTCGGCTCCTTCGAGTGGTACGGGGATACCCCAATTGAGGTCTCGGGTCACGGCACGTGGCTTGAGACCTTCGTCGAGCCAGGATTTGACTTGTCCGTAGACATTGGTTTTCCAATCGTCTTTGTGTTCTTCTAGGATCCATTTTTTTAGAAAGTTTTGATACCGGTCTAATGGGAGGTACCAGTGTTTGGTCTTTTTCAGTATAGGGGTTTGTCCGCTTAGTGCAGATCGTGGGTGGATTAACTCTTCGGTGCTGAGTGAGCTACCGCATTTTTCGCATTGGTCTCCGTAGGCGTTATCATTTTCGCAATGAGGACAGTGGCCTAGGATGTACCGATCGGCTAGGAATTGTTGGGCGTGCTCATCATAATATTGCTCGGAAGTTTCTTCGATAAACATGACTTGGTCGTTGAGCCGTTTGAAAAAATCAGTAGCGGTTTTGTGATGGATTTTGGCCGAGGTACGTGAGTAGTTATCAAAAGATATGCCGAATTTTTCGAAGTGCTCTTTGATCATGAAATGATATTTGTCCACGGCTTCTTGTGGACTGATACCTTCTTTTTGCGCCCGGATGGTGATCGGTACCCCATGCTCGTCGGAGCCACATATGAAGATGACGTCTTTTCCTTTGCGTCTGAGGTAGCGTACGAAGATGTCTGCCGGTACGTATACACCAGCCAGGTGACCGATATGTACTGGGCCATTAGCATAGGGCAGAGCTGCGGTGACCGTGTAGCGTTGAATGTTTTTACTCATCGAAAGGGGGGCTCAATTGGCTTCAAAGTTAGTAAAACATCTTTATTGAGGGGTTTATGATGGCTTGGATTAGGGGTGATGTTTTATATATTGCCTAATATAGATGTATTAAATACTTTATGAATAGAGGAATTTGTATATTTTTGCCCATCTTCATTGTGCTAGGATTTATTTTCATACGAGTTGTGGTATTGAAAGACAATTTTGAAGAAAAACATCGTCTGGTCGTCGGTATAATGGTAGACCAGATGCGGTAGTAATATTTCTATAGTTTTGATTAGAACTGTTCTAAAAATGGTTTTAAGCGTATTATGGAGAAAGGTTTTGTTTTCCACAATGTGTATTATAACTATGTATCGACTTTATAATGGCCCGGGACATGCTTCGATTTATATTGGGACTGCGCCATAATCTATTTTGACCAATCATTGGTATGAGAGAGGTATTCGGAAACGGGTTTATTCTATCGAGAATGGTCAAGTACGTTTGATAGGGGTAGGAGAGGAACAGGAAGGTCAGATGTCTCCTAGAAATCTTTAAACGACTACTCTCTCGCTGATAAGTTGGAGATGATGACTAATTTCTTCGCTAAAGTTATACGGTTTGGTTTGCAAGACCGTAGATACATGTTGTTTGTGGGCCATTTTGCGATGCGGCTTATTGGATGTCTCGAGCTGTGAATTTTATCACGAGCAGTTATTTATATGAAAGCTTTATCTGTTTGGATCAAGGCTTTCAATGCTAAAAAAAATTATATGTATTACATCCGCCGAAGATGGTCTTCGATAAAGACTACTGAGGCTTATAGGCTTATGATGAAAGCTTGCTGAATGATAATTCTTATGAAGACAAAACCATGGGCAAAGCCACGTAGACTTTCCCTTGCGATCTGCAAAAAAAAGATTGAAGCTAAGGGAGTGGGTATCATTAAGTATATTTCTTTTAGCAATTATTTTTTGGTATAGCTTAGTAAAGCATCTATTGAAAACTAAGAATTTGGTGTAGATTAATTGATAGATATTATTACCATGAGTTGTTCGTCTATCTACTATGTCTGATAATGCTATGGGTCTTCATTCAGTAGAGCTTCAGGATACTTATATAAGATTGGGTCGTAACCTAATTGATCTGTTGTCCTTTTTGGATAAAAAGGTGGGTAGAGGGAGATACTTGCTTTTTTTTACATTAGATTAGAGCAGTCCCCCTCTCCAATTATTTTGAAGGATTGAAAGTATGCGGTAGATTCTTTTTTAGAGAAATCCTTTCTCAAAGGCTTGCGGGTTTTTTCGGTCGAGAAATACTATCAGGATTTGATATAGGATTATGTCAGTTTGAAACTTTTCTTTAAGAAGGAAACTGTACGGTCGTTCAAATTGAATGAAGCGAAGATTTTGGGAGCCTGTAAAGAATATGCTATGAAGCAAAGAGTAGTTAAAAGCTTTTATACGCAAGACGATTTGAAATATATCCTTTTTTGGACCGCTATGGATAGATGGTCTTTAAAGGTTTTGATACGAAAAAAAGTGGCGACATGATGCTCTTGCTCCAACCCGGCTTTGTAGAATTGGGTGATTTATATAGGATTACTCACGGCTCACCATATAATTATGATAATCACATTCTATTGATTTGGTATGATTGGAAGGTATGTGAGGGGAAAAGTCATCGGAAGGTATTTACTACAGAAATTGTTTCTACGCTTTATCAGAATTTGCGCATCACTTTTCTCCAATGCTTCTGAAACCAATGTGTTGCAAAAGATTATCTATTGAAGCGCTACATATCGATCTCTAGCACTACTGGACAATGGTCCGAATGTTTGGCTTCGGGTAAAATAAGTGCACGTCGTATTTTGCCTTCCAATGGCTTGCTGACCATTTGATAGTCAATCCTCCAACCTTTATTGTTGGTTCGTGCGTTGGCTCGATAACTCCACCAGCTGTAATGATGCGGTTCTTTGACTAAGTGTCGAAAGCTGTCGATGAAACCTGAGTGGATGAACTTTGTCATCCATGCCCGTTCCACAGGTAAGAAGCCTGAGACAGTAACATTTCGCACCGGATCGTGGATATCGATGGCCTCATGGCAAATATTGTAATCACCTGAGATGATCAAATTAGGATGCTCTTGCTTTAGTCTCTGGATGTATTGTAAAAAGTCGTCCATGAATTGGAGCTTGAAGTCCAGCCGTGATTCCATGTTGGAGCCAGATGGGATGTAAAGGCTGATGATCGATCCCCCATCAAAATCCGCACGGATCATTCGCCCTTCTCCGTCTATATGATCCAATCCGGTGCCATAGGCTAAGTGTTTTGGTTTTATCTTAGAGAGGATACCCACTCCGCTGTAACCCTTTTTCTCAGCCGGCAACCAATAGTGGTGATAGCCCAAATATTCAAAGACTTTCGTATCGATCTGTCTTTTGAAGGCTTTGATCTCTTGTAAACAGAGGACATCGGGCTGAACGGCCTGGATCCATTTGATGAGGCCTTTGTTCATAGCAGCACGGATACCATTGACGTTGTAACTGATGATCTTCATGTTTAGTTGGTGTAAAGTCCCAAAAATAATTATTCAATCTTTATTGGAGAAAAGATAATCAAAGACTTGAATATTTTTATTCTGAATATAGAGGGTGAACCCATATGAACCTGTTTGGGAGTATATTCCAAAGCTCAATTGCAACTGTATAAAAAAATATGAAAAAAAAATTTTTATCTTTTATCTCTTGATGACGGGGCTCCACATCTCGTGTCAGAGGCGAGTTGTTACCGATAACGGCGTGATCTATATCGTTTATCTCAACCTACCAGGGGGGGTGAGATATAGATCGCTGGGGATTATTAAGTCATCTTGACCAAAGCTCATCCAGACAAAATCCTTATCAAAGCTGATGAAAATCCCACGCCCTATATCTCGCACTGAAACAAGAGGCGATCGGTCTACATCAAGAAGAATATTATCATCCGTAATAATGGCTTATTGAAGGTGTATGTCTCAGAGGGCATCGAGCTCTTTTCGTTGACAGGTTTAGGGTGGGTTTATTTACGGAACAGCTATACCCGAAAAGTGAGGGTGAGATCATTGGTTCGGGTGAGGTGCAACTTTTGAGCCTAGCTGAAGATTTGGATTTGGAGATCGTTGGATTAGGCTGTTTTCAAGTGTGACGGTTTAAGGCCGATAGGACCGTTTTAGAACGATTAGGGAGACTAATCAATAGGACATGATGAAGTTATCCCAAGATCGTTTCTCCTCAAAAATCTGCTAAAAGATTTTTATGTGTTTAGGTAAGTTGATTTGACCCTACTGAGGCCAAGTCCACTTAAGGCTAAGGTGTCCCCACTTTTCAACGGATTGTCCGAGGCGTAATAGGCCATAACGCAATACTATTTCGTTTGAGATGTACTTCTGGGGATGGCCGCGGCTGCTTGTATGGCTTTTTGATAATATATCCTTTCCATTTCCAATTCGATGGCTTTCCAGGTGGGTTTTTTGAAATGTTTTAAAAAGTCTTTATTCTGAAATGAGATATTTAGTACCGTTACCATGATGCATTCATAAACGACTAACCTGTAGCCTTTGAAGTTTTCGATCGAAAGTATATTTTTGAAAGGATAATTATTTGTATGTTCTTCGAAGATATACGTACTGGGCACCATGATGTCCCCTTTTTTACCAGTCAAAATTCCGGACTTTCCCATGATGGAGATCTACTTTATGCGTAACTGATGGAAGACTGTTATCTTCCCGATAGAGTTTCAACAGTTTATCCATCGCTTCGAAGGCCTGTTCACCGAAGGTATAGTCCATCATGATCAGGAAATCTTTTTTGTAGGGATACTTTATTTTGCTAAAGGACGTTGAGGATAGGTATACCTGGGCTTTAGATTGATGATCTGCATATTGATGTTGGTACCCGATGTATCGTGGATTATCGTTATGCTATGTTGTGAAGCATATGCTATGATCTTGCCATGTAATTAGTTGTGAGAAAATTGGTTGATCTCTCCTTTTATAGTTTCGTATTGGTTTTTGTTGTAGTAGTGTTGTCGAGTATTTTGCGTGCATAGAGGCTGTTCATCACACTGTGCATATTGGCACTGATGATGTACAATCCCCGTCCTAAGAACTGATTTTTTTCCAATACTTTTTTGATACCTTGTGTCCAAGCTTACTCATAAAAATGATACCCTATTCGATCTCTAAGTGCTGTGCTAAAGTATATTATTTTTATTTTATTGTCGATAAATTGATCCAAAGTACGCTTGTCTAGCCAGCAGATGATACTGAAAAAATGGCTTTTTATCATCGGCCTCTTGGAAGTATCTGTACGCTTGTGGTGTCTCTTTAAAAGTATGACCGAGTATCGAGGGAGAGGTGGATTAATCCGATTTCATGTTAGTAGTGGTTAAGCGATATACCTTCGAGTACTATTTTTTTGTATGAATTTTCATTTATGAGAGACCTTTACCAAGTCTTTCATTTAAGCTTTTGTTATTGTCTTTTAGCTTTATATAAATAAAAATGTCAAGTACGTCAAGATGTAGTAGATCTTTTGTAGCCCTTGAGCGATCTCGATATTCATATGTTCGTGATCGATGCGATAACAATTCCTCCGACGTTTTGGGTTGATGATTGACCGGAGATGCGATCTTATATAACCTTCGCCGGTCGTCAGCGAAATGTACAGGTAAGAGGGATTTAATTTTCTTAGGTAGTCCCCGGTAGAGTACGTATATCAAGCCCTTGAGCTCAATTTTTTCCTCATCGGCGATCGAGCCGTAGATCTACGACCGTAATAGGAGTAACAGGTTTTTTAAGGCTTGGCTAGACCTGCCATTTGGGCTGTAAATATCGCGGTTAAATAGGTGCGGTATCGTCACGTAAAGGCATTTGACGACGTTGGGAGATTATTTAATTTTTGATAAGGGTAATTCTGCCATAAGTCAGTTTAGTTGAAGAGATACCTTCAATAAGGTTAAATTTTTGTAGCGCAGTTCTCTTTAAATCGTATACTTTTGAAGAAATTTTTTATTAATGAATCAAGTCCGTGTAAAAAAACAACTGGGCCAACATTTTTTGACTGATGAAAATGTTGCTAAAAAAATCGTAAATAGTCTTTCCTTTGAAGGGTATCGTACGGTGGTTGAGGTGGGTCCGGGCAGGGGTGTGTTCAGTCGTCATTTGCTCAAACGTTGTGATGATCTCTTTCTGGTCGAGATCGATGGTGAGTTGGTAGATTATTTACAAGTTAATCATCCGGATTTGAGCGATCGCATCATTCAAGGCGATTTTCTGAAATGGGATCCTGAAACGAGAGGTTTGTCATGTTTTGCTTTGATCGGTAATTTTCCCTATAACATTTCTTCTCAAATATTGTTTTGGCTACTTGCACAGCGCCAATGTGTCCCCGAGTGCGTTGGGATGTTTCAGAAAGAAGTCGCCGTACGGATTGCTGCTCAGGCAGGTAATAAAGTTTACGGTATCCTCTCGGTATTGATACAAGCATTCTATGAGGTAGCGTGCCTATTTACTGTGAATGAAAAAGTTTTCTCTCCACAGCCCCGTATTAAGTCTGTTGTGGTCCGATTGCGCAGGAAGGCCTATCGACTCGATTGTGATGAAGCTATGTTTTTTAAGTTAGTCAAGGCTGCCTTCAACCAAAGGCGAAAGATTTTACGCAATGCGCTCAAAACCCTGTGTCGGTCTGATGTTTTTTATCGTCTGCCGATCCTGGACAAGAGGGCTGAACAGCTTTCTGTGGAGAATTTTATAGCCCTGACCCGTCTGGCCAGTGCTGAAACGTAGAGTGTTTACCTTTGCAGGTAATTTTTTTACGTATGACACGACTTTTAGATGGAAAAGCTTTGGCCCAACAACTCCGACAAGAGATTGCCGAGGAGGTGCAGCAGTTGAAAGCGCAGGGTAAGCTCCCGCCACATTTGGCAGCGGTTTTGGTCGGTGACAATGGCGCTAGCGTGGCCTATGTCAATAGTAAAGTCAAGGACTGTCAAAGTGTGGGATTTCAATTTTCATTGGTGTATTTGCCAGTTACGATATCTGAAGGCGAATTACTCGAAGAGGTTCGTAAGCTTAATGAAGCCCCTTTAGTCGATGGCTTTATCGTACAGTTGCCTTTGCCCCCACAGATCGATAAGGAGAAGATTATCATGGCCATCGATCCTGATAAAGATGTCGATGGGTTTCATCCGATGAATTTTGGAAAAATGGCGCTAGAGATGCCTGCTTTTATCCCAGCCACACCTTTTGGGATTTTGACTTTGCTCGAGCATTATCACATACAGACTAGGGGTAAGTATACCGTTGTGATCGGCCGTAGCCGCATCGTAGGCAAGCCTATAAGTCTCTTGATGGGTCGGAAAGGTGCTCCGGGTGATAGTACCGTGACGTTAACTCATAGCCACACGTCTGAGGTGGTCCACTTCAGCCGTCAGGCCGATATTGTAATCACTGCTTTGGGCGTGCCGGGCTTTTTGAGATCAGAGATGATCAAAGAAGGTGCTGTATTGATAGATGTAGGCATCAGTCGTGTGGCAGATCCGTCCAGTCTGAAAGCCTATCGGCTTGTTGGTGATGTTGATTTTAAGAGTGTCTATGGCAAAGCGTCTTATCTAACGCCTGTGCCTGGAGGAGTGGGCCCTATGACCCGTGCTATGTTGTTGAAAAACACTCTATTGGCTGTGAAGAGACGATATCCATCACATCTCTGATAAAGTTTCATTTTTGTTGATTATTCGTTTCTTATATTGCATGGGAGATTTTTACTCCATTCATGTACTCAGGTTTGAAAAGGGTTTGAATCCGGCTTGTGGTGGAAAGCTTTTATTCTCTTCAAGAAGACGGAGATTATTTGGGTATTTCGCCCTATTTTATCCGTTTAGGATGTTGTGTGATGTGGGGGTTGTCATTGGTGTGATGTGAAGAAGAGTTGGGTAGCCGAAAAGCATGAATTTTTGTCCTTGGACGATGTTTTTCTTACCAAGCGCTGAGTGCGGTTAGAGAGATTTTATGCTCATATAGGGCCTTGCCAATGATCACCCTCATGGCAACCGATCTTTTGTAGAGTATCGAGTTCCTCTAAACGGCTTAGCCCACTACTGGCGATCAGTTGCAGTCTGGGAAAGCCTTTGATGATCTTTTCGTAGAGTGATTTAGCTGGTCCTGAGAGTAATCCATCTTTGTTGATGTCTGTACAGAAGGTTTGCTTGACGTCTGAGGCTATGTGCTGTTTCAAGAAGTCCCAAAGGCTGTATTCACTGGTTTATTTACAGCTGTGTATAGCGATTTTTTACCCTTTACGTCTGTAGCTAAGATGATCTTTTCACCTCCATATCGATGCAATTAAGTACTGAAGAGTGTTGGCTCTTTTGCAGCGATGCTCCCCACAGCTGCTATTTTTGCTCCATTGTTGAAGGCGATTTGGAGATCTTCATAACTTTGGAGACCTTCGCCTAAGTCTATGATCAATTCGGTATGGGAGGCGAGTTTTTCGAGCACTTTCCAATGGATGACTTTGCCTATTTGGGCTCCGTCGAGGTCTACCAGATGCAAAACCGGGTCAAGCCCTGATCTTTAAAGATCAGGGCTACATTTAAGGGATCTTTGTCGTAGCTATTTTGTTGTGCGTAGTCGCCTTGTGTGAGCCGTACGCATTTGCCGTCGATGAGGTCTATGGCTTGGATGATGTCCATGTTTGTTCGGAATTTTTTAGCCGGATGAAGTTTTCTACAATTTGTTGTCCACTCTCTGTGGATTTTTCCGGGTGGAATTGTATGGCGTAAAAGTTTTATTTTTGCAATGCTGCGCTCTATGCTAAGGTGTATTCGGCTTGAGCCACCGTGTGTACCTCCAGCGGAACGTAATAGTTGTGTACGAAATATTGATGGCTGTCCTCAGGTATCCCTTTGAAGAGAGGGCCTTTGAGCTTGTTGATGGTATTCCAGCCGATTTGTGGGATTTTGGTAGGTTTTTCTGTTGAGGTTTAAAATTTCTTTACGGCTAAGTTAAAAATTATCAGGCAGTTCGTATCGCGTTCTTCCGAATGCCTGCAGAGTGGCTGTAGTCCCAGACAGATACCTAGTAGGGGTTGTTTCAGCATGGGGATGAGCCGGTATAGACCTTTTTGGTGTAGTTCTTCCATGGCTGAGTGGGCTTTTCCCACACCGGGGAATATTACTTTGTCGGCGGTTTGGATCATTTCAGCGTCGTCTGTGATCTTAACTGTTATGCCCAACCGCTCGAGGGCGAAGCAGACCGATCGTATATTGCCGGAAGGATATTTGATAATGACTATTTTCATGGGCTAGATTTTATAAAATTCCTTTGGTCGTGAGTAATTGGTCATTGTGAGCATCGCGTCGGATGGCCACTTTTATAGCTCGGGTAAAAGCTTTGAAGATCGCTTCTATTTTGTGGTGTTCGTTTTCTTCTTCGGCCTGGATGTCTAGGTTGCAGTGGGCAGTGTCTGAAAACGATTTAAAAAAATGAACAAACATTTCGGTAGGAACTTCGTTGACCTTTTTATGCTTGAAAACCACTTTCCAGATGAGATGATTCCGACCGCCGAAGTCTAGGGTTACTTGTGTTAGGCAATCGTCCATGGATAGGCAGAATCCGTAACGTATCATTCCCCGCTTGGTCTCATAAGGATTTGAGAAAGGCTTCTTCCAGGGTGATGCCTATGTCTTCTATGGTGTGATGCTCGTCGATGTGGAGGTCTCCTTGAGTTTGGATCTGCAGGTCGATGGTGCTATGTCTGGCAAATTGCTCAAGCATGTGGTCGAAAAATTCTAGCCCTGTATGGATGTCGGCTTTGTCCATTCCGTCGAGCTGTAGTTTGATCTCGATGTCGGTCTCTCGAGTCGTATGGTGGTGGTCAACATTGCGACTTCCGAGCTTGAGGTTTTCATATATTTTTTGCTAGTCGGTGGTTTTTAGGGTGATGTGTTCTTGTAAGTTTTCTACCGAATGTTGGATTTCTGATTATCCGAGTCTGTCGCCTTCGTTGAGCCATATCGTTCGGCATCCTAGATTTTGAGCCAGGAGTACGTCGGTGATCCGGTCGCTGATAACAAAGGAGTCTGGTAAATTATAATCGTCCGAAAAGTAATCCTGTAGCATCTCGATTCCGGGCTTGCGCGTAGGGGCTTTTTCTTCAGGAAAGCTTCGATAGACGTGGATGGCTGAGCAGTGTACTCCTTCGTTTTCAAAGGTCTTGAGTATATGTCGGTGGGTTGGCTAAAAAGTTTTTTTCAGGGAAGAATGCTCTGTCCAGTCAGTCTTGGTTGGTCATCATGACGAGCTTGTAGTTGAGCTCGGTGGCTATTTTTATCATGCATGAAATCACTTTGGGATAGAAGGTCACCTTTTCTAAAGCATTGATTTGATAGGTGGGTGGGAGTTCTTTGATCAATGTGCAGTCCTGGTCGATAAACAATATTTTTTCAGCAGGGTGTTTTTAATAGAGATGGGTTAAATAGTGTCATCGTTTTCAAATCGTTGGAGTGCTTTAAGCAAGTGTTGGTTTTCCTCAGATGTCTCGATGGTGATCCCCGTAGGCAGCCCTCGTATAGCATGATGCGAGAGCGGTCTCTGACGACGATGCCCTTTTTGATTAAGTAGTGATAGATTTCTCTGGCAGCTGTAGTTTTGATGAGTAGGAAATTAGTCGCTCTTGGATACACTTGTTTGATTATGTTGAGCCTTTTTAATGCTTTGGCGAGTTTTTCCCGTTTTTCAAGGATGATTTTGATTCGCTGGTTGAATAGTATTTGTTGGTCTAAGGCCTCGAGGGCTAATGTCTGGGTTGCTTGGCTGATGTTTTAAGGAGGCTTGACCTTGTTCATCCATTCGACGATTTTTTCTGGGGCGTAGGCTATACCGATACGTAGTCCAGCTAGTCCCCAGGCTTTTGATAAGGTATGCATCATAATGAGGTTGGGATACTGGTTGAGTTTTTTGCTCAATGATTTTTGATACGAAAAGTCGATGTAGGCTTCGTCGACTAGGACAATCCCTGGGGAATTTTTCAATATTTCTTCGAGATCTTCTAGTCGGAAATCGTTTCCCGTGGGATTGTTGGGGGAGCAGAGGAAGATCAGCCGGCTGTGTGGGCTGCTGGTTGATAAAATCTCTTGAGTTTCGAGTTGGTAGTTGGGCTTGAGAGAGATTTTTACTACGTCTATACCATTGATTTGGGCGTTGACCTAGTACATCCCGTAGGTGGGGGCAGAGGATGACATGATCTAGGTTTGGCTGGCAAAATATCCGATAGAGCAGGTCGATGACTTCATCGCTGCCATTACCTAGAAAGATTTGAGCGCTAGGTATGCCTTTAATCTCTGATATTTTTTACTTGAGTTGTTTTTGTATTGGATCGGGATATAGGTGATAAGCTTTGGCTAAGGGTGATCCTAGGGAATTTTCATTAGCATCGAGGAATATAAGCGTTTCTCCTGTAAATTTGTTTCTGGCTGATGAATATGGAATTAGTTTTCGAATATTTTCACGTACTAAGGAGCTAATATCTACAACTCTGGTGGGATTTTTTTTGAAAGGTTTTTGTTCATGATTTTTTTTCTCTTTGGGTTGTTGTATTTTCATCAAATCGAATGCGTATGGCTTTTTGATGAGCGATCATGCCTTTTGCCGTGGCTAGAGTTTTTACCGTTTTTGCGAGGTTTTTTAACCCCTCTTTGGAGAGCTATTGGAAGGTGATTTTTTTTAGGGAGCGGTCAACTGATACACCGCTATAGGCCTTAGCATAGCCGTTTGTGGGCAGAGTGTGGTTGGTACCCGAGGCATGGTCTCTAGCACTTTCGGGTGAATATCTTCCTAAAAAGACCGAGTCAGCATTTTTCACTTTTGGGCCTAGTATTTAACGTCAGAGTAATGAATGATCAGGTATTCCGGCGCGTATTGGTTGATTATGGTCATGCCTTTTTCTAGATCTGTAGCGATGATGATCCGGCTGTTTTTGAGGGATTTAGTTGCGACACCTTTTCTGGGTAAGTCGATGAGCTGTCTTTCGAGTTGTTTTTTGACTGTTTCGGCCCAGGCTTGGCCAGTGGTAACCAAGAGCACTTGGCTGTCGGGGCCATATTCGGCCTGAGAAAGTAGGTCAGCAGAACATGGTTGGCACGGGTAGTTTCGTTGGCTAATATGACTACTTCTGAGGGGCTAGTTGGTAGGTCGATGGCTACTCCCTCTTGGGCGACTAGTTGCTTGGCGATAGTGACGTGGGCATTGCCCAGGGCCGAAGATCTTGTCGACTGCTGGAATGCTTTCGGTTCCGTAGGCCATTGCCGCGATAGTTTGTGCGTCACCAATGGTGTAGATCTGCTCGAGGCCGATCTTTCGTGCAGTATACAATATAGCTGGTTATAAGGTGCCTTCGTTGTCAGGTGGGCTGCACAAGGTGATTTCTTCGCAACCAGCTAATTGAGCGGGTACTAGCATCAGTACAGTCGAAAATAGTGGAGCCGACCCCCCGGAAATATAGATGCCTATTTTTTGTATGGGGATATTCTTCCGCCAGCAGTACACTCTAGGTAGTGTCTCTACGTGGGGTTCTTCATGGATTTGGCTACGGTGGAATCGAGTGATGTTTTCGGCGGCCTGATTGATGGCTTTTTTTAGTTGATATGGAATCATTTTCTGGGCTTTTTGAATGTTTTTTGTTTTCATCCGGATCTTTTCCAATTTGATGTGATCAAATTTTTCTGTGAAGGTTTTCAGGGCAGCATCTCCCTGGTTTTTGACTGTGTTGAGTATATGTTGTATCATTGTGTTCAAGGTTGTTAGGTTTTGGGTAGACCTTTGCAATATTATGGGCCAGGTTTTTTGTGTGGATGGAGATAGGTTTTGATATTCATGATGAGGGGGATTGTCTTCAAGGGATAATTTTTTGTATCGGTAGTACCAAGATATCTTGAGCACCATGGGCCTTGAAGTTTTCTCTCACATTCCAAAAGTCATTCTCGTCGATTACGGTATGTACGGCATGCCACTCTGGATCGGCTAGCGGGAGGATGGTCGGGTTTTTTGATCCGGAGAGGTGGGAGATGATCTTTTCGAGTTTTTCGTCGGGGTCGTTCAGTAGGACATACTTGTTGTTTTTAGCTTTTTTGACTGCACGGATTCGGAAGAGTAGTTTTTCTTTTAGGATTTCTTGTGGAGGATTTGGATGTAGATGTGTGGCTAAGACCGCTTCCGATTGTAAGATGGTCTCCACTTCTTTGAGAGCATTCATAAAAAGTAAGTGTCGAGCCACTACTGACTAAGTCATAGATGTAGTCGGCCAGTCCAATTCCTGGGGCAATTTCTACAGCACCGCTGATCTAGTGGATCTCTGCCGTAATATGTTTTTTTAAAGAATTTCTGATTTAATACTGGGTGGCTTGTCGCAATGCGTTTTCCATTTAGATCGTCGATAGTTTGATGATTTTTCGATTTGGACATGGCGATTGATAGCCGGTATTTGGCAAAGTCAAGGGTCTCTTTGATTTAGATTTTTTTATTTTTTGAGTAATAGATTTTTTCCAATGATACCGATGTCTGCAACACCGTCTTCGATGTGTTGTGGGATGTCGTTATCACGCAGGAAGAATATTTATAAATGGAAATTTAGTGCTGTAGTCTTGAGCTGATCCCGTCCGATGTGCATGTCAATGCCGCAGTCTTTGAGCAATTTGATTGAATCTTCGTATAGCCGGCTTGACTTTTGAATGACGATTTTTAGTCTATCCATGGATTTAAAAATGATGAAAGCTCACCAATTTCGGTAAGCTTTTCAAAACAAATCAGATATAAACGACCCTTGCTTACCGATGCCTTACTGCAAGGTGATGATGTGTACGTCTTGTGTAAATATCCCCTTTCATACGGGCTTAATAAATTTCCTATGGGCCCATAAGGGTAAATAAAATTGAGATAGATGTACAAGGCTAATGTGTTTCTATCTGTTTTGTCCGATCGAAATGATTTTTTAATTTGCTTGCACTAATCAGATGAAAGTGAATACTAGAAATGCTCAAAAAATTGTCGACTATTGGATCAAAAATAATGTGGTGGGTTATTTCAATGTGCTGATCAATATGACTTAACTCACTGAAGAGGTAGGTGAGGTGGTAGGCATCATCGTCTGACGTTATGGTGAATAGTGCGAAAAAGAAAGTGATAAAGGTAAGGATCTAGGTGAAGGATTTGCCGATGTCTTGTTCGTTTTGCTCTGCTTCGTCAATCAGAGTGAGGGTCATCTCGAGCGAGCCTTTTACGAAAGATTGAAAGCCAAAACGGAACGAGATTAGCACCGTTATAAGAATAATGAAAAATTGAAGTGACATATGCAGATGCTTACACTTCGCAAGGAAGACCAGTCGCTCAATGGTTCGGTACGTATCACGGGTTCTAAAAGCGAGTCTAATCGGCTGCTGATCCTACAGGCTCTTTATTCTGGACAAATTCTGATTGAAAATCTTTCTGATGCTGCTGATACAGAGGTCTTGCAAAGGGTGCTTAGCGTATCTAACGGTTTGGTTAATGTACACCATGCAGGTACGGCTATGCGTTTCCTAACCGCTTATTTTGCTTCTGAAACTGGACGGAACATCGTCTTGACCGGTTCGGAACGGATGAAGCAACGTCCTATCGCTATTTTGGTCGATGCATTGAGAGAGTTGGGAGCCAAGATTGATTATTTGGAAGGCAAGGGTTGTCCTCCGCTCAAGATTCGGGGGAGAAGACTTAAAGGTGGCTGTATAGAGATGAATGCGCAGGTTAGTAGCCAATACATCAGCGCATTGATGTTGATAACTTCTAACTTTGAAAACGACTTGGAAATTGTCCTCTCAGGAAAACTAATTTCGTTGCCTTATCTCCGGATGACTTTTGATCTATTGCAAAAATCTGGTGTGGAATGCTCGTGGCAAGATCGTTATATCCGTATCAGGCCAGGTCGGCTGGTGGGTGAGAAAAGTTTTTCGGTCGAATCTGATTGGAGTTCGGCTTCTTATTATTATGCATTTACCGCCTTAGCCCGGGATTGTCAACTCAATTTGAGTGTTTATAAGGAAGATAGTTTACAGGGAGACCGTGCAATATCAACCATTTATCGGGAAAACTTTGGTGTCGATACGGTTTTTGAAGGAGGACGGATCCATTTGAATAAAAATCCGTGCTATGCATTGCCAGATCGTATAGAATTGGATCTTAATGCCACGCCTGACATCGCTCAGACTATCGCAGTGACTTGTGTTGGTTTACAGATTAAATGCCTTCTGACTGGTCTTGAAACACTCAAGATCAAGGAGACCGACCGCTTGCAAGCCTTGCAAAATGAATTGACTAAGATCGGTGCTGAGGTGCGTGTCACGACTGATGCGCTAGAGCTCACTGGTTTTAGTCCAAGACAGTTGGATTTTTGTATTGATACTTATCAAGACCATCGTATGGCTATGGCTTTTGCGCCTTTGGGTTTGTGCTATCCTATCCGGATATACCAACCCGAAGTCGTAGAGAAATCCTATCCGACTTTTTGGACTGACTTGCAAGGCTTAGGTTTTTCTATTGATCGAAAATAGTATCTTCTTGAGAAGAAAGATTGAACTCTTGGAGAGGGTAGTCGTATTGTATCAGTCCAATGAGTTTTTCTAAAAGGATCCGTCGCGCAGTTACGAATCTTCGTTTCCAGTAGGTTTCTTTCAGCCTAGAGATGGTCACGCCGCTGGATGAAGAGGCGTGAATGAAAGCCATATCGTCATCCTCTACATTGAGAACAATCCCGACATGGTTGATCTTCTTTCTTGAGCGTCCTGTAGCAAAAAATAAGAGATCACCCTTTTGTACTCGATCTTTTGGTATGAAAGTGCCTTCTTGAGCTTGTTCAGATGAGATACGAGGTAAGGTGATAGCATAGGGTTCAAATACATTGATGATAAGGGCTGAACAGTCGATACCAGTTCTCGAGTTCCCTCCATATTTGTAGGGTGTACCGAGGTAACTTTTGACTTCTTCGATGATGTAATCTGCTGGTGTCGATGAGGATGTGTTTATTGGTGTTTTGTGAAAACGCTTGAGATGACGTTGGGCTTTTAGTTTTTTGAAGGAGACTGATATATTGTGTTTTTTCCTGAGTGTGAAGTTGGTACTTACTGCTCTAATATTCGTGCCACATGAGGTGCAAAAGTAGCAGAAGAAGATAAATATTGGGGTTTTGAAACTTTGATTGGCAAGGATTTGCATGTACTTTGGTCTTCGATCTTTTTTAGGCAATCTTTTTGGCGAAGATCTTTCCAAAAGTAGATAAAATACTTGTATGGAAGATAAAAAATATTAAATTTGCACGCGTTTTGGCCCATTCGTCTATTGGTTAGGACATCAGATTTTCATTCTGAAAAGAGGGGTTCGATTCCCCTATGGGCTACGAACGATTTAAAGGTCTTATTTAAAAATTATGGCAAATCATCAATCGGCTTTGAAGCGGATCCGTCAGAATGAAGTCGCGCGTTTGCGCAACAAATATGATCACAAATCTGTACGTACAGCAGTTAGAAAATTGAAAGGGGATGCTGATAAGGATTCAGCTGCTTCGCAGTATCCTAAGGTGGTTTCTATGCTTGACAAGTTGGTTAAGAAGCATATCATACACCGAAATAAATCAGCTAGGCTCAAGAGCCAGTTGGCCAAAATGGCCCATCAGTTGGCTAAGATCACTGGTGAGTGATTATGGAATTGGCCCATTCGTCTATCGGTTAGGACATCAGATTTTCATTCTGAAAAGAGGGGTTCGATTCCCCTATGGGCTACTGAAGAGGGGCTAGATGTCCTTGTAGGTTTATTTTTTTGTTTTTGAGCTTACTTTCCCTAATTTTTTTTAGTACGTGTTATCCTGATTTTTATAATATATAGAAGCATATGTATGATTTATTGAAGGTTCATCATTATTTAGCCTTTTTGACTTTAATTTTATTGGTTACCATATTGATCTATGCTGTTTACGTAAGGTTGAGCGGATCAAGTTCTTTACAACTGGGCAAGGGTTTGAGTACCGTGACGATATCGAGTTTGCATACCCAGGCGTTGTTGGGCTTTGTAATGATGGACACCTATGTTTCTAGTCTTTACGAGAGTGGTGTTTTGCTGAGCGGTATTATGAAGGACGCAGAGTTGCGTTATAGGGTTCTTGAGCATCCTTTTATGATGGCCTTGGCGGTGACTTTAGCCACGCTGGCCCATGTAAAATTAAAAAAGGAAGTTTTTAGCCCCAAGGTCATAACTTTGTTTGTTTTGGCCTTAATCGCTTTGTTAAGCCGTCTTCCTTTTGATATGTTGTTTAGTTGATCGGTCTTTCAAAACCGGATCTATAGTCCACCAGTTAGGAGATGTTTATGACAGCGCGTCGATCTTTGGCGATAGTGTAATCCAAATTTTTATTGGTGCTTAAGGTGAGGTTAGCTTGCCAAGTTCATAGGGCTGAGATCATATATTTGGAGGATAATTCTAGGCCTAGTCAATAGCTATTTTCAGAGTTTTTTCTGAGCGATGTTCCGTTGAAGTCGATCTAACCAGTTGACACCAAACTGATCTCTGTAAAACATATAGTAGGCATTGATGTTTCAGAGTCATCCGGGGTTTTTTGTACTCGTAGTTGGGTTCGAAGTAGTGCAAGCGTGCGATCTTAGGTTTTTCTGAATTTGTAATAGTTATTTTGCTTGGGCTCGCGGTGTGCCAAGGCGTAAGAAGCATAGATCTTGTTTTTTTAGTTGAGATAGGTAAAGTCTGTTTTGGGATTGAGAAAATTTCTATTTTCTGTGATTTAGATTGATCCACGTCTCAAATGAGGGATGAATTTGCCATTGATATTAAAGGCTTTGTAACGAATGTGTCGGTATTGAATGGCTACAAAGCTATACCACTTTTCTGTGAAGGTATTAGTAAGTTTGGTATAAGCTGAGAGCTCATCTTTTTATCCTTTGGAATTGTAATGCTTTTGATGGTTTTCCGAATTTGAGGCATAATGTACTCAGATTACCTTTCTGAAATAGTATCCGCTGTATAGGTTATAAGAGATGCCAAAGCGTAAATCCTATGGGCCTGTTTTGTGTTGAAAGTTTTTGTTGATCCTATAGAAATCATTATCTATCCAGAGTTGGCAGATCAAATATGTTTTCTCTATTTTTTGCTGACTAAATATTATAGGTGACAAGCGGTAGGTTTTTAATTTTTTATCTTGTTTGTGTTCTTTGTAATAACCTCGTCCGTAAGTGTAGTGTGGTATTCATCTGCCACCTAGAGTTGAATTGGTGTGAGAACAGCAACTGATAATGGTTTTGTTTGTAATTGTTGATCTGGTTGGGATAAAATCCTTTGAACCGGATATTTTCGTCGTAAAGTGCTCCAGTGAAGTTGAACTGTCAGTTTCGTTCGAGGGTTTCTTTTTCGATACCATTTTCTGCACTTCGTAATTTTCTGATTCACCGAGCAGGGTGACTAGCTTCAGATGGGTGTTTTTCATACTAAGTTCTTGATAGGACTATGGAGGATATCTTAGACCAAGCGTTACCGATATGGTTAATCGGTACGGATGTGGGAAATTCCACCTTGTAAATTGAATTGATTGTTTTTAATCATCTTGAGCCGAGTTTCCATACGTGTCGTTAGGTGTTGAATGAGCCTGGAGAGGTTGTAGGCTTCGACGTAAGGTTTGACGTTTTCTGTATCGGTCAGGAAGTTGATGCTTGTTCCGAAGACGTCCGATCCGTTGGTCTAGCTACCCACACCACGTTAGATCTGCACGTTTTGCACTGAGGAGAGGAGAAGTTGGGCGCATATTGTCCCAAAATACACCGTTAGATTCTCTGTCGTTGAGTGGAACTCCGTTGATGGTGACCTTGGACTTGATTTGTTGTCACTGCCTTTGATACGGATCTGATTGAAGCCGATCCTATTGTGCCTGTATCAGAAACAGTGTTGACCGATAGAGTTTGATCGAGGAGGTAGACGAGATTTTTTCTGATGTTGAATTTTTGGAATTTTTTTGGCAGATTGGTTTTGTCGCCTACGCGTACGTCTGTGACCACGACTTCGTCGAGAAGATGGTCGATTGTAAGCTTGAATTGAAACACGATCTTTTGGTCTATTTGGATGTGTTGGGTTTTCTCTTGGGCTGAGGAAACTGACTGAAATCAAATTCAGGTCAGCCTCTGTCAGATTGAGGGTGGATTTTTCTTAGTTATATGTCCGGGGGATATGCCGGCTATCGATGAGTACTGAGGCTGAGGGTAGGGTTTTGCCTGTTTGGGTTTGTATAATTACCCTGTCCAGTCGTTTGTTTTTGTGTTTGGATGTACATTGACCGTCAGCTGAAGTAGGATTATACAAAAGGTCATTCTATTCATGTTTAAAAACTTTTCAACATGAATAGAAGAAGGGGATATTATTTATCATTGATTACTACTGATTTTTATCACTTTCCCTTGGTGATATTGCCCATTCAGGTTCTATAGGTTTTGATTTCAGCCTGTTGTTTTAGGGCACCCTTTGGGTGTATGACGCAATGATATAATTTTTTTTCGAAAAGATTTAAAAATTGAAAGTCAAGATGGCTTTCCATGTCCTTCCGAAGCCAAAGTATACACGGTTTCTTGTATTGATCCTGCTCCAGATTTTTTGTATATCTGGGCTTACCTGGATGTTGGTATTGGATTCGGCGATGTGTCGTTGATCAAACACATTGTTGATATTGAATCGTAATAGGATTCTTTTTTACTCTGTTTGAGGAAAATATGATGGCTAAGGCTTGTGTCAAAGAGGTTTTAGTTAGTTGGTTATAGGGGGGGGATCCTTTTTTAGCGAATTCGTTAGGATTGACACTGCTGTACAACCGATCTAAATAGTATCCTGTTCCATTGATTTTTAGGCGTATCTAGCAAGGCCAGCGCGGTCCCTGAGCAGGAGGTGTGTAGGATATTCAAGATGGGCATTGGTATGGTCATGGCCATTGCTCCAGAAGATCATGTTCCCGTTTTGGCACAACTCGACATACTTTAGGTGAGACAGCCTTTGTCATTGGAGTTGTTGAAAATAGTAGAATAAAAGATCCTTTTGAAATAAAAGAGAAAAGGATCATAGTCTTCATTATCATCTTCTCAGCACGACTTTTTGAAGGATTTTGTATATTCATCACGTTTAATTCAGTATCCAAAGCGGGGAAGATGAATTTTCATCTTTGAAGTTTTATTGATACTGGATATCGTTTTTTCAATTTCTGGTGGGATGATCATCCTTGATTTAAATTTATCGAGAGCGGTATTGTTAAATTAAATACCGTTTTATGTATATCCTTAAACATTTTGAAGAATGGGATAGGGACCGTTATGTTGGAAGTCGTCCGTGAGTTGCAATGCGGAACGCGCGTAAGCTTTGAAGATGACATACCTGTTGTGCTACAGATCTTCCTCTTGATATGGTTTAAAAAACTGACAGTTTGTACCTATGGGGATATATGGTAAAGGCAAATGAGCAATGGAAAACTTTTTAAGGAGTAAGATGAAATGTTGGCTATATTTTTAACTCCTAATGCTTATATGTAGGCTTCATGGTATAATCATGTCAATTTATCTACCTCGAATTGTATCGCTATTCACTTTTACAGAAAGGTAGAGCTTGTCGAAGATCAAAAAAGGTTGATTTTGATTCTTATTTCAAGCTAAAAATAGAGGGAAAAATGCTCCGGACATCGTTATAAGATCAAATATTTACTTCATAATTTTTTGAATACCGAAATGACAGGTTTGGTAGGTTTCACTATTACTGTTGATCGAGTTCTTACCAATTTTAAGCTTGGCCAAAGTAGGCAATCGATATGTTTTATAAATATTATAAGCGAGTTGAAGAAAATAGACCGTCATAAGGATGCCGATATAGTCCATCGGATGGAGGAAATCGTAGATATATTTTTCAAAAGAGATTAAGCTCTAGAATTCGATGGTGATAAATCATGATCTTTGCGCCGTGAAACAATTCAAGATATCCTATACTATGAGGAAATTTATTTGGGCCATAGGGCTTCTCATCAGTGGCTTGTCCTTTGGACAGATCAAAAGTTTTATTGCCAAAGAAGTTGGTGGAAAGATCTTATCCCAAGAAGGTTTGACGTTTAAGCGACATTCACCTGCTTCGACTTTTAAGATCGTTATCGCTCTGATGGGATATGATACAGGTATTTTGATTGATGAGTATCATCCCGAATGGCCCTATAAGGAAGCGTACCAAGCCCGACTCGATGTGTGGAAAAGGTTTTATAATCCGGTGGCTTGGATGAAAAACAATTGTGTGTGGTATTCCCAGCTCATTATGCAAAAACTAGGTATGGAGAAATTGAGAAGTTATATCAGTC
Organism: Flavobacteriales bacterium; assembly: GCA_039954875.1. GTDB lineage: Bacteria > Bacteroidota > Bacteroidia > Flavobacteriales > Blattabacteriaceae. Next base: position 48,832 of record CP157202.1, read on the forward strand.
ACTTCGGTTATGGCAACCAAGACCTATCAGGTGATCCAGGCCAAAACAACGGTCTGACAAAATCTTGGCTTGATAATAGTTTAGAGATTTCTGTAGAAGAACAAGTGTTTTTTATTGAGCGCCTGCTTGATGGTAAATTGCTAGTCTCCAAAAGGGCTATTGAATATATCCATAAATTGCTATACATTGGGGTATTACCCAAGGGTTGGAAACTTTTTGGTAAGAACGGTGTGGGCAATTTGCTTGATGAAAAAGGGGATAAAACAGCTGCTCTAGGTTGGTTTGTCGGTTGGATCCAAAAGGACGAAAAGCGTTTGGCTTTTGCCTATTATGTCGAGGGTGAAAGAGGAGTGTTCGTTGTAAATGCCCAGCATACCAGGGAGGGAGCCAAGATCCGCCTGGTGGAACTCATTCAACAAAGAAGTATACATGAGACAAAGTAATTGAGCATATGAAGGTGACCGTCTTGGTACAGGGCATAAGGAAGCAATCTACGACGGATTTTTCAGTCTATTGAATCGGGTGAATTGTCCGACTTGTGTGTGAGCCACGTGATTGTTGATAGAGATTGTTATGTCTTTGAACAAGGTTTGGACCGGAATGTCCCCCACCTTTTGTATCGATAGTGGTCCCAACCTATCTGGTGAGATCGATGAGTTTATGATCGGTAAGACAGATTTGATTGTATTGGCCGGTTTGCTCTCGATACTCGGTGAGGATTTTTGTAGAAGATGGTACATAAGATTAATCAATATTCACTCTTAACTTTCACCTAAGTATGGTGGGAAAGGTAAGTATGGTATGTGCTTACATTGAGCGGTCTTGAAAAACCGAGAAAATATTTTAGGTGCTACTATACATCATGTGATATCGCGTCGATCGATGCTGGAGAGGTGATCCTTCAAAGATTTTATCTAATCAGTCCCGATGAAGGTCCCGTATCCTTGGCTAAGGAGGGTCTATGGTGTCTAGCATGAGATCTTGGTCGAGACGCTCCAAATATTGTCTATGAATTTTTTTAATATCGGGAAATTATTAAATGAAAAAGAAATTCATCAGAATGTATCGTGAAAAAAAAATATTTAGATTGAGAAGATAATGAAAAAAAGGGCTTTGATTAGTACATCCGATAAGGCAACTTTGATCGGATTTGCCCGTTTTTTGGAAGCCTAAGGTTATGGAATTATTTCCACGGGGGGTATATTTCGTTATTTAAAGGCCCAAGGCATTGCCCCAATAGAAGTGGTTGAGGTGACCCAATTTTCTGAGATTCTTGATGGATGGGTCAAGACCCTGCATCCGGATATCCATGGTGGAATCTTTGCTAAGCGTAGCCAAGTCAAGCATATGCAGACACTTGAGGCCCATTGGAGATCAGTAAGATTGATTTGGTCGTGGTGAATTTATATCCCTTTTTTGAGCAGTACGATCAAGGTTTTACACTCGAGGCACAGCTTGAGTTCATCGATATTGGTGGGTCAACACTATTGCGTGCTGCGGCTAAAAATTTTCCAGATGTAACTGTAATCACTGATACATCTGATTATGAAATATTTAAAGAGGAAATCATCCGTCAAGGAGAGATCTCCTTGGCATTGAGGAGAAAATGGGCCGGAAAGGCATTCAATCTCACAGCAGCTTATGATTCAGCCATTTCTCAATGGCTTATCACAGAACATTTTCCACCTTATTTTAATATCTCATATCAGAAACATATGGACCTACGTTATGGTGAAAATCCTCATCAAAAAGTTGCTTATTATATCAATACAATAGGAGGAGGCATCTTTCGGGATTTCGAGCAATTACATGGTAAAAAATTGTCATTCAATAATATACGCGATATGGATACGGCTTGGAAAATGGTGAGCGAGTTTTCCGAGCCGGTTTGTTGTGATGTGTGAAATATGCCACACCTTGTGGGGTGGCTATATAGGTCGAGATATAACCGACGCGTGGGAAAAAGCTTATGCCTGTGATCCGATATCGGTTTTTGGAGGTGTCATCGCGCTGTCAATAGCACACTGACCAAAACAGCGGCAGAAGTTATGGATAAGTTTTTTTTTGGAGATTATCCTGGTCTCAGCTTATGAGTCGGAAGCCCTGGATATCTTGAGAAAGAAAAAAACCTTCGATTGATTCAGATTAAAGATCGTATGTGTGATGCCCTCGAGTATGTCAAAATCGATGGGGGACTCTTTTAGTACAGCAGTGTGATGATCAATTTTCTATGAATCATCAAGTAGTGACCGAAAAAGCAGCCTACGATTGCACAATTACAATCGTTGATTTTTGCTCAGAAAGTGGTCAAATATGTCAAGTCGAATGCTATCGTTGTGGCTCAAGGAGTACAGGCTCTAGGTATTGCTGGAGGGTAGACCAATCGCATTTGGGCAGCACATCAGGCCATCAAATGTGCTTTAGAAAAATCTCCAAAGAATCTGGTGCTTGCTTCTGATGCTTTTTTTCCTTTCCGCGACGTGGTGGACAAAGTGGCTCAACATTGTATCGAGGCAATCATCCAGCCAGGAGGGGCGATGCGTGATGCTGAATCCATCCAGGCTTGTGATTACCATGGCTATCCCATGGTCTTTACAGGAGGTATGCGACATTTTAAGCATTAAGAAAATTCTTCACTTTTAGTTATTTTATATAGATGGGGATAAGATGGAATTCCTTTAGAAGAGTCAGTGGTTTTGATTTGTTTTGTCGTCTTTGTTAATCTTTTTCGAGGAGTTGAGTTAAGAAGTCTTGTGTGTAAAGATTTTAATATCTCCATATTGGTGTGATGATTTTATGAATACCGAAGTGTTTATGCCGATGATATACATCACACAATAACCATAGAGTGTCCTCATCATGGTCTATCCAATCATGGATTTGTGTTTGGTTTATCGGAGATTGATAAAGGCCTGGATGTTTTCTCTTAAGCTATGGCAAGTAATAAGGCGTTAAATTTATTCACGTATATGGCTTGAGTCAAAGACCATTCAATAATATGATGGTTAGTTTCCATTTGTTTGGTTTTAAAAGGATTGGATTAGGAATTACCTTTTTTATTTTCATCTTGTAGATAATTTTTTTTTACTTCACATATCAAACATAGATGGTCTTCCTCTACTACCAACTTGTGATGAATCTTTTCATATAAGCTTGAGTTTATTTTCTAGGCTCGTGAAGTGGGTAAATTTACTTCTTCAAAGATTTCAAAAGAACCGTGAAGGCTAGTGATATGAGCTATTGTATTTACGATATCTTTTTTTATACATGGAGGGATATGTTCGAAATGGTTATTGATAGGGGGGGGGGCAAGATCAAAATGTTAAATTAAATACCTTTTAAAGGTAAATACACGTTTAACTTTATATAAATATAAATTATAAAAAAAAATAATTAGTAAATAAAAAGGGTAATATATTATAAATATTATATTATTAAGGGTTTATGTGTTTGATGTATTTAATATTTTTATGAATTATTTTAGTTAGTTCAAGTGTTCAAAAATCGCAGACCTAGTCTTTATTTTAATCGAAGGTATTATTTTTGATGATGGCCTAATATTAAACTAATTAATATGGTTTTATTATGATATAATTTATTTATAGATCATGTTATATATAGATATGGTAGAGGTAATTTATTATTTACTTGTAGATAGTTTATGATGATCCTGTGATGAAATTTCAATATTTTAGTGGACACTATCGGATTCGAACCGATGACCTCTACCCTGTCAAGATAGCGCTCTAAACCAACTGAGCTAAATGTCCTATGATATGAAAATATTTTTGAAAAGCTGCTGGTAAATTTAATGTAAAATTATTTACCTTTATCCTTTTTAGCGTGTATTTTTTTTTATTTTTTTGATTGACCTACTTGCTCGTCTCCTCCTATATATTCCACTAAAAGATCCAAATGGTTACAAATTCGGTGTAATGCGGATAGTATTTTTTCTTCAAGTTTTCAACTCAATATTTTTCCTATCTTAACTATGTATTCCCTATTATTATGTTTTTTTATATTTTCTTGAAATATAGATGAAATCCCAGATTTGTTTATAATTATTAGATAAGCCTTACTATTTCTGCCAGATTTTTTATAGTGTTTTCTAGTATTTATTTATATAAATCGTATGTCACACTTTTTTTAAATAGACTGTTGAGATATATCCTTCTTGATAGGAAATATTTGAAACACTTCCTAGGTATGAATTATTTTTTATTCTCTAGTAATGATGCGTTTTTTTGAGATATATTAATAGTATTGGTTAATTATTTTTAGCTTATATTTAAAGTCTTCCTCACTTATTTGATCCTTTTAAATGCTATTATAAAAAAAATATTCTAAAAAAATAACATCCCTATTTGAGGTTTACATCTATTTAGTGTATATTTATGTATTAATTAACTAATTAATGGGAAAAATGCATACTAACTTTATTAAAGAGTAAAAAGTTGTTGCGCTATAAATACAGGGATATTGCTACTGCTTCTGCTGGGTGGAGTGCTAAGTATGTTTTTTTATTATCAATGGTGAACGCTCTGTGAACAGTAGGTTCTCTAAAGAAATTTATAGAATATGTAAGAGCCATCTTGATTTTACTCAGACCTGTGGAAAGGAGAGAATGTTTTTTTAATCTCCTTGTTTCCCCATTTTTGTTCCATTCGACTGTGTTGAAAATATGAGATCTTTTATGGATGGATATGAAGTCTATTTGTAAGTTTATATACAATTGAGCTTTGTTCTGTTTTGTCTGATTAGATGATGATTGGGCTCACTGCATTGGTAGTAGGTATTATTTGTATCGTCTGTAGTGGATTGTACAGTCTTATCAAAGCTTCCCATGGATAGATAGTCCTAGCGTTTGAGGGTAGGGAAAGGGGTAAAACCATAAGGGTTGTTTTTTATCCCTCTACATCTGAGCATTTAAACTATTAAAATTTTCAGCAATAGTGTGGAGAAGATCAAATTATTTTAGATCTCTAAAAAAATGGAATCTTTCTAATCTGAATTCTTTTGTTTTCACCTCCTTTTCTAATTATATATTAGGTTTGTTTCCATGACTCTTTCGCTTTTTTTCCTTGATGGGTTTTATCAAAGGGTATATACAAATAAATTTGTAGACATTTGCTATTCATCAATCGTTTGAAGCAGGAAGAATATTAACTTATATTTCTCAAAATTCTCACGGGTAGATGCGTTTGCCTTTAGTTTTAAGTTAGAATTTTTAGAACGTATGGTCATAAAATGACCATACGTATTGAAATTAAGATTTTAAGGATTGATTTTCTATGGTATTAAAGCCACCCTTATTTTTATACCAAGGGTGGCTTTAATACCATAGAAAATCAAATACTCCTGATTGCATTAGGACGAAGCTTTTGAGCTATAGCTAGAGGTCAAGGCTTTTTTCTGCTGTATATTGATGAGATTCAAGGCGGATCCTGCTTTGAACCATTCAATCTGGTTCCTATTATAAGTATGCACTGTCTGTATGTTTTCGCTTGTTCCGTCGTTATGGACGAGTTCGAGGATGAGCCTTTGTTCTGGAGCAAATTTTTCCAAATCGATAAAATTAAAAACGTCGTCTTCTCGGATCTTATCATAATCGGCTTCATCGGCAAAAGTCAACGCGAGCATGCCTTGTTTTTTTAAGTTGGTCTCGTGTATACGTGCAAAAGAACGGACCAATACTACACGCACGCTCAAATAACGCGGCTCCATAGCGGCGTGTTCTCGAGAGGAGCCCTCACCATAATTGTGATCACCTATGACTATAGTAGGTATACCTGCTGCTTTGTAGGCCCTTGCAGTATCGGGTACTGCGCCATAAGCACCGGTCAATAGATTTTTTATTTCATTGGTCCGATTGTTGAAGAAATTGATAGCGCCGATCAACAAATTGTTGGAAATGTTGTCGAGATGTCCGCGATACCTCAGCCAGGGGCCGGCCATCGAAATGTGGTCTGTAGTACACTTGCCTTGTGCTTTGATTAGTAATCTGACACCCAAAAGATTTTTACCCTCCCAAGCTTGGAAGGGATCCAAGAGTTGCAAGCGTTGCGAATTCGGATCGATTTTGATATCGATACTATTCCCGTCTTTTGTAGGGACCTGGTATCCGGCATCTTTGACCTCAAAACCTTTTACAGGTAATTCAATTCCTTCAGGTTCTTCCAGTTTAACTTGCTCACCTTTTTTATTGGTCAGGGTGTCCGTAAGAGGATTGAAGGTCAGACTACCTGCTAGAGTCAATGCTGTGACGATCTCGGGTGAGGCGACGAAAGCATGAGTATTGGGATTGCCATCGTTGCGTTTTGCAAAATTGCGATTGAAAGAGGTGATGATGGAGTTTTTACGATTAGGGTCGTCCGTATGACGTGCCCACTGGCCTATACAAGGTCCGCAGGCATTGGCCAAAACCACACCACCCATTTCCTCTAAAGCTTGTAGATAACCGTCGCGTTCTACTGTATAGCGCACCTGTTCGGAGCCCGGTGTGATGGTAAATTCTGTCTGGACTTTTAAGTTTTTGCTGACGGCTTGTTTGGCCAAAGAGGCAGCACGTGTGATGTCTTCGTATGAAGAGTTAGTACAGGAACCGATGAGACCCACTTCGAGTTTTTCAGGCCAACTGTTGTCCCTGACCGCTTGAGCAAATTTGGAGATAGGCCATGCCAAATCGGGCGTAAATGGACCATTGATATGAGGTTCCAACTCGGAGAGGTTGATGGTGATTACTTGATCAAAATATTTTTCAGGTTCAGCATAGACTTCAGCATCGCCAATGAGATGCTCTTTGACGGCCTGGGCCAGATTAGCTATTTCAGCACGACCTGTACTTCTTAGATAAGCTTCTGATTGGGTATCGTATCCAAATATGGAAGTCGTAGCGCCTATTTCGGCACCCATATTGCAAATGGTAGCCTTGCCGGTAGCTGAAAGTGACTGAGCACCTTCTCCAAAATATTCAATGACAGCTCCTGTACCGCCTTTCACTGTGAGGATGCCAGCTACCTTCAAAATGATGTCTTTAGCCGAAGTCCATCCATTTAATTTCCCTGTCAATTGGATGCCGATCATCTTAGGGAATTTCAATTCCCAAGGCATACCAGCCATTACGTCTACAGCATCTGCCCCACCCACGCCGATGGCGATCATTCCTAGACCGCCGGCATTCGGTGTGTGAGAATCCGTACCGATCATCATCCCACTGGGGAAGGCATAATTTTCTAAAACTACTTGATGAATGATACCCGCACCGGGTTTCCAGAATCCAATACCATATTTGTTGGAGATTGACTCTAGAAAGTTGAACACTTCACTACTGTTGTTTAGGGCTTCTTTCAGATCCTTATCAGCCCCGATCTTGGCTTGTATCAGGTGATCACAATGGATGGTAGTAGGTACTGCAGTAGTAGACTTACCTGCTTGCATGAATTGCAACAAGGCCATTTGCGCGGTGACGTCTTGCATGGCTATATGGTCTGGTTTGAAATCACCGTAGGAGACACCACGTTCGTATGCCATTGTAGGTCTCCCATCAAACAGATGGGCGTAGAGTACCTTTTCGCCATAAGTGAGCGGACGGCCTACTGCTTTTCGTGCTTGGACGATGCGTTGATCTATGTGGGTATAAACATTTTGGATCATTTTTAGATCAAATATCATAACTTCTGTGGATTTTTAATTTGGATAAGATTAAGGTATTTCGAATTTAATAATCTTACTAGAATTTTAAAAACACTACTACTTATCTATAGGTGATTTTAATAAGTCTTCAGAAAAACTTGCACTTCTTTATCAAATGCTGCAGGCTGATCTGCATGTATCCAATGGCCCGCTTTTTCTATGGTAACGACTTGTGCTTGAGAAAAATATTGCCTGATTAGCGGGAGATCTTCATCAGAGATGTAGTCGGATGCTCTGCCCCGTAGAAAGAGTGTAGGCTTTTTGTATACCTCTCCTTGTAAAGCTTGTTGGATAAGCACAGCATAATTTTTTTCGATACCATGGAGATAGAATCTAAAAGCCAGCCTACCGTCTTCTCTTCGGTAAGTATTTTTGGAAAGTAAGGATCTCGTATCCGAATCTTGGATAGATTGCGCTAAAAAAATATCGAGCTCTTTTCTGGTAGTTATTTGGTCAAAATCCACTGTTTTTATAATTTCAATTATCTCTTGGTGATGTGGCGGATAAGCCTTGAGAGCAATGTCCGAGATGATGATTTTTTGAGGGATTTCTGAATGATCTAAGGCGAATTGCATCACCGCTTTGCCCCCCATTGAATGGCCTATCAATACCGGTTCGGACAACCCATGATGTGTGATATATTGCAATATATCTTCCGAGATGAGTGTATAATCCATAGCATCGGTATGAAAGCTCTGTCCATGATTTCTCAAATCTACCAGATGCACTTGATAGGTTTCGGCCCAACGCTTGCCGAGTGTGGTCCAGTTGTCTCCCATACCAAAGAGTCCGTGTAAGACCAATAAGGCTTGGCCTTGGCCATATATTTTCGAGTGAAGGATCATTTCTGTTGCTTTTTTTGATGGGCTTTTTCGATGCGTTTCAAGTAAGCTTGGATGGTGTTTTCTAAACCGAGGTAGATGGCCTCGGCAATCAAAGCATGACCGATAGACACTTCAGCAATGGCTGGAATTCTTTCGATCAGAAACGCGATGTTTTCCAAACTGAGATCATGGCCAGCATTCAATGTTAGACCAGCTCTCGCGGCTTCTTGAGCTGTCTGGACATAGGATTGGATGCTATTGAGATCCTTCCGTGCATATGCTAGGGCAAAGGCTTTAGTGTAGAGTTCTATACGATCCGTGCCTGTTTTGGCCGCAGCCGAAACATATTTTGGATCAGGATCTAGAAAAATTGATGTACGAATGCCGTGATGTTTAAATTCATCAATAACTTCGGTCAAAAACGTATTGTGCGTGATCGTATCCCATCCGGCATTGGAGGTCAAGACATCTTCGGCATCGGGTACCAACGTCACCTGATTGGGCTGCACCTCTAATACCAAGCGTATGAATTTCTCGGTCGGCTTGCCTTCGATATTGAACTCTGTCATGACAATGGTCTTGAGGTCGTAGACGTCTTGATATTTGATGTGCCTCTCATCAGGGCGCGGGTGGACTGTAATACCCTGAGCCCCGAATCTCTGAATGTCGATGGCCGCCTGGATCACATTGGGTGTATTACCGCCACGAGCATTGCGGAACATAGCAATCTTGTTGATATTTACACTTAGTCGAGTAGTCATGCGTTTACTTTTGGGTACTGCTGTTGATAGTTTGTACCAACTCGAGGCCGAATTCTTTAGCTGCTGTCAGGAGATGATCAAATATGTCGGCTTGTATCCGTTCATATTCTAACCATTCGGAGGTGGTGGTAAAGCAATAAAGCTCTAAAGGTAGGCCATGAGGAGTGGTCTCGAGATGCCTCACTATGAGGTTTTCCCATTGAGATATGTCGGGATGTTCTCGGAGGTATGCTAGAGCATATTGGCGAAAGACCCCTATATTGGTTAGTCTTCTGCTATTGATCTCCATACTGGTATCGAAACCTTTCTCTTGATTAAAGGTTTCAATCTCTTTTTGTTTTTTTTCGATGTAATCATGGATCAAACGAAACATTTTGAATTGCTCGAGGGTCGACGTATTACAAAACTGAAAAGATTTGATATTAAAGAGGATAGCACGTTTGATCCGACGGATGTTTTTTTTACGCATCATCTCAAAGTTGGTCACCGCTGTAGATATTAAGTCATAGGTAGGTACCGTAGTTATCGTCTTATCAAAATTCTCCACTTTGGCAGAGAGTAAATTGATCTCGACCACCGTTCCTTCCATCGAATATTTGGGTACAGCGATCCAATCTCCTACTTTGACCATTTTGGTTGAAGCCATCTGTACACCCGATACAAATCCTAGGATCGTATCCTTGAAGACCAATACGATGATAGCTGTCACAGCACCCAGACTTGTTAAAATAGCCATTAGTTGGATGTTGTAAAGTATTGAGATTATAATCAATACACAAAGCGTTGTGAAAAATATCTTCAATAGTTGCGAGAAGGAACGTACAGCAATGGTCCGGTGGTTGTTTTCACTGGTAGCAATTTTTGTGATTGAATCGATGATCCGGATCAAGAATTGTAAAACAATCAGAACAAATAGGATGCTGAATACCTTTTCGATATTGATAATCATCCGAGGGTATGCATTGAAAAGAATTTCCGCAGCCGATGAGCCAACGATCAAGGGAAAGAAATAGGCCAGACTATCAAACACTTTATTTTCATACAAGATATTGTCCCAATTGAAAGGAGTGGAACTGACGATGCGTTTTCCAATGAAACGCACTACTCTTTTGAAGGCAAAAGACAAAATACCTAATAATGAGGCTAAGAATAACAACTTAATAAAAATGACGATAGTTGTGCTCACCCTTGAGCCAAACCCTAGGCTTTGGATGAATCCTTCAAGCCATCCGCTTTGATCGTTTAGGTATATTGCTGGTTTCTCCATAGATATGTTTTAAAAACTGAGACAAATTTAGCTTGAAAGGCTGAATAAATTGTACATTTCTTTCTATCGCTCGACCATAGAAATGTATATGGTTGCCAGGGATATTCGTAAGATGTTTATGTACATTTTTAAATTTTATTACAGAAAATAGCAATTCGAAGTATGACATCGGAAAACTATTGCTATACAATAATTGAGATCATCTGCACAAGGTGGGGCTATACATCCCCCCCCCCGGATTACCTCTCGCAAAGAGAGATTTAGTGGGAAGTTGTCGAAGAGATCTTGACATATGCCCATTGGGCTCATTCACATAAATTGATTGAGCCATGGTGGTTCAAAGTGATTCAAGGTAATGCTAGAAAAAACCTGGCAGATTTTTAGTCGATGAAATTCTTGTATAAAACGCCGATAATGCCCATAAAAAAATTAAAAATATTCGGATAAATATCCTCTGGACACCCTGTTTGATTATCATTTTTATGAAAGTTTTTCAGCTCGTACTCTCATGGAAAGAAATTGTATATCAGTAGCCATGGCTGTACAAAACATGTGACTCACTTGTACTGCCTTAGGGATCTATTTTTATTGGAGCACTCCTACTGTGATAATAAAGTTATAAGTTTTCTTTCATGAAGATCCTGACGGGAAATACTTAGGACTGTTCTATATGGGCTATATCCGGCCTAGTTTTTAGTTCAAAAATAAACGCGCGTCCCTCTCCGATAGAGGAAAGAGGTACTCGGTCTGAGCCAGTATACACAGTGGAGTTGATAAAGTAAATACAGTACATCACTACGCACACTCCTCAAAAAAAAAACCTCAACGGGAGCATCCCTTTTTCTAGATTCAACAAATATTATTTGTGCTCAAGCCTCCAGGCATCGCCGATGAGTTGGCCTGCTTTGCCAATGACATGGTGACAATGGATGAGTATCGCAATGAGATTTTTGGCATTGGCTTGCGCGATAGTATGAGTTTTTTTATATTACCGATTCTATAAGTAAGCATTTCATAACTAATCATCTCCCCGCAGGGGATCTCTGAGACTTCAGACCATAACCTATTGAAAATATGTGCTACCAGGTGAAATCTTCAAACTAAATTTTTGAAGTCTTCTTTGGAAATACAGATCCGATTCAGAAAAAAATTCGTCGCGTGAATAATATAAACATCTATCTATGCAGATCCATTTAGGTTGTAGGAAGTATCGTCTGTGAAAACTCCATACGTTCGAGAGAATCCCCCTCAACAGTGATCGTGATCCAATCCCCATAGGAGATTTATAATTTAGCTTGAAAGGTATTGTATAATAATTCTTATATTTGCCCAGAGTAGGTTAGTCGATGTAAGTGCAGGTGAGGGCGGAAGCCCTCATTTTTCATATCGATCATATGGATAGACAAAGAGTAGAAGCCTCATTAAAAGGTGTATTGGATGCATTTCCCGAGTTATTTTTGATCGATTTATCGATCACTTCTCGGAATAATATTTACATTCGCTTAGATGACGATCAAGGTGTATCTCTAAAAGATTGTACGAATATCATCCGTCATTTAGAAGAGAATTTTTATTACGACGCAGAAGATTATTCCTTAGAAGAAGTTTCCTCAGCAGGAGGAAGCGAACCTTTGAAATACACAGGCAATATTTGAAAAATAGTGGGATGACGCTTGAGGTATTCACCAAGGGAAGTATGTATTATGAAGTCTTCTGGAAGAAGAAGATGAAAAACAAATAACCTTAGAGCAGGCCGAGCACCTTCCCAGAATCCAAGAAAAAGGAAGAAAAAAGATAGTGAAACAGTATATCATCCTCTATAACGATAGAGCACAAACTAAAAAAGTGTTGGTCAAGTTTTAAGTCAAAATTATCAATTATGGACCATGTAGCATTGATAGATTCTTTCGCAGACTTTAAAAATGAAAAGAACATAGATCAGATGAGCCTTATGGCCATATTGGAGGATTCCATACGTGGAGTACTACGAAAAAAATATGGTTCTTCAGACAACTATGATATCATTGTCAACCCAGGTCAAGGTGATCTGGAGATTTGGAGAAACCGTATCGTCTTAGAAGACGGCACAGTAGAAGATGAAAATGCTCAAATAGCCCTATCAGCCGCCAGGAAGATAGAACCTGACTTCGAAATAGGCGAGGAGGTTACTGAAAAGGTAGCGCTGGACGATCTCGGTAGAAGAGCCGTCTTGTCACTCAGACAAAATTTGATTTCTAAAGTCAGTGAGTACGATAATACCAGTATTTATAAAAAGTTTAAAGACAAACTTGGAGAAGTTATCCATGTAGAGGTATATCACATCTTACCTAGACAAATCATCATGAAAGACGATGAGCAGAATGAAATGATCTTACTCAAACAGGAACAAATCCCCAATGACTTTTTCCGTAAAGGAGACCCAGTATTTGCTTTAGTGAAAAAGGTCGATTGGAAAGACGGCAAGCCTATAGCCATACTTTCGAGAAGTGATGTCAAATTTCTAGAAAAACTCTTCGAATTAGAGATCCCTGAAGTAGCTGATAAGTTGATCACAGTGAAAAAAGTAGCTCGTATCCCCGGCGAAAAAGCCAAAGTAGCCGTAGAGTCCTATGACGACCGTATAGACCCCGTAGGCGCCTGTGTAGGTATGAAAGGTTCTCGGATACATCCCATAGTAAGAGAATTGAGAAATGAAAACATCGATGTGATCAACTATACCTCCAATAATCAGCTCTACATCACTCGGGCATTGAGCCCAGCCAAAGTCTCTATGATGGAAATCGATGAAGAGAATAAATCTGCCGCCGTATACGTCAAGCCTGAAGAGATATCCAAAGCCATCGGGCGTGGTGGCCAAAACATTCGTTTAGCCAGCCAACTCACCGGTTATAAGATTAATATTTTCAGAGATTTGCCATATGATGATGACGTAGAGCTAACAGAATTTTTTGACGAGATAGAACCACACGTCATCGAAGCCTTTCACAAGATCGGACTCGACACAGCCAAATCAATATTGGATTGCGATGTAGACGACCTCGTAAGGCGTACCAGCCTTGAAAAAGAGACTATAGAACAAGTCTTCAATATATTAAACGAAGAATTTGAAGAATAATATTAGATGAGATCATTTCATTTTTTCCGAGTATAGTGTTAAACCCCTATTTTTGTAAGGCTTGATAGTTTTTTACAATAGACCCATTTTTTATGGCTGATAATATCAGATTAAAAACAGTATTGACAAAATTTAATATTTCTCTACAGAGGGTAGTAGACTTCTTACATGCTCAGGGGATCGAAATAGAAGGTAATCCCAATGGTAAAGTGGATGAAGTCGTATACCAGCTCCTGGTAAAAGAATTTAGATCAGACAAAGAAGTACGAGATGCTTCTGAAAAGATTTTTTTGCAGAAAAAGAAAGAAAAAGAACAAATACGTGAAGAATTGTTGCGATCCAAAGTCAAAGAGCAAAAACCGCCTGAGCCCGAACTCATTCGTGCCAAAGTAGACGAAATCATTGACCCCAAGACACTGGGGAAACTAGACCTCCAAGTGCTCAAATACGAGAATAGGTCTCTTGAAAAAGCCGAGAGAAAAACAACATCTGTCTCAATATCTCCTCAGGAGAAAAAAAACATCGATGCTCTCATACAAGAACCAACTGAAAGAATACATACTAAAGTAGTCCAGCAAGATACAATCTCACCCAATGAGGAAAAGCCAACTCCAGCGCCTCCTATCCACATTTCAAAGCCTATAGTTGCGCAAGAAGAACCGCAACATATTAAGACTGAATACCGAAAACTCAGTGGGCTAATGCTCACTGGAGATAAAATAGATCTATCTCAATTCGAAAGAAAAAAATTTACCACCTTTTTTGACGATCATAAGAAAAAACGCAAACGCATCAAAAAAGAAATCACATTTGAAGAAACTAAAGATATCACTTCACGAAAACAGGAACCCTCTTCTGCAAGTATACCCCACAGTACAAAGAAAATTAGTCAAGGCCCTGCTAGTCCCAAAACGGTAACTCATCAGAAGTCTAAAAGGAGATCTTTAGGGAAAGGACTTACAGATGAGCAGATCGGGAGACAAATCAAAGAAACCCTCGAAAAACTCAGCTCAAGAGGAGGTAAATCTAGAGCGTCAAAGCTCAGAAAAGAAAAACGCCAATCTAGAAGAGAAAAAGTAGTCCTTCAAAGCGCAATCAATGAAGAGCAAAGCAAGATACTGAAAGTAGCTGAATTCGCTACAGTGAACGAATTAGCCGCTATGATGCACATACCCGAAACCAAAGTAATCCTGACTTGTATGTCCCTAGGCATCATGGTTACAATGAATCAACGTCTTGATGCAGAAACAATCACCTTAGTGGCAGACGAATTTGGTTATAGCATAGAGTTTGTCGGTGTAGACCTACAAGAAGCCATCCAAGAAGAAAAAGATGCGGAAGAAGACCTCAAGCCCCGTCCTCCTGTGGTCACCATCATGGGACACGTAGATCACGGTAAGACCTCTTTATTGGACTATATCAGAAATGCCAACGTTATTGCTGGAGAAGCTGGAGGTATCACACAACACATAGGAGCCTACAGTGTGACCATTGAAAAAGGCCAACACATCACTTTCCTTGATACACCTGGCCACGAAGCTTTCACAGCCATGCGCGCACGTGGTGTACAGATCACCGATGTCGTCATCATAGTCATCGATGCAGACGATCAAATCATGCCCCAGACCAAGGAAGCTATCAGTCATGCTCAAGTAGCTGATGTACCGATGATATTTGCCCTGAACAAAGTAGATAAGCCTACAGCACAACCAGATAAAATCCGTGAGCAACTCGCCAGCATGAATCTTCTAGTAGAAGAATGGGGGGGGAAGTACCAATCTCAAGAAATATCAGCCAAAATAGGTACTGGTGTCAATCAGTTATTAGAAAAAATACTTCTAGAAGCCGAGATGTTAGACCTCAATTCCAATCCAGAAAAGCCAGCCTTAGGCACTATCATCGAAGCTACCCTAGACAAAGGCAGGGGCTATGTTACAACAATGCTCATACAAGGAGGTACGCTCAAAGCAGGTGACTACGTATTGGCAGGTAGCCATCACGGCAAAGTGAAGATCATCTTAGATGAACGTGGAAACCCCATTCCAGAAGCCGGACCATCCCAACCTGTCACCATATTGGGCTTAAGTGGAGCCTCTACGGCAGGAGACAAATTTAAAGTCTTCAAAGATGAAAAAGAAGCTAAGCAACTAGCTTCTCGTCGAGAGCAACTTCAACGAGAGCAAAATATCCGGGCTCAAAGACATCTAACACTCGATGAGATAGGAAGACGTATCGCCTTAGGAGATTTCAAAGAACTTAAGATCATCTTAAAAGGAGATGTAGACGGTTCAGTAGAAGCCCTTTCGGATGCATTGCAAAAGCTCTCTACAAACTCTATAATGGTCAACATCATCTATAAAGGTGTTGGGCAAATTACCGAATCCGATGTGCTATTAGCCGGCACATCAGATGCCATCATAATCGGATTCAATGTACGACCGGCTATAGGGGCTAGAAATATTGCTGAAAAAGAAGACATAGAAATACGTACTTATTCCATCATATACGATGCTATCAACGACGTAAAAGAAGCCATAGAAGGCTTGCTATCTCCCGAAATGCGAGAGCAAATACTCGGCGGTGCCGAGGTGCGAGAAGTATTTAAGATCACTAAAGTAGGTACCGTTGCTGGATGTATGGTCACCGAAGGTAAGATGGTACGCCATGCCAAAGTAAGACTTGTTCGTGAAGGTATCGTCATACACAATGGAGAACTAGATTCCTTAAAACGATTTAAAGGCGATGCTAAAGAAGTAGCCAAAGGTTACGAATGCGGATTGGGGATCAAAAATTATAATGATATACAGATCGGTGATGTGATGGAAGCCTATGAAGAAGTCACCGTAAACAGAACGTTGTAAAAATATATCCTTTCTTTTAGGCACTCATGAATAATAGCATCGGATAAAGTTCTTAAGCATTTTTCATTTTATAGAAATAGGTCTGTAAGACTAAATATTTCCAATTTTCCGATCAAATATTAGAAATAAAGGATAGGTGATATGTTTTAATTGCTGTTTTACAGTGATTTATATAATATATAAAGAATTATTTATGCCAATCAATAAGTTAGTAAAAAATATAGGTTATTAATAAATAAATATACTTATATTAAAAAATTAATAATAAATCTATAATTTTTATTGTCAACTTATTGTTAATATGTATGTAAGGTTTATTACTTTATTATATTTACCATTTTTTTAACTACTTACTCTGCACTGGCAGAGGTGAATGTATATGGGGTGAGGTTACCGATCCTGACGGCAATTCCTTAGGCGGAGTCATTGTAGAAGTCGTTGATAAAACCATACGATCGATCACAGATGATGCCGGACGATACACCTTCACAGTTCAAACAGGCGATGAATTTAATTTTTTATTTATCGCTCTATAATCAGTCAAAGACAAAGCGGGCTTCTTCGGAGTAATCGGTGTAAATATGGCCCCTTGGAAAAGAATTAAGCACTCAAGTAGGTCGAAGTAGTAGCCGTAGAGTAGGTCTATGGTGCCCAAAAAAAGAGGCATCACAGGCTCCGTGTCTACCGTGTATAAAGATATATTGCAATAAGTCTAAGATACCCAACGTTTTTAAAAGTCTAGAGAGCAGAGTGGTTGGATTCTAAATCATACATGAATTCGGTCAACCAGAAAATATCCAGTACCCTCCTACCATGATTAGAGGGCATCGGATCGATCAGTGCAACGGCAGAACCACTCACATCGTACCCGATGGAGTAGCCCTATTCAGGTGGCTTGAACACGATTATCATAACTATCAAAAAAGGCAAGAAGGGGGGGATATTCATCACCTTATACTCAAGTGTGAAATTCAACCAAAGGATGTTGGCATAATATGATATCATTACCGATCCGAAAGAATATTACGAAGTCTACTGGATGGCGATGAGAAATTCCTATATACTCAACAATTAGAACAGGGAGGAAAGATGCGATAAAAACCACAAGGGAAAAAAAGGATGATTGGATTACGATAATTTGATAGAAAAATTAGTATACAGTGCCTATAAAATCCCAAAAGGAGAGTCATTGGTAGATCCCAAAATAGACCGATTAAACCTCGAAGTTTAACTCCTCTACAAAGACGATTGAAATGAAACCTTGTATAAAAATAAAATTTATTAAGAACATATTTTGAATATACTAGGAGGGAGTAAAAATACTAGGTATATCCTCTCCTTAGGGCATTTTAAAACAGGAGGAAATCATAGCTAAGTCTGGTTTTGACCGCATCACGGTCCGTATAGACCTGGATCAGGATCTGAAGGGCGTGGCTCAAAGTAGCCGAAACCTTCTTTTATACCAATATCCTCAAAGAAATGCGGTAGAAACTAGATGTTATGCAATGCTTTTTCATGAGCACATGATATCGCACTGATCTATTTTATCTATGCTCTAGATGCTCAAGGAAATATCGTTTATGACCGGACTGATAATAGGTTATAGACTGGGGAGTATAAGAGACCATTAATCCGGACGGATCTTCAGCCATAAAGAAGTATGGTTTACGAGCCAATCCATTGATTCATATCACTCGTCCGGGATAAAACTCTCTGAAGTGATGTGGGGAGCCAATAGTAAGTGCAAGAAACATGACGGATTATAGTTTTTTTTCTCATATGAGAGTAAGGAGGAATATGGCGGACCTAAAGTCGGCGAGGTCTTTAAAATAATCTGGTTCTCCTTATACGAAAAGGTACCTGATACTGACTTATAGGTGATAAATATTTAATAATCCTGAAAAAAAAGTTAAATCCAGAAGTTGATGCTTATACCAACTTAAAAAAGTTCTCTATAGAATCAAGATTTACTGGAGACCTCATGTGGATGCGTTCCTCAGAAACATACCACCTGATAGAGACTGAAGCTAAAGCCATAAATGATGATGTATTAGGGGGTACAATCGGTATTGAAGGAACTGATACAACAAAAGAGACTCTACCTTTTATGCCATCAAATATTCTGTAGACTACTTGCTGATTCAAATTCTGTTGCAAAGGAGAATCGAACTCTGAGGCGTGGGTTTTGTGCTTGGTTTGATACCAAACGTTTGAAAAAACGTATAGACAGAATGACATCCACCTCGTTTTTATTAGTGACAGCCGATAATAATACTCCCCGCCCTGTAGGGGATTAAAAAAAATATTCAGCTGAGTTGGATGATTTTAACTTCAGAACTCCTATCAAAAAACTTGAAATAGGAGGACTAGATTGGTCAGAACAAAACTCTTGATATTCGAGTCCCTTAAGATAAATTTTCAAGTTCAAAAACATGAAAGTGATGAGGGGTACTTTTTTATTTCCTCTACAGCACTACTATTGACAAGGGGGGGGGTGCATATTTCCGTATTAGGATCAAAATCTTCTAAGTACTCTGCTACACGTTTGACAAAACCACACCCTAGGGCTCCATCTACCACACGGTGGTCATAAGAATGCGATAGATACATCTTGTGACGTATGCCGATGAGGTCTCCTTCTGAAGTTTCGATTACAGTAGGCTTTTTCTGTATGGCACCTACAGCCATAATGGCCACTTGTGGTTGATGGATGATTGGTGTACCCAATATATTGCCAAAACTGCCAATATTGGTGATCGTATACGTACCACC
The DNA here is from genome assembly GCA_039954875.1 of Flavobacteriales bacterium. GTDB lineage: Bacteria > Bacteroidota > Bacteroidia > Flavobacteriales > Blattabacteriaceae. The sequence continues at coordinate 68,124 of CP157202.1, forward strand.
TTGGATCTCGTCTGGTTGGAGTTGATTTGAGCGGGCACGTTTGGCTAGATCATCGATGATGCCAGCCAGATCATTCAGGTTGTAAGCATTTGCGGTTTTGATCACCGGAACGATGAGGTTGCCATTGGGGAGTGTCGTGGCCATACCGATGTGGATCTCTTTCTTTTTGATGATGGTATCGCCTTCTATGGAGATGTTGATCATTGGGAAATCTTGGATTGCCTTCACCACTGCTTGTACAAAGACGGACATGAAACTCAGTCTGATTCCGGTACGCTGCTTGAAATGTTCCTTGAGTTTTTCTCTCCACTCTACGATATGAGTCACATCGGCGTCTACGAAAGACGTTACATGAGCAGCAGTGCGTCGGCTATCGACCATATGTGTGGCGATGATCTTACGCATTCGATCCATCTCAATGATTTCGTGTCTTTCATCTCGGCTGGAAATGGTGACTGCTTTAGCCGATGGGGGAGTAGTCAATGGGCTGGAGGATGCATCCGAGGTGGGGGGGTTGAGATGGGCTAATAGATTGTCCTTCGTCAGACGGCCTTCTTTGCCACTGCCTGGTATACGGTCTAGTTCGGTTTGACTGATACCCTCTTTCTGAGCAATGCTACGCACCAAAGGTGAATAAAACCGCCCTCTATGGTTTTTGGTTGGTTCTTCTTTAGACAATTCATTGGGTAATAACGACTGCCTTGAGGTTTCAGTCTTTTTTTGCGCTGTTATAGCAGGATTTTTCACAACTTCATCTTGAACGACTTCGCCAGTTAGTTCCAATACGGCAATCGGTGTGCCTACCTTGGCCACTTGGCTAGGAGCGAATAATTTCTTTTTCAGAATGCCGCTTACAGGTGAAGGAACTTCTGAATCCACTTTATCAGTAGCGATCTCTACCAAAATGTCTTCTTCTTTGATGGTGTCCCCTTCGCTTTTGACCCAACGAACGATAGTTGCTTCAGCTACACTTTCGCCCATGGCAGGGAGGATCAGATGATATTCAGACATATGAATATTTTATGCCGCATCAAAGATAATGCTTAATCACTTTTTTGTCTCTTCTCTCAGATCGAACTGGGTCTGATACAAAATAAGTCACTCGAATGGGGGAGACCTTACAGTTGCTCTCTCCAAATATCTCTTCATGGGGGGTACCCGATACCGTATATAATGTCCTAAGGTGACTAAATCGACGTATTTGAATTCATCTCCTACAGCCTTAGCTAATTATGGTTGATAACTTTATAGAAGTGCCATTGATTTGCTTATAGATGTAAAAAATGGTAGTGTCACCCTCTATAGTATTACTCATAGCAATAATAACTTTGGTGACTCCTCCTTGTTTGAGCTTTTCTAATAGTGTTGTAATATTTAATTTAGTCAGGCCAACCCCATTTATCGGAGAGATTTTACCTCCCAAAACGTGATATACTCCTCGATATTGGCCAGTATTTTCTATAACCATAACATCGCGCACATTTTACACTACACAGATCGTCTGTCCGTCACGTTGCGGCTTGGTACAGATTTTACATATTTCCCGATTAGATATGTTATGGTATTTCCTGTAATGGTTGACTTTATCGATGAGTCGATCTCAGGTTTGCAAGTGAGGGTTTGTGTTTTCTCCTTCGAATTCTGCAGCAGGTGCAATATCAGCCGCAAGACTGTAAGTATCCCGATAACCGGGGAGTTGTGACATATCATGAATGGCTTGTTCGAGCAATTTGCTTGTATAATTCATGGTATCAAATGTAGTACTTGTGATCCTGTTATTGAATTCATATGTATGTTGGATGCAACAATGATTTTGTGGTTTCTCGAGGCTTATTTATTAATTTTTCTAGGGGGTCTCCTATTTAACTTCTAGAAAGGTTAGTTTACACATTTTTTTATCGATAATAACAGTAGCCACTGGTTTCTAGTAATTTTTGGTATGATTGATGCCTCCATATCGAGGGTAATCTTTGTCTCTACCCCAGGGCTGGTATGACGATCCGGATTTGAGTATATTAATATTGTCCTGGGATATCTCTTGGGATATGTAGTCATTGCTTTGGTATTGCTACCGTTTTACTATCGTTTGTATTTGACTTATATCTATAAACGAGGCTTTAGCCAGGCCTCTTACAAGACAGGAGCATTTTTTTTCATAATCTCTCGGGGCGTTGGAGGGGTGCCACCACTACGTGTGTATCTGGTGATTAATATTTTGTAAATATTCCTTTTTCTCCAGATGGAATTTTCTTTTCTCTTCACAAGTTGCGTCATTCTACTGATGATCTTCTTGTGAATTTTCAAAGGGGGGGGAGACTATTATTTGGACAGATAGTTTATCTTATAGATTTTCTTTATGATGACGGCTTTGGTCGTTTTCACCATTTATATCCTCAAGGCATTACAGCTCTATGTGGGTGAGGTTTTTCGGATAATGTATGCGAGAGGCTATACCGAGATCTTCTAAATGTAGGTCTTACCAGTAAACAATTTTTTCAAGCCATTCATCGGTGGGATGTTTATTGCTATTGTAATGACGGGACTCGATCATAAAATGATGTAGAAAAACATCAGTGTAGACAACATTAGGAATTCACAAAAAAAAATATGCTTGTCTTTTGTTTTATTATTTTAGCGGTGAATCTCCTTTTCCTGTTTTTGGATGGTTTGCAGTTCTTTGCTGATTATAAGGGTATAATAGCTATTGGTAATGATATCTTCTCTATAGTTGCGCTACAATATGTGCCTGCCTATCTTTCGTGGATCTTCGTCATTGTTTTGGTTTCTGCTTTGTTTCTAAGTGCAGATTGGGCTATCACTGACTTGACCGCTCTTCTTTTTCGATCGATATCTTGGACTTACAGGGTCGTAAAGATTTGGATGAACATAAGAAAACCAAGGCACATCTCCTAGTCTATTTGATTTTTACATGCTTGTTTTTGTTGTTGGTCATGCTTTTCAAATGCATCGATGATAAATCGGTGGTAATCGTGATTTTTACCTTAGTGGGTTACACCACTTAAGGTTCACTACTCGGGCTCTTCGCTTTTCGGTATCCTGACGTGATATAAGCTCAAGGATCACCTCCTGGTGATCTGGGTCTGCTTGCTGGCCCCTGTATTGAGTTGGCTTTTGAGCCAATTACTAGAATATTTTGCCATTTCATCTGGTGAAGTTTATAAATTTCGTTTTGAGTTATTATTTATCAATGGCTTGATCACCTTGATTTATTTTTAATTAAAATAAGATCAATATGAAAAAGCTTGTGATACTGGAAACTAGCAATTTAGGTACTGTTATTATCAAAGGTTTATTAGCCTCTGGGCTAGCTTTTGAAAATATTATAAATACTCGGCATTGGGTATGACTTTTACAGTCATTGAGAAAAAAAAGGATATATTCGTTACCAAAGATAATGTAGAGACTGTGAGAAATGTTGAGCTCATCATCTTGGCGATGATGAGTTTTAGACCCTGTCCGACATCTGTTGGTTTTCAGTGGCTATAAGTTTTCTTTGAGCCAATTGAAACAGATAACCGGTGTAAACATCCCTGTTTTTCGAGCCATACCTAATATAGTCATCGCCACGCACGAATCTCTCATTTGTATTTGTACTGAGGTGACAGTTTGGCATCATTAGAATGTGGTCAAAGAATATATGAAGTGCTCTAGGAGAGGTGGTAGAGGTGAGTGAAGAGCTGATGAAAGTTGCTATAGTCCTACGAGTTTGTGGTATTGATTTTGTATTTCGATTTATCCGTACCTTCGTGCAAGATGGTGTATAAATTGTATTCGATGCAGATATCGTTTCTAAAATCGTCAATCAGATCGTAAAAGTATCCGTAGACTTATTGATAAAAAATGACTTGTATCCAGAAGAAAAAATTGATAAAGTTATCACGCCAAAGGGCTGTATCATCACCGGTTTGAATTAAATAGAGAATCAAGGATTCAGCTCGTTTCTGATAAAAGGAATCTTGAGCTCTTATCAGAATATTGCCAAATGAAAATCCTCTCTTCTGAGCAAATTAGGCAAGCCGATCAATATACGATCATACATGAACCCATCACCTCGATCGATTTGATGGAGCGGGCTGCCCGAGCCTGTTTCGACTGGATCGTTGCACGTTATGAGCCAGCAGAACAGCACTTCTTCATGCTGGTCGGTTTAGGTAACAATGGTGGTGATGGTTTAGCCCTGGCACGGATGCTTCTCGAAGTTGGTGCCCAAGTGCGGGTTTGTATCGCCCGAGTCTCGGTCCATTGCGCTGAAGCGTTTCAAACCAATCTGGATCGGCTTGGGACGATGAATCGTTCGGTGAGTGAGTTGCACGAAGGGGATCCATTTCCTTCTCCCGATCAGGGAGGGATATTCATCGATGCATTTTTCGGGGTGGGGCTTAGCCGTCCAGTGCAAGCTTATTGGGCCGATCTCGTCAACCATCTTAATGGACAATATCTCCATACCATTGCTATCGATATCCCTTCAGGTCTCTTTGCGGATAGGTCATCCGCAAATACTCAAGGCATCATCCGGGCCGACCATACTTTGAGTTTCGGGACGCTCAAACTTCCTTTTATGTTACCTGAATTTGCTGAATATATTGGTACTTGGCATTTAATTGATATCGGCTGGCCACCTCAGGCTTCTGAAAACTTGGATACGCCGTATATTTATGTAGATGGCCCCTTGGTCCGATCGATATACAAGTTACGTAAAAAAAATTCGCATAAGGGGAGCTTCGGTCATGGTCTGATAATCGGAGGGAGTTATGGCATGATTGGGGCAGTGGTGCTTAGTGCTCAGGGTTGTCTGCATAGCGGGATTGGAAAACTGAGCGTCTATACGCCTGCCTGTGGCTATCAAATTATGCAGTCGGTTGTACCTGAGGTGCTTGTGCTGACTGATGTGCAGATATACCATATTAGCCATATGCCCATAGACCTATCTATAGAAGCTGTAGGTATTGGACCGGGCCTAGGCAAAGACCCACAAACAGTGCAAGCACTCGAATGTTTTTTGTTCAACATACGTGTGCCCTTAGTTGTCGATGCCGATGCGCTTAATATATTATCTGATCATCCTCAATGGCTTTCAAAACTTTCAAAGGGTACGATTTTGACCCCACATCCCAAGGAGTTTTCTCGTTTGGTAGGCCGTTGGAAAAACGATGATCAAAAACTCGATATATTGAGGGGTTTTGCCATGACTCACGGATTTTATGTCGTACTTAAAGGGGCACATACCATTACGGCTACACCCGAAGGTCATTTTTTTTTCAACAGCACAGGTAATTCGGGTATGGCTACAGCCGGTAGTGGGGATGTGCTCACGGGGATCATTACGGGCTTGTTGGCTCAGGGTTATCTACCCAAGGAGGCTTGCATCTTAGGAGTCTATCTGCATGGCTTGGCTGGGGATATTGCTGTACAAAGCCAGAGTCAAGAAGCACTCATCGCAGGAGACATCGCAAAATACTTAGGTAGGGCTTATCAAGCTTTGATTTCCAAAGGATAGTATTCTACTATATATTTCCAAATCTTATCTCTTCGCCATCAGTTGGTGTGCTAAGGCATAGGCAAAGAGCACGCCGCCTAGCAGCAAAGCTATTCGTGCAATAACATCACCATAAAGTGTATAAAAGGTTTTCTCACTATTGGCTCGGATGCTTTGCCTCAAAGTACCTTCTTTACCATAAGGAAGACTCGCTATGATATCACCTCTCTGGTTGACGAAAGCTGAGACACCTATATTGCCTGCCCGTGCGATCGCTCTTCTGTTTTCGATAGCTCGCAGCCGGGCATAGGCCAAATGTTGTTTGTGACCATCGGAAGTGCCCCACCATCCATCATTGGTAAGGATACAGATGAATTGTGCTCCTTGTTGAATGAACTGACTGATGTATTCACCAAAAACAGATTCATAACAGATCACCGGAGCGGTTTTAATCTTCTTGCCGGGATGAGTCAGGACAGAGGGTTCATCTTGGGGAGTACGCCCTATGACCGTTCCCCCTAAATCGAATAATAAATTTCCGACCAAAGGCCTGAATATCTTTTTATATGGAAAGATCTCTACACCCGGTACAAGTTTGGATTTATGATAATACTGAAAGGTATCAGTAGTATCGATCTGTACAGCCGAATTGAATACGTCAACCCAAAACTGACCTCCTGGGATCAATGAAGAGGTTTTGCTGGCAGTCTCTTTGTTGAGATAAACGGAAAACAATTCTAAACCCGAGATGAAGGCCGACTCAGGATATCTTTTCATATAACTTTTGATCATCATTACATTACTGTCCTCTGCCAGACCTTGTAATAATATTGCGCCCTTGCCTGGTAGAGCTGTTTCGGGAGCCAAGACAAAAGCGGTTGTATTAGTGATCGAGCGCTCAGTCAGGTCAAGAAGTTGCTGTGTGAGCACCTTAGGTGGAGTCGAGTATTTAGCCGTATATGGATCGATATTGGGTTGTAGGATGACGAATTCAAAGCTAGGACCCTTTTCATTGTAGTTTGCATAGATCAAGTAAGAAATCAAGATGGGTAGCAGGATCATACCTGTATTCAAAATAAGGTTTTTGTAAAGATGATCCCAATTTCGGGTCTTTTGATACCGTTTAAGCATGTTGAAAAAACTCAAGTTTACAAGCCATATCCACAGAGACCCACCCAAGCTCCCTGTGTATTCGTACCATTGTATCCACTGTGGATGGTTAGCCAGACCATTGCCTAGGTTAAGCCATGGCCAGGCAAATTCCCATTCGAAATGAAGTTTTTCAAAAGAGAGCCATACGCAGAGGAGGAAGAGTTGCCCCAAACCTGTACCCAATCTTTTTTTAGCCCAGGTATACCATCGGAATAGGATGGCCATGAACAACGAATTGCATATCACGGTCAGGAGATAGGCCTCCCACATATATGAGCCGTCACGATCTCGCACATAATGCAACCACCATATCGCTATAGCATTCCATGAGAAGAATGCTAAATAAGCTGAGACAAAGACTAAAAGTCCACTGTATTTTCTGGGGGCCTCCCCTAATCGTTCTACTACCCACAAGAGCGGAACAAAGCCGATGAACAACAACCCTACTTGATCTCCTGCAGGCCAGGCTAAACCCAACGCTAGTCCTGTACATGTAGCAAGAAGAAGAAATTTTGTCATCGATCGATTTTGAGCAAATGTAATCAAAACCACTTGCAAGCGCTCCTTACAAAGGGTCTCCGTCTATGCAGGCAGATAAATGTTTTTCAATCAAGAAGAATATTTTTCTTATCCTCAGGCCTATGATGTATCCATTTAGATCTTGAAAATAAAAATAGGTCACGCCTTAATGATGAAATGAATCTTTAGCTATTTTCACAAAGGGGTGAAAATTCTCATCTGTGGCCTTGATATAATCAACTGCGAAATAAAACATCCTAAAACACTAAACGGCTGTGTATTTGAACACAAGTAACTATTTGCAAAGCCGCTTTTCATCATAAACTATTATAGTAAACTCTCCTTCAAAAAAGAGTATACGAATGTCATTGTCAGGATTGCCACTGGGAGGTGTTGTACTGAACCCGAGTTTTTTGTACTATGCTACCGGTCGTAATCGTATATGGGACACCCATACAAGGGCTAAAGACAAGGGGGTATATAAATTGATCTTTAGGTTAATTTTAAAAAAAATAATATTTAATATAATAATATAAAATATATATCGATATAAAAATTTAACTTTAACTTTAAAGCCATGATTTAAGATTTTAAGAAAAATATCTATATTTGAAGAGAAAAGCCTTTTTTAGCAAAGAGTTTCTCCGTGTAAGACTATTAAAATTTCATAAATAAAATTGTACTCTTAGGTGTCGATATATGGCGATTCACATCTCTGCAGCCCTGATCTATGTTGCTAGTGGTGCAATCATCGAAGGATCGCTTCGTAACTTGAGATCCAATTCAAAAGCACAAGTAGGGAATATCCTCAACAAATAGACACAATGCCTCAAAAGCAGCTGTATCTAAATATAAGTTCTGAGGTATTATACAAATAATTAGATGTAAAATAATTGATTGTGTATTTAATAAACCATTCCCACCTCTCTTTATTTTCTTATTCTCGGGAAACTCCTCACTTCTACTAGGAAAAATCCTAGCCCAATTGTTCAAATGACAATCAGAATAACTTTATACAAATCAGACAAGCCTGCGGGGGTAAGTTTTCTCGATTAAAGACATCTGTGATCAGAAGGGAGAAAATAAAAGAAAAAAATATTGTGTTTTACATACTCGAAAATTAATGGGACAAGCATGCTAATCTACCCTTACGCTACCATCCGCAATATGGGATTTTGTATCAATTGGCCTTGGATTGGGAAAAATTACTATCTCGTGTCACTATCAATGCTTGGGAATACTTTGATGCTATCTTTGATCACATACTCAAAAAGCATTCTCGTTATGAGCCCGACTTTTTCGCATTTTCCCAAATGCGCATATAGTAACTTAAAAGGTCCGGTAATAATAGCTAGAATAAGGACACACTATGAAATGGTCTTACGCCCCTTTATAGAGTTTTACAGACCGGCTGGGCCGCCTTTTACCCTCTTTGATAGATCATTGATGAACGAATTTAGGATCAGCAAAATGTCGGTAGGGTTTGAGAAACAATTTCATTAATAATTATTTGCGTACTCTGGCAGCCATTTGTAATGAAGTGGTCTTAAGGGGATCTACCCTCGATATGAGGGCCTTTAGAATGGTTATGCCCAAGCTCTAGAAAACCAAGGACAAATATATCTAGGCCGATGAAATGCTCTTTATTTTCAAAAGTATCCTGGTAGAAGGCTGTGGGAGAATTTTTAGTATATACTATCTGAGAAATTATTTTTGCTGCGGTTCTTTCTTGGAGGGATATCTAGAATAGAACTTAGCTCATCATCGACACGATGAACACTTGATCAAATGCATGGTGAGATTTCAACGTTTCCAGGGGGCTGAGATCATAGATAATATTACCTCACATTACTTTGTGGGGAAAGTCGATCAGAAGGGGTATAAATAGCCTTAAAGCGGATTTTATGAAGCATGACGATCCCATGGAAACAACATCTCAATTTAGGTCAAGAAAAAAAATATACTAATAATTATAAGATTATTTTTAATATTAATTAATCACTTAACCCTTATTTATGTGTATCTTTGTACTAAATTAAATATAGGAGGTTGGTATAGTAAATGCATTCAATAAATATTTAGCCTTGAGTAGCTATTGCATGTAGCCCGTCAGTCTTTGACTATTTCAATTTATAATACCGGGAAGCTTTCTGTTTTTATGCTCATAATGAGGTTATAAAGACTCCCTTTGAAGGTTATATAGCCAAAATTATGCGTTTAAGAGCAGACATTCTTGATCTGATCTTACCGATCTCTAGAGGAAAATATATCGGTTTAGGGATTGAACTTAAAATCAAACCCAATAAACTCATAGAAAATCAAAGTAGTGTAGGGGAAAAACTTCAAGAACAAGACTGGAAAGTACAAGTATATTATTATTTCTATCAGGTTAGATAAGTTATTGATAAATATATAAAAAATAATATAATCATAGTAAAAAATAAATAAATAAATAAAATTTTACAAGAGGTCGAGATAAAAAGTCCTCTAAGAGGTATTTCGAAATAGAGTTCTATTCATTAAACTTTTCTTAATAAAATCTTATGTAATAGAGAGGGGTAAAATAACCACTATAAACAATCTTGATTGCATTAGAGATGAAGATTACATGAAATAATTTAAATATTTTATCCATGAGCTAAAATCAGTAGGAAAATTTGCATATGTATTTAAGTATTATTTACTCAATAGGGATTGATTTCTTTAAAAAAAGATGAAAGTGTAATTTTTATTTTTTAATAAATATTATTTTAAATTTCAATAAAATGTTTGACTCTTAAGGAAACAAGAACGTCGAAAAGTGAACCAAGGAATTGGCTCTGGAATTTATCTCATAGGTGATGAGAATAAATGTATAAGGGGGGTATTATTATTTCGATAAAGTTGCAGTGATGGCTATGGAGAAGATGAGAGAGAAAGATTCTGAGATATCTTGTCAAGAGAGATTTATCTGGAATTATCTCAACGAGAAGTTTAGTGATGATAAAAGTTGTTGCGAACTCTATAAAAAATGTAGAAACACTTCTTGAAGGTAAAATAGTGGAAGACCTCCTAATGGTAGAGATCAAAAGTACTCCTATAGCTATCTTTTATTTGAAGAATAAATTTGGCTATAAGGACAAGAGTGAGCAAGAGATCAAGTTAAAAAAAGGTTTAATTCCGATAGAAAAATGGTTAGAAACGGCAAGATATGATCCAGTTTAAACCTCTATACCGAGAATTTTAGAACACAAGCAAGCCCATCATCCTGCTTACGGGCGGCAGAGAGGTTCAAGAAAATCCTTTGCTATGGCTACTTTTTGTGAACGCTTGTCTTTTGAACAAGGCTATATGATATTGTTTACGCGCTACACGATAACCTCGGCAGAAATGTCCATTATCCCTGTCTGACTTTGTCAAAAAAAATCACCTCGACGGCACCCAAAAGTATTTCGAGGTAACCAAAAAAGAGATTAAGAATAATTTTTTAGGGTCGCTGATTTTGTTCAGAGGGATCAAGACCTTCTCGGGGAACTAAAAGGCCTATTTAAAGTCTCTCGTGGGCTCTCTCGACTTTTGTAAGGGATGAGATGGAGGAGGGGAGTGAGCCAAGAAGACTTTGAGATCACGCGTTTAAGCATTAGGTATAAAAGGAACTAATAATCGAATGATTTTGCTGATGAATCTTAGCTATACCTTTCACTTTATCTATGGTAAATTATATCAAGGATACTCATAAGCAAGTGGAGATAGACGGTTTCTCGTATAAATCTCCACGTACTCTGAAGTATGTCACATCTATACCGCTTATTTGAACAATAGGGGGAGTACCTTTCGCAGGAGTTTTTGAAGGAAGTGGTCTACATTAAAAGGGAGCATCAAAGCAAATACGCCCACCTTATTATCGGGCAATGAAAAGACAAAGCCAAAGGGATGATTTTTGAACAATCGACAAGAAGGCGTCTTTGATTATTTTCTGTCTTACTGCTAAATACAAGACTACGGCTTTTCTATGGACCCACCACTCTGATCAGAGTAATTGTGGATGAGAAGCGAAAGAGAGTTTATTTGCAGAAATGTTTTTACAAGAGGGCCTCTTTTGGGCACATTCGAAATCGCTCGATTGAACAAGGCCTATATCTAAAAAGATCCGAGGACTGTGTTGTAGGGGACAAGCACCTGATATGGGATTTGCGCAAAGAAAAGCGCTTAATATGGTTTCTGCAGAAAAAGGTCCCGGGAAGCATTACGGCAGGTATTTTAGCCTTGTAGGATTACACCATTATCGTAAGCTCTGATAGTCATCATGCTAAAGGGGGGGATTGAACAATTATATCTGGAACGATAAAAAAGCGGCCTTTCCTACCGATGACTACAATCATATCATCGATCTGCTGAGATATGCTTTTAAAAGGCTTATCTCAAACTTATAAAGGTTTACCATAAGATGCAACGCTCAACTCCTGGGCGTTTTTTAAAGCTAAAAAAATCGATAAAAAAATTTGATATCGATGTCCTTTACGAAAAGACATGTGCTCAAGAGAATAAAAATATTGAAGGCTATGCTAAGGAGTATGGAATGGATCGGATGCTTCGCTATGTCCGATGTGTGTTCTGAACAGCATCCACAACGCAACAAATGTTACAATCTAACCCAGTATGAAAAATATAGTCCGTGATGAGAGGCGACTGTATGTGAGGATGGGCTGAAGCAATGCATAAAGTAATTCTGATTTCAGAACAAAAGTTCAATCCCAGCATCATGCTCAGTAGAATCAATTCTATGAGTCTTTTCGAGACAACGGCGCCTAAAGATAAGTCTACAGTCACATCATCTGATCCATAAAGTGCTGTACAACGGAAGAATTTCCCCGATCTTGGGACGAGGAAATTGCCCAGATAAGTGAGCCCCACAGCATAGAGTAAACAGCTCATAGTACGGCGTGTCTCATAGCCTCGGGAGCAAGTAACCCCAACGGATTGCTGCTATACTCACATAGGCTAATGAGCCCAGTAAGACTAACAAAAAGGATCAATGAAGATCAAGTTGCCTGATTAAAATCCATACTTTGTCAATCTCCTGTTGAGAAAAGGTAGATGAAAAGCAGAAGATCATCCCTGCAGTGATCATGAATGAGATGTCGATCTTTAGGTATTTATTGATAAACTTTTTCAAAAGGTCATTTCAATAAATTGGTTTACTCATCGGAGAAGATAATCCGAGGTTTTAACTTTTTAGCTACCTCAAAATACATACGATTATAAGAGAGTATGATGAAAACATTTCCTAATTGTACCTATCTGGCTAGGCCATTCGATACGAAATCCCCTGATCCACGTGCGCTTTATATTACGTAAGTAGAAAAATATACTCGGTTGTTTACATCGACCTTCTCACCCTGAATGCAGTTGGCTCCTTCTATCAAAGTATCGTCTATGGTGATACTGCGAATGTAGTTGATGTCTACCTCATTCACATGTGTCCGATGGGCTTTTGACTTAAGAATTTCATTTTTTATAAGGTATAAAATTAAGTTGGTTTGTGTAAAGGCAAATTGTCTATCAAACGGACCTCACTAGCAAAGGAAGCGATGAATGCCCTGTACTTTTTGGAAGTATCAAACGCTTGCATGGGTTTGAGCGTCTCTTCATCAGCGATGACGAAGTATTCCAATCGTAAGGTTGACTTAGAAAAAATATACTCTACGTGACTTTGTATGGTATGGAATGTTCGTTGAGTAAACAATGCTTTAACCTGCAGGAGTGTTTGGTGAATACGTGGAGCCTCTTTTCTAAATTGAGGTGTCAAATTTAGATTGCGGGAACTCATTGCCAAGCCGTCTTTCTCTCGGACGATGGGCAGTCCGATGATATTCACAGGGATTTTCAACAACCTTACTAATTCCTGAATGATGCACAGTTGCTGAAAATCTTTCTCTCCAAAATAAGCATTGGTCGGTCTCACGATCTCAAACAAACGTTGGATTACCGTAGCCACTCCATCAAAATGCCCTGGACGGTGCGTTCCTTCCATCTGTTTGTCTACACCGCCGGGATTAAAACGTAAACGTGTTACGCCCTGAGGATAGATCTCGTTAATCGACGGTAAAAAACACAGATTACAACCCGTATCCTCCAACCGATTCAGATCTTCCTCTATCGTACAGGGATATTTTTGCAGATCTTCTTGCCCGTAAAATTGAGTTGGGTTAACAAAAATGCTGCATACAGTGAGATCATTTTTCTCGATAGCACTTCGTACCAGAGATAAATGTCCTTGGTGTAAGGCGCCCATTGTTGGGACAAATCCCAAGGTTTTGGGTGTTTTTTGATCCAGGTATTTCCTGAGTTCCGAAATATAATTAAAAATTTGCATAGAAAAATTAAATAAAATAAAACATATAAAATTATATGAGAATAAAAGAAAGTTGAATTATTTTCCGTACCTTTGTTTTTCTCATTATTATTAATCTTGTTCAACAAATGAAGGGTAAAAGTATATTGTATATCTCCTCAGCGCTGTGTCCTTATTCTTCTGAAACCCCTCTTTCCATTGCAGCTTCAAAAGCCCCTAAAGTCATCCACGCCTGTGGTAATGATGTACGAATATTTATGCCCCGTTTTGGTATAATCAACGAACGCCGTCACCAATTGCACGAGGTGATCCGTCTCTCAGGGATCAATCTCATCATCAATGATATGGATCAACCTCTGCTGATTAAAGTAGCTTCTATCCCGGATTCCCGCTTACAAGTTTATTTTATCGATAATGAAGAGTACTTTAAAAGGAAGGCCATTTACGAAGATGAAGACGGACGATTTTTTTCTGACAATGACGAAAGAGCTTTGTTTTTTACAAAAGGTGTTCTCGAAGCTGTTAAAAAATTGAATTGGGTGCCCGATATCATCCACGTCCATGGATGGTTGAGTGCCTTGATTCCACTATATGTCAAAGTCTACTATAAAAATGACCCCATATATCAAGATGCTAAAGTTGTAGCCTCTATTTACGACCAACCTTTTGAGGGTTTTTTGAATAAAAATATCATCAAAAAAGTAAGATTTGACGGAATCAGACCCAAATATTTAAAACTTCTCGAGCAACCCAATTTTGTCAACCTTACTAAGTTGTGCATGGACTTTGCTGATGGTGTCATCAAAGGAGATGGGCCCTTGCTTGAGGAGATCGAAACATATATAGAAGAAAACAAAATCAAGGTGTTGGAGTATATTTCCGTGGAGGAAATAGTTCTAGCCTATCAGCAACTTTTTAAAGAAGCTGTTCTAGAACAGGTGGGTTGAAAAGCTACTTCAGCAGGTTGAAATAACAAGTATATGTGTGGTATAGTAGGTTATTTAGGAGATGGAGCTGCATATCCGATCTTGATCAATGGCCTCAAAAGGCTCGAGTACCGTGGGTACGATAGTGCAGGCATAGCCCTCCTTCGCGATGAGCTCTGTACTATAGTCAAAACCAAAGGTAAGGTATCCAGACTTGAGGAAAAAGCTGTAGCCTATGATATCCGATCTACTATTGGCATAGGACACACTCGTTGGGCTACTCATGGGGTGCCGAATGACATAAATGCGCATCCACATGCATCTAATTCTGGCAGATTGGTCTTGATCCACAATGGCATCATAGAAAATTATGAGGTAGTGAAGACTATGCTTATAGAAAAAGGTTTTACTTTCCAAAGCGAGACTGATACTGAAGTCTTAGTCAATCTGATAGAATACATTAAAGATGAAAATAAGCTTCCCTTAGCCGATGCTGTCCGCACAGCGCTGAATGAAGTGGTCGGCGCCTACTCTATAGTTGTGATGGAGAGAGGTAATTTTAATGAGATGGTTGTTGGGAGGTTGGGAAGTTCTTTAACTATAGGGTTTGGCGAAGGTGAATATTTCGTTGCTTCCGATGCCTCTCCATTCGTTGAATATACCAAAGACGCATTGTATCTACAAGATGGTGAGATGGCCGTCATCAGGCGTGAAGGAGA
The DNA here is from genome assembly GCA_039954875.1 of Flavobacteriales bacterium. Classification (GTDB taxonomy): domain Bacteria; phylum Bacteroidota; class Bacteroidia; order Flavobacteriales; family Blattabacteriaceae. Next base: position 83,271 of record CP157202.1, read on the forward strand.
GCTCGATGTGCGTAAGATTGTTGACAATGATAAGGTCAATCCTATTATACAAGAGCTCCAAATGGATCTCGAAGAGATTGAAAAAGGAGGGTATGAACATTTCATGCTTAAGGAAATTTACGAACAACCGCGTTCTATCTTAGATACTTTGCGCGGTCGTTTACTTGTAGAGAAAGGGATCATTTCTATGGCAGGGGTTTGGGAAAATAAAGAACGTTTTGTCCAAGCCAAACGCATCATCATTATTGCCTGTGGCACGTCTTGGCATGCTGGGTTGATTGGAGAATACTTGTTTGAAGAACTAGCACGTGTGCCGGTAGAAGTAGAGTATGCTTCAGAATTTAGATACAGAAATCCAATTATACATGACAGAGACATTGTTATAGCTATTTCGCAGTCGGGTGAGACTGCCGATACCCTAGCAGCTGTCAAATTGGCCAAAGAAAAAAATGCTTTCGTTTTTGGTGTTTGTAATGTGGTAGGTTCTTCCATTACACGTCTCACAGATGCTGGCGCCTATACCCATGCTGGCCCAGAGATCGGAGTGGCTTCTACCAAAGCCTTCACAGTACAAGTGGCCGTACTCACCTTATTGGCTTTGAAAATAGGCAAGCATAGAGGTAAATTGGAAAGCACCCGTTATCAAGTGCTGTGTCAGGGATTAAAGTTGATCCCTCAAAAGGTCGAAGAGATGCTTGAGGTAGATTTTACAATTAAAGGAATCTCTGAGATCTATAAAGATGTGAGTAATTTTCTTTACTTAGGTCGAGGGTTCAATTTCCCAGTAGCCTTAGAAGGTGCACTGAAATTGAAAGAAATTTCATATATCCATGCTGAGGGCTATCCCGCTGCTGAGATGAAACACGGTCCTATCGCCCTTATCGATGAAAATATGCCCGTAGTGATTATAGCGACGAAAAAGGGACGTTACGAAAAGATCGTCAGCAATATCCAAGAAATTAAAGCCCGGAAAGGAAAGATTATTGCTGTGATAAATAAAGGAGATAGTCAGGTCAAAGCATTAGCAGACCATGTGATAGAAGTTCCTGAGGTAGATGAAGCATTATCTCCCTTGGTTACTACCATACCCTTACAACTTTTGGCCTATCATATTGCCTTGATGCGGGGTGAGAATGTAGATCAGCCGCGTAATTTAGCCAAATCGGTGACGGTGGAATAAATATCTCATTGTCCATTGATCGTAATATTGCTGAACGGGTATATTTTCAAAGAGCTTTTATAATCGTGGGTTTTTATCTACGGATCTTGAGGGTATTTAATGATAATTCTGGAAAGGTCTAGTTTTCATGAATATTCCCAAAGGCCCTTATCCGGGTTGTTTTATCGTAAAAATATATCGACTTGGGTTGCCTACGTAATTTGAAGTCTACCGGATTTTATGTTTTATCTTTGTTTTTGTCGACGATCATCCTCAGATGATACGTACCTTGCTCCGAATAGCTAAGCATGTACTGGTTTTTTTTCCGTAGAATTCCCCGATAATCTCATAATTGTTATGGAGAAGTTGAAACCAAAATGGTTTTTTGAGTAAAGTAGGCAAGGTGATATCTAGATTGCCATAGTCACTTTTTTTCACAGTTTGATGCTGAAACTTATCATTGCTGCGTTCTTGTTCCCCAAAATATCCTCGACAGTAGCCGTATCGAAAAGCACTTTGTACGAAGTTTCTAATTCCTTTGAAAAATCCAGGGCAAAATTTTTAAGCCGAAGGCTGTCTCTGACGATTTGAAAAACCAACTTTGGTAATACCTTTGCCTTATACCTTTACCTTGGAAGTATTAATATAGAATATCGGTGTTTCAGATTCAAACCATACGGGTTTGTTTGGGACTACAACAGCGTTGATCCTTTGTAATGAAAACTCTGGCGGTTTTTCTTTGTGAATACTGATCTCTAATTTTTTGGGGAATAGGTCCTCTTTAGTTATGGTTTGATTTTCTCGGCTTGGTGGGAATGCTTTTTTGGTGATTTTAAATGCCATTTTTTTATTTCTTATGTTGTTTTCTCAGCCGGTTTGTATCAATAGTCGATCGAATCCTCTGAGGCAGCTGAGATGAAGAGTTCCCGTTCTGCTGGTTTTAACACTTTGATCCGTACCCTATTCAAAGAGCTCTCGAATGGGGAAGGTAATATGTCCCCATCTGATTTGTTTTGGCGTAAAAACCTTAAACGGTAGGTAGGACTTTTTGAGATAGCCGTAAGTCGAAACTTTCGTCTTTTATTAGATTGATAAAAGCACTTACGAAGCCTAATTTTTTCTTTTTAGGGTTGTAGATATGGTTAGGTGAGATGTTGTTGAAAAAGATTAGCATGTACGGGCTTTCTTTGATGTGGGTGGTTTGGTAGTACCTCCCCCCCCCTATGTTTATCGGCTCTAGGGATGTAGTAAGATTTATCAATTAGGATGAGCGAGTCTTGGAAGGTACTATCTTCTTTGTACAATTTTATGATGATCTATTTTTTGAGCTTACGGTCATAGGTGTTCTTGATTTTACCGTTTAACTTGATCGAGTCTAAAGTCTTTCCGGTGTAGAATAATAGGTAAAGAATGGAAGTTTATTCTCCTCAGTATTGTCCTGTATGATTTCACTAAAGTTGATGATGTAGGTAGTGTTTTTTTCCAGGCTGTCTTAAAACTGTATTCCGATATATTTTCTGGGCAGGTTGCGTGGCGAAAATATGAGAGGATGTTTGGATTGGGGAGACATAATGATCTGTCTGTGAGCACACTTTAATAGTTTGATGTGTTTATCAAAATAGAACCATGCTTTTTTTAAATTTATATCGACATGAGTAGAAAGTGTATCGGGTTTGGCAGATAAAAGTACCGGAGGTTTTTCGTCTATAGGTCCCTCCTTCAAGGGGTTTGGGTAATGGCACAAGAGTGGAAGAACCATGAGGTTGTGAGGTAAACAAAAATATGGATCTCCGTCATGGAGATATCGGACGCGGGTTAGTAAGACTTTTTCAAATATCATAAGGCCAGTGGAGAGCTCTATACTTATCTTGGTAGAGCCTTGGTTTAAGAGACATTCTACAGCAATGTTCCAATACCAATTGCTGAGTGATGTTTCCTTTTAAAATATAATAGAGAAGTTATAGATCCGAATGGGACGGGGTATCTTTTCTTTAACTTTTTCGTCAAGTCTCTCCAGGGAGACTAAGGGGAGATCTACTTGGCACGTTGTGCATAGGGTGTACTCTTCAGCAGATACAACGATCAGGGATCCGTAACAACGCCTTGAGAAAAACAACTCCCACAACTATTTTGACATTTTAGCAAATCCATATCTTTGCAGATAAAGGTACAAATTATCCGGTAAGTTGATTAGACGTATGCAATTCATAGGGAGGGGGTATCACGATCTTTTGAAGAGAGTTTATGAGACTATTCCTATCACATGGGAAAAAAGCCTATTTTGCTTCCGATCAACATTTTGGAGCACTGAATGTTGTGTCGAGTCGCTGGAGAGAGCATAAATTTATCCGTTGGCTCGATCAAATCAAGGCTGATGCCCACGTGCTTTTCTTATTAGGAGATGTATTTGATTTCTGGTTTGAATACAGGGAAGTTGTGCCCAAGGGTTTTGTCCGGACTTTGGGTAAGTTGGCTGAAATGAATGATTATGGTATCCGTATTATTTTTTTTGTGGGCAATCATGACCTTTGGCTCAAGGAGTATCTTGCTGAAGAGATTGGAGCGGTGATTTTCTACGAAAAAACAGATTATCTCATTGATGATAAACTTTTTATGATCGGACATGGTGATGGCTTAGGGTCTGGAGATGTGTGTTATAAACGATTAAAAAGACTATTTACAAATCATTGGGCCTGTTTTCTTTTTCGTTGGTTGCATCCGGATCTGGGTGTGCGCTTCGGCAGATATCTTTCTTTGAAAAATAAAGCTAACCGGGGCTATCTAAACCATCCTTTCCTAGGTGAGGATAAGGAACGACTTATCCTCTACGCCAAGAGAAAGCTCAAGGAGAAAGCTTATGATTTTTTCATCTTTGGTCATCGGCATTTACCCTCAGACATTGCTTTGAGCCCACAAAGCCGGTACATAAACCTGGGTGATTGGATCCAACACTTCACTTATGCTGAGTATGACGGGCAAGATATTCAATTAAAAAAATTCCGATAGTACAGTATTAATCTTAAGTGATTGAGATATTCGAAAAATAGTCTGATACACCTTTTGGAGTTGCGCATCCATGATACAGAAAGGTGGTAATAGGTAGTGGGCATGACTTATCGGACATAAAATGATCCTTCTTTTAATGAAGAATTGGTATACTCTATTCCGAAACGGGCTATAATACCTTTTAGCAGAATGAGTCTTCCCCTCCTCCCCCCCCCACCCCAGCGAGGATGATTCCCTATCGGCGGCTGACTTCTACCTGTCCGGTTGGGCGATCCATTGTTTTTGAAAGGCTTTGTGTCGATTGTAGATTCTTTGAATGTTTTGATGTTTTCTCATCTGCTAGTGTTAATTTTGGGCTGGTTAAGGCAGCGGAAGAACTGGCTGGGTTGGCCATAAAAGTATGCCCATGGAAAACGATTTTGTTGACATCTTCATCACAAAACCTTTCAACGACCTGTTGAATACAAGCAGTCACAGCCATTGGTACAAAGACTTCAGCCAACACACTTTGTAAAGACAAAAGATATCAGGTTTTGCACCGTATGATCCGAGGCGAAAAGTTTGCTAGTGTTACCAAAATTTGTCATGACTTCGTCAATTATAGTGAATAAGCCGTATGCTTTGTAATATTCGATAATTGTGTCCAAGGATTCAGGAGGATACATTATCATTCCAGCAGTGTTTTGTACCAAGGGCTCGAAGATGAAAGTGGTTATTTTTCCCTCTTTCAAAATCGTTTCCAAACCTCTTTGGCTCTCGATCTCCTGGCTGTGGATGGGCACATGGATGTGTCGGACTTTTATGAGATGATCCGCAAAAGCTTTAGGTAAAAAGTGAGATGCTTGACGTAGCTATAGCTCCAAAGGTATCGCCGTAGAAGGTGCTTTTGCGAAAGCGATGATGATGTCGCATCTTTCCCCATGTTTGAAGAAAATTATAAAGTCATTTTCAGAGCGACTTCCATAGCCGTAAAACTATTGTTCGAATAGAAAATCTTTTTTTTGGTCACCAGGTCAAGCAGTCAAGAGCCGTCTGGAGAGCGCTATGGCCGAAAGATGGGTAAATCCTACAAATAGGACATGTTCGAGTTTGATGAATTGCTCGTAGACCCGTTTGGTTATTATGTATTTGTTGGCATGTCTATGTGTATTGCACCACCAAAAGGCGGTGATGGCGGCGATGTGTTCCTTACCATGTTAGTCCTAGAGCAAGATGACCTTTGCCACGGACGATTCCAATGGACGGTGAAGTGGTATAATGTTGGGTATAGGGGGAGCAATTACAGTCTTGGTTTCTATCAGAAATTGTAGGCATTTTTTCGATGCATTTTCTGATAACTGTGTCGGTTTGATCTGTCGATGGATTTGGGTCAACTTGTTGGATTCTTTTTCAAGAAGGTGTCCCAATCTTGTGCGGTGAGAGGGATTAAACTATCGCTTTGGCTTACCAATTGTGCTCCTTTTTCTTTGGTAGTCATATGTCCGATGAGACTCAACTGTCGATGACCTTTGATCTGCTCGTGGTAGGCTAGAGGTACAGTGAAAAGCAATTCATAATCTTCTCCTCCGTTGAGTGCTGCTATGATCGGATTAATGCGAAACATTTCAGCAGTGGTAAGCACTTGAGGATCCAGAGGGATTTTTTCTTCAAACAAACGGCAGCCCAACTGGCTTTGATCGCACAAATGAAGAATCTCGGAGGCTAGACCATTGGAGATATCGATCATTGCACTGGGTTTGATGCCTAATTCCTTGAGGAGCTCGGGGATGTCTTTCCGTGCTTCGGGTTTGAGTTGTCGTTCGATGAGGTATTCGTACCCGACTAAGTCTGGTTGCATATTGGGGTTAACCTTGAATACTTCGTTTTCGCGTTCGAGGACTTGAAGGCCTAGATAGGCGCCGCCTAGGTCGCCAGAAACTACGAGTAAATCATTGACTTGCGCACCTTTGCGGTAGACGATATCTTTTTCATCTGCTTGGCCAATGGCTGTTACAGAGATCACTAAGCCCGTATTAGAAGAGGAAGTATCGCCACCTACTAGGTCTACGTTGTAATTTTTACAAGCACGCATCATGCCTTCGTAAAATGTCTTTAAGGCTTCTACCGGGAAGCGGTTGGATACAGCCACAGAAACTATGATTTGGTTAGGGGTGGCATTCATCGCATAGATGTCACTGAGGTTGATAGTGATCGCCTTGTAACCCAGGTGTATAAGAGGAGTATAAGCCAGATTGAAATGGATACCCTCGAGGAGCATATCGGTAGAGACCACTACTTGTTTATTAGCGAATCTCATCACCGCAGCGTCATCCCCTATACCCTTGACCGTGGTGTGGTGAGTCACACTTATACATTGGGTTAAATATTTAATCAAACCTAATTTACCTAGTTTTTCCAAGGGCGTACGCTGGATCTCTTTGTATTGAAACATATCAGCTGAATTGAAAGTCTGTGTCTTGAGGTTTGACGCCTCCTACACGGGTGTTTTCTTTGGTGAGAATTTTGAAATTTTTGGTACGGGTGAGTCCTTTCATCATTTGGAGGACTTCTTCCGGTGGACTGATAAGCTTACGTTCATGTAGGTCGATCCAAGAGCCAAGTACTTCAGAGTGGGCCGCATGTATACCATTTTTTTTGTAGAAATTGTGGTGGAATTTGAAAAATTGACCGTTCTCTGAAAAACCGCCGATCTCTAAAGTGACATAGGCGGTTTCCATTGGAAGGAATTCTCTGAAATAATAGATCTGCTCATAGAAGAGGATCGATCCGATCTTTTTTTTGAACAACTCAATTAAGTCGAAGCCTTTGTCATGGACTAAGTTGATGCGCACATGTGCCGTTAACTTTTGATAAGACGAATGAGCCAAATGCATATTGGTATCAAGATCGCCCCAACGAATATGAAATTTTTTGTAATACATTGCTCGGGATTAGGGGGTTTAAGAATCCCAAATTTAATAGATAATGAGATACTAAGGACTGTTTCTATTCAATAAGTCACTTTTTTGGATTTTTTATCCCTCAACCATTTTTGTCAATATGATCAAGAGAAAATTATTCATCTCCCACGAAAACCCTCCATCAAGTGCTGGATGTTTTTTTTCAAATAGTCGCTGACCAGACGTAAAACCTGCTCATCAGGTATGATATGGAAGTAGAGTACCCCTGAGAGAAGGTGCTGTGTACTGTCGGTCGAAAAAAATACAGATTTGAGACGTTCTCCCTATCCAATTCGTACAACATACCTTACACTTTGTATGTTAGCTGAGCAAAAACTTGTTTGTTAATATAACTGGCCTTGATCGTATGTTTATAGACTAATTTTTCCGTATTCTTTGATAAGTGCCTTGAGATTGTTTTTCACTGGAAGGTAAGTGAGATATAACGTAGCGTTCATATGTGGGTAGGTGGTGTTGTATCAGTACTTCTAGGTTGTTTTTCCACTGTTGAAAAATTGAAACGTTCAAACTCAAAGTGGTAATAGCTCCGAAAAGGGACGTATTTAGCCGCAGGATATTATAGTTTCATATAACCGTAAGGCTTAGGTAATAATTCTTTACCACAGGTGATGAGGCTCAAAAATAAGATAATTATGAGGATTAATATTACTGGTTATTAATTTATTAGGTAGTATTTTTTTTCGAAAAACTTCGATGCGTTTGATCCGTTTTTTGTCTACAGTATGGATGGTGAAAGTATAGTTGTGAAAATAGATTTTCTGCCTACGTTTGGGGAGTTCTTTGTGGATTTCCATGATGAATCCACCTAAGGTATCTGCATCTCTTTTATTTTCTTCAAAAAGATCCTCTTCGGCTACTTGCATGATGCGATAAAAATCGATTAGCGGGGTCTTACCTTCAAAGATATAACTATCGTGATCAATCTTGGAGTAGGAAGTATTTTCTTCATCGAATTCGTCAGAAATATCGCCTATGATTTCTTCGATCACGTCTTCGAGAGTGACCACTCCGCAAGTGCCTCCATATTCGTCCACGACGATGGCTAAGTGTATGCGTTTGTTTTTGAAATCGTTCAAAAGATCATCCAATTTTTTATTCTCCGGCACGAAAAAAGGCTGATGGATCAGCTGGGTCCAAGGATATTCTTTTTTATTGATGAGGGGCAAGAGGTCTTTGACAAATAATACCCCTTCTATATCGTCAATGCTCTCCTGATAAACAGGAATACGAGAATAACTCTCGGAAATAATCATATGGAGGACTTCAGCAAAAGGAGTGTCATATTTCAATGCAAACATGTCGATACGTGGAGTCATGACCTGGCGTGTTTCTATGCTTCCAAAGTCGACAATCCCTTGGAGAAATCGTCGTTCCTTATCATCTTTCTTATCTTCGACGGTGATCTCTAGGGCTTGCGAAAGTTGGTCTACTGAGAGGGTATGTTTCCTTTGACCGAGTCGATGTTCTACAAATCCATAGATCCACATCATCATGGTGCTTAATGGGCTTAATGCTTGACTAGAAAAAAACAATGGTCTAGACATAAAGACGGCAAAACGAAAATTGTCCCTACTGGCATATATCTTAGGGATGATTTCTCCAAACAGTAGCAAAAGAAAAGTGATCCCGACTACCTCTGTCAAAAATTTAAAGGATATGTCTATGCCATAGATATGTATCTCGGGAAATTGCAAATATGTTCTGATCAAAGAAGAAGTCAAGATAACTATTCCGATATTCAAGAAATTGTTGGCTATGAGGATCGTAGCCAAAAGTTTTTTTTGATCTTTGAGAACACTATCAACTTTGGCTGATGTGTGAGGATTTTTTTTCTTCTCTGCTTCGAGCCGCTTCTTGTCTAGAGATAAGAAGGCCACCTCCGATCCAGAAACTAGGGCCGAGAAAAACAATAATAGGATAACTAAGATAAAATGAAGGAGGCCTTGTAAGTAAAGAAAACTTCCTGCAGTGAAAATATTCTCCGGAGGTTCTGTTTTCAAGTGTATAGATTTGGTTGAACTAATTTAGATTTTTTTTGACAAATCTGATGATGAGGAAATCCAAGGTATTCGAATGGATTTTCGTAGTATATCGCGTATAGCCATTGTTATTCCATTTTCTAGTACGCAATCCTTCTCTACATAGATCTTATCACCTTTTTTAGGTGCTTTTAGCGGATTTATGCAAAACGATTTCTCACTACAATATTGTGCCATTATGTGTGCCTGACCCGATCATTTTTTTCGTTATTGTAGTGAATTTTAAACGTATTTAAATGGCAATGCCAAATGGTATTGTGATTTTTAGAGTAATGTATCTTCACATCATCTCTCAAGTTGCCTACCAATATAACCTTGTTTACTGTGCCGCTCATTTGATCAAATGAAAGAAAGTATATCTTACAAAGGTAAGAAAAAATTAAATCATCTTTTCGCTCTCTAAAAACAAAGTAATAGGCTTGGGGAAAGGATATCGAGTCAATGTACCAAGTGGAATGAGCTCAATTGTTCCAAGTTTATATTTCGATATTTCCTGTATCTGCGCTTTTCAAAACTAGATATGTAAACTTTGATGAGTGAGCTTATGTGCCGATTGGTGGATCAAAGTATCCGGTGTTTCAAATTCTTTATACAAGGCTTTTTGTATCTCTGCAGCTGAAAGAGATCGGGTAGCGGTGGATCAAGGGAAATTTGTAAAGCCCTCTTCCAAATGTTGGTATATGTCCTATGTTAGTCATACCCCCTTAGTCGGAAGAAACTACGAAATAATATAAAAAATATTGTTCGGCTTTTTTGTCACCTTTACAGACAATTGATACACCACTTTATGTTGTAAAGCAAAACAAGTATGGTTCATTGGACATTGTGAGTCTTGAACTTATTTTGGAGTGCATGGGGTAGAGCCGAGTTTCATTACCTCTTGATTGAAATTTCCCGTAGAATCTCGATGAATGATTTGATGACGGAACACTATGAATTTATTTTAGGTCTTTGCAATATGGATATCGTCATAGAATCCGAAGTGTCTGGCCAATAAGCGATAAGTATTCTCATTGATGGGCCGGGATAGGTTCCCTAAAACAGATATTAAGCTATGGATGCCGCCGTATATACTTCCGATATCCTTGATCTATATAAGTTCTTGATAACATTGGGGAAAAACCCCACCTCTTCGCTCATAAATTTCCCGGACTGTGAAGTGTATATTTCTCGCCCGTTCTCGCTTGGCTATAGTATCCTAGACCTTCCCAGATTTTCAACACCTTTTGTTCACTAGCTTGAGCCAGGGAAGATAAAGTGTGAAAACGGTCGATAAAATTTACATAATAATTTATAGCCTGCATGACTCGTGTCTGTTGCAAGATGATCTCAGATACCCATATGTGATAGAGGTCATGAGTTTTATGCCAGGGTAGCTAACTATGATGGGTTTTGTACCAATGCAGCATAATCTCTGAAAAATCCACTTTGATTTGATTTTAGAGCGATTTTATAAAAATTTGGTATCTTTGGTAACTGAATTTTGGGTCTTGTCCTGGAGGGAATCCCCTGGAAGAACCATTAACCTTAGATTTGACATGACAAAAGCAGAAATCATAACAAAAATAGCGTATGAAGTCGGATTAGAAAAAGATGAAATCTTGAAAGTGATTGAAGCTTTTATGGCTACAGTGAAAGAGAGCATGATCTCTGGAGAAGAAGTAACTTTAAGAGGATTTGGATCTTTTATAAACAAAAGTCGGGCTGAGAAAGTAGGACGTAACATATCCAAGGAAGAGTCCGTTGTCATCCCCGCACATTGTATTCCGTCGTTTAAGCCTGCAAAGGAATTCGTCGAAGCGGTGAAGAGGAATGTGCCTTATCATAAGAAGAATTAATTACAACCCCAAATCGATTAATGTTGACACTATGCCTAACGGAAAAAAACGAAAAAAACGAAAAATTGCTACCCATAAACGTAAGAAAAAAAGTAGGCAAAACAGGCATAAGAAAAAAAAGTAGACATTTCCTTAGGTATCACCAAGGCCAGTGTTAAATATCAAAGCACTGGTTTTTCCTTAGGTTTTTGTGTGCGAAAACGATGAGTAAAGAGTTAATTATAAGTGCGAGACGAGAGGAAGTTGCTATTGCTCTTCTGGAAAAAGGAAAGCTTTCAGAGCTTCATTGGGAAACCATCGATAAGAAATTTTCTGTAGGAGACCTTTTCTTAGGGAAAGTAAAAAAAATAATTCAAGGTCTGAATGCAGCTTTTGTCAGTATCAACACTTCAAAGGATGCTTTTCTTCATTATCAAGATCTGGGCCCTCAGATTAGATCTTTTATGAAATTCCTCACTAGAGCTCAAGATAAAAATAAGCCTACGCCCAATTTGAGTCGTTTCACCCTAGAAGATGATATCAGTAAAAGTGGAGTCATTACAGAAATACTACAGCCTGGACAAGAGATTTTAGTACAAATCACCAAAGAGCCGATCTCCAACAAAGGGCCTAGATTGAGCTCAGAGATCTCTATTGCTGGTAGGTATTTGGTACTCATGCCTTTTTCGGAGAAAATCTCTATCTCTCAAAAGATTAAAGATCGCAATGAAAAAGGACGACTAATGGAAGTCATTAAAAAGATCAAACCCAAAGGTTTCGGAGTCATCATCCGTACAGTAGCCCAAGACAAAAAGGCTGAAACTCTTCAGGCTGACTTATTTTATCTGATGAATAAATGGAAAAACGTAGTAAGCAATCTCACCAAAGACTCACCTCCAGTCAAAATTCTTAGCGAAAAAGATAAGGCCTCTTGTATATTGAGAGATACGTTCAACGACGATTTTACCTCTATTGTTTGTGATGACAGGGATCTATACGAAGATATCCGTGCTTACTTATCTATCATTGCTCCAAATAAGACCAGTATTGTCAAATATTATAGAGGAATGACGCCGATATTTGAAAAATTTGACGTCGAAAAACAAATCAAAATCTCTTTAGGTAAAAACGTACCCTGTGCTAAGGGGGTCTATCTGATCATTGAACATACTGAGGCGCTTCATGTCATTGATGTGAATAGCGGGATGAGTAAATATATTAAGGATAATAAATCGAGTAATGCCCTGGAGATAAATATTTTGGCTGCTACAGAAATAGCCAGACAGCTTCGCTTGAGAGATATGGGTGGAATCATTGTAGCAGATTTTATAGATATGCACCAAGCCGATGACAGAAAAAAGCTTTACGAACACCTCAAAGAGGAGATGAAACACGATAGGGCAAAACATAAAATATTACCTCCCAGTAAGTTCGGTTTAGTCCAAATGACACGTCATCGAGTACGCCCAGAGTTGAGCGTAACTACAAATGAGCCTAATCCTAACGATTCTAAGGAGGTGAGTTCTCCTCTGGCACACGTCCATCATATGGAGTCAGTCTTGGAATCCATGATAGAAGATCCGGTTCATAAAAAGATCACTCTACATACACATCCTTTTATAGCGGCCTATCTCAAGCAAGGTTGGCCTTCTATCCGGTTGAAATGGTTTTTGTGTTATAAAAGATGGATTGATATTGTCCCAAGGGATTCATTCCGATATTTGGAATACCAATTTCTCAATGAAAAAAATAAAATTTTGTCTTCATTCAGGAATTAAGTAAGGTTCCTATATCTCATTCTAAAAACTTGTTATATTTGCAACTTTCACATTGCGGGTGTGGTGGAATTGGTAGACACGCCAGACTTAGGATCTGGTGCTGCAAGGTGTGGGGGTTCGAGTCCCTTCACCCGCACTTCTTTAAAGCTATGTAGATTTTCATTTGAATATTTATGACATGAAAAGCAAAAACCTAGAAGGTAATGCCCCTTCTCCATAATTTTTTTACATAATTTTACTTAAGGTATGATCAGTCGGGGAAAAAGTGTTTTTCGATATCACTACGTATTATGCAACCCAAGATCACTACAATTGCTAGGATCAATGGGATGATTTTTTAATATTGCCAGGGGCGTACTAATTCTGCTGAATGGCCTTCATACTTAGGCGAAGCTGAAGTTACCCTAGACCACCTACCGATCACAGGTCAGCATGATACTGATATTTAAAACAAATTCTATACCCTAGATATGAACTGAATGTGGAGGGACGTTCAATACGAATTGAGTCAACCTGTAGAAATTCGTCCCAAAAGTCAAAATGACTTTGGCTTCTATATCGGGGAGTCTTGTCGTAAAGCATGTCTACAAGGATTATCGTACTGATAGGGACGAAAAAGATACCATTGAGTTTTTGTAACTCATAAAATAAACCTTGTATGGTATTGGTAAAAAGCGATGCGATTAAAATACTTGTGATGGTCAATGCAACTGACACGATCACTCCAATCCGTACAGTTTGCTTTTAGGTAGCATTTTTATTGATCACTCCCTTGTATATACCTAAGCTCGATAGTTTAGCAGAGGACTGTTGATCATACACTGTTGAACGTGCTTGAGGGATATAGCCATACCCCCCAAAAGATTACCGCTGCTAAGAGCTCTTTGCCCCCATATAGGATAAAGTACTATTTTTTCAATAGTCATAGGTAAGTAAAATCATCCTGTTCGCGTCTTCCTTCCTGGAAGGTTGATGTAAAAGGTGATGATCCCTGATACGATGATTATGATGATAGCTTTGAAGAATATAGCGATCAAAAGTCCTTTTTGTCCTTAGGTTAGATTTTTGGCTCCTAATGCCAGTTGTACGATCGATTGGTTTATATATCAGTAGTAGAGTCGGTTGATGATCACAATTCAGTAAACAATACGTTGAAAGGTATGGTTAAATTTTCATTCTCTACTGCATTGAATTTACCTTGGATATCCGAGTAGATGGTTTTCACACCTTGGAAGAACTTTACCGTTTCCACAATACATAAAATCTCCTAAGACAGGGTTGGCCAAGCAGCCTACGATGAACCCTATGCCGTTGAGTGTATTAGAAAAAGCAATAGCTTTCAATCCTCTGAGGATTGCATACATAGATAAATTCGATTAGTCCAATGCCTACGATGATATACCACATACCCATCTCTTGAGTTACGCCTAAATTTTCAGAAACATAGAAGATAGATTCCATATTGATCGTTCCGGTATACAAGACAATGGAGGGGGATAAGACGAGCATATATGAAGCAATGATTAAAAGTGCGGTGATCATTCGTATATTTTTATAAAAACGCATTTCCAGATACTGTGGGATGGTTATGAGCCGTATAACCAGGTATTTAGAAAAAAATAAGGCTTAAATGATCAAAGTTAGGGCTACGGTAGATTCCCAAATCATCACAACCACGCTATGTGTAAAGTCCGCACCGTTCAGTCCGACGAAGTTGTTCGGTAGATAGATATTTGTCAAGAGCATTGATCCGACGATGATAACACCTGTAAGCGTTATATCCCCCCTCCCCCCACCCAAGAATATCCCTCATTAGTATTTGTCTTGATTTTATCGCACTTTATCTTCAGCCACGATACCAATAGCTATAAAGAGCATAAATTTAATAAATGAGACTACAGTGGTATCCATAACGATTAATCTTTAGGTTATACAATATTTTTTATAACTATTATTTTTAGTTCAATTTATAGATGTTGTCCTCATCTCTACATGCTAAGAAAAATTTCTTTCTCAGTATCGCTGAGCAATAAAGAGTCTAGTCCGGGTTGGAGACAACACTTTTTTAGCATATGGGGATAAGCGTAGTCTCTATGTTATAGGTTATTTTCTATTTTATTAATGTAGAAAGTGATGATTCAACAGATAAGAAATGCTGTGAGTAAAGGGGGGGATACCTCCAATGCAGACAGTGCAAGTGTGATGTATGAAAACAACGATAGAAATGCTACCACTATGTATAGGAATTATTTTGTCGACAATTGTATGGACCATGCAGTTTCTTATACATTGATCGATTTGTTTAAAGGCTATGGAGGGAAGAATCCTTTTCGAAGCATTGTGAATCCATGTTTGTTTCGATATGCTGCATCCAAAACAGAGGAGAGTATAGCTAAAGTCAATTCTAGAGATTATAAAGATGGATCCAAAGATTGATTACCAGGGTTTAATTTACGCTATAAATGACGCGGCAAACATGATGTATGCAAATGTGCTCTCTTTTTATTTTCCGAACTACGAAACTCTCAAACTAGATGCTATAAAACATTTCATGACCTATGTAGAGGTATAGTTTATTATGGCTGAGAATGATGGTTAGGGTGATGGAGTCCACAAAGAAGGTATAAGAGGGCTTTTATGTAGTAATGAAGAGTATTTCAAAATAAAATGACGAAATGTCTAGCAAAAATCCCTGCAGGCAATCAAGATAATATAATGATTCAAAAATATATTACCCTATATATGCAACCTCATGAGTTTTGGGCTAAATATCCAAAGATTTTAGTCTTACCCGTTAAGCAAGCAAATCAAAATGCCTGATTTGGATAAAGCATATGAGTTTCAACCTAAGGTGATATATATTCAGGATCTTCCTTCAAGACTCACCTATCCGAACAATGAGTCGGCTTTGAATGAAAAATTTTATAATGAACTTGTAAGTAAGCTTTCCGTAGGAGATAATATGGACACCAAGTTTTGGTGGCTATAATGATTTTTTGTGTTTCGGGATGAAAAGATTGCTTGGTGGAAGGTAATCTTTTTTTTAGGTTTTGATTAGCTTTCGTTTGTAGAGGGGTACGGTACTACAGGCTTCGCCATACATCAGGGATTGGGCGATGGGCTGAAGTTTTTGGATCAGGAGTACGTAAGCATTCTCCGGTATGGGGTATTTACTGCATCCTCTGATGACGATGCGTTGGCCTTGCAGATTAGAGACATCCAATTTTTCGATAATCTCTTGATAAAGCATGTTTTCTAAGTCATGCAAGGTCCCTTGGACCACCTTTTGTGCGTAGGGTTGTAGTTGGGTGGTCAGTAGGGGGTAAGTCCACTTTGGGAGGATGGCCCATGATGAGCAGGTTAATGCGACTAATTTCCCTAAGTATTGTTTCCAATCATGTTGCTTGAGCTTTTGTCGAAAATCTTTTTCACGGAGTATCATACCTTCATGGAGCCAATCTTTGATGTCTAGAAGTAAGCGTTCGCCTTTGGTGTACCATTGCTCAAGATCTAAATCGACCAGTCCGCTTTGTGCTAATTTGTTGATGATCTCAGACATGATATGCTGATCTAAAGTTTTAGCTTTGCAAAGCTATGAAATATTATATCATCGCAGGAGAGGCCTCGGGTGATCTACATGGGGCTAATTTGATTAAAGCACTCAAGCGTGAGGACGTTTTTGCTCATTTTCGCTGCTGGGGTGGTGCGTTGATGGAGGTTGAGGGTGGCGTACTTGTCAAGGATTATAGAAACCTAGATTTTATGGGTTTTTGGGAGGTGTTGAAGTGTCTGCCTAAAATATTGAGAAACATACGCTTCTGTAAGGGGGATATCCGTGCCTATCGACCTGATGTGGTCATCCTCATTGATTATCCTGGTTTCAATCTTCGAGTGGCTAACTTTGTTAATAAATTGAGTATAAAAGTATTTTATTACATTTCTCCTAAGGTATGGGCTTGGAAACGTTCACGGGTCTATCGGATCGAAAAGACGGTAGATAAGATGTTTGTTATTTTGCCCTTTGAAAAGGATTTTTACAAGAGGTATGGGGTAGATGTAGAGTTTGTCGGCCATCCTATTTTGGATGCTATCCATACGAAGGTGACGATGTCTCAAGAAGATTTCATTCGAAAGCATAGGTTGGACGAAAGGCCGATCATTGCGCTTTTACCGGGTAGTAGGAGGGCAGAAATTTCGTACATGTTTCCATTGATGTGGTCGATGCGGAAGGTTTTTCCAGCGTATCAGTTTGTCGTGGCAGGGGTGTCGTCTCAGCCTCGTGCATATTATGAGGCTTTGGTTGGGGAAGAGGTCTGTTGGGTGGAGGCTCAGACGTATGATTTGCTGGCATGTTCGAAGGCAGCTTTGGTCACTTCTGGTACGGCTACTTTAGAGACAGCACTTTTTGGGGTGCCACAGGTGGTATGTTATAAGGGTGGTCGGATATCTTACGAAATTGCTAGATATTTGGTACGTCATATTCGTTTCATCTCGTTGGTAAACCTGATCATGGATCGGGATGTGGTCGAAGAATTGATACAAAAGTCAT
Source organism: Flavobacteriales bacterium (assembly GCA_039954875.1). Classification (GTDB taxonomy): domain Bacteria; phylum Bacteroidota; class Bacteroidia; order Flavobacteriales; family Blattabacteriaceae. The sequence goes on from CP157202.1 coordinate 100,579, forward strand.
TTACTTCAAAAAAATTGGAAAGGGCACTTTCGAGGATCTTGGATCCAGAGCATAGAGCATTACTTTTCTCTGATTATCGAGGTTTGAGTGAACGATTGGGTGGCCCTGGCGCTTCGCAACGGATTGCTCAGAGGATGGTGACTGTTTTGAAATCGTCTTAATTTCATACTTTGAGTAAATGCAGACCCTCTACATGGCATATTTGGCTGTGGTTTTTGCTTTGGATGTTAGATGTTTTTCCAGTAGGGAGGGTATAGCTGGGGTTTGTCTTAGTGATCTTCGTAGCTGTTGACTAGTTTTGCAGTAGATCAGGTAATTGTCTATTGTATTTTTATTAGGATATTTTTATGTTTTGGAGGTGCTTAGTTTTACATGGCACAATGAGGTTTTTTCGGATCATTATTTTCGTCATGTCATATCGGATCGCAGTGGAATTTTCCACTTGAGGGTGGTTTCACTAAAAAAAGATTACTACGAAATGTTTTTTTGTACGGTGGAGGTTGAGGTGGTATTTAATGATGGTGTGTTTGTGTTTATCAGTGGTTTAGTCTCGTTGTGTGGGTGAGGAGAGGTCCAAAAACTGATAAACAGCTTCTTGCTGGGACAGGGCTCTGAGTCGATACGAAATTGACTGAGCTGCTGGCTCGTGTAAATTCTTTTCAATTTGATTATTAGAAATATCTCGTTCGCAAACGGGTCTATCATTAACTATTTATTTGGGGAGGATCGGTGGGTTGTGGCTGGGTAAGTGAGAGGTATCTCCGTCAACGTATCGATGTGTTTAAGGCTTGTGTGATCAGTGTCTTGTGGTGGGGGGGGTGCTGAGCAAGAGTTGATCGTTTTTCGTGCATTGTTGTTGAGGGATCGTATGGAAATGGATGTGGATCTGTGGCCGCAATATACTTGTGCTGGGGCCATGCATTTCTTGGAGATATCGGGTCTGCATGTGGGTTTGGTTTTATATAATGTATCCGTTGTTTTATCCACTTATTTGGTTGTCTCATTGGCAGGGTTTGGCGGATAGTGTTTGCTATGGTGACGATCTGATGTTTTGCTTTTTTTATGGATTTCACCACTTAGGTGTATAGGGCTTCGTTGATGCTCAGTATTTATTATCTTTTTGTGTTGATGCGGCGACGGTATGATATGTATCATACTTTGGTGTTGTTGGTTTTGATTTTATTGGTCATTAGTCAGAATTATTTATTTAATATGGGGTTTAAATTGAGTTATCTTGATATGTTTTCTATTGGTTATCTGTATGGGGTGTTTAGGCATTGACTCCGCTTGAAATTTTTTTTGGAATTATTCTTGTGGTCTGTTTTAAATAACTTTGGCTGCTAAGTTGGGAACGGTACCAGTCTCTTTGTATTGTTTTTATTATTTTCCGATGTTGTTTTTGTTAAGTAGTATGGTGTTGACTCCTTTGATATTTTTGTTGTTGAGTTGTGGTGGATGTTGATCCTCGTCTTGGTGGCTTTGGGTGTACCTTCTTTATGGATCTTCAGTGGTTATTAAAGTTTGCTTCTTGGTAATGGAAACCTTGGAATGGGATCTTAGTTTCATTTTTTATGGTGGTTTTGATGTATGTGTGTATCGAGTTTTTTAGAAATTTTTTAAAGCGTAGGCATGGGGCATTGGCCTTGGGGGCTTTGTCGATTTTTTTTAATTTTATTTCTTTATGTCTGGGATGTGTATGAGAAATGAGGCCGAAGGGAGGTAGTAGTTTTTCAAAGTTTCGATGCGTTTCTAATGATGAAGGTTTGGGATACGCTAGATTTTTATTTGAAGGATTTATCAAAAGTATAGGCCTGAAAGTATTGAATAATATAGCCTTATGTAGTATATATTTATGTTTATCAAGTGAATTATTGCCCTTTGGATGAGCCCTCGTCTACTGTAGTGTATTTGAAGATATAAGATATCATCCACTCGGGTCGTTTTAGGTTATATTAATAACGGATGTTTTGTGGAGATTGAAGGGGGGCATATCATGGTAAGATTTTAACTATATTTAGGTGAGAAAGTCTAGAGTATATTCAGGCGAAGAACGATGTTTTTATGCATAACTACAAAAGTCTTTTATCGGCAAACAGGGTTTGTTTAAGATGGAAAGCAATCGAGATATTGTTAGGTGGGTAGTGGGATATTTTGCAAAAGTTTGTTGTTTTTGATTTATGATTTTTAGGGAGGTATTATAGCTGGTCGTGGTTTTTGATGTATTTGCTGAGGATGTTTCGTTTGGAGATGATATTCAAGTCTAGATTTTGCGGATGGATCCAAAACACAGCTTTGATTTCATTCGATTCAGCAATGTATATGTTATTAGTAATGGCTTTTTTTACGAAGGCGATGTCTAAGGTTATGGGCAACCCTTCCTTATAGAGATATGCATTGTGTTCTGTATTGAAATAACGGAATTCTTTTGCTAAGATTTCTAAGCCGACCTTTTCTTCTTTCAGCTTTCTCACAGCTGCTTGTGTAGCTTCTTCCTATGGGGGCGCTGAAGCCTCCTGTGAGACAAGCAGCTATTTTGGGTAGGGTCTTTTTTTCGTGTGGTGAGTAATATTTTATTTTCATGACGTCCAATGATGCATACGGTAGCAGCCTGAATGTGATAGTAGGTTAATTGACATGCCTGGTATTTGAGATAATCTTCGTCATACCATAAGATATTTTTCGAAGCACAGCGTGGATAATGTTCGAATACTTTTGATATCATGGCCTGTATTCTAATCAATGGTTATAAGGTAAAAGCTGGGTAAATTTCATCTTTTTCTTGGGTGATGTTTCAATATAACTTCTCTGAGGTGTTCTATTGTGGCGTGGGTGTAGATCTTGGTAGTGGTGATGCTTTGGTGACCGAGCAGTTGTTGGATGGAGTGTAAATCAGCACCGCTTTCCAATAGGTGTGTGGCAAACGAATGACGAAAGGTGTGTTGACTGATGAGTTTAGATATACCTGCCTTTTCGGCTAGATTTCTGACAATGGTGAAAATTATTACCCGGCTTAGCTTTTCGCCTCTGCGATTGAGGAATACATAATCTTCATGTTTTCTTTTGGGCATCAATTTGTTCCGTGTATTTTTGATGTAATGTTCAAGAATGGTTTGACAATATTGATTGATAGGGATGAGTCTTCTTTTGTTGTCTTTGCCTAGGACACTGATATAATTTTCATCAAAATGAAGGTCATAAAGTTTCAAATGGATGATTTCTGACACCCGAAGTCCACAACTATAGAGTAGTTCTAGCATTAGACGATTTCTTTCTCCTTCGGATTCGTCTAGATTGATACCGTCTATGAGTATGTTGATCTCTTTCAGCGTAAGAGTATTGGGAAGCTTTTTACTGATTCTAGGGGTTTCTAGGAGTTTGCCAGGGTAGTCGGTTCTGTGGTTTTCCATGATGAGGAATTTGCAAAAGCTTTTTATCGTTGAGATAAAACGGGCCTGGGTTCTCTCTGAATAACCTTCTTTGACCGTACTGTATAAGAATCGTGAAAGTTGGTCGGCTCTAATGTTTATAGGAGATATTTCAGGGTAATATTGTTCGAAGTAATTCTTTACTTTTTTAATATCTCGTATATAATTTTCGACGGAGTTTTCAGCAAGTCCTTTTTCTAACTTCAAGTAGTTTGTATAATCTTCGATAAATGGTTCCCAATTCATAATGGAGTTTTATTAAGTTTTTTTAGATTTAGTATCTTGATAATCATAGTGTCTCGTTGGTTTAATATTTGATAAAAGATTTCTAGGTCAAAGAGTTGACGTGCCATAAATCCTTTGAGAAAAATGGCTAAAGTCTCTTGATCAGTCTGATTAAAATTTTTGTCTTTTTTGAGATGGAATAATATTTTATTAATGATGGATTTGGTATCAAAGTGATCTATAAACTTCTGAGCAGTGTATTGATTTAATTTGGATCGGTGAGCATCGATATAATTGAAAGCCAGGTTATTCAAGAAATCATAACTCATAGGATCATCTAACCAACTTTTCGTTTGAATGCTTTCTGTAGGTATGAGAATGTCTAGGGTGACACCTCCTCCTTCTAAAATAACTTTACCCTTTGAGGTGGTAAATTTTAAAGCATTTGAAAACCCTACGTTTTTAGATGAATATGTTTCCGGTATGGCCTCATATTTATTATACTTGACATCATAGTTTTTTTGTATAGAAGGTCCTACCGTGATGAAATATTGGGTTACAGTCAGTCGTACGAGAGATCTGTCACCCAGATTTATATCTTGTTGGATCAATCTATTACCAAAGAAAGGTCGTCTTACGATGGTCCCTCTATCATTATCCTGGAGAGTTCCGTCTATAATCTCATCGGCCGAGGTAGATCTCTCGTTCAAAAGGACATAGAGGGAATCCTCTTTGAAAGAGCCTTGTGACGTGGCATAATAATATTGATTTGGTCCATTGCGTTGTTTTGTAAAGATGATTAATTGATCTTCTTCGAGGAGTCCGTAGACGATATTGATGGCAATATCTACACGGTCTTCAGTATAATCTCTAAGATCAAAGATCGGTTCGTTCATCCCTAGAGATCTCAGTTTTTTGACTTCTTGTTGAAATTCTTCAAAAGCATGATCTCCAAAATGATTGAGTTTGATGTATCCCAAATCCTCATCGAGCATATATACGGATTCTATAGATTGTAAGGAGAATGTTTGTTTTTTGATCAATATAGAAAATGGTTTTTCGTTGTCTTTCCGTGTGATGACAATGGTATCATCGATAAGCTGGTATTCTATGCCAATGCCGACGAATCTTCCTTTGAGTTGATTTTCAGTTTTTGTGGTATCTTTTTTTGAAATATGGCTATTATGATGGTCTAGATTAGAAAGGATGTATTGGATGGTGATATCAATGATGTTATCGGTTTCGATAGTACGGATGTATCTTTCGTCAATGAGGCTGAAAAGTCTTTTGATTTTCTCTTCCTTGTTGCTATAAGATACCCATATGACTTCATTTTTGTTGCTCGTCACCATATCTATATATTCTACAACATAAAACATTACTAATAAATAAATATTAAAATCAAAGTAAAAAAACATACAACATTTTTTATTTGTTAATTACTGATTTATATTTAATTTAAAAGTTGTGATGCTTGCTTTGTTCAGAAAGTCTAATCCGTTGTCATCCCTATAGAGATCAAGGTAGACTACTCTTTTAATCCCAGCTTGATGGATAAGCTTGCTACACTCTTTGCATGGAGAAAGTGTGACGTATAAAACGGCTCCTTTACACGATTGTGTAGAAGTGGCTACTTTAAGTATAGCATTGGCCTCTGCATGTAAAACGTACCATTTAGTATTACCTTCTTCATCTTCGCAAATATTTTCAAATCCACTGGGTGTACCGTTGTATCCATCAGAGATGATCATTTTGTCTTTTACGATGAGGGCACCTACTTGTTTTCGTTTACAATAGGATAATTTTGCCCATTTCATGGCCATTTTAAGATAAACCAGATCATATTTATTTGTATTATTCATTTTAAGAAAGTTACTAATTTAGTAAAATTGATATAAGTCATTTTTGGTCATTATCTGAAGGTGGGATGCAACCAATGTTTCAAAGCGTCGTGTTTTATAACTGTATATTTATGAATAATGTATAATATAAATCTACTACTACGTAATATAGTAAAATAATATTATTTTTACCTATTTTTTTAATGTGTATTTTTTTATTAGATCTTGATGGTTATTTTAAGAGTACAGAATAATCATATATTATCGACCCATTTTGTTTATAAAATAATAATATAAAATTAGTATTTTTTTATATTTATTTTAATTATATTCATATTTATTTGCGGTGTATATGAGATTCTTTTTTTGTATCAAGAAGTGATTTTAATACTTATATCTTCTCAATCGCTATAACCTTTTTGGATGTGTTTTATTTTATTTATGTTTGATCGTAATAAAATGTCAATTTCTTAACCCCTATGGGTTTTTTAATTAAAAATTTTGTATGTTTTATGTTTATTATGATTTATTATTAATTTTAATGTAAAACTTTGTAAATAGTCTATAATGTACTCATTATTTCATAATTTTTGCTCGATATAGCCCGAAATAGTTTCATCTATAGAAGAGGGGCTTTTTGTATAGATAAATTTTTAGCGAATAAATTCCACTAATTTTGCATCAGAAACATTTTCGATGAACTACATCCGCAATTTTTGCATCATTGCACATATAGATCATGGCAAGAGTACTCTGGCAGACGGTCTTTTAGAAGCTACTCAGACCATCACAAAAAGAGAGAAAAAGGATCAATTGCTCGATGATATGGATATAGAGCGTGAGCGTGGTATCACTATCAAGAGTCATGCCATCCAGATGGAGTATCGATACACGGGACAGACTTATGTACTTAATCTGATAGATACCCCTGGGCATGTAGATTTTTCTTATGAAGTATCTCGATCTATTGCTGCTTGTGAAGGTGCTTTGCTGGTGGTAGATGCTGCTCAGAGCATACAGGCACAGACGATCTCCAATCTTTACCTTGCTTTAGAAAATAATCTCACGATCATCCCTGTGTTGAATAAGGTCGATCTACCTAGTGCTAATCCTGAAGAAGTCACTGATGATATGGTAGAATTGATTGGATGTCGGCCTGAAGAAGTCATTCATGCTAGTGCCAAAGAGGGCATCGGGATACAAGAGATCCTAGAAGCGATTATCTTGCGTATCCCATCTCCCCAAGGAGATCCAAGTGCTCCTTTGCAGGCGCTCATTTTTGATTCAGTATACAATCCTTTCAGAGGGGTGGAAGTCTATTTTCGCGTGCTAAATGGTCAGATCTGTAAAGGGCAGAAGTTGCAGCTCATGACTACGGGTAAGATTTATCATGCTGATGAAATAGGTACGTTTAAATTGAAACAACTTCCTCGAGAAATTATCTGTACAGGTGATGTGGGTTATGTTGTTTCGGGTATCAAAGATGCTTGCGAAGTGAAAGTAGGTGACACTTTGACAAGTGTCGAAAATCCTGCTTTGACCCTTATTGAAGGTTTTGAAGAAGTCAAACCTATGGTTTTTGCTGGTATTTATCCAGTAGATACGCAAGACTATGGGGAGTTGCGTGCCTCGATGGAAAAACTACAATTGAATGATGCTTCCCTTACTTTCATACCTGAGTCTTCAGCTGCTTTGGGTTTTGGTTTTCGTTGCGGATTTTTGGGGATGCTTCATCTGGAGATCATCCAAGAGCGTCTAGAACGTGAATATGGTATGACCGTTATCACTACTGTGCCTAACGTCTCGTATCACTCTTTTTTGAGAAAAACTCCCGATCGACCTATTCTGGTCCATAATCCTTCGGATTTGCCCGATCCTGCTGTTTTAGAAAGAGTAGAAGAACCGTATATCCGGGCAGCTGTGATCACTATGGTCGACTATGTCGGAGCAGTGATGTCATTGTGTATCGAAAAGCGTGGCCTGATCAAAAATCAGTCTTATTTGACCCCTCAAAGGGTAGAATTGATCTTAGAATTGCCATTAGCTGAAGTGGTTTTCGATTTTTATGATCGTTTGAAAACCATTTCTAGAGGATATGCCTCTTTCGATTACAGTCCTTTGGAATACCGTCTTTCGGATTTGGTCAAGGTCGATATTCTGATCAATGCTCAACATGTAGATGCTTTATCAGTCTTGGTACACCGGGCTAATGCGTTCCATATTGGGAAAAAGATATGTGAAAAGCTTCGTGAATTAATCCCACGGCAACAGTTTGAAATCCCTATCCAAGCAGCTATTGGTACTAAAGTCATTGCCCGGGAGACCATCAGAGCTCTCAGGAAGGATGTGACGGCCAAGTGTTATGGTGGTGATATTTCTCGCAAGCGCAAGCTTATGGAAAAACAAAAACAGGGCAAGAAGAAGATGCGTCAAATAGGTCGAGTAGAAGTACCTCAATCGGCTTTTATGGCTGTATTGAAGTTGAATGAGTAATCAGCACAAACATCATTCTGCTTGGGCTACTGCTTTAGCTGCGTGAAGTTGCTAGATTTATTTGTCTACCATAATCTTGTGCGTCAGCTTTGATCTGAAGGAAGTGTCTTTGAATTAATTATTATATGTGAATTTATTATATCAGATCCATTAAAGTTAATGATATTGAAAATATCTACATAAAATTTCTCTTCTTTTTTGATCACATTATTGTAGATCAATATTTTGACGTGTAAGACCTTTTGGATGATTTCTTCACCGAACTTGTCTGTTACTGATCCGACAAAAAGTTGTTGTGAAAGGTTATAAATTTTACTTACCGGGATCATCTAATCAAACGACGATGACATGCTTGTTGAGGTAATCCATCGACTTATAGAGATCGATTGCCTCTTTTGTGCTATTTTGTCAAATCTTTCAGAAAGCTGTTTTAGCGCTATTTACTAAGACTTGACCAGAAAAAATGTTATCTACAGTATTTCCAATGATTCGGGCTTCAGGTTTTTCATGGCTTTGCTCATAAGCTAGCTGAAATTTTAGAGACCCAATAAGGTGCTCATTTTATTGCTCCGTGCTGAGGTAATTAAATTATCCAATTTATTGAAATATATTGTCGGTAATTCGTCAATAATGATTGAATATTTAAGTTGATTTTTGATTTACCAATTTGACCAAATAATTGTTGTAAAGCTCTACCGCAGCGCCGTAGGTAGATTGTCTGATAGGGTTGTTGCCTACGAGATTATTTTGGGAGCTATAGAATTGTTGATGTCTAAGGTGAAGTTGTTGCCCAGACATCACCCAGTAAAGTTATGGTGAAGCTAGAAGTGAAAAGTGAATGTCTGTGCTGACTATTTGAGCTTCGAGTTGCTATATTACATCACTTTCGTGGGCCGTGATGAAAGGTTTGACGTAATTTCCCAGTTTGGGATAAGAGCTTTAATATGAGGGGTATCTCTTCGTATTATCGACTGAGAAACTCGATGGCATGAGGGAAGGTGCAATGTTTTCCGTTTTCATATATTTTGAGCAATCAGATGATCAATGTCAAGAAGTTGATTGATGATTCTACGAAGAAATCACCTTACTCTTGGATCCAATTCTTATTTAGATTGAGCATGATGGTATAAGCCCGACTCGTAAGTATTTAGGATGTTGGTCATCGTCGAGGGTAGTAAAAGATTACAGCGATGACTTTTGATTGGATTGTCAGAATTGATCACATAAAATTGAAGTTTAATCTTATAATGGTGCATGTTTTTTAGCAATGTATTGTAAGCAATTTTCGATAGATCGTCGAATTTGTAATAGCAGATGCATATAGAAAAACTTTCTGAATATACTGCTTGATGACATTGTTAGTCACAGCAAAGGATTTTCTTGAACTAGGTGTTTCTAGGGCGGTCATTGACCGTAAGGGGTTGATTACATTGATCCAATCTTTTCTATTTTTATTTTTGAATTGATACAATGTGGGTAAGTTGATCGAATATTCGTTTTCAACGCGTTTTTCTTCTTGCTGAAAGGTTTCGTTTTCCTTATTGAAGAGATCATTGGCTACTTTTTTTCAAGACATGGGTGATCATCTCACCTGATTTCACTAGCAATAGATATTCCAAGGAGATAGTCACCATGTAGAGTACTGCTATGCCCTGGCCTCAAGTAGGTGTTTTCAAAAATATGAAGTTAAATAAAAATAACATTAATCCTAATATAAATAGATCAAAATTTTGTTCCAGGATACCTTCTCATTTTTTACTCCCTTTCTCCCTAGGCAATAGAGCGTTAATAATAATATCTCCAATAAATTTGTATTCTAGATATTGTTGAAAAGTCCGGTATTTTGATTGATTGGTCTAAAAATATTATCTATAAGGGGTAAGGTGAAGCTATTGTTGACCAGGGCAGGGTAGTAAAACCAATAGATATTGAGCAGAATAAATAGGATAATGATCAGCCGTATGAAATCGATGATTTTTTGTAAACCTCTTTGATCTTCCATAGCTCTTGATTTTTTTCTTATCCAAGCTTTACCACGGGCCTGATGGTATTAACCTTTTTTGAACTGAGAATTATGCAAATTTCGTGAATTTTTCAAAAATAGTAATTTTTCTAGTTTTCGTCCTACATGAAGCTGATTTTGCTTGATGGGTAAGATTCGAATAACTTTGGCCTAGCCTAATAAAATGATCAGTAATAACGATGGAATTTATAAAATCTCTAGCCAGTTGTTTTATGGTATTGTTCAGTATCATAGATATCTTAGGGAATGCTCCTGTTATCCTAAATTTTAAATCCAAGGGGAGTGTGATAGATTCTAAAAAGATAGTATGGGTCGCATTGAGTATTTTTCTATCTTTTCTATTTTTAGGTCAATCGATTTTAGATATCATTGGTATTGACGTGAATTCTTTTTCTGTGGCAGGGTCTATTGTTTTGTTTTTCATTGCTCTGGAGATGATCTTGGGTGTGGAATTTCATAAGATGGCAGAACATGCTCAACCTTCTGTTGTACCGATTGCTTTTCCGTTGATTGCTGGCCCAGGCTCTTTGACCACACTGATCTCATTGCGTGCCGCTTATAGCGTGGAAGTTATTATCTTGGCATTGGTATTGAATATGTTGGTAGCTTATTTTGTGATCGAAAGGTCTGATGCTATTGCCGTGAAGCTTGGTCAAGATGGATTGAACGTTTTGAAAAAAATATTTGGGATTATCTTGTTAGCTTTTGCCGTGAAACTTTTTGCAGCCAATGCTTATGAATTATTCAAATCAAAGTCATGAGAACGTTTTTATACATCATCTTGGGAGGTTTTGTTTTCTTGTTGGGGACTCAGCTGTATTTGATGTTTTGGAAAGCTGCTTCAGAAGATCAGGGGTGTCACCTCATAGGTGTTATGGGAGCTTCGTGTGGGATTTTGTTGGTGACGGTCTATTTGTTGCTTCAACGTATCCGCGAAAGAATACTTAAATAGGCAGCTCAGGAAACTTCTTGGTTAGGCCTCTTTTTCGCATAAGCGGTGAAGGATTTTTTTCATAACTTCATTTATATCATCAAAACAGGCTAAGGTTTTGCTTGTGTAGATGAACATGAGTTGATAGGATTTATCCATCCTTTGCTCAAGAAGTGTTTTGTTCAACCGATAGGAGACTCTCAATAGTCGTTTTATGCGGTTTCTGTCAATAGCTCTTTTGAAAAATCTTTTGGAAACCGATACCCCGATCTTGGATCGGTCGGGCCCTTGAAGTCTGTGTTCGATATAAATGATGCGCAGGCTATCATTTGAGAATGAACGTCCCTTCTTGAAAAGTGCTTCGATGCATATTTTTCCTCTAAGTCGTTCGGATTTTCTGAGTTTTTGACCACCAGTCATGGTCAATAAAAATAGATTTTTTTGTTATATGAAACCCTTCCTGGAGATGTTTTCGTAAAATTATTTCTTTCTACCTCAGTCATGATTGACAAAGATCTCAGCTTTATTAACCAGTTCGGCCGATCCACAAAAAAAGGACACGTTGGTGCAAAATTGTGGGTTGGATGTCTAAGATTTGTGACTGTCCATCCAAGAAGCCCTTCCGCCTGCATACTTGGGGCCAAGAAGGCCATGGGATTGAATGCGTACAAGAGTCGCAGATTTTCTTGTGGAGATTCGGTACTGGTAGAATAGATATAAATTCCCGTTTTTGATCATATTCCTATGAAAGTCGGCCACCAAAGATCCTGTATGACCTGCCGTGTAAGGTCTATCTTCTTCCTCCTTTTGACAATATTTGATGAAGTCTTTGACCCCTTGTGGGAAGTGGACGTAACTATCCTTATTGACGGAGTATATCTTCTCCTTTTTTGAGAAATGGATATTGGGATAAAATAAGTATAAAGTCCCTAAAAGACGGATCTAGTGTAAAACCATTTACTCCGTGATTTGTAGTATATACTAAATATAATAGATGAGACGTAGATGATATACTTGGTGGCTACTTGTCGATGTCAGGGTTGTAAAAAATCCTCTTATAGTCATAGGAGTATTTAGTGGTGGGATTCGTGTATATATGGAAAAAATGGTATTGATAGAGATATTTACATTGATATTGGATGAGCCATCGAGCTGATTGATCAAGACTATGTACTTATTTTGATGTGCATTTTGTTGATTACCTATCGGTATAAAATCTTCATCTTCTTCTGACGTAATCCCACAGACTACATTGCGCTGTGTGAGAGTGTCGATGAATGCATGATGGGAGAAATGATCTAATTTTTGTTGCATTTATCCGTGTACTTTTGTCACGCCAGTGTTTTAGAGGATATCGGCCAATCCGGCTTTGTTAACTTCAAGGTTGACTACTTTTTATGCTAGCTTTATCGCACTGAGAAAACGGGAAAGTTCTCCGGTAGGACACGAGGATTGACTTGATATTTCGATGATAAATTCACCGAGTGTATAGATTTTTTGCATTGATGATAGGTTAAACTGTAAGGGTCTAATTTCTGGAAAAAATCATTAAAGTCAAAAAAACTAAGAAAATTGCATTTGGCTACCTTTGCTTCGCCCTAGATGATTTTTGAAATGATTTACCGACTTGTAGGCAGAAGAGGATTTTATAAAAAAAATGTTATTTTGTGCTATTATCAGAGATTAAAGTATAAGAATTGAAGATAAAGGTATACAAATTTTTAGGAGCTTATGTCAAAGATGTTGAAGATGTTAAACATGTGGCGCGTGTCCTGAAAATAGTGGGTTGTGAAAAAAACATTTATGATATTTTCGGCTATTGGTAAGACCACCAATGCTTTGAAGAAAGTTGTCAGGCGCTATTTTGTACAGGAGGCTACCGACACCAAAATTGATGAGATTACACAAAATCATCTTAGGATCGCTACTAAGGATGCTATTATTCGAGAGATTGAGGTGTTTTTTGATGACTTAAGGGCTTTCTTGCGGCGTAATAAATCTCCGAAATATAATTTTATCTATGATCAGGTGATTAGCGCTGGTGAACTGATCTCGACAAAGATCTTTAGTTAATACCTTAAACTGATAGGCATCCAAAACACTTGGATATATGTATGTGATTATATTAAAATAGACAGCTCCTATTGAGAAGCACATTTGGATTGGGAAGCAATTGCCAAGCACATCCGTATATTCGATAATGATCGGTTTTATATAATTCAGGGGTTTTTAGGCTCGGACTACAACCGTTTTATGACGACCTTAGGCATAAAAGGTTCTGATTATACGACGATTATTTTTGCTTATTGCTTGTATGTAGAGAGCTCGACTATCTGGAAAGACGTATCAGGGGTGTTGAATTTAGATCCACATTACTTCCCCAATGCAAAGCTATTATACCGTATTTATTATGAAGAAGCCATTGAGTTTGCTTATCATGGCGTTTCTGTCATTCATCCAAAGACTTTGAAACCTTTGCAAGAGAAATGTATCCCAATTTATGTATGTTCTTTTTTTCAATTTGGGCCGCCAGGTATTGTAGTGACTCATGTGCCCTCTAAAGAACCATTACCTCTTTGTTGTATTGTGAAAAAGGCTCAGATCTTATTGTCATTTTTGAGCAGAGATTTTTCATTTATTGTAGAGAAGGATCTTAGCAAATTGTTTAGATGTTTTGCTGAGCATTTCATCAAGGTAAATTTGATCCAAAGTTTAGAGATCAGTTTTTCAGTTTACGTGGAGAATCAATTTTGCCAATTGAATCTTCTCTTAGAAAAAAAATTAGTTTTAGGTACAAAATCACAATGTCAAAAGAGATCTCTTTATATACGATACAACATAACATTATGATGAGGTGATTTTAGCAAAAGTCATCGGTGAAAAATTGGTTTTATTACGTCAGCTCACTACCAATACCGCCCAATGGATAGTCAAAGAATAATAGCACTCGTTACATAAGAAGAAGTTAAAAAAGTTGTCGGGTTGATCCGTTATGCTAAGCTGGGGGATTGGATCAGCCAGGGAGCGATGTTTTTTCGACTTTATCAGCTCAATGGGATCTATGAAAAACTTAAGTATCTTTCAGGAGAAGATTTTTTAACGGTTTTATTGGAAGAGTTTCAACTCTGCTACGAGATACATGAAGAAGATCTCAAGCGTATTCCTAAAGAAGTCCCATTTATTACAGTATCTAACCATCCTTTAGGAGCTATTGACGGTATCTTCTTGATGAAAGTTCTCTCGAGACTACGACTTGATTATAAGGTGATGGCTAATTTTTTGTTCGATAGTATCAAACCCATCCAGCCATACATCTTTCCTGTAAATTCTTTTGAAAATCATGAAAAATCTAGTCTTTCGAGTATTAGATAAATGTTTCGTTATCTCAAGCAAGGGCATCCTATAGGTATGTTTCCAGCAGGAGAGGTTTCTTCGATCCAAAAAGATACCAATGAGATCTCTGACCGGCCATGGCAAGAGCCAGCCATCAAGTTTATCAAAAAAGCACAAGTGCCTATGATTCTTATCTATTTTCACGGACGTAATAGTAGGTTTTTTTTATCACTTAGCCAAGTGGGAGGAACGTCTTAGGACAGCTATGCTCCCATCTGAAATGTTTCGACAAAAATGTAAGACCTTCTACATGCGCATCAGTAATCTTATTTTGCCCAAACAGTGCGAAGAGATGGAAAGCAATGCAGAACTCACAAGATTTTTGCGGAGGAAAACCTATGTGCTGGCCAATATGTATGGTAAAAAAATAGAATCTAAGCCTATAAGGAGCAACTTATTTTTTGGAAGAGTAGTAAGAAGCTTAAAGAGATCTTTCCGCCCGTATCTATTGATTTGATCCAAAAGGAGCTTGATAACTTATATTCGAACGATTTACTTTTCAGGAATACCCATTATGAGATATTTTTTACTTCGGCTGCTAAGATTCCACATATACTGACTGAGATTGGACGCTTGAAAGAAGTAACTTTTCGCGAGGTAGGTCAAGGGACGAATAAAGCTATCGATCTCGATAAATATGACCAATACTATCACCATTTGTTTTTATGGAACAAAGCCCAAAAATAATTAGTCGGAGTCTATAGGATGGGATTTGGGAAAGAAATATTTGAAAAACATGGTATAAAAGGATTTTATTTGGCTAAATTTTTCATCTTCGATCTATAAATGCATCCTTTCTTCCATAAAGCTATCGAAATGGGAAGAGCCTTTCTAGTGAAGGAATATCAGTAGAAACCATTACCCTTGTTTTTGCTCTGGAGGGGGATATTGCATTTGACCCTGCGTCATCCTGAATATCAGTATTTGATAGGAGCGGTGGATATTGGTAGCCAATTTTCCGATTTTTTCATATCGGTGATGGTAGAATTTATAAAATCTCATTTTTACGATCCTTTCGTAGCACAATACGTCCGTCCAAAAAATACCTACAAGGTCCGTGTGAAATACGCTGACAAGGCTTTCATCTTTTGATGAGTCCAAAGCTGATTTGAATAAATTTGATAAGCTAATAGATGAAATCGAGCCAGGCAATCTGCGTCTACTCATCCTGATTAAAAAATATATCAAACAGAATGCTTGCGTAATCGCCTTCAATGTAGACTCTAAGTTTAACGATTCGACCGATGAATTGATGTATATTCGCATTGCTGACTCACCTGAAAACACTGTAAAGCCCGTTATTGAAGAGTTTCATGCTGGGCTTGAAATAAGAAGAAATTATTTGTAACAAAATGACGAAAAGCCTGAGGATAAATAGGGGCTAAAAAAAATGATTATGAGGAAAGTTTTTATTCTATCGGTACTTTTCCTGATGTGCCTTTAATGATGCAATGACGGTCGCAACGATTGTGTGCTTGCCCTTGGTGCCTATGTCTACGATCAAATTTCTTTCAATATATGTTAATTTTAATCAATAAATTAATGAGTAAGTTCGGACTTATCTAAATGTTTCAGGTACTGGTGATGGCCTGATCATCGTGAGAGTTTGGAATTATTATAAGGCCTATGGCTGTAATCCCCCTCATCTCTGCCCAGGGCAGAGGATACATGGCTCAAAGTAAAACATTATTTTATCATATATATCTTCCTAAGGATCAAGCTAAATGGGATCTTTCTGGGATATCTTTTGGTTTTATCTGTCATTTGATCTAATAACCACACGTTTGGCATGCCCCCCAAAATAGAGAGTTTATCTATCCAATTGGTGAGATGAGAAGGGAGAGGTAGGAGACTTAGTAGTCAGTTGATGAGCGTCAAGGGTGATGGCTTAGCCCATTTATGGCCTCGATTTTTTCAACCTTGTCAGGGAAGAAATTTTTCAAGATATTTTCTACTCCTTCTTTCAATGTGATCACCGAAGATGGGCAGCCACTACAAGCGCCTTGGAGAAACATTTTTACTGTTTTGGTGTCTTCATTAAAGCCAGCCAAGCGAATATTCCCACCATCCTGAACTATCATAGGAGTGACGTATTCGTCCAGGACAGTGAGGATATTTTTTTCCATTGTTGAGTATGCACGATGATTATCAGGGTAGTTCCACTCGGCTTTAAGTACTTCTTTACCCTCTTGAAGGTATTGTGCGATGTAGTCTCTCAAATCAAAACAGACGGAACCCCAATCGATCCCTTTGCTCTTGGTGATAGAGATGTAATTACCTAAGAAGAAAATTTCTCTGATGAATGGGAAATGAAAGAGCTCTTCGGCCAGGGAAGATCTATAGACTTGTTCCTTACTTTTGATTTCTATCATATTAGGGGCTAAGATTTGATTGGCTACGAATTTCATCACATCGGGATTGGGCGTCATCTCGACATAGACTGAGATGAGCCGTTTTTTGATTATTTCGCTGATGATCAGCCTCTGGCCACTATTCAAATGATTTGCGATGATGGTTTTTAGTTCTTCTACAACATCGAACCATTCCACAAGATTATTTTTCTCTATGGCGATGAAGTTAGCTGTGATGAATACTTTTTTTGTAAAAGGATATTGCAACAATTGCTTGGCTAAAGGTGAATTTTGGGCTTCATCTGTTGTTTGAAATTCATAGCTTTCTTCAGTGAGCACCTCCCCTGCAACAAACTTGATGATGTGTGGCAACGCAGTGTTTTCAACGTATAGGATCATGATCGGGTGGGGATTAGTCAGCGACTACAAATTTATGTTTTATTTACCTTCTGACAGTTCTTCTTGTTATCCTTTTTATTAATAAGGAATTAGGGTATTTATGTTATTATTATTTAGTTTTTTTTTGTATTATCTCTTGAATTTATTCTTACCATATTTAGATTGATATTTAGGGTTTAAGCATCGTGTTTATTGTCTTCTTTAATAATAAAAAATCACCTTTTGTTTTAAGAATAATAATAAGTAATTGATAGGCTGTTGTAATTTAATTTATTGTAAAATAGTGTATTAGGATATTTAATTTGTTTAAAGTTTAAAAATATAAGAATGATAAAAGTTACTCGTTGATGATGAGGATATTTCAAAATGAAAAAGTTATCTCAAAGTGTTTTTGAGATACTCTTCTACGAGAGTCTTTACTTCTTCTTTTTATAAAAGTCTATACTTTCAGTTATGAAGTCTTTTTGGTAAGCGCATGATGGACGATACCTTTCAAATATATATAAAATCTGAGGAACTATCTTGAGTATATTTTTTTGGCAAAAACTGTTGTGTTAGGTAAAAAAGAAATGTTTATTTAATAAAAAATTACTTTTAAAGTAATGTGAACAGATCAATCTCAAACTTTTGTATGATTTGTATCCAGTAATGTTAAAAGACTTTATTCGGTGGGTAAAAAAATAGATATTCTTATTACCTTTTTGTAGGGGATAATTTTTTTATTTCCTGTCGAGCCTGTCAAAAAAAGAATCCGTGGCAAGGGGTTACCTAAGAAGGAAAAGCCGGAGAAGACGGTCATGATTCCCAGGAATGTTACTATCACCCATGTAGTGATCACATCCGAAGGAGATTTTGTGGGAAAAATTTATCATACGACTATTGCACAACTCGATGAAGCTTTAAAAGCGTTGGCTGTATACTATAGTGCTAGTTATGGTAGCAACTCCTTTAATAATAGTTGTGACCTAACTCAAGCATTGGGACTTGGTAAGCAAGGCTCTGAGGCTAACAAAGCTTTGATTCGAAAGTGGTTCATCTAATATTTTCCCCTTGGGGGAAATGAAAAACGTCCTCTATACTCTCAATTCAGGCACCTCATAATTTAAAGACTATAAAATATTAACTTTTGAAAGAAAGAATGATATGGTTGATGTTATATTCATTTTGGTGAGCTATTCCCGAGGTGTAATTATGAAGATCTATAATGGCACGATCGATATAAGGTCAAACTGTAGAGGATCACGGTATTGAAATAACATAAATATTCTCAAAAGTCCGCTATTGGAGAGATATTTATTCATTAGCCCAAAGAGTTAAGGATTCAAATCTTGCAATTGTAAAGTGATTTTCTGTCCAAAAAATATTTTTGCTTGACGTTCAAAAGCATCTGTCAAAGCCGAGACGTAAAAAAGGTCTTTTTTCAAGAGACATTCAGATAAAAGCTTTAAGTCGGCTAGGCATCGATAGATCTGGTCGGCTATGATCCGGGGTGTGTCGATCATACGGATTCGTCCGTCGTAAAAATTTTGGATCTCTCTCTTGATGATGGGATAGTGTGTGCAAGCCAGTATTAATGTATCTATGCCTTTCAGTTCCTTTTGGCTTAGATAATGACTCACTACAGCGTGTGATATTTCATGGTTTTGAAACCCCTCTTCGATCATCGGAGCAAGCAGAGGTGTGGCCATTTGGACAATTTCTAAATGAGGATGACGTTTTTTTATAGCTCTGCGATAGACATCCGATTGCACAGTAGCCCGTGTAGCGATCACTCCTAGTTTATGATGTGCTGCAAAAGTGAGGCTTTCTATCACAGGATCGATCACATCAAACACATGAACTCTTTGGGGTACTTCTTGTTTTATTATTCGTAATGCGTTGGAAGAAGCTGAATTACAAGCGATTACTATGGATTTACATCCCTCTCGGATCAAAAATCGTGTAATCTTTTGGGTATATGTCTCGATGAGTAGCTTTGACTTGTCTCCATAAGGCATGTGCCTGGTATCGCCGAAATAAATGAGTTGTTCTTCGGGCATACGCTGTTTGATAGCTTGCGCTACGGTAAGTCCTCCTACACCCGAATCAAAAATGCCTATCGGTGCCGACGGATTTATCATCGCCTAGACTGTCATAATTTTTTTGTAATGAAAAACAAAGCCGCGGCGATACCATCAGCATACAACCAATGTGTTTTGGAGAGTAATAGGTGCTCGCCTTGCCAAGACAAGACCTTTTGTTGCAAAAACTTTTCTGCTTCTCGTAATAAATGATCATAATATTTCATCCCCCATGATTCTTTGATCCTGTTGAGGTCTACTCCCCAGATGGTACGAAGTCCCGTCATGATGTGTTCGTTGTAATGATCTGCTGGGGATAGTACCTCGCTTTTTGCAGGGATCAATCCCTCTTTCAAAGCTTTGATATAGTGATGATTGTTCCGGACATTCCACCGCCTGGTGTGACCATCAAAAGAGTGGGCTGAAGGTCCGATTCCTAGATAAGGGATATTCTTCCAGTAGTTCGTATTGTGTTTGGATAAATATTGCATTTTTCCAAAATTAGATACCTCATATTGCGTGAATCCTTCGGATGCTATCTTGTCTGTCAAAATCATATATTGTTGTACTTGTCTGTCCTCATCTAAGGGAGAGATTTTTTTCGACCGTATCCAATGATGCAATTGAGTCCGAGATTCAACCGTCAAAGCATAAGCGGATAGGTGTGCTATTCCAGAAGCAAAAGCCTGTTCAAGGTTTTCGAGCCAAACCGTATGAGTTGTCGTCGGCGCGCCATAGATAAGATCGATGCTGATGTTGGAAAAATTCATTTCTTGTGCTTCGGCGATGCATCGTCGTGACTCCAGTGCCGTGTGAACGCGTCTCATAAACCGAAGGTCTTCATCAGAAAACGATTGCACTCCAATGCTCAGCCTGTTGATCCCAGCAGTATATAAAACCTCTAATTTTTCTCTGGAAAGGTCATCTGGGTTGGCTTCTAGTGTGATCTCAATATTTGAGGATAGTTGGTAGTATTTTGTGATTGTTTTCAGAAGTACGGTTAATTCTTCACGGCTCAGAAGTGAAGGTGTTCCTCCTCCAAAATAAACACTTTCGACTTTTTGTCCTAACAAAAATGTACGACGTAGAATCAGTTCCTGATGCAATGCAGTGATCATCTCTTCTTTCCGACGGAGATCGGTAGAAAAATGAAAATCACAATAGCTACATCTTTTTCTGCAAAAAGGGATGTGGATGTAAAGTCCTGCCATCTGATCTCTTGCTAAAGCACTCCTCAAAAGTAAGCAGGTTTTTAGAATCTTAATTTCTCGCGAAGTAATCAGCCCCTTATTTTTGAAGATCTTGCTCATAAGATGAGTTTGTTTAAAAAGAAGGTGGTTTGATGTGATGTTGTCATTACCCTAAACTTTGATCGAAAGGGAGCTGTATGACTTTTCTATCACATTATCTTAATCATATCTTTTTTTTTACTTTTACCTCGGCTGTTGATTGAATGATTTTTATAATATGAAGGAAATGACATTCCGAGAAGTCATCGCTGCTGCTATGAGCGAGGAGATGAGACGAGACGAAACGATCTACCTCATGGGAGAAGAAGTTGCCGAGTACAATGGTGCTTATAAAGCTTCTAAAGATATGTTGGATGAATTTGGCGCTAAAAGGGTGATTGATACTCCTATCTCAGAGCTTGGGTTTTCTGGTATTGGTGTCGGCTCGGCGATGAATGGCTGTCGGCCAATCATCGAATTCATGACCTTCAACTTTTCTTTGGTCGCTATCGACCAGATCATCAACAATGCGGCCAAAATATATCAGATGAGTGGAGGGCAATGGAATATCCCTATCGTGTTTCGTGGGCCTACAGGCTCAGCAGGACAATTAGGTGCTACACATTCGCAAGCTTTTGAGAGTTGGTATGCCAATTGCCCTGGGCTCAAGGTGGTTGTCCCTTCAAATCCTTATGATGCCAAAGGTCTTTTGAAATCGGCCATCCGTGATGATGATCCAGTAATTTTCATGGAGTCTGAGCAGATGTATGGAGACAAGATGATGATTCCCGAAGAGGAATATACCCTCCCGCTCGGTGTGGCCGATTTCAAAAAAGAAGGTACGGATGTGACGCTTGTCTCCTTAGGCAAGATTATGAAAGTAGCCTTAGTGGCTGCTGAAAAATTAGCTGAAGAAGGTATCAATGTAGAGGTGATAGATCTGCGTACCGTACGTCCGTTGGACTATGAGACGGTAATGAACTCAGTGAAAAAGACGAACCGCCTAGTGATCCTCGAAGAGTCGTGGCCTTTTGCTTCTGTGGCCTCAGAGATTAGTTATATTGTACAACGAACAACCTTCGATTACCTCGATGCGCCGATTAAAAGGGTTACCCTGCCCGATGTGCCGGCTCCTTATGCCCCCAATTTGATTGAAGCTTGGTTACCCGATCCAGATCGAGTTATCGCCGCCCTCAAAGAGGTGCTGTATGTAAATTATTGATGAGTAATGTATTTTTTATGGTAAATATTTTTACAAATCCAGGAGCATTTGTTCTAGGGCAAATACTTGTACACCGATTTTTTGTAGCACCAGGTGTTTTTTTCACTTATTTTTTTATCTCTACTCAGCTAGGGTCAAGATCTAAGGGTTTTTCCTCGATATCCAGACATAAGCTCCTGTGCCCTTTGTCCTAGTCAAATCTTCAGAGAGCTCATCGATAAGTCTTTCGCATTCTGATAAAACTTTTCCTTTGATATTTTCCAAAGAGATCTACAATAGAAGTTAGCCCCATGCAATTAGTATGCATACTAAAATATTACTACTGTAAATAAATAAACCTATTATCTATTTTTTTACTGTTGCATACGATTGCACAGAATTGCAACTTTATGCATATTTGTTTAGGAAATAAGGTAAAGATAATTACACTCTTCTTTTTAGTTTTAAGTCCAAAAAATCCTATAGCTATTTATATGAGATGCTCTAGAGGTAGAAACTTATATGTCTTTGTCAAAACATATATTTTCATCAACTCTGATCATTAGGATAAGAAAAGATAAATAATGATAAATTTAAGCCAAGCCACTGATAAAGACCTGCTCAATTCAACATTTGATAAGCTCTTGGGATTATATGCTCAGCCGTATGAATAGATACTATGTAGAGAGAGGGATTGGTAATTGATAAGGCCTGGGTGAGAAAAGTCCTTGATGATTTTTTCTATCAGCCTGAGCAAGAAAGGATATACTTTTCCAGTATTGTGAGGCTTATATCGAGAAAGCTCCATCGAATCTATAAAAGGGCAAAGAGAAAGGTTTATCAGCCCGTAGGCTTAGAGGTTATCAAGTTACTTAAAAAAGATCAATGATTTTTTTTAAAAAAAATATAAAGGATTTAGATTAATATTTGTAGGTATCAATTGAAGTTTTTACAGGGAGTTTATAGAACATCTCAGCAAGAGAGAAGTATTAAATTGTTCTACTATAGGATTTTTTATTAAGAATTTAAAACTTTTCGTCCGTAAAGCCAAATTAGAGGAACTCGCATCAATGAAGAGATTAATCATCCTAATTTATTCGCCCCAAGCTCTGCATCCAAAAATGTTTATTTGAATAACTAGGAAATCAATAAGATTTATAAGTTGAACCTGTTAGGTTTTGATAGACTTTATAACACACGAGACAATGCCATTATAGGCTTGCACACAGGTCTTCGGGCGAGTGACTTTTTGCAGTTGGATATGAGCCCCATATTAAGTGAGAATAAGGTGAAGTGAGAACTAAGAGGACCATATTTACTTTAAGGAAATATGTCAAATATCTGGCATAGTGTAAGAATTTGAAGGGGTGTTGATGCATTCTCAAACTCGACGAAAAGAATAGGAGGTATTCTCGAAATACCAATTAGTAAGTTCACACATCTGCTACAGGTTTTTTGCTACGAATCTTTACGGCAAGTTGTCGAATCTCTCTATCATGTCTATCACAGGCTATAAGATGGAAAAGCAATTTTTGAATTACATCAAGATAATTCCAAGGGAGCATGCCGAAAAGCTTAACGCCCTTTGGGAGGCTACGGAAAAGCGTGATTCATAGTAATCCTTTGAGTCACATAGATTTATTTAATCATATAATAATAGTATTTTATACCCTTATTCGAAGTAAATGATATTGAACACCAGCAGGACCCATAATCATTGGGTATATAAGGTATGCGAATGGTTTTAATCTTATCGCGGAATTGGATTTTGTCCACGGTGACAATTTTTCAATCATGCTCTTCTTGCTTGGGCGGCCTTTGTTAGGCCTTGATGCGCAAAGTGTTACCTTTTAATTAGGCCTTGATGTGTGCGTGATTTGAATGGATCTCATAGTTTTTAGCCTGTGGGGGTTATTTTGGTTCTCTGGACAGTCTAAGGGTATTTCGATATAGCTGATCAGGGGTTCGGTGACTTTCTTTTTTTACTTGGGTAGCCGGTGGCCTCATTCCTGATTTCTTTTTACTTTTTGGTGAGCTTTTTTGAGACCTAAAAACCCATGAGAAAATCCGTGATGAGGATCCATAGTGTGTTCCTCATAACCTTAAGTATTCTCCTTTGGTGTTAAACAATATGGACAAGCCTTTTTGACGCCCGGAAAATCCCTGTGGCATATAATTTATATTGAAGGATAATGTATTTTGAGTTTTTCAAAAGCTCGAGCAATGTAGCCTTTTGTTCAGAGCTGCAAGTGTCTTTGGGATTTTAGTCTTAATCTAGGTCTCCGATGTAGACAATACCCTGTCTGTGGGTGTTATGTCCTTTAATGTGTGCGCCCATCTGTTTCCTCAGGTCGGCCCTTTTCTTATATTTCGGTTAGAGTAATTACGTAATGGATAACCAATGTCTTTTTAATTAAACTCTCTGTGCTAGCTGTATATATCTTTGGTTTTTAAATTTCTCTCTCTCTCGGGGGGGTACTGCAATGTACCACGATATAATCAACCTTGCGCGCGTTTTTTCTTCTTTCTTTAAAGGATTGCATATCATTTTTTGATCCATATATATGCAGTTTGTTCACAAACCAGGCTGTGCTCAGATTCGTTACGGTGTCCAAATTTTCTATGATCGATAACCGCCCCGTGCAAACAACGATCCCTACAATGAGATCGCGTGGGCAAGTCTAGCTCAAAAGGATGATCCCCGCCGATGGTATGGTTTTTAAAAATATGGTAGAGGATTAGCACAAAGCCGTAGATAATGCTCTTGTGCAACATCCCTTCAAAGGAGTGATTCGAGAGTTATTTCTTTTTAAAGTTTTTCTAAAACCATGAAATAGTTTCAACGATCATGATACATATAATCCAATCTAAGGACTTTCAATCTTTAAAAAGATACTTTTCTATAATTCCAAGACTCAATGAGCCTAAAAGAGAAAACAATACTACCGCAGGGTGTATTAAAAAACATTCGAAATTTTTAATCTTAATCATTAATTCGGTGAGCATATATTATTTGATTTTATTGATATCTATTTTGAATATTTTGTCCTCTTGATTGAGGTTTAAGAGTTTATTTGACTTAATTTTTAGCAACTTGTGGCGGGTTTTTGATTTATTCATCGGTCAAAATCTTTTGCTAAGGCTTCCGTCAGGCCGTCTCAAGCTTGTCTCAGTCTGCTGCCATCTTTGTGTTACGTAAATAGAGCCCGGAGAATTAGCTTATTTGATAGGCTTCTACCGATTCGTAAATTCGGGTTGAATTTGGCTGTGATTACTGAAGTATATTCGTAGCATGGGAACCCCCAACATTCGATAGAGTTTTAGTTCCAAGTTCTTAATATCGAGACGTAGTTTTTGGGGTGATCATTGCTCCAGTGCGCGTCCCTTGATAAAACGTTAAATTTAGCCTGCTACACCTCGGCTTTGATAGCATCAGGTTTTTAGGCCTCTTAAAGAATATGATTTATTTTGGGTTGGTTCTTCCATCCGAATTGATCTATCTTTTCTTTCGTTTGATCAAAGTAGTCTTTCTTCGAGTTGATCACATCAAGTAAGGTTTGGGAAAGTTTAACGATGTTTGGATACCTCTTGCTCTTAACTTCGTAAGCCTAGGCAGGCAGTAGATCGGGCAACCTCTCGCAGCTCCTGACCTCTTTGATCCCCCAATATTGTCCTTGAGGATATTAAAGTATACGGCCACATTACGCAAGTGTATGGTTTTCTAAGCTGTTTACTTTCAAAGCATATTTCTCATCCGAGAGCTTTTTCATAACAACTCCCATAGCCCATTTTTGTCTTCAAAGACAAAGGTATTTGAGTGTGATATATGAAGAAAGGATTCACCCGAGCCTTTTGGTCGTTTCGCTTTTTGGGTTGTCGAGTTTGTTTTGATGGAAGTTAGGACGACGCGCCCTTTAAAAGAAGGCTTGCTGGGATATGGAGATTCATGAGTCACTTTTGTCTCTTTGCTCATCTTTCTACTCCTGCACTCTGCTACAAAATTTGTATACTCTTAATTATTGCTTTACTTTTCAAAGTAAGATGGACACAAGTCTTATACTTTAGACTGTTTGCCGCTTTGCAATAATTGAATAATAACCAGAGAACTACTCCCAATATCATTAACCACAAAACAAAGCTAACCACTAAATCCATCGCTTCCCTTTGTTAGAATTCAGCGGCTAAATTTAGGGCTTTTGCTATCAAGTTACTCCTTCCTATTTACTCTTAATCCCGAGAGTTTAACCTCTAGTTTGTCACTTTTGAAATCCAAACCCTCCCGAATTTGCAGGAGTGGAAACTGGACTATTATCTAAACTAGTGTCGTTTTTATTTTTTGTATTTTTTAAATTTTATTATCCTCTTCATTGTCAGGTTTGAAGTAGATGGTGAGATCCCTGAGATCCCTACTATAATTTTTTATTTAACTTTTTAAAAGTTAACGAATTACCATTACTTAAATAAATTCCTTTAGTAGAAAATTTTCCATAAGGTAATTACCAATAAGAACTACTGAAAAAGTTAAGTATTGCTTGTACTGTTCGTTTACATATAGAGCAATATCCATACTGTTGAAATACACACGAGAGTTAGATGTTTTCGCGAACATATACCCCGAAATTTCAATCTTACCATATTGCTAGGGATTTTTATATCACCAAGATCATAATCGTTGGATATAGGAAAAATATCCTGTCCAGAAATATTATAAAGTTTCACGACTTCTCCTCAATAAGAATACTTCTTAATGATGTGTTGCAAATCCTCGTCTTTAATAATTTTGACCCTCATGTGTAACCTTTGAGATAGGAGTCCATGAAAGAATTTCCAAAAAGGTGTTCGGCTCATCATTATCCCTTTGTGACCAGAATGGCTGCTTTAACACTTTTTCCATCAAGTGTGAGGTCAAGGCCAGTATGCTTTGAATATAAGGCCGTCTTTGGAGACCTCTATTCTTCCTTCAAGCCCTTTATATGATTGAATAGATAATTTGTGCTCTCTTTACTGTCTAAGGTAGCGAGCGGCCTTGTCATGAGATATGATTTTGTCTTCATCGAGTAACCCAGTTGGCCACTTGGCCTTTCTGGATAATAGCTCCTTTTGATCGTCAAGGTATCCTTTTTCGAGACGTTTCAGTTTAAGCCGTTACGTCCGTAACTTATGGAAAATTGATTTCCATCGAGGTTAATAAAGTTATAACAGTCTTGGCTCTTGATCCTTCAGGTGGTGATGAAACGGTCGTTGAGAGTGGTCTGTCCGTAGGTCAAAGAAATGCTTCTTATATTTTCTTTCATTGAGTGGATAACCCCGAGGATAAAATAGTAATCCCGGATGTCATCCTGGGTTTTGAATTACTTTTCACTCACAAAAAAAACACGCTATTTTTATCTTCTTTTGAGCATATAGTGTAGACGTAATAAGCCTGCCAATCATCGGACAGATCTATCGTAAGAGCCAGGTGAGGCGATAAGCCTCACCTTATTCAGTTAGAGTAAAGTGAATCAATACACCGGCGCTTAAACTAATCACATTTTTATTGCCCAAATAATTAGGCTCGATAAGGAGGTTCTTGATAATAAATTGATTCCCCTTCATTCCAACTGAGAGCATGCCGGTTTCTATAGAGAAAGGCTTGATGTTTTGGGTATCTAAAATACCTATTATGGTCAAAGACTTTTCCTTTGAACTCGCTTAGGTTTTTTCTATTTCTGTTATAGTACTTGCTGTGTTCTGCAGCCTTTATCGTGATATTATTTTCGACCCCCTTTGATAACTACGAAAGCTGCATATCAATCCTACAGATACCTCATCGGCAATGGTTATATCATAGTAGACAACGTTGGCCAGGTTATGGGTAATACTAGTAAATCGTGTTTTGATATCGAGATTGAAATCTTTTTCTCTCAAGGTGATGATATTTCACACATAGAGTTCCACTTTGTTTTTTCTAAGCCAGACGTAATTTGAGGTAACTCTGTATTTCACCTTAGTCTGACTGTATCAATCAAGATACTCTTGATCCTTTTTGCCCACCGCTTCTTCTACCTTTTTTACACACACCTCAGGTGTCATGATATCATGAATGACATAAAACT
The DNA here is from genome assembly GCA_039954875.1 of Flavobacteriales bacterium. Classification (GTDB taxonomy): domain Bacteria; phylum Bacteroidota; class Bacteroidia; order Flavobacteriales; family Blattabacteriaceae. The sequence goes on from CP157202.1 coordinate 128,245, forward strand.
ATCCCCCACTTGGATCTTAAAATGTTCATCGTGCCGTTGAGTACTACTCTACTCTTCATAGCCTATACAATAGAATTCTTTCCTTTCGGTATTATAGCCATGAATCTCGAGTTCATAACCTGATAAAGTTCCGCTATTAAAGGTGATTTTGAGCATAACTCCCGGGATCAATTGTTCGTTCAAATTAAAATCCATCATGTTGTCACTGAATCTCAATGGGTCTTTTGGGGTCTATGGCTATTACTTTACCTAGCCCTGTGAGGGTAAGCCTTTTCAAAGGTCTTGACCCCGCCTCGATGAGGCTGAAATGCTCTGTGTTCTTCTCCAAGAAATCTTGTGAGAGCTGCAGGTGTTTGACCCCGTGACGGTAGCTTGAGATGATATTTTTATTACCCATATAATAATATAAACAAATGAGAAATCCTTCATTGTCGTGCCTAAGACGCTCGATACCGCGCAAGCCTTTTCTGAATTCTAATACAAGGCTCTGTATACTTGTCCACGTTTTTTTAGCCAGCCTTAATTGATTGCTTACCCCATTAGTATTCCAATGAAAACTCTGTGTATACCTATCGTAAGCTTTGATAGGTGTTTTGATCTGAAAAGCCTAGGTTCTTTTACAGGTGTTTGCGGGGTCTCTCTCTCTCTTGGGCTGTATCGACTCAATAAACTCTTTTCAAATTTTCTATGATCAGATCTAAAAACTCCTGTGCATTGGCGTAGAAGAAAAATTTACTTCTGCAATTCAAAAGAAGCAGTACATCATAAAGCTTTCTTAAATTGCCCTCAAAACTAAATTGATGGTCATATTGCACAGCAATTACCTTGTGCGCCTGCGGGGCCTTCTTGAGGGTGTGTTTTTTGCCTCAGTAGAGTACGTAGTCTCCCAGGGGGAAAATCTATACAATCTTGTGAGGAGAACATTAGCTCTATGCTCTCTTCTCCTATAAGGTGCTGTAAGTAACGACTGTTCTCATCTAAGCGGAGCTCTATCAAGCTATTCTGATTCCTATATATTTGCATTTTAACTTTTCATTTTATCTGTTACATTCAAAGTCAGTGTTACTTCGGCTATTTCCTCTCTCGAGGTTTTTATTTGCATCCCTGAAGTTAAATATCTGTAATACTCGTAGCCTTTGTAGCTCACGCCTCTTGTCCCTGCAGAGGTCATCAATGCTTTAAATATTTCTATTTTTTCTATCATAATATCCCGGCTCAGATATAGCCCGATAACTTAAGCTCTATTCGCATTTGACTCTTTAGAGTAGATAATCCCTCCCTTTGGTAAATATCTGCAGGGCTATCCTTTAGCGTGGCGATGTGTTCTTTAAAATGTTCTGAAATCAATAAAAAATTCTCTTCCACATGATCATGATTTACAGTAATCCCCTCTTGATCCCACCATGAGGAGTCCTTCATGATAGTCATATTAGGGGCTGCCTTTGCTTATCAAATTCCAAAATAAACTTTCTGGTCCGTCTTACTTGAAAGTTTTCTCTTTCCTTGATTTCTCTCACTTTAGTCCTGATGTTATTATAAAGGGTCTTCTAATTTTACTTACTATTTGATCAAAGAATAAAGATGCTCTAACAGGCCGTCGAGAGAGCTGTCCTCTAAGCTCTTATTATTTAAGAGAACTAGGCTATAAAAGAATGCTACTGAAAAACTATGTGGATGAAAGTGGATGTATCCCTCATTGGTAAGAGGCTCTATAACGTCGTCTTAATCATAAGCGGTGGGTTCCCTTTTCGAGGGTGGGTTTCAAAATGCCTTTGTACTTAATGACCCTCAAACCCCAATCTGCAATGTTCTTCCCATCGATTTTCATGCTCCTTTCATTTTAGGTATCATCCCTTTTCTACATTGAAAAGACGTTGACTGATGATTCGCAGATGTCCTGTGTTTTAATACACACCTCTTAAATGTTATTACATGCGTTGTTGAATGCCTATGGCGTGATATTGAGAGATATGCACATTATGAAGCAGACCTCTTCAAGTTCACTGGTCGTCTCTTCAGTAATATTATTGATCTGACCGGATAAGCCTTATTTCTTACTCTTAGGGTTAAAGATTCCAGCAATGCCGGCGCGTTCCATCATCTTACTGTGTCGATCTACGGCCACCTTGGCGTGCTTCTTCTATTTCCTTATAGTTTTCTGATAATACAGCAATCCCCTATTTATCTAGGTTTCCGTAGGAGACTTGGTGTAAAAATTTATATCCTTAAAAAATTTTTGAGGCCTGTCTTTATATTAGATTCATTTTGATCTTGCGTATAAAGACCCCACGGATAATCTCATCGAAACTCTTCTGAAATGACTTCATGGACTCTTTGCCTTTTTCCAGAGCCCTACAGACTACCGGTTTTTCATCTGAACCGATTTTGACTGGATCTTATACTAGGCCGACCATGTCGGCGAGCATTACCCATCCGGTTTCGGTGTACCACTATTGATCAATAACATGTACGTTGAGTAGAATCTTACAAGCTATTGCATAGTGGGTTGCGTTGCAGAGCTCTCCACCGAGGATTTGGTGTTTCAGTGAGGAGAGATCGTGTTTTTTAGTAATAGATTTTCAGGGTCTTCATTTTTGATTGCTTGGATGACTATTGGAGCAGTCAGTAACATGGTTTTGACGTGGTATTGGCTGATCTCACTTAAGAAAAAGAGCTGGTATCATTTGTTTTAATGACTTTCTCTTCGAAAGAGCATTGTGCGGCAAAGATGAATTAACACTTCATATACGCCATAGAAATGATTAAAAATTCATCCGATGTTTGAGGGGCCCAAAAGGGTGTCTCCACGCTGCATATCGCAGATGTATTCCATCGAGAAGGATAGCGTTACAGTGCATAAGTCCCTACCATGGTCTTCGAAGTACGCCTTTGGACTTGCTTGTCCGTGTGGTGCCGGAGGTTTACAATAGATACAGTGAATGTGTGGCCTCGACTTTTACGTATTTGGCAGGTTAGGCCATCGAGAAAAGGTCGTCATAATCGACATCGTGGATTTTTTGGGGTTTGAAAGGCGTTGAGCTTTCGGTTGTAAAGACTGATTTTTTCAGGTTTGTGAATGAGTTTGGCGATGGCTTCCTCGATCATGGGTTTGTAGGTGATGAGTTTTGCATGTTGTATGCTATCACTGACTGTGATGATGATTTTGGCCTGGACGTCGTCTATGCTGGACGTTAATTCGTCCGGGGCGAACCCCACCGAATACTATTGTGTGGACGGCTCCGATGCGAGTTCAGGCGAGTATGCTGAAAAAAAAACTTTGGGTGTCATCGGCATGTAGATGATGACGCGATCGTCTTTTTTCACAGCTAGGGTTTTAAGCTCGCCGGTGAGTTTCTCTACTTGGCCTTTGACTTGGTTGAATGTATGTTTTTCGATAGTTTGTGTGGCAGGAGCATCGTAAAATGAGGCCTGTCTGTTCGTAATGGCCGTCTTTGATTTGCTTTTCTATAGCTATGTAGCAGATGTTGAGTTTGCCACTTAGATACCGATAGTAGATTCTATATTTGTCTTTGGTTAATGTGGTTTGAGGGGTCGGTGGAACTAGGAAACACGTTGGGCTTGAGTAGATTAAAATTTTTCGGGATCTTTGGCGTTTTTTTTTCATATATGGATTCGTAAGAAGTGATAGATTCTTTCATAATTATAGCTTGATTATTTACATTATTAATGTACAACTTTTTTTAGCTTTTGTCTATAGAATTGTTTTTTTATTTATCTGCAGAGGGGGGTTGTCAGAAAGCTTAACGTTGAGTTCATATGAATGTTCTATTTTTGCTTTTGATAACCGTCAAGCGCTGTGATGGAGGTTTTCTATGAAGTCGCGATGGGTTTACTTGTCCTCTTCGCTGTTTCTGATCTCGTTGTAGGGGTCAGCAATGATGCGGTGAATTTTCTAAATTCGGCTATCGGATCGAGGGTGGCTTCTCGTACCGCTATCATGATTTTTGCTAGTGTTGGGATATTACTCGGTGCACTCTTGTCGAATGGTATGATGGAGGTGGCGAGAAAGGGTGTGTTGGATCCATCTCTTTTTTATTTTTCAGATCTTTTTTTCATCTTCTTAGCGGTGATGCTCGTTGATGTAATTCTATTGGATGTTTTTAATACCCTGGGCTTACCTACTTCGACGACAGTATCTGTGGTATTTTGTTTATTGGGAGCGACCTTCGGCATTGCACTGGTCAAGATCGCCTCTCCATTGAGTCAAGAGCCGCTTCATTATTTGGGACGGTACATCAAGGCAGGACGTGCATTGACGATTATCTCGGGTATCTTTTTATCGATCCTCATTTCGTTTGTCACTGGGGCTTGGATCCATTATTTCATCCGATGGGCTTTCAGCTTTGATTATGTGAAACGATTGAGACACGTAGGTACGGTATGGGCTGGGATCTCGTTGAGCAGTATGACTTATTTTTTGATCGTAAAGGGTTTGTACAGCACGTTGAAGGGGCTTACTCCAGAACAGATCACGGGTTTTGCATGGGTGGTGAAGGATTTCTTGAATTGGGTCGACCAAAATTTTTACTTTTTTTTGTTCCTGTTGTTTTTGATGTGGACACTTGTAGCTTGGATACTGGTTTCTAGTGGATATGATGTACTCAGGTTTGTCGTACTCTATGGTACTTTTTCTTTGGCGATGGCTTTTGCAGGGAATGACTTGGTGAATTTCATCGGGGTGCCTATCGCTGGGTTTCAATCTTATCAGATCTGGATGGATGCAGGCAGTCCAGATCCACAGACTTTAACTATGGAGGGTTTGTCTGGTAATGTACATATTTCTTCTTTGGTTTTGCTTTGTGCTGGTATGATCATGATCTTAACGCTTTGGTTTTCTAAGAAAGCACGTACGGTGGCGGATACTGAGATCAATTTGAGTAGGCAGGATGAAGGGGTTGAAAAATTCTCGTCTAATTATTTGGCTCGAGGTATCGTGAGGAGTTTTCGCCGACTCGGTAGATGTTTTTTTAGCCTGTTTCCTAAGCGCTTTTTGGTGCGGGTAGAAGGGAATTTTAAGCAAAAGAATCAAAATGAAACTTTGGCTTTTGATTTGGTACGTGCCTCGGCTAATCTGACGATATCAAGTATATTGATCTCTATCGCTACGGCTCAAAAGTTGCCGCTCTCGACCACTTTTGTCACCTTTATGGTGGCTATGGGTACTTCGCTGTCGGATCGAGCATGGGATAGAGAGAGTGCAGTGTATCGGGTGGCCGGTGTATTGCAAGTCGTGAGTGGATGGTTTTTGACGGGGCTCATCGCCTTTACGATGGCCGGTTTGTTTGCTGTGTCTTTGTATTTTATGGAGGGGTGGGCACTTGTCGGGTTGCTTGGTTTGGTGGTCTTTGTAGTTTATAAAAATTATCAAAAACACCAAAAGGTTGAGCGTAAAAAACTCCAGGAGATGCATACGATTCTAGGGATCGATGAATTAACATTGGGTAAGACTTTGAATAAAACTTCTGATTTATTGGGTTTTATATTTGTGGCGATGGTGGATATATATCAATATGGTATAGAAGGCCTTATTCAGGAAAATTTCAAGTTGCTTCAAAGTAATAGGCAACATTATATGGACTTGCAAGAAAACTTTAATGCTACTCACAATGCCCTGATCAAGGTGATACGAAAGACCAAGGCTAGTGAGCCTACTGCTGGGAGAACTTATATCAAGATCTATGATAAGATGCAGGAGATTGTTAAGGGGGCGGATATCATTACTGGTCGGAGTCTAGATCACATTATTAATAGTCATAAGCCACTCAAATCGAAACAGCGAAAAAATCTCGATCGGCTTAAAGGTCTTATGCTCCAGCATTTGCGGATCACTAAAGATATCATGAGAAATAAAAATTTTCATATAATGTCTAATACTCCGGCTGTAAAAAATGAAATTTTGAAAGAGATTGACGAGCAATTGAATTATCAGGTGATGGGCATCGTTCATAAGAAATATGGTACGAAAAACACTGTACTTATGCTTGATCTGCTTCTGAAATCTAAGGATATCGTAGAGAATTCGGAGAAAATCTTGGCTTTGTATACGGAGGTTCTCTCGTGTTTTCCTACTGCTGAGTCTATCATCCATTCATTGCAAACACCTTTTCAAAAGCTCAAAGGAGCAGAGTGATATCTTGGGATGCGTTGATAATTTGTTAGTTTACTATATGGCGTAGTATCTTGTCTTTTTGTGTTATGGATTATAGTGCCATTAGGTTGCATATTCGTAGATCTGAAAAGTCAAACGGTCCTAATACTTGAAATTGATTGATGTTTGGTCTTTTGCCGAGGTCTTCCTTGGCGATGAATGTACAGAAACGGGAAGTTGGCTAGGTTGATGATGTTGATGCCGACGGCATAGCCCGTCTTTACGAGGGTGAAGAGGTCTTTTGGGTCACAGATGTAGGCCCCGCATCCAGGGTGGGGGCGGTTAAAGAGGCCGTTACCTTCTGAATAGACTTATGAGAGCAGCTCAGTTATACCGTATTCGGAATGAATCTTTTTCAAACCGAAGGCTTCTTATAGAGTGGCCTGCAATATTTAGTGGATCATCCTCCTGACGACAAAAGCCTTTTATCCCACCGGTTTCCATCATGATGGTGTTACTCTAGAGGGGGAGGGGGATATTTTTCTGCGAAGTCGAGCTAAATAAAATTGATTCTTAATAATAAGGTCTTTTTTTCGGTTTCTTGTGTTTCAAAGTTTCGTCAAGGGCTTGATTATTATAGAGGAAAAACATACTGTCGTTTTAGGCCGTTTGCTTGATGAGATTAGTGGCTATGTAGATCAAAGAAGAATCTTCTAGCTCGAGATAGGCCGGCAGTAAAGATAGGATCGTTCAGTCTTTGATCGGCCTGGAGAACTGTTGGAAGTCTCTACGAAAATTTTCTATATAGGTGTTCAGTTCGGCTATATGGTGTTGGTTTTGAGTGTCTGTGATGCCGCTATTCGTGAATATGATCTCTGGCTGGGTTTCGATACCGCTCCATACGGTATGTGTTTTGAAAAAATAGATCAGTAGAAAGGGGATCTCTTCGATTAGCTTCACATCACTGGGACCTTTTTGGAGTAGTAGGAGGTCTTTGATATGGTTCATTGTGACGGATTTGGTAATGAAATATCTCTAAGGCTATGGTATAAAAGTCATCAGCCGAGTCGATAGAGAATATTTTGTCTTTGAAATCTATTATTAGAACGGTATAAGCATTTTGGCTTGCTGAAAATATAACATAGCTTTGGCGTATAAAGAGGTGTTTAGAGTGGTAACTTTTTCAAAAAGAACAGAGTCTATCAAAAGTTGGGATGATATCACATCGAATTTTTTGTTGATTTCATGGAACAAAAACACACTTACCGATATAAAAAGTAAGGATTTCAGCAGACCGAAGGCTGCACCTAGAATTCTATTAAGTTGGTACATGAATGTGAACCTTAAGCCCCATTCTATAGATTTTCTAAGGATATATACTGCTGCTACGATCATAAGAAAGGAGATGGCAAAGGAAGCAGCGGTCAGGTGTTTTTTATTAATTAGTTGACATTGGCCGAGCTGTGTCGAGACCAATGTAGAAAATCGCATGCTACCGTAAAGTCCAAAAATCAAAGTTACAATAGACGCCAATTGTTGGAGCAAGCCCATACGATAACCTCGATATGATCCCATCAACAAATAAATGGTAATCAGTGTATCGATCCAGTTCATTTTATTTTAAGTCGTTTTCCATACCAATCAAACAATCCCTATTTTTGTCCCATGGTGAGGAAATCTCTCGAGGCTCTTAAATGGGATGCTGTGATCGCGCATTTGACAGCGCAGTTTTCTCCGGAAGAGAAAATTCATTTGAATGGTATATTGTTTCTCATCGGTGTGCAAGAATTGGGCAAAGGTCCTAAAAAATTCAAGAAGGATGATAAGATAAATATCATGCACATTGCTATATGTCGTCTGTTAGAGCCCTTTGACTACTATGTTTTCAAGGGTAGGGATGTAGATGGTTGGCCACACTATGAATTGAAAGAGTCCTTACCTGCATTGAGACCTGGCGAACAATCTATCTTGATCAAGAAGGCGATCATCCGTTATTTTAATGATGAGCTTATCCTCGATGATACCTTTCGGTGCTTAGAGCAAGAGGAACAAGTTTTCTATATATGATAGAAAATATCAATCAATTGCGCAAGGAGATTGAGGCTTTTCAGGCGAAAAGCCATCAGGAGATCGAGGCTTTTAGGATCAAATATTTGGGGAAGAAAGGCCTCTTGGCTGCTTTGTTTGAAGATTTTAAAAGTGTGGCAGTTGAGGAAAAAAAAAGTATTGGTCAGACCATCAATACCTTGAAAAGTGACATTCGTAACAAGATCGATCATTCCAAAAGTCAGTTGTCAAAGAAGGATGTGTATGCCTCATTTCATCAAGATCTCACTAGGCCTGGGGACTTGTCCGAGATAGGATCCCGTCATCCGATCTCCATCGTTAAGAACCGTATCGTGGATATTTTTAGCCGTATCGGCTTCACTACGATTGAGGGGCCGGAGATCGAAGACGATTGGCACAATTTTACTGCTTTGAATCTGCCTGCTCATCACCCAGCACGAGATATGCAAGACACTTTTTTTATTGATAAAGATCCGGATATCTTGCTTCGTACACATGCCTCATCGATGCAGATACGTCATATGGAAGCACATCGGCCGCCTATGCGTATCCTATCGTCAGGGAAAGTGTATCGTAATGAGGCTATTTCGGCCCGGTCGCATTGTATGTTTCATCAGATTGAAGGTTTGTATGTAGATAAAGAAGTTTCGTTTGCCGATCTTAAGCAAACCATTCAGTATTTTATTACATCACTCTTTAGTAAGTCGCAAATCCGTTTACGGCCTTCTTATTTTCCATTCACTGAGCCTAGTGCAGAGGTAGATGTCTACTGGGGGTTGGGGACTGAGACCGATCATCGTATTACCAAAGGTACTGGTTGGCTTGAGATTATGGGTTGTGGAATGGTAGACCCTCAAGTCTTACAAAATGTCGGTATAGATCCTGAGGCGTTTTCCGGCTTTGCCTTTGGGATGGGTATTGAGCGTATTGCGCTTTTACTCTATCATATCGATGATATCCGACTCTACTTTGAAAATGATTTCCGTTTTTTGAAGCAATTTCAAAATGCCTTTTGAAGGGGTGGTACTATTGTTTAAAGATTGTTTTTTTTGTTGTTTTCTGAAGAGCACCCAGGCAAGGTCTGAGTTTCTTGCGGTGGATCATCTAGAGTGTGGGGAGAGTTGTCCTATTATGAGCCCCCCTCACAGGTCTATTTCCCCACCAGGTTTTCATTCAGGTATTTGATTTATAACTCTTTTCAATTGACTTTTGGTATTGTCGCCCCAAGAATGTACTGTGCTCTTTTTCTCTAAGGCGAGGGTACATGTCTTACCTGTGATGACGGTAAAGATCTCTATTTCTGGTGAAAATACATGAAATGGCGTTGTTTTTTTATCTTAATCTGAAATCGATAAGTAATGTAAGATATCTTCACTGTCTAGAATATAAATAAAATTAGTGCCTGCTGTAATGGAGGATATTTTTACTACTTTTGTAAAGCCTATTTTTTCTGGGATTTCAGCTGGATGGTCTGCATCTACAGCTCTTCCTAGTTGATTATGGGTGTTATCTCCCCTCAAGGGTAGGGTGTTCGATTTTAGTCTAAAGCATAATTTGTAATTTCCATCTACGACCAATTGTTTGATACCGTCTAGGAAACATACTATCCCGATTTTATTTGTGACATAACAAAGTCTTTCAGTTGCTTCGTTGAAAAATAATGTACCCTTTACTGGGGCAGGTAACACTATATACTATATTGATTACTAGGTATTTATTGTATATAAACATCAAGGAGTGTAGCCCCTATATCCAATGCACCTTGAGCTTATGTTTATGGCTACTTAACCCTAAATGGTTATTTAGGTAAACAATATTATTAACATTATATAAACAATTATATATTATTTTTAAAATAAAGATAATGATGTATTCATTAATATTAATTTTTATTTTTAAATAGGAGTAGAAATTATGGGTTATATTCTGATATAAAGTGTGTGTTGTATTAATAATGATCGTAATAATAAAAGCTTTAAAGAAATTTAATTTGAAATGATGTTAGTAGGGTATACTATTTAATGACGCCGTGATGAAATCTTATTCACGATTCGATTGAAGCAGTGACTTGTGTGTAGGGAAGGGGGGAATTGTGCTTATTTGTCTGTGTGTCTTAGTAGTCGTTGTCTGAGCGCTTCGTATAGGATCATTCCGCAGGCTACCGAGACGTTTAGCGAGCTGATGTCTCCGTACATAGGCAGCTTGAGTTTTTGATCAGACAAGCGCAGACAGTCGACAGATAGACCGTCTTGTTCACTGCCTAAAATAATGGCAGTTGGTATGGTGAAGTCTTCTGTATATGTGAAGTGTTCGGCTTTTTCTGTGGCGGCTAAAATACGGATGCCAGAAGTTTTTAAAAATTCGTAGGATTTTTTCAAATCATTTTCTTTACAAATCGGTACTTTAAATAGAGCTCCGGCAGAGGCTTTTATCGTATCGGCACTGATGGGTGCTGCATGTTTCATTGGGATGATCACTGCATCTACGCCTGTACATGCTGCTGTACGTACTATGGCACCGAAGTTACCTACGTCGGTGATGCGGTCTAAGATGAGTAGGAGTGGAATTTTTCCTTGTTCGTAGAGGGAGGGGAGCAAGTCTCTGATCCGGTGGAAATCTATTGGAGAGAGAAAGGCAAATACTCCTTGATGGTTTTTTCGTGTTAGATGGTTAAGTCTTTCTGTAGGCACCCAGTGTATCGGGATGTTATGTTTTTTGACCAGCTTTAGGATTTCCTGATAATTAGGCCCTCGGAGGCCTTTTTGTACGAAAAGTTTGTCAATGGTCTTCCCGGATCGAATGGCTTCTATCAACGGATGAACTCCGTAGATGGAGCTTGTATTTTTTTTGAAGATCATCGAGTGATATTTCTGGTCTAAAAGTAGGTATTTTTTGCCAAAATGGTAGATATTTTTGACTAGCGAGCTTTTGTATTTTAAATATTATTGGGTATAAAAGGATTGGAAAAAAGGGAAGCGAATGGCTTAGATTATTGCTGTGATACAAGAATGGAAGAAGAATAACATTTTTGGTCCTACGGCTTTCACCGCTTATGGCCTTTTGGCTCAGTCTGGTAGCCATTTGACTGATTCCTCAAACACCTTTCTTATGAGGCTTATAAGACCAATGCATTAACTGCCGGTTGATATCTGGTTATGTGGTGACTTTTAATTTTGTGTATATTTTTGGCACTTTACGGTTGAATCGTACACTATAACTGATTTTTTTATATTGACTCTTTTATTTTTATTATTGGTTTTTGACGACTTCACTGGTAGTGTTATATTGAAAACATTGGCTGGGTACGAAGGGATATTTTGTAGATTGTCTATTTTTTATAACTGTATAGCTCAGGTGCTCAATGAGATTTATGGTAAGACCGTGTTATATTTGGGGTGATCACTTAGCTTAAATGTTTAATTAATTTTTGTAAGCCTTTTTGTGTAAAACTTAAATTAATATCATATAATCCCATAAATAAATTATTTTATTAAAAAATAAGATAAGATTTTTTTATCACAGTAAAATAAAAATTAAACTTATGGACACTACCACTATGAGGGATAGTACCTCTAATCCTATATTTTTAGGATTATTGGGCCTTGCTATGACTCTCATTTTATTCAGTTTTTAAACGATTATTTTTTATAAATTTAATGTCATGGTCATTGGTATAGGTATTTTTATGGAAAGTATTGCCCAGTTCATCACTGGCATCCAGTTGTGGAAAAAGTGACATTTGATGCGGTGGTTTTTATCGCCTACGGATTGTTTTGGCTTATCTCGGTAAGCACATGGTTGACCGCATTGAAATATCGTAAACTTAAGGCTATTGGTCTTGTACTAGGATCTTATTTATTCTTTTAGAAGATTTTTACTTTGTGCATGTTTTTTGGAAACTTTTGCTCTCCCCGTATTGTGCAATTTATCTTCCTCTGATTAATCATTTTACACCTCCTATTGGTTATAATTTTTTATATATATGCTTTATATGAAAAAAATAGCCGATTATGAAGTAATATTAGCCAGTATATTTACTATTTACTGCTATGTATATTAAACAATCAATGAAATATGTGATATAGTGGTATTGCTTTTGGGATGAAGGTTAGTATGATTACTATTCCCCAAAGGGATTATCAAAATTCCATTAAATGGGTCACTTCATAGACGAGTAGTGAGATTGTAAACAAGGCAATCAAAGTGCTCAGCACTAAGGTAAATGTTAACTTCCGGATAAACACCTAATTCGTTGGCCATGGTGACCATATTGATGGCTATAGGATTAAGTGGCCATTAGATTGATAAGAAATGATTGTTCTCGGTTTAGATCGAAAAAAAATTAATGCAATATAGAGGGCTGCTAATGGATAGATGAGATGTTTCCAAACCAAGGCGGTGCATCTAAATTTCCAGTCTAGCCTCAACTGAGAAAAACGAGAAAGCGTCAAGCCCATGACCATTATGCCTAATACATTATAGCCCCCCTTTGAAGTTTTCCAAACTTTGAGGCTAATACATTGTGGAGTTATTCTAATAAATTTCATCAATAGGGCTAGTGTCATGACGTACAGTATCGGCATACAAATGATAATTTGTAAGCTATATTTTGAATTGTATTTGCCTGAAAAGGTTTAGGTAAAAACCATAAGAGTATTCATACAAATTCATTCCTGTGATGATGAAAATATCCGTGACTACGCTTTCCCCATCAAACAATTCTATAACCAAGGGTAGGCCTAAGTAGCCCGTATTGTTAGTAAACATATCAAATCTTAAGAGGTGAGTCCTTGGTATCCTTCTATAAGGTATTCGCCAGACGAAAGGCCAATTAAGCCGTTCATGATGCCAAAGGAAAAGGCGCAAGCCACCAGAGAAAAATATGGATAGCTAATTGATCTGAAGATTTTATGATTAGCATAAAGATCGTAAAGGTAGTAATCACATAGAGCAATAGCGCGGCTATATCTTTTGAATGAATTTTTGAGTTTTTACCCATAAAAAATCACAATATTGCGATTCCGATCAAGAAGATCACCTTTAAACAAACTGCTTCAATCATTATTTTTATAGGACTAGATGGTCAAAAGCATAGAATTTTATGCATTTTGTTTTTTAAACCTTCTCGATAGGTATTGTGCTGTCTTATGTTATGGTTTATGAGGGTGAAATTCCATGAGAAAAGTAGCTATAGCTGATAGTGATATTTTTTAAATTGCACCCGCAAAAACAGTACTTTATGTCCTATGAAGTGATTAATCTTGGGCCATCAAAGAAGGATCATTGATCTGATAAAAGGGATCGCGAGTAAGAAAAATCTAAGGCTTCATATGCAACAATATCTCGACCTCATTCAAACCGTCTTGGATCAAGGCATACGAAAGAAAGACCGTACGGGTACCGGTACTCGAAGTATTTTTGGTCACCAGATGCGTTTCGATCTGCAAGAGAGTTTTCCACTGTTGACAACGAAAAAGTTGCATTTACGCTCGATAATCTATGAGTTGCTTTGGTTTCTCAAAGGCACTACCAACATTGCGTATTTGAAAGAAAATAAAGTCTCGATCTGGGATGAATGGATTGATGAAAATGGGGAGTTGGGCCCTATTTATGGTTTTCAGTGGCGCAGCTGGCCTACAACTGATGGCGAGTATGTTGATCAAATCAGTCGATTGATCGAACAGATACGAAAGGATCCTGATTCGCGCCGTCTAATTGTCTCGGCTTGGAATGTGGGCATGATAGATCAAATGGCCTTACCGCCTTGTCATGTACTATTTCAATTTTATGTGGCTGAGGGGAAGCTTTCCCTACAGCTTTATCAACGGAGTGCAGACCTTTTTTTAGGGGTGCCTTTCAATATAGCTTCCTATGCGTTGTTGCTTATGATGATGACTCAGGTGGTAGGTCTCAATCCAGGCGAATTTATCCATACCTTGGGTGATGTACACATTTACGACAATCATATCGAGCAGTTGCAGTTGCAGTTGACCCGGCATCCAAGGCCTTTACCTAAGATGGCCTTAAATCCGGAGGTGGTAAATCTTTTTGATTTCCGATTTGAAGATTTTACATTGAAAGATTATGATCCTCATCCTCATATCAAAGGGTCCGTAGCTGTATGAAGATGATTTTTTTTTAAAAAAATAACTTATGAAAAAGTTTTTATTTTTAGTCTTGACCCTTTATGGCCTAATTTTTTTTTCAAATGTTCAAAATCAGAAGGGAGCTGTTTCATTAAAGGTATAGGTATATCATCCCACCCCTTGGATTTGCTTAAAAAACAGCTCTATGGTGAGGGATGGGTCACTTTACATTCCCATTTATCCCACGGATGTACTTACACTAGATGTCAAGGCTATGTTGATCCACCAGATGAAGTTAGTTATTGTCCAAAGTCAATCTCCTTTGAAATATGATTATGATGGAAGATGGTTGAAAATCCGTATGGATAGGAAATATGCAAAAGACGAGAAGTATACCCTATATATATCGTATGCAGCCCACCCGGAGAAGGTGACATAATAGGGCGGTAGATCGATAAAGAAGGCTAAAGGTTATTATTTAGTTAATCCCACACACAGGAAAAGATTCTCAAAAACCTACCCAGGTCTAGACCCAAGGTGAAACTGTGAGTCCAACAGCGTTTGGTTTCTTCATCTACAGACTCAATCAAAAGACTACTCAGGAAGAGATATATGTTACCGTGCCGGAGTGTTTTGTTACCTTGTACAATAGTCTTTTGATTAAATAAAAAATGTTGATAGCAGTCGTACGGACTATTGGAAAATGAATCTTCTGCATTTGCCCTATCTCTTCTTCATAGATGTATGGGGAATATGCTTTTGTGAAAAACCAATGGGAGGATGTCCTCTTCACTGCTATCTAGAGAAAAAGTATGAGCCTTATGCCAAGGGCCTATTTGGTAGTACCCCCGATATGATGTTTTTTTTCTCAAAAATTACTGGGGTGAAATATCCTTGGCCTAAATATGATCAAATCGTTGTGCATGATTTTATTAGCCATGTTGTAAAAAATACTACTGATGTGGTTCATAATGAAAATTTTCATCAAACTATTGGTCAACTTGTCGATGGCAATGGTTGGGAAGAGGTCATTGCCCATGAATTGTTTTACCATTGGTTTGGTGATCTTGTCACTACTGATAGTTGGGGTAATCTCATGCTCAACAAATCTTTTGCCAGTTATACTCTGTACTTATGGAACTAATACAAATATGGTAAGTAAGGATCATGTAGGATTCTATCGCTTCTCTGACTCGATGAAATACTTTTGATCCAATTATTATGATAAGGATTTGGCCTGTTTCCGATATAAAACTAATGAAGACTTTTTTGACTATGTTTCCTATAGCAAAGGGTGGGTAATCCCACACATGTTGCTAAAATATCTCGGAGATTGCGCTTTTTTTGGGATGAAAAAGCACTTTATTGATCATTGATTTGGTACGGTTGAGGTTCACCGATGGCGGATGGTTCTAGAGGTCGTTAGTGGTAAAGACCTTAACTGGTTTTTCAATCAATGGTATTTCGGGCATGGGCATCCTAAGCTCAAATTTAGTCACAACTACGATGATCAACAGAAGAAGGTATCGGTCAAGATCGTACAGAGTTAGCAAACGCCTCTATTTGAGTTCCTGTATATTATAGATGTCTATCAAGAATATGGTAGTAAAAAACGCTACGATGTATGGGTGAAAAAGCAAAGGAAAAACTATTTTTCCTTTTCCTCTCCGATAGCCCCCAGATTGATCCATCCTGATCCGGATCGTATCTTCCTTACTCAGGTAAAAGACGAAAAGACTTCGGATGACTATATCCTTCTCCATGACTGTGCACTTGGATATTTAGATCGCTTTATGGCTATATCGAAGGCGGCTACGGTACAAGTGAACCACCTTAATGCTGTTGTTTTTACTGATCAAGGACTTATGGTGGCTTTAGGTATTAGTTTTACAATCATTGGATTTGAATGATCCTGAGATACGAAAGAGGGCTTTTTTGATTTTGATTAAGCGTGCTCACAACGATCCTAAGACTTTGGTACGGGATTGGGTACTCTCTAAACTGACACTGCTCAAGGATAAGCAAAAATATCAACTGCTTTGTGAAAAGGGGTGAAGAGTCTCTCTCATTTTATCGTCAGTATCTCGTTGAGTGCTTTGCTCGAGATCGATCCGTGAAAGGTTTTTGAATGCTATATCAGGCTGCAAGAGTAAGATATTACGTCTGGACCATTGGAGGAATAGTCCTTTTAGATATTTTTACCCGAAAGGGAGATGGAAAAAACTTACTCTTTGTGGTGGATCGTATTGCCAATCATCATCCTAAAATTTTTAGGAAAGATTCTATCCATCAGAGGTGTTTGAATGAAGGTTTTCAATGGGTATAATCTCTAGAAATGATATATATTGTACCCAAAGATTTGTCGATGGCATCTTGGCTTTATTTCAAACGTATAAAGAGATGTCTTCTGACATCAAGGAGTTTGTGTTACCTATCCTCCAAGAGGTATTGATTGCCGAGCAAAAGTTGCCTTAAGATCAGCCGGAAGTGCACGCCTAGCTAGATTATATCAAGCAAGCTATAAGGTTAGTTCAAAATGTGATAGACCTTGCTTGTAAGCTAGTTTTAAAGCTTATTGAAAACAAGTTATAAATTAGCAGCTATTTACAATATTGAAAGTGAGTTTATAAAATTATTACAATATGGTGATCCCTCCTACTTCTTCAAAAAGTTCTTTGCAAGAAAATTCAAACAAATACCTTTTGCCTTTGGCTACCGTTACATTGCTCTTTTTCTCCTGGGGTTTTATTACGAGTATGAATGATGTGCTTATCCCTAAATTGAAGTCGGCCTTCGATCTGACTTATTTTCAGTCGATGCTCATTCAGTTTTGTTTTTTCTTCGCTTACTTTATTATATCGGCTATTTACTATCTGCTTTCGGTGAGCCGAGGGGATCCTATTTTGAAGATGGGTTATAAGAATATGATCATCATCGGTTTGTTGATTACTGCTGTGGGGAGTCTGTTGTTTTATCCCGCAGCGAGTATGCATTTGTATCCACTTTTTTTGGGAGCTTTGTTTATACTAGCCTCAGGTATTACGATTTTGCAGATAGGTGCCAACCCTTATGTCACTTTTTTGGGAAAACTTGAGACGGCTTCTGGGCGGCTCAATCTCACTCAAGCTTTCAATTCGTTGGGCACAACGATAGCACCGTTGATCGGTGGTAATCTGATTTTGAATATGGCTGCCGGTCAATTGGAAGGGGTTCATGTTGTAAAGCTACCTTATTTGGTGACGACTGTTCTTTTGGTCTTGATGGCTGTGGTAATCAAAGTGGCTAGCCTGCCGCGAGTGATTCACGATGAGGAAAAAGATGGATCGATTTCTAGTGGTAGGTTGATCACAAAGTACAGACAACTCAAGTACGGTGTTGTTGCCATTTTCATGTACGTAGGGGGTGAGGTCTCTATCGGTAGTTTGATCGTCAATTTT
Organism: Flavobacteriales bacterium; assembly: GCA_039954875.1. Taxonomy (GTDB): domain Bacteria; phylum Bacteroidota; class Bacteroidia; order Flavobacteriales; family Blattabacteriaceae. Next base: position 145,944 of record CP157202.1, read on the forward strand.
TTGGCTGATACTAATATTGCTGGTATTTCGGAGAGTCAAGCAGCCAAGTTTCTTTCGCTTTATTGGAGTGGGGCGATGATTGGGCGTTTTTTTGGCGCGATTTTTCTTTCTGATACAGCTAGAAAGATTAAATTGGGTTTGATTTCAAGTGTACTTATTGGAGCGTTTTATTATTCAGGTTGGGTAGCTGATTTTAGCCCTGAGGTCGTGCGATATTTTTGGATGTTGATCCTTTTGAATCTAGGGGCTTTTTTTGTCGGGGCGAATGTGCCTCATCGTACATTGACAGTCTTTTCTGTGTTTGTGGTAGTTTCTTTACTGGTCGGGTCTTTGGCTTCATTGGCTTTGGCTATGTGGGCTATAGTTGGTATCGGGCTTTTCAATTCGATCATGTTTCCGACCATTTTCAGTCTTGCTGTGAGAGACTTGTATAGAGATACTTCCCAGGGGGCTGCATTGTTGATCATGGCGATTGTAGGGGGAGCTATTATCCCACTTATTCAGGGATGGGTGGCCGATTTAACCAATGTACAACACTCCTATCTTGTGCCAGTAATCTGCTATGTTTATTTAGTTTTCTATGGTATTAGCGGATATAAGTAAACGGATGGATGAATCTTTGGCGAAATCATGGAGCTCGTACTCATCGCTGCAGTGGCAGACAATGATGTCATTGGGAAGGATAATGGTTTAATCTGGCACTTACCCAATGATTTGAAACGCTTTAAAAGGCTTACTTCAGGTCACACGGTGATCATGGGGCGTAAAACATTTGAATCTATCGGTAAGCCTTTACCTCATCGGGATAATATTGTCATCACGAGAAATCCGCGTTATACAGCCTTGGGAATAAAGACGGCAGTTTCGTTACAAGAAACTATTGCCTCAGTGAGGAGCCAGACAGGGAAGGTTTTTATCATTGGAGGGGGGGAGGTTTATATCCAAGCCTTGGATATGGTGGATATTTTGGAGATTACTCGAGTGCATCATCATTTCTTAGGTGATGTGAAGTTTCCCGAGATTATTCCCAGGCAATGGGAAAAGTTTTTTGAAGTATTTCATACCAAAGATGAATATCATCATTACGATTATAGTTTTATCGCTTATAAGAGGAGGAGGTCAATCTATGAGTAGCCCAGCGATAGCCGCTGAAAGATAGGAGGCCAGAGTACCACATATCAATGCACGTATACCTAGTTGAGCCAAGTCTTTGCGGCGTTCCGGAGCTAATTCGCCAATCCCACCGATTTGGATGCCTATTGATCCGAAATTCGCAAAGCCACATAGGGCAATGCTCAGGATCATGATGGTTCTTGGTGTGAGCTGTTGTGCAACTATGAGTTCTTTCAATTGCAGGTAGGCAACGAATTCATTGATTACTAATTTAGTACCCATCAATGTGCCAGCAGTTTCGATGTCTTTGCTGGGTATACCGATCAGCCAAGCGAGTCCTAGAAAGATTTTGCCTAAGATGTATTGTAGGCTCAATTCGGGCAGGCCTATGTATGGGGCTAGCCAGCTAAAAAACATGTTCATCAGCGCTACTACGGCCATGAATCCGGTAAGCATGACGGCTACATTTAGGGAAATTTTCAGTCCATCGCTGCAACCATGGGATATAGCATCGATCGTGTTGGTGGTCTCTTTTTTAAACTGGAGTTTCACCGAGCCCTTGGTCTCAGAAACTTCCGTCTCAGGATAGACGATCTTGGAGATGACTAAAGCGCTAGGTGCAGCCATTAGACTGGCTGCCAAGAGGTATTCGGCTGGAATTCCAAAACCTATGTAGATGACCATCACTCCTCCGGAGATACAGGCCATGCTGCCTGACATGGAGGCGAGCAATTCTGAGCGGGTCATGCCTTTCAAATACGGTTTAATCATGATCTGGGCCTCAACCTGGCCGACGAAGGCGCTGGCTACATTAGACATGGCTTCACTACCGCTGATGCCCATGAGTTTGTGGACGACCTTTGCGATGAGCGCTACTATACGTTGCATGATACCCCAGTGATAGGCTAGACTCACTAGGATGCAGATTAGGATGATAGTGGCCATGACGTTGAAGAAAAATATGAATGCATGGGCTGGACCTAAGGCTTTGGCTAAAACCTCTTGCCGTACCAATACGCCGAATACGAAATCTGCCCCAGCTCTAGCGCTGCCTTCAATGGCACGGGTGATGAAATCACCTAGGCTCTTGAAAATCTTCAAGCCGATCCCAGTCTTTAGGATGAATAAAGCGGTGATCCACTGTAGGACCAGACCACTACCAACAACGCGGTAATTGATCGCCTTTCGATTGTTGGAGATGAGGAAGCTTACAATTAATATGGCGATGATACCAAACAAACAGGTATATTTTTCCATGGTTTTAAAAAATTAATTTTATAATTTTCTCCTATCCAATTCTTTTTGGATGTGTGCTGCAAGTTCATAATGTTCTCTGTCTATGGCTTGTGTTAGAAGCATCTCCAAGTGCTTTGAGCTCATTTTTTGTAGGTCTTGTCCTTCTTTATGGAGGATTACTTGTATTTCTTGTGTAGGCGATTCGGTAGTTGTTTTTTTTTGCTCCAAAGGAGCTATATTCTCGAGGTAGATGCCTGCCTGGTCAAATATTTCTCTTGTAGTATATATGGGTGCTTCACATCGGATTGCTAAAGCGATGGCATCTGATGTTCTCGAATCGATCCGCTTTTCTCCATCTATCCCTTCAAAAATGATGTAAGAAGAAAATATACCATCTGTCAATTTGTAAATAACTATGGATTTTATCTGTATGTGAAAGGCTTTAGAGAAGTTTACAAAGAGATCGTGGGTGAAAGGTCTTGGCGGCTTTGTGTTTTTTTCCAAAGCAGTAGCAATGGATCTAGCTTCTAACCCGCCTATGATGATGGGGAGTTTTATTTGGCCCGACTCTTCTTCGAGTAACAAAGCATAGGCACCAGCCTGCATTTGACTGTGAGATATCCCGCGTATTATCAATCGTATGAGCTCCATAAAACGAGGTGTGATGACTCCTTGTAAACTCTGTTTTTCTTAGCGAAAGGTACGATATTTAAAGCGAATTTTCTTTCATTTGACGAATTTTTTTTATCAGTGTGGGGATTATTTCAAAGGCATCTCCAACGATGCCGTAGTTAGCAGATTTGAAAAAAGGTGCTTCTGGATCGGTATTGATCACCACTATGTTTTTCGAGGCGTTTACTCCGGCTAGGTGCTGGATGGCTCCTGAGATGCCTATGGCGATGTAGAGCTTCGGTGCGATGACTTTACCCGTGTCTGCCCGACGTGTTCGCTGTGTGGCCGCCAAACCCATGTCTGCTACGGGTTTGGAACAGGCTGTGGCTGCTCCAAGCAATTGGGCCAATTCTTTGATCATCGCCCAATTTTCACTACTTTTCAAGCCACGGCCGCCTGATACGACGATGTCGGTTTCTTTCAGATCGATTACTGTCTTGTGTTTTTCGATTTGCTCTATTTTGATGTGCGAGGAGTCTGATTCTTTTATTTTCTTTTCAATCTCTACTCCATAGACAGGGGCTTCGTGTACACTAAATATGTTGGGCATCAGTGTGAGGATTTTTTTCTCACCCTCGGCTTGGATTTTCGTAAAGGCCTTACCTGAGAAATATTTCCTTTTGATGATCAAGGGGGAAAGTGAACTGGGGAGTTCCAAGACATTGGTCACCAAGGTAGCCTAAAGTTGTATAGCCAACTGAGCAGCTATTCTTCTACCTTCTACTGTATGGGAAAGGATGAAGTATTGATCTGCTTCAAAGTATGGGGATAGGGCTTTGATCAGTGTATTGGGAGACAAGGCTTGGGGTTCATTCAGTTTGATCTTGATACCCTTTGAGGCTCCGTATTTGTATAGGATTTCTGAGGGGTTCCTGTGAGTTGAGGGCGATTGCCGTGAGTGTCTCCCCGGCTATATCAGCCCATTTTTTTGCATAGGAGACTGCTTCTAAGGTGTTTTTTTTTGTATTTTCCTTGTGAGGTTTCGGTAAAGACGATGATAGGCATAGGTTTTGATTTTGAGCGCTGTGGTACCGAAACGGACAGGCTGTTCGGTGGTTTTAGACATGTCAATATAGTTCATTTTTTTTAATCGGTTTTGTTGGATGATGGTTATGTGATTTTTTTAATGGTTCAGTATACATTCCCTAATCTTTTCCTTTAAATTATTGTTGATCTATTCACAAAATGAATTTACATGAGATGAAGGAATATTTCTTACTCCTCGGCGTCAATCAATATTTACGAAAGCGTTCCTTGGCCGGGGGTGTGTTGGGTCATCGAGTTGCCGCTCTGGATAGCCGGTTTATGGGATCCAGATGCATTACAACCGTTATTTTGGTGAAGAGCCTGTGTTGAGGTTGATCTGCAAGATGCTTAAAGCCTGCTCAAAACGATTCATCTTTATCGGAAAAAGGACTGGATGTCTAAAGGCTTTCATCCCATTAAACGATTGGATGCTCAAGGCTGCTAACAATCTCAACGAGGTGTTTGGTTTACCACATTGGAGCAGTATGAGTTTCCGGATGGTGAGGAATAAACGTGAGATGAAGAGGGCTTTTATGGCTCATGGGGTGCGGGCGGTTCCTTACCGTCTGATCGAAGCGGCGGCCATTACCCCTTTTAAAGGCTAGTATTTAAAGGACTATTAAAATCAGCCTGCCCGATTGGCTCGATGAGGTTGTTAGTGATTTTTCTATGCAGACTTAGCTAGGGAAAATTTTATAGTATTCAATCTGTTGGCGGGCTAGAGAAGGTGTGATTGAGTTTGGCTGTTCTGGATTGTTCCAAGAAAATATTGACCGGTACGACTGGCAAAATCCTTATCAGAATAGATCTTTTAGATGAAAAAAACGTATAATGAATCTCTATATTTTGTTTTCAGGCTTTTATCTTTTGCTGTAGAGCAGTGATCTTAACGATCCATTGGTGTTTGGCTACCCAAACCGTCTAGGATGGCTTTAGCATCTTGGTTCTTGTGACACTGATCTCTTTTGTACCGGATGTGTTTGTTCTTGTATTAGCCAAAAGGGCTATGCATCGGTGTAGTGGGGAGGGGGGGTAAGCTCACGGCTTTGGGGCTTTTTGGCATACTTTTGTGCTATTTGCTCCTGTCTTCTGTTATGAGCATAATATTTATATCGTTGTTCTTAATTTTTTGGTATGGGTGTTTTTATTCTTGCTAGAATCGAGTTGGGGGATGTGATTTGCGGCTTTGTCCAGGCTGTACGACGAACAAACTGTTTCAAGATTCAGCTCGATATCGATGAATGTCAATCATATCGCTTTTATGACTGGTTCGATCTATGTATCCACCTTGGTTCATTCGGTGGCTTGGTGATCGGCTCTTCTATCTCATGGGGGCGATGTTTTTTGGTTTCTCTGGTATGGTTTCCTTTTGACTAATCAAGAATATTTGCCTGATGGAGGGTTGTTTTTACAGGGACTGAAAATTTAAGATTTTGATTGTGTTTTGTTTTTTTCCCTGGTGTTGATTTGGCCTGTTTTGGGAGGTTTCAATTTCATGTTGTCGGTATTTCGGTCTGTATACAAAAGGGTGAGCGAATATAGGTCTGCTCGATGCCTGGGGATAGGGATGGGGGTATTGGTCTGCTTTTCATCTTTGGTAATAGGTTTTCGATACCGACTAAAGTCGCTGAATCGTTTCTCTATTATGCTTATCGGGACCTTGGTCTGGACATTTCAGCGGATTTGATCTGGTATCTTATGGCGCGTTGGCACATGTGTGCCAAGGTGTTGGCTTTAGCTTGTTCACTTACCCATGGACATATCTGTGTTTTTTTATTTCGGGTCCAGTGGTAGGGAAGTTGGGTGATCCGAGAAGAAAATTATGTAGATCGGCGATTTATATCAGATCAGGCGAGCTTCTTTTTGCAGCAGGCGAATCAATTCTTCGGGTTGGTCTTTGTTGATCATTACACAGGCCGACCGTGGTTGATGTTTTTCAAAGGTTATGACTTGTGCCTTGGGAAGGGCTTTTGTAGGCGCGATTTACACGTAGGGGCTTGTTGCGTGCTGTCATAATACCGCGCATGTTGGGGATACGGAGGTCTTTTTCATCGACCAATCCTTTTTGTCCGGCTGCGATAAGAGGTAGTTCACAGGAAAGGGTTTTATTATCGGCATCACTCTCGCATACAGCCTTGATGCGATTTGCTTCGATGAGATCTAAGCCTATACAAGCATTGACAAAAGCGTAGTCTAGCGATGCGGTGACTAGGGCTGGAACTATACCACCATTGTAATCGATGGACTCTTTACCCATCAGGATCAGATTGTAGGGTGATGTTTTGATGAAATCGACTATTTTCTGAGCAACGTAACAACTCTCTACAGGATCCGTATCGATGCGGATGGCTTCATCGGCACCTATGGCCAGAGCTTTTCTCAGTATAGCTTCTGTAGTGACTCCTCCCACGGTGAGTACATCAACTTTGGCGCCAGCCGATTCTTGAAGCATAATGGCTTTCGTAAGACAAAACTCATCGTGCGGATTGATAATGAATGAAATACCTGTGGGGTCAAAGCGCTTATTGTCAGTGCTGAATTGGATCTTGGTCACGATATCTGGCACCACGCTGAGACAAACCAGTATTTTCATCAAAGGGTCTGTATTTTGAGTTCTAATGTATTCTTTTTTTATCTGAAGATGTGTTTCTATAAGTTGATCCCTCATCTTTTAATGACTTCATGCTTTTTATAAATTACTCTTTTCATATTATTGTTTGGATCTGTGATCCATTCTTTTTGACTGTAATATCGAAATTACTATTGTTTATACTTTGTATCTCAATATTATATATGTTATAATATTAATATGTATAAAATTTTTCTGTCCTGTTTTTATTGTTTGCCATGAGGTGGTTTAAAGTTGTTTATTGACTTGAAATATTTACTCTAAAATAAAATAAATTTTATTGTATGTTCGTCAGGCTTTTTTTTAAGTATAAGGCAATTCGCAACAGACGCCAATGGATCATCAATTACATTTAATGAATGATCAATTAATTTCGTCAGTGAATGGTCAGTTATATTTATTGGTCCTCGTTAAACTTGTCGATAGACTTTAGGCAATACTAGGAAAAGAAATAAATGGTGTATTTAATGTCCTCAAAGGTCAAAGTCCTTCGTTAGGCTATATACAAAGGAATTCTTCGACCCCACCGAATAGAACCAAGTCTTAGAAAATCAGCAAGATTGTAATGTCAGTATATGTAATAGTGAATCACTACAAGCTGATAAAGTTCACTTGTACCATTATATAGAAAAGTTAGTAAAGTTGGCAAGAAAAAATATTGAAATAGAATTAAAACTTTAAAAGAATTCCCCCCTGAGGAGGCGGAAAAAATGATGCTAAAAAAAGATAATATAATAATTTCTGGGGTTTAAGCATTAGTTAGCTAAAAGATCATCTCCTAGTATGTTTAAATATATTTTGGATGATTATAATCCTCATTCTGATCCTGGAAACTCCTTTTCTAGAAGAAGGAGGAAAATTTGCAAAGAAGAGAGCATAATCATAGATGTTACTCAAGATGAGATATTTATAAATCTTGGTGCGGTTTTAGATCAAGCTTATATTAAAGTGTATGGTCTTTCATCTTGCTAACACTATTTCTACAGCCAAATGTGATTTATAAAAACTATTCAAGCAGGAGTATATTAGGGGCAATATCCTCTTGCAGAAAATTGCTCATTTGATCTTAGCTAGGCTTGGAGTATTAATTATAGGATTTTCTTTAATGATCAGAATACATTATTCTTTTGGGAGGCAGTTATATTATATAAATGGCTTTTGATAGGACGTTTGTGTGTTTTTACTATCATTCTTAATACTATCCTTTTTTGAGAGCTTTGATGTGATGAGTTTTAAGAAGTGACTAGATTTTACCGAAATGATTAAGTGTATAATTTGTAATAGTTTATTATTAATTGGGGGGCAAGTTCAGTTTATAAAAAGGTAATTGCCTTTTGAAAAATAATCTAGACGTAAAGAAATTCGTGATATATTTTTTAGTGAAGCCCTCAAAAAAAAATGTTTTATATGACAATATAAATAAGGCTGGATGTACATAGTGTTATAAGCTTTCTGAAATTTTTTGAGGGTTTTATAAGTCATGTAGTATAATGTGAGTAACTTGAAAGAGTTGCAATGATAGAAAAATACCGAGACCTCTTAGTGTATAAACATAGTTAAAAAGAGAGAGAATAATCTGATAAGCATAAAATAAGCAGATTCTTAATTGAGTTATGTACAGCATTCTACAAAAAAAAATATTAAGAGGAATAAAAAAGGAAAAAGTTTAAGGGGGAAAAAAATATATACATGAAAGAAGTAGAACGTAAGGAAAAAACAATAAAAAATGGAGCTTATAAAAAGACAGCTCATGGATTTGAAAATAAAATATGGCCGGAAATAAAAAATACAGTTCGAGAGTATTTTTTAAAAGTATCTCGTGAGATAAGAAAGTTATATGCTGCATATTTTGAGGCAGAAATAGAAAACATATCTAAGGGTAGATACAGGGGTAAATATTTAGGAATACAGCTCCAAGCGAGAAAAATAGACAGAAACTTTTAATAAGACGTAAACTTAAAAAAACGTTCAAATACTTTGTATTTAGTCATATAGTGATATTCATGCGGCTTTTTCAAGCTCAAGACCCTCCTCCTGATCAATGACCTTTAGATTATCAAAATGCATTCTATGATTTGATCGATGGAGAAGATGCCTTGTCTCGTTACATGACCAAAATATCAAGAATAAGGGGGATGGATGAGCAACATCAGGGAGTCATACGTAAAATACTAGAATATTTTATCGCTTATATGAAAGATAGTTATCTGTGACTATTGATGTATAAAAAACCTTTGTGATAATGTTTAGTATAGTGAAAAACTTAAAAAAAAGAATACCCTAACCTTGTGCGATCAAACATTCCATTGACAAATAAAAAACCATCGTATTTCTATATTTTCTTGATACTTGTGATATGGACTTATCTTCGGAGAATTGTTTCCTGTTTTTTTCTCAATCAAGACGGATTACCCATTTATGACCTTGCTAAAGAGTTGACAAGTCGGATAGGATATTTAAGGTCTAAAACACAGGTTAAATTTTAAGAAAAAGAAAAAAGAAAATAATTAGCAAAGTATCGAAAAATATTAAGCATCTACTATATAGAGAAATATATTTCAGAATCTGATATATGTCGTCAGTAAGGAGAATTTATTTATAAAATCAGGGCAATAGCTATAAGAGTTAAGAAGGTAACGAGTAGCACTGAAAATTTTGATGAGTTATGAAAATGTATCGGCAAGAACACAACGAACCTATCAACAACAAGAAGGATACGTAAGGGAAAAAGAATTAAAAATAAGAAGAGAATGCCTTTTCCGATCCTGATGGGGAATCGCTTTATGTATGCTATTTTAGACGATCGTCCTACCAATTCCGTTTTACATATATCCTTTTTGGAGGGGATTAACCCCGTACCTTTTTTAAAAAATTGTGAAAAACCACAGATGTCGAGTGGTTGAATATGTTCCAAGAAGATAAATACAAAAATGCACCTGATGTTATATTGGGAGTCCGATGAACCATGGTCGTGATTTCTCGAAAGAATTTAATAAAGTATAAAGATGAAGATCAAGAATAGGTGCTACGTACTGTTGACAAGATCATCAGATTTCAAGATGAATTCAGTGATTTGGGCGTATCTGGTGAGCGGCATATGCCTAATGTGTATAAATATATAATAACTCAAGCACATATAGACACAACAAGGGATGTGTTAGCACATGCCGTTTTTCGTTATACGGTGTACAATGAACATTGATTGCACACATATCGTTACAAAAAAAAGGACTGATTGTCGACGGTTGGACTCCTTGGCACGAGATGGAATATTTACATCAGCAACTAGAGTAGAAGTGGAATGAAATAAGCGATATAGATGCAAACTTTTATGTTTATATCGTAAAAAGAAAGATGGGTAATGTCGATGATTATGATTTTGAAGGTTATCAAAAAATCTTTGAGTATTTTTGTTCACCTAAGAAGCAGCGAAACTTGAATGAAGTGGAGGTGTCGTGATATAATATTGATCATATAAGACTTTCCTTCTTCAAACAACTGTACAAAGCCTATAGTGAAGATTTTTATAATAAGCTACACCAATACACGTACGTGAAAACATAAACGACATGCTGGACCTACATCTTGGTAAGATTAAAGAAAAAATGGCATACTTTATGAGTGCTGTTTACTATGCAAGCGGAAACAATCTAAGTAAGGTTTTTAAGAAGTGTGTGGGGGTAAGGTAGATGAATACGTATATTATAATTTGTCTTATTTACGCTTTCCCTATCCTGACAACAGGATCATACAAAAGCTATTTCCTAAAATCTTTTTAAAAGAAGACTAAGTTCAATATGACGATCTACTTAAAAACAGTATTAGAGTATAAATTTATAGAGAAGGAATCCTTGTGAAGCTTGATGCCCATTGGATTTTAAGAGAAGCAGTCAATGTTTAATTAATTATTAAAGAATTTGATATATAGACTTGTATATAGAAGAGTGCAAATTTGACCATATAATCTAAAGATAGAAATGCATATTACGATTTGACTATCTTTTCAAAGGAAAGTGTACCGGATACGATAGGGTTGATAGGTTTTAAGAGTTTATCGATAGAAGGATCAAAGTGAAAATGCTCATAGAAGGTCAGTTTGTTTATGAAACTGATTTTGACCTATTATTGTAGTTATATCGGGTTGACCGTTTTCGGGATGAGCCGATATGGACGATGGGTTGAAGATGATGTCCAGGCAAAAGTCTGGGCCTTACTTTTGCATAGTAATGTCTTCAATAACAAAGTGGTTTCCCGCCATGCCCCTGAAAAAAAATAATTTTTCATTATAAATTTATTTAATCATCACCATATTTATCTATTATGAACTAATTTGTATATAATAGCATTAGTTCATACGATTCAGTTCTAATCAGATGATAATTACCCCCATACTTTTTGGATATTTATGTAACGAAAGTATACTGTTAAAATTTTGATATGCACGACGTGGGACGATTTTTTTACCAATACATACCCCTGCATGTGAATTACGGTTGATACGATGGAGAGACCCCGTTTAGTAAAGTCCTTAGGATTGAAAACCATCAAGATAAAACCACCTCTCAATACAGATAAGTCCCATTTTTTCCAGGGGTAAATTTGATCTATTTGAAGTGTACGAATGTTAAGATTGTGAGTTGATAATGGATGCAGATGGTAAACACTTAAATTTTCGTGTCTACATTTACCTTAAGGTTGTTAAAGTCTGGCAAGATATATGCGTATCAACACTTTTATTCTTTTGTTCTGCTTTAGATAAGATTTATTGAAGATTGATCAAGCTTTTTTATTAGGATCTCAGTGCCGAGTATGATGTAAAAAATCACCGACCTTTGATGTTATTTGTAAAAATTCAATAAGCACTCATGTACATCATTTTCGATACCGAGACCACTGGGTTGCCACAGGGTTACAATGCCCCAATCACTGATACGAACAATTGGCCTCGCATGGTGCAACTAGCTTGGCAATGTCACGACGCTTCAGGGGATCTGATCGAATCCCAGAGTTTTATTGTTAAGCCTGAGGGTTTTGATATACCCTTCAATGCCGTGAAGGTTCACGGTATTACCACCGAGCGAGCTCAGCAGGAGGGGCATGAACTCCATTTCGTTCTTGACCGTTTTGAAAAAGCGCTCAAACAAAGCCGTTTCCTCGTTGGACACAATCTAGAGTTCGATACTAAGATCGTCGGCTGCGAATTCGTTAGAACCGGTCGGGATATGATACAATTGCAAAAAACCACCATTGACACCAAGGAGGAGTCCACTGACTATTGTGCCTTGCCCTGCGGACTAGGAGGTAAGTTTAAGTGGCCTAAGCTGACAGAACTCCATCAAAAACTGTTTGGAGAAGGTTTCTCAGCTGCCCACAATGCTGCTGCCGATGTCGAAGCCACTGCACGCTGCTTTTTAGAGTTGCTCCGTTTAGGAGTGATCTCAGGAGAAAAGTTTGTAATAGATATTAGTTTACTCGAAACCTTCAGAAAAAAACATCCTGAACCCATCCGTCCGATTGGACTCAACATTCAAACTACTGGCTCCTCAGGAGAGAAAACGCAAAAAAGTAAGATTTCTCCTATTGTACAGAAAGCTGCACTTATAGGAGGTAGTTTTGCCCATTTGCACAATCACAGTTCCTTTTCTATACTCTGTGCCACAACTGACGTTAAATCCCTCGTCAACCGCGCAGTGGAGTGGGACATGCCCATTGTGGGTATCACCGACTATGGCAATATGATGGGAGCCTTTTATTTCATCAATGCCATCCAAGCAGTCAATGTTAAGATTGCTTCACATAATGCTTCTATCGAAAAAGAAGGCTCTGGAAAGTCTTCCCAAAAACCTATCAAGGGGATCATAGGTTGTGAAGTCTTCATTTCAGAGTATTATTTACAGAAAAAATTCACCAAGGACCAACCAGATAAACGCTACACCCAAGTACTATTAGCAAAGAACAAAAAGGGTTATCACAATCTGGCTAAGCTTTGTTCTCACGGTTTCATAGATGGTTACTATGCCGGCGTGCCTCGTGTGGGTAAGGAGCTTATCGAAAGGTACAAAGAAGACCTGATCGCTTTGAGTGGCGATTTGAGTGGCGAGATCCCTCACATGATATTAAACAAAGGTGAGGCTGCCGCAGAAGAGACCTTTCGTTGGTGGCACGGACGTTTTGGCGAAGACTTTTATGTCGAGTTGCTCCGACATGGCCTCGAGGAGGAAGACCACGTCAATGAAGTATTACTCAAACTCGCCAAAAAGTATGGGGTGAAATATATCGTGCAAAACAATACATTTTATCTTGATCAGAAAGATGCCTATGCACATGACATTCTACTCTGTGTACGTGATGGTGAAAAACAAGCCACGCCAATAGGCCGGGGTAGAGGGTTCCGTTTCGGTTTCCCCAATCAAGAGTTTTATTTCAAGAGCCCAGAGCAGATGAATATGCTCTTCTCGGATCTACCAGAGGCTTTTGATCATTTGGAAGGATTGATCGCAAAGGTAGAATATTATCAATTATCACAGGAAATCTTGCTGCCCAAGTTTCACATACCGGAAGCTTTTAAAGATCCGATGGACGAAGCTGATGGAGGTAATCGGGGTGAAAACGCTTTTTTGAAGCACCTGACTTATGAGGGCGCTAAAAAACGTTATGGTGAATCCCTCATTGGCGTAGTCAAAGAAAGAATAGAATTTGAATTAAAAACTATCGAAAAGACTGACTATCCGGGTTATTTTCTCATCGTACAAGATTTCACTTCTCAGGCTCGGGTGATGGACGTCTCAGTAGGGCCAGGACGGGGGTCGGTTGCCGGCTCTGTGGTAGCCTATTGTACAGGTATTACTGATATCGATCCGATTGCATATAATCTTCTTTTCGAGCGTTTTCTGAATCCCGATCGTATTTCCCTTCCCGATATCGACATCGATTTTGACGACCGTGGTCGTGATCGGATCATCGAGTGGGTAGTGAATAAATATGGCAGAGATCAAGTAGCACAAATTATTACTTACGGTACTATGGCAGCCAAGTCGGCCATACGTGATACAGCTCGGGTGCTTGACCTTCCCTTGTCCGATACCGACCGCATTACCAAGATGGTACCTAATGTTTCGCTCAAGAAGCTTCTTTCAGCAGATATTGCCATTTTGAGGGAAAAACTCAATGGTGATGAGATGGAGAATGTATCAAAGCTCAGGGAACTTTCAAAAAACAAAGACAATCTAGAAGGGCAAGTACTTCAACAAGCACAGATCATCGAAGGCTCGGTACGCAATACGGGCATCCACGCCTGTGGGATCATTATTACTCCTTCAGATCTCAAAGAATACATTCCGGTAGCTGTATCGAAAGACTCCGAATTGTTAGTCACCCAATTCGACAATAATGTAGTAGAAAGTGCTGGCCTGCTTAAGATGGATTTCCTCGGATTGAAAACACTGACCATCATAAAAGATGCTGTAGTACTTGCCAAGCAGAGACAAGCCGAGGTGAAGGAGCCAAACCAATTCCCCCTAGACGACTCCAAGACTTACGAACTTTTTCAAAGGGGAGAAACTGTGGCTATTTTCCAATACGAATCGGTCGGTATGCAAAAATACCTTCGTCAGCTCCAACCAGATAAATTCGATGATCTGATTGCGATGAATGCCCTGTATCGTCCTGGCCCATTACAATACATCCCAAACTTCATAGCCCGCAAGCATGGTACAGAACCCATCATCTATGATCTGCCCGAAATGGAAGAATTTTTGAAAAATACATACGGCATTACCGTCTACCAAGAGCAGGTGATGTTGCTGGCTCAAAAACTTGCAGGCTTCAGCAAGGGCGACGCCGACGTTTTGCGAAAAGCTATGGGCAAAAAACAAAAACATGTGCTCGATAAGATGAAAAATAAATTCCTCGAAGGAGCTATGAAAAATGGATATCTCAAAAAAATCTTAGAAAAAATATGGCAAGATTGGGAAGCCTTCTCCTCGTATGCTTTCAACAGATCGCATTCGACTTGCTACGCCTACATTGCTTTTCAGACGGCCTATCTCAAGGCACACTACCCAGCTGAATACATGGCCGCCGTGTTGAGCAACAATATGCACAATATCAAAGAAGTGACCTTTTTCATGGAAGAATGTCGGCGCATGGGAGTACCAGTATTGGGCCCAGATATTAACGAGAGCGATCATACCTTCACTGTTAATACTCAGGGCGCGATACGCTTTGGCATGGGGGCTATTAAAGGAGTGGGAGATGCCGCTGTAGAAGTCATTATTCTTGAACGCGAGCAAAACGGTCGATATACTTCTATCTTCGATCTCGTCAAACATGTAGACCTGCGTACGGTCAACAAAAAGACATTAGAAAACCTGGCCTTGTCCGGTGCTTTCGACAGTTTCGAAGACATACATCGGGCGCAATACTTTCATGAGGAGCACGGCATCAATACCTTAGAAAAAATTATCCGATTCGGAGCCAAATATCAAGAGACCAAAAAACAAGCACAAACCTCTCTATTCGGAGACAGCATAGAGGTAAAAGTTCTAGAACCCATCTTACCCCCTTGTGAGCCTTGGCCAGCTATATCCAAGTTGTCCAAAGAAAAAGAAGTCGTAGGTGTTTACATCACCTCACATCCCTTAGATGACTACCGATATGAGATCAAATATTTCACTAATATCTCCCTGGATCAATTCAACCAAAATGAACAAAAGCTCATAGGGAGAGAACTCAATATCTGTGGCATCGTCTCCAAATCTGAAGATAAGACCTCGGCCAAAAGCGGTAAACATTATGGAATCTTTTCACTAGAAGATTATCAAGGGAGCCGGGAGTTTCGGCTATTTGGAGAAGAATATTTTAAATATGAACACCTGCTCTCTCCCAATACCTTTCTACATCTGAAGATCGTCATCGGTCGATGGCGCAATGGAGAAATACGTATCCAAATCCTGAACATACAGCTCTTGCAAGACGTACTGAAAAACCTTTCCAGAAGTCTCAATCTGCAGATCGACTTAAGCGAACTCAACGAAACAATGATCGATCGGCTGGAAAAAATTGTGACTCGACAAGCAGGCGATAAAAAATTTAACACCTTGCTTTACGATAAGGAACATAAAATCCAACTAAGCTTACCCTCTAAAAAATACTTGATTGACATCGACAAAGAGCTTCTAAAAAATCTTGAAAGTATCCCAGGCTTGGCTTTTCAATTGGTATAAAATATTTTACATAATGAAGTTGTAATGCGCCGAACTTCTACTTTTTATAATCAATTTGATACGTTAAAGCATTTATGTTGGTCCAATCCATGATACTTGCTTAAATTTGCATAGCATTATTTTTTAAATAATCTCAAGATGAAAATCCTAAGATCACAAAACGCATCGGTCCTTTCGAAAATTTTCATTCAAACCAACGGCTTCGTATAAGCGATGGAGATAAAGGTGAGAGTGGCGCAGGCTGATGATGTTGGATATGCTTCCCTGATCTGCCAGCAAATAGAAGAGTCGGCTAAGTCTCGAGGTACAGGCATTGCCCAGAGAGATCCCGGATATGTGAAAACCAAGATAATCAATGGTAATGCTGTCATTGCCTTTTGTAATGAACAGCTCGCCGGTTTCAGTTATATCGAAGTTTTTCAAGAAAAACAGTTCGTAGCCAATTCCGGACTGATCGTATTCCCCGAATTCAGGCAACAAGGCTTAGCCAAGTTGATCAAACTAGAAATCTTTAAACTATCACGTGAGAAATTTCCCCAAGCCAAGATTTTCAGCATCACCACTAGCGTTTCGGTGATTAAGATGAATACAGAATTGGGCTTCATTCCTGTAGCCTTCAAGCAGCTCACTCAATCCGATGATTTCTGGAAAGGCTGTCAGAGCTGCACCCATTACGATGTACTTACCCGAAACCAAAGAAAAATGTGTTTGTGTACCGGTTTATTATACGACCCCCAGAGTAAAAGGCCACCTGATAAGCTCATTCCAGGAGATGATATCGTCCTGGCCTATAGCGGCGGTTTGGATACTTCTTATTGTTTAAAATCACTTAGTCATGAGGGATATCAGGTACATACGGCCATTGTCAATACGGGTGGATTTAGCCCCGAAGAGCTCAAGGTAATCGAGAGACGAGCTATGGATATCGGAGCAAAATCTCATCGAAGCATCGATGCCGTTGACGCCTATTATCAACGCTGTGTGAAATACCTGATTTTTGGGAATATCCTCAAAAATGGTACTTATCCGCTCTCGGTCAGCGCCGAACGGATTTTTCAAGCGATTGAGATCGCTCAGTACGCCAAAAAGATTCAAGCCAAAGCCATTACCCATGGCAGTACCGGCGCTGGAAACGATCAAGTTCGTTTCGATATGGCCTTTCAAATCCTTTGTCCCGATAAACTTATCATCACTCCGATCAGAGATCGCAAGCTCTCTCGTAAGGAGGAGATTGAGTATTTGAAAACCCATGGTATAGATCTCCCTTGGGAAAAGGCTCAATATTCTATTAACAAAGGCCTTTGGGGTACTAGCGTAGGCGGGGCTGAGACCCTGACATCCCATCAGGGCTTGCCTGAGGAAGCCTTCCCTACGCCTTTGAGCGAGACAGCGAGCAAGAAAGTAGAGCTGGGATTTGAAAAAGGCGAACTCATCGCATTGGATGGCCTGAGGAGTAGGCCTGTAGATAATATTGTCAAATTAGAAGGGATCGTCTCGCGTTTTGCCATTGGACGGGACATGCATGTAGGGGATACCATCCTGGGGATCAAAGGCCGGGTCGGTTTTGAGGCTGCTGCTGCCCTGGTCACCATCAAGGCACATCATCTGGTCGAAAAACACGTCTTGACCAAATGGCAACTTTATTGGAAAGAGCAATTGGCTCAATGGTACGGTATGCTGCTGCACGAGGCTCAATACCTTGAACCCGTAATGCGAAACATAGAGGTCTTTTTGAAAGACAGCCAGAAACACGTCAGTGGTAAGGTAACAGTGGCCCTGTATCCTTATAGATTCGAGTTGATCGGTATTCGGTCAGAATTCGATATGATGCAATCCAAGATGGCCCAGTACGGCGAGATGAATCATGCCTGGAGCGCTGAAGAGGCTAAAGGCTTCACCAAAATCCTGAGTACTCAGATGAAGATCTATCACAGTTTAGAACAAAGTTTTTTCGATGATTGAAATAGGCATTATGGGCGGATCGGGTTACACTGCTGGTGAGTTGATTAGGCTCCTCATACATCACCCCAAGGTGGTGCTCAGAAGCGTTTTGAGTACCAGTCAAACGGGAAAGCCTTTTTATACGGTGCATCAAGATCTATTTGGTGAGACCGATATGAGATTTACCGACACCTTTGACAAAGGGCTTGATGTCGTCTTCCTCTGCCTTGGGCATGGCATGGCTAAACAAGCTTTAGAAAACATTTCTCAAAGGGTAAAAGTCATAGATCTCAGTCAGGACTTTAGGTTGGCCGCGCAAGCTACTTTTGGCGGGAGGACATTCATCTATGGCCTGCCTGAGCAGCAGCGAGACCGGATCAAAAGCGCTGAAGCCATCGCTAATCCAGGTTGTTTTGCCACGGCGATCCAATTGGCACTCTTACCTCTGGCCCGTGCAAAAGTGCTTAAGAGTGATATTCACATTAGTGCTATCACTGGCTCTACAGGAGCCGGAAGAGGATTGAGCGATAGCACTCATTTCAGTTGGCGGGACAATAATGCATCGACCTACAAGGTCTTCACCCATCAGCACCTGCATGAGATCAGAGAAAGCCTAGATCGTTGGCAAAAATTTTTTCGGCAGGAGATCTATTTTGTACCTTATAGGGGTAATTTTCCCAGAGGGATCATCGCCACGGTTTATACCAATTCGCATTTTTCCCTTAAGGAAAATAAAGAGCTTTACCATGATTATTACGTAAGTCATCCATTTGTCCAGCTCTCCGATGAAGCGGTTCATTTGAAACAAGTCGTTGGTATAAACAAATGCGTGTTGCACTTGGCTGAGCAAAAAGGCAAGCTCATTATTACCAGTGTGATCGACAACCTGCTCAAAGGCGCTTCTGGCCAAGCTGTGCAAAATCTCAATCTCATGTACGCTTGGGAGGAAAGCTGTGGACTGAGACTTAAACCCATCGGATTTTAATTAACACCAACTACCATCGCATGAAACCATTTGATGTCTATCCTATCACACCCATAGAACTGGTCAGAGGTGCAGGTGTCTATGTATTCGACAGGACGGGTCAAGCCTACTTGGACTTTTACGGGGGGCATGCGGTGATCTCCATCGGCCATTCGCATCCCCATTATCTCAGACGCATCAGAGAGCAGATGAAGCGGATTGTCTTTTATTCGAACACCATCCGTATCCCTCAGCAAGAGCAGCTCGCCGAGATGCTAGGCGTCCTCTCAGGTTATGAGGATTATCGGCTCTTTCTGTGCAATTCGGGTGCAGAGGCTGTTGAGAATGCCCTCAAGCTAGCTTCTTTCCACACTGGTAAAAAGAAGGTCATCGCTTTCAAAGGATCCTTTCACGGACGTACCAGTGGGTCGGTAGCCATCACCGACAATGAGAGGATCGTCACCCCTTTCAATGCACAACATCAGACCGTCTTTCTTGATTATAATGAGGTGGATCAGTTGGAGGCGACTCTTCGTACCGGTGATGTTTGCGCTGTGATTATCGAAGGTATACAAGGCATGGCCGGCATCATTGATCCAGGTGCAGAATTCCTTCGGCAGATACAATCCTTATGTGCTCAACATCGAGTTATATCCATTTTTGATGAGGTGCAGAGTGGCTACGGTCGTACGGGAGACTTTTTTGCCCATCAAGATTCCGGTGTGAAGCCCGATCTGATAACCGTAGCCAAGGGTATGGGCAATGGCTTCCCCATCGGAGGGGTGCTCATTCACTCTAAGTTTGAATCCTTTCATGGGATGCTGGGCACGACTTTCGGTGGGAATTATTTAGCCTGCGTTGCCGCTATTGCCGTTTTGGAGGTGATCCGAGATGAAGAATTATTATTGAATGCCAGGAGGATCGGTTCGAGATTTATCGAATCCTTGCAAAGCATTCCTGAGATCAAGGAGATTCGGGGTAGGGGATTGATGCTGGGCTTACGTTTTGATTTCCCAGTACAAAAGCTGAAGAAGATCCTTTTTGAACGAGAAAAGGTCTTTGTAGGGACCGCTTCCGATTCCCATGTCTTGAGACTGCTCCCGCCGCTAAACATTAGCTCAGACCATGTGCAACTCTTCATCAATAAACTAAAAACCACCCTAGAAGACCTCTCCATATGAAGGAAAAAACTGCCACTCTCATTCTCGAAGATGAGACAAGCTATGAGGCTTATCATTTTGGGGCAAGCGTATCGGCTGCTGGGGAAGTTGTTTTTAACACAGCGATGACTGGTTATACCGAGAGCCTGACCGACCCTTCATATAAGGGGCAACTCCTGGTATATACCTACCCGCTCATTGGCAATTATGGTATTCCTGTTTCACCTGTTGAGGCTTCTGTACATACCATGTACGAATCCGATGCACTCCACATCGCTGGTTTGATTGTATCAGACTATGCTCAACGTCCCCATCATTGGAATATGTCCAAAAGCCTTTCCCAGTGGCTCGAGCAGCACCATATTCCGGCCATATACGGCCTTGACACCCGGGCATTGACGCAAAAAATACGTGAGCAGGGTACGATGCTTGGGAAGATTATAGTCGATGGAGACCTTTCCTTTTACGATCCGAATAAAGAAAACTTAGCTGCCCAGGTATCCATCAGCAAAAAAACCGTATATGGTGATGGGCAACACAAGATTTTGCTCGTCGACTGTGGGGTGAAGAACAACATTATTCGTTGCTTGCTCCGTCGCGATTGTACCGTGATCCGTGTGCCCTGGGATTATGACTTCACTATGGAGGATTACGATGGGCTTTTCCTCTCTAATGGCCCAGGCGATCCGAAGATGTGTCAAAAGACCATTGCGTACACCCGCACAGCCTTGCAAGGAAACAAGCCTATTTTTGGCATCTGCTTAGGGAATCAGCTCATTGGCCTGGCTGCCGGTGGCGACACCTACAAACTCAAATATGGTCATAGAAGCCACAACCAACCTGTTTTGATGATGGGGACGAATCGGGCTTTTATCAGCTCGCAGAACCATAGCTATGTCCTTGATTCTAGTGATTTGCCCTTTCCGTGGAAGGTGTTTTTTAAAAACATCAACGATGAGAGCTGTGAAGGTCTTATCCATAGCCAAAAACCTTTTTTCTCGGTGCAATTTCATCCGGAAGCCTCAGGCGGTCCTACGGACACCGAATTTTTATTTGATACCTTCATGGGCTTTATCGAGGCCTATAAGGAAGCCAATCCATTGCCCTTATGAAAATCGACAAAGTGCTCATCATCGGTTCAGGTGCTCTGAAGATCGGTGAGGCCGGTGAATTCGATTATTCCGGTACGCAGGCCTTGAAGGCCCTCAAAGAAGAGGGGGTTTTCACCATATTGATCAACCCTAACATTGCTACAGTACAGACATCTGAGGGCATTGCTGATAAGATCTATTTCCTGCCGATAACCCCTAATTTTGTCGAAGAGGTCATTAAAAAGGAAAACCCCCAAGGTCTTTTGCTAGCCTTCGGTGGGCAGACCGCTCTAAACTGTGGTATCGCTCTTTTCAAGCAGGGTATCATCGAAAAATACCAGCTGCAGGTTTTGGGTACACCCATTGAGGCGATCATCCAAAGCGAAGACCGCGATGTTTTTCGTAATAAACTCATGGAGATCCAGGTGAAGACCGCGCGGAGCATAGCCGTGGATTCTTTGGAAAAAGCCATGTTAGCAGCCGAAGAAATAGGCTTTCCGATCATCATCCGAGCCGCTTATGCTTTGGGGGGGTTGGGCAGTGGTTTTGCCGAGAACATCGATGAATTGAAAATATTGGCCGATAAAGCCCTTTCTTATTCCGACCAGATCCTCATCGAGGAGTCGCTCAAGGGCTGGAAGGAGATTGAATACGAGGTTGTGCGCGATCGCTTCGACAACTGCATTACGGTTTGCAATATGGAGAATTTTGATCCTATCGGTATTCATACAGGTGAGAGCACCGTCGTGGCGCCTTCGCAGACGCTGACCAATGCCGAATACCATGAGCTAAGACAACTCTCGATACGTATTGCTAAGCACTTCAGCATCGTCGGCGAATGTAACGTACAATTTGCGCTAGCCCTGCATTCGGCGGACTATCGCGTAATCGAGATAAACGCGCGGCTTTCGCGTTCGAGTGCTTTGGCCTCTAAGGCTACGGGTTATCCGCTGGCTTTTATCGCGGCCAAGCTAGCTTTGGGTCATGGACTGCATCAGCTGAAAAACGTCGTTACCAAGACAACCTCGGCCTTTTTTGAGCCGGCTTTAGACTATGTCGTCTGCAAGCTGCCGCGCTGGGATCTCAAAAAATTCTACGGTGTCTCGAACAAGATTGGTAGCAGTATGAAGAGCGTCGGCGAGGTGATGGCTATCGGAGGTTCTTTTGAAGAGGCCTTGCAAAAAGGCCTTCGCATGCTTGATGTCGGTTGGCAAGGTTTTATCAATCCCCAAAAAAAGCCTCTAGATTTTGCGGTGCTCGAAAACTTGCTCAAGGAGCCAACTGACCAAAGGATACAAGCTCTTGAAACGGCTTTTGAGGCCGGGTATACCGTCGAAGAGATCCACAGGCTCACGCAGATTGATCCCTGGTTTTTGTACAAGCTGGAAAATATGCATTATATGAAAAAGGCCTTGGCCTCATACGGCAGCTGGGAGGAGATCTCTGATGAATTGCTAAAAAAAGCTAAAAGACAAGGTTTTTCCGATGAGCAGATTGTAGGGCTCTTTGCATCTGGGGTGGAAATCGCCACTGAGGCCCAGGCGTTTAGAGCGCGGCGAAAGGCTTTAGGCATCCTGCCCTTCACTCGACAGATAGACACCTTGGCCGCTGAGTATCCAGCCCAGACCAATTACCTCTATCTGAGTTATCATGCCTCTCGACACGATGTCGTTTACGAACACGATAGGCGGTCCATTGTCGTGCTAGGCTCGGGCGTCTATCGTATCGGCAGCAGTGTTGAGTTTGATTGGTGTTGTGTGAATGCTCTCGAGACGATTCGAAAAGCGGGTTATCGCGCTGTGATGATCAATTGCAATCCTGAGACGGTCAGTACGGATTTTGACGTCTGTGATCGGCTCTATTTCGAGGAGCTTAGCCTTGAACGTGTCCTGGATATTATCGATCTCGAGCAGCCCAAGGGCACTATAGTCTCGATGGGCGGGCAGATCCCGAACAATCTAGCCCTAAAGCTGGACCGAAGGGGCATCGACATCTTGGGCACCTCAGCGGTTTCGATCGATGGGGTAGAGGACCGCTATAAATTTTCTCAGGCCTTGGACAAGTTGGGCATTAGGCAACCGAGTTGGAAGGAACTCTCGAATTTTGTTGCTATTGATTGCTTCGTTAAGGAGGTTGGCTATCCGGTATTGATCCGGCCTTCTTATGTACTCTCAGGCGCAGCGATGCATGTGGTCTCCAATGCTGATGAACTTCAGTATTACCTCAAGGAAGCCGTGGCACTCTCTCCTGAACACCCGGTGGTGGTAAGTGAATTCATAGAAAATGCCAAAGAGATCGAGTTCGATGCGGTAGCACGTAGCGGGGAAATTCTCTATCATGCGATCTCTGAACACGTCGAATTCGCTGGTGTGCATTCGGGTGATGCTACCCTGGTCTATCCCCCACAAAACATCTACTTGACCACTTTGAAAGAGGTGCAACATATCGCTCAGAATATCGCACGGCACTTTGATATCTCTGGACCGTTTAATATTCAATTCTTGTCGAAAAATAATCGAATTCAGGTCATCGAATGTAATCTTCGGGCTTCACGGAGTTTCCCTTTTGTCTCGAAGGTTTCGCGCTTCAATATGATTGATCTGGCCACCAAAGTACTCTTGGATGAGAAGCCATTGAAAAAGGAGATACCAGACTTTTTCACTTTGGATTATCTCGGGATCAAGGCTTCGCAATTTTCCTTTTCTCGGTTGCAGGGGGCTGACCCGGTGCTTGGGGTCGATATGGCCTCTACAGGCGAAGTGGGTTGCTTGGGGTACAGCTTTGATGATGCGATAATGAAGGCCATGCTGGCCGTGGGCTACACCATCCCCCGGAAAAACATCTTGATATCGGGTGGGCCATTGCGTTCCAAAATCGATCTACTCAAGTCGGTCAAACTCTTGGATCAAAAGGGCTATACCCTCTTTGCTACCGAAGGCACTTATCGATTTTTGTTGGATCATGGCATTGCCTCGACCTACCTACATTGGCCGAATGAACGGATATTTCCTCAAGTGATTGATTATATCAAGGGAAGAAACTTGGATTTGATCATCAACATCCCTAAAAATTTAAGCAAATCTGAGCTCGATAACGACTATGCCATTCGGCGCGCCGCGGTGGATTTCAACATCCCGTTGCTTACCAATGCACGTCTGGCCAGGGCCTTTATTCGGGCTTTTTGCCAACGTTCCCTTCATCAACTCGATACGGCTGCCTGGGATGCTTATGGTATCAAAAATCTTAAATCATGAAACAATTTATCAATGTGGACGATGTCCCCGATTTACCTCAGTTGATCGAAAAGGCACTAAATGTTAAGAGAACTCCTTTTGCTTTTAAGGAGTTTGGACGGAATAAGACCATTGGTTTGGTTTTTTTCAATCCTAGTTTACGCACGCGCCTGAGTAGTCAAAAGGCTGCCTTTAACCTGGGGGCAAGCACTTGGGTTTTTAACATCAATCAAGACTCTTGGAAGATCGAAATGGATGACGGTACGGTGATGGAAAACAGCCAAGAGCATATCAAGGATGCTATCGCTGTGATGAGTCTCTATTGCGACATCTTAGCCGTGCGGACTTTCCCAAATTTACTCGAACGAGATTATGATTATAAGGAGTTATTATTCAATAAGATAAAGCATTATTCTAAGGTACCGATAGTGAGCCTTGAGAGCGCCATCTTACACCCCTTACAGTCTTTGGCCGATGTGATGACCATCGAAGAGTTGCGGCCGGCCAAAGAGCGAATCAAAATTGTCCTAAGCTGGGCTCCTCATGTAAAAGCTCTACCCCATTCGGTGCCGAATTCTTTTGCGCAATGGGCTTCCAAGCTGCAGGGGGCTGATTTGGTCATTACCCATCCGGAAGGCTATGCACTCGATGAGCGATTTAGCCGAGGAGCTTGCATCATCCATGATCAAGACGAGGCTTTCAAGGGGGCTGATTTTATTTATGCGAAAAATTGGAGCAGCTTTATCGACTATGGAAAGCTGCTTTGTCATGATATGGATTGGATGATCAGCCGAAAAAAGATGGCTTTGACCGATCGGGCTAAGTTCATGCATTGTCTACCCGTTCGGCGCAATGTTGTGGTCGAAGATGCCGTACTCGATGGTGAAGAGGCTGTCGTCTTGCAACAGGCCGAAAACAGGGTCTTTGCCGTCCAGACGGTTTTTATGGAAATTCTTAAAAACATGGTGTGATGATTCAAGTACTGAAGATAGGCGGGCAGCTTATCGACGATGAAAGCCTACTCCGGGCCTCACTGAAGGTCTTTCATGCGCTCAAAGGTAATAAAGTCTTGATCCACGGCGGTGGGAAGGCTGCCACCACATTTTCTAAAAGGCTTGGCATTTGCCCACAGTTCATCGATGGTCGAAGGGTTACTGATCAGGAGACACTTGATATCGTCACGATGACCTATGCCGGTTTGGTCAATAAGAAGATCGTGGCGAGCTTGCAAGCTTTGGGATGCCATGCCTTGGGATTCTCCGGAGCAGATGCTAACCTGATCCGTGCTATCCGGCGACCCGTACGAGAAATTGATTATGGCCATGTTGCTGATTTAGAGGATGACAGCGTCAATGTGTCCGTATTGGATGCGCTCTTCGAACAGGGTTTTGTTCCAGTTTTATGTCCTTTGACGCACGATGGGCGGGGAGGGCTTCTCAACACGAATGCCGATACCATTGCTTCGGCTGTGGCCATAAGTCTGAATAAAGGCTATGAGGTGGCCTTGCATTACGGTTTTGAAAAACGAGGTGTTTTGCGTGACCCAACTGATCAAGATTCTTTTTTCTCCTGGATCGATGAGCAATCCTTTTTTAGGCTCAAGGAGGAGAAAATTATTACCGAGGGGATGATACCCAAGCTTGAAAGTGCGTTCAAAGCGCTCAGATCCGGAGTATCTCAAGTGACAGTAGGACGTATTGAATTCTTGGCCGATCCAACAAACAGAACGTTACTATGCCTATAGATCTACAAGGCTTGAAAACAAAGGCCATCGAACTGCTCAAGTGTTTGGTGAATACCCCCTCTATATCCAGGGAAGAGGACAAGACTGCAGACCTCATCGTGGACTTTCTGTGCGAACACGATATCCCAACGAAAAGAAAATTCAACAATGTTTGGACGATCAGTACAAACCATTTTGGAGTAGGGGTGCCAACGATCTTGCTCAATTCCCATCACGATACAGTCAGAGCGAGTGAGAATTGGCATACGGATCCTTTTTCGGCTACGTTCGAGGGGGACAAACTCATTGGTCTTGGGAGCAATGATGCAGGGGCTTCAATTGTATCGTTGATTAGTGTTTTTATCTATTTGAGCCTATTACCCCATCTGCCTTATAGACTCATCTTAGCGATAACTGGTGAGGAGGAGGTCTCAGGTGTAAAAGGAGTCAGATCCATTTTACCCGAACTGGGTTTTATCGATCTAGGTATCGTTGGTGAGCCAACACAAATGCAAGTGGCCATGGCTGAAAAGGGTTTGATTGTCTTGGATTGCTTGGCCCGAGGGAAGACCGGGCACGCTGCTATAGATGAGGGCATCAACGCGCTTTATATCGCTTTGGATGATATTGAATGGCTGAGGAACTATCGGTTTGAAAGGGTTTCGGAGCTCTTAGGGTCTTCCAAGCTCAGCGTGACGCAGATCAAGGCAGGTATCCAGCACAATGTTGTGCCTGATCTTTGCTCTTTTGTGGTGGACATCCGTACTAACGAATATTACACAAATAAAGAAGTGATTGCATTCATCCGTCAAAAGATCCGTTCTGAAACCACTCCGCGATCCTATCACCTGAACTCATCCCGTATTGATCCGGAGCATCCCATCGTTAAAAAAGCCCAAACTTTGGGCAGGAAGACCTTTGGATCCGCTACTTTATCGGATCAAAGCGTAATGGATTTCCCCACGATAAAAATGGGTCCCGGCGACAGTTTGCGTTCTCATACATCTGACGAATACGTCATGTGTTCTGAAGTGGAGCAGGGGATTGACCTCTATATCCGCCTTTTGGAGGGTTTCGACTTTTACAATGGATAACGTTTTCCATAAATATGATCAATATTATCATCGAAAAATGAGATCGCTATATCTTGATATTGGGTAATTATTTCTATAAAATTGCCAATCTTCAAGGTAAAAAAAAGAAATTATGACACAAGAAGTGACTGATGTAAACTTTAATGAAGTAGTTCTCCAGTCGACTAAGCCTGTTTTGGTCGATTTTTGGGCCTCTTGGTGTGGGCCGTGTGTGGTACTGTCTCCTAGAATCGATGAGCTGGCTTTGCAATATGAGGGTAAGGCATTGGTGGTAAAGTTGAACGTTGATGATGGTCCAGAGACTGCTGGTGAATACGGTATTCGGAGTATTCCTACTTTATTATTTTTCAAGGGGGGCGAAGAAAAAAGCAGGCAAGTCGGCATTGCTTCGAAAGAAGATTTGAGCAGCAAATTAGAAGCTTTGTTATAAAATATCATTCCCTCCTATTTGATAGAAAGCGAAAAGTAGTATATTCGCAACTCTGAAAGGGGTCTGGTAGTTCAGTTGGTTAGAATACGTGCCTGTCACGCACGGGGTCGCGGGTTCGAGTCCCGTCCAGACCGCTACAATAAAAACTTGAAAAATAAGCAGTTTGAGCTTGTCTTCGGCTTTTTATTTAATAATTTTCTTTTAACTTTCAAACAATATCCTAGCTTTTTTGGGTAAAATCATCCGAATGACGATCTTGATTTTTTAAATATTTAATAGTAGCAATGATGTTTTAGTTGGTACAGTATGGTGTGGATTTTGGCAGTATACTTGCTATTCCCCTTATGAAGAGACCATAACAGTAGGCTTAAAAATAAATTTAAATATTTTTTTTTGTAATTGCAATCTATCTACCCTTCTTAACTTTTTTTATTTATATTTTTTGATGAAATATTTTTTTAGGTTTTTTAATCTTTAATTTATTTGTAAGATCTTTCATAATAAGTTTAGTGTAATTATGGTAAAAAATATAACTAGAATATTCTTATCTAAGTGTATTTATTGATGAAGTGATACAATCCTGTGAACTTATTGAGGGTTTTGTGTGATTTAAGTCTTCACTTGAATAAAGTGGGATCATTCCCTCTCATTATTTTCAAGTAAATTTAATATCAATGCATTAAAAAAATAGAGGTGTTTTTTTATTTATAATTTACTTATATTTATGTTATATTTTTCAATTAAATGAATAAAAAACTGATAGAAGGTTTTTCCAAAAAGACTAAAGAAGAGAAATTAGATTGGGTTGCTCAATGTTTTTTGGACAATGATCCTGAGGTTCGTAAACTTTTACTTACTTATTGGCATGAAGATGTGGCTCTACAAAAGCTGCACGATGAATTTTCCGAAAATACCCTGTCAAATTTCTATATGCCTTTTGCTATAGCCCCCAATTTTTTAATCAATGACGAGCCTTATGTTTTACCTATGGTCATCGAGGAAAGTTCAGTGGTAGCAGCTGCATGTAAGTCTGCTAAATTCTGGCTTGAACGTGGTGGTTTTAAGACCCATGTACAATCAATACGAAAACCTGGACAGGTGCATTTTCTCATGCATACAACAATTTCTCGACTGGAAAAATTCTTCAAGCAAGTTTTGGAAGAACGACTTTTCAAAGGTACCGAAGAGATTACCAAGAGCATGCGAGCCCGAGGCGGCGGGATCTTAGAAATCACATTGAAAGACAAATCAGTCGAATTGTCAGATTATTTCCAAATCGAGGCGATATTTGATACCTGCGATGCTATGGGAGCAAATTTTATCAACTCTTGTTTGGAACAATTCACCCAAATCCTCAAGTGGGAGGTAGCTGCAAGCGATCATTTTGATGAAGAAGAAAAAAATTCCCTTCAGGTGATCATGTGTATCCTTTCCAACTATACGCCCGAATGTATTGCCCACGCAGAGATGAGTTGCCAGATCAAGGTGCTTGAAGACGACTTTGGGATGACTGCTAAAGAGTTTGCCTCTAAATTTCATAGAGCAACGGATATTGCAGTATGCGAACCCTACCGATCTGTGACACACAATAAAGGGATTATGAATGGTGTAGCAGCGGTAGCCATAGCCACTGGGAACGACTTTCGTGCAATAGAAGCCTGTGCTCATGCCTATGCTTGCAAAAGTGGTAGATATACCAGCTTAACTAACTTCGAACTAAAGGATGATCTCTTTCGCTTTTGGATCGATCTGCCCATCGCTGTAGGTACTGTAGGTGGCTTGACAACACTTCACCCGTTAGTAAGACTTTCTTTGAGAATGCTGGGAAATCCTTCAGCTAAAAAATTGATGGAGATCATTGCTGTTTCGGGTTTAGCTCAAAACTTCGCAGCGCTTAGTTCATTAATTACCAATGGCATACAACAAGGTCATATGAAAATGCACCTACTGAATATCCTCAATAAACTCGGGGCTACTGATGCGGAAAAAAATTATTTTGTGAATTTTTTCAAAGATAAAACCGTCAGTCATCATCTGGTACTGAAGGAATGGAAAAAATTAAAGAGCTAATACAATTATTTTTGTATAATTTAGATAGGAGCCAAAAGCTATTAAAATGAGGTCCTTGAGCTGTAAAAATCATCCATTTTTGTAGAGTAGCCCTGTCTTACTTTTACAAATTAGTATAAAGTATATCATACATATTATAAAAAAAATATTATAATAATAATCATCAAATTAAAAATATATGAAAGAAAATCCTACCTATATATATGGATTCTAAAAAAAATATATGATAGTAGTTTGTCTTTTTTAAGGGGAAATATTGAGTCATTGTTTGATGAGCAGTGGATGTAAAATGAAAAGTTTTCAGAAGAAGCAGATGGTTTTATAAATGATGAGTATAATGACCATATCTCAACATATGACAAGCATAAAGAAAAAAAACAGGATCTTAGAAGAAAAGGTGAGTGATATCATTTACTATATCAATAAGTCTAGAGAAAGAGAAGTTTTACTTGGAGATCTAGTAAAGAAACTGACTCAAGAAAATAAAGGATTAAAGGCGGAAAATGCTAAGGTACAAGAAGAAGTAGAATTCAATGAATTAAAAATAAGCTTTTGGTAATGGACAACACATTTTAGTTTTTTCACGGCAGTAAATATCTTCCTAGGCTTAGAGCTCAAGGTGATATCTAGATACGACAAGAACAATATTTTTCGTTTGGTTAAAGCATCTAAAATGAATAAGGGAGATATAGGCAAAGTAATCTGTGTGATATCCAATATACCATAATATTGTAGATAAAATATCATAAAGAAATGAACTTTCCATAATTTTCGTATGATAAAATCTGAAAAGAGCTAAATTAATACCTATAAATAAAATATATCCCTACCTTATACCCTTCTTTAGAAATTAGTTATCAATAATAGTCCCACTAACTATTAATCCCTCTTTAATATCAAAGAATAACAATGTAAAAAGAAGTATACAAAATTTAAAGCATATAACTTCAAAAAAAACAAACTGAGAATCAAATAGTAACAAGGTGTATCAAGGACAAGCTTATCTAACAGTGGATCTTGAAAAAGACATAGTGGAGTAAATAAATCACATGTTATTATTTAACTATTTTTTAATAATTTAAATTCGAAATAAAATTTTTTTTTCTAGCTACTATTATTTTGGATACCTCGAGCAGTTGTGCTACGGTAGTCTTTACAGGTACTAATGATAGAATCTGAATTACCTGAACTCTTATAGTTATTACGGTATGTATAAAAGGTTGAGAACAATGTAAAATCCCTTGTATCTTCGAAGTATAAAGATCCCTAAGCGCTGTAGATGCAGAATTAAAACCTAAGGGCTATGTAACTAAATCTTTTGAATTACAAAGACGTTTTAATCCTGTCAATTTTCTAATTTTTTTTTGGACTTTTCGGTTGGGGAGTAAATATCCGCAACAGGTGCGGTCATGAAGTACGATAGAAAGGGTTATGGTATTAAATTATAAAATAAATCACTATATAAATAAATTTATACTAATATATTGATATTTTTTTTTACATATGATGGTAAATATTGTCATATGTAAAACCGTAAACTTATCATCACTAAATCAAGAATATATTTTAATATTAATTTTCGTATATCTATTCACAATAGAGCGAGATGGCAGGGGACCTTTACTGTCTATATAACGCATTTACACTGATCATTTGAAGATCCCATCTGAGCTTTATCAGACCGGCTTTCCTTCGAGTCTCCTTCACCACCTTTAAGAGCTAATAGTTTTTTTATTTTAACCTAGAACATAGCAATAACACTTTTATAACCTTATTATTTATTAAATACATGAATATTATAATATATTATCAATAATATATAAAAATATAAACTAAATTTATATTAAAACTTAAGAGGTGTTCTTCTTTAATTATAAGACTAAAACGTACATACTGGAGATATTTCACATGAGATTGTTTTCCCGGTATATACAAAAATTAGGCTTGAATTTTTAATACAATAAGTAGATTTGCTCTAGTTATTAAGAAAGGATCATTACTTGGTGATTTTAAAATCTGGGTCATATATATAGACTAGATAGTAAAAATCAAGGGGAAAGCATCTGTCAATCTTATAAAAAATAGATTTAAATATTTCTTTTACTCCTCTCAATAGATATCCTCTCACTGATCCCATAGAAAATCATCAATTACTAAATGGAGTAAAGTACTAAAATTTAATATTGTTTGTCTACTTACTATTTGTAATCAAATCATATGAACACAAGATATAACCTTGATACATTTTTACGATGAATGCGAAATGTTTCCCGTTTGCCATAAATTGTGATTTTCCTTTAAATGAAAATCACTAGCTTTTCAAGCTAGGAAAAGTTATCCAAAATTGGATTATACAGTTTGTTTTTTGGATGGAGCGTAACTTAAGCACTCTTTCGGATTGGATGTTTTTTGTATATTGGCTTGTTTCAATGTTTTTTCCATTGCTTCTCTAGAGAGTTTTATTCCCATAAACAGATGGTTTCTTTCTCTTGCGTTCTACAATAGCAGTTTCAAGTTTTATATATTAGACGAGTTGTAGCCTCTAAATTACTATGCCATGAAAGTTATCCAAGTAACTCCTCTAAAAATTTAAGATAATGAAGTCTTTAGATCGATAACCTCTATGCGTGATGATTTTCTCACTTGTGCAGTTCCTCTGAGATGGGTCTGGGCAGGCCTTACCGATATAATGATAAATGATGCTTTCTCCTGCTGGGGTACTACCCTTGAGGGGGGGGGCTCATATTTGTACTGATATTTTCCACCTCCACTATCACTACTGATAAGCCTATCCAAAGAATCAAAACTATGGGATCATAATTCAATTTTTATCCCTTGATTATTTGTGACACTGAATACAGCTTATCAAACTCCCAGCACTGTGCCCTGCATAGATTTTTCTAATAATAGTGCCATTAGGTAATATTTGTTTAATCACTCATCCTAAATTATAATACTCGTAACGAATGACTTGACCTAATTCATCAGTAAGTTTACGCAATTCTCCCAACCCATCGTATCGCTGATTGATAATGCCTTTTTCATTGCCTGAGGCATTGAGATGGGTAATCCTGATAGGAAGCCTCTGTGCTTGTGTTATATTATATTACTTACCTCGGGGGCGGGATACTTTTGTGTATCCCTCTGCCTGTATGTAGGTGGTGGACTCCATCGCAATGGAATCATAGAGGGTGTGTTCCTTATGTCGATCATTAAAGTTTAGTAGGTGATTTCCCTCTCCAATTATTATAGAACAGCTCGGTATTAAGTGTGATTTATTGTGAATCATTTCCTATGCCCATGATGGGACGCATAAGATTTTGGAGATTTAACCTTGAGCTTACGTCTTAGCTTGTCATAATCCCGCATTAGGATCTCAATGAAGGCTTCATTATAACTTTTTTGCCCTTTCTTGAGTTTATATCATTGCTCGATTGTTTGATGGTACGGCTTAGAGCGTCAAAATAGACACGGGACTTATTGCTTTTGATGTCGCTTGGTATAGTGCTGATTTCGCGCTTATGACCTCTTGAGCATTCTTCATTAAGCTATATTCTGTAGTGATGGTATTTTTGTACCAGGTGCCTGGATTAAGCATGCGTGTTAAAATACGCCTGAGTTGATTATAGGTATAAGAGGTTTTATTGCCTTGGGAATTGATTTCTGAAATGAGCTTTCCACTGTAGCGCGAATGCTCGTTCTTTATGGTATCACTTTTTATGTAGAGTATAATATTTTTCGTTTGTAACTTATCGCTTATATCTATGATATAAGCGATGTAGAAAAAATACTTATCGTTCTCAGAGAATAGATTATAAAAATTGTTTTTACTTATCCGCTTATCGTCTTAATTTATGATATAATATCTAATATACAAGTGTTTGATATAAGGTTTGATACTTTTATTTTTTATTGATAGATAAATAATAATTATAATTATTATATTTTATTTTTTTTAATCCCGTTACATTGTATACTATTCCTATAAGGAATGTTTTTATGTCTATTACCTGTATCTTCCTGTTCAAGCTTCATATCATTCATAGTATAGGTTTTACTTCCAAACGCCGTGATTTAAACTTTACTAAGAAAGCCTTGAGTGTCATGCTCAGCCGTGTAGAGGTTTTGGGTTTAGCCCGAAGGGTTGGTTTGATCATTGGTATAGTCGTTTTACGTTGCCTTGTTGAGTGCTGTGAGGCATCCTATACCGTAACATATTCAATCTACCTTTGCGCGTAAGGACGAAAGCCCTTAAAAATCTTTCCATTAAGTTGCTCAGTGAGGATCTGAGACATTAGGAATATTATAGAGGGATATTTCTTACTTCCAAAGAATTTCTCATTTTTAAGAAAGTGTTTTTTCAATAAAGTTTTTTTCTCGTGATCCGAGCCTGATATGATATTATGGTTTTTGCCCTCTACGTGTCGTGCGTACTTCATGCTGCCCTTCCTTATAAGGATATGGCCGTTTGGCAGTAAGGCAGAGAGCTTGTGAGTGAATTTTTGTACTTTTCTCTAGTTCATTGCGCCTTTTCTCCCTCGAAAGATTTCTTTTGAATGTTCCCCTCCTTTTGTATGATATACCCGATGGGGGAGCGCAAATTTCTCGTTATTTCGGTATAGGCGCATTTGATCTTATCCGTCTCAACAAATTACTCTCCTACATAGATCATAGCTTGGGGTATCTTTTGAATTTTGATGCTTAGACTTTTGTCGATAAAACATTTTACTTTGCGATGAAAATCACCTATACCAGTCATAATTCATAGTTGGTTTAATAGTTGAGGAGTTGCATAATCTGAAAGCTTTTTCTTTCGTAAAGGAGCTTACCCCCGTCGACTTTAAAGGTTTTGAGCTCGTTCAAAGGGGGATAAAATTTGACCTTGTAAATCAGATGCTCATCTGACAGAATAGACTCACATCTTCCTTTGATTTATATACGCTTGTGATAAGGAATGATGTCGTCCTCCTCACCCTTCTCAAAGTATTATCTGGTAGCCTCAATCAGATCCCTATGCGGGATACACAGTCTTACTATATCTGCTCATTTTTACAACCTATTTAGCTTTAACGGGGCACCCTGCAATTTATTCAGTTTCTCGTCCTCATACTTCCTATAGA
Source organism: Flavobacteriales bacterium (assembly GCA_039954875.1). Classification (GTDB taxonomy): domain Bacteria; phylum Bacteroidota; class Bacteroidia; order Flavobacteriales; family Blattabacteriaceae. Next base: position 180,670 of record CP157202.1, read on the forward strand.
GCCCTTTTGCTCTTGAGAGTAAAACCTCCATGTCGTATTTGACAGATAATGACCCTTCAGTTTATTCGGGTCCTAAGGTCAGAAAACATAGAGGTTGGCGCTGATAAGTTCAAGTTCCTTTGTCTTGAAATGGCTGAATATTTTTTCTACCTCAAAATCTCTGGAGGATATAAGGCAACTCTAGCCATTCTTGATACACATCCCCCGGAGAATGGATTCTACGCTATAGATTATATAACAAGGTCATTTATACCTATTTGATGTCCAAAGTATTGAGCTGGTATAGGCTCTCCACATTATTCAACACCGGCAGGGTGTAGGCTTGTACGGCGGTAAACTATATTAAAGAATCTGTCTTTCCGAACTTTGAGATGAGGATATACTTACCCACTTTATGGTATTTGACTCCTGTTTACAGAATGTTTTTCTTCTTGCGTTCGTCCATAGGCCAAATCGCCCATTTTTAACCCTTCAGAGAAGGTTACTTTGTCCGTTTTTCGGGAATTCAATGAGCTTTGATTGCTATTTTTTTCTATCCGAACCATGACGCTATCCATTACCCGTAGTTCATAATCTTCTAAAAAGTATTCATTCACCTTACTTACCGATGGCAGAATACAGTTGCCCGGTATTAAATTTAGAAATGAGTAGTATCGTGCTTTTACCTGATCATTTCTCTTGAGCTGATTGAATTGTTCGGCATGCATAAAGACATTCATGAGCTTGTCGTTATTTTTGCGTGCCGCCTCTATTACCTTTTCTATGGCATTCAAGGGTGTTTGGACTTGGCATAGTCCTATTTTAGAGTAGTCCCGAACTTGTTTTATTTGATATAATGGCGAATTACACATGATGTATTATCCCGGTGTTGTTTTTTTTTAACCTCCAATCACCCCCAGTGGAAAAGAGTCTGAAGGGTTCTATGTTCTAAGCCTACTGTAGATCCCTTTGATATATTTTGTCACATCATAGAATATCAACGCTGTGATACGTTCACTCATATCTCCGCCATTATTCTGCTCGAGCATGATGTCAATGTTGTTCGTCTCGTTCTCTCTAAGTTGCATCTTCATTCCGATCTTGAGTAGGTCTCCTTCGGTTTTGGAAATCTTATCTTCTTTTTCAAGAGTAACTCAGAATCCATTGCTACAACATCGGTAGTCACTACTGATGCTCTCCCGGTAACGCTCTTGAACTTCACAAGCTGGATTCGTATTTGTTCTTAAAAAATTGTTTAAAGATATAAGCGGGTGGATTTTTTTTATCATTGATCCTTTTTGTCAGGACCTTAGTGATGGGGCTAAGGTATTTCTCCACATACTGAGGAAATAATGTATTGGATCACGTTTTTTTTAAATTATTCAGAATAAAACTGGATTAAGACAAGTTTGTTTTTATCATCCTCTTGCAGGGCAAAGAGCATCACGGCTTCGTTCACTTTGCCTGAACTATACCCTTCCATTAGGCCTTTCTTTCACGAATGTGCCTATCTATGACAATGTCTACCCATTCCAGTGTGGCTGCCAAAGTACACGGGTTATCTTAAAGTGGGTAATGTTTGCCTCGATAATTCATACCATACATTTGGGCTCAAATTAAGTAGAGGGTTTTCGTCTGAGACTGGGCGCTAGGATATAATTTTGGTTAGAATGACTTATTGCGCTTACAATGCTATATAACCTACGGTACCAAAGATTATCGGGTCAAGTACGACTTACGTGGTAAGTAGATGATTTATACACTCATCTGATGGATTATCGGAGTAGCTTATCAAAACAATATTGAACAATTGGGTTTGCAGGCTAGATTGGACTCTGGTGGGCCGTTTGGTAATAGTTTTGCATTCTCTTCCTTGTTTATGCAGGAGAGAGACGACAAGTTCAGCGATATGGATCAAACCCGATTATTCATGAATATTGATCTTTGGAACAATGTATGGTTTGGTTTGTTAGGAATTTTTTAAAACGTTTTTTTGGTGAATATGGCATACTTCAAGATCGACTATCGGCAAGACAGTATCCATATACCATCAGGTGAAAAATTTTAAGCTTACGGTTTCGATGGTCTTCAAACCTGGTGCCAAATACACATCTTATGACGTAGAGTGCAGACTAAGTCATGCAATTGTATTATCCCCCACCTTTGTCTTGGAATATACTCGCGACTTGAAAGACGTATTTGAAAGTCGTTTCAATTATGATTAAATCAGGTTTCATTACAATCAACCAATACCGATTCCCTATATGGTAAGGCTCAATGTCATTTTTTTATGCTAGAAAAGTTTTTGATGTCTTACCACTTTCACTGTTTTTATCTATCTTAGATAATCAATTATCTGTACTCTTGCTTGTTTTTTTATTAATTAAATAGTTATGGATTTGTTAAATATATTTACCTTACCTTTGAAATAACATTTCAAATGGTGTATATTCAATTGGATTCATCTGGTCAATAAGTTGGGTTTACAATAAACCGTCTTTGGGATAGGGACTTTTGGAAGTATTTATAGTAAAAACAAACGTATCAATGCTTCGAGTATAGAAGAATATTTTGTCCCAAGCCAGCGAATTTACTTCTAATATGGGTTTGGCATAGAAAATATTGATTATGGCAACTTAAGACTTTTCTATATCGATTTTTCCTGGCGTCCTGGCAGGAAAATTATCTCAAGTGGACCAATCTGAGAAAATTCGATGTAAATCTGGAAAAATTAGATTTTTTTTGATAAAAAAAGTACCTTCGTCCCCAGTCTCTAAAAAAATCATTGAGGAAAATGAAAAATACAACTTTTGACGTATTGATTGAGATCCCCAGGGGGAGTCGCAACAAGTATGAATTCGATAAAGAAAAAGATAGAATCCGTCTCGATCGTGTGCTTTACTCGCCGATGACCTATCCGGCAGACTATGGCTATATTCCCAATACCTTAGCCCTTGATGGTGATCCTCTTGACGCGTTGGTATTACTTACAACTCCCACTATACCTGGTTGTTTGATTGAAGTGAAGCCTATCGGCATCTTCCTTATGGATGATGATAAAGGGCGAGATGAGAAAATTCTATGTGTACCCATAGCTGACCCTAATTACAATCATTTAAACGATATCGATCAGGTTCCATCTCATACTTATAGGGGGATTGAGCACTTCTTTCGTGTCTATAAAGACCTTGAGAGTAAGAAGGTGACAATTGAGGGATGGAAGGATGCTGCTGAAGCGATAAGAATTTATAATGAATGCTTGGGGCGTTATGGGAGACAAACTCCTAGCCCTCAATAAAGACCATTGATATTGTCAAGATCGTATTAGGTAAAAGACTATTTATTTTGGCCGTCCGTGAGCTTGGGAGATATAGTTTGGGGATATTGGAAGGAGACAGTCTCTAGAGCATATGCCTTATGTGTTATTTGATTCATCCTGTATTTTTATCGCTCGACGAAGATCACCAATGCTCCGGTAGTGAATACGATTTCCACTGTATTGCTTACGGATATATTACGTGTTCCGATCCGACGATGGATTTCCAGAGATTCTCCATAGAGAGGATATTTCAAACCTTTGGTAACCACACCTTCGGCTTTTGGAAAAGGGAATAGCGAAACCATCTTATCCTTTGTACCGTATAGATGGCTTTGTGTTTCTGCAAAAAAGTAGGTGTGGTAGTTGTCATAGAAGATTAGTGAGAGGTTTTGTTTGTATTTTGAAGCAGTGGAGAGATTTCCAAGAAAATGATCCTGTTCCTTGCCGCTCCCTCCCCATATGTCAACATTGAGAAATCTTTTTTGAGCTATGATCTTTAATGCCTTTTCAAAATCTGTGAAGTTTTGATCTGGTGTCTCGATGAGTGTGATGTCTTCAGGAAATGTTGTCTGGTTAGCCGAATCGAAATCGCCACTGATTACGTCTGCGCGGATGTTGGATTTTTTGAGGTAATGATAAGCTCCATCCGTAACAAATATTTTTTGATAAGTTGAACATTCAGGAAGGTTTCTTGGAGGCTCCCCATTGAGGAAGAGTGCTATTTTGGGTCCTGTAAATTTGTGATTCATTTTTCGTTCGGTATAGTGGTGATCAAATCTCAAATGTTGGACCAATACAAACAGATAGTCCGATAAGCTATTTAAGTATTTCAAGACCGTGGGTTCTGAGTGGTTCTTCCTGTTCGATTGTTGTAGCGATACGTGGTTAGGTGTGCTGGCAGGCCAGCCTAGCGCTATGAGTATGCGATGCGGTCTTGATAGCCACTTGGTATAATGAAGTGTTTCAATTCGGGCAATCCTGCTTGTATCCGGTTAATTTCTTCTTCCAAAAAAGCTACTACCGTCTCGTCGATCATTGATGGTAGGCGTGGGGTTCCGTTGGTTGCAAATAGCTTGTCCGTAGGTTTAGACAATTCATATCCTAGTGTTAAAAGATGGTTTTAGATTTTGATCAGTGTTATTTTCTGTGCTTCCTGAATGTCTTGGTCTCGTAAGAGTCCGATCCAAGCATTCAACTCGTTGATCCGTACCGTAGACTTCGATACGCAGGTGGTACTTTTGACATACGTCTACCTCCATAGAGTGATGTAATATCTGTGTCATTGGGTTTGGTATAGATCTTCATCATCTCATGGGGGTCTCAAGATGAATTTTTCACCGAGATAGACCTTGCGTACTGTGGGGTCTTCGGCTAATTCTTGGGCAGTGCCATGTTTGAGAATGCTTCCCTCAAACATTAGGTAGGTGCGGTCAGTGATGGCTAAGGTTTCCTGCACATTGTGGTCAGTGATGAGGATGCCGATGTTTTTTTTCTTGAGCGAGGCCACGATCTTTTGGATGTCTTCTACAGCTATGGGATCTACGCCAGCAAATGGTTCGTCGAGCAGGATAAATTTGGGATCTACAGCTAGACATCTGGCGATCTCGGTACGCCGGCGTTCACCTCCCGAGAGGAGGTCTCCCCGGTTTTTGCGTACGTGTTGCAGATTAAATTCTTGGATTAGTTGCTCAGTTTTTTCTTTTCGTTCGTTAGCCTTGAGGTGGATCATTTCGAGTACACCCATGATATTGTCTTCTACCGACAGTTTTCTAAACACCGAGGCTTCTTGGGCCAGGTATCCAATGCCTTTCTGTGCCCGTCGGTACATTGGGTGGCGGGTGATGTTTTCTTCGTTGAGAAATACTTTCCCTTCATTGGGTCGTATCAGTCCAACAATCATATAAAAAGTGGTAGTTTTACCAGCACCGTTTGGGCCAAGTAATCCTACAATTTCTCCCTGTTTGACCTCTACTGATACGCCTTTGACCACACGCTTGTCTTTGTACAACTTGAGGAGATTTTCTCCTTTCAAAATTATTTTTTGGGTCATGGGTTATTTGGGATAGTTTGGATCTTTGCAGTCCGGGCTAAGGTAAGATTTTTCTCTACTAGGTATTTATGATCTGCCTTGGACTTTTTGGGTGATCTGTCATGGGGTTATTTTGTGAGGGGGGACCTTTTGAAATTGACTTGTGTGATGTGAATGATGACTTTAACATTCTTTTCCATAGATTCGAGAGGAATGAATTCGTATGGTCCATGGAAGTTGTGTCCACCAGTAAAAAGATTGGGATAGGGTAAGTCTTTTTGAGATAATGCCGCCTCGTCGGTACCTCTTCGGATTGGTTTGGTCTGTGGTGGTACATCGGTACGTTGTATCGTTTCCTCGGCGATTTTGACAATGTGTGTATGATAGGCTCGATCTTCTCACGCATGTTTAGTACTTATCCTTCATTTTGATGGTGATCAATATTGCATCCAATCATCTGTTGATTTTTTCATTAATCTCTTGTAGTAATTGTTTTCTACGCTATAATTTTTGACGATGATTATCTCGAATGAGGTATTTAGGGTAAGCTTTTTCTACATATCCTTCGATGTGGATCAGATGAAAAAAACTTCTAATCTACTTATGTTTTAGAGGACCTCTTCCTTAGATAATCGGTTAGTAAATGTCCGAGCTGAGCTGTGTAGCATTGATTATCCAGTCTTTGGCGTAGCCTGGATGGATGCTTTTTTCTTGGAAATGGATCTGGGCGTGGGCTGTATTGAAGTTTTCAAATTCTAATTCTCCTATCGGGCCACCGTCTATAGTGTAAGCCCATTCGGTGCCAAATTTTTTGAGTTTAAAAAGTGTTGCTCCGTGACTTATTTTCTCATTAGGTGTGAAAAGCGATGTTGATCGGACCGTGAAGGATCTTGGGTTGGTTTTTGAGTATATCGATAGCGGTGATGATCTCAAGCGATGTCTGCATTATCTGTCGGTATCTAGTAGTGTGCTACTGTCTGTGGTGATCAGCTTTTGGCCAGTGTATAAGTTTTGATCTCTGGGAAATCTTGGGGACTTAGAAAAATATTTTTTTCGGCATTTATAAGTAGGTCTTTTCCATCGTAATTTTCTAATACCTGCGGTCGTATACCTTTCCCTATAAAATCTGGGTGAAGTATCGATATGGGTGATGAGTCCAATGGTAGGGACTTTTTATCCATATTGACCGGAAGGTGCCCTGTCACGTAGGTATGTGCATAGATTTGGACATCTTGTGAACCAATCGATCGCAATTCTTTGGCTAGGAATTTAGCTAAGATGAATTGTTTTTCCCCGTTGGAAGTATTTCCGGGTGAAGGATGACTCTGAGTTTCGATTTTTAAATAACGCAGGAATATGTTTAAAAGTTTGTGGTCCATCTCACCGTTTTTATGTGCTAAAACTGAGTAAAAACAGGAAGTTTTTTGTCATGATGACTGTTTATGTTTTGTATAGATAAAGCCTTGACTTATTTTGCTCGCTTTACATAGAGGAGAAGCCCTTTTGCTTGGGGCGCTATCGGTTTGTCTCGGGGTGTCCGGGTGATTCAAGCCACTCAAAACAGTTGATTATCTATAAATTTTGCATCTAAAGAGATTTTTTTGAGATCTTGGTATAATGGCGATTTGCCGTCTTTAGTCAATCATTCCGACAATAGAAATACTGCTAAGTGTTTCATAGAGGCTTTCCCTTAGCCTTATACGGTTGAGGAGGCTATGAAATGGATTATCTTTTTGTTCTCGTCAGGTGTCGAGACGACAATTGACTATTGTGTATCTTACGTAAGCTATTGTAAACGTTGGGGTAAACATTCAGCAAGACATCTACCGTAGGACGGTCAGGTGAGATCGACTATTGGATAGGTGAATATTTTTTGGGGTAAAGACCTGATGACTCAGGTTTTGATCCGATTTAATTGGATTTATTTTGATAGTTACGAGTTTAACCGTCTCTATGCTTGTGTGTGTACAAAAAACACCCCTTCGAGACGGGTGCTAGAAAAGTCTGGTTATCAGTTTCGGTGAACACTTGAGAGGGAAATGATTAAAAATAGTCAAGTACTTGATAACCTTGCTTTACGACAAGATTTGTTAGCAAATGATCAAAATTGTAAAATGTCCCCGTGAAGTGATGAAAGATTAGAAAGACTTCATCCCAAAATTTATGAAAATCCATTATTATCAATGCCCTTTTGAAGGTTGGATTTGATAAGATCGATTGTGTAAGTTTTGTTTCGTCTAAGTTGATCCCCCAGTTGCGTGATACTGGTGAGTTGCTTAAGGGGTTTGACCTGCGTGATACGACTTCAAAACTCTTGGTAATTATAGGTAATTTTAGACGATCACAACAAGTTATGGATTTTAAGCAGGTAGATTTTTTGGGTTTTTCCTTTTTGATATTTGAGATTTTCAATATAGAAATTTGAACAATAATGTCCAAGAATCTCTCGGGTTGATCAGTCTATTGAAAGCACTCACGACTGTGCAGGGCAAATAGTTGTCTGTCTATATTTCGATAGCTTTTGGCAATCCTTATGGAGATCCCTGGCATGTAGAGAAGATGCGTGCATGGATTGATGGGATCGTCGACTTAGATGTTGATCTCGGATCACTTTGTTCGATACGGTCGGTTTGACTCGTTTGGAAGACATTTCGTATTTGTTTACTTCGGTAGACTAGGATCATCCATTACTCGAGATCAGTACCCATTTTTATACGCGTTATGTCGATTGCCGGGTCAATGTAGCAGCGGCTTATCAGGTTGGTTGCCGTCTTTTTGAAGAGGTGATTAGGGGTGAGAGTGGTTGTAGGTTTTACGATGGCCAAGGACGAATAAGTTGAAAACATACCTACCAAAAAAATCATCACCTTTGCTCAGGAATAAAAAGAAACGCTTGATTTTGATCTCTATGCCTTTGAGAATATCTACAACTGTACAATAGGGGGGTCTAACATTGCTCGATAAACGATCTAAAAATTTATGATTGGTAATTTTTCGTTTAGTTTTGGAGATTGAAACGATAAAGAATCCTAAAATCGATGAAAAAGAAAATGAGGATTTCCTTCTCACGGTTGTTCTTGCTGTGTACTTGGAGTCTTTTTGCTCAGCAAAAGATAGACGGTGTTGCTGCAGTGGTGGGCAATGAAATAATTTTAGAATCGGAAGTTAAAGAAAGCATGCTCAACAAGTCGATGAATGGGGTGTACGCGGAAGATCGTTGCAAGGAGCTTGAAGAGATGTTGAATAATTACTTATTGCTCTATTATGCTAAAAGGGATACGGCCATCATTCAAAGTATAACGGATGCACAAGTACAGTTGATGGTAGATGAGATTTTAGATGATTTCACTCAACAAGTCGGTAGCCAAGAGGCGCTCTTGAAACAATATGGACGCAGCACGATGGGGGAGATTCGTGAAGAGATTACCGAAACACTCAAAAATAGAGAATATACTAGGCAATACTATCAAATACTCACTAGAGATATAGATGCTAGTCCACAAGAGGTCAATACCTATTACGAGAAAAATAAGACCCAATTGCCCATCGTATCCAAAGAAGTTGAGTTGGCTCGTATCGTCTTTTTTCCTAAGTTGACTGAGACACATCGCAAACAGTTCATCGAGGAGCTGAGTGCGATGAAAAAAAATATTCAAAACGGTCTAAGCTTTGCCACTAAGGCCATCGCCTATTCGGAAGACTCTGGTTCGGCTATTAATGGAGGCTTAATAAAAGGTGTCAAGCGTGGACAGATGGCCAAAGCATTCGAAGGAATAGCTTTTGCCCTAGAAGAAGGTCAGATCTCCGAGCCTTTTGAGACCGAATTTGGATTCCATATCGTGCAACTCGACAAACGACGAGGACAAGAACTTGACCTGAGGCATATTTTGCTCAAACCCAAGTACAACGAAGAGGAGCTTACCCTGGCAAAAGCTTTAGCTGATTCGGTCATGAATCTTATAACTAGTGGGAAATTGAGCTTTGAGCAAGCGGCCAAAAAGTATTCCGAAGACAAAAACACCAGATTCAATGGTGGTCTGATGGTCAATCCTATGACTGGATATACATGTTTTGAGCAGGATAAATTGCCGGTGAAACTGACCGTAGCCTTGGTTGGCGTCAAAGATGGTCAACTCAGCGAACCCTACGAAGAAGAGATCAAAGAAGAGAAAGCTTATGTACTTGTAAAACTCTTGCGAACGATCCCGCCCCATCGGTTATCTTTTACTAATGACTATCAACGTTTGAAACGTTTTACGGAAGTCTACAAAGCTTCGGAAAAATTGAAGAATTGGATTAGTCCCCATATCTCAGAGGTCTTTGTCAAGATCGGTCAGGATTATCAAAATTGTTCCTTTGAAAACAATTGGATGAGAAAGTGATATAGGGGAGTGGTCGTTTTGGACACTTCAGTGATTATTTTCTATCACAATTGTAGCATGAATTTTGATAAATATGATTTAGCTGCCTCTATCATGGTTTTAGAAGAGCTCGATCTTTGTTAAAAAGATAATGATATCAAAAACTTTGAGGCTATGGAATTTATCTGCTTTTTGAACAAGTATTCGCAAGATCATGCCTTCTGCAATTGGATCCCTCTACCGAGGGAAAATAAAGGGCCGTTTTAAGATCATAATGTCTTCGCCTAGTGCCTCCAAAAGAAGCCTAAGAAGTCTTTATGCTGTTCAGATGGATGGGTAACAAAATGTTGAATGTTGCTATGAGTATATAAATAAGAGGAAAAAGAACGATAAATGATCATAGTTGGTAAAGATGTCAATCTGTGCTTGGAAAGCCAAGAACTTGAATTTAAAAGCCGAATATTTTGAGACAAGTAAGGTCAAAAACCTTGAATATTTTCCTATAGGCATTGCCAAGGTTCCCTTCTTCCCTAAGGAATTCATCGACACAGACTTCACCAAGAGGGTAACCTGACTTGCTTAGGCATGTCCTGAAACTTTGAAATTCTTCCTCAATCGGTGTTAGATATTGCAGAATGGTGCTACCTCGGCTTTAGTCTATTAGAAATATTTTCCTAAAAAAAAATATTTAAAATATATAAAAATAAAATCGTTTTAGGATAAAATCCATAAATACCCATCAGGCTTTTGCTTTGCACACCCTTTTGAAACCTGAGATTAAGTTAGTACTTATCTATGGTGTGGCCACACGGGTAAGAAGCTTTTTGGCTCTATCTGGTGCTTTTGGTACAGCGCGACGCTATTTCACACAGATCTACCTAGTGCGCGGCCCCATCATACTATTGGGCAATAGGGATATAGGCTATTTGTCTGGCGACATCAAATCGAAGATCGATCCCTATATGCAATTTTTGTGTGACAATTTAAAATTCATTTAGGACTAATACATTGAGCAAGATAAAGAATTCAAGCAGATTAGTCAGATACTCGAATCCTAAAAACTCCTGATCACCACGTTGGCTCACATCCGTGGGGAGCCTCTCGGATATCATCTTCATCGCAAATGAGGCTCAAAACCTCATCCCGAACGAGGTCAAGACGATTATTAACCGAGCTAGCGAACGCTCTAAATTCATCTTCACTTGAGACATTCAGTAGATCGATACCCCTCTGGATGCATAGAGCAATAGGCTTTTCTATACCGCAGATCGTTTGCAGGTTCAATGAGACTTCCCCCATGTGCGCAGTTGTGGTCAAAATTGGAGCGTTTAGTCTTCGCCAATTTAGCCAATCTACTGCTTTAACGCGTCTTTTCGGCGAGCCATCCACAATCAAGTTGCTACGGCAATTACCATGTGATGTATAAAAATCTCTAACCGTGGAGTAGAGAGAGCAGTAGTACCAAGCATAAGCTAAAATCTGCGTTGTATTTTCTAAATTTCCTTACACTTAATTAGTAAGGCAAAGGCTATCGAGCTGCAGAGAACTAAAAATTTTGGGCTGAGATTCCGTTTAGGTGCTCGAAGATAATAACCGTCTGTCAGAGCGATTGAAGGCAGATCTAGTAAGGCCGTAGCTAGGAAGATGAAGGTATCCATCGGCATAGGCCTTTTTACCCCAAAGCATGCCGACAAGGTGTGCCACTTTACCTGCATTGGGATACCTGTCTCCTCATCACAGGATGAGGACCAAGATAGGGTAGAAGGGGAGTACTGCGGTGACCAATTACATCATCAAGCCCCCCTTCACACCCCCATGTTAAATTGCTAAACCTGGAAGTATAAACAAGCTTACTCCCAATAGGATATTGATTATCAAGGTTGTACTTTGGATCAGGTTTAAGAATTTTTTGAGTATCGGCATAATAGATGTGATAAGGTTTGGAAAGATATAAGGCAGATAGCACCTTCTTTCTGAGCTATTGAACCACGATAAGTTTCTCTTGGTAAGAGAATAATGTCTCTTGGATCACAAAGCATTTTATTTTCTTCCCTAAATAATTTTATAAAATATTTTTATAGTATTAAGGTTTAGTCCGTGTTATGTTTGTAAATATCATGCTTTTTATATAGAAGGTTATTTTAAATTTATCTTGATCCTTGATTAAGAAAGAGATTTGAATATTATCGTATTTAAATCCTAGGGTTTAATATAATATTTTATAAATATTTATTCTTTTGTGGTTTTATATTTAATATTTTGAATAGATATAAAAAGCTTTCTACCTTATTATCTTTTAAGAAATATTGTTTGTACTCTCTCTCGTGGGTGAAATGTAAGTATCAAGCTACCGAACCTTTTGCTTTGTCTCCGGACATCGATGGTATGTTACAAACTACGAATATTGGTTCTCCTTGAAAACAAAATCCCCAATTTGTATGATCTATTTTTCTAGGTATATTCTTATGCTATTTATAGGGATCTATCTTAGACAAATCATTCAGCATATTCCAAAATATCTTATGGTATTATTTTATAATTAGGATTTTATTTGATTTGAAAAATATTATTAGAGAAATCATTTTTCTAAAAATTTTAGCATTAGGAAGATGGTCTTTTAGTAAGTTAGCTAAAGTAATTATTTGAATTCCTTCTAAGAAACTATAGTATAAGCGGCTTAAATTAAACCTTAAAGATACCATAAATATAACGAAACCATTTTAATTTACTCTTAAATATTGATTTAAATTCATTAAAAAGAATACTTTGTCAACTTTTTTCTTTGAAGTGTTTATTAATTTGTTTATGACTAAGTGTAAATGTATATTTTGCATAGAGTATGTTTTTTAAGTACTGATCAAGTGTTGTTATTTTTTTTTTGAAAAATATTACCTTGGATAGAAAAATTTTGTTCAGAGCTGTTTCGGCACTTCTATAGGCTCGAAGGTTTATATTTGTTCATTTATTCATATAAAGTTCCATTAGAAATGCGAGGAAGAGGCTTTGTTGCATTTGTATCGGTCACATTATCAATAATTTGCCTGTATTACTTAAGTTTTACCTATTACGTTTATAAGGTGGAGTGGGATGCAGCTGTTTATGCCCAAGGAGATTTTCAGAAAGAGCAACAATATTTGGATTCTGTATCTAAGGATACAACCCAATTTTTATTCTTGAATTACAATTACCTCGATGCTAAAGACCGTGCTCTGAGCTTGGGTTTGGATCTCAAAGGGGGTATCAATGTTATTTTGCAAGTCTCCGAGCGGGATTTGTTGTCCAACCTGGCCGATGGTTCTAGGGATCTAGTTTTTTTAGCTGCTTTGGCATCGGCTGATCAAAAGCAGCAGGCTACCGGTACGGCGGATTACCTCTCCCTCTTCTTCCAAGCTTTCCAAGAGCAGAAACAGGTCTATAAATCTAATGTTCAATTGACTTCTCCTGATATCTTTGGGGGAAAATTTTTGATCGATCAGATCAGTTACAACAGTTCGGACCAAGAAGTCGAAAAGGTCATCCGGCAAAAGGTTGAAACCTTTATCTCTACGGCTTATGATGTGATCCGTTCGCGTATCGACCGTTTTGGTGTCTCCCAACCCAACATTCAACGTATCGAGCGCTCGGGACGTATTTTAGTAGAGCTCCCTGGTGTGAAGAATGTCGAACGTGTAAAGAAGTTATTGCAAAGCACTGCTCAGCTTCAGTTTTGGGAGGTTTACGATCCTAAGGTGGTTTTACTATATTTTCAGACTTTAGACAAGTTGTCCGTTGGGGTTTCTGCTCAAGGCAATAAGACTTCCGGGAAGGCGGATGCTACTGAGACGGAGGGGGCGATTGAAAAATCTGGTGTGGAAGCCCTTTTGGAAAAGAAAAAGATTTCGAAAAAAAATTCAGCTGAGGTATCGGCTACTTCGCCACGTTCTTTATTGGCTTTGTTGCACCTCTCGAACAGGCGCCATGAAAATACGGTGGGTTGGGTCGACGTGCGAGACACAGCTCGAGTTGATCGGATTTTGAATGACCCCAGAGCTCAGGAATTATTGCCGTCCCACTTGCGTACGATTAAATTCTTGTGGGCTATTAAGCCGTATGAGTCAAAGAATAATTTTTTAGAATTGTATGCCATCCGTACCGATCCCGAGGGTAAACCTGCCTTGAGTGGTGATGTCATCATCAGTGCCCATAAGTCTTTTGGGCAGTTTAACCAGGTGGTTGTCAACATGCAGATGAATGTCGAGGGTTCTCGTATTTGGAAACGTGTCACGGAGAAAAACATTGGTAAGAGTATTGCCGTCGTCTTGGACGACTTGGTCTGTACGGCACCCAGCGTCAATACGGTAATCCCCAATGGGCGCTCGGAGATCTCAGGAAATTTCACCGTACAAGAGGCCGATGATCTAGTCAATATCTTGAATGCTGGTAAATTGCCTACTTCGGCTCGGATTATCCAAGCTGAGATCGTGGGGCCTTCACTTGGGCAGGAGGCTATCCGAAGTGGGTTGATTTCTTCTTTAATCGCTTTGGGATTCGTATTCGTATGGATGATTTTTTACTATATGATGGCTGGGGTTTATGCAAATTTTGCACTGGTCTTCAACCTGCTTTTCATCTTTGGTATTTTGATTTCCTTTGGCGCTGTACTGACCTTGCCCGGTATTGCCGGTATAGTGCTGACTTTGGCGATGGCCGTCGATGCAAACATTTTGCTTTACGAACGTGTCAAGGAGGAGCTATATAAGGGTAAAGTATTACGTCGGGCTATCGATGAGAGTTATAGTTTTAAGGGGGCTTTACCCTCGATCGTCGATGGACAGTTGACTACGTTTCTGACAGGTATCATTTTGTTTATCTTTGGAAAAGGTCCGATCCAGGGCTTTGCTACGACTTTGATCATTGGGATTTTTACCTCTATTTTCTCAGCCATATGGTTGGCCCGTTGGTTTATCGAGTGGCATTTTGAGCAGTGTAAGGGGCTTTCTTTTTTCAGCCGTATTACTGAATATTTTTTGAAAAATTTTCGTTGGAATTTTTTGTCTCGACGTAAGTATGCTTACATCTTTTCACTTATCTTGATGGTCGTTAGTTTGATCTCTTTATTCACCCGTGGGTTGAATCTCGGTGTGGATTTCGTCGGTGGGCGTACTTATGTCGTACATTTCGATCGCTCGGTGACTCCAGAGAAAATCGCGACGGATTTGGCTCCAATTTTCATTGAGAATGGTGTTTCTTCTCCGCCGGAGGTCAAGACCTTTGGCGGGGTCGATCAGGTGAAGATCACTACCAAATACAAAGTCGATCAGGACGGTTCCCAAGTAGATGAGGAAGTGGTAAAAAAGCTCTATATGGGCTTGAAGTTGTATTTACCTGCAGGCGTGAGTCTTGAGCAATTTAAAAATGTACAAGATGGGCGTACTGTTGGTGTCTTGTCTTCGGTTAAAGTAGGTCCCACAGTGGCCAAGGATATAACTAAGGGAGCCTTTTGGGCAATCCTGTTCTCGCTGCTAGGTATTTTTATCTACATCTTGATCCGATTCAGAAGGTGGCAATTCAGTCTCGGAGCGGTTATCTCCTTACTGCATGATTCGATCGTAGTTTTGGGTGTTTTCTCGCTTTGTTATGGTTTGTTACCGTTTTCCTTGGAGATCGATCAGGCTTTTATTGCAGCTATTTTGACGGTGATTGGCTACTCTATCAACGATACGGTGATCGTCTATGACCGTATCCGCGAGTATGTCTACGAAAATCCTCAAAGACCCTTTCGTCAAGTAGTTAATCAAGCGATCAGTAGTACTTTGAGCCGTACGGTTAACACTTCGTTGATCACGATCTTTGTAGTCTTCGTAATTTTCCTCTTCGGTGGGGAGACTATTCGTGGTTTTATGTTTGCCTTGTTGGTGGGTATCGGCTTTGGTATCTATTCTTCGGTCTTCGTTGCTACTGCGTTGATGTATGATTTTGTCAAAAAGATCCTCAAAAAGACCGGTAAGGATCATCTGGAAAAATATTGAGGGATTCCAGGTCCTTTTTATTGGAATAGTTTAATTTTGGCGAGGAAAACTCATAAGGATATGACGTCATTGTTCATCAGTTTTGAAGAGGGCTTTTTCATCATCTTTTTGACCGTCTTGCTTTTTGGTCCGAAGAAAATCCCAGAAATCACTCGTGGTCTTGGCGAGGGGATACGCCAGTTGCGCAACGTTACCCAAGAGATCAAACAAGAGATCTGGGAGGCTGGCAAAAAGGTGAAATACTCAGTCAAAGAGGCCGAAGAAGAGGTTCGAGAGGTTGGGAGAGAACTAGATAAAGATTTTTCAGGCTCTGTAAAACGTGAGAGTTGAAGTCATGTATGTTCCAGATGCGATCATACAGCAAGATCAGTCTTGGTTGCTTTATCTGAATCGATTGGGCAACTCGAGCTGGGATAGTTTTTGGCTATATATGACGCATATTGAGACTTGGATCCCGGCCTATGTCGTTTTAATTTTGCTCATATATCATCTATGGGGTTGGAGGCGGGCTACGATTACGTTGGTATTTATTGGCTTACTGATTCTTTGTGCAGACCAGACAAGCAATTTGATCAAGCATGCCGTCAAACGCTATAGGCCTTGTTGGGATCCTGTTATTGGTGATCAAGTGAGGCTGGTTCAGGGCTTCTTTGGCGGGAAATACGGATTCTCCTCTGGGCATGCGGCTAATCATTTTGCATTGGCTTTTTTTTTAGGGAAAATACTTCATCCCTATGCCCGATATGCCATTTTTCTTCTTTTGATGTGGGCGGGTATGATAGCCTATAGCCGGGTGTATATAGGAGTGCATTATCCATTGGATATCCTCTCAGGGGCCTTATTGGGCTTGGGTTTAGGTTTTGCATTTAATAAATTGTATACTAAATTTTTCTTCGTTTTTTAATCTTGTATAACGAGACTATCTTTTTTTAATACTTTAGCATGATAATGATATCTATGTTTGGACACTATTTATGTAATAATATCGATTATGAATACTTGCAAATCAAATAAAGAATTACCTAGATACTATTTTGGACTATGAAAGGGCTATAATCCCATTAAGCAAATCAGGTTCTGATAGGTTGAAATCGATTTATGAATAATTTAAGTAAGCCATTTCCGATACTAATACTGTGAAAGAATACGACTCATTGGTAGGGATTCGGATTCAGATATTCATCATTGTATATTTTGCTACGTTCAAGATAATGAAAATTATATCAAGAATTTGAGAAAGATGCACTTTTGCCCGAGTGATTTTCGTTTTTTTTGGAAAAATATTTATATCTTATGAAGATAGTTTCATCGACGATTGAAGCCTATATCAGCCGTTGTAGTGAGCCCGAACCTAAGCATCTGAAGCTTTTGAGTGAAGAGACTCGGCTCAGGACGTCCGCGCCTCACATGTCGGTAGGACATTACCAAGGACGTGTTTTGAGCTTGATTTCCAAATTGGTCCAGCCACGGCACGTTCTCGAGATCGGTACTTTTACAGGATATTCAGCGCTCTGTTTGGCCGAGGGAATTACTCACGATGGTTTTTTGATAACCATCGATATTAACGAAAATTTGCAGTCTATTTCCCAGAAGTATTTTGATAATTCTGACTACGCTCATCAAATTCGTCCGATGTATGGCAATGCTTTGAAATTGATCTCTGAATTGCCATACCATTTTAATTTGGTATTCATCGATGCCGATAAGCGGTCTTATGTACAGTATTTTGATCTAGTCGTTGAAAAGATGCTGGCCGGTGGGGTCATTCTCACTGATAATGTTCTTTGGTCGAGTAAGGTGCTCGAAGCGTATGATACAGACGACAAAGAGGCTTCATACATTCGGGCATACAACGAAAAGCTTCGGAAAGATCCGCGGGTAGAGACCATCATGTTGCCTATTCGTGATGGGTTGACTCTTGCACGAGTTAAATAGTTTTTATGGACGGATCATCAGACCGAGCCTGTAAGTTTAGTTTTCATTCAAAGTGAAATATCTTATAACTTTACCCTTTGAAGTTTTGGATATGAATATTCCGGCTAGAAGCTTGAAAAGGGTAGTGATCATCGGCGCCGGTTTTGGTGGATTGCAGATCGCTAAGCGGCTCGACAGAGAAAAATTTCAAGTAGTACTTATCGATTGCAACAATTACCATACTTTCCAACCCTTGCTTTATCAGGTAGCTACAGCGGGTTTAGAGCCGGACTCTATTGCTCATGCAGTGCGGACGATCATCAAGAAGACGGAAAATTTCTATTTCCGATTGGCTCATGTCCGTCGTATCGATCCGGATCAACGAAGTGTTTTTTCCAACATCGGGACACTTTCTTACGATTATTTAATTCTGGCTACAGGTTCGAAGACTAATTATTTTGGAAACGAACGTATTGAACACTTTACCTTGCCGATGAAGTCGATTACTGAAGCATTGGACTTGCGGAGTTGTATCTTACAGAGTTTTGAGGCAGCTTTGCTCACTGACGATCTCAAGCAACGTGAACGCCTGATGACTTTTGTTATTGTAGGGGGTGGGCCTACAGGGGTAGAGTTGGCAGGTGCTTTTGCCGAGCTTAAAAGACATGTATTGCCTCATGATTACCCCGACTTAGACATCCGTCGGATGAACATTCACTTGATACAGGCGACCCCTCGGTTGCTAGACGGTATGTCTAAAGTATCGGCCGAAATAGCTTTAAAAAATCTTAGAGAAATGGATGTTAACGTCTGGTTAGATGCTCCTGTGAAGGACTATAATGGAGAGGTGGTCCATATGGAAAACGCCCTGTTAGAGTCTTCCAATGTGATATGGGCTGCCGGGGTGAAGGGAGCATTGATTGACGGATTTGACAAGAAGGTTATAGAGCGTGGGCGGTTTTTGGTAGATACCTATAGCCGAATACAAGGCTATGAGGAAATTTTTGCTATCGGTGATGTGGCTTCGATGAAAAATGATAAACGCTATCCTCATGGACATCCAATGACGGCACAGCCGGCCGTCCAGCAAGGCATCCGTCTTGCAAAAAATCTCAATCGTTTGGCAGTTGGTCAAAAGATGAAATCTTTCAGATATAGAAATTTAGGTTCGATGGCTACGATTGGTAGGAATAAGGCCGTATGCGATCTACCTTGGCTTAAGTTGAAAGGATTCACTGCGTGGTTGGTGTGGATGTTTATTCACCTGGTTAACCTGGTAGGTTTTCGCAATCGTATAATCGCCTTGATGAATTGGGTCATCCAATACTTTCAATATAACAAAAGCGTACGTTTGATCATTCGCCCGTATTGCCGGCCAGAGAAATCGGAGAAAAAGGATTCGAAAACTTCATCGGAAATAAAGTTGTGAGAGTGTGTTTTGTGCTTTGACTTCCGTCTCTAGCCATTCTTTTTCAGGCTCGCTCTGAGCAGTGATGCCACTTCCGACATATAGCACGATCCATCCTTGATGGATCTTAGCACATCTCAAATTGATGTAGAGTTCCGTGATATCTTTGTTGATAGGGCCGATGTATCCGGCATAAAATGTTCGGTCGTAGCCTTCGTGATCCAAAATGAAGTTAAGAGCAGCTTTTTGAGGTAAGCCACATACGGCTGGTGTAGGGTGTAAATGGTGGAGTAATGTATGAGGATCCGGCACTTCCGAAAAGGAAAAACCAATTTTTGTTTTGAGGTGTTTAATCCGGCCAGTAGTTACGGTACCTGTCTTGCCGATAGACATTTTTCCGGAATAGTTTTGTAAAATGTTCACGATATGTCTGAGTACCATATGATGTTCTTCTAACTCTTTGAAGGTCCAGGTGAATGCAGGAGCATCAGCTGATAGAGTTCCAGCTAAGGCTTCTGACTGTAGTTTTTTATTTTTGATACGAAGGAGTAACTCCGGTGTGGCTCCCATCCATAGGCTATGCGTGGGATCATACCAGATATTGACCAAACCCTCAGGGTGTGCAGTAAGTAGGTTTTGGAAACCAGTTTTTAAGGCCAGCCTTTTGAAGGGAATTTTTTTCATTCGAGAGAGTACAACCTTTTTTAATGTCCCAGTATTAAGTTGTTTCAGGACCGTGTTGATCATACGGATGTATTCGGTCGAAGGACTTTCCTGCCAATAGTGTTTGAGGGTCTTTTCCTCTGATGAGGGAGGGGAGGACAATGGGGTTTTGGCATAGAGGATTTTGCTGGGACAAATACGAATCGTATGATCGTGATTGAAGCTACCAATGAGGAAATGGTCTTTTTGAGAAGTTTGGTCTGGATCGTGGATATAGAGTTGTAAGATATCTCCTCCAGGTTTTCTGAAGAGGGCAAATTTCCGTTGTGCCTGATAAGCATTTAGGGCTGCTTTATAAAGTTGAGCGAGATCATATTTTTTCATTCGGACACTTATTTTTTGGGATGATGATGTTGGTCATCTTACACTGGCTGATGAGATGCCCGTCTTCATCACATACCTCGATTTGAATGAAGTGAGTGGTCTTGCCTCTGTGGATCAAGCGTGCGGTAGCCGAGAGGGTTCCTTCTTTTTTGGAATGTATATGGTTGGCTGATATTTCCAGGCCAAATATCTGAAACTTTTCCTGATCGACGTTGTGGGCCGAAAGCATACTCCCAGTACTTTCGGCTAGTGCTACGGTAGCCCCCCCATGCAGGAAACCCATCGGCTGATGCACACGTGTATCGACTGGCATTTGGGCGATTAGAAAATCAGATCCCATTTTGATGTAAGTGATATGGAGCGTCTTCATCAAAGTATTGTCATTCGTTTCGTTGAGTTGCTTCATTAGGGTAGTCGAATTTTTTTTCATCGATCAGAATATTTTGGGATTGAAATTTTTTAGATATTTCCCCGTATATTTTTGGTAATGAGTTTCGATGATCTTCATATCTTCTTCAAAATTGTCCGTAGGATAGAGGATCTTATTCACACTAGCAGTCCTCGATCGGTAGTCTAAAGCTCCTAGAGCGATGGGTACACCGGCGCCTTGAGCGATGTAATAAAAACCAGTTTTCCATCGTGCGACACGTTTGCGGCTGCCTTCAGCTGGAACTATCAAGATGAATTGATCTTTATCGTTGAAAAGGTTTATGCCGTATTTAGTTAGGTTGTTTCTTTGAGATCGGTTGACCCCTATAGCACCTAAGAATTTGAGCAACCAACCGTACCAGCTTTGAGTATGTTTGTTTTTGATAAAGAATTTCATATTGAGTTGAAGGATCCAAAAGCCTGCTATAGAGAAGACTAAATCCCAATTTGAAGTATGTGGAGCAGCGATGAGTACACTTTTTTTGAAAGATTCCAAGGGTATTTTAGTTTCTATTTTCCAACGAAATAGAGCATAAGTTAATTGGCCGATTTGTTTTTTCATGCGGGTAAAAATACTCAAAAAGACCATAGACGACCGGAAGAATGTTTATAGTCTATTAGAGGATCGAGGAGGGGTTGAAGTTAATCAGTTAGGTTATGCGATGATTTTGCTTCATCAGGTTGGGGTCTATCGACTTGAGTATTTCATCATCACGATAAAGACATCTTGAGGTGACGCATTCCAGCCTATCTCGGGTCATATTCCACTGGCCTTAGGTGTGATAGAATCGATGAGGATTCTAGTTTTTAATCTTGAAGGTTTGACCGTCGAGTAGATAGATTGGTAACCTTACCATTTGTATCTGAATGGTATTCGAAGTGTGATACTGGAAAAATTATCGAAGCACATGGTATAGGTATTAGTGGGTCAAGAGGGTATTGGTAGCGGATATTTTGCATCTTTTTCTAAGAGTTTTTCAGACTATTATCTTTGGACATACGCATGACCTTAGTATAGGTAGTATTGTTATTTGATCTTTTGAAGGTTACATCTACTGTCTAGATGATCTTGTCCTGAAATAACACTAGTTCGGGGATAAATAGGGAAAAGTTATATTTAAAAATTATTTTATAAGAAATTTGTTGAATATAATATTCCATTCATTTTGAGATGCATTGAGGCGTATGGTCTTTTTAGATGAGGTATCGTATGAGAATTGGTTAATGTAGATACCGTATATAATGCTAGCTGCTATCGCCACGCACCATAGGATGAGCAACTCAGTCATAAATGATCTTTTCAATCGAAAAGTGCGATTCAAAAACTTGATCCCAAATAATATCACTATTACAGTCGGAATCAGAGTCAATAGACTTATGTACAGGATGCTGAGGTAATACATCGGGGTGAAGTCAAAGTTATAAATCAAAAAATTGAAAAAAGATGAATCTTCTATCGATTGTAAATTCATATGGATGTTATGAAACAGAAAGAGACCCCATAGACTGATCACGGTCACCCCTCCAAGGATGAAGCAACTGCTTAGTAATACTATAGCCCATCGAGAAAGATGTCGTATTATTTTTTCTAGTGTATGGATTGTCCTGTTTGTAGCGGTTCTCAATTTTGAGTCAGCTGCAGCGCTTTGCTTTTCAAAAGTTTTTTTGATCGTGTCAAAATTCACAGATTCTCTATTCATTTGGAGCTTTTCTACAGTAGTTTTAGGATAAGGTACTAGCATCCATAAGATAATGTATCCCAATAGGATGGGGATGAATGGGATGAAGAACATCGGCAAGGCTATAGCTAAGATGCGTATCCAGATGGCATCTACCTCGAGATAAACGGCCAATCCACCACATATCCCAGCGATGTGTTTGTCTTCAGGATGCCTAAAAAGTTTTTTTTGATAAGCAGCATGTCTTGGTGCTTCTTGATATTTTACCTGTTCTCCATTCGTCTTAGCTGATATAGGACTCGCTCCCCCCATGATTTTGATAACCTCTTCTACATCGATTGGTAGGATGACTTCACGGCCTTTTAAATAGGTTTTGAATAATTTAGCAATGTGTTGCTCGATATTGCACATAATCTCTTCAGCGCCTTCAGTACTTTTGAGGAAACTACGAATTTCAGAGAGATGCTTTTTGAGTAGATCGTAGGCGTTTTCGTCCATGTTGTAAACGAATCCGGCTAGGTTGATGTTTATTGTCTTATTCATGATATGTTTTTGGTGAATTGATCGACAGATTCGGAGAGTTCTTTCCAAGTCTCATTCAACTTTTTGAGCACGATTTCCCCTTTCGTTGTAAGGGAAAAATACTTTTTTGGTGGACCGAAAGAAGATTCTTCCCATCTATAGTGAAGCAAACTGGTATTCTTCAAGCGGGTCAGCAACGGGTATATTGTACCTTCTACTACCAAGAGTTTAGCGTGCTTCAGCGTATTGATGATATCTGAGGTATAGACTTCTCCATCTTTGATGATGCTGAGGACACAAAACTCCAATATACCTTTTCTCATCTGAGCCTTAGTGTTTTCAACGTTCATAGCATAGCTAATTTATTTATTTTGCAAAGATGTATATTTTTTATAATACTATGTAATACATATATATTGAGAATTATTTATCCATCCTTATACATTTCAAAAACTAGTTTTAAGAAGACTACGTTCAAATACTGGATTAGGGTAAGCAAAACAATTTTAGAAAAACTATTACAAATGAAACTATAAAAATTTTTAACATAATTGCCCATATTTATCAATAGGTCACAGTGTTCAGAAAAATGAGTTTAATAAATCTGCATCCCCCCACTGATAGAAAGATTACGCAGAAGTTTAATGATCAATTGGAGCACATGATCGCTATAGAGGCCTTCATAAAAGAATAGGATAGAACTTTTCTTTTGGGATCAGTTCAAAGGCGATTTTTTTATTGATTTTTTTTTCCGAATTTAACGATGCCCAACATCATGATCAGCATAGAGCCAAGGATGACAATCAATAAGGTGTTTTCTTTGACGATCATTTGGTGCAATTCGTTTCTAGCATCCAAATAGTCATAAAACTGTAAGAATAAAAGTATACTTATCAAGCCCCTCGGCGTTATAAGGGCCTCAGGCAATATATTTTTTCGTTGAGTAAATCCTAGATAAATAAATCGTATCATGTATATAATCAACAAAATAGCTCCGCCATACATATAAGCATCCGGATGTTTTAATCGTTCCAAATCGATAGAGAATCCAAAGAATAGAAAGAAAAAGGTTCGGATTAGGAAAGCACTCTCAGCAGTCAGTAGAAAAAATTGATGCAGATCTTCTTTAGCTTTTTCTAATGGGAGGAATCTTATAAATTTCTTAGGTGTGAAGACATAAGTGTTTTTCAAAAATAATCCGAAGAAAAAGATGATGATCAAAGAAGAGAGATGATAATGTTTTCCGACAAGATAGGTCAAGATGAGGATTGATAGGATGAGGAAAAATTTCACATGATGACTGATTTTATTCATCAATTGGAGCAGTAAATAAGTGACCAGGATAGAAGCGATGAAAACTATAAGTATGTCTAAGCTAAGTTGTCCGAATGCTCCCATTTTGATCTCATTATTATTCAATATGAAGTTGAAAAGTATGATACCTAAGATGTCCGAAAAAGTCGATTCGTAAATAACAAATTCCTTTTTGACTTCTGTGAGTGCTGCTACACTTGGGATAGCCACCGCACTGCTAATCACACCAAAAGGCACGGCATGCCTCAAACAAGTCAGATAAGGCAGCGTATCGGTAGATAGCTTTTGTAAGCCATATGCGATCACTATAGAGGTTAGTAGTAAAGTTACTAGCGCAGTGAAGAAGCCACGAAAGATTAAACTTCTTTTTTCAGCAGTGATCTCTAATTCCAACGCCCCTTCCAATACGATCAAAATTAAGCCGACATTTCCCAAACTTGGCAAGATCTCTTTCATGAAAGGCTCAGGGATATCGTAGTGAAACGATTCAGCCAATAATTTCATCCCCATACCTGATAAGATTAATAAAATCACTGAAGGGAATTTTGTCCTTAGAGCGACCATATCAAACAGATAAGAAGCAATAACGAGAATGCAGAAGAGATAGATCATCATTGATTAGTCCATAATTTTAGACACATTTGGTGCCCCTAATTTACGCCATTCGGTATACTATGGCTGTTTAGGGGAGGGTTGACTAAAAGCTTTTTTGGAGTAATGAGTTATAATATTGAATACATTTGGAGATCAAAAAAAAATAGATGAAAGCCAACGGAGAACAAGTTATATTGGTAGGAACTCAAGATGAGATACTAGGCTTGATGGATAAGCAAAAGGCACATATAGAGGGTTTGCTACATCGTGCTATATCTATATTTGTGTTCAACAACCGACATGAACTGATGTTACAACAAAGAGCTACTCATAAATATCACTCTCCACTTCTATGGGCCAACACTTGTTGTGGTCATCCCCGTCATGGGGAGACTATCCTCGAGGCAGCTCACCAACGCCTGGGCGAAGAAATGGGTTTTGATTGTTCATTAGAAGAGCGGTTTCATTTCACCTATAAGGTTGAACTCTACAATGGCTTGATCGAGCACGAACTAGATCACGTTTTGCTGGGGCGATATGAGGGTGTGCCGAAGGTCAACCCAGAAGAAGTGGCTACGTGGCGGTGGATTGCGTTACCGGAGTTGATAGAGGAGATCAGAATCCATCCTGAGCATTATGCCATTTGGCTTGGGATCATCATCGAGCGATATGTAGAAAAATTGAAATTATGAAGATGACCATCAGCAGGCGGGCCTGTTTTAATGCTGCTCACCGCCTTTACAATGCCCATTGGAACCAAACCCAGAATGAAGAGGTTTTCGGTAAATGTGCCTATCTTCATTACCATGGGCATAACTATGAGCTCATAGTGAGTGTTACGGGTGCAGTGGATCCGCAAACGGGCTTTGTCATGAGCCTTGAAGAACTCAAAGAGATCATCCGTAGCGAGGTAGAAGAGCCTTTTGATCATAAGAATTTTAATTTGGATGTGGAAGAATTTCGATCGCTCAATCCCACCACAGAAAACATCATTGTCGTGATATGGCAAAAGATCCGGCAAAAGATCCCTGAGCAGTTTACGTTAAAAATCACCTTGTATGAAACCCCTAGAAATTTTGCCGAGTATGCTGGTGAATGATGTGTCCCAACCTTACTTTTGCCTCGAACTCTATTCAAAAGGAAAGTGAGAAAAACCATCCTTTATGATACACATTTGGCGCTTGGAGCCAAAATGGCCCCTTTTGCAGGTTTTTATATGCCCATACAATACACTAGTATCCAAGAAGAACATATGGCTGTCAGAGACGCTGTGGGTCTTTTTGACATCAGTCATATGGGCGAATTTTTCATCCGTGGAAGATATGCTGAAGATCTCCTTCAGTACTTGACCACCAATGATGTTTCTCGTTTAAAACCTGGTCAAGCCCAGTATTCTTGTATGACCAATGAGTTGGGTGGTATCGTTGATGATCTGATCATATACAGGCTGGGTGAAGGAGAATTTATGCTCGTGGTCAACGCAGCCAATATCGAAAAGGATGCCTTATGGATAAATCAAAACAACCGTTTTGCTATCGAATTTTTTAATCGATCTCAAGAATACGGTTTATTGGCTGTGCAAGGTCCAAGAGCTCTGGAGGTCCTCCAACCGCTGACAAATGTCCCGCTCCAAGAAATCTCCTTTTATCACTTTGTTGTAGATGCTTTTGCTGGAGTCGATCAAGTGATCATTTCGGCTACAGGCTACACAGGAGCTGGTGGTTTTGAACTCTATTTGAAGAATGAAAATATCCAAGAGGTCTGGAAAAAAATCTTTCAGTCAGGTAAACTTTACAGCATCAAGGCTTGCGGATTAGCTGCCAGAGATACTTTACGTTTGGAGATGGGCTATTGCCTCTATAGCCAAGACATCACCCATGAGACCACACCATTAGAAGCTGGTCTAGGATGGATTACCAAATTCAGCAAAGATTTTATTGCGAAAGAGATACTCTTGAAGCAAAAGGCACAAGGTCTCTCTCGGAAATTGGTCGCCTTTATGTTGGAGGAGAGAGGTGTCCCTAGGCAAGGATACCCTTTGAGTGACCTTCAAGGTGATCCGATCGGTTATATTACCTCAGGCACTGTATCACCTGTCTTGAAAAGGGGTATCGGTCTGGGCTATGTACCCACAGCTTTTTCTAAGGAAGGTACAGCACTTCAGGTCTCAATACGAGACAAATGTATTCCTGCCCAGGTCATTAAATTACCTTTTGTGAAAAAGGGAGTTTGATCAATTTGTTTGATTTATATCACGATAAAATGCTACAATATTTAAGATTTGAATACTGTTGGCAGATTTTATATCTTTGAGGTTTATAATCCGATAGCTTTGAATTTTTCGCAACATATTAAACAGAATTCCCAATTGGCTTTACCAGTGGCTTTCGGCCAAGTAGGTCAGATTTGCATCAACTTGGCTGACAATATCATGGTCGGTTCGTTAGGTGAGGTGGCTTTAGCTGCAGTATCTCTAGCCAATGCGGTTTTTTACATCATCATGGTCTTTGGCTGGGGGATGGCTTCTGCCCTTTCGCCTTTGGTTGCTGAGGTTGATGCTCGGGGAGATTACAAAAAGGGGGTGACCATTTTACATCACGGTTTAGTTATCAACTTTTTGTTATCAGTGTTGATGTATTTCCTCATTCAAGTTTTTCTTCCAGCTTTGCCTTATTTAGGGCAGGATCAAGAGGTGGTGGTTCAGGCCGCACCCTTTTTAAATATCATAACACTCTCTCTGATCCCGTGGATTTTGTTTGAGAGTCTTCATAATTTTGCTGAAGGTTTGTCTTTGACTATTCCAGGGATGGTGATCACCTGGATAGGTGTTGTTTTTAATATTATTTTCAATTACGTTTTGATTTATGGTGAATACGGCTTTCCTAAATTGGGGGTTTTTGGAGCAGGTTATGCTACTTTGATCACCCGTATGGTTATGTTCATCGGACTGTGTTTATTACTATATCGACATGTCAAAGTTCGTAAATGTTATCAAAAGCTCGAATATATAAAATTTCAGAAAGTCTATTTTAGAAAGATACTGGTTATAGGGACCCCGACGGGATTACAAATGTTATTTGAGGTGGGGGCTTTTGCTGTAGCTTCTTTCATAGTGGGTTTTTCCGGTGCAGAACAACTCGCTGCTCATCAGATCACAATTAGTATATTTTCGACTACCTATATGTTGGGTATGGGATTTGCTGTGGCTGCTACGGTCAGGATAGGCAATCAACGTGCCTTGAAGAATTATGTTGAACTCAGACGGGTAGGTTGGTCAGTTATTTTGATGTCAGTGATCTTCATGTCATTGTGTGGTATAGGGTTTATTTTATGGCGGTATGGTTTACCATCGCTTTATCTCGATGATGATAAAGTGGTAGTTATAGCAGCTCAATTGCTTGTTGTAGCAGCACTTTTTCAGCTGTCCGATGGTATACAAGCGGTAGCTCTTGGCGCTTTGAGAGGTATGCATGATGTGAAAATCCCTATGTGGATCAGCTTTTTTGCTTACTGGATCGTTGCTGTACCTTTGGGTTGGTTCTGCTCTGTGACCATGGAGATGGGTGCTTTGGGGGTTTGGATTGGTTTAGGTTTAGGTCTTACTATAGCGGCTATTTTGTTACTTCTACGCTATAATGATCAAACCCGTCGGCTCATCAAGTCGGAAGGTAGTGAGGTAATATAGGTGAGGGATGAATAATATTACTTACAAAAGTTTTAAAAATAATAATATAATGAAAATATATCAAAAAGGTTTAGACTTGACCAGATAATTTGGAAGTCTTTGCTTGACTGTATACAAAGATGTTGTAGGGATATGGACGATTGGTTATGGTCGTACTGGTCCCTGATGTAGAAAAGGGGCAAACTATCATTAAGTAACAGGCTGAAGATTTTTTTGCGGTAGGATTGTTAAAAATCTGATGAGGTAGTGAGTATTATTGTTAAGGCATATTGCTTACACAGAACCAATTTGATGCATTGCTTTCATTTACTTATAACGTTGGAGGAGTGAATTTACGACACAGTGCTTTACTTATACAAAAATTAATGAAGACAATTTATCAATGTGCAGCGGCCGAATTTCTTATGATATAATAAGGCCAAAGGAAATGTTTTGGCAAGTTTAATAAAAAGGAGACAAGTCGAATAAAATTCTTTCTAACTTTTTAACCTAAAATCAAGAATGTTGGATCATCCTTGCCATTAGTCCAGTTTATTTTGCTTAGATTTACCCGTCCAATTTTTATTCTGAAAATCGTAGCTTTTAAATGGGATTTTATACTGTATTTTAAGCAATTCTGTTGCGTTTATTGCCTCAGTTCTTCTGAAGCATGAACTATTATTTATGAAAATATTTGAAGAAGCCAAATTAAGCTCTGAAATCCTCAGAGCATTGGAGGAGATGGGTTTTGTCACACCTACTCCAATACAACAGCAATCTATCCCTTATCTATTGGATTCTGAAAGAGACTTGATCGCCTTGGCCCAAACTGGGACAGGAAAAACGGCTGCTTTTGGTCTACCTCTCATTCAGAAGACGCTCCCTGACTTCAGGGCCCTGCAAGCATTGGTGCTCTGTCCTACACGTGAATTGTGCCTACAGATCACACATGATTTCCTCCGTTTTGCTCGATATTTATCCAAACTAGAGATTATATCTGTATACGGTGGAGCCAATATCGAGACCCAAATTAAGGCCTTGCGAAAAGGTGTCCATATCATCATAGGTACACCTGGACGAGTCACAGATCTCATGCGCCGAGGAGATCTTAAGCTGGGTGACATTCGTTATCTGGTGCTCGACGAGGCTGATGAAATGTTGAATATGGGTTTTAAAGACGAGCTTGATGCTATTGTGAGACAATTGCCTGATAAGCGGCAAAGTTTGTTGTTTTCCGCTACCATGTCCAGGGAGATGAACACCATCGCTAATTCCTATTTGATAGACCCTATGGAGATTACTACAGGGAAACGCAATTTGGCTTCCGACGACGTTAAGCACGTCTATTATATGGTGAGCAGTCAAAATAAATACCCCGCTTTGAGACGCATTGCTGACATTAATCCGGATATTTATGGGATTATATTTTGCCGCACTCGCCGGGAAACTAAAGAGATTGCTGATTACTTGATCCGAGACGGGTATAATGCCGACGCTCTTTACGGTGATCTGTCACAATCTCAACGCGAGGCGGTTATGAACCGTTTCAGAAAAAGATGCTTACAATTTCTTGTGGCTACAGATGTAGCTGCTCGTGGCATAGATGTTAGTGACATCACCCATGTGATCAATTACAACCTACCGAATGAGAACGAGACTTATGTACACCGTAGTGGCCGTACAGGTCGAGCTGGGAATCAAGGGGTATCTATTTGCGTTATACATTCGAAAGAGACCCGTAGACTAAGAGAACTCGAACAGAAAATAGGAAAAAAATTCGAACGATTGATGGTTCCAACTGGTAGAGAAATATGTGAGAAACAGCTCTTTCATCGGATCGATAAAATAGAAAAAGTTGTCGTAGACGGTCATTCGATGGAAAGTTATCTGCCGATGATTTACGAAAGATTGAGTGCATTTGATCGCGAGGAACTCATCAAGCGTTTTGCATCAGTAGAATTCAATCGTTTTCTCGTCTATTATAAGGATGTACGAGATATTAATATTACGTCCACATTTGTCCCTATCGACAATGCTTTTGATAGAAAGAGACATAATTTCACTATAAAGGGTAGACGTGTGGGTTTTTCAAAGCTTTCCTTGAATCTAGGCGCAAAAGACGATTTGACTAAACTCGGATTGATCCAGTTGATCAACCAAGCTACTAATACCCGAAATATTGATATTGGACGTATCGAGATATCAAATAAATGCTCATTTTTTGAAGTGGACAGCCGCCATGAAGCTAAGGTTTTGAAGGGGATGAATCGTATGAACCATCTAGGACGTCCTATCTATGTGGAATTGAAGGTTTGAAAACGATCATGGTGGGGAATACTTTTGGTAATTTATTTAGATTGACCACTTTTGGTGAAAGCCATGGACCAGCGATGGGGGGGGTAATAGATGGATGTACAGCAGGTCTAGTTTTGAATTTTCAACAAATCCAGTATGAGTTAGATCGTAGGAGACCAGGTCAATCCAATATCGTGACTCAACGAAAAGAAGGCGATGAAGTCATTTTTATCTCCGGTCTCTTTGAGGGTGAGACTACTGGTGCCCCTATTAGTTTTATTTTACTCAATGAAGATCAAAAGTCTCGTGACTACACACACATCAAAGAACTATATCGCCCTTCGCATTCAGACTTTACTTATGATAAAAAGTATGGTTTGAGGGACTACCGTGGTGGTGGACGTTCTTCTGCACGAGAGACTGTTTGTCGTGTAGTGGCTGGGGCCATTGCTAAACAATTGTTAAAAGAAGTGAAGATTACTGCTTATGTGTCTTCTGTTGGGGCATTAATATTAGAGAAGTCTTACCAAGAACTTGATCTATCTACGGTGGAAGATACATCGGTGCGTTGCCCTGATCCGGACTTGGCAGCGCAGATGATAGCTTTGATCAAACAAGTCCGTAAGGAAGGAGACACCATAGGCGGGACGGTTAGCTGTGTGATCCAAGGTGTTCCGATAGGTCTCGGAGAGCCTATCTTTGACAAGTTACATGCTGAATTGGGCAAGGCCATGCTATCGATCAATGCAGTCAAGGGTTTTGAGTATGGCAGTGGTTTTTCCGGTACCCGGATGAAAGGCTCTGTACATAATGATCTTTTCGATACTGATGGATCCACCAAAACCAACTTTTCTGGAGGCGTCCAAGGGGGGATATCCAATGGTATGGACATCTATTTTCGAGTAGGTTTTAAACCTGTGGCCACCCTTATGCAGTCTCAAATGACTATAGACAAGCAATATCATCCTACCATTGTAGAGGGTAAGGGACGGCATGATCCCTGTGTCGTGCCCCGTGCTGTGCCTATCGTAGAAGCCATGGCGGCCTTGGTTTTAGTTGACTACTGGCTTTATAATCGGCTTTGTAAGATTTCATAAAAAAATATAAAGTATAGAAAAAAGCTGGTATTTGTAGGAAAAAGTATATTTGCTCAAAATTATTTTGAAATGAAATGGCGTCGCGTTTTAGATATTATTATTTTGTTGGTTGCTACATGGTGGATTATCTATACGCCACCAGGTAAGGAGATCAGACGTGGGGCGTGGGCGTGGGTGACAGGTGAAAAGATTACCCCTAAAGTGAAAGTTGCCCCAATCAATATGTTGCTAGATGCTGATTTTCAATGGAAATTGAAAGCTATGGATGGTAGTATCATAGATCTTTCTCAATCGAGGGACAAAGTGGTTTTTGTCCATTTTTTGAGCACTTCTTGTGTGCTTTGTCTCCAAAAGATCCCTATGTTGCAAGATCTTTATGATACTTATAAGGGTAGGGTGATTTTCTTGCTTGTATCTCAGGATACTAGTCTGGATAAAATCTTCGATTTCATGAGGACTAATGACTATACGATACCTGTATATACTCCTATCAATCCTCCTGTAAAAAAATTGAGCAATGTCAATAGGGTTTCTTGGATTTTCATCGCTAAAAATGGGACGATCACTATAGAGAAGTTGGGAACTCAAACGCCTACTAAAGATCAGATCGTGAAAAAATTAGAAACTTTGCTGGCATCTTGATGATAGATTGGGGCTATCGTTCCTTTGATATATGAAGACTTTGATTTCGATTGTAGGGCCTACAGCAGTGGGTAAGACGAAGTTTTCAATCTTTTTAGCTCAGAAGTTGGGTACGGAAATCCTCTCTTGTGATGCGAGGCAATTTTATAAGGAGTTGAGGATAGGTACGGCCATGCCTTCGGCTGTTCAGCTTGAGGCTGTACCTCATTATTTTGTAGGACAGTTGAGCGTCCATCAGGCGTATACAGTTGGAGACTTTGAAAGGGATGCCTTGCAAAAGCTTCGAGCACTGTTTTCAAGAGTTGATGTAGTCTTGATGACGGGTGGATCTGGGTTATATAATAAAGCCGTAATCGAAGGATTGAACGCCTTTCCTCAAGTATCGCCAGTCGTCCGAGAAGAATGGATCACGGCTTTGAAAGAAAAAGGCGTAACCTTTTTGCAAGAAATGCTCAAGTTTCAAGACCCTGTTTATTATCAAAGGGTAGATCTTCGCAATCCTCAGAGGTTGATACGTGCTTTGGCAGTCATCAAAGCTACGGGACAGCCTTTTTCATCTTTTCAACAAATGAGGTTTGGGCTACGAGATTTTCGCTTGATCAAAATAGGATTGATCTTACCTCGTGAGCAGATCTATCAACGCATCGAACAGAGGGTTGATAAAATGATGAAGATGGGTTTGCTACAAGAGGCTGAGCAATGGTACACATATAGACATTTGAATGCTTTACAAACGGTGGGTTATAAAGAGCTTTTTCGATACATTGAGGGGCAATGTACGCTTCGAGAAGCAGTGGAGGGAATAAAAAAAAATACTCGACGCTATGCAAAAAGACAATTTACTTGGTATCGGCGAGATCCTACGATCACTTGGTTTTGCTCAGAAGATTGGGGAGTAATCTTGGATTTTGTGCGGAATGCATTAGGGACTCAATCATAAGTTTTCATTTGTAAATCTTATTCCTGAGGTTTTCTATTTTATGTATAATCTCACCTCGTTGTTGTCTTTTTTTTAAGATTTTTATAATATCTTTGAAAATAAATCCTTTAGCATTCAAAAGAACTAAAAAGTGGAAGATCAGATCAGCACCTTCGTTGAGGAAGGCTTTGTCATTGTTTTGGTCTTTGGCTTCGATGATGAATTCGGTGGCTTCTTCGCCTACTTTTTGGGCGATCTTGTTTAACCCAGTTCTGAAGAGGGATGAGGTGTAGGATTTTTCATTACCGTACAACTGCCGATTGTCAATAATTTTTTCTAGCTCATTGATGAAGGCTATTTTGTCACGCTTTTCATTGGTTTCTCCCCATGCGGTGACCTTGTATTTTTCTGTGGGGATTACTTGTATGAGTAGGACATCCTTTGTTTCATTGATGTAGAAATCCTTCACTTGCAACTTACATTTATCAAGAGTTGGGTCTATTTTTTGGTGGTTTTGAATTAGATGGACATAGCCATTTTTTATGGTTTTTTCCCATGTTGTTTGATCCATCTTGCCGATATTGAGTACGGCTCTTGTTCGGTGGTCTTGTAGGATGACTGTCATCGAGTCATTGTGGTCTTTGATGGATGACTTATAAGTTTTCATAATAGTGAGGTTGAAGGGATTTAGTTAAGGCAGTATAAAATGATATAGTACAAGCATTTATGGTTTCTGCTCGGATAATGAATGGTCACAGAAGGGGGGGGAACATTCACTAGAAAATAGTAGCCAGAAGACGATTAATTCTTTTTCCATGCGGTATTGGGTTATTTTCGCAGCATAGAATTTGTTTGCGTGTTTACAGGTTAGCATCAGGTCTTTGCCTTGTATAGCCTTGATTTCATGGTGGGTGAGAGATGCTCGGATCAGGGCTTCTTTTTTGTCGATCTGGGCCAACCCAATCCACTTCAAGTAATTCGGTCAAGATGGCTACCAATGCTGCTATTATTTGATGACCACCAAAGGTAGGCCTAAGCACCGGGTCGTGTGTGAAATATTGCATGAGTATTTGAGAGGTTATGAATGCTTCAATATATATACCACTACCCATACCTTTTCCCATCACTAGGATATCGTATACGATTTGATAGTGTTCGAAAGCGAATAGTTTTTCTGTATAGTCAAAGCCTGGTTATATCTCATTGAAGATCATCAGGGTACTGGTTTTTTGGCATTGTCTTTTAATCTTTTGGAGATGATTATTTGAAGTAATATGAAATCTGTAGCGACTTGTATGGTCTCTAGGACGATGTGGGCGGTCTTCTCGGTGAAGACTGAAGGGTCTTTTTTGTCATTGAATCTGGTGAATCTAATTCTTGGTAATAGTGGCCGAAAAGCTCTTTTATAAGATTCATTTCCCACAAGTATCATTGCGTTGTGAGTATTGCCATGATAGGCTGTTCTGCAAGTGATGATTTCTTCAGATCCGGTGTGGTGTTTGGCTAGCTTGAGTGCACTTTCTATGGTTTCGGCGCCTGAGTTAACCAGATAAAAATC
Source organism: Flavobacteriales bacterium (assembly GCA_039954875.1). GTDB lineage: Bacteria > Bacteroidota > Bacteroidia > Flavobacteriales > Blattabacteriaceae. The sequence goes on from CP157202.1 coordinate 215,448, forward strand.
ATTTCGAGGGGGAAGAGAGTATGTGCGGCAAGTTTTTGGCATAGTTGGACGCAAGTTTCCTGAATAAATTCACCGTAGACCATCATCACATGCATGTACCCGCTCGACTTGTTTTTTTAACGGCATCTACGATTGTATGTGCATACCCAAGGAGGGTTGGCTGATATTCCTGCCGCAAAATCCAGGTAGGCTTTGCCATCCTTGTCGTAAAAAGATAATTGCCATGAGCACGGTTGGATTTATAGAGTGGATGGGTTGAAGGCTGGTGTGTGCTTGGTATTGGAGAAATTTATTTTTGAATTGATCCATCTTTGAGGACTTCTTTGGACTTTCCGGCATACCTTTGCTCGGTCTCTTGCTGTTTGTCATCTTTAGGTTTTTTTTATGGATCTTTTTTAAGTTTTTCTATAGCTCGTTGTTCGGCTTGTTGTTCGTTTCTGTATTTGAGAAGATCAGGGATAAAGATCTCTTTTATCTTTTGAGGACGCTCTTTTTCGCGCCAGAGAAATTTAGGTAAAAAGCGTTGTTTTTCATGAATCTTGGACTCTGGGGCTAATTCAGATTGAGCCTTTTGTTGGCAAGAGATTCGTTGGATCTTGTGTTGATTGAGATGTACTTCAATGATCCCACAGGTAGATTTGTTGATACCGATGTGTGTTTTCTTTTTAATCTTCTCGTCTTCATAGTCTGCATAGTAGAGACTTTGTCCATTGCCCGTGACGATGAGTTTTTTCATTTCGTTATTTTTGAAAAATCCAGTCATTTCTCGTCCTTTTATTTGATTGAATTCCAATTCATTAAGCATATTTATCTTATTGATAGCAAATGAATTTCCTATGATATTTACTGAATCTAAGGCTTCTTTTTTTGTGTTGATGTAGGCGTACATCGTGTCGCCGGTGAGTTGATATTCTTGTGCCCAAAGTATGGGATCTGTATGAAATTCGATGATGTCAGTGGCTTCTTTATAAATGATCGAATCGCATTTACCTTGCATATTTGTCTTAAATATTTTAGCAAAAGGGTAGGCACGGAGGATATATGTGGAGTCGGTTTGTCGTACGGCAGTTAAAGTATCGGCATGTATAAAAAGGTTATCGTCTTTGAGTACCTTAATGGCAACAGGTCGATCTGTGAGTATTATTGAATCCGGATTTTGATAGACTTCAGTGTAGCCACCGGTGAGATAACTATTTTTTTCGGGCTTTTCTAGCCATACGTTTCCTGTAGCAGAACCGTATCCTTTAGTGTGGTCAAAATAGAGACGATCTCCTTTGAGTGTTTTTCCATTGTGGTGGATACTCGAAGGTGGAGCAGAGGAATAGGAGATCTTTTGCTGGGTGTAATGACTGCCGTTTTCGGTATAAATAAAATCTTTGGGATTTTCATTTTTTTCTATGATGGTCGGTGCGGAAAAATCGATGCGTTTGGGTTCGGTGTAGTAGTTGGCATGTTCTGAATGTATGGTTTGCTCTTTGTTGGTCAAACGTACTTTGGTAGTGAATTCGGCTCTTTTTTCTGTGGAAAAATAGACGGCCTTTTGGCTGACTAGGGTATTTTCTCCATCGTATATCCTACCACCAGTGGTGTAATAGGCTTGGCGGGTATTACCATCGTATTCGAGAAGATGGGTGGTCAGTCGTGTTTTTTTGTCGATGAGTACGGCTTTGCCAATAGCTTGAGATCGTTTGGTTTTGGCGTTGTAGATGAGGGTATCTGCATTCAATTCCGTTGCTCCTTCGTAAGCGACGGGCTTACCGTAGGCTTTAGAAATACTGGTATTACCATCGTATTCGATGAATTGAGCGTAGAGTTTTCTATTTGCCGAGTACATATTTACATTATTATATCCGTGAAAACGATTTTGCTCCTTGTAGTAGACGGCACTGTCACAGGAGAGGGTCGTGCTTTGATGTTTAAATTGTACGTTGCCTTTTAAAAACCAAGCGTCTGGATCAATATTGGTATTTTTCTGAGTTAGATCTGCATGTAGTAAGTGAATTTCTTTGATAGGAACGGAAGGGGCTTGACTCTGTAAAAAACGAAAATGAATCAGCGAAAATAGGTAGATAAAATATTTGAATAATATGAAATTCATTTATTTCTGACACCGTAAAAATAAAGAGAGTGCCTTTGGATCTTTATATTGAAGAGGTCTTCTATCGTGGCTTTGATAGTTTGTATCCTAGGGTCACAAAACTCTATTACTTCGCCTGTATCTGTAATAATGACATGATCGTGCTGGGTATCGAAGTAAGCTTTTTCGTATTGGGATTGTTGCTCTCCCAGTTGATGTCTCCTGACCAAATTGCAGTGTAGTAGCAGTGAGATAGTATTGTATACGGAAGCTCGGCTGACCCGGTAATTCCTTTGTTTCATATTGAAGTATAGGGTGTCTACATCAAAATGTCCGGGTGTATTATAGATCTCTTCGAGAATACTGTAACGTTCTGGGGTTTTACGATGGCCATGCTTTTCTAAATAGTTGGTGAAAATTTGCCTCACCGTCTCTATACGGTTAGGGTTTGTCGGCGTATTCATAATAGGTAGTATGATGTTTGATGCCTTCACAAAGTTAAGATTATTTAGTGATGGGTGAGTTTTCAAAAGTTAGTGTTTTTAGTAGTATATTTAGAGAGGTTTTTTTGGTAAATGCGTTTTACGTCTGTGACCTCTTCTATGTTTTTTAACTGATGGGTGACTTCCTCAAATTGATTTTTATTTTTGATCTGGATAGTGAGTCTTGTTTGGAAAAGGCCACCACCTGTAACCACATTCATATTTTTGATATTCAAGTGCATATTGTACGTTATAATTTCGGTGATGTCTTTGATCATCCCTATCCGATCGAATCCGTTGACTTGTAAGATTACTTTGAAATCTAGGCTGGAGGATTCGATCCATTTGGCATTGATGATACGGTATTCGTAATTGGCACGTAGGCTAACGGCGTTGGCACAATCTTCTCGGTGTACTTTGATCCCTTGATTGATGGTGATGAATCCGAATACACGGTCTCCCGAGATAGGATTGCAGCAATTGGATAGCGTGTAGTCTAAGACCTCTTCATTGGAATTGAATACGAGTAAATATGATTTTTTTTCCGTTTTTTCTTGCTTGGGTTCCGTCGCCGGGGTACGCGATCGTCTGCTGAACCTGTTTAGAATTTTATAAATACCTTTAGTGGTTTCATTAGCAAACTGTTTTAGCTCTTTGTTATCAATGGCGCCTATACCTACTTTGTAAAATATCTCCTGGCTAGTACGTTCTTTGAAAAAATTAATCAAGGAGTGTACGGTGCTCTCTGTGAGGTTGATTTTCAGATGGCGGAGTTTCTTCTCAAGGATTTCTTTCCCTTCTTCGGCAATCTTTTTTCTTTCTGACTTGAGTACACTCCTTATTTTGGATCTGGCTCTAGAGGTGGTAGTGATATCTAACCAATCGGCTTTAGGTTTTTGGTTGGGAGAGGTGATAATCTCTATTTGGTCTCCGCTTTGTAAGGGATGATCTAATGGAACTAGTTTGCTATTGACTTTTGCCCCCAGGCAAGTATCTCCGATGTGTGAATGTATGCTATAGGCAAAATCCAATGCTGTGGCGCCTTTGGGTAGGGAAATCAGATCACCTTTGTGAGTGAAGACGTAAATCTCTTTGGCATATAAGTTGAGTTTGAAATTATCGATCAGATCGATGGTGTTTGTTTTATCGTTTTCCAACACTTCACGGATTTTGTTGAGCCAATCGTCTAAGCCATTTTCTTCTTGATGAAAGCCGTGTTTGTATTTATAGTGGGCAGCAATGCCTTTTTCTGCGATCTCATTCATTCGTTCAGACCTAATTTGGACTTCTACCCATCGGCCTTGAGGTCCCATGACTGTGATGTGAAGAGATTCGTAGTTGGTAGATTTGGGTTGTGAGATCCAGTCTCGAAGGCGTTTGGGATTGGGGTAGTAGAGGTCTGATATGATGGAATAGATCTTCCAGGCGATGAATTTTTCGTTTTTGGCATCTGCTTGATATATGATCCGTATGGCGAAAATATCATAGATATTTTCGAAGGGGATATCTTGTGTGAGCATTTTTTGCTGGATGGAGAAAGTGGATTTAGTTCGCCCTTTGATTTGATAAGTCAAGTCTTCCTTGTCTAAATATATTTTTATTTTTTTAATAAATTCGTTGATGTACTTTTCTCTTTTTTCTTTGCTATCTTCTAGTTTTTTTAGAATATCATGGTAAGCATCTGGTTCTATGTGTTTCAGGCTTAGGTCTTCGAGTTCGGTTTTTATATCGTACAGTCCTAGGCGATGGGCTATGGGAGCAAAGATGTAGAGAGTTTCGGAAGCTATTGTTTTTTGTTTTTCCGGTGGCATGAACTCCATGGTACGCATGTTGTGCAGCCGGTCGGCTAATTTGACCAGGATCACACGGATGTCTTCGGAAAGGGTGAAGAGTAACTTTCGATAATTTTCAGCTTGTTTTGAGACAGTTTGATTTTTGATTACAGTGATTTTTGTTAGACCGTCGATGATCGTAGCGATCTTACGGTTGAAGAAATATTCTATATTTTCCAGAGTATAATCACTGTCTTCTACCACGTCATGGAGTAAGGCTGAGGTGATGGATGTGGCATCCAATCCAATCTCTTGGGATACAATTTTAGCCACAGCTATGGGGTGGTAAATGTAAGGTTCCCCAGAACGCCTCCTTTGATTTTTATGTGCATCTACGGCTACCTTCATAGCCTTGTGGATGAGTTTCTTGTCTTCCTTGCTCAGCGTGATATAAGTATTGGACAAGATCTCTTTGTACCTTTTGGCAAGTTCGCACCCTTCATCTTTGCTATAAGTGAATTGTATCATTGCTAAGCTAGTAGAATTTATAAGAAAATATATAAATGTTTTACCTATTCATTTATGGGCAATGATAGATATTTCTATATTCACTTCTTTAGGCAGACGAGCAACTTCTATGGTTTCTCTAGCTGGGTAATTTCCTATTTTGAAATACTCTGCATATACACGATTAACTGTAGGGAAATCATCCATATTTTTCATAAAGATAGAAGTTTTTATTACATTTTCGAAGTTCATTTTAGCTTCTAGGAGGATGGCCTGTATGTTGTTCAGCACCTGTCTAGTCTCGGTTTCTATACCTTGAGTGATCACTTGATTAGTTTGCGGATCGATAGGGATCTGTCCTGAGATGTATAAAAAATTGTTGATGCATATAGCTTGGCTATAAGGTCCGATGGTTTGAGGTGCTTGAGGGGATGATAATATTTTTTTCATAGCAATGGATTTTTTGGATTTGTATTAAAATGAGTTTCGGTTGACATCTTCTAGGTTTATTTTGTCGTATTTTAGATTTTTCAATAGAGGGGCTTTGATCCCGATATAAAAAGACCAGAAGCTGTAGCCCCCCACAGGTATCCAACGAAAATTCATGTTGAAACTTCGTAGGTCTCTCTCAAAGGTAATCAAAGTATTGGTGATCTTCTGATTGATAAAATCATAGTTGACGTTGAAACCTATTTTCCAATGAGGTGTAAGTGAGATATTTCCGTTTAAGATTAATGAGATTGCTGTAGCGATCTTACCCAAAGGGTTTTTAGTGTAATTGTAAGTCATATTGATTTTCAACTGCCAGGGAATGTCGTAATGGGCATAATTATCTTCGTCGAAATTAAATTTTTCATAACGTATTTGCCCCTTTTTTTTATAGGGATCTTTATCCTTTTTATCTTTTTTAAGAGCATTGTTGCTTAAGCTGTAATCTACAGATAACCAAAGAGATCTGAGTGTGAAGCTTCCCAATTGATTAATCCGATAAGCTTTGGGATTGACTGTATCTGTATTGTCAATATGGCTCTTGTAAGGGTCTATGGTGCCGTTGAAGTTTATTTTGAGGTTTTTTATAATTGTGGTATTACCGTTGAAGGTGATATCGCTCCATCGGAAAGTGTCCTTGGTTATATCATAATTAGTCTTTAGACTGAGGTTTTCGATTAGTTTGATCTTTCTGCTTCCTATCGAGGCATTTTTGTCTTGTATTTTCATTTCCAGGTTGTTCTGTAGCGAAAAATTGATCCTTTGGGATAGGTGTCTAGGAAATGCACTATAGAGACCATTTTCAAAGATATTGTAAGTCTGTATTTGATCGTCTTTGTCTGTATAGCTTTTGTAATAACCCCAAAAGGTTGTAGAAAAATCAGGGGTGTAAGTGTAAGAAATCTGAGGATCTATCTTATGCCGAATGGCTTGAATTAAACCATCTTCGCTGATTTTTTTCAATCCGTATAGGGTAAACGATAAATTTGCTCCTATATTTGAAGTGCTAAAGGCTTTGAATACCTTTCTAATTCTATCGATGACTTTATCTTGGTTGGAGTTATAAGTTCTTTCGATGGTTTGTAATAGCCAACGTTCGTTGTATGTCATGTGGGGAGTGAATCTGAAATAAGTGAATAAGTCGGTCTTTGTGCTTAAATTGAAATTGTGTTCAGTACCCGTTATCATTTTTTCAAACATCCCGTTTTTAAAGAGCTGGTTGGTATTGGTATTCACTGTGCTTTGCGCCCTCATGTTATAATCTATGGTGAAGTTGCGTAAAAACATATTCTTTTTCTTTTGAAAAGGTGTCCTTTGCTGCATGGTCAATGTTAAATTTGGCAGGATTATATTCACCGCTTCCGTATTGAAATTCTGGCTTAAGTCACCACTCAAAGTCATCGACATCGGCAGTTCTTCAAAATTCTTCCTTAGACTGACATTTGAAGAACTTGTATTAGTAAATACAGACCCAGACTTGTTGCTAATGTTGGTCGTATTGAGCGTGTTTCTATAGTAGTCCTTGTTGCTTGCATAGTTGATATTGGCAGAAAAGTTTAGGGTGGGATTGGATTTACTGTCTTGGATGTGATTCCACCACAGTAGGTAATTATTACTTTTATTGTAACCTTTTAGGCCCTTAGTCCCTGTAATGAGGGTTTGATAATTGAAAACGAAATTGCCTGAATATTTATCTCTCACTTTATAACCAACCTGTGTATCAACTTTCCAACTGCCATTGGTGTAGATCGATCCCATGATATTGGAATCCAAATGTTCGGAGATCGGCCAAAAAAATTCGAGATTTTCTAAAAAAAAACCGACATTGGCCCGCTCGCCCCAACGCGGGATACGGATGCCGGCATTACTATTTTCTGTAGTAGGGATGTAGGAGAAGGGTAGGAGTAAGGGGGTGGGGACCTCATGGACATACATCAATATAGGTCCGGTGATGATCGATTTTTTATTCACATGTTTGATTTTGTTTGTTTTTAGGTAATAGTCCGGTATTATGTCCTTTCTTTCTTTGAAGTAGGTATCGGTAGTGTAGATGGCGTCTCGCATCAGGTTAATGCTATCGTTTTTTATTTTGACTCTTTTTGCGATGATCACTCCTTCTTGTTCTTCAGTACGAATGTTGTCGGCAAGGCCTTTCTTGGTTTTTAAATTAAAATGGAAACTATCGTAATTGTATTTTTTACCGTCTTGTGTCAAGGTAGTCGACTCACTGACACGACCCAGTGAGTCAAGTTTACCACGGGCATAGACATCATTGCTTTTCCAATAGATCTCTATATAGTCGGCCTGAACGTTCATGTTGGTATAATCTATTGAGGCATTTCCGATAAGGTAAGATTTCTTGTGGATCAAGTCATGGTCTTGTATCTCTGCATTGTATTTGATAATATCTTTTAAAGCACCTTCTTTTTCTTTGGTTTTGAGTGTGTCTTGAGGTGTTTTGTCCATATTTTGTGTATCAGCAGGCTTTTTTGGGGTCTGTTGAGCATGTATTGAACCATACAGGAAAATAAAAAAAAAGATGAAAATATGCCCTGTCACTTTCTTAAAAAAAGGATTTGATATTTTTGCGATCTATGCGGTCAAAATTAGCTAAAAAATCATCCCCTATATGAATTTCAATTCGGCCCGCCTTACCATACTTTTTTCGATCTTTTTCTCTTGGCAGATCCATTCGCAGTCGAAAAAATTTATTGTAGTGATAGATCCAGGACATGGGGGATGTGATGCAGGTGCCTATGGTTATGATGGAGACGAGAAAAATGTTACTTTAGCCGTAGCTAAAAAGTTGGGTACTTACATTGAAAAAAATTACCCTTCAGAGGTCAAAATAGTGTACACCCGTACTACAGATGTATTCGTCCCGTTGATCACCCGAGCCAGGATCGCCAACGATCATCATGCAAATCTTTTTATCTCCATTCATTGTAATGCTACTCCTAGAGCTTCTCCCGAAGGTACTGAGACTTATGTACTCGGAATAAACCGTAGTCAAGATAATTTTAATGTGGCCAAACGAGAAAATTCGGTTATCCTTCTTAAGCCTGATTATAAGAAGACTTATCAAGGTTTCGATCCAAATTCGCGACAATCGGTCATTGGACTGACGCTCATTCAAAACACTTATCTGAGAAACAGTATCGAATTCGCCAAAAAAGTTGAAGAGCAATTTGTCTCGGCTGGGAGGTATTCGAGAGGAGTCAAACAGGCGGGGTTTTTAGTAATCAGAGAGACGGCTATGCCGGCTGTATTGGTAGAGACTGGTTTCATTACCAATAGGAATGAGGGGACATATTTAGGTTCTTCTGAAGGTCAGGATAAGATCGCCCACGCCATTTATAAAGCATTTGCAGGATTCAAAGCCGAATATGATGCTAAAAGCGCCCAAGTACCAGCGCATATCGAGCCATCGACCCCATCACAGACTCAGGAATTGCCCTCATCAGATCCAATCCAAACGAGCCCCTTAGAGCTATCTCTCACGTCTCCACCAGAACATCCCTACAAAAATATCGTTTTATACAAGGTGCAGCTCTTTACCCTTTCTAAAAAACTTCCTAACCATGATCCTGCTTTCAGAGGTTTAATCCCCATTTCTTTCTATATAGAAGGTGGTTTGTACAAATACATCTATGGAAATACTGATGATATCAATGTGATCAAAAGACTATTGTATCAAGCTCGGGCGATTGGATTTTCTTCTGCTTTCATTATTGGGATGAAAAACGGAAAAAGGCTGCCCATCCAGTAGATAAAAGTCTTATTGTAAAAATGAGTAATATTGTAAGCTGAAATTTTTCACATCTTGAAATATCGAAAAGAGATAAGGGCAGGGCTTATTGCCGTTATTGCTGTCGCTTCGTTTGTTTGTTTGATCAATTTTCTTAAAGGGAGTAACTTCTTTCAACAGGGTATCTTGCTACGTGCCGTGTATGACGATATAATAGGTTTAGAGGTTTCTAGGCCTGTTATGATTAATGGTTTGAAGGTTGGTAAAATAGAAAAAATTTATTTCCACCCGAATCATCCAGGACGATTGATCGTCGAGATGAGGGTAGCGGCAGGTTTTGATCTTTCGATAAACACTGTAGCTATGATCAATGAGTCCGGATTGGTCTCCGGGCCGCAGGTTAGCCTTATTTTGTCTCATGAAGGGTGCAAAGCCAAAGATGGAGACACGATCAAAGGTTTACTACAACCCTCATATCTTTCGGGTTTGCTAAATGGAGTATCATCACTCAAGACCAATTTGCAACAGATGTTGACTGGTATGGATAGCGTATTGGTATCGCTCAATGATCTTTTAGATCAAGAAAACAGGACTCAGATCAAACACTTGTTCAAGGCTCTCAATACTACTTTACAATCCGTGAAGACCAGTTCTGATACGATTGTACAAACCACACGTCATTTTAGCCGAACAGCTGATGCCGCTACTATGATGATTACCAATGGTAACTCTGGTTTCAACACCTCCTTGCACCGCATTGGTTCGGTTGCTGATGGTTATAAAAAATTGACTGATCGTATAGATAAAATCAATATTGAAAGCACCTTTATCAAATTGGGCACCTCTTTGCAAACTCTCGATCAGGTGATGAGTAGGATCAATAATGGAGAAGGTACTTTGGGTAAATTTACTACAGACGACAGATTATACAATCGGTTGAGCGAACTCTCTGTAGAGTTGGAGCTCTTGGCAAGAGATATGAGGTTGTATCCAAAACGTTATTTTCATTTTTCTGTATTTGGAAAAAAAGAATAGTTCTATCAGGAAAAACTTCTGTAAAAGAATTAATAAAAAACGGTGAAACTTGATATCAGTAATATCCTATTTCTTTTTTACCTCTTAGGAGGGATGGGTTATTTCTTCTTTCAACTCAGGAAACTTATCCGTAATGTCCGCTTGGGAAGACCTGTCAATCGTACCAATCGTAAAGCTGAGCGTTGGAAGCTGCTTTTTCGTATAGCTTTAGGGCAGGGGAAGATGATACGTCGGCCTGTAGTTGGTATACTACATATCTTGGTCTATATCGGTTTTTTGATCGTTAATGTTGAGTTGCTTGAGATCCTTATAGATGATCTTTTTGGTACGCATAGGGTGTTGATTCGGGCATTGGGTTTGGCCTATTATAGGATCTTTACTGCTATTTTAGAGGTTTTTGCTTTCTTGGTCATCATCGCTGTGACAGTCTTTTTCATCCGGCGAAATTTTCGACACATTAACTGCTTTGAAAAACCTGAGATGAAGACCTGGCCCAAGACTGATGCCAATGGGATCCTGATCTTTGAGTTTCTATTGATGACGGCTTTCTTGACAATGAACGCTGCCGATGGCTTGTTGCATGTGCGAGGTGTAGGAGATTCTGGAGAGGTTGCGGGTGGCTTCCTCATCAGTGACCTTTTCGTCCGGGTCTATTTGTAAAGTTTTTCATAGCATGCCTTATATTTTATCGAACGTACATTATGGTGGTTGCATTTTATAGGTGTTTTGTTATTTATCAATTATCTGTACTATTCAAAATATTTACACATCTTGTTGGCTTTTCCCAACACTTATTTCACTGATTTCGCTCCTAAGGGAAAATTAAGCCTATTAGAGTCTATTAGAGGATGAGTCGCTTTGATGATAGATCCAAAAGCAACAGTCGTCCCACAAACTCAAGAGAACACCTTGTCCCGCTTGGGAGCAGCAGACGTTTAGGATTTGGATCAGGTACAATTGCTAGGAGCTTATGCTTGTACTGAATGTGGTCGTTGTACGGATCAATGCCCAGCTTAATATGACCGGTAAAAAATTATCTCCTCGGAGGATAGTCATGGATGTACGGGATAGACTGGAGGAAGTCAGCAGAAACATAGATGCTCACCAAGGCCAATTCAAAGACGATGGCAAGCAATTGATCCATAACGATTATGTCTTTCCAGAAGAGCTTTGGGCTTGTACAAGCTGCAATGCTTGTGTAGAGGCTTGTCCAATTTTGATTAATCCTCTCTCGATCATTCTTGATCTGAGGCGATATCTGGTAATGGAAAAGTCTTCTGCGCCTCATGAATTGAATGTGATGATGAGTCAAATTGAAAACAATGCCGTGCCCTGGCCTTTCATCTGATCGTTTGAAATGGAAAGATGAAGTGTAGCGTAAAGGCTTACATTGAATCCGTTTTTCTTACAGAAGGGTTATTGCTCGGATATACAATAGTCCGATTGATATTTATATCACTGAAAACGTGTCGTTGAAAAATATTAATCGATTGGTTTTGTGGGTGTTTACCGGTGCTATCCTGGGAGCGAGGTTGGGATACTATTTTTTTTATGAAGCGATCTATTATTTGAAACACCATTTGAGAATCTTTTTATTTTTTAAAATTAAGAAGGCGGAGATGTTTCGTTTTATAGGGTTTCAAGGTTTGGCCAGCCATGGTGGGGTTATTGGTATATTGATCTATGTTTTGCTTTACGCCTAGAGGGCAAAGACCAATATCTGGTGAGGGTATTGGAGAGGATAGCGCTCTTGCTATCCCATTGAATGGTATATTTATACGATTGGGAAATTTTATGAATTTGGAGATTATTGGTATATCGACTCATAGCGATTACAGTTTCATCTTTCAGTGGGTGGATGCTTTGTCTAGACATCTAGTACAACTATAATATGAAGCGTTGACTTACCTTCTGATTTTTGTGGTGTTGATGATAAATTTACAAAAAAAGCGTTCACAAGAGGTCGAATGGATTCGTCTTTGGGTACTTTCTTGTACTCTTGTTTTCGGCTAGATGTATCATTGATTTTCTGAAAGAGGTTCAGGTAAGTTGTGAAATAAATATATTTCTAAGTGTAGGATAATTATTGATCCTCCTTTTTCATTGTTGTAGGATTGATTTTGATGGTGATGAAACGAAGTCTACACCCCTATAGCTTGAACCTATTAGGAAATTTGGAGATCTAAAGCCGTGATCAATGTATCGGCTTACCCAATAGTGATGGTCTTAGAGTAAATAGGTTTTCAAAACCTCAGATGCTTCTGTATTAGGAAATATTTTTCGAGCTTCGTGTTCAAAAATTTTGATATTGGAAATGCGGCTTGAATAGTGCCCAAGTAAGAGTTTTCCCACACCAGCTTCTTGGGCGATGCTTGCGGCTTGGGCTGCTGTAGCATGGCCGGTGGTTTTGGCCCAATCTTCTTCTCCACTTAAGAAGGTGCTCTCGTGATAGAGTAAATCGACTCCTCGGATCTGGTCGATGATTGCCCGATGGTAAGCCGTATCCGAGCAAAAAGCATAAGATAGTATTTTGGGTGGATCCAAAGTGAGTTGATTATTGGAGGTCGTCTGTCCGTTTTTTGTGATGAAGTCTTTCCCTAGTTTGAGGTTTTGATAATCACAAATCTCTATTTCAGGGTGCTTTTTGATCGTGTCGATGTCGAGCTTTCGTTCCCGTGGTTTTTCTTTAAAGAGAAAACCATTGGTATAGATACGGTGTTTCAATGGGATGGTATACACTTGAGCTTTCTCATCTTCAAATATTTTTTCTGATTTCTCAGACGAGAGTTCAATGTGTTTGATCGGATAGGTCAGTTTGCCACTGGACCATTTGAGGTGGGTGTCGATGATTTCTTTCAATCCCTTTGGGGCATAGATATTCAACGGATTTTTCCATCCAAGGAGCTGGAAGGTCGAGAGTAATCCCATCAAACCAAAAAAATGATCTCCATGCAGGTGAGAAATGAAGATGTGTACGATCCGGTTAAATTTGATCTGGGCCCGGCGGATCTGTACTTGTGTACCTTCGCCACAGTCGATCAGAAAAAAATGTCTGCGCAACTCAAGTATTTGCGCTGTGGGATAAAAATCTTTTGTGGGTATTGACGAATGACAACCCAAAATGGTCAACTTTGACCTTAGCATTATTGTGTGTTTTTGTGATTTTCATTCAAGGTATATTATTTTTTGAGCGCTTTAGCTCAGTGGTTAATCCTATTTTTTCCTCAGCTAGCAGTTGGGCTATAGTTTTTTTATAGTCTTGAGTTATGAAGACCGGATCGTAACCACAAATCAGTAAGTACCTTGAGGTTGTCTGGCGATCTAGTCCGATAGTGTACCCTCGAAAAAAAAACGAGTTCTTGTTCTTGTTTTCAAGCAGATCACGCAGATGAGTCTGGCTGTACGTTCGGAAATATTTTCAAGGGCTTCGAGCAATTTTTGAATATTGTCTTGGCCTTTTTCATTTGCAACATATCCCGCTGAATAGATACCTGTGCCTCCTCTTGCAAAGCTTCGATTTTTAGGTTAGAATCATTGGCAAAGTAGTGTAAACCCGTACTTTTAAAAACTATTCCGGCTTTGATTAGAGCATTTTCGCTAAAATAAGTTCCTCGTCTCTTTGATCTTCTTCTCCCAGTAAATGTCGTGCAAGGACAAAACTTGTATCTTGTATTGAAGTAATGTTTTTATCTTATTTATCTTATGTGGATTATTGTTGATTAAAATTAATTTTTCCATATTTTTTTTGTTTGATATAGAAGTGTATAGGTGCCGATGAGGGTGAGTATAAGGGTTAAAAAAAACAACCAAGGGTTTGTATCTAAAAAAGTAGAGACTAAATCATTTTCTCTCTCTTTCTTCCATAAGAAACGGATCAAAATAACAAAACCGTTGTTGAACGCATGTAGCAAAATACAATTGAGCATAGAGCGAGTACAAAAGTAGACCAACCCCAAAAGATTGCCGATGAAGAATCCACCTACAAATTGCCATGGGTTCATATGAATCAATCCGAATAAAAACGAAGAAAATAGGATTGCTTTGACCGGATGGATATTATTGCGTAGTAAGCCATTTAAAAGGATTCCTCGAAAAAAGATTTCCTCACATAGAGGAGCCAGCAACACTGTCGAGACAATTAGGGAAACCGGATAGTAGGTTTCTTCCTCGAAGACCCGTTCCAGATCTTGATACATTTTCCTTAAGACAGGGTCCTCTTTAGGGATGACCGATGAGATGTAGTGTTCGGTAATCATCCCACAAAAGATCAATGGAAAGATTAGTAGATAAACTTTCCATGATGAATATTCAAACGAAAGGCCTAAGGTGGTACGTTCCTTTTGGAGTATATAATAGATGAACAGATAAAATAAGGCAAACGGACTGAAATATAGTAGGGGAAACAAAATACTTCGAGGTAAATCTAAACCAAGGAAAGAAAATGCAGTGTCTAAACCGGTAACAAATAGACTAGAGATTATAAGCATGAGGATGAGCCCAATAGCCCTACGGTAGTCGATTCTAAAATATTTACGCATGATGACAAAGGAGACGGTTGTGGATAGATAAGGCTCGGTACAATTGTTCAACAAAAATCAAGAGTACTAGGTTATGAGAAAATATCATTGGCGATAGTGAAAGTTTAGTATCTGCTCTTTTGAAGAGCATCTCAGAAACCCCGTAGGACCTACTCAATAATGAAAATTAGATAACGTTAAGCACCTTGCATTTGTTTTTCAACAAATATCGAAAATTATATAGAATCCAATAAGACACTTCTTTCATCAAGAAAACATACCTTATCTTTGGGATGAATCCTTGAGAGAATAAATTCGCATTTTTCTTTTTTAGATTTATTTTTGATCTCTAGGATATCTATCAGGTCACAGGAAATAAAGCGATATATCCAATTTAAATAAATATATATCAGTGCTTTGAGGTTTTGATCGACGGTTTTACCTACAATCAGAATTTTGGTTTTCATAGGTTAGATCAGAGAAGCAAGTGATGGATTTTTATCTGAAAAATAAAAAACCTTTGATTAAAGGTGTTTTTTTTTCTCTCCGATGGATGAAAATTCAGTCTTTGGAAGGCATCTTTATCGATAAATTTTTAAAGCTTTACTTCTTGAGATTGTTGCGTGCCGACCTTAGTACACGCGCCTCTGCTGCTTCGTACAGTTTGTTCATGAGTTTTTTTCCATTCATTTTATTTTTCTTTTCAGTGATCACCCGTTTTCCTTACAACCAAGAGATTATAAGTTATTTGCATAATTGGATCGTGCAGCTTTTCCCTCTTGATACAGGGCAGCCGGCTTGGGAGATGATTGCTGAGATCACGCTAAAGATGAAATGGGATTTTTTATCATGGAGTTTTATCTTTTCACTCATTTTTTCTACCAATGGTATCTATGCGCTTATAGAACGTTTTGACCAAGATAGACGTCCGTTTTTGAAATGTTATGTGATTTCTTTTTTATTGACTGTGTTTTTGACCGTATTACTTCTGTTAACCCTTTTGTTGATGTATTATAGTCAGGTGGTATGGCGTTTTTTTATTGATGTGCATATCCCAAGTTTTGTTTTGAATTTGATTAGCTATCTAGGCATTTGGCTAGCTTTTTTCGTCGGGACGCTTCTTTTATATAGCTTTGGATCGAAAGCTCACTTGCGTTGCAAAGATGAAATTCCAGGAGCTCTTCTAACAACGGGACTCTTTATATTGGCTTCCTTTCTGTTTGGGGTTTACATCAGGAATTTTTCGAATTATAATCTCCTATATGGTTCTATTGGCACGGTTTTAATTCTGATGCTTTGGCTTTATGTTAATAATATTTTGATTTTAGCTGGCTATGAATTGAATAAGACTATTGCACAAATCAAAAAACCGAAATCGACTACAAAAAATCAAAAAAAATAAATTTAGAATATTTAGTAACGGATTTAGGTGTATCTTGATAGATATGAATACCTATTGAGGGAGTTATTTGGGGTTAAAAAAGAAAAGCTTAGAACAAAAAACAAAAGGAAATAATTTATGAAGTGATGAATATCCCATCGTAGATAGAAGATAAAAAGAAATAGATTTAACTGATTCAAAAAAATGAAAGTAGAGTAAGTCTATGCTAGTTGTTTGGCCCAAGGGGCCTACTTTTACATCGAGATTAAGAGTGAGTTAGTCATCATTGACCCCACTTACGTGAGCGCTTAAGCCTTACATTGACCGAGTCTATTATCTTGATTGTTTTCGAAGGGAAATAAAAAAGAGGGGGTATTCGTTTAGCGCGGTCAGGCTATGATTATGTACTAGGCTATTTGGATGGTATAGGGTAAAGTTTGGGCCGATTCAGAAAGGAGGATGGCTTCCATTGCATCGGTTTATGCTGGCCGTTTTCCAAGCAGATATTATTAGAATCTTGGATCTTTTGTGAAGGTCGCGTAAGATCTGTAGCTATAGTTAGCAAGGTGTCCTGAATACAATTATTAAGTATTCTGTTGAGGGGTTTGTGATTTTTATAGATCATTTCTATAAATATTTGTGTTTGATCTGTTTTGTGGGGTACTTCTTTATAAGAACTTAATCTTTTTTTTAATCTTTTTTATGCAATGGATAAATTATATTTATTAAGGAAAGATCGGAGAAAACAAGATCGTAACTGAGACTTTGCAATTAGTCTTCGTGTTATTATTATTCTATGGGACGATTTCAGTGGAATTAAGAGCTATGGCAAAAGAAGAAACTTTGTCATGTGATAAATTGATAGAAATTAAGAAGTCTGTTTACGAGTATGATATGAATTATGGGTGATATTTAAACTTTATTTGGAAGATTATCGGTTGGCTGTTTTTGTTTACCCAAGAATTGCTCTAGATCCGAATAAAATATTTTCTAATTATCAGCCCAATAAATATCAATATACGCTAAAAGGATCTGATACCCATCAAGTCATTCCTTTTGATGAAGTTAAAAATAATAAGGAGTATTACATCGTAATAGATGATGGAGGAGACTATAAAATCAGCACTAAAAACCTCAAGGTGTGGATAAGGAATATTAAAAAAGACTTCATATACAGCAGTGTCAAAGGTACTCAAGTTATGTCAAGGATAAAACCCTCACAATGGGTGGATATGCGTAAAGAAATATTTCATCTATATGATGCTAGGGATTACAAATTTTATAGATCATATGCTTCTACAGCAGCTCTGAATGACGATGAACTTCATCATGATTTTAACCCTGTTGCTCTAGGTCAGATCCTTGACTATTACGTTAAAGTTCAAGAGGATCGTTGTGAATCAGAAATAATAGGGTTTTCTCTCAAGATAGATCGGTATTCACCTCAGCAGCTGCGTGATGTGGTGATGGATAAGAGCGATAAGATTATCGATTTATATACTACAACAGGCTTGATCTCTTCTAAGAACATTGATTATGAGTTTTATAATTACCATAATGCCTCAGGTACACCGATAAAAAATGTATAATCTTATGGTATTCCATCAACTCCTAGTAAAATTATATCTACTCGTTGGTAGCAGCAGATTTTTCTACTCTCCCCCATGCAAGAACGGGAGAATAACCTTCAAGCTTATTGTGAAAGAGACTCAGGCGAATCTTTGGATTGTGGTAAAGATAATAATGTACTGGACTTTAAAAATACTGCAGAGCCCCACCCCACCCCCACCCAACCACCCCCCTATTGTTTATGAATAATTTAAAGACACCAGTGAGCTAATTATCAAGTTTATTGTGGGTGGTATTACTGCGTTTAGTGGTGCCTATATCATTAATACAGGGATTTTATTTACCGATATTTACCCTGCTTTTATTGCTGGAGAACTTCCTTGGATCCAACCTTATGGCGTTATCGATCCCTTGCCCAATTGTATAAAATTTTATTAATCTCATTGCTGCTATTGCTCCATAAGATTTATAAGGTTTTTTAGACTATATAGAAGATTTTATAAATAATATTTCAGTTCAGCATGAGGTGTTGTCTCCAGATTAGCTTGGTCAGTTTAATGAATTTATAATTATTTTTAGTGATGACGATGATGTGGAAATGGGGGTTGGTGTTCTTAGTATTGAGAAGCTCTATAGGCTAGTTAAACACGTGTCATAATGAGTGTTATACTAGTCCTAGTCGGTCAAGTAGGAGGTGTACAAACTATGATAAACTTGTATTAACACTTCACTCAAATTATGCAAATCAATCAAAGTGCTATTGAGATGTGTACGTTCCTTAAAAAAACCTAAGATCGGCTGATGAATCTAATGATCCCCATGTGGGCCCGAAACGCCTGTAGTGGACGAGTATATCACCAAAGAATATAATTTTAGATCAACAAAAGAGTCTGTGTAGAATCCACTTTACTCGATAAGCAAGATCAATGGGAAATATAAAAAGAAGTCTTTCGTGCGGTCCTAGACAAGTTCTCAAAAGCAAGGGTATTGGTCGAAGATAGATTGAATATACTCAACCCCCCAACCCTTAAGTCTAGAACAACTGAGCCGAGCAAAAAGCGATGAATATTTGCTCAAAACTCTTAGATCTATAGAAAAAAATTCTTAGAACTTTCAAAGAAAATATTAATTTATTAAGATCTATTGGTTTGGATAAACAACACATTATAACCTCCATAAAGGAAAATATTTAATCCCGGTCAGATATCCCATTCGGAGGCTTTTACACAAAAGATTTGGAAATTTATAAAGACCCTTACTACATTATTACTGCGATTTCAGCCTTCTGTAAAAACATCTGTATTTCATCTATTTAATAATAAATTGCTTGATCTGAAAAAAGATCGTCAGACGTTCTATTATTACAGACCAATGAAGTAAAAAAATACTAACTCTGCGAGATCTTTTGAAAAAATTGGATAAAATCTATGATCAAGTGACGTTTTGGAAGGTAAAAGCTCAGGAGAGACAAGGATCACATATTGTACAAGACCTATAATTAAAAAAAATTGATATAGAACAATACACATTATTTTATAATTCCACCTTATGAGAATTATTTATTCAGCGGACATAGAATAGGAGTCTTCAAGGTGTGAGGCATTTAATACAGGGAGAAGGTGATTGTTACCTTGTGAAGGAGAGATGAGATTTGAAGCTGGTTAGAAGTTGCTAAGTTTATGGACTATGAAAAAAAATTGTAAATTGTAATAGGTGAATCTTACCGATTCACCTGATTTACTATAGAAAATGAACGTACTCTGAAAAAATATGAGAAGGAAATAGTGGGAGAAATTTTGATAAAAGACGAAAAGATTATTGTTTGGTGTTTTTGAAAACCCTCACGGGGATCAGAGTAGAGGCTTTTCAAATTACGCGATAAACTTTAAATTTGCTTACCAATTTGAGATGATACTACATCTAATTGAGAAGTATGAAGAAGATCACTACGGACACTTATCTGCAATGGTTTAAAGATATGTCTTTTTGGAGACGATTTGAAGACAAATGTCGCTCCTTATATTTGAAACAAAAAATCCGAGGTTTTTTACACCTATATAACGGACAAGAAGCGCTCCCTGCAGGACTCATCCATGCGATGGATATGACCAAAGATAAGATGATCACAGCCTATCGTTGCCATATCCTTCCCATCGCTATGGGTGTGGATCCAAAAAGGGTGATGGCCGAGCTCTGTGGGAAGGTCACAGGTACTTCTCGAGGTATGGGTGGATCCATGCATATCTTCAGCAAGGAGCATCGTTTTTATGGAGGGCATGGTATCGTGGGGGGACAAATTCCTATAGGTGCTGGGATTGCCTTTGCAGATCAATACTTCAATCGACATGCTGTCACGTTGACCCTTATGGGAGATGGTGCCGTGCGTCAGGGAGCTTTGCATGAAACCTTTAATATGGCCATGATGTGGAGGCTTCCGGTGGTATTTATTTGTGAAAATAACCGATATGCGATGGGAACTTCTGTCAAGCGAAGTACCAATTTGGAAGATATTTACAAAATCGGGTTAGGTTTTGATATGCCTTCTGCACCAGTAGATGGTATGGATCCCGTAAAAGTAGCTGAGGCCGCTTACGAAGCCATCGAAAGAGCTCGTAGAGGTGAGGGGCCAACTTTTTTAGATATCCGTACTTATCGATATAAAGGGCATTCAATTTCTGATGCAGGGATGTATCGTACCAAAGAAGAAATAGAGCAATACAAAGAGCAAGATCCGATCCTCAAATTGAAAAACCTTATTTTACAAAATAATTGGTCTAGTACCGAGCAATTGACGATTATTGAGGAAGAGGCTAAAGAGAAGCCCGAGGAATGCGCTCAATTTGCCGAAGCATCCGATTGCCCTCCTGTAGAACAAATGTATGAATTGGTATACCAACAAGCAGATTATCCTTTTGTGGATAAAAAGTCATGAGAATCCAATCATTTTAATTATAGCAAATAGAAAAGACATATGGCAGAAGTAATATCTATGCCCCGCTTGAGTGATACTATGGAAGAGGGTACCGTGGTCAAATGGAACAAAAAGGTCGGAGACCAGGTTTCAGAGGGAGATATATTGGCTGAGATTGAAACCGATAAGGCTATCCAAGAATTTGAGATCGATATCAGTGGTACGTTACTCTATATTGGAGTAGGTGAAAAGCAAGCTGCTAAAGTAGATGACTTATTAGCTATTATTGGACAAGCTGGAGAAGATATCAGTGTATTGATTCATAAAGGATCTCAAGTGAAAGTCTCTCCTGGAGTTATACATTCGGCAATCGGTTCACTTGATATTCCTCAACAATATATACCATATAATCCTGAGGATCAAGCCCAAAATACCATTTCACAGATGAATAAAAATAAAAGGATTTTCGTCTCACCTTTGGCTAGGAAGATGGCTGTTGAAAGAAATATAGTCCTAAGTGAAATTAGTGGCAGTGGTGAGCATGGTCGTATCGTCAAGCGTGATGTAGAACAATATGAGTTTATACCAGCACAACATAAGGCCGTAGGGCAGGGAGTAGTTCCTAGTATTGTACCACCTTTGACTCCTTCGTTGGTGCAACGTGAAGCGCCCCATTCCTCTATGCGTAAAATTATTACCAAACGTTTGATCGAATCCAAATTTACCGCTCCTCATTATTATCTGATTATGGAGATCGATATGGAGCAAGCAATTCAATCCAGACAGGCGATTAATGAAAAACTTTCCGATGCAAAGGTCTCTTTCAACGACTTGGTGGTCAAAGCAGCCGCTCTTGCTTTGCGAGAACATCCACCAGTGAATGCCTCATGGACGGAAGCAAAAATTATTTATCATTCGGACATCAATATTGGTGTAGCCGTGGCGGTGGAAGACGGTTTGCTCGTACCAGTCATTCAACAAACAGATCAAAAGTCTTTGAGTCAAATATCTACAGAGATCAAAGATAAGGCCGGCCGTGCTAGAGCACGAAAGATACAGCCTCAGGAGATGGAGGATAGCACTTTCACTATTTCCAATCTCGGAATGTTTGGGATTGAATTCTTCACCTCGATCATCAATCAGCCTAATTCCTGTATCCTCTCAGTAGGGGCTATTGTAGAAAAGTCTGTTGTTAAGGACAGGAATATCGTCATAGGTCATACGATGAAGGTTACCTTAGCGTGCGACCATCGCATAGTAGATGGTGCCAGAGGAAGTGCTTTTCTACAAACTTTCAAACAACTCTTGGAAAACCCCGTGCTCATGTTGGCTTAGATTTTCTACAGGGGAAAGTTACTCCCAGCATGCAGATTATCATTTCTTTTTATAATTTCTAAAAATCAACGAGATCAAGATCGGGAAAAGGAAAATACCAATGGTCACTAAAGAAAATAAAGTTTTAGCAGTATGACTACTCATAAAACGAGTCAGTGCTGTATCTGGGAAAAATCTCTCATAAAGTGAGAAGAGGAGTTTTAAACCTAATAGGAGGATGACCAAAAAAGTCAAGGTTTGTAGAAAAGGATATTTCTCAATCAACTTCACAAAGCCTTGAGCGATGAACCTCATCGCTAGGATTCCTATAAAAACGCCTAAGCAGATCAGTAAGAGATTGTCTGAAAAAGCCACTGCAGCGAAGACATTGTCAATAGAAAAGGCAAGATCCATCAACTCGATAGAAATTACCGTGGCCCAAAAAGGATCAAATAGTCCCAAAGTATTCTTGTAGAACCAACCCTCTTTTTTACTAGCAGTATAACAATTTTCAATACTACTACCGGGTAAAAAATGTTTACCGCTCAGATAGAGTAGGTAAAGTCCGCTTAAAGGTTTCAGCCACCAAATTTTTATCAGTAGGGTAGCAAATACTAAACAAACCCCTCTGAAAAAGTACGTCCCTAAGATCCCGTATTGCAAGGCCTTTTGACGATCTTCTTTTTTCATATCCATTACCATAGTAGCTAAGACAACAGCATTGTCTATAGAGAGGATGCTCTCCATGAGGATCAGGTTACCAACGATAGCCATAGAAGCTACCGGATGGCGTATGATATCTTGATAGGCATTGAGAAATTCGTTCATTACCTTGATGGTTATAAACTTTGTAAAGAGATCAGATGACTGTAAGCACCCCCCTGAGCGATAAGAGCCTCATGATTGCCCTGTTCGACGATTCGTCCTTTGTCCAACACGATGATATGGTCTGCGCTTTGGACTGTTGAAAGTCGGTGAGCTATGATGAGCGAAGTACGGTCTTTCATCATGTGGTCGAGGGCTTCTTGTACAGCCCTTTCTGATTCGGTATCTAATGAAGAGGTGGCCTCATCGAGGATCATGATCGGTGGATTTTTCAATACAGCCCGAGCAATGCTTAGCCGTTGTTTTTGTCCTCCAGAAAGTCTATTGCCACCATCGCCGATGCAAGTATGATATCCTTCTGGAAGTGCTTTTATAAAGTCATCTGCGTTAGCCACCTCGGCCGCTTGAATTACCGCTTCCATAGGGGTGTTTTCAGCCCCCAGAGTTATGTTATTGAAAACCGAATCGTTGAAGAGTATAGAATCTTGGGTGACCATACCAAAAAGGCTTCGATAATCTTTGATTTTGAGATCTTTGACATTGACCCCATCGATAGTAATCGCTCCTGAAGTTACATCATAAAAACGTGCTAATAAGCTGGTAATAGTTGACTTACCACTTCCAGAACGTCCAACCAATGCGACGGTTTTTCCGCTCCGTAGACTGAGAAGATTGAGATTTTGGATTAGCGGTACATCGTCATACCTAAAGGAAACATTTTGAAATACTATCTCTTTTTTAAACGCTTGTATCGGTTGTGCATTGGGCTTTTCGTACAGAGTACTTGGTGCATCCAAGATTTCGATAATTCGTTTGGCGGCAACCTTCCCCTTTTGAATGTTCGATATGGAATTGGCTAAGCTTTTGGCTGGATTGATAATTTGAAAGAATAAACCGATAAAAGGTAACAAGATTTCGGGAGCTATGTCTTTTTTTTCCAGGATCAGTTTGCCGCCATACCAGACGATCAATATCATCGTGATGGAGCCTAAAAATTCACTAATCGGTGAGGCTAACTCTCTTTTTCGGTTAACCCGTGAAGTAAACTTTTTCTGACGTCCTGACACGGTTTCAAAACGTTTTTGCATTTGTTTTTCTGCATCGAATATCTTAATAATCTTCATAGCATTCAAAGTTTCTTCGATGATCGAGAAGAGCCTTCCTAATTCTGTTTGGGTCCCGAGCGCGTCTTTCCTTAGACTTTTTCCGATCAAAGAGATGAAAATACCCATCACTGGGAGGACGATGAAGGCAAAAAGAGTGAGTTGATAACTCATCAACAAAAGTGTAGTCAAATGGAAGAATAACATGATGGGGGCGCTCACAATTTCGGCTAAAGGAGTGATGATTGTATTTTCTACTTCATTAACATCATTGGATATCCTCGACATTATATCTCCCTTTCTCTTATTGGAAAAGAATGATACGGGCAACGACAAGATCTTTCGGTAAAAATCATTTCGGATGTCACGAGCTATAGAGGTGCGTATACCAACTATATAATATTCGGCCATGTATCGAAAGACATTTCGGGTCAAAAAGAGCAATACGGTGAAAGCGCAAAATATAGCCAGTGTATTCACTTTGCCGCTACTTTTGGACAAGTCGATGATATAACGGTAAAGACCAATTCTCATCGATTCAAAAGTACCGTTGAGTATATCGGGATAAGAAGATCCATCTTGAATTATCTTTTTAATAGGTACTTCCAACAATATGCTTAGTACTGGCGTAATCGATACGACAGAAACTACCGAGAGTAAGGAATAAAAAATGTTGAATGAGATGTTGAGGAAGTAAAGGGATTTGTAAGGTTTCGAATAGGCTAGTATCCTTTGAAATGCGTTCATTCAATTTTTTCGATCATTTTTGCAAAAGTAAATATAATTTATATTGATTTTTGTCCAGCCACAACTAGCTTTAAACCAACATCAGACTTATGTTTGAAGAAGATATGAAGAAGTTTATTTTAGATGTGCCTGATTTTCCTAGGGCAGGGGTGGTGTTCAAAGACATCAGCCCTTTATTGGCCCGTGCAGCTCTGTGCCGTAGGATTATCAATGTATTTTGCACCCAGGCCAAAGGTAAGGTAGATGCCGTTTGTGGTATAGGTAATCGCGGTTTTCTGTTCGGGCCAGGTATAGCTCAAGGTTTAGATGTGCCTTTTGTTATGGTCAGAAAGTATGGTAAGCTCCCTGGTAAAACGATTACCCAATCTTATCAACTAGAGTATGATGAAGCTACAGTAGAGATTGTTGAAAATTCTATCCAAAAAGGTTGGCGTATGCTCATCCATGACGATGTGCTCGCCACAGGTGGTACAGCAGAAGCTACAGCGCAATTGTTGACCAGACTGCAGGTTGTACCTACACAATTCAGCTTTTTGATCGAATTGAAGTTTTTGAAAGGCTGTGAAAAGCTCTTGGCTTATAGTCGGGATATCATTTCATTGACTACTTATTGATAATAACAAAACCCCATTTTTTTACTGCTAAAATGTCATGGATTAAAAACTTTGGTACATACTTTGATTTGAAGCCAATCAACCCATTGAAAATAAATTTATAGGACCATGGCAAATAACAAGATCAATGTCACAGTGGATAATATTTTTCCAATCATCAAAAAATTCCTTTATTCCGATCATGAGATTTTTTTACGCGAGCTCGTCTCGAATGCTACCGACGCTAGTTTGAAGCTAAAAACTCTGGTACAACTCGGCGAACTCAAGCAAGAGGTAGATGAATTGAAGATTGAGATCAAAATTGATAAGAAAAAGAATATTCTTTATGTTATCGACCAAGGGATTGGTATGACCAAGGAAGAAGTTGAAAAATATATCAGTCAGATCGCCTTTTCAGGCGCTGAAGAATTTGTCGAAAAATATAAAGATAAAAGTGATCAATCTCAAGCGATCATCGGCCATTTTGGGTTAGGGTTTTATTCAGCTTTTATGGTAGCAGATAAGGTAGAGATTCTCACTAAATCTTATCAGGAGGATGCCCCGGCTACGCATTGGACTTGTGACGGTTCTCCAGAGTTTACCCTCGAGGTGGCCGACAAAAAAAACCGTGGTACTGAAATCATTTTGCATATCAATAAGGAAAATAAAGAATTTATCGAAGAACGCCGTATCCATGGGTTGCTTACTAAATATTGCAAATTCATGCCTATTGCTATTAAATTCGGCGAGCGTGAAGAGACCCGAAAGATAGAAGATGACAAAGAGGAAAAGATTAAAGTCGATGACATTGTCAACAATCCTACACCTGCTTGGACCAAAAAGCCGTCAGAACTCAAGGATGAAGACTATCTGAAATTTTACCGTGAACTCTACCCTACGCAGTTTGAAGACCCCTTGTTTTGGATCCACCTCAATATCGACCATCCCTTCCACCTTACAGGTATATTGTATTTCCCTAGGCTCAAAAATCAGATCGAGATACAGAAAGATAAAATCCAGCTCTATCAAAAACAAGTCTATGTCACTGATAATCTTGAGGGTATCGTGCCAGAGTTTCTTATATCGCTTCGTGGGGTGATAGATTCGCCCGATATTCCTTTGAATGTATCCCGCTCTTATCTGCAAGCTGATGCAGCGGTGAAAAAAGTCTCAAGTTATATCATCCGTAAGGTTGGTGATAAACTCGAAAGTCTTTTTAAAAATAATCGGGAAGATTTTGAGAAAAAATGGGAAGACATGAAGATCATTATCGAGTACGGTATGCTTAGCGATGAAAAATTTTTTAAAAAAACTCAAGGATTCGCTATTTATCCTACGGTAGAAGGGCAATATCTCACCTTTGAAGACTTAACCGAAAGAATCAAGGGAAATCAAAAGGATAAAGACGGTAAGCTGATCTACCTTTACACCCCTGACAAAAATATCCAGCATAGTTATGTTCAGACTGCCAAAGATAAAGGGTACACAGTCTTATCCTTAAATAGTCCTCTCACACCACATCTCATCCAGAAACTCGAGATGACTCACAAAGACACCTCTTTTGTGCGTGTAGATGCCGGTTACATCGACAAGTTAATCAAAAAGGAAGAAAATACCACATCAAAACTTTCGGAGGAAGAAAAGGAAAATTTGAAAAAGATTATCGAAGAAGAACTAGAGAATTCAAAATTCACAGTACAATTAGAAAATCTTGAGAGCACTACGACTCCATTCATGATTACTATACCAGAATTCATGCGTCGCATGAAAGAGATGAGCATCACTGATGGCGGGATGTTCAACGTCAGTCAGATGCCAGAGATGTATCACCTGGTAGTAAATACAAATCATGATTTGATGTGTAAAATCCTTAATAGTAAGGATGAAGAGCGGAAAAAGCAACTTATACGCGATGCTTTAGATCTGACACTGATTTCGCAAAATCTATTGCATGGCAAAACCTTGACTGAATTTGTATCTAGAGGTTTTGCAAGATTAGCTTCTGCTTAGCTATTTTTCTTATTCTACTTATCATTGATAAAAAAAGACCGTTCAAAAAATGATCTTTTACCATGATGAAAATTATCTATTTCTTGGCTATGATTTTTATTTTGAGATCGACGTCGTTTTTGATTATGATGTCTTTGTAAGTAGCTTCGTATTCGATCTTGAAATTTTTACGATTGATCGTGAATTTTTCTGATTCAAAATAGAGTAATTCTCCTTTGAGTTTATTTTTTGCTTTGAAGAAGATTTGTTTAGTGATGGCTTTGATCGTCAGATCCCCAGTGAGTTTGAGTGGAAGGCGTTTATTTCCACTTGCAGCTATGTGTTTCAAAACAAAAATAGCTATAGGGAATTTTTTTGTATCAAAAAAATCAGCGCTTTTCAAATGTTTTTCCAGATTATTCTTTTGCTTGGCATCCCCTTTTAGGTCTTCGCATTCTAAGGTATTGACGTTGGCTGTAAACGATGCTCCTTTCAGTTGATTTTTATCATCCAATAACAATTGACCTTTGTCAAATTTCATCGTGCCATGGTGATTGGTAGCCTTAGTTTTGAAAAGTTTGTATCCCCACCAGTTGATTTTTGAAGAAGATTTTTCCACAGTGTAGTGTGATTGCCCAAACGCAACACTTACCATGAATAAGCTTAGAAGCAAAACGAAAAAAAAAGTCTTCATAATAATGTTATTTTTTGAAAATATGCGGCTGCAAATGCGAAGATAAAATTTTTGTAAAGATTTTTTACCTATTGTCCATAACGAAGGTCTGAAGTTAGATTTCGTCTTCGATCAGTGTGTTGGATTGTGGTTTTTCTTCATAATCCACCTTAAAATTATGTCGATAAATACGGGGTTTTTCCAGTTTGAAAGATAGCTTATCGTTTTTCATTGGGTTTTTTGTTTTGAAGGAGAACAATCGTGTATGGCCTTTGATCGTCATATCTCAAGTGATCAATAGTGGGTAATTTTGGTCTCCACTCTGGGCTGATTTGCTCATCTTGAAGGTATACGTTGGATGTTGGCCTACTTCAAAAAAAATATCTTGCTTCAAATGATCTTTCGGTTCTTTGTTGATTGGAGTTGATAGATTTGTGACTCGGATCGTGTTCATCTGGGCAACAAACGTACCATTTACGATTTTATTCCCATTGAGTAAGAAACCGCCTTCTTTGAGGGTGATAATTCTGTATCGCGAATCTGGCTTGCCGTTGGATGATTGATAAGCCCACTGTTTAATCTCAGGGGGTTTACTATTAATATTGGTTTAGATGAGAAATATTTCTATCATCACAAAAATAAATTTAAAAAATACATCCGAATAAAAGAAGGCTAAGAAATAATAGTAGGATTTTTTTACTATTAGATATTTGACTTGTTTATTAAACAATAAGTAAACCCTACACCAGAGATATAGATAGATTTAGTATCGTTATTTTTAATATATATAGTATTTTTGTTCATGAGTTTATTAATTCGATTAATTTCTTAATTCTAGTTGTTTTTTCAGCAAGTGGTAATAGGGGCTTCGTCGTTCGACCAAATTTTTATGAGGACCTATTTCGATAATTTTCCCATGATCTAGAACTACAATTTGGTCGGCATTTTTCACTGTACTTAGCCAATGGGCGATGAGGAGTATCGTCCATCCGTGGAAGAAGGTATCGAGGTTTTCCATGATCATCTTTTATTCTTGGCATCTAAGGCGCTAATAGCCTTTTAGAAAAAGAGATAAGCCCAGATTTTGTAAACGGTATAGGTGATGAGAATTCGTTGGCGTTGCCCCCCATTGATGCCATTGCTAAGCGGCATCTATCTTAGTTCTTGCTACCAAAAGGGTATGGGAAGAGATGAGGTCTGTCAGACAAGCAGTCTTTATGGCATACTAAAGTTTTTTATCATTAATCGTTTCGTAAACCGTGGCGATATTCCGCTTGATGGTGTCCGAAAAGATATGTCCGTTTTGTATAAACACACCGCAATGGTTTCTCCAGTTTTGGGCAGAGATTTTTGTAAGTCCTCACCATCGATAAAAATTTCACCATCGCTAGGGGGATAAAATCGCAATATGAGTTTCATTTAATGGCCATCTTTTTCACCTGGGGGAGGGATCTATAGTTCGACGTCTTAGAGCATAGGAGATAGAGGGGTGGGCTTTCGTGTTGAAATACCGAGCCATGAACGCGGATGCCCTCTTTATAAGCATCTTGGGAGAGAATGTATTCTGAGTTTTTTTTGCTTTTTTGATGGGGAGGGGGGCATCTTATGAACCTTATTTATCCGTCTGTAGGTAGATCTCACTTAGATGGTTTTAGGCTGATTCGTTCATCTTATAGGATATTTAAGAAGTTGATCGGTTGGTTCAATGGGCTATTCATCTGTCCGATGATGTATGAGACGTTCATTAAGGTGTTCAAGGTGATCCGGTCCCGCGATGACTGCCTCGTCCGCTAAGAAGTTACCAAGATGTTTTTAGGATGGTTAATGAAGTTGTAGCCCACGATCTATCATTGATCCAGCGCTAGGACACGTCGGTTTGATTTGCAAGAGTTTCAATGGGATTTCATCCCAGCGGTTGCGTTTGTGTTGCTCAAATTGGGTGAGCTTGATCTCCTGCATGCCGTGGATGAGTTTGTATAGGATCTTTTGATTGTCTGTCTGATGTTGGAATCGAAGTATAGTCGAGCAATTTCCGTTTTCTAAGGAATAGGAAGATCCAGCCGATGGCCAGAGAGTGGTTAATACCATGTATATGAGCTAGATTCTTCGGCTGTATAGAGCCAGTACCAGGAAAAAGATAGAGAAGTTGATAAGTGAAAAGAGGGTGAGCAAACTCTCAGAGGTAAAGAAGCTATCGATGCGTTTGTGGTCGTGGATGTGTTGGGTGAAGTTACCAATGAGCGGCGTGTTAAAAAAAAATGGATCGACAGCCTCATGGATTTTTTTAGGAAAATTTGATACTAGGCTAATGTTGATCTGTGTGCTAATATTGAGCATGATCCAATTGCGCAGGACTTTGATGACGGAATTGTCCAGGAATAAAAATAATTGGGCGGAAAGCAATGCCCAGATTAAAGAGAGGTTTTTCCCACCTATGCCTTGATCATCAAAGCTTGAGTGAGGAATGGGAATATTAGTGTGATCAAACCGCCGATGAGCAAGCCGATAAAAATTCCAAAGAGTTTCCAGTAGCACGGTTTTAATTAGGAGAGGAGGAAGTCGAGTGATATACGGGGCTGCGTGCGCCATTATCTCGTCGAGTTGGGAAAAGGCTTCTGTCGGTTGAAAAAAACATAGCCACGCCTTGGCTGCCCTAGCTAAAACCCAGGACTTTTTGAAATTTTCGGCATGGATGCGAGCTTAGACCATGATCGGGGTCGGCTATGTAGAAGCGGTACTTTTTGTCAGTGGATTTCGGTGGATGTCGTAGAGCACGATAAAATAATTTTGGTTTCAATGGAATATGTAAGGCATCAAAGCGTTTTCAAGGAGTTGTTTAAACCTGAGTTGTAGGGGAAGGATTTCCAGACCGGATATCCTGAGCCGTTTTGTTGATGCCAAGTAGGCTGACCACATCATGTGAGAGGAAGGATTTTTTGCGTAGGTATTGCAAGGAATAGTGCTTACCGTAGTGCTGTGCGATCATTTGCAGGCAAGCAGGTCCACAATCCATATGATCGTATTTGGAGAAGAATTTAAAGCCCATAGCGTTTGGGGGTCTTCCAATAGCTTATACCAGTTGGCGTAGGAATTTCTCTACAACCATTAATTATTTACTCATACCTGCATCTTCCAGTACACGGAATTCACCTGTTGCTTCCAGGGTTTGTTGCGAGCAGCTACCGTTGCATATTGGCGAGATTGGACATTTCAGGTAAGGTGGATTTTTAATTTGGCATTGAAATGTTGGTAATACTTCTCATTCCAGTTGATGATGCTATGAGATGATATAGTATGCCGTTCTTGGTCTCCGAAGTGAAGTCGTGGGCAGTACACTTGAAGATGTTGCCGTTATAATTGATCGTCGTGTGTTTTTTTGTCGGCATAGCAAGAGTTCCGAACGTTATCAATATTGCCTTGAGATGATGCTATGGGGAGCCTTTTTTGTTTGAAGTAGCTCATCACCTTGAGCTTGTGGTAGTTGACTTTCTCGGGTTGGGTTGTATCTTGCTATACGGGGTGGAAGGAGAAGGTTAAGTATTTCCGCATCTTAGTGCCAAGTTTTTTAAAATCGTCAGTGATTTGCTCTATGTTTTTGAGATTTTTTGGGTATAATTGATGCGGGCCGTAACATTGAATTGATTTCGACATGGAAAATTGGATGTTGTCGACGATCTCTTGATAAGAGCCCTGCGTTGCACTTATGAAGCATATATTATCGTGCTTGTCGCGGGTGGCCATCCAGAATGATCTGAAAGTGGTCTACACCATATTAGTGGAATAAGGGTAACTGCTTCTCATTGATTAGATAACTTATTGGTTGTGAAATTTAATTGAACGGTTATGCCTAGGAGTTCGGTGGTGGCTTTGGCCGTATGGAGTATGGGTGGTACGGCTTTTTCAAAGTAGAGTAGAAACTTACCACTAAACCAGGAAAGGGTGAAAGGTTTGATCTGTCGGTTTTGGCTGAGCTTGTTTTCGATGAAGGTCTGAATAGCTGTGATAGTCTGTGAATTCATACGAGAATTTTTGATGTGTTTCTCATAGCAGTACTAGTATTTGAAGTTGCCATTCATCGTTGAGTTGATGATCAGGTGGTAGAAGTTTTTCTCGAAGTAGAAATACTATCGCGGTTTTTTTGACCTTTTCACGATCGTCCTCGTATTAAGAGACGAAGAAGCCCTTATCTATCAGTGCATGGTAAAAGTCGGGATATACCTCCTCAAGCTGAGGGATATTACCTTCCGCTACAGCCGCTTCGTATAAATCCTTGAATAAAGGCTTCAATAAAAAAAGTGATTATTATAAGCACTGTAAGTCACACATTTGGCCTGATACGGAACAAAACTATTGAATTAACTTGTTTTCATCGTATTGAATTTAAAGGGTTATACATAAGAGAGTGATTAGAAGCCTCCAGGGCTTATAAGCCCTGGGGAAAATGAGATTTATTCAATAGTAACCATAATTTTTACCCTCTTTGATAGATTTGAGAAAAGATAAATTGTTTTTGCTTTTTTATTTCATCCAAAATTTAATTACTATAATTAATAGTAAAATGTTTATAATTATTATCATATGTAAAGCTTAAACAGCTTTCTTTTGTAAATTACTTTTTGATAGAAGTAAATCTGCTTTTAAGTTTATATTGTTTAGTTTACTGAAAAATTAGTAATTTATTTTACTAATACTTCAAAAGTAATTTTTAATTTTATATTAATTATAATTTAAATTATCTCTACTCTATCAAGGTTTTTCGGAAGACGCCTATCGTCATAACAATATCTTCTACTTTACTCAGTTTTGTTCTTCTTGATTTCGATTTTTTTGTCCCCTTGCCAGAGCAGAAATTGTACCGCACAGAGAAAATGAAATATATCTATTCGTTAGAATATTTTTGGATCGTACTGATCTCAGATCTCTTTGTTTGCTTTTCATAGTGTAGTTGTAGGTATTGGACAGATCGTTGATATTGATACTAAAAATTTATCAGCTTTTGAAACTTTTATAAACTCCCAGTGAGAAATAATAGATTTATGACACAGTTTTTTGCCCTTCAATTTATGAAGGTCTATATAATTCGTAAACTTCCACTTTGTAATCTTTGGGTAGAGAAAATTGTTGGGTGAGCTTAATGAAAATCATACTCACAGATCGATCGCTATCTTCCAAATTTTTAAACCGGGATTGTATGGATTTTTTTATCCATAAAGTTTTAGATATCACTGTTTACCAAGGTAAAAGTGTATGTCGGTTGCCGATATATATCCCTAGATCTTGTGAACCATCTAAATTTTTCCATACGTACTTGGATGTTTTTTATCTAGGAGGGGTCTGATAAGTTCAGAAGATGTTGTCTTTCATTATTGAAAAATAGGAATAAATTAAGACCTTTTTCATAACTGTATTTTAACTTCCAAGTATTAATCTACTTTGGCCTAAGTTTGGTATTACCTATCAAACTGAGATAGTAAGTCATATAATAGAACGTAGTGTTTAGGCTTTCATAACTTGGCTAGGACATCATTCGGTAATAGGAGCAAGAGACTGGTTAATAGATCTCAAGACTCTCGTTTTTGGCTTTGATTGATCTTTGGAGATAATCCTTTACCTATGGCGTATTCAGTGCCCAGTCCGGCCTGTGCGCCTCTATGTCTGTGTCTGTACGAAAGCGGTCTTCGGTAGGGAGGGCTGGTATAAGCGGTAGTGATCTATTCATCATAGTCAAAAGCATTGCTGCGTTGGGGATCGAGTTGGTGTTGATCACCAGCGATATATTCAAAATCGATGCGCTTTCTACTACATACTAGGCTATACCTGGCTTCCGTCTCGAGTTTGGCCCAAGTGAAAGGTTTAATATATTAATTTTGAGCGGAATATATCTGATCTCTATTGAGGCTGTAATCGCAATTGATTCGATTGATTGGTATCTTTATATTGGTTGATATAGAAGTTTCCTTCTGAATTATAAGTATAAAAAATGTTGGCTATGATTTCCAATTTTTGATCTGAACTATCTGGTTTAAAGCATATTAAATATCTTCTAGATGGTAGGTGTAGTCAACGTTTTCCCAAGATTAGCTAAGTAGGTTGGTATTATTTTACCCAACTATTTTGAGTATATTGCTTTTGGTATAATATTTACTATTAACTTCAAAAGTCATGATTTCCATACTGATGGGGTGCTTTTTTTTAATCTCATAAAGTGTTTTGACTTGAAATTGTTTCTCGATCATATTTCACTTGTCTTTTCTGCGATTATTATATCGGATGTTTGAGGTAATAAGATATTTTACAAGGCGATTATTGATTAATAAATTTTTCCATTCATAAGTTCTCATCACAGATATGGGGAGCTTTTAGCTGATTTTGAGCATCAAGCATGACGTATCGATTGTGTCTTAGGCGTTGGCATTGGGTGTATTGAGAGAGGATGGTGCCACTGATGCCATTGTCTGGTTTTTTGTTGGTGGATGGATATTGATGATGCTTCATCTGCCTTTGGCGCTTTGTATTTGGTCGAGTGGTTTGAGATGACCTTTACTCATTGGATAGGATATTTGGGAAAGTTGCTCAGATAGTTCAGAAGCTCTTTGTAGTTCATATAGGTGTGGTGCCCATTGATCATTATCATGGTGTTTTATTCTTTTATCTGGATGTTTTAGTTGATTTTTATCGATCTATACTTCTCTGGGGTATAGTCGAGGATCTGCAGGATATTTTGCCCTTGAGAAATTTGTTTTCTGCCATGTTCAAAATGATCTTGTCAACCTTGCACTTGATCAGGGTTTTTGTTTAGTGGCTACTACTGTGCCTAATGCGACGTCTTTTGTGTATATAGTAAGGGGGGGGGCAAGTCTTGATAGCCTTGAATTTAGATGTTTTTCCAAATGAGGTATATGCCAAATGTCCGGATTCTGAGTAGGAAATTTCCTGCTTCGGTTTTGAGAGAAAATGTTACCGTCTCATCGGTGAGATGGCTTGTATCAATAAGTAGTAATTAGGGTGGGTAGGTGGGGTGTACCTCGGCAAAAGGTATGGCTATACCTTTGAGAAATGTACCTTACCATTGACCTGGTATTCTTGTATCTATATAGTGTAGTACGCTTTTCAAAAAAAAATCAGTCAGAAAGAATATTTGGAGGATAGAGCGTTGCTTTATGAGCTTGATATTTTGGTTAATGTAAATATTTTTTCAAAACAAAGGGGTTCGAATAAATAAGGATACTAAGAAAAAAAGAGTGGCTATCAGCCGTTGTTTTCGTTTGCAATGTCATAATGTGACATTGTGAAGCGCAAGCAGAAATTATTTATCTAGGAAAATCATCAAATCTAGGAAAGTCTGCTACTTGTGGGAAATCTATACTATTTATAGGACAAAGGTTTAAGTTCTACCTACCTTATTTAGAGTTTTCGATATTCTCTTATTATTTTATATATATTTTTTAAATACTGATTTTATTAATTAAATCAATAAATAATATAATAATATAATTATATTTAATTATGGTACTAAATTTTTATTATTTTTTATGTGAGTTATCACTTAAGAAGTGACTTATTAATTGTTTATAATGAATAGGGTAAGAAAACATCTATTTTTGTAGTATGAAACTCCACGAATTGTATTCTATTTTTCATGAGGTGCTTCAAGAGATCTATCCTTTGAAGGAAGAACGCGAAAGTATATTTTTTATGTTGATAATCAAGGTTTTTGAATGTGATAAAGCTACTGTTCGTCTTCGATTGATCGATCAAGAGATACTCGACGAAATCGTTCGTGAAAAGTTGATGAAGGGGCTCGCAGCTTTGAAAAGTAATACGCCAATTCAATATGTATTGGGGCAGGCTCATTTTTTCGACTTAGATTGGACTGTCGATGAAAGGGTACTAATCCCTAGATCAGAGACTGAAGAGCTCATTTCGTGGGTGATCGCTGACCAAGCATCGAAGGGACCACTTCGTTTGCTCGATGTGGGTACTGGTAGTGGTTGTATCGCTATCTCTTTAAAGCATCGATCGCCTGAGATAAAAATTCATGCCTTAGATATCTCAGCTCAAGCCCTGGAAATAGCACGCCAAAATGCTGTCCAACATAACGTGGAAGTATTTTTTCATCAAATTGATATCTTGCAGGATCTATCGGAGTCTTGGCCATTCTTTGATGTGATCGTGAGCAATCCACCCTATGTCAAAGAAAGTGAAAAGGCACTGATGCACCCCAATGTATATCAGTATGAGCCAGCCGAAGCCTTATTTGTCCCTGATGAAGACCCATTGATCTTTTATAGGAAGATAGCCAGTTGGGCCAAACAAAAACTCAGTGCACGGGGGGTGGTTTATTTTGAGATCAATCAGTTTTTAGCCACTGAGACTGCTTCGCTGATTGAGAGGCTTGGTTATACTGAGGTGGAGATCCGAAAGGATATTCAAGGTTACCCCCGGATGCTCAAGGCCTGTGTTGATTGTTAAGGACCTTCGATAGGTTTGCGATGATGGTTGGTTCTTGAAAGGCTAAAGTCCTGTACGGGAAAGGGATTTCGATACCTTTACGGTCAAATCGTTATCTCATCTTTTTGAGTATTTCTCATTCGAGATACATGCTTTTAATATTGTTTTAAGACCAGGCAAAAGATCTGAAATTGACATAGAAATCACCCAAGTTTGTGACCTTTACAGTCATTTGAAGTAGACCAAGATTTTTTCCTCAGTTGTCCACCCATCGATAGATGAGGGATGTTTTTGAATCCCCTTTTGAACAATCTTTACTGCACTATCGATATTAGAAGTATAGTCGATGCCAATGTCCTTGTTGATGATGGTTTTTTCATTCATTTTACTGTTTTGGATGAGGACCTTTTTATTTTGTAATGTCCAGGTCACTGTATTGTGAAGCGTAATCTCCTGTACATAGCTGGCAATCCCGTCCCGAGAGCTTGAGGTAATCTCATACACGAAAAGGTTGAGAAATAAAAATGAAAACGCTGCTCGAGAGATCAGTAAAGACCTTTTGAGAAGCTAAACCGATCATACCGATCAAGATGGCATAGCCCATCAAAAACTTATCACTGATATTTTTCAGGGCTCAAATGGTCTGGAAGACTAATATCATTGTTGATAAAAAAAATGATTAAATTAATATAATTATTGAAAAATAAAACTTTTATTTTATCTATTTTAGCCTGTAAAACTTTAGTAAATTCCTTTTTCAAAAAAAAACAGTTGATCAATACAGGTCAAAAATAATGTGAAACCTATTTTAATAAAATATTCTATTATTATCCAGTCTATTGTAGATGTTAAATCCAAAAAATTGCAAATTTAGCAAAAGAATATTAACTATGAATTTTTTTGTAACAATTCATAACTTTGGTGCCCACTTTTAAATCGGAATGAATAAAGAAGATATACAGCGATGTATAGTACAGCTACGGGATGAACTCACCGAACATAATTACAAGTATTATGTTTTGGATACCCCAGATATCTCCGATTTTGAGTTTGATCAGAAAATTCGGGCGCTGGAGGCTTTAGAAAAACAATATCCCGAATTTGATAACCTCAACTCGCCAACTAAAAAGGTAGGCGGAGAGGTCACCAAGCTCTTTCACACCGTTACTCACCGCCAGCAGATGTATTCCCTAGATAATACTTACAATCAGCAAGATCTGCTAGAATGGGAAAACCGTGTGAAAAAAAAACTCGAAAGTCCACCTGAATACGTCTGTGAGCTCAAATATGATGGTGTTTCGATCAGTTTGATTTATCATGAGGGCTGTTTGGTGAGCGCTGTGACGCGTGGCGATGGTCGGCAAGGCGATGAGATTACTGCCAATATAAGGACTATAGGCTCAGTGCCATTAAAATTGAGGGGTAAGTACCCTCCAGATATCGAAGTGCGTGGGGAAATTATCCTGCCTTTAATTGGTTTTCAAAAGATGAATCAAGAGCGTATTAAGAATGGTGGAGAACCATACGCTAATCCGCGCAATACAGCCAGTGGCACATTGAAACTCCAGGACAGTGGTGAGGTAGCTAAACGTCCCTTGGATTGCCTGATTTATTCAGTACATGGAGAAGAGCTTCCCTTTGATTCGCAGTATGAGGCTTTGGAGTATGTCCACCAATGGGGATTTAAAGTTCCTCAAACGGCACGCCTTTGTCAGACTATGGCAGAAGTCACGGACTTTATCAAATATTGGAATTTTGCCCGACACAATTTACCTTATGAGACTGACGGGGTGGTTATCAAGATTAATGCTTATCAGCAACAGATTCATTTGGGGCATACGGCTAAATCTCATCGCTGGGCCATTGCTTATAAATTTCAAGCTGAGCGCGTAGCTACCAGACTTCTAGATGTTAGCTTCCAGGTCGGACGCACTGGGATAGTCACCCCTGTAGCGGAACTCGAATCAGTATTGCTAGCTGGTACCATGGTCAAACGGGCCTCGTTACACAACGAAGGTATCATCCGAAATCTCGGAGTTTGTTATGGCGATACGGTTTTCGTGGAAAAAGGGGGGGATATCATCCCCAAGATCATGGAGGTGGATTTGACCCGACGTTCACCTGAGGCGTTTCCCGTGTATTTTTTGGAAAAATGTCCTGCCTGTTATGCCACATTGGTGAGAAATGAGGGGAAGGTACCTTACTACTGCCCGAATGAGGTAGCCTGTCCGCCACAACTCGTAGGCAAGATTCAGCATTTTGTTAGCCGTAAAATGATGGATATTGCCAGTTTAGGTAGAGAGACCATTGAACAATTTGTTCAAGCGGGTATCTTACGTACGGTGGCTGATCTGTATATTTTGGAGCCGGCGAAACTCATCCACTTAGAGCGTATGGCTGAAAAGTCTGTACAGAACATCATCGAGGGGGTCGAAAAATCCAAAACAGTTCCTTTTGAACGAGTGTTGTATGCACTGGGCATCCGACATGTTGGGGAGACCGTTGCTAGGAAATTGGTCGGTCATTTCCATACTATCGATATGTTGATTGCGGCTGATGATGAGGCATTGATCGCTGTAGATGATGTGGGAGAAAAAATTGCCAAAAGTTTAAAAAAATATTTTTCGAGAGTGGAAAATCGGCAGCTTATTGAAAGGCTGAGACAAGCCGGGGTTCAGTTTGAACAAGAAGTCTTGGCCGGTACAATTACAGAAGGTGTGTTTAGGGGAAAAACCTTTTTATTTACAGGAAAGTTGTCTCGCATGAGCCGCGAAAAAGCTGAAGAGATGGTGGAAGCTCAGGGAGGAATGATCTTGAGTGGAGTCAGTCAAAAGCTCGACTTCTTGGTCGTTGGCGAAAAAGCCGGATCTAAATTGAAAAAGGCTCAAGAGATCAGTACGACGCATATTTTGAGTGAAGAGGAGTTTTTGGAGAGCTTGGATTTTATTTAGAATAAATAGATTAATTTGGATGAAGAATATCATTCGACAACAATGAATTGAAGATGATTTTTATTTATTCGTTGAACTTCACCAAGTATTTATAGAGACAACTATAGATCGTAGGGGTAAATAAAGTTTGAATTAATGATTTTAATAAAGAAAATATGTAATTTTATATCAGATAGTATACGAATTTTTTTTCGTTTATAATTTATTAAAATTTATTATTTAAATTTACTAAGTGCAAGTTGTTGAAACATTCACTGGTCTATTATGTGTAAAGGTAATCTCCATGTATAGACAGGTGCTGGAGGGGGTTGGGTTGGCTGGATAGTTTAAAAATTTACTAGGTGTTTTACGAACGGCTTATGGCTTATTTATGGATACTGCAGTAATTAAATATATTGGCAGGGTGTAAGAATGATCCTTTCAAACAGAAAAAGATTATCGGATTTTTATTTTTCTATTTTAATAATGATTTATCTTATTCTAATGTTTTTTTAAATTCTATATATATCTGTTTATTTAATGCTCACGAATATTCAAGTATTATACAAGTTCTTGGATGTATTATTTCACTTTTTCGTTGAAATTCTAGCTTTCTACTATCGTAAGTGAAAAAAAATATTATATATTTAGTATAATTATTAATATAGTAACATGTTTATTACTATTGATTTTTTTATTAATGCCTATATTATTTTTTAAAGAATATAGACTTTTATTATCTTTAGTGCTTATTGAGGTTATTTTATTTCTTTTAGTCGTTTTCTTGACACGAAAAAGAAAACCTTTATATGGTCTATAGCTAATTTATATTGCGGATACGACAGGGGATTTGCTAAAAGGTTATTACATTTTACTCTGATGATTATGGTATATACTTTGGTAGCCTCCTCTGTGACTACCTTTGTTCGAAGGTATTTGATTGAAAAAATATCATTGAATTCTGCTGGTATTTGGGAAGGAATGAATAGGATTTCTAATGTTTATTTGATTTTGATTATTTCTACACTACATCTTTATTGTTTCCCACGTCTTTTGGAAACAAATATTTTGCAAGCATTTAAAAAAGAAAACTTGTCAACATTTAAAATCCCATTACCTATTCTATTATTATTCCTTATGTTTTTTCCTTTAAAAAGATTAGTTATTTCTATATATTTCACGCTATACTTTAAAAGTATATAAATATTGTTTTTATCTCATGTGATATGGGGGGATATGTAAAATATATTTATGAATATTAGTTTTTAATAATGACTAGAATAAAAGTTAAGATGCGTGTGTTTTATAGTGCAATTACTGGTGGAAATTTTATATTGTTGTCTATCCTACTTATTGATATGTATGGAATGAAATGGTCGATATATTCGCGTATGTAATGTATGTATTTTTGTAGCTTATTATTAATTTAGATACTTATTAGTAGATTTTATTTTTTCAATGCTAAGAATTATTCTAATATAGAATAGTCAACTTTAATTATTAATTAAGATGAAAAAAAAAGTATTTATAATAAGGTTCGTATAATGGGGCAGTGTAGATAAATCTCTCGTCATTGTTTTGAAATATTTAGATCACTCAAAGTATGAGATTGATCTTATTTTGAATTGTAAAAGCGGTGTTTATTTGGATCAGATACCCAGGGAGATTAATTTATATTACATAGGAAAAAGAAATGGAGTTTTTATATAAAATGTTTATTATTAGATTTTTACAGGAGATGTGACGTATCAGACATGATTTTTATAGGGTTTCCCCATGTTTTTTGCATAGCTTTAAATTGAGAAATAAAGGGTATGATGTAGGGATAAGTTTTATGCATATTATTATCACACAACTGATTAAGATCCTTTTGAAGTTAATGAAAGTGGGGTGGGTACATGGTGATTTAGAAGCTAACTATTACGTTCGAATAAGAAAAGTCATATTGTTTTCCTTGAAAAGTACGGATGTAGTGGTTGCTGTATCTAAGCAAAGTAGAGATGTTTTACTTTCACTATATTTTGATTTAAAAACCAAGATACGAATTAAAAACCAAGATACGAATTATTTATCATCTTATTGAAATAGAAAAAACTATTAGAAAGTCTCGTAATATTACTATAGAAAAAAAGATACAAAATTGCAATTAATAACTGTAGATCGGTTGGATATTTATCAAAAAGAAATTATAGATTTATCAATGTATTCCATAGACTAAGATGAGAAGGGGTTGATTTTAATATTTCTATATTAGGAAAAGCTCCTGATATAAATAGACTAATCAGTCAGATCAGAACATTTAGGATTAGGATATATTGTTCAACTTATGGGGTATTAAAAAAAAATACATATCCTTACATCCAAGCAATAGATATATTTGTGATACCGTTACAAGCCGAAGGTATTTCTTATGTGGTTTTAGAAGCTTTGATGTTTAATAAAGCTATTGTATATACCGGTGTAGTCGGACCAAGAGAATTTTTGAGAGATAGAAAAATAGGGGCATATTCGTAGAAAATTCTAAAGAAGTACTTTATCAAGGTTTAAAAAGGATGTTCACAGATCGAACATTGAGAATGTCTTGTGTTCGTAAGAAAAAAGACTTTAGTGTGTTTTACCCTAACTATATAGCTCAGCAAGTAGAATAAGTAATCTATCATATATAAAAGTAAATAATCTAAAAAAATGAATAAAATAAAAATACTGATCAGGATAGCTAGCTTGGAAGGTGGAGGATCGGAGAAATCCTTGATTTTTTTGTTAAAAAATATAAATCATTCCAAATATGAAGTTGATCTTTTATTGAATTGTAAAACAGGACCCTATTTAAATGATTTACCTAAAGAAGTTAAGCTTTATTATTTGATCAAGGGGGATGAGTTTCTTTCTTCCACCTTATGGATTCGATCCATTCAAAAAACTTATTACTTCTTTAAGGGGAGGATTTTTGAACGGTTTTTGCTGATTTATTTCTGGACATTAAGAAATAAAAATTATGACGTAGAAATTGCTTTTACTGAAAACATGGCGATAGGATTGGTAAGAAGTCCTTTGAAGTCTAAAAAATTGGCTTGGGTGCATATAGATCTAGAAGAAAAAGCTAATTATAACATGATTACCGAAAGGGAAAAGGAACTTACATTATCCTGTCTTAATAAAATGAATACAATAATTGTTGTCTCCAAACAATGCAGAGATGTTTTATTTTCATTATCGCCTGAGTTGATGCATAAGACACATATGATTTATAATCCAATCGATATAGATGAACTGATAAGGCAGTCAAATGAATTCCATTTAGAAGAAAAACATGGAAAAATAAAATTGTTAGCCATGGGCCGACTTGTTTTACAAAAAGGTTTTGATAGGCTTATCAATGTTTGTCATAAATTGAGGAAACAAGGTTTTGATTTTGAGCTCTGTATTTTAGGAGAGGGCCCTGATCGGAATAAGTTATCCGATCAAATTAGGGCATTGGAATTGGATGATATCGTTAAGCTTGTTGGATATAAGATAAATCCTTATCCATATGTTCGGGCAGCAGATATATTTGTGATGTCTTCCCGTTATGAGAGTATGTCTTATGTTGTACTAGAGGCGTTGATTCTTAACAAGCCTATTATTTCTACAGACGTTGTTGGGCCACCAGAACTCCTTA
Organism: Flavobacteriales bacterium; assembly: GCA_039954875.1. Classification (GTDB taxonomy): domain Bacteria; phylum Bacteroidota; class Bacteroidia; order Flavobacteriales; family Blattabacteriaceae. Next base: position 258,219 of record CP157202.1, read on the forward strand.
AGGGGGGTGAGTTGGGTTTGTTGGTAGAAAATTCAGAGGAGAAGCTTTACGAAGGATTAAAAAGAATGATTTTGGATAATGAATTTAGAGAATCTTTTATTCACAAAGAAAAAGATTTTAGTGCGTTTGATCCGAAATATATCGCTCAGCAAGTAGAAAAAGTGATTGATAGTTTGTAACATGAGTCTTTTATCCAAGATCAAAATATATTTTCACAAATACCTATTGAAAGATGGAGTAAAATATGCCCGCTTATTAGGAGTGAAGATGAGTGGAAATTGTAGGGTGTTTGACTGTAAATTTGGTAGTGAACCATTTCTCATTAAGTAGGAAATAATGTCACTATAATAGGTATTCCCTTCCTAACACATGATGGTAGTACATGACTTTTAAGGATGATAAAGGAATGCGACATTTATATATAAAAAATCAACATAGGAAGTGATGTGTTTATTGGATTAAACTCTACCATACTCTCGGGAAGTAAATATTAAAGATGATGTGATTGTAGTTGCAGGGAGTGTAGTAGCAAAGTTTGTTCCTAAAAGGAGTATTGTGATAGGCTTTCAGGCTAAGATCACAAAAAAAAAATTATAACCACAAAGAATGTGATTTTATCTAATTATTGTTAAGATGCAGAAAATAAATCATTTAAAAAGGTTAGTTATAAGGATAGAATTCTAGATATTGTAGATCAGGAATTCAAAGATTATTGCTCCAAATGAAATAATAAGTGGTATATCCAAAAAAAAAAATAATTCTATGTGCGGCATAGCAGATCATATCGATTAGCAAAGAAGAGAAGACACTTGTATTGATGCTATTATGGAAAGCGTGAAATATCGGGGACCGGATGATCAAGAAAGTGAAATCTATGAAAGTTCTTTTGCCAAAATATGTTTTGGGCAAAGTATATTATCTATCATTGATCTCTCTATAGAAAAGACACCAACCAATGAGTTATGCTTCTCATAATATCATATTCAATGGATAAATAAATAATTATTAGACCATTCGAAAAGAATTGATATCTCTAAGCCACTTATTTAATTCACATTCAGATATGGAAGTACTTCTTAATACCATTACCCAATGTAGAGAAAAGGCTGTAGATCGCTTTATTGGGATGTTTGCCTTTGTAATTTATGATGTTCATCAAGAAAAGGTTTATTTATTTTGAGATAGTGCAGGGGTGAAATCCCTTTATTACTTTCATCACAATTGGGTTGTTATATTTGGCCATAAATTGAAAGTATTGATAGCTTATAAAAATTTCCCAAGAAATATTGACCTTAATGCTGCTGGATCGTTCTTTAAGCACGGTTATATCTTAGCTCTTCATATTATTCATTAAAATACTTTTAAGCTTATACCAGGAAGTTACTTATAAATAGATTTAAAATTACAAAATGTTTTGTAAAGGAAATATTTGTATGTACTGACTTATTATGGGTAGGAAAAACAAAAAATAGCCTTCTTTCAAGCTAAAAAAAATTACATAAATTATTGATAGGTGCCTTTAAATTGATATTTATCGCTTGAGATCTTCCCGCTAGATTTTTTTACGCGGTGGGTTAGGTCATGATAGCAGTATTGTAACGGTAATAGCCTCAAGGTATTCCAATGAAAAAAAATAAAGACCTTTACAATTTAATTTGAGGACGACGCGTTTAACGAGGCTTATGATGCTAAAAAGATAGCTGAGAATATCTTGGGGACAGAATATATGAAATATTATTGTGCAGAAAAAGAACCCATAGATATTATCCCAGATCTTTTTTATCGTTACGACAAGCCTTTTTTCGAGATTTCGTCTATTACTTCCATATTGTTGAGTCGGATCACTAGTAAAAAAGTTACAGTGGCCTTATCGGCCAATGTATGAGATGAGATTTTTGCAAGCTACGGTAGTTATAAAAATATTTTACAATACATCTATAAATTGAGGGATGTTCTAAAAATCTTTTATCCTATTTTATCTGATGTCTCTAGGTGTTTTTCTAATCTTTTGCCCAAAAGTCAAATCCGATATAGACATATGCTCATTCAAATAAGTATTTTTTTAAAAAAGAGGTAAAATGCAGGGGTATACTTATTAGATAGTATTTATCAAGTAAAAAAAATATTGAAATAGTATAGAAAATATTTAATACGTTTACACAAATGCCTTGTAACAAATTAGATTAATTCAAGTAGACTCTAAGCTTGAGTTAAATCAAAACGGATATATTTATTACCAAAAGGAGGAGTATAGACTCCAAATAGATGATATTTTATATATTCAGATCGTTGCTAGAGATCCCAATCTAGTAGCTTTGTTTGGATCGTAGTTTACCCCCATTACCAATGGTCACACAAATCAATAAAGGATTATTTTATATTAACGTATTGACCTGAGAAGCCAATGAGAAGCATAGATATCCCCGTGGTTGGTAAAATACAAGTGGTAAATCTAAACATGAATTAAGCTCGGGTCGCTATTGAAAATAATTTGTATTCCTTGTACAAGAAAGATGCTGTATTTGTAAAAATATATCTGATAGGGATAAATTATACCATTGCAGGGGGGGTAAATAGGCCTGACCTCTATGAGATCTATAAAAACCAAGTTATGTTCTTGGATGCCATTGCGTAAACCGTAGGCTTACCCACAATAGCTATAATAAAAAGATTAATCCATAAGATTGATGTTCAATAATATCATATAAATTTATTTCACTAAAGAGCGTATCATCTACTCTCTTTATTATTACTTGCAACCCAATGATATTCTCGTAGTAGATCTCTCAAATCTCAAAAGAGTTGCTCTATAGGCACCAATACCCTCAGTACTTTAGGTACACTTTTGGGTACAGTAGTAAGTATTTTTGCTATTATCATAAGCATAAATACTTTATTAAAAAATATACTTTAATTTATTATCAAAATGAAAAATAAAAATTGATCCGAGAAAGCAGAAATAAAATATTTTGATATCAACCTTTTCAGGTTTCTGAATCGATTATTTATCAATTTGAAATGGGTGATCATATGTATTTTTTTAGTTTTGCTCATGGTTTTCCTTTTCAATAAGTATGTAGACCACCAATATAAAGTATGAATCCTACTTCATGTCCCTAAATAGGGAGTCAATCTTTTTTATCTAGTGCGACTTCGGTAAATTTTATCTATGGAGGAGTCAGTGATAAGATAGGACACCTTAGAGGTTATCTTAATTTCTCGGACACATAATGAAAAAGTCATTGATGGTTCTGGACTTTTTGACTACCTATTACCGAGTAGGTACTATTAAAACGACTGAAGCTTATAAAAAAGAAATTGTCTTCGTTGTCGAATATGATCAAAATTACTATCAATGGGCTAGACAAACTTTTAATATAAAGATGATATACGATCATACTTTTAAACTTCATGTTAAAAAAATAAGGAGTGTCAGTTTGTATCATTTTAAAAGTGGGAAAACTTTTTTCCGAGACGAAGACTTTATTGAAAAAATATGCTGAAAAGCTAAAAGAGGAAGACATATATAAATTTGGTCAATGGATTAAAACGGCCCCTCTGCAAATTTAGATTGGTATTTAAATCATCCAAAGCCCGTCTTCCATATCTCAAGACTAAACATTATCAATTCATGATCAATCTCAAAGATAAGTCGATCAATTAAATGATCAGCCATATACAGACTAGAGATAAAAATGCTACCGACGAATACCCATTGGCTTCGTTGATTACTGTATTAATAAAAAAGGTGCAAGTTTCAATAAGATCGTCGATTATATCAATACTTCCAATGAGATCTTGACCAAAACTCAATTAGAGTAAAAAATAGGGTTTCTGAAAAACACTGTCCATGTTATAGAGTCCAAGCTATCTATCATAAAGGATTCCATATTAAAATCCTTCGAAGAGTTAAAAGGCTTAGGTCATCATACCGAATTATAGACCTTAGTTCCCGAGGCTCTAATGCTTTGAAAAGTGCCGTAGATCTAGATATGCAAAAGGTAAGTGTATAACGGTAATTGAAAATCTTACTCTTGTTTAAGAGAGTAACTACAATTAGGAAATTATAAGTCCTTGATATTATCTTTTCTAGCGGGTATTAATGACTCCGCCTTAATGGATAATATCAGACGATCAATCGGTTTTATCAAGAAAAACAAAAACTTTATTTAATATACAATCCTTCGGTTAAATCTATTCGAGAAGTTAACCGTCGGATTATTTTTTGAAGCCCCAAGCACTCGGTGTTATCAATGACTATGTTACCAGTGTGCGTTCTCAAATCCATGATCTGATTATTCAATTGTACAAGATAGACAGCTAAGTGAGGATATTTACTACCTTCAAAAGAGCAGAAATATGTAGAAGCATAATGGTTTTATGTCATCAATAACCAGCAATACAATCAAATGCTTATCAAATTAAATGAAGCCTTTATGATCAAGTAATCCAATGTGTTAGACATCGATATCATAAACTTAGTAAAAAATATTGACCAATATTATATATCTCCGCGCCCTATGCTTAATTATGCTATTACCTTATTGATAGGGTTTTTACCCTCTATGATGTATATGTTTGCACGAGAGGTTTTTGATAATAAGGTAAAAGTTATAGATGATGTGATCAAGTACATCAAGGCACCTTTGATCGGTACCATAGGTGAAAGTAGTCATGATAATAATATTGGTAATATTGAGCAAACCTAAATTAGGGCATAACAGAAAATTTTCGGACAATCCGCTCAAATATAAAATTCATTTATGATAAAGACTGTTTTGAATAAAACAGTGTGTACATAGATAATTCTAATTATAATAGGATTATTTTAGTTATCTCATCTATTTCCGGTGAATGGAGAAAACCTTTGTGTATATTAATTTGTCCTCTGTATTTGTTTTGATTCATAGGAGAAGATTATTGATAGGGCTGGACTTTAGAAAACCAAATATTTTTATCGATTTTAATATAAAAAAAGAATAGATCATTCATCATACTAGAATTCCTCATTTAGATATACTTACCTTTGGAGCTGTACCACCCAATCCTTCAGAATTATTGCTCAGTGAAGTGTTGACCAACTGGTTAATGATCTAAGGAAAGAGTACAAATAGATTGTCTTAGATGCCCCTCCGGCAGGTCTAGTAGCCTACTTCTACGAATTGATGAAGTTCTCTCTAATGTCTCAATCTTTACATCATTTGAAACAACTACATTTATAGAGATCAATTACTACTTATAGATGACAAATACAGAAGAGGATAATGTCCTAATTTGACTTTTGTCTTGAATGGATATATTCGGCTGAATCACGGTTATGGATATGGTTATGAGTGTCTTCGAAGAAGACAGTAATATAATTAAAAATCATTGGATGTCCAAAATAAAACGTTATTTATGCATGAAATGATTTGGAGAAACATTTTTGATTATCTTTTAACCATCACTCTAATGTTTCTTATCGGATGGATAATCTTTTTTATTGGTAGCGGTTATGAGCATAGAACTTCGTTTTTTTTGGTGGTTTTCTTAGATCCATGTAGTTAGAGGTGAACTTATGTTTATGTTTTATAAAATTAAGATGATATATCTACCTGGGGGGTATTTTTATGGCTAGGGATACTACATTTCTAGAATAGGAAGGTATCTATGTGAGTATAAATTGAATAAATTCCTACATTTGATCAATCTATTGAAGGGTGAGATGAGCTTTGTCGGGCCTTCGTCTAGATATACCCGGATTTGCAGATCAACTTGAAGGAGGATATCGAATCATATTTTCGGTGAAACTGGGTATCACTGGGCCAGACAGTATAAAATATACAGATGAAGAATACTTACTCTCCCAACCACCCAATCCAGAGGAATATAATAAAAAAATCCTCTGGCTATAAAAAGTGAAAATTAATAAGAAATATATAAAAAATTGGTCTTTAATAAAGACCTCTTTTATCTGTATAAAATGTTATTCCCCTAGGGTAGTTTCACGGTCCTTGTCTTCAACACGAGGTGTATAACTTCTAAATATACCATTTTCAAAAAATACTATAATACGTTCGACAGTTTGAGACTGTTCTAAAATTTTATAATTCTCTAAAGGTAGAGAAGAGGATATCGACTTTAGGATTTCAGTAGGATTTTCTTTACCAGTTAACAACCAACCCAAATTTATCTCAGGAAAAGCTACATGAATTTTCAACACAATTTCTAAACTCGGCTTATTCCTACCAGGAAATATGTGTGAAATATTTGATCTCGTCACTCCGATCTTGTCAGCGAATGCAGCATGTGATAAGCCGTGATTCAACATGATTTTTTCAATCCTGGAAATCATGTATAAATGTAAATAATTTATTCATGTAAAATATCGACGATTTTATTATAGATTTTTTTTGGGAAAATAATTAAAATTTACCGAAACTATACATTGAGGTAATATGAATTAAAACACTAATTATTAATAATTTATAAATAGTAATCATATTCTGTTTAATGTAAAAAAAAATGAAATTTACAAATATGTATAATCATCTATTTACACATGTAAATAAATAAAATCATTTACTATTTTTTTACATTTGTAAAAACATCTCTATTGTGAAATTCGATATTTATTCGTTAGAGAAAACTTATGATCAATTCAAAGAAAAAAGTATTTCATCTAGAGTTTTTAGATATGTCGAATTGTTAGTAGAGTTCAAAAAACACCAAAATTTTTACACCATTGATCCTATTGGATATTCTGTAGAAAGAAGGAAGGTCTTTAAACTTTCATGGGGTATTGGACAAAAAAAGGTGATGATCTGGTCTCAAATGCATGGTGATGAAACTACCGGGACAACAGCACTATTAGATGTATTGAATTTTTTCCAAGAAAATGATCCATTAGCACAGTTCTTAAATGCTCGTTTAGATATATCATTCATCCCCATGCTCAATCCTGACGGAGCAGAAAACTTTCAACGCCGCAATGCTATAGACATTGATCTGAACCGTGATGCACGAGCCTTACAGTCTCCAGAGATTAGAATACTTTTTGATCAAGTACAGCAATTTCGTCCCGACATACTTTTCAATTTGCATGATCAGAGGAGTATGTACCACGTTGGGTCGACTCCTAAACCGGCTGTCTTTTCTTTCCTGGCTCCAGCTGAGGATGCTCAACGTACCATTACAAAAAATAGAAAAAAAACCATGGGTTTTATTGCTTGTATCGAGAAACAGCTCAGCCTACTTATACCAGGTATGATAGGAAGGTATTCTGATGAATTTTACCCTACAGCTACTGGAGATTGTTTCCAACAATTAGGCTACCCTTGCATACTTTTTGAGGCTGGGTATTACCCTAACGATCTGCAGAAACAACAAAGTAGGAAATACAATGCTTTGGCTGTCTTAGCAGGTTTTTATACTCTAGCTGTAGAGGAAGACCTTGGACAATATTATCAGTATTATTTATCTATTCCTGAAAATGGGAAAAAACTTTTCGACAAAATTTATAGACAGATGAAGATCCGAAAGGGTTCCATCGAACTTACAGTAGATATTGGTCTGATGATTGAAGAGCGATACAATATCCGGACTCATGAGCTTAATTTTATTCTCCGAATCGTGGAAATTGGAGATCTAAGACAATTTTTCGGCCGTGAAGAGATCCAAACAGACGGTAAATTTTATCTGGGAGAAGACGGTAGTACATATCCTCAACTCGGTGGATCTGATGCATTCCAGCTCGTTTAGTCCGTACGACCACTTAGATGACAACAGATGATATGCGTGGTTAAAAAAATAGATTTATATCACCGTTATATGAAATAATAATACGATTAATAAAAATATATCCTAAAAATTAGTAAATGAATTTTATAGAAGAGGTTGTAGCGGTTTTGAAGAAAGGACATTGATCATCTATCCCACAGACACTGTCTATGGTCTAGGTTTGTAATATTATTCATATGAAGGCAATGGAGAGGTTGGCTAGAGTGAAAAATATCAAATTTGAAAAAGCTTATTTTTCTTTTATCTGTAATGAGCTGAATCGTATTTATTACTACAGGAAGCCTATACACCAAGTATCGTTTTTAAAAACATGAAGAAGGCCTTGCCTGGCCTTTTCACCGTTATCTTATCATCAGCCAATAAATTACCCTTGGATTTCAAAAGTAAGAAGACTGTTAGTGAGATACGCATCCCGGATAATATCATTCCATGTGAAATTGTGAAGTAATTAGGATATTCCATAGTTTCGACTTCTATCTATGATGATGATGAAGTGATCGAATACACGATAGATCCGGAATTGATTATTGAAAAATATGGTAAACTTATCGATATTGTCATCTATGGTGATTATGGAGATAATGAGTCTTTTCTACCGTGGCGGATTTGACTCAGGATGATTCAGTGGTTTTGAGGGAAAGTAAGGGTCAGTGTGAAAATGTTATGTGGATATTTTTAGGGAGTTTAGGTTACATGATCGACAAGTCTCCCATTTTCGCATTTTACGATGCGAGCGGGACAATTTTTGATAGTGATCAGGTCATGCGTGGCTACCAAGACAGAAGTATTTGTCTCCCTAGCAATATTTAAAAGAAGTTGTAATATTTCTTGAGAGGTCTCCGGGTCAAGGTTTCCTGTAGGCTCGTCAGCAAGGATCAACTCAGGATGGTTTAATAAGGCTCGGGCAATAACCACACGTTGTTGTTCTCCTCCAGAGAGTTCGTGAGGTCGTTTGTGTCTCTTGGTCAGCATGTTGACATTGTGTAGAACTTCATTGATATGGTTATCTATTTTATGACTGTTCGACCAGTCGATGGCTTTCAATACAAATTTTAGATTCTCCTTTACATTCCGATCTGGAAGCAGTTGAAAGTCTTGAAAAACAATACCTAACTTTCTTCTTAAGTAAGGGATTTGTCGTCGTTTGAGTTGCCTCAAGTCATATTCTACTACCTTACCAGTTCCTTTTGGTAGAGGTAATTCACCATATAAAGTCCTCAGGAGAGTGCTTTTACCACTACCGGTCTTCCCGATGATATAACAAACCTCACCACGTTTTAGGGAAAAGTATACTTTATTCAGAACTAAAAAGTTCCCTTGATATATGGAAGCATCGTTTAGAGAGATTGTTAGGTTTTTGTTCATATAAAGCCAGGAATCCGTGAAATAGCAGGAGATAGAGGATCTAAATTAGATAAATTTCTTATGATCATTTAATGACTGTCAATTGTCTTCTACCTTTGGCTCGTCTTCTGGCTAGTACTTTGCGGCCATTTTTAGTTCTCATGCGTTTAATGAAACCATGTTCGTTGACTCGTTTTCTTTTCGAGGGTTGATATGTTCTTTTCATCTGCTTCTTTAGTTTTCTTCAATACTTGTGGGATAGAGCAATGTGAGGGGCAAATTTACTTTTTTACCCGGATATTTTTGATTATAGCTACTCGATCTTGATTTTCGATTAGAAATATGATCTCTTTCTGTGAGTTGCCTTCTCGATAATGGATTTGATAAATAGGAAAAGGTTTTTTTCGAGCTTGACTTTCGCTAAAATTGATTTTACCATTGATCAAAAGTTTTGACCGAATGAAAACCGGATCGTGATAGCAACCTAAAGAAAGAGGATATTTGCCAGCTTGGAAATGAATCTCTTTTCTTTTGATATCATTCAAGACCCGTTGATTGGGGAAGTAAGCACAAGAAGTGGCTCTGCGACCGAAAAGTAGACTGACAATGATCAGGCCTAAACTCACTCCGAATATAAAATAGCTTAAACGTCTGACCATATGTATAAGAGGAGGGGATTTTATATCTTAATTGAAGGTAACGATTCGTTGCTCTTGATCCTTTTTTTCTATTATGACGCTATGGTGGGGCTTAGGTAATAGATGTTTGACTCTTTCAGGCCACTCAATCAGACAAATCGCATCGGAATAAAAATAGTCTTCATAACCTAGATCGTATAATTCTGTTTCATTTTTTATACGATAAAGATCAAAGTGATAGATCTTGTGTTTTCCAATGGTATATTCGTTGACGATAGAGAAGGTGGGGCTACTTATCGCGTCAGCACTACCTAAGGATTGACAAAGAACACGGATCAAGAGAGTTTTTCCCACGCCCATATCACCGTGAAATGCGATGATGGGATATTGGCGATGCTGTGCGATATATTCCCCCGCAGTGGTCCATTGGTCGATGAGATATACGTTGAAGTAAACAGCCATAGTGTCATTTCGGTTCGAAAATGGAAAAAGGTACGATCATTTCTTCTAAGGAGACTCCGCCATGTTGATACGTGTTTTTATAGTATTTCACGTAATAGTTGTAGTTGTTGGGATAGGCTAAAAACACGTTTTCTCTTGCAAAAATGTATTTTGAACTGACGTTGAGTTTGGGTAGGAAATATTCCTCAGGTTTGTGTACTACAAGGACTTTTTTTTCATTGTAATTGAGGTTTTTCCCTAATTTGTATCTCAGGTTGGTATTGGTTTCTTTATCGCCGATTACTTTAGAAGGTTCTGTAACGAAAATGGTGCCGTGGTCGGTGGTAAATAGCAAACGTATCTTAGCTTCTGCAGCTTTTTTGATAGTTTCTAATAAGAAAGAATGCTCGAACCAATTTTTGGTCAAGGCCCGGTAGGTTTCGTTGTCTCTGATAAGTTGAGAGACTACGTGGTTGTCCGTTTTTGCATGGGATAAGATGTCTACGATATTACAGACTATAACGGTGAAGTCGTTGTTGGCTATCTGAGAAAAAATTTGATACAACCTTTTTTCATCATCTGTAGTATTGATTTTGTAATATTCAGATTTTAGGTGAGCTAAACCTAATCTTTTCAATTGTTCATGCATGAAGAGTTCTTCGAAGTCATTTTTTTTTCCTTCATCGATATCATTTCTCCAGTATTTTGGAAAACGTTTTTCTATTTCCAGAGGCATCAAACCAGCAAAGAAAGAATTGCGTACGTAAGAGGTGGCAGAAGGCAAAATGCTATAATGTAAAAGCTCTTCTTGTAGATCGTAATAAGGGGCAAGGAGGGGTTCGATACTCTTCCATTGGTCGTAGCGGAAGTTGTCGATTAGTACCAATAGCGTAGGTGTTTTATTACTTAGGTGTGGCTTGATATATTGCCTAAATACGTTGTGGGACATCACCGGTCCTTCAGTAGAATGGAGCCATCTGCAGTAATTATTTTTGATGAATTTGAAGAACTGTTGATTGGCTTCGTGTTTTTGATCTTCAAGGATTTTCAGGAGTTCAGGATCGGCTGTTTTTTCCAATTCTAACTCCCAAAATACGAGTTTTCTATAAAGTTCTTGCCAGCTTTCTAGATCATTGACCTGCATCAGTTCTATTGAAATCTCTCTAAATTTTTGTTGATAACGTATTGTCATCTTCTCGGTGATGATCTTCCGAGCCTCGAATATTTTTTTCAAGCTAAGCAAAATTTGATTTGGATTGACCGGTTTAATCAAATAATCAGTGATATAGCTACCGATAGCATCTTCCATGATGTACTCCTCTTCGCTTTTGGTGATCATCACCACTGGTAATGTGGGTTTGATTTGTTTGATACTTTCAAGGGTTTCAAGACCATCGATGCCTGGCATATTTTCATCCAAAAGTATAGCTGAATAATGATTTTCTCCACGGATTCTATTCAAGGCATCAGCTCCGTTGTTAATCGTATCTACTCGATACCCTCTTTTTTCGAGGAATAATATGTGAGGTTTCAAGAGATTGATTTCGTCGTCGATCCATAGAATTTTTTCCGACATATTAAAAAGGTTTATTTTTGCAGAGGTTAAAGGTAGTTATTATTCATCTCGAAGCAAAGAAATGAATCGGAATTTAAATAAGATTAATGATCCAGTTTATGGCCTGATCACCATTTCAGAACCTGTGATTGTTGAGCTGATCGCTCAGCCTTATTTTCAACGTCTCAGGCACATCACTCAAACGGGGCTTTCGTATATCGTATATCCTGGAGCCCAGCATACAAGATTTCATCATGCTTTAGGTTGTCTGCATCTTATGCAAAAAGCGGTAAAAGTCTTACGTATGAATGGGGTAAAGGTATCCACTAATGAAGAAAGAGGTGTCTATATCGCTATATTATTGCATGACATAGGGCATGGGCCATTTTCTCATGCTTTGGAGAAAGGTATCGTAAAAGGCAATACTCATGAAGATATTTCTAAAATGTTGATGGCTGAACTCAACGAAATATTTCACGGAGCGCTAGATTTGGCTTTGGATCTTTTCGAATCGAAATACCATAGAAAATTCCTTCACCAACTTATCTCAAGCCAGCTAGATATGGACCGTATGGACTATCTACAACGTGATAGTTTTTATACTGGAGTAGTTGAAGGAAGCATCAATGCCGATCGATTGATCTCCATGCTCAATGTAGTTGATGAGCAATTGGTCGTAGAAGCCAAAGCCTTACATTCAGTAGAAAGTTTTTTAATTGCGCGTATGTTCATGTACTGGCAAGTCTACCTACATAAAACCAGCGTAGGTGCAGAAATATTACTTGTCAAAATATTCGATAGAGCCAGAGAGCTTATCAAAGATAGTGTATACCTATCAGCTTCACCATCTTTATATCATTTTCTTCAAAAGGATATTGAGGTGACAGATCGGAAACAATTCAAAGAAAATGATCTCAAGCATTTTGTACAACTCGATGATACAGACATATGGCAAGCTGTGAAGGCATGGCAATCCTGTCGAGATAAAACCCTTTCAAACCTTTGTCAAATGTTGATTAAAAGAGAATTGTGGTCTGTGAAAGTTTTAGATGCGCCGCTTTCGGAAGAAGCATTAGAAACCTATAAAAAACAGATCAAAACACTATTGGGAATCAAACAAGCCGAATATTTTATCCACCAGACAAAAATAGAAAATCTTACTTACCATACACACAAAAATCCCATAAGACTCTTGATGAAAAACGGCCAGACCGTAGACCTCTTAAGTGTATCTGAAGTACTCGACAATAAAAAGATTACCTCATCCATTAGTAAGTATTATTTTTGTCACCCCAAACAAAGGGCGTTATTTCCTTAGAAAAGTGATATTTTTGCCGTCATATGGAGCCCGGCTTTATACAAATCACTCAACATATGGAATTTACTGCTCAACAAATAGCTGAATTTTTAAAGGGAGAGGTTGTAGGCGATCCTTTGACACAAATCAGCAGGTTTTCTAAAATAGAAGCGGGTCAGAAAGGTACACTCTCGTTTTTGGCTAATCCTAAATATACGCGCTACATTTATGCTACAACTGCTTCAGTAGTGATCGTAAATAGGGATTTTGTCCCCGAAAAAGAGATTTTTCCCACTTTGATCAAGGTGGAAAACGCTTATCAAGCTTTCACAAAGTTCCTGGTCCTATATGAGGAAACCTTGAAAAAGGAGAAATGTGGTATTGAACAACCCAGTTTCATTTCCCCATCTGCGCAGATGGGGAAAAATGTCTACATCGGAGCTTTTTGTTATGTCGGGGAAAATGTGATCTTAGGAGACAACGTAAAAATATACCCCAATACTTTCATAGATGATGACGTTCAGATAGGCTCCCATACCATCATATATTCAGGAGCACATTTGTATGCTGCTACACACATAGGAAAACATTGTATCATACATTCAGGCAGTGTAATTGGCTCCGATGGTTTTGGTTTTACCCCCGATACACAGCATACTTATCATAAGATCCCCCAATTGGGTAAAGTAGTCGTCGAAGATTTTGTAGAAATTGGTGCCTGTTGCACCATAGACAGAGCCACTCTAGATGCTACTATCATTTGCTCAGGTGTTAAACTAGACAATCAGATTCAGGTAGCACACAACGTTGAAATCGGTGCCAACACAGTGATTGCTGCACAAACAGGTATAGCAGGCTCTACTAAAATAGGCCAAGGTGTGATTATAGGAGGGCAAGTGGGTATTGTTGGTCATTTAAAAATAGGAGATCAGGTGAAGATAGCAGCACAAAGTGGCGTATCAAAAAACTTACCGGATCATGCTGTCGTACAAGGATCTCCTGCTTTTCCCGTACAGCAACACAAAAGATGTTATGTTCATTTTAAAAACCTACCCGATTTGGCAAAACGATTAGATCAATTGGAGAAAAATTGAACCATAAACCCATGTTTGATAAGCAAAAAACCATTGCAAAAGAAGTTTCGTTGACGGGAATAGGGTTGCATAGTGGGAAAAACGTGACCTTGACTTTCAGGCCGGCGTTAGAGCATACAGGCTTTGTCTTTGTACGAACAGATATAGAAGGCCATCCCAACATCGAGGCGGATGTCTCTTTTGTTAACAACACACAGAGAAGCACGACTTTAGAAAAAAATGGAGTGAAGATCCATACCATCGAACACGTATTGGCAGCCCTAACAGGAATGGATCTAGACAATGTCACTATTGAGCTAGACAATGTAGAGCCACCCATTATGGACGGTTCTGCCAAAGATTTCGTTGAAGCCCTTGAGAAAGCTGGAATAATAGAACAAAACGCTGAAAGAAAATATTATTCGGTCAAAGAAGTAATTTCTTATGCCGACCCAGATACAGGTGGCGAGATCACTCTCTTGCCAGCAGATCATTTTGAAGTGACTACAATGGTAGGCTTTGGCACTAAAGTACTTGGTACCCAAAACGCTGTCCTTAAAAAAATACACCATTTCAAAGAACAAATCGCTAATGCAAGAACTTTCTGTTTTTTTCACGAATTAGAACATTTAGTCGATACAGGATTGATCAAAGGTGGTGATCTCAACAATGCCATCGTATACGTAGACAGAGATATCTCTCCACATAGCAAAGAAAAACTTAAAAAGATCTTCGATAAGCAAAACATTTCTATCCTACCCAATGGAACTCTGAATAATCTCACCCTTAATTATCCCAACGAAGCGGCTCGGCATAAGCTCTTAGATGTCATAGGAGACTTAAGTCTAGTCGGCGTTAAGTTAAAAGCCAAAGTTATCGCTAATAAACCTGGGCATCATGTCAACACACAATTAGCTAAAATATTGGCAAAACATATCCGGCAAGCCAAACGAAAAGGTATCCCTACATTTGATCTAACTAAAAAAGCTCTCTATGACATCAATGATATCATGAAGATATTGCCTCATAGACCACCTTTTCTATTGGTAGACAAGGTCTTAGAGCTAACAGATCGATATGTCGTAGGAGTCAAAAATGTTACGATGAATGAGCCCTTTTTCACAGGACATTTTCCCCAAGAGCCAGTTATGCCTGGTGTATTACAAATAGAAGCTATGGCCCAAGTAGGTGGTATCTTTGTCCTTAATGGGGTAGACGACCCTCAAGCCTATTCCACTTATTTTTTAAAAATAGACAAGGCTAAATTTAAACAAAAAGTAGTACCAGGAGATATTCTTATATTCAAAATGGATCTGTTAGAGCCCATAAGGAGAGGTATAGTCCGTATGCAAGGCTACGGGTATGTCAACGACAAAGTAGTAGTAGAAGCAGAAGTAATGGCACAAGTAGTAAACACTAATTTTCCTAATGGATCTTCAGTAGCAAAATCATTATGAATCAACCTTTATCATATATACACCCACAAGCAAAGTTGGCTTCCAACGTAGTGATTGAGCCATTTTCTACTATATATAAAGATGTGGAAATAGGAGAAGGTACTTGGATAGGACCCAATGTTACCATTATGGAGGGTGCACGCATTGGGAAAAACTGTAAAATCTATCCTGGGGCTGTCATATCTGCTACTCCACAAGACCTTAAGTATTACGGAGAACCTACTTTGACCTATATAGGTGACAAGACCATCATACGCGAATACGTGACAGTCAACAGGGGTACCTCCGCACAGGGATACACCAAAGTTGGAGAAAATTGCCTAATCATGACTGCTGTCCACATCGCACACGATTGTATCTTAGGCAGTAATGTCATCTTAGTGAATGGTGTGGGCTTGGCAGGACATATAGAGGTAGATGACTGGGTCATTATCGGTGGGATGTGCCCAGTGCACCAATACACTAAGATAGGGGCACACGCACTCATTGCAGGAGGATCTTTGGTGAGAAAAGATGTACCACCTTTTGTTAAAGCTGGGAGGACTCCTTTGGCCTATATCGGTGTCAACTCCATTGGCTTACGCCGGAGAGGATTTTCCCCAGAGAAAATTGTAGAAATACAAGCCATTTATAGAGTGCTCTATCAAAGAAATCGCAATATTTCCCAAGCCTTAGAGATTATAGAGACCGAGATCGATGCTACAGCTGAACGAGACGAGATTATACAATTCATACAAAATTCATCACGAGGTATCATGAGAGGATACACCAAAAGAGGTGCTTCTAACGAATTATAATCACTTTCAAAACTTATCTATGGCATCAACTGCAGACATCAGAAAAGGCTTATGCATCGAGTTCAATCACAACATTTACAAAGTTGTAGAATTTCTTTATGTCAAACCGGGCAAAGGTCTTGCTTTTGTACGTACTAAGCTCAAAAGTCTGACTACCGGCCGTGTATTGGAAAAGACCTTTCCAGCCGGACACAAGATAGAAGAAATTCGTGTAAAATCCAGTTTGTATCAATATTTATACGAAGACGAAAACGGTTTTCATTTTATGAATATGGAAGACTACAACCAAGTACATTTACCCAAAACACTGATCGAAAATTCTCAATTCCTCAAAGAAGGCATTCATGTGATGATCACCTTCCGTGTAGATGATGAAACTTCGTTGACCGTAGAGATGCCTGCCAACATTATATTAGAAGTGACCTATACCGAACCTGGTATCAAAGGAGACACTGCTACTAATGCTACCAAAGCGGCTACGTTAGAGACGGGTGCTATAGTACAAGTACCTTTATTCATCACTACCGGAGAACGCATCAAGATCAATACCGAAGACGGCACCTACATAGAAAGAGCAAAATGATATGAAATTACCTTAGTTTTATACTCTGATAGACTGTGATTAGAACCAAGAATTCAGGATTATTTACAAGGAGAGTCCTACTTCCTAAAAGATCTACCAAATCATGACTATAAATCTATAAAAAATCCTTTGAAAAATAGCATATGAGCATTCTAGTCAATAAAAATTCCCGAGTTATTGTACAAGGATTTACAGGAAAAGAAGGCACCTTTCATGCCGAACAAATGATCGCTTACGGAACCCAACTTGTCGGAGGTGTCACCCCAGGCAAAGGAGGGCAAAAACATTTGGAAAAACCCATTTTTGATACTGTTGACGAAGCAGTTAGAAAAACAGGCGCTGATGTAAGCATCCTCTTTGTACCCCCAGCCTTTGCTGCCGATGCGATTCTAGAATCGACCGATGCAGGCATAACCCTCATAGTATGCATCACCGAAGGTATTCCCATCGCAGATATGATTAGAGTAAAATATCACCTCCAAAACAAAGATTGTCGACTGATCGGGCCCAATTGTCCTGGTATCATTACCGCTGAGGAAGCTAAAGTAGGTATCATGCCCGGTTTCGTATTTCAAAAGGGCAGGGTAGGTATCGTATCCAAGTCTGGTACGCTCACCTATGAAGCAGCTGATCAGGTGGTTAAAGCTGGCTATGGTATCTCTACCGCCATAGGTATAGGCGGAGATCCGATCATCGGGACCAGCATACAAGAAGCCATAGAATTGTTTATGGCAGACAACGATACAGATGCCATTGTCATGATTGGGGAAATAGGTGGAGAACTCGAAGCAGAAGCCGCCCGATGGATCAAAGAGACTGGTAACAAAAAACCCGTCATCGGGTTTATCGCCGGACAAACTGCACCCAAAGGACGTACCATGGGTCATGCCGGAGCTATCGTGGGCGGGAAGGACGATACGGCTCAAACCAAAATGCAAATCATGGCTGAATGCGATATCCATGTGGTGAAATCTCCAGCTGAGATTGGACATCAAGTGGCTAAAAGGTTAAGCTAATAAATTTTGAAGACGAAAATATTTGATGGATAAAGCTATACGCATTTGCGGAGCAAGGGAACATAATCTGAAAAATATTGACTTAGAGATTCCCCGAGACCGATTGGTAGTGATCACTGGCTTGAGCGGGAGTGGCAAATCATCCTTAGCTTTTGATACTCTTTATGCTGAAGGACAGCGCCGTTATCTCGAAATGCTATCAGCCTACGCCCGGCAATTTCTCGGAGGGCTCGATCGGCCTGATGTGGATAAGATCGACGGACTCTCTCCTGTTATAGCTATTGAACAAAAGACCACTTCGAAAAATCCTCGTTCTACCATAGGGACGATAACCGAGATTTACGATTTTCTCAGGCTATTATATGCCCGAGTAGCCGATGCCTATTCTTATGCCACCGGAGAAAAAATGATCTCCTACACTGCGGCACAGCTCGAAAAATTAATATTCGAATGCTATCAGAAAAAAAAAATAACGATCCTCGCCCCAGTGGTCAAGTCCCGCAAGGGACACTACCGAGAACTTTTTGAGTCAGTCCGGAAACGTGGTTTTTTGAAGGTTCGCATCGACGGGACTATTATAGAACTTAGTCCTGGTATGCAACTAGACCGATACAAAAATCATGATATCGAGATCCTAATCGACTGCTTAGAACTTCAGAAAGATGAAGGTAGCGCACAAAGATTGAAAAGCAGTATTGCTACATCGATGCGTCATGGAGAAGGTGTTTTGATGATTCTTGAGCACGGAACAAACACCCCAAAATATTTCAGTAAGCATCTGATGTGCCCTAAGACTGGTATCGCCTATCCTACACCAGAACCCAATACTTTCTCTTTCAATTCACCTAAGGGAGCCTGTCCACATTGCAAGGGCTTAGGTAAAATACAAGAAGTTAATCTCAAAAAAATCATTCCAGACGATACAATATCTATTAACAAAGGAGGTATAAAACCCATAGACGGATCTTCATACTCTTTTATCTTCAAACAACTGGAGACCATTGCTGAAAAATTTCGATTCAGCCTGAAAGACCCCATCAACAAGATTCCCTCAGAAGCTTTACAAGCCATCCTTTATGGTATGGAAGAAAATTTCTCAGTCAATCTAGAATTCGCTAATGTAACCAAAGATTACGGTATACGTTTCGAAGGCATCATACCTTATGTAAAAAGAATGTGCCAAGGAGAAATGATGTGGTCTGCTTCACTATTAAAATATATGGAAGAAAAATCATGTCCCGATTGTTCGGGCATGAGGTTGAGAAAGGAATCCCGCTTTTTTAAGATCAAAGGCAAAAGCATCACTGAAATAGCCCGACTCGATATCGAACAATTATACGCCTGGGTAAGTGAAATAAATGATACCCTTTCAGAAAGACATTATCTCATCGCACAAGATGTCTTGAAAGAATTGCGTAATCGTATCGGTTTTTTGCTCAAAGTAGGTTTAGACTATCTGAGTCTAGATCGTCCTACCAAGACGCTTTCTGGAGGCGAAGCTCAACGTATCCGGTTGGCTACACAGATTGGATCACAATTGGTTAACGTACTCTACATTCTTGACGAGCCCAGTATTGGGCTTCATCAAAAAGACAACCATCGGCTGATCAGCGCCTTGAAGCAACTCACAGCAATGGGGAATTCTACCATTGTTGTAGAACATGATCGTGATATAATTGAGCAAGCCGATCATATCGTAGATCTCGGTCCCGGAGCAGGCCAGCATGGTGGAGTGGTGATTTTTAACGGTCCACCAGAAGCTCTGTCAAAAGCCGATACCCCGACAGCAAAGTATATCAGACGAGAACTCAACATCCCATTGCCACACAAAAGGCGTAAAGGTAATGGGCACAAACTCATCCTAAAGGGAGCTTGTGGAAACAATTTAAAAAAAGTCACTTTACACATCCCCTTAGGTAAAATGGTCTGTATGACAGGTGTCTCAGGTAGTGGTAAATCTTCATTGATCAATGAAACCCTCTTCCGTATTCTAAACCGCCACTTTTACCATGCAGAAAAGGAACCCTTACCTTATGAATCCATTACAGGTCTAGAGTACATTGATAAAGTTATTGATATCGACCAATCGCCTATAGGGCGCACACCACGATCCAATCCAGCTACATATACAGGTGTATTTTCGGACATTCGGAAATTATTTTCTGAAGTCCCAGAAGCCAAGATTAGAGGTTATAAGCCCGGGCGTTTTTCTTTCAATGTGAAAGGCGGTCGTTGTGAGACCTGTGAAGGTGCGGGTTTGCGGACGATAGAAATGAATTTCTTGCCCGATGTCCAGATCCGTTGCGAGAAGTGCCAAGGTAAACGCTTCAACAAAGAAACTTTAGAAGTCCGTTACAAAGGAAAATCCATTGCCGATGTTTTAGAAATGACCATTGAAGAAACTGTCCTCTTTTTTGAGTCCATTCTAGGGATTCATGCTAAAGTACAATGCTTGCAAGAAGTCGGCTTAGGATATCTCTCCCTGGGGCAGTCCTCTGTAACCCTTTCTGGCGGCGAGGCACAAAGAGTGAAATTAGCTACCGAACTCAGCCGCAAACAAACCGGGAAGACGACATATATCCTCGATGAGCCCACTACGGGCTTACATTTTGAAGACATCCGTATTTTGATGGAATTATTGAATCGTCTGGCCGATCTGGGTAATACAGTGTTGATCATAGAACACAACTTGGACGTGGTGAAGATCGCAGATCATATCATCGATATGGGCCCCGAGGGGGGGCAAAAAGGAGGAGAGATTATTGCAGAGGGCCTTCCAGAACAAATCTCAGAAAATACTCAGAGCTATACAGGCAAATTCCTCAAAAAAGAATTGAATACTTATAGGTGACGGACAAAGTATAAATTATATTTTTTTTTTAGAAATCAGGCTTACTTAAGCAATGGTACATTTACATGCTATGATGGATCAAAATTTAAAAACTTCGATGTTATAGATGTCCGATGTTTTTATCGGGTCTATCTTATTATCCTTATAAAAAACCGTATTTTCCCTGTTTAAATATTAATTTTATGCTGCTATAAAAAACATTTTAGACGCATTATACCAAAAATAAATGGATCTATTTACTACTCATTTTTACGATAGTTGTCTGGGTGGCTTTAGTACGCATGCTTAGCGCATATACATATCATCCTGACTTTTTGCTCACTTTTAGTAGTTCCTACTTGTTAGGTTACAGTGTTCAACCACTTATTTCCCGAAAAATAGTGCAAAGAACCTATCGGAGAAAAAGACCTTTTGCCACAGGCGGAGCTTTCACTTAAATCTTATTGGAAAACATCACCCATGGCATAGAGCGAAGCCATCTTCACCCTTATAGAAGATACACCGTTTCCCCTAGAGTATGTTTATAGGATTTGTGCATTCACTCTTTGTTGGTGAGGTGACTGCTATACCCTCATGTGATTATGTTTTGCTTGTGGGCAGTGATCATTCATAAGATCCCCGTTGCTATACTCCTTTACCTTTTCTTGTCAAGAAGCATTGCAAGGAAAGAAAACAATTTTTGTACTGATATTGGTATTTGCACTATCAATTCTCTTAGGACGACCTGTGTTGGTCAATATTTTCTTTACATAATATTGTGATTGTATTCTGGCTATGATTTCCGGTATATTCACTCATATAGATACGATGATTTTGTTTAAAAGCTTTGATGGACATTGACTCAACTTAACTAAATTTCTCCTGTTTTTGCTTGGTATGACGTTTTTGTATTTTTTTTACCTTGAAACCAGTATATTAAGTGATTTATTTCACTCAAATTGGATTAAATATAACCAATATAATTTTAAGTTTTTACATTAAAAAATATTACAAATAACTATATCGTTCAGAAAGAAAGCACCTGAATTTGAAGCTTCTGCTGTTATAGAAGATAAAAAGATCGTAGAAAGCTTCAGTCTAGAAAGGTTTAAAGATAAATATATCTTATTATTTTTAATCTAAATACTTTATTTTGTATATCCTACATAGTTGTATGCTTTTTAAGAAAAATTTAATAAATTAGAGTCAAGAAATGTACAAGTTATCGTCGTCTCTACCGATACGGAACACTCCGCATCGTCGATGTACTACAAAATTTTGAGAAAAAAATGGTGAGGTTTGTCCGGCTAATTGAGACCAAGGCAAGCAAGTGATGAAAGTCGACCATAAAGGTGTATCTATCTCGACAATAATGAAAATACAGACCCATTTTACGAAAATTAATGATTGATCAAAACGTTTTTGGTAGAGCTATAAACAACGAAAAATACGAAACCAAGAGAAATGAAATGATCAATACGTTTTTTTATAAAGATTTTGTCGCAATCTAAAATTATGGGAAGAAAAGGGCAGGTGTGAACAAGATTAACAAGATTAAAAATTTTTATTCTAAAGATGTGTTTAATAAACATACTGATTATGAGCTATTTTGAGATGATTATATAGGTATCACACATAACGATGGAGATATCGTAAGGGGTGCGAGCCATCTCAAGAGGGCGATATGGACAAAAGAAATTTGAGGTGCGTATCATACTGTTTTCCAAACTTTACAAGCATTAGATCATCAAAGAATGATAACTAATCGATTGGACGGCTTTGGAAAACTTATCCTAAGCCATTGTCTGTCGATATATTTTTATAATATGTAAAAAATCTTATCTTTGGTATACTAAAAGCAATTATTGCAACATGCAAATTGAAAAGATTCTACATTCACGAATATCCCAAGTAGATTTTGAAAATCTGAATTTTGGTCACTATTATTCGGATCACATGTTGTATTGTGAGTTCAAAGATGGTCAATGGCAAAAGCCTATTGTCAAGCCATTTGGCCATTTGACGCTTTCACCAGCCTGTTTGGTCTTCCATTATGGGCAAGCGGTTTTTGAGGGCATGAAAGCTTATAAAGACCTGGAAGGACAAGTTTTTTTGTTCCGTCCAGAAGAAAATTTTAGACGGATCAACCATTCTGCTCAACGTTTAGAGATGCCACAGATTCCTGAATCTGTATTCATGCAAGGATTACAAGCCTTGATCGATATCGATCAAGAGTGGATACCTACCGCCTACGGGCAATCTTTATATATACGTCCATTCATGATCGCTACTGAGGGGGTCCTAGCGGCCAATCCGTCCAAAGAATACCTCTTTATAATGATTACCACCCCAGCATCTGCTTACTATACATACCCTCTAAAGGTTAAAATCGAACAAAAATATAGCCGTGCAGCCGATGGTGGCGTAGGCTTTACAAAAGCTGCAGGCAATTATGCTGCCGCATTCTATCCCGCGCGGCTAGCCCAGGAAGAAGGTTATGATCAAATATTGTGGACAGATGCCTCCACCCATATGCTCATCGAAGAGTCTGGCACGATGAATGTCTTCTTTCGACTCGATGATCGTTTGATAACTGCACCAGCCGGTGGGGGAATACTCGGTGGGGTGACGCGTAAAAGTATCATCGATCTAGCTCGTCAGGAAGGTATAGAAGTCGAAGAGCGTAACCTGTCCGTATCAGAATTGATAAAAACCTTGAAAGACGGTTTGTTGAAAGAAGCATTTGGATGTGGCACAGCTGTGGTGATCAATGCTTTCAAAATCATTGGTTACGAAGGTGAAGATTTTTATCTACCCAATCTGGCAGAGGCTGACCATATCGCCGTCAGACTAAAAAAACGACTTTTAGATATTCAACATAACCTCGTAGAAGACCCTTTCGGTTGGAGGTTGAAAGTGGAAAGTAGATTGGTAGAACGGTAAAATGGTTTTTCATAGGGGATATAGCCGACTCTAAGGAGTCGGCTATATTTTTTTACTTTTGTTCACCAAAGCTCCTCCTATGAAGAACAGCATCCAATACATTACACCTATCGTACAACAAGCGCTCACTCAATTGTATGAATTACAAGTGTCAGAGCAGGGGATTCAATATACCAGAAAAGAATTTCAAGGCGATGTCACCCTTGTAATTTTTCCATTGGCCAAGAGACTAAAGAAGCCTTTAGAACAAATAGGCCAGGAGATCGGTAATTATGTACAAGAAAATACGCAAATTGTTGCTTCTTTCCATCTGGTTAAAGGTTTTTTGAATTTTAAGTGGAAAGATGAATATTACATCCGATTGTTCGAAAATATGGCCCAAAGTGGCGACTTTAGTTTTAAAAAAACTACCCATCGCCCAGTAGTGATGATAGAATACGCTTCACCCAATACCAATAAGCCATTGCACTTAGGGCATGTACGTAACAGTCTTTTAGGATGTGCCGTAGCCATGTTATTCAAAGCCATTGGCCGTAAGGTGATCAAGATACAAGTCATCAACGATCGTGGTATACACATCTGCAAATCCATGGTGGCTTGGGAAAAATTTGGCCAAGGACAGTTCCAAAAAAGCACAAGAATCAAGGGCGATCACCTTGTTGGAAAATATTATGTTATTTTTGATAAGCACTGGCGTGAAGAAGTCAATGAACTCTGTGCTCAAGGATATGAACGAAAACAAGCCGAGCAAGAAGCTCCAATCATGAAAGCCGCCCAAGAAATGTTGCGCCAGTGGGAGGATGGCCATAAGCCAACCATCACCCTTTGGAAAAAAATGAACCAATGGGTCTACGACGGTTTTGCAGAGACTTATCGCAGACTGGGTGTGAACTTTGATATCGTACAATACGAAAGCCAAACCTATCTCTTAGGTAAAGACCTCGTAGCTGAAGGCCTTCAAAAGGGGATTTTCTATCAAAAAGAAGACCATTCGGTTTGGGTCGATCTTAGTGATGAAGGCCTAGATGAAAAGTTGCTCTTGCGTGCCGACGGTACTTCGGTCTACATAACTCAAGACCTTGGGACTGCTGTCGAACGTTTCAAAAAATATCCTATCGATACATTGATTTACACTGTAGGCAAAGAACAAGATTACCATTTCCAAGTACTCTTTCTTATCTTAAAACGGTTAGGATACCATTGGGCTGAAAAACTTTATCATCTCTCCTATGGCATGGTAGACCTACCTAGCGGTAAGATGAAATCTCGAGAAGGTACCGTGGTCGATGCTGATGAATTGATGGAACAAATGCATTGTACAGCTCGGGAGATTACTCAAGAGTTGGGAAAACTACAGGACTATTCAGAAGCTGAAAAAGAAGAACTTTTTGAAATGATTGGCCTAGGTGCTCTGAAGTATCATCTTCTCAAAGTTGATCCTAAGAAGCGCATCCTTTTCGATCCACTAGTATCGATCGACTTTAAAGGTCATACCGGCCCTTATATCCAGTACACCTATGCACGGATCCGCTCACTCGAGCGGAAAGCTCCTCAATCAAGATCAAACCATTTCTACAATACTTCATTGAATGTTTATGAAAGAGCTATCATCAAAACATTGGAACAATATCCTTTTGCTGTCCAGAATGCAGCGGAAAGTTTTAACCCCGCCTTGGTAGTGAATTATGTCTACGAATTGGCCAAAACCTTTAATGATTTTTATCAGAATATCAGTGTGTTGAATGCTGAAGATACACATCAGAGCAACTTCCGTATGAGCTTGTCGTTCTTCACCGGAAGAATTTTGAAAGTGGGTATGGAACTTCTAGGCATCCCGATGCCTGAGCGGATGTGACTCCTAATACATATCAAGAACGAGTAGTTTTGTAACTATCTTATCAAAAGAGCAAAAAATGTTTGATGATCTACAATATAAATTAAATAAAGCCCTTCATGTCTTGAAGGGGCGGAGAAAAATAACTGATATCAACGTTGCTGAGACCCTCAAAGAAATACGTCGAGCTTTGATCGATGCCGATGTTAGCTTCAAAATCGCCAAAGATTTTACCAATACAGTTAAGGAAAAAGCTCTAGGACAAAAGGTCATCACTGCAATCAATCCCAGTCAATTGATGATAAAAATCGTCCATGATGAGCTAACCACCTTAATGGGGGGAGAAAATGTTGATATCAATTTTTCTGCAAACCCTACAATCATCCTAATTGCCGGCTTACAAGGAAGTGGAAAAACCACCTTTTCGGCTAAACTCGCCCAACTTTTGAAAAACAAAAGACAAAAACGTCCTTTGTTGGTAGCAGCAGATATCTATCGCCCAGCAGCTATCTATCAACTGAAAGTATTGGGGGCACAAATAGATGTGCCTGTATTCGCATTAGAAGCTAATCAAGACCCGATAGATATCGCTCAGAAAGCCATTATCCAAGCCAAGATCCAAAAAAATAATACTGTCATAATCGATACAGCCGGTCGTTTGGCTGTAGATGAAACCATGATGGATGAGATCAAACGTATTTACCAATTTATCAATCCCACCGAAACCCTCTTTGTCGTTGATGCAATGACCGGACAAGACGTTATTAATACCGCCAAAGCCTTTCATGATGCATTACATTTCGACGGATTAGTTCTGACTAAACTCGATGGTGATACACGAGGCGGTGCCGCCTTGACCATCCGCAGTGTGGTAAAAAAACCCATCAAATTCATCAGCACCGGCGAAAAGATAGAAGCCCTTGATGTATTCCATCCTGAACGCATGGCAGATCGTATACTTGGGATGGGAGACGTGGTTTCTTTGGTTGAAAGAGCTCAGGAACAATTCGATGAAAAAGAAACACGAAAGATCCATAAAAAGATCGCCAATAGCCAATTCGGTTTTGATGATTTTCTTAAGCAAATCCAACAGATCAAGAAAATGGGCAGTATGAAAGATCTTTTTGGGATGATGCCTGGTATTGGGAAAATGATTAAAAACATCGATATAGAAGACGATACCTTCAAACAAACTGAAGCCATCATCTATTCGATGACACCCTATGAACGCCGAAATCCAAAGATCATCGACACCAGCCGTAGAAAGAGGATTGCCAAGGGTTCTGGTATCCCCGACGGGGAAGTCAACCGCCTCTTGAAACAATTCTCAGAAATGAGCACGATGATGAAACGCATACAAAGCCCTGCAGGCCGGCAGATGATGAAAAACATGATGGCCATGAAAATGAATCCCCAATAAAACATCAAAGTCACATCCCTCTACGATAAAATAGAGAATCAGAAGTGGGGCGGGTCCCCTCAGGCTTTTTATATTTTGCTAGTTAAACCAAAGTAATAAATTTATCCTAGCTCATAACCCTACATATTTTTCTCCTATATCTATCCACTCAATCCGGCTATAATTTTCAGCTAACGGATATCAATATTTTAACTCATGTGAGCATAGATACTAAGGACCGTCTTTTGGATATAGGCCTGTTTATAAATAATTTGGAAGATATGGAACTTTTTGATGTTCTCATTATCGATTGTGGCACGGGCCTTAGCTGTGGCCTTAGATGCTATCTCACGAGGCTATAAAACCCTCCTTTTAGAACAAAGCTACTTTTACCAAAATTACCTCTAATCGAAGCACCGAATTGGTCCATGATGGTATCCGATATTTTAATCCAAGGTAATATCAGACTTGTCTATTAGAAGCGTTACATTAGCGGGGGATTCTCTTACAAAATGCAATACATATAGCCTAAAAGCAACGTTTCATCATCCATTTTTTATACTGAGAAATGGGGTGTATGTATTGGTTTGGCTTAAAATTGTACCAATGGCTGAGTTGTAACCTCAATCTAGGCAAATCTTATAGTTCCTTTCCCGAAAGAAGATTTTGGAAAATTTCTCTGAGATAAAGTCTGACTAATTGAAAGGAGGTATCGTCTATTACGATGCCCAATTTGATGATGCCTGCATGGCGATCAATTTAGCATAAACTTGCCCCGAGAAAGGCGATAGTTTATTTGAACCACTTGAAAGTGTCGACTTTGCTCAAGGAAGATGGAAAGACATCAGGTTTCATCGCCCGTTGCTTAGAAACTCAAAAAGAATATCTACTTTGCTAAAAAATGGTAATCAATGCTACCGGTGTGTTGGCCGATGAGATTTTACAATTAAATGAGCCCCAACGGCTCCTTTCAGTCAGACCTAGTCAAGGAACCTATATCGTATTGGATAAATAATTTTTTAGAAGTAGTGGTACAATGGTCATTCCCTAAGATTTCAGATGTGAGAGTATCATTTGCTATGTCTTGGTACTAGCATGTATTGGTTGGTATTATAGATATCCATATATATGAACACCATCTCGACCCCTAACCTATGGATGAAGAAGTCGCTTTTATATTACACTTTTGGAGACTAATTCAAGCGCACACCTCAAAAGACAGACGTCCTAGAGCGTCTTTCTCCGGATTGCGTCCTATTGGTTATCCCTTCTAAGAGTTCTCCCATCACTAAAGATATATCCCGGCATCACAAGCTCATATTAAACCCTTCATGCCTCATCATCATTATCGGGGAGAAATGGATTAGATGGCCAAAGATACAGTAGATACAGCGATCGAAGTAGGCCTGTTGAAAAAGGTCTCTTCCAACCACTCGGCACCTCAAAATCCACGGATACAAATCCTCTTTTTTTGAAAGACCATACGTCTATCTATGAGACAGATGGATTTTACATTAAGAAATTGATGGAAGAAGAGCTTGATTTGCATCAAAAGTTAGTCGATCACTGACCCCATACAGTAGTCTAAGCGTAGTATGGGCCACACGAAATGAAATGACCCAGATTCTCGAAGATGTTTTAGATAGGATATTGCGTGTGTTGTTTTTAGATGCTGAAGCCGCCATGAATATGGCTCAAAGATAGCTTATATTTCTGATAGCCAAATAACTGCGTAAATATCAGATATGAGAAAGAATACAAATCATCACTTTCAAAAGATTGGTTGAACAATACCTTACTAAAATATCACGATCTGAGAAGGAATCAATATCATAAGTTATATGAACAAATATATACTCTTGTTAGATAAAGGGATTATCAGTTCCAGAGTGATCATTTTTGATCGTGGTGGTGAAATAGTCTCTGTGGCTCAAAAAAATTACCCAGATCTATCCATATCCCGGCTGGATAGAAAAAGATGCCAAAGAAATCTGGTCGTCTCAAGCCTCGGTATCGACCGAAGACTATCCTGAAAGCCGATTTAAAAGGGAAATATATCACTGATATCGGCATTACTAATCAGAGAGAGACTACCATCATCTGGGATAGATCTAAAGGCTCTATTTATAACGTAATCGTCTGGCAAGACTGGTGTACTGTCGATCATTGCGATTTACTCAAAGAACAAGGACTTGTAAAAAAATCCGGCAAAAGACGGGATTGATCATAGATGCTTATTTTTTCACCACAAAGATCCGATGAATCTTGGACAACATCCCTGGTGCTAAATAAAAAGCCCGCCGAGGTACACTAGTTTTTGGTACCGTTGACTCTTGTTTTATATGGCATCTGATAGGAAAATAATAATATATAATATATATGAATAATATCTTATGTGATATACTTTTAAATTTTTATATACTTGATTGAGATGAATAATTGCTTAAACTTATAGATATTCTACGAACCCTATTGCCCGAAGTGAGATCGTTCAGTTAAATATGTGGCTATATTACTGAGCGGAGAGTTTTGCATAAGATTCCCATTGCAGGCATTGCTGGGTAGCAATAAGCTGCTTTTTTTTCGGGCAAATGTGTACTCTAGTTAGGTATGGTAAAAAAATACCTATAGTATAGGTTGCTTCGTACTGATGAATGTTAGGAATAAGCCGGTTTTTCCCAAAACAATCTCTTGACTACTATAATTTGGCAGATAAACGGTCAGACACGATACGCGGCATTGGAAGGGAGTGTTTTCATTGTAGGAGCTGTGGTGCAATGGCTTAGATGGCTTTAGGGGTATCATTTCAAACTCTTCAGAGATAGAGCGACTTGTAGCAGCAGATATCGACGGGGTGTATCTAATACCCGCCTTTTCAGGTTTGGGTACCCCCCCCATTGGGATCAACATATACCACTGGTATCATTTTAGGGGATCACACGTGGGCAGTATCGAGGCACATATGATCCTGGAGGTTTTGGAAATTATATCGCCTTTCAAAACGTGAATATCTTGAAGGTTATGGACACATATTCGGGTATCCCGATCAAAGAATTACGTGTAGATGGTGGGTGGGTGCTGCAGTCAATAATCTGTTTATAAAATTTCAAGCCGATATCCTCAATGTGAAAATAATCAGATCCAAGATAACAGAACTTATAGCAGCTGGATCGACTCACATAGTATATTTGGTTATAGATTATTGATGTGGTTTATAAAAAAAAATAACAAAAATGGCAAATATATCATATACTTGAAACAAAGGTACTACCCAATCGGGTATATCGTATAAAGGGATGCCGAGAAGCTGTAAAGATGGATCAAGTATGGGTGAGATTATAAATCATTAATTAAAATGATTGTTTTATAACAGTGTTTTGTGTAGAAATCATAGGCATCATGCTCCCCATAGTTCTGCTAGGAGATGTAGTAGTGGCTAATGTGGTTTTATACAAGCCTAAAGGAAATAATTTATGTTGTATTGTGATCACAACCGGTTGCGTTTAGGATGTTTTTATAGGGGTTAGTTGTGGCAGGAGCTTATAGCGGTGCACATTTAAGTCTAGCTGTAATTATAGGATTTTATGCGGTATGAAAATTTACTTGGGCTAATGTTCCAGTTTTTGTCACAGCACAATTCATCGGTGCCATGTTGGGAGTATTTTTGATGTGGTTTGTCTACAGAGATCACTTTTCAGAGACCAAAGATCGCAGTGCTCAATTGGTTGTCTTAAGAATAGTGCCAGCTATCAGAAATGTTTTTTTTCTAACCTTGTCAGTGAGATAGTAGGGATTTTTGTCTTGGTCTTCGTAGTGTTTTATTTCATAAGATTCCAAATGGAGACCAATAAAAAACATCCATCGGCTTAGGATTCTTGAGAGCACTTCCAGTAACTTTTTTAGTGTTGTAGTATTGGTTTGTCTTTAGGAGGGATTACAGACTATGTGATAAATCCGACTCGTGACCTTGGTTCAAGGATCATGCATGTACACTTGTGCCCATCCCTGGAAAATGATATAGCTATTGGGAACATACCTGGGCATCTATCTTTAGGATCCGTGATTGGAGGGGGCATAGCCGCTTTGCTCTATCTATTCCCATGACTATAAAACGGCTACCGTCTTCGAGAGGATAAAGAACTAAAGAGATTGGCTAAAATAACGATTTTGAGTCTCTAAGATTTAATCGATAAACTTACCTTTACCTACTGATTGACAATAAAGGAAAGCATGATTCGTATTACTTTACCTGACGGTGTTGTTCGGAAATATAAGTCTGTAGTGACCCCTGCCCAAATAGCCCAGGACATCAGCGAAGGTTTAGCGAGAAAGGTCTTGTCAGCCAGTGTCAATGGTTACCAAGTGGAATTGTCTACACCGATTGAAAGAGACTCTCAATTAGTTTTATACACTTGGGACGATGTACTAGGTAAAAAAGCCTTTTGGCATTCCTCGGCCCATCTATTGGCCCAAGCTGTTTTGGACTTTTATCCGCAAGCTAAGTTGAGTAGTGGGCCGGCCATTGATACTGGTTTTTATTATGATGTAGATTTTGGGCCGGAAGTTTTTTCAGAAAAAGATTTTCAAAGCGTAGAGCAAAGGATGCTTGATAATGCCCGCAAAGCTACTGAATTTAAGCTTTATCCCGTATCTAAGGTAGAGGCCTTAACCAAATACAAAAGCAATGTCTACAAGACTGAGCTGATCGAGAATCTCCAAGACGGTACGATCACTTTCTGTGTACATGATGACTTTACAGACCTCTGTCGTGGAGGACATATCCCACATACGGCTCTGATCAAAGCAGTCAAGATACTCAACATTTCAGGAGCCTATTGGAAGGGAAATAAAAAAAATAAACAATTCACACGCATCTACGGGATTTCTTTTCCAAGACAAAAAGACCTGGATGAATATCTATTACATCTAGAAGAAGCCAAAAAACGTGACCATCGAAAGCTGGGTAAAACCCTTGAACTATTTACTTTTTCCGATCGTGTCGGGCCAGGTCTACCGTTGTGGTTACCTAAAGGGGCTGCCTTGCGCAAGCGATTGGAAGACTTTTTGACCCAAACCCAAAGGAAAGCTGGTTATGAAATGGTAGTCACCCCACATATCGGTCATAAAGATCTGTATATGACCTCCGGGCATTGGGCCAAATATGGAGAGGACAGTTTTAAGCCTATTGCCACACCTCATGAAGGAGAAGAATTCATTTTGAAACCTATGAATTGTCCGCATCACTGTGAGATCTATCGTGCTCAACAATGGTCTTATCGAGATCTGCCAAAGCGCTTTGCAGAATTCGGCACAGTATATCGCTACGAACAGAGTGGAGAGCTCCGTGGTCTGACACGTGTGCGAGGTTTCACTCAAGATGATGCCCATATCTTTTGTACACAGGATCAATTATCCGAGGAGTTCAAAGCTGTGATCGATCTGGTGCTTTACGTGTTCTGTATGTTAGGATTCACCGAATACACCGCTCAGGTTTCGCTCAGAGATCCTCAGACACCCGACAGGTATATTGGTAGTGAAGAAAATTGGAAAAAAGCTGAGAGTGCCATCATGCAAGCAGCAGAAGAAAGCGGTTTGAAAGTTGTATTAGTCCGTGGCGAAGCAACATTTTACGGCCCTAAGCTCGACTTTATGATCAAGGACGCATTAGGCCGCCACTGGCAATTGGGGACTATCCAGGTGGACTACAACTTACCTGAGCGCTTTAATTTGTATTACAAAGGAATAGACAATAAATTCCATCGACCAGTAATGATCCATCGTGCACCTTTTGGCTCCTTAGAACGTTTCATTGCTATTCTCCTAGAACATACTGCTGGTGACCTTCCCCTATGGCTTACACCGACTCAAGTAGTCATTATTCCCATAGGGGAAAAACATATACCGTATGCAGAAAAAATATTAACTTTGTTGTCACAATCAGATGTCCGAGCATTTATAGACGATCGTAATGAAAAGACGGGCAAGAAAATACGAGATGCAGAAATAAATAAAGTACCTTTCATGATCATTGTAGGAGACAAAGAACAAGAATGCGAAGAGATTTCTGTACGCCGGCACGGTCAAGGAGATTTAGGGCGTTTTGCAATGGAGAATTTCTTAGATCTCGTATACCATAAAAATAATGTTTATTTAAAATTATAAAGCTATCGCATTATCAAGGAATTTTTCAAAAGGAAAAAAGGGCAATTATCGCCGAGTAAAACAAGAAGATCTACATCGTGTCAATGAGCGCATCACAAGGCAAGAGGTGCGGTTGGTAGGAGACAACGTAGAAGTCGGGGTATATCCTCTCCCAAAGGCTCTGCAGGTCGCTCGAGCACAGAACCTGGATCTAGTGGAAATCAATCCAAAGACCGATCCGTCTATATGTAGAATACTAGAGTATAAAAAGTTTTTATACGAACAAAAGAAAAAGCAGAAACAACTCAAGGCTAAACAAGAAAAGGTGATTACAAAAGAGGTCCGCCTTGGTCCACAGACGGAAGACCATGATCGTGAATTCAAAATCAAGAGCGCCGAAAAGTTTCTCAAATCTAAAGAAAAGGTAAAATTCTCTATCTTTTTCAAAGGGCGTTCTATCGTCTACAAAGAACAAGGAGAGCTTCTATTGTTGAAATGTGCAGAAGCGTTGGATGATTGTGGTAAGGTAGAACAAATGCCAGTAATGGAGGGTAAACGCATGCTTATGG
This sequence comes from Flavobacteriales bacterium, assembly GCA_039954875.1. Lineage (GTDB taxonomy): Bacteria > Bacteroidota > Bacteroidia > Flavobacteriales > Blattabacteriaceae. Next base: position 291,915 of record CP157202.1, read on the forward strand.
TCATGGCACCTAAGAAAAAGTAGAGTTAAAAATCAGAAAACACATGCCAAAGTTAAAGACTAAATCAGGTTCAAAGAAACGTTTCAAAGAGACCGCTAATGGCCATATCAAAAGGAAACATGCTTTCAAGAACCATATTCTAATTAAAAAATCTACTAAACAAAAGCGTCGATTGACACATTTCACGATAGTAGATCAAGCAGATGAGAAAAGTATCAGAAGACAATTATTGTTGAGTTGATCTTTAATTTTTATTCATATTACCCCGTGGTAGTATCTACTCAAGCACTTAAGAAAGCTGCCTATTACGAAAATATTATAAAATTATGCCAAGATCAGTTAATTCAATAGCAGTAAAGGAAAGACGGAAAAAAGTACTTAAAGCGGCTAAAGGTTATTATGGAGCTAGAAGTAAAGTATATACAGTAGCTAAAAATGCGGTCGAAAAAGCCTTGGGATATGCTTATGTTGGTCGTAAACAAAAGAAAAGAGCTTTTCGTGCCCTGTGGATACAACGTATCAATGCAGGTATACGTCCTTATGGAATGTCGTATTCGCAATTCATATGGAAACTTCATGCTCAAAATGTTGGGCTCAATCGCAAAGTGCTCGCAGATTTGGCCACGAATCATCCCGAAGCCTTAAAAGTTATAGTGGAGCAAGTAAAGTGATCCCATTCGCTTTGATTTCTAATGAAACAACATTTTAAAAGAGACCTTTGAGACTTAAGTAATGTGTACAGGTCAACGCTCATAGCTTCTTGTTTCATTCGATGGGCTTTAGAAGAGTCAAAGCCCATTACTCCTGTTATGGTACAAAAGCTTATCTATTTTGCTCATGGGTTTTATTTAGCATTTATTACCAAGCCTTTGATTTTCGAAGTAATTTATGTCGGTAAACATGGTCCTATAATTGACCCCGTTTATCATAATTATAAGATATTTGAAAATCACCCCATTGTTTTAAAAGATCAATCTTTTAGCGTATTAGATGAGTATGATATTAGTCACATTAAAAGTGTAATAGCTCATGTAGATTGGGTTTTTCTAGAGAGCATTTGGAATATATTTAAGAAATATTCTGAGGTCGAATTGTCCAGTTTGGGATGTGCGAGTGGTTCCCCATGGGATATTACCATCCAAAACAATCAAGGTATGATCTCCAAAAATCTCCCTATAGACAATGAATTGATTAGAAATCATTTCACTGAAGAATATTAAACACACCTCCTTATTGCTAGTTGATAATTTAGAGATGGAGGATAGTGTTAAAAATAAAATATAAAGAACCATTTCTCTTGTCTTGGATCAAAAAATCTAACAAGCTGTTTCTTAGGAAAAATCGGCTACACTTTTGAAAAAATCATTGCAATTAAAATACGGTTCTCAATATATCGAAGAACGAAAGAAATATGCTTCATAAATATTTTGGTTTTTAATAAGTTGGCTTGTTTTTATTATATATTTTATTATTGTTGAATGCTTGGTCTAAATTCATGGGTTTTAAAACAAGTGACGTGGTCGTTATTTCTTTGATCGGTTCTATTACAATGAATGTCATCTCTTTTTTCATGATCGTGACCAAACATATGTTCCCTTCTAAATGATAGGGAAATAGGGGGGATGATCCTGTTATGTTTTTCTTTTTATTACCTTTTGACAAACTTGATGTAATAAGACCTTCCTGTTGTAAGACAGGGGGGGCATCAATGAAATAACTTTTTTATATCGGAATCATATAAACGGCTCTTGTCATAGTCCGGTAATATCTTTTGAAAATACCGGTGAAGTTTCTCGATTTTTTCTTATCGAGTATTTTTTTTCGAAAATCTCTACAAGGGATGTTTTATTATCGTAAGTGTATACGGTAGTGTCTTTCAATGCGTTCACTTTGTAGTTGATATACATATATGAATACATTTTTATCCGTTAGCTATGTGATGATAAAACTATTGCGTGTCTGTGACAATAGCTTGTACAAACCAGGTTTGCTCGGATATGGCGATGATCTTTGAGAAGTCTATGGATTGTATTTTTATTATTTCTTTTTACTCAAGAGGGTGGTTATGGGATAATCTATTTTGGTTTTCCCTTCTGAAATATCCTTCAATTTATTGTTGACCAATTGTCTTTTTAGAGAGGAAAGATGATCTATAAAGAGCTTTCCTTCGATATGGTCGTATTCGTGTTGTACAACCCTGGCTCGAAGTCTATCTAAAGTTTCTGTATGCTTATTCCAATGCTCATCGTGGTATTCGATCAGAATATGAGAAGGTCTTTTTACATGTTCCATGACTTCTGGGAGGCTTAAGCAACCTTCTCTAAATTTCCATGTTTCACCATAACTTTTCAATATCTTGGCGTTAATAAAGATTTTTTTGAAGTTTTTCAACAACTTGCTCTCTTCCTTATTCTTATCATTTGCAAAAGGTGTTGTATCTACGACAAATAGACGTAAATCTAATCCAATTTGAGGTGCAGCCAATCCAATTCCCTTTGCATTGTACATAGTCTCAAACATATTGATTATCAACTTGTCAAGTTGAAGGTAAGAGGGAGTAATCTCTTTGCATTTTTTTCTCAATACTGGGTCGTTATAAACCACTATCGATAAAATCATATGGATTTGTTTTGATCAAGGTAGGATTGTAGGATGATCGTAGCACTGATCTGGTCTATAAGTGCTTTATCTCGTCGTCGTTTTTTTTTCAAGCCGGCTTCTATCATAGCGTTTAAGGCTAGTTTTGAAGTGAATCGTTCATCGATACGTTCTATAGTGATATTAGGGTATTTTTTATGCAATTTGTTGATGAATTTTTGGATAGAGGTTTCGATAGGGGCTTCTTGACCATTGAGTTGTTTAGGCCATCCTATGATGATTTTTTCAATGATTTCTTGTCCAAGGTATGTACTCAGAAAAACCATTAATTTTTCTGTAGGTACTGTATTTAAGCCTGATGCGATGAGCTTCATGGGATCAGTGACTGCAAGTCCCGTCCTTTTGCTACCGTAATCTATGCTTAGGATTCTTGACATCCCGGTGGATTTCGCCACAAATATACTTGATATCCGGTGTATTTTCTATTTTTGTACCATACTGATTGGAAGATGCAAAAATTCAAAGAACTAATAGAGAAGACTTGGCCCGATAAGAATGCTTGGCAGGTTGATGAAGTGAAAACTACTGTTTTTGAGGTGATTGAAAATCTAGACCGAGGCCGCCTTAAGATAGCTACTTGCAATGAGGAGGGATGGATGGTACATGAATGGATCAAAAAGGCTGTTTTGATGTATTTTTCTCTTAGAAATATGGAGTTGATCGAAGTGGGGCCGTTGGAGTTTCATGATAAGATTCCTCTAAAGACTAATTACAAGGAAAAGGGTATTCGAGTGGTCCCTCATGCCGTAGCACGCTATGGCGCTTACATTTCTGCAGGAGTAATACTTATGCCTTCTTATGTCAATATCGGTGCCTACATTGGTCCAGATACCATGGTCGACACTTGGGCCACAGTAGGTAGCTGTGCCCAGATCGGTGCTCGTGTACATTTGAGTGGTGGTGTGGGTATTGGTGGTGTTTTAGAACCCTTGCAAGCCGCTCCTGTGATTGTGGAGGATGATGTTTTTATCGGTTCTAGGTGTATTGTAGTTGAGGGGGTTTGTGTCGAGAAGGAAGCTGTCTTAGGAGCCAATGTGGTTTTGACCGCTTCGACTAAGATCTTCGATGTGACAGGCACTGAGACCCTTGAGATCAAAGGTCGAGTTCCCACACGTTCGGTAGTAATTCCAGGAACTTATCCGAAAAGATTTCCCGCTGGGATTTATCACGTACCTTGTGCTTTGATCATCGGACAACGCAAGGAAAGCACTGACAAAAAGACTTCTTTGAATAATGTTTTAAGGGAGCATTATATCGCTGTTTGATTTTGCAAAAAAAAAATATATATGCGAATTTGTCCAGATCATGGCCCATTGTGGTATGTTGATAACTAACGAAGGTGGTAGCATCCACGTTACTAAAGCTTTTGATAAGCTGACCTTTATGGTTTACCCTCTCTTGATTAGGGGGGCAATGGGGATAAGCTTTGAAGATGGTCTGGAATTTGATAGGATCCATCTGAAAGATGTAACCCCAGAAATCTACTAGTTAAAAGAGCCTCGAAGAAATATAAGCCCACACAGTAGACTATACTCTGCTTTTCAAGCCAGAGTTGGTGATCTATTCTATGAATGATTTTCTATCTAGAAACCAACCCGATGTTTATCGCTAAGAAATAAGTTATGTTTTTGATCAGTCTTTTGATTGACCACATTACAGTGAGAAAAGCACAACGAAATGGTAGAAATAATCCCGATTTTTTCAGATGTTCAGGTATATCTATCGTCTCTATCGATCATTGCTGTTTGATTATTTTTATGTATGTACTTTGGATTGGTCCGGCTTTTCTATTCCATATAGAGTCCAAGTCCGTTTTTGTTGAGACGTTTCCTTACGGATTGCTTTGTTTTTGACAAGGTCTTTTTTATTGATATAGCTTCTACTGTGTTCGAGATGAATACAGATAGTACTATATCTGATCTGCTTCCCTTTGATACCCAGATTTTCCAATCTCTCGCCTAACTCACGGTCTTCGCCTCCATAAGTCATCCTTTCGTCAAAACCATTTACCTTTAGAAGGTCTTTTTTCCAACCAGAAGCATTATGACCATTCCACGTAGCTTTGGTTGGAGTAAAGGTGTTGAGCAGCCAAGCTTTCCAGATAGAACGGCTGAGTTTGTTGTTTTTGAATGAATTTAAAAGTCCATGTTCCTTGAGCCATTTCAGATCAAAGCAGCGTCTTGTGAGGATATCTCCTTTTGAAATGTTTTGCGAGAGTTGTAAGGTCAACTTGTGATATCCACCTGAGAGGAAACGTCCGAATGTCCTAAACTGATGATGAACAGATAAAAAATCTTCCCTTGGAATACAATCTCCATCACTGAAGACTAAGTATTCGGCCTTTGCTCGAACGATCGCTTGGTTCATGATACGCGTCTTTCGAAAACCTTGGTCTTTTTGCCATACATGGGTGATTGGGTAGGAGATTTGCTTTTTCATACGTGCTATGAGTCGGAAAGTCCTTTCGTCAGAACCGTCATCGGCGATTATCATCTCAAAAGAACGCAAGATCTGAGTATGGTACCCAAAAAGGACTTTCTCAAGCCATTCAGGGGTATTGTACGTGGTGAGGATCACTGAAATTTTTGGAATCTTCATAGTATCAGCTTTAGTGTTGACTGTTTCAAGACCGTAAAGGCAAAGTTAATCCCCATAATGTAAATTTGGATTGTGTCCTCACGATAGTTTACATTTGCGTCAACATCCCAATGATGTTTTGCTGATGCATCCAAACCTTATCCATCAGGAACGTCCCCAGTCGGATTGTCCACCGTTGAGTGCCTTACTCATCACCTACAATGAAGAAAGAAACATAAAAGATTTTCTCGAGAACATTTCCTTTGCTGATGAAATCATCGTTGTAGATGCTTACAGTACCGATAAGACGGTAGAGATTGCCCGGACTTTTCCCAAAATACAGATCTATCAGCGGAGGTTTGATGATTTTCCTTCTCAAAAGAACTATGTGCTCAACTTAGCTGCACATGAGTGGATATTGTTCTGTGATGCAGACGAACGCCTGAATGAAAACTTGAAAGAGGAGATTTTTCAAACGATATCACAACAGGATGCTCATGATGCTTATCACATAAATATAAGATTTTATTTCATGAATAAGATCTTGTTTTACAGCGGGTTTCAAAATGATAAATCGATCAGGTTGTTTAAGAAGACATGTTGTCGCTACGATCCGCATAGACACGTCCATGAGATAGTTAGTTATGAAGGTACAGTTGGAAAATTGAAAAACCCATTAGCACACTATACTTATGCATCTTGGGATCAATACAACCAAAAGCTCGTCCGATATGCCCACCTTCAATCCGAAGAACTTTTTGCAAAAGGAGTACGGCCTAACGCGTTTCACTTTTTTTTCAAACCGTGGTATCGTTTTTTTGACCATTATATCCTCAAGCTGGGTATCTTAGACGGTTGGGAAGGATTTTTCATCTCTTGTCTTTGCGCATTTTACGTTTTTAGACGATATGTCTTTTTATGGATGAAATATAGGGGAATCCATTGATATCTGGGTATTGGTGAAGAACACAAAATTTATAATACAATGACTACGATATCTTTGGTTATATCTACATACAATTGGCCGGAAGCACTTGAGCACGTTCTTTTAAGCGCTTTTGAGCAAAGCATACCACCTGTAGATATCATCGTAGCTGATGATGGTTCTGAATCTGAAACACGACGTTTGATCGAAAGATTTCAAAATAAATCACCTATACCTTTAAAACACGTATGGCATGAAGACCAAGGTTTTCGTAGGACGATTATCCTAAATAAAGCCATCAGAAATGCTGCGGGTGAATATATTGTACAAACAGATGGTGATTGTATCCTCTCGAGACGATTCATCAAAGACCACTTGACCATGGCAAAGCCGGGTTTGTTTTTGTATGGTACTCGTGTAAATGTTCCTAAAAATCTTTTTAATGAACGAATTAAGCAGGAAGAAAAGTTTCATGTCAGACTTTTTGATCGAGGTATAAGAAATCGTTATAGATCGTTCTATTGGCCGGATTACGCCTTGAGGTGGGCATGGATAGAAGATTTTTTTTTAAATAGTCGTTCCCAATCCCTCCTCCCTTATACGATAAGTGGCTGTAATATGTCTTTCTGGGAAATGGATTTTTTTGAAGTAAATGGTTATAATGAAGAGATTACTGGTTGGGGCTTTGAAGACAGCGAACTAGCCCTCCGTTTTTTACACAAAGGTTTGAAAAGTCAGAGGCTCAAATTTCAAGCTATTCTCTATCATATCGATCACGGAGCAAATTTTAAGAAGGAGACCCATGCCCTAATCGAAAAAAATAGACAAATCTTCCAACATACTTTGCAACACAAGATGATCCGCTGTCGCAACGGTCTTTGCCAAGGATTGGATCAAACGCCTCATACGAATCATTTAAACAATTGATAGATATGGACGTTTCACAAGAGATAGAAAAAAGTGTCAGAACCTTACAAGAAGGAAAAGTTTTGCTCTATCCTACCGACACCGTATGGGGCATTGGTTGTGACGCCACTCAAGACCAAACTGTACAAAATATCTATCGGATCAAGCGACGAGATATTTCCAAAGCAATGATCGTATTGGTAGAAAGCCCCGAACGCTTATCTGGATTGGTAGAGGTACCCAAAGTTGCTTGGAGATTAATATATCGGGCTGAAAAACCTCTTACCATCATATATGAAAACCCTCAAGGAGTAGCCCCTAACCTTTGCGCAAAAGGTCGAACCTTAGCTATACGTCTGACTAAAGATCATTTTTGTAAAACCCTAATAAAAGCCATTAATAAGCCCCTTGTCTCTACCTCAGCCAATCGTTCAGGAAACCGAACGCCTCTATCCTTTGATCAAATTGAGCCCGGTCTTTTGGACGAGATAGATTATGCTGTAAATTTGCGGCGAAAAAAAAATGCACATTATAAAGGCTCTTCTGTGGTGAAATTTTCTCCGGACGGAGAAGTGCAAGTGCTGCGCAAATGAGACCTATGGGTTTGAGTCAAACCGTTCATCAAAAGATATTTCAGATTATCAGTCATTCTGCTCAAGAAATTCAACAGGATTGTTATGTTATCGGAGGTTATGTGAGGGATTTTTTACTCGGTGAAAAAACTTATAAAGACATCGATATCGTCACCGTGGGGGAGGGTATTCGACTGGCAAAACAAGTCGCTCAAAACATCCAACCACATCCCAGGGTTAATGTATTTAAACGTTTTGGCACAGCTATGTTACAATATAAAGACCAAGAAATCGAATTCGTCGGTGCCCGAAAAGAATCTTATCGTCCTTATAGTCGTAAACCCATAGTAGAAAACGGCACCTTAGAAGACGATCAAAACCGGCGGGATTTTACTATTAATGCGCTAGCTATAAGCTTAAATAGGAATGATTATGGCCAATTGATTGATCCTTTTGACGGATCAAGCGATTTAAAAAAGAAGATTATACGGACGCCTATGGATCCAGATATGACCTATTCAGATGATCCATTACGTATGCTACGTGCCATACGTTTTGCCACACAATTGAAGTTTACTATCGAGACGGCTTCCTTCCGATCTATTCAACATAACAAAGATCGCATCCATATCGTTTCAATGGAGCGTATCATGGACGAGTTTAATAAAATACTCCTCGCCGAACTCCCCTCTGTAGGGCTTCGTCTGCTCTATGAGACCGGTTTGCTTTCGATAATCTTACCTGAACTTACAGCCCTTCAAGGTATAGAAGAAAAAGAAGGCCATACGCACAAAGATATTTTTTTTCACACATTAGAAGTAGTGGACAATATCAGTCGAAAGACCGATGCTCTTTGGCTCAGATGGGCTGCATTACTTCACGATATCGGAAAAGCCTCAACGAAAAAATATTCCCCAAGGATTGGATGGACGTTTCATTCTCACGAATTCGTAGGTGCTAAAATGATCCCTCAGGTATTTCAACGTTTAAAATTACCAATGGGTCCCTCAATGAAATACGTTCAAAAAATTGTACAACATAATTCACGACCCATTGCCTTAGTCAGCGATGAAGCCACTGACTCGGCCATACGTAGACTGTTATTTGACGCTGGAAACAATCTCGAAGATCTGATGATGCTTTGTGATGCTGATATCACTACAAAAAATCCGGAGAAACAACGTCGATATAAAAATAACTTTTCCCTAGTGACTGTTAAGCTCAAACAACTTGAAGAAAAAGACCGCATCCGCAACTGGCAACCACCCATTTCAGGAAAAGACATCATGAATGCTTTTGATCTGGCACCATGTAAGCAAGTAGGCATCATAAAGAATGCACTCAAAGAAGCTATTTTAGATGGAGAAATACCAAATGAATATCATTCAGCCTATATCTTCATGCTGGAAAAAGGAAAAGAGCTAGGACTATAATAAAAGAAAGAACCAAACTTGCTTATATTTTAACAATGATTTATAAAATTAGGATAACATTTAATTCGGAAGAAAATGTTTTTTCGAGACATCGAAATCAAGGGTGATCATACCCTATGGGATCTATATAAAGAGATCAAAAACATCTTCTGTCTATCTAATAATGAGTTAGCTTCATTTTTTCATGTGGACGAAGAATGGAGGCAATTGCAAGAAATATTTTTAGAGGACATGACAAGAAGACACTTCCGGAGTGACCATGGCTAGTACAAATGTCAAAAAAGCCTTCTCCAAAAAAGAATGCTAAGTTGCTATATGTGTATGATTTCTTACACATGTGGACCTTTTTTGTAGAACTCCTGCAAATAGAGAATAAAAAGTCGGAATCAAATTATCCTTTGACCATATGTCGTCATGGTCAAGTTACATTGAAAATATCTTCCAAAAAATTGGCAATGAAAGATCAAGATGAATTTCTTATTTATCAAGAAGACAAGATAGGGCAAATGTTTGGAGGCCTTGAGACAGAAGAGTTCAAAGAAGGGTATTATGAATAAGATCAAAATATGTTTTGACGATCTGAGGAAAGTACTTCGTGGATCACAAAAGAGAATTACCCTAGTGCCACACAAAAATCCTGACGGAGATGCCATAGGCTCCTCTTTAGGGATGTTTCTTTATCTCAAAAAAATTGGGCACGACGTTTGTTTAATTTCTCCAACAGACTATCCTGAATTTTTGAAATGGTTACCTAGCAGCGAGGAAATAATACTTTTCTCAAAAGACACTAAAACCTTCGTAGAAATACGGATAGAGCATTCGGATTATTTATTTATCATAGATTTTAATGTTCTTTCAAGAATGGCCCCACTTGATCCGCTTTTGCACACTGCTCAAGCGATCAAAGTTTTGATCGATCACCACATAGACCCTATGCTATTTGATCTCATATTTTCCGATCCGATAGCCCCAGCCACCGCAGTACTCATATTTAAATTCATCGAACAAATGGGCCACTTGGATTATATCGACCAACAAATAGCCACTTGCTTATATACAGGTATAGTTACTGATACAGGTTCCTTCCGCTTTCCTTCGGTCACACCCGAGACCCATCGTATTGCCGCCAAACTACTCGAGAAGGGCGTGGATATAGCCTATATAAATACCCGGTTGTATGGTATACACAGTGAGCACCGTATGAACTTTTTGGGTAAAACATTGCAAAATCTAAAAATCCTACCCACTTATCGTACAGCCTATATGGTCATCAGTGCCTCGAATCTAAGCACTTATCAATATAGACGTGGTGATACTGAAGGCTTCGTGAATTACGGCCTAGATATCAAAGATATCGTTTTTTCTGTAATATTCATTGAAGAGTTTGAAGAGGGACCTATTAGAATATCATTCCGATCAAGAGGGGATTTTGACGTCAATGCTTTTGCTAAAGATCACTTTCAAGGTGGAGGACATAAGAATGCTGCCGGTGGTAAATCAGATGGAAATTTGACAGAGACGACACAACTCTTTTTAGATATTTTACCAAGCTATGAACATATTCTTAGTAAGGATATAATTTCTTACCGATAATCATTGCTTGTTGTGTGTTTTATTACATTTGGAAGTATGAAAAATCTTCCGTGTAGATACCTATACAAACATACCAAGAAAATTTTCACAGGTCCTCGACCAAGTGTTATAGTCAACTACATCACTAAGAAGTACAATATATCGAGACTTATATCCGTAAATATCTGACCAAGAAATACCATAAAACTGCTCCTGGGTTTTGGATATATCGTCTCCAAAACCATATACTTGATGAAAAACGATGCTTATTATGGGGATGAAATTTACTTCCCCTATTCGATACACAACTTCGATGGGTAAAAAATCTATCGAGAAGACGATATGGGTTTGCAAAAGATTCGTATGGACAAAGAGCCTATTATCCGAAGAATAAACCTTGAAAATGATTTGTGAAGGTAAAAATTGCGAGTTGTTTTTACTATTTTTCTATGCTTATGGTACCTCGGGTGATAGAAATAATATCTCACCCAATCAATCCATCATCATACAACTCAAACGACTTAAAAAAACTTCAATATGATTAAACCGTTCAGTACCTTTACCGTTTTGCAATGATAACCCTCTCATATAGAAGCTTAGAAATCATGATAAGACAAGGAAATTTATAAATATTTAAATAACGGACTTTATGCCTATATATACGAGTAAAGGCGATATATTGTACTCCTCTATGTACAAAAGATTCCAATGACCAGGGACGTCTTTTTTATGATGGACTTATATTCCATTGTATTATCAAAATTTCATGATTCAAGTCGGGTATCCTCAAGAATATGGTAGGGGGAGGGCTTGGATATCAATTTCCTACAGAAATATATGAAAGCTTGAAGCATGATAAAAAAGGTATTTTATCAATGGCCAATGCAGGGCAGGGGATACCAATGGTAATCAGTTTTTTATAATATACAGAGAGACAACACCTTGGCTCGATGGAAAATACAATGTTTTTAGCGAAGTTATCAACTGTTTGGATATCATTGACCATATTGCTCTACTGTCAAGACCGGGGGATAGTAGATAAACCTTTGGAACTGATCATCATCCAAAAAATAATGATTATCTGCAAAGGCGATACTTACAAAAATTATGATGATGCAGAGATTTTCTAGGATAAAATGAATTATTTAAAAAAGACTCAGCAAATAGTCATTGTATGACAGCAAGAAATGAGACTGCTAAGGCACAAAGATTAGTGATGGGTTTTTAAATACCTTATTTTGAAAGAAGGGGTAGGATCACCACTATATGTTCAGGATATCAAGTTACGGCACACTATACCCTATGGCTGAATAATGGTAAGAAATGGATTCGTCTGATTACAGAACTAAGCTTTTTAAATTTACCGTAGGGGTAGGACAAGTGATCAAAGATTGGGATCGGTTTTTGCGAGACTTAAAAAAAGGCTTAGAGGCCTATATAATTATCCCCCCACAATGAGGCTATGAAAATAAAGAGGGGTAGAAAATCTCATCCCATATGGCATTACCTTGTATTTTGGGATTGAGGTTTTGAATCTACGATAATCATAGTGCAATACTTTTACGTTTAATATTTATTGAATTCTATAAACAAGCAATAAGCAACTTGCGTATACTTCTAAGTCTCTCTTGGGGCTTTTATGTACTATCTAGCAGTTGTGACTCATCGATCATCTATTTCCTATTGGTTAATGAATAGACGTATACGTCATAAATAGCATCTGATGAGTCCTGTCTGAATCTTATTTTTGTGTAAGCTTTTTTGCAATGTGATTGTTCTTAGCTATCTCCAATATCAAAATAAACTATTTATTTTATTTGAATCTATCTATAGCTTTTTGTATAAATTCGAGCACTACATAGAGATCGTTTAATATCCGTATCTATGGTGGCATAGTATGAAGGAGAAGCCTAGCCTAGGTATAACTACTGCATAAAATTAATGAGATTTTTTATTGTTAACCTCTGTAAAGACAACAAACACTATAGACCTTTTATTTTGTAAACATTTCTTAATAAAATAATTATCCAGCTCTTTATCAGAATGTTGATATTAGAAAGTCCTATATTGATCAAAAAAATATACAACCGAATGAGATTTATTGTAGACTATTTATCTTATTTTCACTGGCTGGTGATGTGTTAGGATGCCGTCTACACTGAGGCGGCATCATTTCTCTTTAAGCGTAGAGCAATGATCCCTATGGTTTCCATTTGATATTGCAACCGATACTAGGTATTTGAGTATGGGGGACATTTCTGCCTTTTAAAATAGCGTCCAATGCACCCCGGATATCTTTACCCGTTGTAGGTATAACATTGTATGGACGAGAACCATCCAACTGACCACGATAAACTAACTTTCCTTTCTCATTAAAAATAAAAAAATCCGGAGTACAAACCGCATTATATACTTTAGCCACTTCTTGAGTTTCATCGAAAAGATAAGGAAAAGGATAGCCCAATGCTTGTGCGGTTTCTATCATTTTATCAGGTGCATCTTCCGGATAGGCTTCTATATTATTGGAATTGATTGCGATAAAGGAAACCCCCTCATGTATATAATCTTGACCTAGGCGAACCAGTTCTTTATTCACATGCTTAACAAAGGGACAATGATTACAGATGAACATGATGACGGTAGTTACATCGGATTGTAACTTTTTGAGCGATTTTTTACTTCCCGATATCGGATCAAGCAATTCAAAATGTTTGATTTCCGTACCCAGAGGAAGCATCTTAGAGAGTGTAGGTGCCATAGTTTATGATTTTTGTTTAAAGGAAATTGGTTGTTACTGCCTACTACACAAATTTAGTAAATATTGATGCAAGATTTCAAGGGTCTTTACAGACGTCTTATCTATATATTCTTAATGTTTAGAGCGACCCATCTGTAAATCATGGGATTCGAGATGATCTCTAGCAGTTAAACCTATACAAAGCGTACTAATCTCCCTACCGTCTTTCTCTTTAAGTAGGTTTCAGCTATGTCAGTAGTGGAAAGCGCAAGCACAATATATGATTGAAAATGTTTGTGGGGGGGACTCCTTTGGCCATGGCTTCAGCCACAGCCCGGCTCACTACAGTGTGTTTTTCTATCAATGATGCAGGCACACTAAAGAGTGCTCTTTTCAAATCAGTATGATAAGTAACGATTGTACCTAGATAGTAATCAAAACTTTCAGCTATAGAAGTGATCTTTGAAGCAATCACTCCACCTGTGTAACTCTCAGATGTAGTCAATGTTTACTCTTTTTCTTTGAAACCGCCTGCCGATGAGATCTCCTAATGCTTGATCCTCATAAGAGACGATGTACATCCCTACGATTCGAGACAATTTTAGGGTTTCTATCTGCAATTGCTCTTTCAAAACTTCTAGATCATTTCCTTGGCCTGAAAATCATAGACGCACACGTCCTCCAATAGGTGTGTAGATAAGCCAACCGAATGTTTTCTGGCAATCCACTCTCTTAATCAGCGATTTTTTCTACTAAGATACTTTGGCTGATACCCATGACGAGCAAGGTCTGATGAATGATGTACGGAGTTTGAAATAGTGCTCTTAATCGGGGTATAACTTCCTTTTTGATGAGTGATTTCATTTCAAAAGATATCCCGGGTAAAGAGATAAAAATCTCATCACCCTTTTCCATCTACAAGCCTGTGTAAGTGCCATATATGTTGGGTAAGACTATGGCTTTTGAGAGAATTTTTGTTTGATTTCGTGTCAATATTATTGATCGATATATTCCTTGAGGCCAAGACTCCTTGGGTATTTTGATATATCGCTTCGTTAAAGATGAGCGAATTGTCAAAAAATTGACAAAAATTATCTTTGGTAAGATCCTCTTGATTAGGGCTCAATCCACCTGTGCTAAGAATGATATCAGCTTTTTGTGCCGCCTATTCTAAGGTGTTTAAGAACTATTGCGTATCATGGCATGGACTGTGGTGATATCTCGGGTTTCTATACCCACTTCAGCGAATTTTTGAACGATAAATGAACTATTAGTATCAATGACCTGACCGATGAAGATCTCCATAACCTATGACGATCAATTGATTCTGAGGTATATTTTTTTCTTTTGTATCTGTATTGGCTGGTATATCAGAGTCCCCTTACTTTTTTCCTATGAGGGTGGAAAAGAGATTTTTTCCAGTTCTTTTCATCTTTGAGCAGACCTTTTCGTTTCCATATTTTGAAATATCTTGCGATAATATTCGATGAACTTCAACTCTATAGCTGGTCCTTTTTCATAATTTTCTTTAAGGGCTTTATACAAACCCATGCATAAATATCAGCACAATGGCAAAAGTCAGATCTGAGATGATTACAGTAGTCCGGAGTGTAGTCGCGAGCATCTCCTATACATAGGTCTAGAATATTTTTTAAGTCTTTGGTGTATTTTGTTTTCCACCAGAGGTGAGTATGTCTATCACCATAGAATCTGAATCATAAGAGGTTACAAAAAAAACTAGTTAATAAAATTAAAGTTAAAGTAAAAGAAAAAAGGTTATAGAATATTGTTCGAAGATCTTGTATATAGCCGTAGCAATATTGTCATTTACAGCTATTGTGATGACATTGTTACCCTTTAATTTTTGATAAAGAATATTCCCTTGAAATGCACTCATCCATATAAAAGTCAATAATGAAGATAGGAGTAAAATCCTTAAAATGAATTATTTGATGGTATATACTTTAGAGATCTGTATGATTAAGGTCCCTACAAAAGGAGATGACCTAATCCACTATGCCTAATAGTATGCCGTTCACGAATTTTGCCAATATTGAATCTAATTGAGATCCTGATAAGATTTTGTCTAAAAATTCAGCTCAAAAAAAACTTAATAATTTAATATCCAACATTTTACATAAAATAACTTGATATAAATAATGTAGAATCTACAACCACTACAAAGATTAGTAGCAAGTAATAAGGTCAACCATACATTCTATTTGCTTAATATTCTTTTAAATCTCTTTTCAAGTCGGTGACCATAGAAATCGTAGTTAATGTGCTATGATGATAGTTATGATAATGATTTGTATATATGTACTATACGAAACATTGAAAAGATAAGCTAAACTCGCATTGATTTGTTGAGCACCAAAGCTTAAAAAAATCGCTAAACCAAACAAGTTAGCTGCCATAGCAATAGTATCGATAAGATCTTCAACCCATCTATATGAATACGTCGTCTAAAAATCGAAAAAAGATCGAACGTATACTTCAAGGGAGCCTCGTATTGAAAGTGAAATAAGCCAAAGCCAAACATATCAATGCCTACATTGCCTAAAAGCGTGCAACACCCAATGTAAAAATGTGGTAACCATAGCACTCTGCGTTGCCGTGATCGTATTATCGTTGTTCACTATCGGATTGTTTATTGTAATGTATTACAGGCTCAATCACACCAAAAAAAACAATAGACTAATTTGTATTATAGCAGTGAAAAGTATAGCAAACCAACTCCCTTTGCTGAACTCTGGTCGGGCTTTAGGAAGGCCCTCCAATAAGCATCCCCCTATATTTACTAAAGCCTGGATAAAAATAAAATACCAACACACCGTTAACTAATAATATAAAAAAATAATCTGAGTTCTTGGTCACGACCTTTTGGATCTGAGAATACCATTCCTTCAATGCATCTCCCATGATAAAGGCAGAAGTGACCAAAACGAAAATGACCAAGGAAGAGATCAATAAAACTGTACAATTCATCGGCACACTTAAAAAATTCTTTTTATCACTTCGCTTGGTGTGATTTTTTATAATCGATATTTTTATTTCAGATGATCGAAGGGTATGAGCTAGGATGGAGAATAACGAAAAAGTAATGAACCTCAAAAGATGGTGGATGAATAAGTTCTTAATCTAGTGAAGTAAATATAAAGAAAATAAAGGATATGTACTAAAAAGGGGTAAAAAACCTCTACCAATACAAGATTAATGATTTATGGACGCTCCTTTAACAAAAGCTTTGTCATGATCATAGGACGTGCCGATCAGCATGATAAGAAGAACGAACTAATGCACCGCTTTCTACATATCGGAATCCCATCTTCAAGCCAACCCCCTCATACTTTTTAAATTGTTCGGGGGTGATAAAGGTCCGTACAGGTAAGTGTTTTTTAGTAGGTTGCAAATATTGCCCAATAGTAATGATATCTACCCGAGCATTTTTAATATCTTCCATCGTCTGCAAAACCTCTTCTTCAGTTTCACCCAAGCCGAGCATGATACCCGTTTTGGTACGAGCTTGTCCATTTTTTTTCAGATGACGTAACAAATCGAGACTACGGTCGTATTTAGCCTGTACACGGACTTTTTTAGTTAATCTATGGACGGTTTCCAAATTATGAGAAATAACCTCAGGTTGCGTACCGATGATCCGGTTAATAAAATCGGTATTTCCTTGAAAATCTGGAATCAAAGTCTCCATAGTAATCCTCGGATTGATCCGTCTTACTGCCCGGATGGTTTCCACCCATATCAAAGATCCCATATCCTCTAGATCGTCCCTATCTACTGAGGTGATTACCGCATGTTTGATTTTCATGATTCTGATCGATCGAGCTACTTTTTCAGGCTCCTCCCAATCTATGTTTTCAGGACGCCCAGTTTTCACCCCACAAAATCCGCACGAGCGGGTACATATATTTCCCAATATCATGAAGGTAGCTACACCATTACCCCAACATTCGCCCATGTTGGGACAATTGCCAGTTTGGCAAATCGTATTGAGTTTATAACGATCTACCAATCCGCGCAATTGGCGATAATTTTTACCCGTGGGGAGCTTAACGCGGATCCATTGAGGCTTTCTTACAAATGTATCATTCGTTGTGTCAGGTGAATTGATGATTTCCGAATGTGAGCTCATGGGTATTTGTACTGAAGGTAAAAACGATAGGTTACAAGGTTAAAAGTACATAGTTTGTTGGGAAATGAAAAATCTATGACGGTCGAAGTGTTTTTAAGAGCAATTTTTTGGCCCGAAGTAACTGTATTTTTACCTGACTCATGCTGAGGTGGAGTTCTTGGGCAATTTCTTTATAGGTCTTTTCCTCGAGAAATCTCAATCGGACGACCTTCTGATATTTAAGTGGAAGTCGTTCGATATTTTCTCGTATATGTTTGACAGTCTGTTTGGAGATAAGCCTTTCTTCAGGAGAATGCCCTTCAAGGATCAAACTATATGCAAAATTTGTATAGCCAGAAGATTGGTCTAAGGAAATATTTTGAATCTTTTGCCGCCTGAGGTGGTCGAGCATAGTATTGTGGGCGATAGCGATCAACCAAGTATGAAAGTCAAAGTTTTCATTGTAAAGTTTAAGCTTATTAAACACCTTAGTGAAAGTCTCGATAGCAATATCTTCAGCCTCATTATTATCATGGATTTTCTTTAACACATAGTGATACACATCATTCCAAAAGATCCTCATCAATAAACTTTGGGCTCTCTGAGTACCTTTTTTAGCTTGATGGATGATCGTAATGAGATCAATATTTGTTTGAGGATTCAATATTAAGACCTAAAAAATTGATGTATATTAATCCTGATTTTTACAGGCCTTGAGCCTTCTTTTGCAAAGGCTAAAACTCTAACCACTTTTGTTGAAAAAGGGACTTTGACTGGCATAATTACCTATAAATCCTCCCCCCCCCCTTTTTTTATTCCATAACTTGATGCCAAGGCCTGTCATTGTCAACACCAACAATACACTTGTGATCAAGCTCATTTTTATAAAAAAAACCATTGGTGGCTCTTTTTATCGATTATAATTAAACCATTATAAAGTTATGGAATATTTTCGTGGCTTACTGAGTCTGGTCGTTCTCCAAGCAAGATGATAATTATTTTTAGGTAATTTTGGTCTCACGATAAGATGAAGCTATGAAAATTAAAGAAGTTGCTCAAGCGCTTGAGCAATGGGCTCCTAAAGATTATGCGGAGGACTTTGACAATGTGGGACTTTTGATCGGTTCATATGAGCAAGAAGTATATAAGATATTGATCACTTTAGACACTACAGAAGCAGTAATAGAAGAGGCTATAGCCAAAGGTTGTAATCTTATCATCACCTTTCATCCCATCCTTTTCAATGGAGTCAAGCAACTTATTGGATACAATCAGACCGAACGAATAGTAGTAGCTGCGATCAAAAATGATATCGCAATCTATGCTATCCATACCAACCTAGACTATGCATGGAATGGGACCAACCACCATATCTGCAAACATCTAGGCCTGATCCAACAAAAGACGCTTATCCCCAAAGCAGGAACCATCAAAAAACTCACAACTTATGTGCCTAAAGATCATGCAGAGCGAGTTAGAAATACACTATTCGATGCTGGAGCAGGAAATATCGGCAATTATGACCAGTGCAGTTATAATTTTGATGGGTTAGGAAGTTTTCGAGGTAATGAAGATTCGCAATCTGTTTTTGGAAAAAAGGAACGATTACATTTCGAAGAAGAGACTTGTATTAACGTGATCTTTTCTGCTCACATAGAACGACACCTCAAACAAGCACTCTTCAAAAGCCACCCTTATGAAGAAGTCGCCTATGAAATATTTGAACTTCAAAACACGGATCAACATATTGGCCTAGGAGTGATAGGGACATTGCAAGAGCCCATGCCAGAAACCACATTTTTGATGCATATAAAAGAGAAAATGGTTGTGCCTTATATCCGGCATTCTCCCCTCTTAGGGAAAATGATCCAAAAAGTAGCTATTGTAGGTGGCTCAGGTAGTTTTGCATTGCCACATGCCAAAAGAGAAGGCGTGGATCTCTTTCTATCATCTGATTTTAAATATCATCAATTTTTCGAAGGAGATAACCAAATCATCATAGCTGATATCGGACATTATGAATGCGAACAATTAACTAAAGATCTTCTGAGTACCTATCTCAGTAAAAAAATTCCTAAATTTGCCCTCTCCCTATCAGAGATTAATACCAACCCGATCCATTATATTTAAACCATGGCAAGTAAAATACAAGAACTCACGGTAACGGTAGAAGATAAATTAAGGGCCCTTTACAAGTTACAGTTGATAGATTCTCGTATAGATGAAATCAAGAATCTACGCGGAGGGCTTCCACTAGAAATACAAGATCTGGAAGGTGAATTGAAAATATTATCACAAGAAATAGAAGATATTCAACAAGATATTAGCAAGTTAGAGAAGGGGATTGAAGAAAAAAGAGTAGAAATTAAAGTATCCGAAGCACTTATTAAAAAATACAAAGTCCAGCAAGATAAAGTACGTAACAATCGCGAATTTGAGGCCTTAAATAAAGAGATCGAGTATCAAAGTTTAGAAATCGAATTGGCTCAAAAACGAATCAAAGAATCCTTTACAAGGATAGATCAAAAAAAAGCCTCTTTTGAAGAATTAGAAGAATTTTATACTAGCAAAGAAGAACACCTCTCCCGTAAGAAAGATGAGTTAGATAAAATTGTACTTGAAAATCAGGGAGAAGAAAAAATATTGACAGAAAAATCTGAGGCCTTTTCCAAAGAAATAGAATCCAGGCTATTGCAGACATATAGAAAGATTCGCAAAGGAGTCAAAGATGGGTTGGCTGTCGTGCCAGTACAAAGAGGTGCTTCGGTAGGTTCTTATCTTTTTATCCCACCCCAAATCCATTCGGAATTGGCTCAACGAAAAAATATTATCATTGATGAGCACAGTGGGCGTATACTTATAGACGCTGCTCTAGCTGAAGAAGTAGAGCAGGAGATACACGATAAGATAAAAATGGACTAAGCCAACTCAATTCAGTAATTTTTTATAATGATGATAAAAGGGTTGCTTCAATAAGTCAGAGGTGGTTTTTTTATTTTGAAATATGACCCTCTATCAAGATGTAAGGTCCCGAACCTTTTATCCTCATAATTGCCCAAGATTTAGTTTTTTTTCATTCAACCCTCTTATTTGAAAGAGGGAGTATCTCTATATTTTAAAGTCATTTTCAGGAAAGTACTTACATCATTGGAAAGCGAACGCCCAAGATCTCCATCAGATTCTCCCTTGGAGTCATATGCCCCAATAGATCCATTACCATAAACCCCTTTATAAATTTTACTAATAAATTTTAAAATAGTTTAATATATAT
Organism: Flavobacteriales bacterium; assembly: GCA_039954875.1. GTDB lineage: Bacteria > Bacteroidota > Bacteroidia > Flavobacteriales > Blattabacteriaceae. The sequence continues at coordinate 312,695 of CP157202.1, forward strand.
GTGTAAATATTATGAATGAACTACGCTCTAAAGAGTACCAACCCAATTCAAATATGGAAACATTTACTATGAAAGTAATCATCAACGGAGGGTTAAAAGATTATGTGCTTGAAAAAGTACCTATCCATAAAATAGATGAAGATGAAATCTTGATCAGAGTTGAAGCCTGTGATATCTGTGCCGGCGATGTCAAATATTGGGACAGATCTGTAATGTTTTGGGGTGGTGAAGACGAATAATCCAAATATGTAAAGTAGTTTATGATCTGAGGACATGAATTCATCGGCCACGTTGTCGAGTTAGGTAAAAATGTGACGGGCTATCGAATAGGCGATCGTTTGATTTTCGAATAAATCATACCATGTTGGCAATGCCGTTATTGCCATATAGGTTAATATTGGATGTGCGAACGTCATGATATTTACAGCTTTCAAGACAACCGTAAACGATGGTATGGCCGAATACATAATTTTTCCCTAAAATTCCATAAATAATCAGGTAACTAAAGAATTACCCCTATAACAAGCCATATTAATTGAGCCTTACGTTTGGCTCAATGTACAACGTTACAACGCGGCTGTATAGAATTTGGAGATGTAGTGGTCATTGCCGGAGTCGGTACTCTATGGTTTGGGCATGGTAGCCGCGGCTAAGCTAAAATAATTCTAAGCTTTTGATCTCAATAGATCTACATGACGAACGATTGGTTTTGGTAAAAGAATTTGACACCGACATCACTTTAAATCTGTCAAAAGAAAACGTGATAAGACAGATCAACGCATTTACCAATGGCTCTACGGTTGTGATGTTTATATCGAGGCTATCTGCTCCCTGGTAAATGCGTCATCCAGGGGCTGAAAGTTATCTGTAAATTTGGGATATTCATCTAGTTCAGGGTATTTTGCCATCATACTACGGTATGATTGGAGCATCATCGGAGACCGAAAAGAGTTGAACATCCATGTGGTATATCTCGGGCCGTATTGTTATCCCAGCGATGTCGTTGGGAACAATAGGTTTTTTGAAGATCAAGGGCGTAGTATCGTACCAATTGATACTGGAAGACTTCCAACTGGGTTTTGAAATGATCAAAAAAGGTAAAGGGTTATTAACAATTATCCTGATATCTCCCAAATAAAAAGGTATAAAATATAAGTAAAGATGGATGCAAATCAATCGATACAAAATACAAAAGGTGAATTTTTAGGTTTACCTAAAATACTCTTATATGGACATATAGCTGTAGTTTTTTTTATAACAGGCGACGGTATCGAGCAAGCCTTCCTCTCGAGCTATATAATCTCAATGAACTCAGCTTCACTATTGGTCGGGTATTGAGCCTTGTTTACCGGTTACGGTTTGAGTGTGGCTATCAGCCTCATTTGCTTCGGGGATTTTTGCCGACCATTTTGGCCTGAAAAAGATGATGACGTATATTGGATCGTTTGGACCTTGTTTCATGCAGTTTTTTTTATTTTTCGGCATACAGCAAGTCAATTATATAGCGATGTTTATCCTCTATGTGGTACGAGGGCTTGCCTATCTAATGTTTTATCCAATGTTTTCGTCTAGATCTCGTATACAGCTGCTCAAAAGAGGTTGGCTTTAATGATGGTGGGGGAATATATTCAACAGGAGTCGGTTTGTTGGGTACTTACTTACCTAGCTTCACCATCCCGACGATGGGTTTCTTACCGACTTTATTATCTGCTATTCTATTTTAGGCATTGGTAGCTTGATCATTGTTTTTCTATCGAAAAGTATTGAACGACATAAGAGTGGGCCAATACATTCAAATATTGGCCAGACGTTCCTGAAAAGTGTGATGATTGTCTATGAAAGATCTCAATTGGCCATGGCTATTGTTGTCAGGATCATCAATCAGATATCGCTTTTCGATTTTGTCGTCTTCATGCCGATCGTATTTACACACGATGTGGGCTCTTTACGATGTCGTAATGGCGCTAAATATGAGGATTGGTCTATTTGACGACTATATTTATTAATGTGATGTGGGGTATCATCGGTGACAAGATTGGTTGTGTAGGTCAAGTAAAATGGTTAGGTTGTATCGGGATGGCAATTGTAACCCTGTTTTTTTATTATGTCCCTCTCTGGCCCGGTCTAATCTTTTGAGTATCCCAACTGATATTAATTATTTTCGGTTTTGATATGGCAGCCTTTGTGCCGATGTCGGTAATGTTCCCAATAATGCTATCCGATTATAAAAGGGCAGTAGTTTACTTACAGACTCCGTCCGCAGGCTTGAAGCAACTTCGGCGGCCCAGCCATTGTCACTAATCTTGTTACCTTACTTTGATGCTAAGGGAGTTATTTGTGTACACGCTATCATTTGTGTGATGTGATAGGTGTAATAGTAGCGTATTTTATGAAGGTTGATTAACACAGTCCAAGTTAGGAAACTTCTTCAAATAAATCAATTTCTTAAAAACTATAATATATAACAAGACAGGATACTATTCTAGAACGTTTTAAATTAGATGATAAAGTATCCATCGTTACTGGGGGATCCTATTATAGGGCTTGGAAAAGCTATAGCGGAATCGTTGGCCGAAACTGGTGTAAAGATCACCATTATAGATTTCAATAAGAAAGTTTGGATAGAAGACCGTTGCACATATCGTAGAAAATTTTCTTCTAGAAACCTATTTTGCTCCTAGAGATGTGACCTCGGAAGATAATGTTATTGCTTGATTTAAAATAATGGGAGATCGATTTGGATCTATCTATGTACTGTTGAATAATGCTTAGGTCATTACACACCGTCCTCTAGAATCAACTATCTTTACCGAATGGAGTAAAGTAGTTTACTTAACGTCAATTTCGATCGAGTCTATCTGGTCTTTCGTGAAGTAAGCAAGGGGATGATTACCCAAAAAAGTGGCAGTATAATCAATACCTCCTCTATGTCTAGGTTGATCGTCAATGTACCATAACCACAAAGCCTTCTGCAATGCTTCTAAAGCAAACCGTCATCATGCTGACAAAAAGTGTAGCGGTAGAATGGGGTTCCCCTTATCACTTACATGTCAACACGATAGTACCGGGCTATATGAAAAACAGAGTCATAGAGTCTTTTTTAGATAAGGGTGGTAAAATGATCGAAACCTGGATGTGTATAACGTCTATTAACCAATTCCGGTAACATAACACCTGATGAACTGGAAGCAGTATAGATCTATTTCATAGCTTAGGACGCGAGCTACCGGCAGTGTTCTTTAAATCGATGGGGGGTATATCACGCCATAATGGACTGTCCAAGGTTCCACTTTGGAACAAACCAATTTAAGTATAGTTTATAAATATTATATGATAAAAATAATTAATTTTGTTTACAATATGAAACTTCAGATCTTTGCTGCGCAAAACCTCTAAATCCCATCCTGTTATGAACGATGAAGTACAAAACAAAAAATTAACCACAGCCTCAGGTATCCCTTATATACATCATGAAGATACGATGAGTGTAGGACCAAAAGGCCCACTCTTGTTACAAGATTATATCCTGCATGAAAACTTGGCTCATTTTAATCGTGAGCGTATCCCTGAACGTGTAGTGCATGCTAAAGGTACAGGTGCTTATGGAACCTTGACTATCACACACGATATTACTCGCTATACACGGGCTAAAATATTTTCAAAAGTTGGGAAGCAAACTCGGTTGTTTGTCCGTTTTTCTACGGTAGGAGGTGAGAAGGGTTCGGCCGATGCAGAACGTGACCCCCGCGGATTTGCTGTGAAATTTTATACTGAAGATGGCAATTGGGACTTGGTGGGCAACAATACCCCAATATTTTTCATCAAGGATCCTAAAAAATTCCCTGATTTTATCCACACTCAGAAACGTCATCCACGCACTCATTGTAAAGACGCTACGATGATATGGGATTTTTGGAGTCTCAACCCCGAGAGTTTACATCAAGTGATGTTCCTGATGAGTGACCGTGGTATACCCTATAGTTATCGGTATATGAATGGTTATGGCTCGCATACTTTCTCATTAATAAATGCGGATAATAAACGTTTTTATGTGAAATTTCATTTTAAGACTTTACAAGGGATCAAAAACCTTACCGATGCAGAGGCTATAGAGATGAAAGGAAAAGATTCCGATCACGCTCAACGGGATCTAGTCAAAGCGATTGATCAGAAAGATTTTCCAGGGTGGGCCCTCAAGGTACAGATCATGAAGGAGGAAGAAGCCAAAAAACAATATTTCAATCCTTTTGATCTGACTAAAGTATGGCGTCACAAAGACTTTCCACTGATCGATGTCGGAATTATGGAATTGAATGAAATTCCAGGCAATTATTTCGCTGAGGTTGAGCAAGCCGCTTTTGCCCCGGCACATGTGGTAGATGGTATTGGATATTCTCCAGATAAAATGTTGCAAGGACGCTTGCTTTCCTATCCTGACGCACACCGCTATAGATTGGGGGTCAACTATGAGCAAATCCCAGTGAATCGTTGTCCATTCATGGTAAACAATTATCAGCGTGACGGGTTGATGCGTGTAGATGGCAATTCCGGCAGTGATCCTAACTATTACCCTAACAGTTTTGACGAGATCTATGCAGATCATACCTATAAAGAGCCTGCGCAAAAACTAGATTCGGACTTCGCTGATTGGTATAATCGAAATGGACTAGGAGAAGATGACTATTATTCACAACCCGGTACCTTCTGGAGAGAGATAATCAACGAACAATACAAAAAGTATTTGGTACAAAACATCACAAGTTCAATGAGCAGAATTACAGGGCCTAAAAGAGAGCAGATAATCTATCGTCAGTTATGCCATTTTTTCAAAGCGGATGCTTATTTTGGAAGGCAGATAGCTCAGATGCTAAACGTAGATCTAGAGGCAGTACAAAAACACATGAGGGTTTGAGAAATTATTTTTTCTTTTTTGGTTGGTCAAATGGAGAGCCTACGATGGCTCTTTTTATTTTTTACCAAACCCTTCAAATAGTTTGTATGAAGTTACATAAAAAAGTATTCAATTAAGTTTATATTTTAAAAATGTGTATGTTTAATTAAAAAAAACAATTACCATGAAAGAAGAATTCAATAAACCTACTGATCATAATGAATTACCTAATTATATGGACAGGACGTAAAAATAAGATATTTAAAATCGTAAGAAAAGCTCACTGAAATGATGAATGTATGCTTATCAAATCTAAGAAAGAAGAATTATATAAAATAGAGCCTAGTTCTACTACCTTAATTACAGAAGTCAATATACACCATCTTCTCAAATATCTTGAGACTCTTAGTCCAGCTCCAGCGAAAAGAACTTTTTGAAATTCCTAGGCTAACCACATATTTCTCTAGAACAAAGAAAATACACTAATTGGACTCTATCAATAGGATGTTTTTCTGAAAGGGTTAAAAATAATATATAATAAAATATAAATAATAATATATTAATTCTTAATATAAAAAAATACTCTTAGAAAATAAACCCCCCTCGCGATCAATCAAGAAGGGCCTTCAATCCATAATTTGATCAAAAAATTCGACTAGATCTCTCCAAAGTCTCATCAAATTGGGCCTTTATTAGTGAGTGAAACGCGATTCCTTAATCTGATATGTGAAACTATATGTTTTTATATTTTTATTCAATTGAATGATCAAGTTATAAAAATGTATTATAATATCAAAATTATATCTATCAGTCATATAAAAAAGTATTTAGATAACTTTTTTATATTAACCTAGCTTTTAGATGATATATATCCCTTAAGGAATAAAATGATTATTGAAAAAAAAATCTTATATCCAACGGTGAAGAGGATTTTATGATCCAATATTCTCTATATATCTTATTTCTATGGTTAACTAGTCAAAAATTTAATTATCATGCTATCAAATAGCATTACAAATTTACAAGACCATCCGGCTATACAAAATATTTTTATAAGAATAGGATTTTTTAAAGCTTAAAACCTGATTGTTGAATTTATTCAAACCCCAATCTATTTAGGTAGTTATTTATACTGATATTTTACTTCCTCTCCCCATGGACTCCTTAGTACCATGAGACGCGAGACGTTTTCAAATATAATCGCCCCTTCACAAATTCCTTATGTCTCCTCGATGCATGCTAAAAGTAGTGAAAGATTCCACGTTTCAAAAATCAAGTAAAAAAGAAAGTGGGTTGAAGAATAAGATTATTTCAGAGAATGAAATCTTCTATGATGTATTTGAGGAGGTTCCAAGTAAGAAGATATCAGCAAAGTTAGAGAGTGATGAAGGATATACTCAAAGTTTGATTGTAGAGAAAGATTCTGGTTTTGAAAAAATATCTATTGATCAGATACCATCCAGTCAAGATTTCAACGAGATACCAGAAATAAAGTATAATATTTATAATTCAATAAAATATTTCAACTAGGTTAAAAAAATATTATAAATACTTTAATAATGTTTCTTGGTGTCTCTAAAGAAGAAATAAACGATTATCTTAAAAGTTTTAATAAGCTTATAATGAGTGAAGAATACAACCTTTTTGTCTTAGACAAGTTCTTGGATCGGGAATAAATACTTAACCTTGCTAAGCTAATAAGTATTAGTAAACTCTCCTCAGAGGGACGAAATAATTATCTTGAAACTTATATCACATACTGGTCTTGATCAGGATCATCATGTCAACTTGGTAAAGGTAATGATCAATGACATTTCGAGGGAGCTTAATCATGATAAATATAAACTCACTGAAAATTAGCAGAAATATATCTTTAAGTTATTAGGAGATAAGAATATCCCTGAGAGGCATAAGGTCGGTAATACTCCTACACTAAGCAATGTCTAGCTTCCTAAGGAAAATAAGATGTGGATTTACTCCAAATCGAAAAGCAGTCAGAATTACATATAGACTGGAAATGCACAAAAACCACAGCTCATAGACAAATGTAGGAAAAGATCCCATGCACTATAAATACTTTATTACTAGTTGAATCTATATAATTTTTATCCCCAAAATGCCCAATTGATGAGCCTTTATTTTTATTATATAGTGTAAGGTGTTGTAATTAAACAATTTGAACATGTAGAACATTAAGCCCTCATACTTTTTACAGGTGATTACAAAATAAAAGCAAGTCTATTTTATTATCTCTATAACTAAATTTATAAAGTTTACTAATTTTATACAATTAATACACATAACTTTTATATAAAATATATAATCATAAATTTAGTTATATGCTTTACATTAATATAAAAAGTGCTTGGAATTAATCTTTTCCATTGACTAGCCAACAGGGGGAAGTGTTAGAAAAAATAAATCAAAGAATTAGGAGATCCTAACAGGAAGTATGGTACAAATAAAATGAAGATTAAACTTGTAGAGCCTTAACTAAATTCTCATGTATACTTAAACTTTTAAGACTCATAAAAGCAGTCTAAAAGGATTTCAAGATTTTTTCAGACTTATAATAATGTTTCTAAATTTATTTAGATTCAAATCTACTCAGGTGACTTTAACCGTACTCAGGTTTTGGACATATCTAAACGTATCGGTACGATAAAACATAGCACATTGAGCAATGCTAATAAATCAGAAAGTTCTAATTCTTCGATATATTCAAATTTTGAAAAAAGAACTATGTTGACTAAAGCGCTCTAAATAAACACTAAAGTGGTTAAGTTATTAAAAAAGCTTAGGTTTTAGAAAAATCTCCTCTAATAAGATACTACCCGTACAAAATCGATATGAAAAGCTGGGAAAAAGTATAATGATGTGGTTTTTATATAAAAGCTTAATATCGACAGATTTAGCAATCTTTATTTACACTTGTTTGTTGCAAATCATCTAAGTGGGTTTGTCTAAAGTTTTAATATGTTTAATAGAAAAGAGTAAGAATTATTTTTAATAATACTAACTTTTTGACGTATGATAAAAAGTTAACGGATCTTGCTAAACTAATTGAGTGGTAAAAAAAACACTTAATATAAATAAGTGCTATTAAAACATTAATGAGTGAATTATTATCCAAAAAAAACTGTTGAATTTTATTGAAATCATGACCGCTATAACTCTAATAGAGTAAAGATAAGTATTTAAATAGTTGAGTAATAAGGAAATACCTCAAAGTTAAAGGACGGTTATTCCTATCATATTGGTTAATCCCTAATCGAAATAGTTTGTAAAGAATTATTTGCAAAAATTCGATATCATTCTTCGGTCCATGATCGAAGAACCTTCACCATCCTTTATGTATAAGTATCGTAAAAAAACAAGTACTCACCCCTCATCTACAATCATCACTATGATTTGGTATAAGTTTTCAATCCTCTAAAGATTAATCAAATCGAGACTTTATCTTAAGCAATTCAGCTTTGATGGCCTCAAGGCGGTGGATCACCTTTACCTCTCGGGCCAGTCGTTCGTTGGTGTACAGGGCTTGACGTGCCCCTTTGAGTGTATAGCCTTGCTCTTTGACCAGATGGTAGATGAGACTAAGATGTTCTACATCTTTTTTTGAGAAAAGACGATTACCCTTTTTATTTTTTTTGGGAATAAGGATGTCGAACTCTTTTTCCCAAAAACGGATTAGTGAAGCATTGACATTGAAAGCGACAGCAACCTCTCCAATGGAGTAATATAATTTATCGGGTAGTTCTATATGCATGGCTAAATCCGTGAGCAAGTTACCTTTTAGGTCATCGCGATCATTTTATTATATCACTATAGGCTCAAGTCGTTGTATAAGTAATGCAGAGGATCGACCTTCTCACCACTTTCATAGTGCAGATGTGGTCTCCAGTGGATATAAATAGGCTTGTATTCCCCACATATCCGACCACTTGCCCACTCTGTTTGGCTTATTTATTTTTCACTTTTTTGGGCTCGCAAGTGTGTGTATGGGGGGTATATAATCGTTTTAATGATTGAGGTATTTTGCCCCCCCCCTCCCTTTAGATGTCAGTTACCTTGCTCAACCCTATATTTAGAAATATAGAAAAATATGCACTCACCCAATATTCCAAGTTTTTTTGTTTTGTAGGCCTCAACTAAAAACTTTAATTTAGACATCCTGAAGATTTCAATGAAATAAATAAATAGGCGCAGTGGTAAAATTAGTGAAAATATATTTAACCTTGACTTAAAAGTATGATAATTTTATATCCCTAAACTATGCGAGCCCGAGACATTCGTCAAACTTTTTTAGATTTTTTTCGAGATAAAGGTCATCATATTGTCCCATCGACCCCTATCCTTATCAAGGATGATCCTACACTTTTATTCACTAATGCTGGTATGAATCCCTTCAAAGACTATTTCCTCGGCCATAAAAGTCCGGCTTACCCCCGTGTTGCCGATACTCAAAAATGTCTCCGCGTTACTGGTAAGCACAATGACCTAGATGACGTTGGCCATGATACTTACCACCATACGATGTTTGAGATGATTGGTAATTGGTCTTTTGGGGATTATTTTAAGAAAGAGACCATTGCGTGGGCTTGGGAACTCCTTACCACAGTCTACAAGATTCCTGAGGAGAACATCTATGTCACGATCTTCAGTGGTGATGCTCAAGACCGTCTGCCTGAGGATGAAGAAGCTCGTCAGTGTTGGAAGGATATCCTGGATGAAACGCACATCCTCCCGTTTGGGAGGAAAGATAATTTCTGGGAGATGGGCTCCATTGGTCCCTGCGGTCCTTGCTCAGAGATCCATGTGGATTTGCGCAACTCTGAGGACAAAATCCAAATACCTGGCAGGGAACTTGTCAATCAAGATCATCCGCAAGTGATTGAGATCTGGAATCTCGTCTTCATAGAATTTCTTCGCAAGGCAGATGATAGTCTGGAAAGACTTCCCGCACAACATGTCGATACAGGCATGGGTTTTGAACGACTCTGTAGGGTATTGCAAGGAAAATCATCGAATTATGATACAGACATCTTCACCCCCTTGATTCGAGAGGTTGAAAAATATAGCGGGGAGCATTACGGTAGAGATGCCCAAAAAGATATCGCTATCCGTGTAGTAGTAGACCACATTCGCGCGATCGCCTTTGCTATCGCCGATGGGCAACGCCCCTCAAATAATGGTGCTGGCTACGTCATACGTCGTATTTTACGTAGAGCTGTCAGCTATGCTTACCGTTTTCTTGGACAAAAGGGTCCCTTTATCTATAAATTGATCCATGCATTGGTTGTAGGGATGGGCGAGGCTTTCCCAGAGCTTGGCAGACGAGAGGTGTCCATTAGACATTTGATCAAAGAAGAGGAACAGACTTTTTTAAAAACCATCGACCAAGGGATGAAGCGTATGGCACACATCATCCGCGAACTACAAAAAAAAGATGGGACGATGATCGATGGAGTCCAGATCTTTGAACTCTATGACACCTACGGTTTCCCTACTGATCTTTCACGCATCTTGGCCAAAGAAAATGGCCTGACCCTCGACGAAAAGAGCTTTGAAAAAGAGATGCTTAAGCAGAAAGAACGCTCTAGAGAAGCTAGTATTATAGAAAAAGGTGATTGGGTCACTATTGTACACAAACGTACATATGGTACAGTAGGGGGGTTTTTAGGATATGACTATGTGGAAACAGCTATCACTTGGATTATCCAGTATCGTCAAGTCAAAACCCATAAGGGGGGGTATTATGAACTCGTTTTTGACAAGACACCTTTCTACCCCGAAGGGGGGGGGCAAGTGGCTGATAGTGGATTTATTGAATGTTTCGATGAGGATTTTGGACATTTTCATGAGAAGATCACCATTTTAGGCACTAAGAAAGAAAACGATCTCATTTTGCATATCGTAGAAAAACTACCTCAATACCCTCATAAGGTTTTCAGGGCTAGGATAGATGTCCCTAGAAGGATATATATTGAAAAAAATCATACAGCCACACACCTTCTGCATCATACCTTGAGAGAAGTCTTAGGCAATCATGTGGAGCAAAGAGGTTCTTATGTAGGACCGGATCGTCTTCGTTTTGATTTTTCCCATCCTGTAAAGCTGAGCCCTAGAGAACTCGAAGCAGTAGAAAAAGGTGTCGAAGTGTTGATTAATGATCAGCTTCCTCTGGAAGAAGTTCGGATCACATCCTTACAAAAAGCCTTAGAAAATGGTGCCGTAGCCCTCTTTGGTGAGAAGTATGGCGATACGGTACGCACCATCCGCTTTGGCGGTTCGATCGAGTTGTGTGGTGGTACCCATGTGCGCAATACTGGAGCCATCCAAGCTTTTCAGATTCTTTCAGAATCCTCCGTAGCCTCGGGTATACGCCGTATCGAGGCTCTTACCTCAACGACTTTAATCGAACACCTTAAGAAGATATGTAAACGATACAACATCTTGTTGAAACGTTTGGCCCATCCAGCTGATCCATTGAAAGCTGTCCAGAATTTGCAAGAGGAAAACAAAGTACTCAGGGCACAGGTTGAAAAATTCACTGTACAAAAGGCCAGGGCTTTGAAGGAGCTCTGGCGTTCAAGAGCGCAAAAGACCCCTTCGGCCACTTTGATCTGTGAAAAAACCGATCTGAAGCCCGCTACGGTAAAGACCATTGCTTTAGAATTGCGCAAGGAAGTTCCCGATCTCTTCCTCCTCATCTGGCAGACCATGGACAGTGAGGTGACGTTATGTGTAGTACTTTCTGACAGACTAGTCACCGAGCGAGGGTTGAATGCCTCGACTATCATTCAAAACTTAGCATCCTATATCGGTGGCAGGGGTGGGGGGCAAAGTTTTTTTGCCATGGCTAAAGGTAGGGATTTTGGCGGATGGGACGCTGTGCTGCAACGGGCTAAGGCTTATATCGGCCTGTGAATTAGTGAAAGAATGAAATCTTCAAAAAGCCATTTTCGACAACAGGGAGAAGCTATAGGTTTAGTCATCATTTGTGTATTGATTTGGGTGCTTTATCCCATTGGTTTCGAGAATAAGCCACGTTGGCTTAGATCATTTTTAATTCCTTTTCTGATCCAAAGCGCTCTCAGTTTTTTTGATTTTTTTCATCGTTTGGGCCAGTACGGGTCTGACTTCATTGGTGTTGCCATGGGGGGATCTCTGCCGAGTGGCTTTGCTCGGCGCGCTGAGAGGGTTGCTTTTACTACTTTTCCTGCTCTATTATAATTACCCGCTAGAGAAGACAGTATCACGGTGTTGGTGTACAATACAGTTAGTCTACACTGATCTCTTTACTGTAGGTACCCATAGTGAGAAATAGAGGTTTAGCAGGTTGAAGATGCAGGGTTTGATTTTGAAGTTTTTAGCCATTATTTTAACGATCACCAAGGGGTGTTTTTTTTGCATTGGTTATGCGTGATCCGCAAACAATCCTATTTGTATTCGTCAGTGCTTTTTGCTTTGCGTTCTTCTTAGCCTTGTCTAGTAGACGCTTATCGTTCGATGCTTATATCGGTACTTTTTGGTTTTTCTTCTTTGGACTTATTGTTTCGGGGGTGCTGATGCTTTGGATCAGCAGTGGGGTTTTGCTATATCAGACGACAAATACCTATTGCCGGTGTTGCCCAATGGAGGGTGCTGATCAATGGTCTTCACTATGTGTTATGGATCAGGGATCTGAGCCAGGGTGGGGCTCCCAAAATATAACCCCTGATGTTTTTATAGCTCGTTCTGTCTGTGATTTTATAAAAAATTAAAAAAAAAATAGTATATTAAGTTGATTTATATAAGAGTGTTTTTTCTAAATATAAAAAAATCAATTTATTAATTTAGAAAATTATAGTCATTATGAAAACTTTTCTAATAAAGTATCAAAAATGGCAAACAAAAAATATTTGCTATGATTTGTCTAAACACACACTCATTCAATGTATTAATTCGATATAAAACACTAAGTTGTTGTTAATGGTTAGCTTTTAGATAATATTTTATGTGAATATTATAATAGTAAAGTTATTAAATATGGTTTTATACCGTATGAATCTACTGAGGATGATATTTAAAGGATGGGGAATGATAATAGATGTTACCTGCAAAAGAGTTCAAGTTTTTAAGCTCAATGGCCATTTTTTTTGGAGTGATGTTTTTAGAAATTTTAATTCTTCCATTGGAGATGGAATACATTTAGGTTTAATTAAGAAATATTCACCAAATCTGAAAAAAAATTGTCGGCATTTACACAAGGATCTCTCACCTTACACCTTTCAAATTTTTCTTATGAAGGAGGCAAGACCATTTAATATAATAAATATTCAGTAGCCAAAGATAAGGAAGATGAATTGTTTAAACAGTCTGGATGAAAATATTCACGTAAAATTGTTGAGGGATTTGAGTTGATTGCTATTCCCTGTTAGTTTAGAGGTGTAAGTCTTATTTTGACCGATAAATTTTATAAAGCAAAACTATTTGCAAAATTGAAGTAGAAATTGAAAAAGGAAATTAGGATTAGTTTTTTTGAGTTCTTTCTTTTTATTTGAAAATAACGAAAATTATTTGTGGTTATTCTTAAACATGGAGACACGTTTAACCTTTTGAAGGTACTTACCTTTTTTCGGTACCTATGGAGATTATGATTGTTTCCGAAAATGAAAAAGACTCTTATTTCATCCCCGATTAGAATATTTATTACTTTGGTTGTGGTTGTCAAAAGTTTGATTTGATCTATGTGGAAGACACTATCGGACATTTGTATAAAATTATACAAGGATAGCTAGCTGATGATTTGTGTAAGAATTATTGCTATGGGTATGGAATATCGAATTAAAAAAATTGAGCATTTAAGAATATTGACCGATTCTGATAATTATGATGACGAATGCTAAGCTGCATGATGAAGTGATAAGAAAACACATAAAGATCACTGTAAAAGCTGTATATAAAAATCCGGATAACCTTCATAACACATTTATCCTTAGATGATTCATATGTCCGAAAGGTAAAGCATTACGATCAGTTTAAATCTAAGGACTTTTGGCTTACCCGTGTGGCGGTCCCCACCTTTCGAACACAAAAGAACTTACCTTTGTAAGAGTGCTCAAGGTTAGGGGTAAAATAAAGAAAATATTCGATTGAGCTATGAAATTGAATAGATGCTATACGGTATTATAAATTTTTCATTATTTCTCATTTCATCTCTGTTTTTGGTCATTTTGCCAGGACCTGACTTTGTGTATGTGATTACTCAGGGGGTCGATCAAGGGCGTAGGGCAGGTGTTTTAGCCGCCTTGGGGATAAGTTTCGGCCTACTAATCCACACTTTGTTGGCTGCTTTCGGCTTATCGGCTATCGTGCATACCTCAAGAACTGTTTATCTGATCCTCAAATACCTTGGAGCGATATACTTACTTTATATCGGGTTAAGGATGCTTCTAAAAAAAACTGTTAAAAATCATGAGGTTGTATCGATCGATAAGAAGAAACGAGCTACCTTTGCTCAAGGGATCCTGATCAACATATTCAATCCCAAAGCGATCGTAACCTTCATGGCCTTTTTACCTCAATTTATCCACATAAAGATCACTCACCCGACAAGACAATTTTTATTTCTTGGTTGGAGCTTGACGTTGATTGCGGCTTCGTGGTATCTCTTGATGGGTTACTTTTCAGGCGTTGTTGGGCTGCGTATCAAAAATAATAGGACTGTACAAAAAGGAATTCGGTACTTCAGCGGATCGATTATCACGGCTTTGGGTTTGAAACTAATGGCTAACAAAGATTAAATTTTTACTCCTCGTTGAAAAAATCTGTATCCTCTATGTTATGGCAATATAGAGGATGACTTTTAATACCAAGTCAATACCCTCCATCCTACGGTGGATAAAATTAAAGTTTGATGAGCGTTACTTGACTAAAAGTCTTAAATTTGAAGCATTTTATAATGGATAGCATAATTGCATTGATCGTAAACTATGGATAGGTATTCCTTTCTGAATGCCTTGCACTCAGGGCATATTGAGGTGTTTTATGAAAAATATTTAAAGGCTCCTGATACAATAGAACCCAGTTGGCGTGCCTTCTTTCAAGGTTTCGATTTTGCTCAAGAAAATTACCATGGAAAAGTTTTTGAAAGCGATGTTTCTCTTTCAAAAGCTGCTCCCTATTCAGAGGGAGATAAAGCTATCATTCTCGAAAAATTGCTTAAGGAATTCAAAGTCCTCGATCTGATCCATGCCTATCGCACTCGTGGACACTTGTTTACTCGGACCAATCCCGTGTGTGAACGTAGACGATACGAGCCTACGCTCGATTTGAAGCATTTTGGCTTGTCCGAAGCCGATTTTGATACGATTTTTGATGCCGGTAAAGTCATCGGTCTTGAGCCGTCTTCGTTGAGATGTATCCTTGAGCATTTACAAGCGGTTTATTGCGATTCTATCGGAATAGAGTACATGCACATCCAGGAGTCGAAAAAAGTCGAGTGGATCCAACAATGGATCAGGGTTGATAGTAATCATCCTAAGCTTTCTATCGAGGAAAAGAGACACTTGCTATGGAAACTAAATGAGGCAGTGACCTTTGAAAATTTCCTCCATACGAAATTCGTAGGTCAAAAGAGATTTTCTCTTGAGGGCAATGAGTCTCTCTTGCCAGCATTGGATGAGTTGACCGAATATGCAGTAGAGCGTTACCAAGTAGAGGATTTTGTCGTAGGTATGGCCCATAGGGGGCGTTTAAATATTCTTTCGAATCTTTTTGAAAAGACCTACGCTCAAATCTTTAGCGAGTTTGATGGTAAGGAATATGAAGAAGCTATATTCGCCGGAGATGTCAAATATCACCTAGGTTCTACCACGGTCAAGAAGACCCGTCGAGGTAAGCAGATCAAGATGAATCTAGTACCCAATCCTTCCCATCTTGAGACGGTTGATGCGATTGTTGAGGGTATTGCTCGGGCCAAGATCGATATCCACTATCAGGGTGATCATGGCAGGGTGCTTCCGATCCTCATCCATGGCGATGCAGCCGTAGCGGCTCAGGGTATTGTCTACGAAGTGATCCAAATGTCTACTTTGGAAGGTTATAAGATTGGGGGTACCATCCACATCGTGGTGAATAATCAGGTGGGTTTTACGACGAATTATCTCGATGCCCGCTCGAGCATCTATTGCACAGACGTAGCCAAAACACTCCTCTTACCGGTGCTTCACATCAATGCCGATGATGTAGAAGCTGTGATCCATGCCATCCGCTTTGCCGTGGATTTTCGTATGCATTACCATCAAGATGTTTTCATCGATCTGTTGGGTTACAGGAAGTATGGTCACAATGAGGGGGATGAGCCTCGTTTTACCCAGCCGTCTTTGTATAAAGCTATTTCACAGCATCTCAATCCTCGAGATATATATAAGAAGAAATTGGAAAAAGAAGGGGTCATCGGCCCCAAATTTGTTGAAGAGATCGAGGCCAAATACATGAGATCGCTAGATAAAGGTTATGAAGAGGCCAAGACTATTGAGTGGAGTAGGCTCGATCCTTTTATGCCTGATGAATGGGAAGGTTTTTCTGTCGTCAGATGTGATAAAGTACTCAAAGAGGTCGATACCCATTTCCCGATCGATCGCTTGCGTGAGATCGGCCAGGTGCTCACCAGTCTACCTGCGGGGAAGAAATTTTATCGAAAGACCGAAAAACTGCTCGAGCAACGCGCTGAAATGATGCAACGGAAAAATGCACTAGATTGGGGCATGGCCGAACTACTGGCTTATAGTACTCTCCTTGATGAAGGATACCACGTACGTCTCTCAGGTGAAGACGTTGAACGGGGTACTTTTTCACATCGCCATACCGTGATCAAATCCGAAGATGAAGAGGAATTCATCCTGTTAAATCATCTTAGGGAAGGCCAGGGTAAAATGTATATCTACAATTCGTTGCTTTCCGAATACGGTGTTTTAGGTTTTGACTATGGTTATGCTATGGCCTCTCCCCACACTTTGACCCTATGGGAAGCGCAGTTTGGTGATTTTAGCAATGGTGGTCAGATAATTATCGATCAATACCTATCTGCTGCCGAAGATAAGTGGAAGATCCAAAACGGTTTGGTCATGTTGCTTCCTCACGGCTACGAAGGCCAGGGAGCAGAGCATTCTTCGGCACGTATAGAGCGTTATTTGCAACTGTGTGCCGGTTATAATATGTTTGTAGCTAATTGTACCACACCGGCCAATTTTTATCATCTTTTGCGCCGTCAAATGAAATTTACTTTTCGCAAACCGCTAATCGTATTTACACCTAAAAGCCTGCTGAGGCATCCACGTTGTGTGTCGCCTTTGGAGGCATTGGCTGAAGGAAGTTTTCAAGAGCTCATAGACGACATTTATGTTGATTCCAAAAAGGTCAATAGATTGGTTTTTTGCTCGGGCAAGATCTACTACGAACTTTTTGAGAAAAAAGAAAGTCTTGGTGATGAAGGTACTGCATTGATCCGTATCGAGCAACTTTATCCTTTGCGCAAAACGTCGATCGAAGACTTGCTTGAACGCTATCCGAAGAGAGACCGTTTGCTTTGGGTACAAGAGGAGCCCGAGAATATGGGCGCTTGGCCGTATATACTGAAGTGTTTCAGAGACCTTCCGTGGGAACTGATCGCTCCCAAGGAGAGCGCTACGACTGCTACGGGTTCGTATCAACACTTTGTCAAAACACAGGCAGAGATCATTCAAAGAGCATTCCAATCATAAAGAAAAACATCAAAACGATACAAATTCAAAATCCATGATACTAGATATGAAAGTCCCTTCGCCAGGAGAGTCTATCACGGAGGTAGAGATCTCCTCGTGGTTGGTGAAAAACGGGGATTATGTCACCAAAGACCAAGCAATAGCGGAAGTAGATTCGGATAAAGCTACTTTAGAACTCCCTGCTCAGGAAAGTGGTGTAATTACTCTCAAAGCTAAAGAAGGTCAGACTGTGCCTGTAGGTGGAGTAGTTTGCCATATTGATATCTCAGCAGCGCCTTCATATGGACAAGCTAATCAGAAAGAGGTTTCAGAAGAAGTGTCTTTAGAGAAAGTAGCAGAGGTAAAAGTCGATACTTCTTCAGCCATGCTTCTAGAAAAAATCGATACATATGCGTCCGGTATCCCGTCTCCTGCAGCGCGTAAGCTATTGGCCGAAAATAACATCCAGCCCGAGCAAGTAAAAGGTACCGGCAAGGCGGGTAGGATCACCAAAGAAGATGTTGTCCAAACGGTGGCCTCCATGGGCAGTCCGACGACAGCTCCTCGTTCGTCTCAAGTATCACGTTTGTCCAAACTCAGGCGTAAACTTTCTGAGCGTCTGGTCTCGGTGAAAAATGGGACCGTCATGCTCACCACTTTCAACGAGGTAGATATGAGTGAGGTGTTTTGTCTAAGGAAGCGATTCAAAGAAACCTTCAAAGAAAAGCATGGAGTCAACCTGGGTTTTATGTCTTTTTTTACCCGAGCCTGTACTAGAGCGTTACATTTGTACCCCGATGTCAATGCAATGATCGACGGAGAAAATAAGATCAACTTTGCATATTGCGATATCAGCATCGCAGTATCAGGCCCCAAAGGCCTGATGGTTCCAGTGCTTAGAAATGCCGAGTTGCTCACCTTCCGCAGTATCGAACAGGAGATCAAACGCTTGGCTATGCGCGTACAGGAAGGACACATCTCGGTAGATGAGATGACTGGCGGCACCTTTACCATCACCAATGGTGGTGTGTTTGGTTCAATGCTTTCTACGCCGATCATCAACCCGCCGCAAAGCGCAATTCTCGGTATGCACAATGTGATCGATCGACCCATAGTTATCAATGGAAAGATAGAGATTCATCCGATGATGTATGTAGCCCTCTCCTACGACCATCGTATCATCGATGGCAGGGAGTCGGTAGGCTTTCTCGTAGCAGTGAAAGAGGCTATTGAAAATCCTGTCGAACACTTGATGAAATCCAATCCACAAACGACTCTTGAATTGTAATGCTCAGTGTTTAAAATATGAAGAATCGAGACGGTTTCTCTATGTGTAAGGATTTGTAACGCCTGCCACTGGCATGTCATCAGTATTTGAAAAACCAGCTGTAGTGCATGGCATGATTTGTAGATTTTTAGTAATCCATAGCCTGTGACCATATGCAAGCGCGTCCCTATACTCATGATTCTACCTCCCCCTGACACCTTGGTATTTTTCAAGGAGTTGGTAGACATCAAATTTTAATTGTATAGCACTCTTTTAATATCGCTGCCCTTCCATTGGTTTGGAAGAAGACAGGGGTTTTCTACTCTCCTTGTTTATCTTGTACTGTGAAGATGGATATGATCAAGGACATGGTCCACAAGAGATCCGTAGTATCTTTTTTCAGTAAATACACCACTTTCATGGAAGCACAACAAAAGAATGCTTAGAGAGACGTGTGGTGTTGTTTGATACGTTGGAAGACGGTACATTCCGTCATACTCACAACATGCGGGTTATGGGCAGACTCCGGTATTATCTGCAATCCGAGGTGATGTATAGAAAAATCAACAGCAATTAGTCGATTAATTGAATGATTTCTCCGTACGTTTGGTGTTGACGGATTATTTCGATCCAATTTTGTACAGGAGAAGTTTTGGGTATTGTCACCTACTTATTTAAAGCACTGATCGATGACGATACTAATCAGGTAAATATCTACCAGCAACAGTTGGGTAAAATATCGCTTTTCAAAAAAGAAAAACCCACTCCATATGATTAAGCCGTCAGCCTTATATGGTACCTTGAAAATGTGTTTTATCAAGCCTCTTATTGTATTATAGTACATTTGAAGGCAGTATTCCCGGAAGCTGTTGGTGAAATGTATTCGTTGATCCGTAGGGAATTTTGGCCTGGTGGCTATCGTGATGGCAATCCTTTTATCTATGTGATTACTATGCTGAAGGTGGTTCAGGTCTTGCGCCAAGGTCGCTATCAGATCCTTACTATCGGGATGGGCGGCTAGCTCAAGTAGTGTTTCACCTTTCTGGAGGTAAAAGATCATATGGCGGTATTAGAAAAACAACTTTATAATGAGCTTTTTGATATAGGACAATAACCAGTTTTGAACAAGCAATAACTTCTCGAGATGCTTCGCCGTATATATGGTATTATCGTTGAGTAACACAATGGTCTTTTTCTGCATTTGGTCGAGGCATTGATCAGTAAAGTGACTTTGTTTGGCGTTTTGTACTTCGCTTTGTTGGACGTACGTCAGGACAAGCTAGGTGGCATAGATCTCTGTTGGAGGTGGTGGCCGCACAGACGGATGTATTACCACGTCATTATCAAGATTTTGCTGAATAGGATATAAGAGCATAATGCCTTATTGCAGATCAATGAGAGATTGGACCTAGGATCCCTACAAGATGCCATCCATCGATATGTGTTGGAGACCATTGCGGCAATAAAGAGTATATTAAATAAACCAATGGAGAGAGGGTAGGGTGCTCTCATCGGTACACTACCAGCCATAGTATGGGTGTTTTAAACGTGATGGAGGTCTATGCTATTTTTCTACTGGGTAGATGAAAACCCTAAGCACTTACCGTAGACATTGTACCTTTATTTGACACTATTGATGATCTTCGACGAACCTATCAAGTTCTGTATAGTTTGTATAAAAATGAGATTTATCTCAAACATCTGTAATTGAGAGGTTGGAAACGGGTCACAATGTTGAGTCTCTACTATGGTACCAAAGACAGTGGTTATCTGATGGCCAATTGGCGTATTTACAAAACTAAAAAAGCCTTGACACCCCTTTTGGAGCAAGTATGGTATCGCGATGTGGTCTTCTTCGATGGGTGAAGTAGTCCGCCGGGCCCGTGGTGGTGGCAAACTATAAATTCTACGCTTCGATGGATACCTCTATATCTCTAGTAATGAGGTCCAGCTCATCATGTAAGGTCAGAGACGATCAATCCTAATTTTGGTACGGTAGACGCTGCCCAATATAACATGGAGTAACTCATATCACGCTGGTTTGGCCAATGCTTTATTCTATACCCTTGACCATACCCTATCCTAAGCGGAAGAAGCCGCTTTTGCAATCTCTGGCTGAGGAGAATTGTGTACTGTCTTCAATCAATTGAAGATAGATCCTTATTACCCCCTCAAGCTAATATAAATAGCAGTCCCTCTCAAGCGTCATGCCGATGCTTGGCTCAGTCTGGACCATCTACATGCAGTGCCCGCCTTATATAGGTGCTCGGAGCCAACTCAAACAAAACATGCCGGTCTACTATGGCGTAGGCGCATAGCGCTCGAATAACTCGATCAAGTTGGACACTGGGATGAGGTGAAGCGATTGTACCAATATTCACTCTATTTCAAAACCTTGATGAACAATTGCGAAATGGCGATGAAAAAAAACTATTTTTCGTTGACGGTTCATTTGGTAGATCATCAGAAATACGGTGAGCTATGGAAAATGATCCATGGAAAGTTTTTATGTACAAATACGTATGTATTAGAATTATCTAATGCTACTTAGCTTATGATCAGTAATATCTTAGATGAGCAGTCTGTCGAAATGCGTAAATATATTGTACTTCATTTAGCCACTATCCAACGGTATACCTTGGCTAGTATAAGTCATCAGGATAGAGGAGGGACGTCGGTGTCCCAAAGAAGGTTTGCGAGAAGCTCGTCATGCGTTGTTCTTTTGGCTTAATCAATGTCGGAAGGAATTATGCCTGAGGTTATATCCTGATTTTTTTCAGTTTTTTCTTAGGCTGTTGCCTCAGTCAATAGGTAAAATAAAGTTATCTTGGTTGTTTTTTGGGTGTACATTGAGAAATGAGAAGAGTGAACCATTATTGTGTGATTTTAGCCGGCGGAGTAGGTAGTCGTTTTTGGCCAGTGAGTACAAGATCTTGTCCTAAGCAGTTTTATGATATCCTAGAAGTAGGCAAAACTTTGATACAGCAGACTTTTGTCAGGGTTTTCGAATTGGTTTTGCTGGAAAATATTTTTGTTATTACTCATGAGGATTACGAACCTTTTGTGTATGAGCAATTGCCTGAATTGCCCAAGTCCAATTTACTTCTAGAGCCTTTCATGATGAATACAGCGTCAAGTATTGCCTATGCTTCTTTCAGGATACAATTGCGTGATAAGAATGCTTCTATACTCATCGTTCCCTCAGATCATTTGATCACTGAAGAGAAACAATTTTACGAGGTCCTTCAATTGGCTTTTAGGAAGGCGGTCCAAGGCGAACACTTGATCA
Source organism: Flavobacteriales bacterium (assembly GCA_039954875.1). GTDB lineage: Bacteria > Bacteroidota > Bacteroidia > Flavobacteriales > Blattabacteriaceae. The sequence goes on from CP157202.1 coordinate 334,870, forward strand.
CTTTAGGGATAAAACCCCGCCGTCCTGATACAGGTTATGGTTATATACAATTCGTTTCAGAAGACCATGCATCGCCCATCAAAAAGGTGAAGGCTTTTGTGGAAAAACCTTCTCGTGAAATTGCGCGCGAATTCTTGTATTCAGGTGATTTCTTATGGAATTCAGGTATATTTGTATGGAACGTTCGAACCATATTGAATGCCTTTAGAAAACATTTGCCCGAGATGTACGAAACTTTCTATAGAGGAAAGGGGAAAATTGGAAGTGAAGAGGAGCAAACTTTTATTCGATCGATATTTCCCACCTTGCAGCGGATCTCCATAGATTATGGCGTCTTAGAAAAAGCCGATAATGTTTACGTGATTTTTTCCCGTTTCGGATGGAGCGACTTGGGTACTTGGGGCGTGCTTTACGATAAAGTCCCTAAAGATACCTCAGGCAATGCTTTGATGGGTAAAAAAGTGCTATTTTATGAAGCCCAAAACAATATTGTCTATTTAAAAGGTGATAAAACGGCGATCATAGAGGGGTTGAATGATTATATCGTAATAGGGACATCAAAAGCTTTGCTTATCTGTAGAAAGGAAAAAGAGCAAGAGATCAAAAGGTTTGTCAATGATTTGAAGATTGAAAGAGGTGAAGAATTTTTATAATCAATTATTTGATAGGGACCCGACAAAGACAGAGGCTTTATTTTTGTACCAAACCTGATCATTATGAGAAATACGCTAATTATCCTTATCTTTTTCATGAGTTGTCTGATATTTGCTCAAGAGCAGCATGAAGTAGTATCGGGTGAGACGATTTATAAACTCAGCAAACAATATAAAGTGGCTGCTCAAGAGATATTTCAAGCCAATCCTGATTTGGAGGTCAGACCTTTGAAAATAGGTGAGATGATCCTCATACCTAGGGCAAAAGTTAATGTTTTGGATACCGTTGCAGAAAAGGATCATGTACTGACGCATCAGGTACAGGACGGAGAAACCCTTTATGCAATATCTAAAAAATACGATATCACTATAGAAACTTTAGTTAAACAAAACCCTTATTTATCCCAAGGATTTAAACAAGGCGATGTCTTGTCCATAATCCCAAAAAATACAAAACATTCTGTGGTCAATACTCAGACTAGTACCCAAGTATCCGACGAAAAGACCACTTTCTATCAAGTACAAGCAAAAGAAACCCTCTATGGTCTTAGTAAGCTTGTAGGCGTATCTCAAGAGGAATTGCAAAAGATCAACCCCGATTTAAAAAACGGCTTGAAGGAAGGTATGACCTTGCGCCTTTTGGCGAAAAAAGATTCGGTACAGCCACAAAAAAATGTTCTAAATAAGTATACTTCAAAAATATCAATCAAAGACCCTGGAGATGGAGATGATGGCATTATCTATGTCGTCAAAGAGGGTGATACGATGTTTAGTATAATGCGGGCTTACGACATCAGTCTAGAAGATCTTTTTGATTACAATCCCGATCTGAAAAAAGGTTTAAAAACCAGTATGGAACTGAAGATCCCTACACACAAAGAAGTGATTGCCAAAGTTGCACCGACTCAAGACGGGATAAATATTGTGCTGATGCTTCCTTTGTTTGCTGAACAAACTCGCATCAGCGAATTTAGCAAACATGCCATGTCTTTCTATCTCGGTGCTAAATACGCAATAGATGCTATAGCCAAAAAGGAGAAAATCTATATCAAAGTTTTTGATACAGAAAATGATAAAAGTAAAATAGAGAAGTTTCTTGACACCTACGACTTTTCACTCATCCATGCAGTAATAGGTCCATTTTTCCGATCGAGTGTAGAGCAAGTAGCCCTAGCACTAAAAAATGAGAAGATCCCTGTGATTTCTCCATTGAGCGCTTCAGAATCTTTAGATATTTATCCCAATGTCGTTCAAGCCAAGGTCAAAGATAAATATTTGGTAGGACCCATCGTAGAGGAGATCAAACGTCTGTCTTCCTCAGCCCATACCGTGTATCTGGTCGGTGCAAAACAAGCCAAACCAATGGTACAACATCTCAAATATCTACTCTTACAGCGGCAAGTCTCGATGCGTGTCATAGAGATTGATGAGCTCTCAAATATTCCAGCCGATACATCGCCTTTCTTTGCTATTTTTTTTGGAGAAGATCCAGCGCTCGGCCAATCCTTTATAAAAGGTGTACAAAACTTTGAGCCCGGTAAAGTCATCCCCTTAGGCATAGGATATAATGAAGCCTATTATAAAAATATCGTTTTGTTGAAGAAATACGGATTTATTTTCACGGTGAAGTATCATACTAATAAAAATAAAACTAATATAAAACAAACGCTTGATGAACTCCAGAAAAAATTTGATCAAGCTCTAGACAAATATAAATTATTAGGCTTTGATCTCACTTCTGACCTTTTAGAGCGTCTCTTGAAGCACAGGAAATTCTTACATCATCTTCCAGGAAAAAGGTCAGTACGCTTGGTAGCCAAATATCATTATGAAAAGTTGCCTGCAGGTGGTTATGTCAATAAAGGGGTATGGCTGGTTCGTTTAAAATCTTCTACAGCGTTCGAAGTATTGAAAGATTGAGCTCAAAGCTATAGGGAAGTATCAGTAGAGCTTGTTTTTCTGTCTCACACGAGGGTTTGGTAAGTTGTGACTGACGTTTACTCTTTTCAATTGTTCTCTGATCATCTTGACATGGTCTTCTAAAAAACCTGCCTTATCTAATTTTTTGACCTCTGTCAATAATTTTTCAGCCTCCCTTTTTCGACCTTTTGAACCAGCTGCTATAGCCATATGTAACTTAGCTAGCGCTTGATTTTGTTTGAATTTTAACCCAAGTTCAAGCGCCTTCCGCATATGATGCTCGGATTGGTGGATGTTGGTGTTTGAGGCCAACAAACCGTTGAGGAAATAATAATAAGCCTCCTGACTCTTGATGAGTTGTGATTTAGGATTTTTGATGTATCCCAACCATTTTTTAACACCGTCTAGATCTTTTTTGCGTAGTCTGACGAAGGCCATAATCAAAAATTCATTCCTAAAAAAGAGAACTAGAGGTATCATGCTTAAAAAAAGTAGAATGATCCCCCACCCTGACTCACGATTCTTGAAGGCGTAGATTGCTCCGAGGAATATCAGACCGGTAAAAAGAAATTTGATGTATTTGTTCATGAACCAATTTTCTTTTTAATCAACGAGAAAAGTTTATTTTTTCCTAACGACTTTTTATCCATTGCATTAGAGCCTCATAATTGAATTTATTCAATCCATGCCCAGCTTCGTATTCCTTATAAAGGTATGGGATTTTGTAATGATCGAGTACGATGGGTCCTTGTCTAGCCCATGTTATTGGAATGATTAAATCTTCTTTTCCATGAGAAATAAAAAAATCTAGCTGTGTATGGTCGTTCCCCCTATCTTCTTTAGGCAAGAGATCCTTGTGAGGAAATCCGCTCAAGGCGATTACCTTACTAACTTTTTCAGGATGATGTAGTGCGATGGCATAGCTCAAAATAGCACCTTGGCTAAAGCCACAGAGCCATACATGATCCTTATCCAGTTTATAATGCACTACGGCTTCATTGATAAAAGACGTGATCTTTTTACGCGCTTGGATAGCCTGTGGGAGGTCTGCCGCGGGTTTTTCTCCTGAAAAATCTATTGCATACCATGCAAATCCTCCAAAGGCTAGAGGATGCAAGGCCTGTAGGCTGACGACGAAAAAATTTGCTGGTAGCTCTTTTGCTAAGAAAAAAAGATCCTTTTCGTCAGCCCCATAGCCATGAATGATCAAAAACATGGGCGGCTTTGCTATGGCCGTTAAAGGTGGCCTGATCAGGTGTTTGATAGATAGTGTCTCCAAAAGCATCATGAGCATCGGTTGGGTCTTCAGCTGGGGCCAAGGAAACTTTTGTCCTTGGAAGATCACAAATGCGAAACTATGAAAAATGTTACAGATTAAAAATTCTCGAATATTCCAAGCCCAAATAGTGCAAAATCATACTTCACGGGATCTTTTTGGTCAAATGATCTGAGGTTTTGATCCAGTGCCATCACAGCCTTGATATCGTTTTGTTTTCTTGAGAGTAATCCTAGCCTCCTAGCCACTCGTCCCGAATGTATGTCGAGAGGGCAAGAGAGCTTTGAGGGCGGGATATTCCTCCACAAGCCTAGGTCTACTCCGGCACGGTCTTTTCGTACCATCCAACGCAGAAACATATGCAGGCGTTTGGAGGCGGAGCCCTTCTCAGGATTGGGGACGTGCTTCTCGGTACGCTTTTCGTAGGGAATGGAGAAAAAAATTTTACGAAAACGCATGATGGCATCTCGTGGGCTGGCCTCTTCAGGAGTAATCGTAAAGAGGTCTTCTAACCCACCGTGCTTTTGATAGATGTGTTGCAGCGAAGTCAGAACGTGTACCGTATCTGTAAATTGAAAGGTGCGGTGTTTGAAATCTCTCAAAGGCTTGAGGTCCTTGGGTTTGTGATGCAAAATAAATTCATGAGGACTGTCATCCATTAAGGTCATCCACTTCCGGGCATTTCGGATGATCATCTCGCGCTTGCCCCAAGCTATGAGTGCTGTCAAAAAACCGACAATTTCGATGTCTTCTTTTTTGGAAAAAAGATGTGGGATCTGTATTGGATCCGATTCGATGAAATCTGGCTGGTTGTATTGTGATACTTTTTTTTCTAGAAAAGTTTTAAGTTGGCTCATGGTATCGGTCCGTGTTTTTTTTATTGGCCGCGGGCAAACTTACTTTATATTTGATATTATGGCTGTGCTATACATCTTCTAATAGCATGAGGGGATTCTCTTTTTTGTTTTTTTTTAGAAAGCGGTTGAGGAGTGGTTTGGTTAGGCTACTGGGGTTTTGGAAACTTTTGAGATGAATGATGATCTACAGGCTGATTCCCCATCTAATAAGCGATCAATTTACGCAGAAATTGATCGCTTATCCTTATTTGTATATCATACGGATGAGCTTGGAGACCATTGATTTTCGATCTTTTTCTTTTCTTTTTCAAATATTTTTTTCGTCTTTTTGAATTCTTCTTCTATTTCTTTCTGGAGTTCTTGGATTTTTAGCTTTTCCTCTTCGAGTTGTCCTATGACCCGTAGATCCCACTGCTTTTGACATATATCTTTGTATATATGTTGGGCTCTTTCTCTTATTTCTTTCTTTAGTGTTGCGTCAGTCATCTCCCAACCTTGTCGAAGATCTTGTGTTTTCTTCCTAAGTTTTATGTAGTATGAGGCTTCTCGAGCATTCAGGATGTACCATCGGCGTTGGGCATCTTTTTTTTTGAGTTGGTCATGATACATCATTTCCAGGAGGAGATACTTTCGTTCTCTCCACATCTGGGCACCTGCTACCAAGCCTATCAGTATCATATAGCTGCCCGAATCTTCATAAGGATGAATTTCGAAGTCTCCCATAGTGACGAAGCAGACGGTCATGATAAACAAGGATATGTACAGGCGCCAAAACCATACGCAAGAGGCTAGCCAGTATAGAAGGGGTATGACAAACGTAGTACAGGCCAAGAGCTTGGAAACTTGATGTGCCAGTTGCATGTCATATGAAAACCACCCTTTTTGTAAGAGCGTAGTATAGATGAGATCTGGTAGATGAGGTTGTACCACAAACCACATAAACAAGGCGATCCCCGACAGAATCCAGTCACGCCAAAAGCTGAACTGTTTTGACCGGATCATGTGCCTGACGTCTTGCCGGTGTGTCCGTATGTACAAGCTACCGCGTACCCTGCAGAGTATGTGGGTGAGTAGGAAGGCCATAGGGACTATAAAGCAGTAAGCCTGTTCCAATTTAGTGATCCCAAAGTTTACGGTCACCATGCTGATGAGCTTGAAGCTAAACATTGTCAAGGGCCAGGCGATGAAGATATGTAGCCAGTTATTGTCGCTGTTAAAAAACCATATCCCAATCCACAGTATAGCTCCGGAAAAAATACCGAAAAAGTAGACTAGGTTTTGAACATTCCCAAACCACCCACTGTGGATGAAGTAGAAGTCCGCTGTCTGGGGGAAAAGTAGGTAGATATGATTGAATGAGATGGAGAGCAGTATTAGCGCTACATTACTATAGTCGCCCCACTGCCAAGGCCTTGTCTCGAGATGGCCTTTGTATGCCTGCTTTTGCCAACAGTCTCTGTACTTCCATAAGGGATAAAATCCCAAAGCTGCTATGGGAAGCATATAGAGCTGCTGATACTCCTGTAGGATCCCAGTGCTCCAACCTAGCGAACATAAAGTCATCCACCAATAATTCAGGCTGAGTACACCGATGCATGGACTATAACGCCGCTTGCAGAGAAAAAAACAATAGGTCGACAGGATAGCCAGTAGTAGCCAATAAGTGAGATAAATAACAAATTCCTGTAGGTCTGAATAGTAACCCGCTTGAAAGAAAAAAAATGTTTTCTCTTTTGGGGTCAGCTTGCTGAGATAGTAAAACGGAACGAATACCAATAATGCCAATGTAGCATACAATTCTACTCGTTGTAGAGGGGTTTTGTGTTTTTTACATAGCCAGCTCCAAAAATATTTGAAGCCGGCTTTTTGAATAAGTCTGCTTTTCATAATGAGTTCATTTATATAACCATATGTTGGTACGAACTCTCCATTAGGTAGGATCTTATCTTATAAGTTAAAAAAGTCCATGAGGTTTCTTTCATATTACTCCAATCCCGTCCCCTTCGATTACTTTTAGCTTGTTTAGGGTTGAGTTGTATTTCCAAAAACATTTCCCCCATAGAAATACCATTGAGTGACTTTGTTTTCATTATCTTAGCTTTTATTTAATTTAAAAACACATAAAGCATAACTTTATAGAAAAAGGCTTTCCCTGTAGCATTCCTTGGATGAATATGGTTTGATTTCTGGTTGGTCATTTTTTAAAGATTAAACAGCATGTAAACAATTGGGTCCCTCAATCCGAATCGACATATGGCTTTTGTGTTAAAATTAAATTTTATTTTTCAATGCAAACATATAAAAGAAACTTTTAAAATGCAAAAGTTAGTAGACGAAAGTTTAATGACTGTTCAATGATGTGGTTCCAATCTGATTTTTTTTTGAGAAGTCATCAATTTTGAGACATGCAGCCTAGAGGGATGGAAAAAAATAAGAGGTCGATAGGAAAGTTAGTAATTGGAGCAGAAGGATAAAAATCCTTATTTTAAGAGGGAACAGCTCTATCATAAAAACGTACTTTCGTTTATAGAGATGAGAAGACTAATACACCGTCCCTTATTTCCAGTTTTTTGTCGGTTATATCGGCCAATTCGGTGTTATGGGTGATGATGACAAATGTTTGCCGAAAGAGTGCCCTAAGAGAGAAAAAGAGTTCATGCAATTCTTTGGCATTGTCCGAATCTAGATTTCCCGAAGGTTCATCAGCAAAGATTATCTTGGGTTCATTGATGAGGGCTCGAGCTATGGCCACACGTTGCTGTTCTCCACCAGAAAGTGTGGCAGGTTTGTGCCCAATTCGGTGAGACAATTTTAGATGGTTGAGTAGTTCTTGAGCTTTTTTTTTTACCGTTTTTGTATCCCGTCGCGCAATGAAGCCTGGCAGACAAACATTTTCCAATGCAGTGAATTCCGGGAGCAAATGATGAAACTGAAAGATGAAGCCGATGTGTTTGTTGCGGAAAGAGGATAAGCTTTTACCCGTCAGATGGCTGATCTCTATCCCATTAATCTCAATACGGGTGGTGATGCCTTGCTGCAGCGTGGGTTTTTCCAAAGTGCCCAAGATCTGTAGCAGTGTACTCTTCCCCACACCGGAGGCTCCTATGATCGATACGATTGCTCCCCGATCTACTGAGATGTCAAGGCCTTTCAACACCTGTATTTTTCCAAAAGATTTGTAAATGCCTTGTGCCCGAATCATAGGATATGGGTAAAAAATACCGTTGCGAATTTAAAAGATAAAAACCAGATAAGTGTCAGGACTTTGGTTGACGATAAATAGATTTTTTTTTACATTTGTCCACATAGAAAAATCCTATTGATGAATTTGCACGAATATCAAGGTAAGGAAATATTACAATCCTTTGGCGTAAAAGTTCCGCAAGGTATAGTGGCTACTGATCCAGAAGAGGCTGTAGTAGCCGCCCAAAAGCTTTCTGAAGAAACGGGAACTCATCTCTGGGTAGTCAAGGCTCAGGTCCACGCAGGTGGACGTGGCAAAGGTGGTGGGGTAAAGGTGGTCAAGACTTTGAAAGAAGTCCGCGAGAAATCCTCACAGATACTGGGCATGAAACTGGTGACACCTCAGACCCTTAAAGAAGGCAAACGCGTCCATCAGGTGATGATCGTTGAAGATGTATACTATCCTGGAGCATCTGAACCGAAGGAGTATTATGTATCGGTTTTGCTCCATCGTGCTACAGGCAAGAATATGATCGTGTATTCTACCGAAGGGGGTATGGACATTGAGCAGGTAGCTGAGGTTACACCAGAGAAAATATTTACCGAGGAAATAGATCCAGCATTGGGTATCCAAGCTTTTCAGGCCCGGAAGATCGCTTTCAATTTGGGTTTGAGTGGTTATGCATTCAAAGATTTTACAAAATTTGTCACGGCTCTTTATCGAGCTTATGTAGGCTGTAATGCCTCACTTTTTGAGATCAATCCGGTACTCAAGACTTCCGATGATCAGATTTTGGCTGTAGATGCTAAAGTGGTGCTCGACGACAATGCGCTGTTTCGTCATGCCTATTATGCGGATCTACGCGACCAGAGAGAGGAGGACCCTATCGAGGTGGAAGCTTCTGAAGCGGGTTTGAACTTTGTCAAGCTTGATGGTAATGTGGCCTGTATGGTCAATGGGGCAGGTTTGGCTATGGCTACGATGGACATGATCAAGCTCTCTGGGGGTAATCCGGCTAACTTCCTTGACGTAGGGGGTACGGCCGATGCTCAACGCGTAGAGGCGGCTTTCCGTATCATCTTGAAAGATCCGGCGGTCAAAGCTATTTTAGTGAATATTTTTGGAGGTATCGTCCGTTGCGATAGAGTCGCTCAAGGGATTATCGATGCGTATAGAAACCTAGTAGATGAAATCCATGTACCCATTGTTGTACGCTTACAAGGTACCAATGCCGAAGTGGCGAAAAAGATGATTGATGAGAGTGGCTTATGCGTCTATCAGGTCACCACGCTAAAGGATAGTGCCGAAAAGGTCAAGTACGTATTGGCTTGATTATTACAAAAGAATCTATGTGGAGTGCTTGTCAGACATCCTTGATGTTTTTCAAATCCCTTAGTTGGGCGATGAATGCTTCGATATTATCGTATTCGTTTTCGGAGCCCATCTTCAAATCTTTAATCTTGACCTTGTTTGTTTTGATCTCATTCTTTCCGACGCTTGCTACGAAAGGTATGTTTCTCTTGTCAGCGTATTGAAATTGCTTTTTAACCTTGATCGCTTCGGGATACAATTCGGCTGAGACCGACTGTGCCCTCAATGCGTTGAGGAACTTATAGGCATGCAGGGCCTCTTGATCGCCAAAGTTGATAAATAATACTTGAGGAGCCGTCGCTCTCCCCTCAGGAAATAGTGCTAAGGCCTCTATGGCTAAATAGATCCTATCCAGTCCAAAAGAAATCCCTACACCTGAAATATTTTTCAGGCTAAATATCTCTGTGAGATTGTCGTAGCGTCCGCCCCCACCGACAGAGTTTGAGATGCCCCTTTGAGGTAGAACCTCAAAGATCGTTCCGGTGTAATAATTCAATCCGCGGGCTAAGGTGATGTTCAATTGCAATCGTTCACACGATGACGAGAGTGCTTGCCAATTGCGATAGATAAAGGTGAGGTTTTCGAGGCCTTTTATACCTCTTTCCGAAGAAGAGAGTAGGGTGCCGAGCTGGTCCAATTTTTCTTCGAAACTGCCTTCTAGCATTAATAAAAGCATAGCTTTTTCCCAGGCCGATACAGTGATACCTTTCTGATACATCTCTTCCTTGACCTTTTCTGGTCCGATCTTTTCCCATTTGTCTAGGGCTACAGTGAAGTCTGTCCAATGGTCTTGGATTCCAGCGACTTCGGCCAATCCGGCGAGGACCTCCCGATGATTGATATGAATGGTCACAGGTAAACGTAACTCAGTAAAAATCTTGTCATAGAGTTGGATAAGTTCGACCTCTTGCCACAAAGATTTCGACCCTATCACATCGGCATCACATTGATAAAACTCTCGAAAGCGGCCTTTTTGTGGACGATCTGCTCGCCAAACAGGCTGTATCTGGTACCTTTTGAATGGGAAATGGATTTCGTTTTGATGCATTACCACATAACGGGCAAAAGGCACCGTCAGGTCATAGCGAAGGGCTTTTTCTGATAGGCTAGGTAATATAGCTTTAGAGCTGAGGTGCTCTTCGATGAAAGTTTTTGCAGTTACTTCATCATCCATTCCGATCAGCTTATGAAACCGAGAGGTTTGTGCTTTCAAGAAATCGCCTGAATTCAAAATTTTAAAAATTAACCTATCACCCTCCTCACCATATTTTTCGCTGAGGGTAGAGAGCATTTCAAAGGCAGGGGTTTCTATAGGATAGAAACCAAAGAGTTCAAAATTTTTTCGGATGGTTTGGATTAAGTAGTTCCGCCGAGTCACCTCTTCCGGAGAGAAGTCACGTGTCCCTTTGGGGATGGTCGGTTTGTACATGCTCTTTCTTTTGCAGAGTTCAAAAAGGTTGCTCCAAAGATAAATAGAGAATTTGGTTTATCTCTTCAAAGTTTATGGCCAAGGATGAAGATATTTGTACTGATAGCCATGATCCATAGAGTAACTTGTACCCAAAGCAAACGGATCTTATAAATGTGGAATAACTGACAGAGATCCAAATGAAAAGGATGGAAGCCATCTTTGCTTTTAATTGGATACCTTTCTTTTCTCTAAAGTGAGCAATGTATGGCCCTAGTTGTTTATGCTGCATCAGCATTTCGTAGTGCTTGGGTGAACTACTACAGAAGAAATAAGCCGCTAAAAGTAAAAAAGTGTTGCGGGTAATAAGGGAAAAAAATTCCAATACGCTCACCCCTACCAATAGTAAACCCGAGCCGATCAAACTATATTTTTTAATTTTTCGGATCAATTTAGAATATCTTTTTTGGTAAAAGTATCTAAAATTACCGTGTATCCTCCTTGAGACAGATGGGGGTTGGGTTCTTGTAGGAGTATATACCCCAAAGTGGGGGGTATCGATAACGAAAATCAATCCTGAGCACCTTCTCTGCTGATACGAGGCTGTCTTTGAGTAAGAGACATAATAGGCCAATTCACGGTACAAGAATTTTAAGTACAGTGGTGAGGATTTTGGATAGAAATATATGTTAGCCCAATATTAGGTACAAAGTACTCATAAATATCTGGTTGATGATTTGTTCTGGAACCACAGCGTTGCAAAGGGGAGGGGTTTACCAACTATCGTTTTCTATAGCAGAGAGATGTATATATCCATACAGATCGTTTATATAGATCCAAGGCATGGATTGTTGCTCGTTTTCTAGAGGAGTGTCTAAGTTGCATCGGATGGCTTTGGTCATTTTTTAGTTCATAGGTTTGAGCCGATAATACTAAACCACCGGTACATAGATGTACCGCCCCTTCGTCGATATTTTTAAAATTATTTGCATTTTCCCAAGCTTGGCAAACCTTAGCTAAAAAGTCTTCCCTCTGCAGGGTGCTTATTCACTGAAAGGTTCTTGTGAAGTGGCAGTGCTATTTATTGTTGTATTTTACATTGAGTTATCCTTTTAATAATAAATCCAACAAGGTGGTGAAATTATAGTGATCGGTGAAAATCCTATAGGCAAGTATGTGTGACATCGTATCCTTCTTAAGATTTGATGGCCTGTCTTACTGAATAAGCTCGCGCTATATATCCACCAGTTTAAGTTGAGCGCTAGGATATTGTTGAGTAAAGGCGTCCATTGCTTGCTTCAATTTTTGGTTGAAATATCATGTCAATTGTATTGCTAAATATTGCTTTTCTGAATGTGTAAATGCCGGTATGCACCCTATATCAAGGATATTGGCTACTATGATATTTTTGATTTGTTTTGCGGTCAGAGCGTTCAATGTGTTGTATATATCTCGGTAATGGCTTTATTGATGAGCTTTTTGGAGGCGCCTTTGGTGATGATGATTGTTAACAAATCATTTCCACCGATCATGATCAGAAATAGATCCTCTTGGCTGATATCTGGATAGTGCCTTATAAAGACTTTCAATTAAAATTGGTTGAAGAGGAAACGATAGACGACCTTTCTACTTGTTGTAGCTCTTGCGTTTGAAACGGCATAGTTTGTTCCGATTTGTTCGGAGGCATTATAAAAAAAGCATAACAATACATCAACCAGGTTTTAATGGTCATTGAAATCATTATGCTAAGTGTTTATTAGCCAAAGGAATATTGTAAAAATATTACCTCTTGAAAACATATGAATGAAAATAGTTTTTTGTAAACTACAAACTGTTCAAAATGCCTACTAAGGTACCTCATTCCGACAGGCTATCCCCAGGATATAAAAAATTTGTAATCCATATATTTTTTTTATTTTGAGGAGTAAAACAGATAATAAATTTAGGTTAAAAATATAAGATCAAGGATGATGAATAATGCCTAATTTCGCACATTCTTTTAAACAATATAATTGATGAAATTTTTTATAGACACGGCCGATTTAGGTCAAATTCGCGAAGCACAGGCTTTGGGTATACTAGATGGGGTTACGACTAATCCTTCTTTGATTTTCAAGGAGGGAGTCAGTGGATTGGAAAGCGTTTATAGACATTATCGAAGCATTTGCGATGTCGTAGATGGGGATGTCAGTGCGGAGGTCATAGCTACAGATTTTGAAGGCATCGTCAAAGAAGGTGAGGCTCTGGCTGATCTGCATCCACAAATCGTGGTTAAAGTGCCTATGATAAAGGATGGGATCAAGGCGATACGTTATTTTTACGATCGGGGGATCAGGACTAATTGTACTTTGGTGTTTTCAGTTGGACAGGCTCTTTTGGCCGCTAAGGTAGGTGCCGCTTATGTTTCGCCCTTTGTCGGGCGTTTGGATGATGTCTCTGCCGATGGTCTTAATTTGATAGAGGACATCCGTACCGTGTATGACAATTACAATTTCGAAACACAGATTTTAACTGCCTCAGTGCGTCATCCGATGCATATCGTCGAATGTGCTAAAATCGGGGCTGATGTGATTACAGCACCATTGCAAGTGATCATGGCATTATTGTACCATCCTTTGACTGATATCGGCCTGGAGAAATTTTTGGCTGACCACAAAAAGGGCAAGGTTTGACTCAACGCTAGATAATGGCTTTTGGCTTCGACTAGACGATTCTATCGATCTGAAAAGTTGAGATTGTTTATTGAACCGTTAGTCATTATCATTATGAGAGAGACACCTTGTGATAATCACTATTCGATCAGAGGAGCTATCAGATTAACCCATTAAAAGTTATTGCTTTTGTAGCAGAAGGACATTTATCCTGTGATCTTTAAAAATGGTTCCATGTTGGTTATCAGTAGTAAAGAATTTAGAGATTACCATAAAAAATATTTTGAGCTGGTAAATTAGAATAAAAGGCAAGCCATTATACAAAGAAGAAATTGCAAAGCTTATAGGCTTACTCTGGTATTAGAAGAAGACTTGTGTTTTTCACCTGAAATGATTGAGAAGATAAAACACTCAATGGAACAGATGGAGAGTGGTAATTCAATTAAGTTGCAGAGTAAAGTAGATATTGATAATTTTTTTTTTAATCTGTGACATGTGATATATATAGATTTTATCTATGGTATCAAAAGATGTTAAGTTTTATTAAAAATCAGGTGATAGGCCTGCTTATGATAAAATAAAGATATTTATGGAAGAAATTTTAGAACATACTTATATAGATACGGATAAGCCGGAAGCTTTGAAATACAATTTTTGGGACAATGGTCTCGAAGGATAAATAAAAAATAAAGATTTATTTAAAGACGTTTTAAGAAGAAAAAAGAATTTTTATTTTGTCGGATAGAGGCTATTATGGATTATAATCATTGTCTAATCCTATGTTTGACTACTGATTTGCAGTTAATTGTTCATTAGACGTGTTTCATTAGAGTTACTTGAATTGAAAGAGTACACCTATATAAAAAATTAGCAACTGAAAACACTCAAAAGAAACCTTAGAATAGTCCGCATTGTAGAACGTCTTGCGTGAGATCTTGGTATTTATAAAGTTATTAACATTTAGGTAAATGATTAGGGTGATCCTTCCCTGTTTAAAAATATAGTTAATATTTAAGTTTAATTTATGATAAGCAGTGTATAGGTTGTTGTTGGGTGGATATATTATTAAAAATAAATATTAATATATGTGAAACTCATAATTCCATAGCCTTCTTACGATTGAAGTGTAACGCATCTTTGGTCTACCGTTGTAGTTGAACGGAAGCGTTGAACCAAAACTGGGATGGTGGTAAAACTATCACCGATACCTTATATTTCTAGTCCCTTGGAATTACTTCCCATATACCGAGACGTTTTGATGCATAAGGTATTGGTCAACTAAAAGCATCAACGTTTTGAAAAGACTTTACTGATAGAAGAATTCTGATCTAATATTTTTCTCGAGGAGATCGGGGTCAATATTTAGGTGGTCTGCGGGTCGTCTTCCTTCTTGTAATATAGCGTAAGGGTGATTTTGATAAGTTCCTTTTGCTTGGTCTCTATCGTATAGGATTGGTTGAGACTCAGATCGGGGTAAAAGTTGCCTAGTTCTAGTAGTACGTTAGCAATGGTCTGTTTACCATTTTCCGGGTTATACTATACATGAGGTCTAACTCTTGCCTGTGGTGACAGATGTTATCATATTTTTTTTCAGTTGCTTGAGGGATAGGAGATCATAGACTATTTTTTTCGGTTTCTTTATCTTGATTTTATGTCCCACTTAGGTAAATCGCTTGACTCGGCATTGTTTGTATTTATTGTTCAATAAAGAAGTAGGTGTTTTTACCGCCGTTTGAACAAGTATCGACCATCATGCCTTAGGATTAGGTAAACGCAATAAGCAATGAGATAAGTCATACTTTTTTTACTGAAACGTATTTCATCAAAGATTAGTTGATTGAATTCGGTGTAATTTAACTCTAATTGCTTGTCATTGATGAGGAAAGTACCGGGGTATAGTAGTAGGTGGAGTCATATATTGGGTGTTGTAATTAAAATTGTATGCTGTCTTTTTGTCACTTTTTCACTATAGCTTGCCTAGTCGATAGTGATGTTTAAGGTGCATTATATTTTTTCTTGTTGCGCAAATTCTTGTTTAGTTTGCTGAGTGGTATTGATGAATTTGGTTAGATTTTTTTGAGGGTTTTGTAGATGAAATTGTTAGAGATGCCTGTGTTTTGGTGTAATCAACATTTACCGTATCTAGAGGGAGCTATTATGCGCGTATGTAGAATACAAGATTGAGAGCAAAACCATGAACCCCCCCATACGGGATAGGGATTAGCGAATCGCTCCGCAAATGTAGTGCAAAATCTCGAATGAGAGTTCTTCTTTAGATTTTAGAGTCAAGGGAAGGATAGTATTTTTGGCATCGATCAGGGTGACTTTGTTCGTGTCTTTGTTAAATCCAGCACCTGTGTCTCTGAGAGAATTGAGGATGATCAGATCTAGATTTTTTTCTAAGAACTTTTTCCGAGCATTTTGATATTCGTCATTGGTTTCCAAAGCAAATCCGACCAGATATTGTTGGGATTTTTTCTCGCCTAGTATCTTGAGGATATCTGGGTTTTTGACTAGACGGAGGTTCAGTACATCAGTTTCTTTCTTGATTTTTTGGTTTGAGACGTTTTCCGGACGATAGTCCGCCACGGCAGCCGACATTATAACGATATGAGATGTGTCAAAGTGTTGTAATACTTTTTCTAGCATTTCTAAAGCTGAGACCACTTTGATCTGGTTGATAGGGTGATAACCAATTGATTCAGCTGTAGGGCCACTGATCAGTGTTACTTCTGCTCCCATTTGGGAGGTGGCTTTGGCTAATGCAAATCCCATCTTTCCTGAAGAACTATTTCCAACGAATCGTACAGGGTCTAAAGCTTCGTGGGTAGGGCCAGCTGTGATAAGGATTTTTTTTCCTTTGAGTATTGAGCGTTGCGAAAAGTAGTTTTTTATTATTGTGACGATATGATTTGGTTCAGCCATACGACCTTCTCCGAAGAGTCCGCTGGCGAGTTCGCCTTTTTCTGCTGGAATCAGGATATTGCCCCTTTTGATGAGTCGGGAGATGTTTTCTTTTGTACTGGGGTGTCGATACATGTCTAGGTCCATAGCAGGAGCAAAGAATACGGGACATCTGGCCGAGAGATAGACCGCCAGTACGATATTGTCACATTGGCCATAGGATATTTTGGCTAATGTATTAGCTGTGACTGGGGCAATGATCATTGCATCAGCCCACACCCCTAACTCTACATAATTGTTCCATGATTTATTTTTCTCGGTATAAAAATCAGACCAAACTACTTCTTTGGAAAGTGTAGATAGGGTGAGGGGAGCTACAAAGTCTTTGGCTGAGGGAGTCATGATTATTTTGACCTTTGCTCCCCATTGGACAAAAATTCTAACTAGTTGAGGGATTTTGTAGGCAGCTATACTGCTGCATAGTGCGATGACTAGCTTCTTGTCGCGAAACACCGGATAGGTATTATTTAGCTTTTTCTGACTTGCGGTAATATATTTTTCCGTCTAAGAATTCTTGTATGGCTATGGAAGTAGGCTTGGGAAGTCTTTCAAAGATTTTCGAAACTTCGATTTGTTCTCTGTTTTCAAAAATTTCTTCTAGGCTATCAGTTGGATTAGTAAATTCTTCAAGTTTGTTATCAAGTTCCTTTTTAAGGATGCTGTTTATTTGATCGGCTCGTTTACCCAGAACGGTTGTGATGGCATAAATACTCTCGCCAGATTTTTCCAACTCTTTCCTATCGATGGTTATGGTAGATTGAGATGCTTTTATTGAGTTAAGATTCATGGTTAAGATGGTTTTTCTGTTGGATGTTTTGAAATGGTATGCAAAGAAAGCCCCTTGAGCTTGTGTTGTGTCTTTTGGTAGATCTTTTCTATGTGATTGATGTATTTAGAATTGGGATAATTTTTTTTGAATTGGGTATATAACGTTACGGTTTCTTCCAAACGATCTTTTTTAAAATCCTCTCTACTGTTGATCGCAAGCTCATATTGGGCATGTAGCATATAATACGAAGCTTTTTCTTTGAGGTGGCTGTCAGGGTAATCGTTGACGAAGTTTTGGAAAGAAACCACAGCAGCTTTATATCGCATGATATCATGATAGATCTTTGCAACCTCAAAGGCTTTCCTCTCTAATTTTTTTATCAATATCTTTATAAGAGTGTTAGCTTGTGCTGTTTTTTGGCTATTGGGGTATTGATTTACAAAATTTTGCAACTCTTTGATTGCGTTGTAGGTGCTTTCTTGATCGAGATTGTAATTTGGCGAAAACAAATAATAACAATAAGCGGATTGGAATAAAGCTTCTTCTGCTTGTGGATCTCTTGGATAGGTCTTGTAAAAGTTGTTGAATTGATGCCCAGCTAGGATATAATTTTTATCGTGATAATTGGCCATGGCTGTCTTGTAGATTATTTCTTTAGCATCTTCTTTTCCCCTCACTAGAGGAACTGCACGCTCGAATAGCTGTAGAGCTTCAGTGTATTTTTTTTGGTTGTAGAAGGTATATGCCTTGGATAAAATATAGCCTTTGTCCGAGCTTTTTAATGCACTTTCTAAATTTTTGTTGCATCCTATCAATAGGAATAAAAAGCTCAAAGCAACAACGCCTATACCCTTTTTTTGCATGGAGCAAAGGTACGTTTTTCTCAATAAATTGTCTATAGAGGTGTGAAATAGTCAAATGCTTTACAAGTGCTTAAGTTTTTAAAATTTTAGGTTTTAGTATCGTCTTTTCCGTGAAAGTTTTGGATATCTCGATCAAATAAATATAAACCGCCTTTGTCTTCACCGATCAGATCAAGTTTATCGAGAATCAATTTGGCTAGGCGTTCTTCTTCTATTTGTTCCGCTACGTACCATTGCAAAAAATTGTGTGTGGAATAGTCCCTTTCCCGCAAAGTGAGATCTACTAATAAGTTGATCTCTTCAGATACCTTTTTCTCGTGCTCGAAAAGGGATTCGAAAAGCTCTTTCAAAGATATATATGTATCTTTAGGCAATGGTAGAGCAGTGATTATAGCTTGCCCACCACGCTCATTGATGTATCTGACAAGTTTGAGCATGTGTATTCTTTCTTCATCTGAATGGGTGTATAAGAATTCGCACACCCCCTCAAAACCTTGATATTCGGCCCATGAAGACATTGCTAAGTATATTTGAGAGGCTTCGCCTTCTCTGTTGAGTTGTTTATTTAATTCTATTTGGATTTTTGGGTTTAGCATGATCAGTAGGTCTTATGTTGAGGTTGATAAGCAAATCGTCTTTTGTACTCAGAACGTATTTTTTCTTGTAGTTTTTCTGTAGCTTGTACCAAAGGTAGTCGTACGTAAGGTTCACATATTCCAATGGTTTTTAATAAAGTTTTGATGCCTGCTGGATTACCTTCTTCAAAAGCGAGCTTGGTCATTTGGATTGTTTGATAATATAATTTAAAGGCTTCTCGAACCTTGTTCTGACGAGCTAGACGAATCATTTCGGAGAATTCTTTTGGGATACCTTGAGCTACAACAGATATCACCCCGTCACCTCCGCCTAATGTCATGGGCAGGGCTAGTGCATCATCTCCAGAGACCACACTAAAATCTTCGGGTTTTTGCTGGAGGATTTCATAGGCTTGCAAGATATTGCCTGATGCTTCCTTGATCCCTATGATGTTTTTGTATTCATGAGCTAGCCTGAGGACTGTTTCAGGAAGTACATTGGAGCCAGTACGTGTCGGGACATTGTATATGATGATGTCTACCTCTGTATTTGTTACCAGTGCTTTGAAGTGTTGATAAATACCTTCTTGTGTAGGACGATTGTAGTAAGGTGAAACCGAAAGTACGGCTTCAAAATCAGTTAAATCGACTTGTTGAATTTGTCTGATTACTTCTGCTGTATCGTTGCCTCCAATACCTAATACTAGGGGTAATTTGTTTTTGTTAGTGCTTTTGATGCACTGGATGATCTCCTCTTTTTCCTCCTTTTTCAAAGTAGCAGGTTCTCCCGTGGTACCTAAGATTACCAAATACTCCACTTTTCCCTCACTGATGTGCGTGATGAGTCTCTCAAGCCCCTTGAGATCGACTTTTTTTTCTTGATCAAAAGGTGTCACTAAAGCTATGCCTGTGCCGTACAACTTCTTCCTTGTGTTTATCATGTATCGGAGTGTTTTTTGTATGACCGGCTTTTCTTTTGTTGAAAATTTAATGATCGGAGGTTAGATACTCAAATTTATTAAAATTTGTATAAGCTCAAAAACATACTGAAAGCTATGAAATTGTTCCTAATTCTGACTAGATTTGAGTAAGACATCAAAATACTATTTCCTTTAGTAATTAGAAACATGTTATCGAAGAAAGGAATATGAGTCTTATAAAAAAAACGACAAAAAAAGAAAAACATTCTTTTTTTGTCGTTAAAGGATAAAGATTAAAATTCTCTTCTAGGCCTTGGTCTGGCTTCTGAAACTACGATGGTTCTTCCCATGAATTCCGTCCCATTGAGCTTTTCTATAGCTTCTTTACCGGCTTCTTCGTTAGACATTTCGACAAACCCAAATCCTTTACTTCTAGCTGTATCTCTATCGACGACAATCTTTGTGTTATTAACCTCTCCTATGGATTCAAAATATTCCTTTACTTCTTGCTCTGATGTTTGATAATGCAGGTTCCCTACGTACAGTTTCATGTTATAAAAAATAAATGTTTCGCAGCAAATTTAGGTAAATATTTTTTCTAAGGAAAGAAAAGATGAATTTGGTCATGAGATAGATGTTTATCATACTAAAAGTTGAAAGGGATTTTAGGTGTTTTTCCGTATTGAAGTAATTTATAGTGTGCATTACATAAATTATTTTATTTAAATATTAATATCTTAATAACTAAGGATTACAAAAAATCACATCATATTAATATTCGAAGATTTAGTTTTAAGTCATATTAAATGATCTATAAAATCAAAAAATATCCCCTTGCGAGTTGTTATTTTTTTTAAAAAAAAACTATGGATATAATAAATATTATTTAAAAAAAAATACTTCTTATTATATAATAATATAAACAGATAATAGTCAAGGAAGAGATAGGGATTTATGAGCAAGTTGTATCAAGAAAATAAATAAAAATGAGTCTGGTTTGACTGTCGACATGATAGGATAACAGCCCCTTTTCATATCGGTCGTGGTGCTCAATTTTAAAAATGACCACATGTTACCTTGTTTGGAAGAGGGATAAACTGATGGTTCGGGTTTATCTATCCTTTCTATTTTGGATCTGAAATAGACATCATCGGCTGTAAAAAAGGTCTATAGCAATATAAATAATACATAACTTTACTTTTTAAACCCTAAAAATGGGGTCATATGAGATGTTTGTTTTGTAATTTTGACTGGTAACTCAGTACTTTTTAATCGGGATATTCAAAAAATAAAAATGAAATAAGTTTTGTGAAGGTTTTATAGAAGAACTTGGTAATTCAAATTTGATAAAGGGTCTTTCAGATAAAAGTACAGTATTCGGAAGTGCTTAAATAAGCAGACTTATATCTCGTTATTATTTACACAATAGTGGAATGTACTCATACGTCCTTTTATCTCTCCAGAAAAGGTGGTATAAATGAAAAAGGTCCTGATGCAATAGTCAAAATTCTGAATAAAATGAAGGAAAGAAGGAGTAAAAGAGATCTATCTCCTGGATGAGAGGATATGTCCATTGGTATAGATCATATTCTTGTTTTTCAGAACGTCCTCATATGTGTAGTACTTTGTTTATCCTAAAGTGGCTTGTCGAACTCTATTGGGAATAAAGTTGTAAATTCGCTCACTCATTCTTTTCTTCAGCGAAAAAGTTTATTTTCTATGGATTTTGATTTGATCGTAGTGGGGAGTGGCCCTGGAGGTTATGTTGCTGCTATACGTGCTGCCCAATTGGGGCTAAAAACAGCCATTGTTGAAAAAGAAGCACTTGGGGGTATCTGTCTCAATTTGGGGTGTATCCCTACTAAGGCGCTATTGAAGAGTGCTCATGTTTTTAACTTTTTGAAACATGCATCAACTTACGGTCTGAAAAATACACAGATAGAAGTCGATTTTCCTCAAGTGATTGCACGCAGTCGTGAGGTGGCTGGCAAGATGAATAAAGGCGTAGCTTTTCTGATGAAGAAGAATAAGATTGAAGTGATCTTTGGTACTGCTCAAATTAAACCTGATAAGCAGGTCATTGTCACTGATCCAAAGGGGAAAGTTGTAGCATATACTGCCTCAAGTATCATTATTGCTACAGGGACTCGTTCTCGAACATTGCCTAATTTGCCCCAAGATGGTCAAAAAGTCATTGGTTATCGGGAAGCATTGGTTTTTCCAGAGTTGCCTAATACTATGGTTATCGTAGGCTCGGGTGCTATTGGTGTAGAGTTTGCCTATTTTTACAATGCTATGGGTACCCAGGTGACTCTTGTAGAATATTCGTCTCGCATTGTGCCGGTAGAGGATGAAGATATTTCTCAACAATTGGAGCGTTCCTTCAAAAAAAGTGGGATAATTGTTTTGACCTCCTCTTCTGTAGAAGGAGTTGATACCTCTGGTACACAGACTAAAGTTTTTGTTAAGACTCAAAAGGGAGAAGAGGTTTTAGAAGCTGACGTTGTCTTCTCTGCTGTTGGAATTACTCCCAATATTGAAGGTATCGGTTTGGAAGAAGTGGGTATCCAAACAAAAAAAGGGTGTATCACTGTCGATAAATTTTACCAGACTAATATACCTGGCTATTATGCCATTGGGGATGTAACCCCTGGTCCGGCACTGGCGCATGTAGCTTCGGCTGAAGGTATCCTTTGCGTTGAATACATCAAGGGGTTGAAACCAGAACCTCTAGACTATAATAATATTCCGGGTTGTACCTATTGTGCACCGGAGATTGCTTCGGTAGGTTATACGGAAAAGCAGGCCAAGGATAAAGGTCATGAGATCAAAGTAGGCAAGTTTCCTTTTACTGCTTTGGGCAAAGCTATAGCCAATGGTGATACTGAAGGTTTTGTAAAAGTTATATTTGACGCCCAATACGGTGAGTTGCTTGGTTGTCATATGATCGGTAATGGTGTCACTGAAATGATTTCCGAAGCAGTAGTCGCGCGAAAATTAGAAACTACTGTCCATGAAGTGATCAAAGCGGTCCATCCTCATCCCACATTGAGCGAAGCCATTATGGAAGCTGTAGCAGATGCTTATGGAGAATGTATCAATATGTAGAGCCAGACGAAGATTTTTTAGTATTTTGCGTGCAATGCAAGATGTTTTTCAACTTTTTTTACGAAGATGATTCACCGGATCCCTAAGATAAAATATGTTGATGAGAATAGTTTTTGGTTGATCGCCGGTCCTTGTGTCGTCGAATCGGAGAAAGTGGTTTTACAAACGGCCGAATACATTGTGGGTCTATCTGAAAAGTACAGAATCCCGTACATTTTTAAGAGCTCATTTAAAAAAGCCAATCGTTCGCGGATAGATAGCTTTTCGGGTATTGGTGATGAAAGGGCTTTGAAAATTCTTCAAAAAGTAGGGGCTATTTTTGACCTAACTGTGGCCACGGATATCCATATCCCTTCAGATGCTCATCGTGTTAGTACATATGTCGATGTTTTGCAAATTCCAGCTTTTTTGGTGCGTCAGACCGATCTACTCACAGCTGCAGCTGTGACAAAAAAAGCCATTACACTCAAGAAAGGTCAATTCATCTCGCCTGAAACCATGCGATTTGCTGTGCAAAAGGTACAAGAAAGTGGCAATGATCAAGTGGCGATCATTGAGCGGGGTACTACTTTCGGTTACCAAGATTTGATTGTGGATTATCGTAGCATCCCTATCATGAAGTCATATGCTCCAGTTATCCTTGATGTAACTCATTCTTTACAACAGCCCAATCAAAGTAGTGGAGTCACTGGGGGGCGTTCTGATTTGATAGAGACTCTAGCTAGAGCAGGTATCGCTGTGGGTATTGATGGCATTTTTATCGAAACCCATCCGGATCCGGGACAGGCCAAAAGCGATGGTGCCAATATGCTGCAGCTGGATCATTTGGAAGAGTTATTGCAAAAATTGGTAATGTTGCGTCGTACAGTCAATGTTATTAATGAGCTTCGATGAGAAAGGAAGATCAAGATTTGATCCGGAAATACAACGTTCCTGGTCCACGATATACTAGTTATCCCACTGTGCCTTATTGGGAAGTCGAGGCCTTTACTCATGAGGCCTGGATACAAACTGTAAAAAAGTCGTTTGAGAAGAGTAATCAAAAAGAGGGTGTCAGCCTTTATATTCATTTGCCCTTTTGCGAAAACTTGTGCACCTTTTGTGCTTGCAATAAACACATTACCAAACGGCATTCTGTTGAGGAGCCTTACATCCGATATCTGCTCAAAGAATGGCAGATGTATCTCGACATCTTGCCTGATCGACCTATCCTCACTGAGCTTCATCTGGGGGGGGGTACACCCACCTTTTTCAGTACCATTCATTTGAAGCGATTACTCGAAACACTTTTAAATACAGTCATAATAGGAGCCAACCATACCTTCAGCTTTGAAGGGCATCCCAACTACACGAGTCGAGAACATTTTCAAACTCTCTATGATTTAGGATTTCGTCGTACGAGCTTCGGTGTACAAGATTATGATCCGAAGGTGCAGAAGGCTATTAACCGTATTCAACCTTTTGAGCGAGTAAAACTCGTCACCGAATGGGCAAGAGAAGTAGGATATCCTTCTGTATGTCATGAGTTTGTCTACGGACTCCCTTTTCAAAGTTTGGCTAGTGTAGCGCAGATTGGAAAAAATATTGCCCTCTTGAGACCCGATCGGGTAGTCAATTATAATTATGCCCATGTGCCTTGGAAGAAAGGTTTAGGGCAACGTGGTTTTAATGAAGTTGATCTGCCTTCGGGACAAGTTAAACAATTATTCAATGAAAAGTTGAGAGGATATTTGCAAACTTTGGGTTATCAAGGGATTGGTATGGATCATTTTGCTTTGCCTCATGATAGTCTATATCAGTCCTTACATGAGAAGAAGATCCATCGGAATTTTATGGGGTATACCCATTCAAAAACTCAATTGATGATCAGTTTGGGTGTCTCTGCTGTAGCAGATAGTTGGTATGCTTTTGCACAGAATATCAGAGATGTGAAGACTTATTATCAATGGTTGGATCAAGATCGTTTGTCGATCTTTCGTGGCCATATTTTGAGTACAGAAGATTTGATCATTCGCCGCCATGTTTTAAATTTGATGTGTAAACTTGAGACTGATTGGGCAGAGGTATCTATGCAATTTGAGCGACTTCCCGAAGTGTTGGATCGCTTGGATGAAATGCAACAAGATGGTCTGATCGAATTTTTTGAGAATTCGATACGCATTACCGAGGTTGGTCACTCATTTCTACGGAATATTTGTATGGCCTTTGATCTGCGTTTGATACGTAATCAACCTCAGACCCGCATTTTCTCTATGACGATATGAAACATATGTTGAAAAAGTTTTTAATTGAGTCATGAAGCAAATTATCCTGCACAATAAAGTTTTTGTTCCCTTTATCGATCGAGAAAAAATCGAGCAGACTGTTCAAAAGATGGCTTTAGAGATTTATGAAAAATATAAGCATACTACACCAGTATTCGTTGGGGTACTCAATGGAGTGATCCTATTTTTCAGTGATTTTCTGAAAAATTATCCGGGTAGATGTGAGATCGCATTCATCCAGTTGTCTTCTTATCGTTGTATGAGTTCCAGCGGTGAGGTTAAGGTTATATTGGATTGGCCAATAGATATTTATGGTAGAGATGTGGTGATCTTCGAAGACATTATAGATACGGGCAATACGCTTGAGAAGCTTTATGAAATGGTTTGTACTCAAGTAGTCAAAAGTGTCAAGATCGCTACATTATTCCTCAAACCTGAGGTATTCAAGAGTGATTTGAATATAGATTTTATCGGGAT
The DNA here is from genome assembly GCA_039954875.1 of Flavobacteriales bacterium. GTDB lineage: Bacteria > Bacteroidota > Bacteroidia > Flavobacteriales > Blattabacteriaceae. The sequence goes on from CP157202.1 coordinate 360,130, forward strand.
GCGTATTCCCAACAAATTCTTCATAGGCTACGGACTCGACTTAGATGGTATAGGAAGGAATTATCCTGATATTTATCAATTAAAAGACGAGGCATGATCCATATCATATTGTTTGGTCCTCCAGGTAGTGGAAAAGGGACACAAGCGCAGCTCATTGCTAAAAAGCTCCAATTTATTCATTTATCTACTGGCGAGATGTTCCGAAAACACGTGTTAGAGCAAACGGCATTGGGGCAGCTTGCCCAATTCTATATGGATCAAGGCTTATTGGTCCCCGATGAAGTCACCACTGATATGTTTGAAGAAGAGCTCAAAAAATATATTTCAATCAAAGGTCTGATCTATGATGGGTATCCACGCACAGTGGCCCAAGCTATTGTTCTAGATGAGATACTCAAAACGCATTCTTTAGGCCATGTAGACTTGATTATTTTTTTCTCTATAAAGGATGAAACACTTATCGAACGTCTTTTAAATAGAGGTAAGACTAGTAGTCGTACAGATGACAACGATTTACAGATCATCCACGAACGGATTGCCGAATATCATAGAAAGACTGAAGTTATTTCAGATTATTACGAACAAAAAGGTTCTTTGGTTAGAATCAAAGCTGAGGGAAGCATTGCAGAAATCACTCAACGTTTGGAAAAAGTTATCTCAAATCTCCCAGTATAAAAGCAATATCCTATCTTATGTCCGAAAAGAGCTTTATAGACTACATAAAGATTTATTGTAGGAGTGGCAATGGTGGCGCTGGAGCGGTACATTTTCATCGAGAAAAATTCATCGCTAAAGGCGGTCCTGATGGGGGTGATGGGGGTAAAGGTGGCGATATCATCTTACAAGGAGATCACCAGCGTTGGACATTTCTTCACTTAAAATATCAAAAGCATCACCGGGCCGACCAAGGTCGGCCCGGTGGAAGCAATAGGCTCACCGGAGCTGATGGTAAAAGCATTGTGATCAACGTTCCTATAGGTACAGTGGTCAAAGATGAAAAGGGTCAAGTACTCTTTGAGATTACTCAAGACGGTCAAAAGGAAGTTCTTTTCAAAGGTGGTCAAGGTGGTCAAGGTAATTGGCATTTTAGGAGTGCTACCCACCAGGCACCCCGTCATGCACAGCCTGGGGTTGAAGGCGTCGAAGGCTGGATTACCCTAGAATTAAAAGTATTGGCTGATGTGGGTTTGATTGGATTCCCTAATGCGGGTAAGTCTACTTTGCTTTCTATGCTTACGGCTGCTAAACCCAAGATAGCTGGTTATGCTTTCACTACGCTTACACCTCATCTAGGAATCGTGCCATATCGAAATAAATATTCTTTTGTAATGGCCGACATACCTGGTCTCATCGAAGGATCAGCCCAAGGTAAAGGTTTGGGACATCGTTTTCTTCGACATATCGAGCGTAATACAGTACTTTTGTTTATGATCTCAGCAGACGATGCAGCCCCCAAGAGAGTATATGAAATCCTCTTGCATGAGCTCCGCGAATACAATCCCGATATATTGCACAAACAACAATTGTTAGTGATCTCCAAAGCCGATTTACTCGATGATGCATCTAAGAAACGCTTCGAAAAAGAGCTACTAATAGGCCAACCATACATTTTCATCTCTTCTTTCACAAAGCAAGGATTGGAAAAATTAAAAGATGAATTATGGAAGATGATTCACACTTCAATATTTCTCTAGGCATGGAATTGCTTTCTTTTGAAAATATCACCGAATCTGCTTCGCATAATGCCCGCCTATTTTTGGTGTATAAGTTGGTTGTGTGGGTTTGGGAAGTGATTTTTGGAGGGGGTTATATCAAGAGCCCTCCGTCAAGCTGTAGAATGAGATGAAGATGATCAGAGCCAATATTGGATAGATTTACAAAAATATCACATCGAAAATATAGGTTTTTTATTAGGTATCACTGTTTTTGAGACTATGCCCTATGTATTGGGGGCTGTATAGACCAAGGCTCGGGAATATGCTATAGAGACTGATTTGTATCATCTGTACTCCAGGCGGCTCTGTAGCAAGAGGAGTTTATTACCTCATATTGAAATCTTTATAAGGCTGGAATTTATCACTGGAAGGAAGTACCCGAATGAAGGTCGGAAAGGTCCAAAAACTCCTGTTGAACATGATATAGACTTCAGTGATGATCAGCTTATGGCATATCAAAGGCAATAAGATGGTCGATATGTAACTGACCAATCATAAGTTGAAAAATTGGGTGATCAAAATCCTGATGATGATCTTTAAAATATTCATAAATTAAGCAACTGAATTATTAGACAGGTACAAGAGCGCGCGTGCTTCGATAGCTACCTTTCCCTTTTATTGAATTATTTTAAAGCTAAAAAGTTCTTTCGCTTGTAGATGAAATATTGGAAAACTATGTTTTTATGACGGTAATAGTTTTTGATTGGTTTGGAAGTCCTTTTTTTATAATAAGTCAGAAATTTTTTGTAAAAATAAAAGTGTGACTTTATAATAGCCCAACCATGTTGGGGGCCAATGGTTAAGAAAAATTTTAGTCCAGCAATTATATCGAATGTTAAGCGTATCAAGAGTACAGTAAACAAACGCTCAGCCGGAAGGTTTTTGGTTAACATGAGAAGATTATGTAGAAATATCTGAAAGCTTCTCGTGGAACTTTGAGGATTGAGCGTACCACCGCCGAGATGATACACCACACTACGAGCGGTATAATAGACCTTGTATCCAATATTTCTAAAACGCCAACACAGATCAATTTCTTCCATGTAGGTAAAAAACTCGGTATCAAAACCATCAACCTCCCAAAACTTCTCACTTCTGACGAAAAGACAAGCTCCCACACACCAGAAGATCTCTGTAGTATCATTATATTGCCCTATATCGGCCTCTACCGTATCGAAAAGTCTTCCCCTACAATAAGGATAACCCCAGTTGTCGATAAAACCACCACCAGCCCCAGCGTATTCGAAATGACTTCTTCTTCTGTGATCTAATATTTTAGGTTGTACTACAGCCACGCCAGTATCCTCTGAAAAAATCTCGACAATGGGCTCAAGCCAAGATTCGGTAACCTCTACATCGGAGCTGAGCAGACAATACACATCTGCCTTTATGTTTTTCAATCCTTCATTATAGCCCTTAGAAGGTCCGTAGTTTTTTCCATTACAAATTACCTTTACCATGGGATGATTTTTTTCAACATAGGCGATAGAGCCATCATCGGAGCCATTGTCTATGAGATAGATATCAGTTTGCTGACTGAATTTTTCCACCTTAGGTAAAAATTTTTGCAATAGTTCTTGTCCATTCCAATTCAAAACAGCTATAGCAATCTTCAAAAGTGGATACCTTTTTTGTGTTTCCATCGCTTGTGGCTCCAGAGCCAATTGTCAGGTTGTTGTCGAATGTTTTGTTCCAAAAGAGTAAAAAATTGATTGGCAATCTCATTTTCAGCAAATGTATCCTCCATGGGGTTTATTGGAATAAAAGTGGTTTTATACCGTCCTCTTCCAGTTTTGATGATATGGCCGTATACCACACCCATATCCCTCCTCTTAGCTATCTTGTCAAAACCGTGATATGCAGCAGTCTCTTGGTTGAGAAACGGTAAACTATAATAAATTTGATCGATACGTGGACTCTGATCGCCCAGAATGAGGAAGACATGATCTCCATCATTAGGGATCCGCATGATATCCTTAGCTGCTTGGTACAGGGGAATATTTATGGTACCAAAACGAGACCGGATATCTAAGATTGTCTTGTTGAAAAAAACATTGCGTACTGGTTTGAATATAGCGTATGAATGTGTTTGTGGTAATTGCGGTGCTAAAGATAAAAACCATTCCCAATTGAAGAGATGTCCGATGAGTACCATCACGTTTTTCCCTTCTTTTTTGTGGGTTTCAAAAATTCCTATTCTTTTATATTCAGTGTATTGTTTAAGTGTATTATAATCGATACTGATACATTTAATCGTTTCTACCATGTAGTCAGAAAGATTCCAGTAAAACTTTTTGGCGATCTTACTTATCTTCTGGTTGGAAAATTCTGGGAAAGTACTTCTGAGATTTTTCAGGATGACTTCTTTTCGATACCGGATCAGATACTTCAGTACCACATAAAGGATATTGGAAAAAGCATAAAGCACTGACAACGGAAGTAGTGAAACCAACCTGATGATGAAATACCCAATTTTTTGCATGAGATGTATTATTTGACAAAATTAGTGTCTCTTTCCTGGATATTTGGATAGGCTGATGAGCAGACATGGGATTTACTTTATATTTGCATGATTATAAGTCTAATACAACATGAAGGGCTATGTTTATTTTTTATCTTTGCCTATTTTTCTCACTTCATTTAGCTTTTATCACTGATAAATAAGACCCACCGCAGAAAAATCAATGATTGCTGGACCTTATTAGATAAAGTGAGTTATGAAGGAAGTCAGGGGTAATTCAAGTCTATACTTTTTGGTGAAGTCAATGCTAAATGCTTCTAAGATAGCATAGGTACATTAAACTCTAAAATAGCATAGGTTTAGTATACCTTGAATTCCTCCGTCGTTCAACGTTGATCTTTCCTTAATTCGCCAGATACGCTGGTAGGTCTACGGCTCAGGAGATGCCAATTGGATGTGCAATTCAAAAGGATAGTTACTGCTATAGCAGGAAATCTGTAGAAGATGATGCCGGATATCGCCTTTATATTGATAATATTATATCCTCAGCGAGGATTTTAAGATCCCAGATCACTTTTTAAGGAAAACCTTTTAATATAATGTACTAATTTAAGAAAATATAAATATAATAGAAAGGAATAAATATAAAAAATATCGTATTAATTACTATATTATTAATATTTTTAAATTAATATTGTCTTTTCTAAAACATAAATAATTAATAAAAAGGCGTGAATATTGGAACCGGTCGGGTGCTGTAATTGGTGGGAGTGTGATAACAATACATCCTTAGGTGCCATATTGGGGGAGCTGTTGTGGGTGGAGTCGCTGGTGAAGTGATAGGCGTACCAAGATGTGAATCGTAAATTAGAAAACATTAAAATATAAATTCCTGGCGCATAAGTTAAACTAGTAATGAAATGGATCAGTATGATTTTTAATAAAAAAATATTTTTACTTTAATCTTATTAAGATAGATATCAATAAAAGTTATGGTAAAACTTTAGAAAAACTTTAAAAAAAAATACTTAAATAAGACCCCAGTGTCGACGTCTTGATAGAAGGACATACAGATAATTTAGGTCTAGATGTTTTCAATATGGAGTTGTCACGCAAAAGAGTACTAGTCGTAGAAAATCATTTTATCAAAGCGGGAATTAGTCGCATTATGTTGATTATCAAATGATATAGAAAGACTCGGCTGATATGTTCTATGATTCTCTAGCCAATCGCGCCAAAAATAGATGGGTAGAATTAGTTATTATAGCTATGGCTAATGAAAAAAATGAAAGAAGAAACTAGAAAGCAAACCAACCAATAGCAATACCAAGGGGTTAATAACTAAAAGGGGGCTTAAACTCCCTTTTAGTTAAAGATCTTGATCTATAAGAAATAGCTTTTTCGAATAAAACATCGTATTTCGAATAAAACATCATTTTATTCCATAAAAGTCCCGTACCGGTAAACTTTATGAATTAGAAATTAAAAGATAAACATTCTTTGGAGATTGTATATCAGTTTTTTACGGCCCTATCCTACAAGCTTTCTTCTAAAATGGCATATTTATATTATATGAATATCTTCCCAATACATCTATTATATCAGTATTGTTTCTATACACCGGAGCGATATGAAAAAACAAATATAGATTTTTTCCTTATATATCTTTATAATCAGTTCTTTAGTCGATGGTTTTATGTATATATTACTTTATAGGTTGGAAATATCAAAGATTACGAGTATTTGGAGGTTGCCGGTGGAGCCCAAATGTTTAAAGAGCCCGGAATAGGGTCAAAAACACATCAACGTCGAACGGACTAAAGAATTGCTCAATACTTTGCCCAAATTTATTGCTACGGGATGTCCTTTTTGTAAAATGATGATTGCCCATGGTTTGAAAAATAATGAAAAGGAAAATGATGTCTCTGTAATGGATATCGCTGAACTTATCGCTAAGGCCAAGGGGTCTTTCGTAATCATACCAAGGTGTCTGCAAGAAATCTTGTGGATTAGTCCAAATTTCCAATCATTTTTTCTGGACGTACCCAAGCGTCAAATTGCTCAGTTGTAAGATAACCCAATCGAAGGGCTTCCTCTTTCAAAGTAGTATGGTTTTTATGTGCTGCTTTGGCGATCTCGGCAGCCTTTTCGTAGCCAATATGAGAATTCAAGGCGGTGACCAACATCAAAGAGCGTTCGAGCAATTCTTTGATACGTGTTGCATTGGGCTCGATTCCTATGGCACAATGCATAGCAAATGATACACAAGCATCCCCTATCAATTGAGCTGATTGTAAGAAGTTGTAAGCCATAACCGGTTTAAAGACGTTCAACTCATAATGCCCTGATGCACCTGCTATGGAGATGGTCGTGTCATTACCCATTACCTGTGCACAGACCATGGTAAGAGCCTCGCATTGTGTCGGGTTTACCTTTCCAGGCATGATGGAAGAACCCGGTTCATTTGCCGGGATCAGAATCTCCCCAATACCTGAACGTGGTCCGGATGCCAGCATCCGGATATCATTTGCAATTTTCATTAAAGCGACAACTAATTGCCTTAATGCCCCATGTGCGCCGACTAAAGCGTCGTGAGTAGCCAAAGCTTCAAATTTGTTATTAGCTGTTTTGAAAGGCAAAGCAGTGAATTGTGCAATATAGTCGGCTACTTTGACGTCATAACCTTTAGGGGTATTAAGTCCAGTACCTACGGCTGTCCCGCCTAAAGCCAGTTCTGAGAGATGTTCAAGAGTGTTTTTGAGCGCCTTCAGTCCGTGATCAAGTTGGGATGCGTAGCCAGAAAATTCTTGTCCAAGTGTCAAGGGGGTGGCATCCATTAGATGTGTCCGTCCGATCTTGACCACATTTTTGAAAGCTTTAGATTTTTGTTTCAATACATCGCAGAGTTGTTCTATCCCAGGAATGCTTACTCCCACCAGCTTCTTATAGGCGGCAATATTCATCGCTGTTGGATAAGTATCGTTGGAGGATTGAGACTTGTTTACATCGTCATTGGGATGGATCACAGAACGACCCTCGCCGAGTTTACCTCCATTCAATACATGGACTCGGTTGGCGATTACTTCATTGACGTTCATATTCGATTGAGTACCTGACCCGGTTTGCCAAATTACCAAAGGAAACTGATCATTGAGCTGGCCTTGAAGGATCTCATCACAGACTTGGGCGATCAAATCTCTTTTTTTTTCAGTAAGTGCGCCTAGATCACAATTGGTATAAGCGGCGGCTTTTTTCAAGTAGGCAAACGCCTCGATGATTTCTAAGGGCATGGAAGCTTCTGGCCCGATTTTGAAGTTGTTGCGCGAGCGTTCAGTCTGTGCTCCCCAATACTTTTCAGCAGGTACACGTACCTGGCCCATAGTGTCTTTTTCTATGCGGTAGTCCATTACTTAGTGTAGATTGATTCTGCCTAGAGGCAGGCAAGTTACGAAACTCCTCTTTTTTTCCTTGGTACGTGAATGCTTTTGTAAAAAAAAGATTAGCTTTGGCTCCGAAATAAAACGTATGACGGCCATAGTACAATTTTCAGGTTTTTTCTTCTTCTTATGTATTGCTGTAGCAGGTTTTTGGTGCCTAGGTTTCTTGATTTCTATGGTACCTTATTGGATCATTGTAGGTGGAGTGGATATGTATGGCAAGATCAACAAAGACGTCTATCCTGATACGGTGCGTAGAAAGCTACTTACTGAGCAGGAGAATGTTACGGTGGTCTGGAAAAAAGATTCCAAAGCGTTATAGCTGATATAGTTTGCTAAACTATCTATCAAAATCAAAAAAAAATTTGAACGAATATGTCAAGATCAAGCCTTTGTGTAAACATGCTGGAAAATTCAGAGAGCTTTTGGAGTATTCTAAAATGATGCATTGAGGATTTTTACCCCTTTAGGGGTAACAGCTAATATCATGATGATAAGAATGCCGCTCATCTAGCAGATTAGTTAATCTTTAGTCTTGGCCATATCCTCCTTGAGTTCAATATTTGATATTGACCACTTTTTAGGTAGCCAAGTGTTCAATATTGTCCTCAATATGGGGGGGCGATGTGTTATCCTTCAAATAGTCTGTGAGGGCTTAAGAGTTTCTCCAATTACTGCTTATCTTTCCGGTAAGTGTATATGGTGTCTTCTGTGATATGGGTTTTGAGCTTTGTGGTGGTTGGGTGTAGTTGAAGGGTTTAATACTACAAATATACAGAACTTCATATTTGAATAGTAGTTAGTTGATAATACTTATATAATCGCTTTGGCTTACTGTCGGATCAAGTAGTGACCTATTAAAGATTAATATATTTTTTCATATTTCCCTATGGTTCTTATTACTACATCCCATTTTTATTTAATTATCTAAATCTTGAGACTCTATTTTTTTGCTATAGCTTCGGTTGTAAATCCGTTTGGAATAAACTATTGTATTTTACGTGATCATTCTACCATATTCATTGCTTCTTTAAATTTTGTTTTTATTTCTTCAAAATATATAGGAAATATTTTTCTATATTCTTGAGTTCTTTCGGTAAATTTCTTTCTTTTGGTTTCATTACGTATAGCATTTAACAATTTGGATTTCTGTTTTAATAAAAGAAAATTATATAATGTGACCTCTACCTCATTAATATTAGTTTCTTTCATTTGATTGATTTATGATTTGTAATATTCATAATAATTATATCTTCTTGCTGTATAATTAAATGTTTTAATAGAACGATTTTTTCAATCATAGACTTAATAATCAACTTAGCGATTTCATACCGCTCATAATTTATTTTAAGATTAAGCTGGATATCACCATAATTATTTTTAATATTCATATTATTATTAAGATGATCTAAAAGTATGTGTATTATTTTTTTTATATCCTTCTTTAGCAGTTGTATAAAGTGGTATAAGACCATCATCATGTTTAATTTCATATCAATTTTGGAACGATTTAAAAAAAAGACATATTACTTCCGGCTCTCTCATTTCGGTAGCTATTATATGAAGTGAACTTATACTTTGACCATCCTTAACGTTACTGTCAATACCCGTGTTTAAAAGATGTTCAATCTCATCTAGCATTTTCTTCCAGGCAGCCTCAATAAGTAATTTATTAGCACATTAGGATTATTGATTGTTGTTAATCTCTAAATTAAGCAGTGAAGTCAATTATGTAATTTGGCTTCTTATTAATTTTAATTGTAGAGTTAAAAAATATAATATAAATCTAAAAACACCTCTTTTGAAAAACAAAAAACCTATTGAAAGGTTTTATACGCAAAGATAGATATAAGCAAATTATTCCTGGTTTGGATACAAATTTCTAAGTCCAGGAAATTAAGAAGGGAACAAATGATATGATATTTTTGACCTAAATTTCATGGGTTTATCTCATTAATGCCTGATAATAAATGAAATGATTTTTACAATACCCCCTGTGACCTGGCTGGGGCTCGAACCCAGGACCCTTACATTAAAAGTGTAATGCTCTACCAACTGAGCTACCAGGTCTTGGCTGATGAGATGGCAAATATAGCAAGATTTTTGTTTTTTACAAATATGATCTGAGGAAATGTTAGGAAATTACTATTTTTAGCCTGCATTTGAAAAGGTATATGAGTGTAAATCTGATTCTGATTGGTTACATGGGATGTGGGAAGACTTCGGTAGGAGAGGTTTTAGCATCAGTTTTAGATCGTGATTTTTACGATCTCGATACACTGATTGTTGAACAACAAGGCCAAGACATAGGAGGGATTTTTCAGCAGCAAGGGGAAACCGGTTTTAGACATATCGAGCACGAAACTTTGAAAACTTTTTTACGATCTCGTATAGGTTATGTACTCTCAGTAGGTGGAGGTACACCTTGTCATCATGATCATATGACTCTGATGAATGAGTATGCTAAAACCGTTTATCTTCAGACGAGTGTTTCAATATTATTCCAGAGGTTGCGACTACAAAAATCTAGTAGGCCGATGATCTCTCAACTGAGCGATGGATTTTTGCATGAGTTTATCATAGAACATCTTCCCAAGCGTGAGTTTTTTTATAATAAGGCTCATAAACGAATCAATGTCAATGATATATTGGTCCAGGAGATCGCTCGGGAAATCAAAAACTGGGTATAGCCAATAGAGAGGAGTGGAGACTAATCTTATGTCGTGTAAGGAAAGATTTTTGAGAGAGACTAGAGAAAACTTTCTACTCGGAAATAAAAAAATCTTAGTGGCTGTAAGCGGAGGGCTTGATAGCATGGTCCTTCTGGATCTCCTGCTCGAACTTGGCTGTCCTTTGGGCGTAGCCCATGCCAATTTTCAACTTCGAGGGGCAGTTGCTGATCAAGACGAAAACTTCGTTGCTGATTTCTGCTCAATGCGTCGGATATCTTTCTACAGCAAGCATTTCGATACTTATACCTATATGGCTCAGCATAAGCTTTCTATCCAGATGGCCGCCCGTGAGCTCCGTCATACTTGGTTTATAGAATTGCTCAATATCGGAGCCTATGATCTACTCGCTTTAGGGCATCATCTCGACGATTCGATAGAGACCTTTTTTATCAATCTGATCCGAGGTACGGGGATCAAAGGTTTATTAGGTATTAGACCCAAACAGGGGAGGATCATTCGTCCTCTTTTAGCTTTCACTAGGGCGGATATTTTGGGTTATGCTCTAGCACAGCAGATTGTATGGCGGGAAGATATCAGCAACCAAGAGGATAAATATTTGAGAAATTGTCTTCGACACCGTTTGATACCCATTTTGCGAGATCTTTCGCCTGATTTCCATGAAGCTTTTAGAAAGACTACGACTCATCTGGCTGATGAAGATCTTTTAATAGAAAAAGCGTTGAGACGGGTAGCTGAGGAGATCACCTTAGAAAAGACTACTGATCCGTTGTTATGGAAGATCAGTTGCATAAAGCTCAGTCGGCTTGAGCCATTGACGGCTTATCTGTTTAAGTTATTTTCTTTTTATGGATTCAACACCACTGATCTAACGCGTCTTTTGACCGTGCGATCTGGTAAGCAGCTCTTCTCAAAGGCTTATCGCCTTATCAAAAACAGAGATCATTGGTTGCTGGTCTCAAGGTCTTTGCCGGATCAGGGGGGGTATGAGGTGGCTGGCTGGGATCCCGTTAAAAAACCCATCCCCATCTCATTTTCTATAGCCACCACATGGGAAGAGACTGCAGCGGCTTCAGTCGATCTCGATAAGATAAAGTTGCCCTTGCAGTTGAGGACTTGGAAAAGAGGTGATTATTTTTATCCCTTGGGAATGAAAACAGGAGGTAAAAAGCTCAGTAAATTTTTCAAAGATGAGCAATTGTCTCTTTTTGAAAAAGAGCAAACTTGGCTATTGGTCAATGCTGATGGTGCCATTATATGGGTCATTGGCAGACGTTTAGACGAAAGGTTTAAGATAGTAGAAAATACGAAAAAAGTTTTGAATATTTATTTATGTACATGAGAAATCTTTTCTTCCTTTTGTGGGCCTTTCTCTCGACCTATGCGATGGCACAGGTCTTGAATCCAGTGCAATGGACCTCCAGTTGGAAAAAACTTCCTGATGACACCTACGAATTGTCGATGAAGGCTCAATTAGAAGTGGGGTGGCATTTGTATTCTATGCGCCTCAGAGCGGGTGAGATTGGCATCCCTACTTCAGTCCGATTCAAAGATGAAGGTAAGGTTTACAAGAAAATCGATGCACTAGAAGAAGTCGGACAATTGAAAGAAAAATCTTTGCCGGAATTAGGCGGACGCTTCCAATATTTAGATGATAAAATTATTTACAAGCAGAAGGTCAAAACCTTATCGTCTGGTATTTTTATTATCGAGACGGATGTTGAATTTCAAGCCTGTGATGAAAATCGTTGTTTGCCACCTGATACTCAGTCTTTCTCTTTTCTGATCGATCCGAAACTTTCTTCTGATGACCTTTCCAACCGGCAAGGGGTAGACTTTGTTGAGCAGTCTATGCGGAATCCGATTATTTGTAAAAATGACTTTAAATGCATCTCCTGGTCAAAACTCTATCAGATTTTTTTCTTAGGTCTTTTGGGTGGTTTTGCAGCAGTATTGATGCCTTGCATCTTTCCAATGATCCCCTTGACAGTTGGTTTCTTCACTAAGTGTAGTAATAAGGGCAGGTCTTCTAGTGTCAGAAAGGCCCTGATCTATGGCCTATCTATCGTTGTAATTTACTTAGTTTTGGGTCTGTGTATCACCCTGCTTTTTGGGGTTTCTACATTGAATGAACTCTCTACAAACCCTTGGTTGAATCTACTGTTTTTCCTATTGTTTATCCTCTTTGCTCTGTCTTTTTTCGGTGTTTTTGATATTAATCTACCCGAATCATGGGCCAATATAGCCAACCAAAAAGTCGTTCGAGGTAGTCTATTGGGGATATTTTTCATGGCCTTAGTTTTGGTTTTGGTTTCCTTCTCCTGTACCGGCCCGATTGTTGGCACTTTACTTGTTGAAGCAGCTACAGGGGGTGCCTTATGGGGCTCTATGGCTGGTATGCTAGGTTTTTCTAGCGGATTAGCACTACCTTTTGTACTGTTTGCTATTTTTCCTAGTTGGTTGCATGCTCTTCCGCGTTCTGGCGGATGGTTGAATACGGTCAAGGTTTCTTTTGGATTCATCGAGTTGGTGTTGGCGATGAAATTCTTGTCGAATGCTGATTTGGTCTGGCAATTGCATGTGATCGAACGAGAGATTTTTATAGCCTTTTGGTTGGTATTATTTGCCTTATTGGGGCTTTATTTGTTAAGGATTTTTAGTCTATCGAAAGATAAGCCTGGTCAAGGTATCGGTGTGATTAGGTTGCTTTTGGCTATCCTTTCGCTTAGCCTTTCTGTTTATATCTTGCCAGGTCTTTTTGGTGCACCCTTAAAGCTTTTGAGCGGTTTCATTCCTCCGCAGATTTATAGTGAGAATTTTCAAGGATTTTTTATAAGTCCGGATGGTATTCTTGATCCGCATGTGGAAGGCATTGAGAGGGGGCCTCATGAGCTTATGATCTTTCGTAACTATGAGCACGGTCTTGCCCACGCTAGGGTACAGCGGAAACCTATCCTACTCGACTTTACGGGCTATGCTTGTGCCAATTGCCGTAAGATGGAAGACATTGTTTGGTCCGATGAGCAGGTTAGACACTTTTTGAATAATGATTTGGTCGTAATTTCCTTGTATGTAGATGACAGACAAATGCTTCCCGAAAAGGCGCAATATCTATCGAATATCTTGGGGAAGGAGGTCAAGACACTTGGGCAAAAGTGGACTGAATTTCAGATCAAACATTTCAAGGCCAATGCTCAACCCTATTACGTGATTGTCGATCATAAATTCAAACCGTTGAATACACCGATTGGTGCTGAATTCAACATTAATCGTTACTTGGATTGGTTGAAATTCGGTGTAGAGAATTTTTTAAAACGGTAGTCTCTCAGACCCCATCATTTTTATAGAATGATTTTTTTAAATTTGTCGGGGTTTTGATTCCTCGATCAAGTTTATTATTTATGAAAAAACATAACTTTGGTGCAGGACCGTGTATACTGCCGCAACAAGTCCTTGAAAAATCGGCGCAAGCGATTCTCAATTTTGAGGGGTCAGGGCTTTCTTTGCTTGAGATTTCTCATCGTAGTAAATATTTCGTAGCGGTGATGGAGCGTGCCCGGGCCTTGGTCAAAGAGATCATGGGGTTGAGTGACGAATATGCCGTGCTTTTCCTTCAGGGTGGGGCCAGCTTACAATTCATTATGGTACCTTACAATCTGTTGCGAATTGGAGGTAGAGCGGCTTATCTTGATACAGGTACATGGGCTTATGGCGCCATTAAAGAAGCTAAAAAGTTCGGCAAAGTAGAGGTCGTGGCTTCCTCCAAGGCTGAGCAATATGTATCGGTACCGAAGATTTATGAAGTTCCTTCAGATGTGGATTATTTCCACTACACCTCCAACAATACAATTTACGGTACACAGTCCAAAGACGTCCCAAATGTCGAGGTTCCTTTGGTTTGCGATATGTCATCAGACATATTCAGTCGTTGGTTGGATTTTTCCTGTTTTGATCTCATCTATGCTGGAGCGCAAAAAAATATGGGCCCAGCTGGAGTTACTTTGATCGTGGTGAAAAAGACGCTTTTGGGCAAGACGGGCCGAGATATACCTTCATATTTGGACTATAAGCTTCATATCGTCAAGGAAAGTATACTCAATACACCTGGGGTGTTTGCTGTCTATGCTTCGATGCTAACTTTGGAATGGATTAAGAACCAGGGTGGGATTCAAACAATCGAAAAATTGAATCGTGAAAAAGCACGATTACTTTATGAGGAAATTGATCGCAATAGCCTCTTTCGTGGTGTGACTGCTGTAGAAGATCGTTCGGGTATGAATGCCACCTTTATTTTGAACCGTCAAGAACTCAGCGAAGCCTTTGACAAGATGTGGAAAGGTTCCGGTATCGTGGGTCTCAATGGACATCGTTCTGTCGGTGGGTACCGAGCTAGTATGTACAATGCGCTTTCGAAGGAAAATGTTCGGGTTTTGGTCGATGTGATGAAAGCCTTTGAAAAACGATTTGCCTAAGAAGTACATATATTCAAAAGAATAAGATTTTGAAGCTAATGAAAATTTTAACCAGTGACGGCTTTTATCCATCAGGTATAATTGCATTGAAAAATGCAGGTTTTGAGTTTATTGAGCATAAAGTAGCTCAGGAGGAACTCGCTAAGTTTATTAATGAAAATCAAGTGGAAATCTTGTTGGGACGTAGTGCCACAAAGGTACTTAAAAAACTTTGATCGATATTTGTTCTGCTGGTTTGAAACTTATCGGTCGAGGTGGGGTAGGACTAGATAATATCGATGTAGCTTATGCACGTGATAAAGGTGTTGAAGTGATCAATACTCCAGAGGCATCCTCTCATTCGGTAGCTGAGCTCGTCTTTGCCCATCTATTTGGTATGACTCGTTTCCTCTACGAAGCCAATAGAGAAATACCTCTACAGGGAGATTATAATTTTAAAACTTTGAAAAAAAATTATTCCAAAGGCATAGAGTTTAAAGGGAAAAAAAACTAGGCGTGATTGGAGCTGGACGGATCGGAAAAGTAGTAATCAACATCGCCTTGAGTATAGAGATGGATTTGAAAGTCTTTGATCAAGTACCTGACGACCATAGCGTTACACTGTATTTTTTCGATTTATAGCTTAGAAGATGTGTCACGTGCTCTTGCTCAGTTTCATCTATCATGATGATAGGTATCTAATATAAGCTTTCGCGTATCGATGAACAACCGTATCAAGCACGTATTCAAGAAAAGTGTGAGCAAACAGACAAACTTTATTATATAGTAGATGTTCATTACCGTATCGGTAGTGTAGCTTTGTATGCATAACGGAAAGCAAGATACGATAGTCATACAGATTAATCTAAGCTTTATCACTACGTATTTGGCCAACCTTGTGGTTGATATTCAGATTAAGGTATATGATTACAATACGCTGGTCAAAGATCTCAACGGACTCAGCCATTCTGAGTTTTTGGGGAAGCTCAAGGTTTTTTATCAGGTGACGGATCAAGGAAAAGACTTCTATTATCTTTTGGATAAGCATCACATTAGCTTATATCCGCAGGTCAGATTTTATGATTTATACATCAAATCCGAATACTGTGGTCAGCCTGAAGGTCTTGGCACTTTTGATACCTATCTGTTTGATCAGAGTGTTTTGAGGCTGATCCTTGATGTTCAAGATATATATCATTTGGATTGGATGAAATTTATACATGGAGAAGGAAGTCTACAAAGTATTCGAAAGATCAAGCAGTTGATTGATCATGGAGGTTATGAGATAGGCTTTGGTTTTTATCCCATTTCGGTTGAGAATTTGAAACACATCTTAGATCTGAATTTAAAACTACGACCTAAGAGTATCTTCATTAGACTAAAATTATTGAATGGACTTACTATTTACGAAATGAATGGCTTATGAACATTACCGAACGCTTACATGAGATCAAGCGCAGCTTGCCTTCTAACTTGATTCTTGTGGTAGTATCTAAAAAACAACCAATTTCGGCCATCAAGGCTGCCTATGCAGCCGGGCAACGTGATTTTGGTGAAAACTATGTCCAGGAGATGCTTAAAAAATACGAACGTCTTCCGAAGGACATCCTTTGGCATATGGTCGGTAAAGTCCAACACAACAAGCTTAAGCACATCGTGCCTTTTGTTCACCTAATCCATGGCGTTGAAAAACTCAGCCATCTCGAGGTTCTTGATAAGGAGGCTATGAGGTGTGGGCGTACGATCCGTTGTCTGCTTCAAGTGAAGATCGCTCGAGAGGAGAGCAAGACTGGTATGACAGCCCGGGAGGCTATTGATATCTTGACCTCAGAAACCTATACTCGGATGGAGTACGTGAAAGTCATTGGCTTGATGGGTATGGCTACTTTCACTGAAGATAAGCATCAGTTGTATACTGAATTTGAATCCCTACATGGGCTCTTCATACAGCTCAAAGCAAAAGACCCTGCATTGGAGACCCTATCTATGGGTATGAGTGCTGATTATCAAACGGCTATAGCTTGTGGTAGCAGGCTGATCCGCTTAGGCAGTGCTATCTTCGGGGCGTGACTATAGAACACATTTATTTTAAACTCTTGAATTTTTTATGGAAAGGGATGTCTAATCAACTGTCAATGATTTGAAGTCCGGGACTTCATAAAGCTTGCTTGATTCATTGTGCATGCAAAAAAGATTATCTTAAATCTTCGATAGTCCGTTGGTGAATTGTCCATAGGCGATCAGAGAGGTTTTTTTGTGTACTTCTCGTTTTTTTGAATCAAACCCTAGTGTAAGGACCATGCTATACGTATTTTTAGTTACGATTTGCATTAGTTTTTAGAACTCTAGTTCAGGGGCTGCCTGAATTCTTCAGCGGTTAATGTCGTTAAAAAATGAAGAGGTCATAGAGGTGATTGCCTTTGCCCCGCTTTTTCTATTGAGGAGATTCGTAAAAGTGGTAGTACAAAAATCTGAGGATAAATTTGGTGAATACTCTATTGCTTAATATCAATATCGAACATATCCTAGCCTTGAATATTTTCGTGACGAGATGTATCTTATGAAAATAAGAGATAAAAATGCTAATGATTTTAGTTTGGAAGGTTTTAGACACTTTTGATTTGAGAGACGAACTGCTCGTGTTTTGGTCTATACGTCGGCCTAGGTTCAATATAATGAGAAGTCAATAACGAGGGTTTGAAGATATCTCCTATTCCACCGATGAAGATGAGTCTAAGTCACAGTGTGTATTTGTAGACCCACGAAGGTGATTCGTATCCCTATCCCAATCAAGGATAAGATTTTTAGTATATGGTGCGCCATGTATTCAGGTTGATTGTATTGAGGAACGTATATGGGGTCAGAGATGGCACTTGATAGGGGTCCATAAGATGCCGCCATTCATTAAAACTGAATTGTTTTACCTTTAAGAAGGTAGCTTCGTCCAGATAGCCTGTTTGATGTTTCATGATCAAGGCCGGGTGTGGCATTTTTTCGGATACTTTTTTGTAATATTTTCCGGAATAAAGATGACGGGCTCTAAGGTTACTGGGAATTAGGAAGATATCGCTAGGATGTCTTCGAGTTTTAGTTGGCCTATTGCTTGTTTCATTCAATTTAGTGATAGGGTTTCCAATTTTTTAATGGGTGTGTCTTTCCATTCTGAGTTCTCGTTGAGTATTTCAAGGGTTTTATTTAGAAGGTTTATATAACCCCATTGAGTTCGATAAAAAGTTTGACGTGGTAGTTTTTTAAAAGGCAGCGTTTGGCTATTGCATAGCGTATATAGAATGGTAGCGCGATTCTTTACCACTGGGAGGCTCCCGAGGACAAGGATGGGGGGTCACCTTTTGAAGTGGGTTTGTTTCCTTTTATATTTGGTTGTAGTATGGGAATGATAGTCGGGTCTAAGTAGGATAAAGCTGAACTAAATCCGCTTCTTGAAAATATTAGTGTAACGTTTTCGAGTGAAGGGGGTAGTAGAATCTGGGTATATCTTTCTTCTTTAGGTTTGTGATGTTATTTTTTTTTCGATATAAGATATGTTTTTTTTACCAGGAAATTTATATCATCCGTAAAATATTATCTCATCTAATAGATATTATAAAATCTTCAACGCTTTTCCCCAACCTATTTTCATCTAAAGCGTTGATAAAGGCACTTCCAATGATGGCTCCATCAGCATATCGACAAGCCAGTTTGAAGGTGTTTTTATTCGAAATCCCAAAGCCGATCAATTTGGGGATTTTCAGATCTAACACTTTTACTCGCTCAAAAAAAGTGATTTGTTCTGTGCCAAAAATTTCTCTAGTCCCTGTGGTTGAAGTCGACGAAACCAGATATATAAATCCCTGGCTAATTTCGCTCAACATCCGGATTCGTTGGTCGGGCGTTTGAGGAGTGGCTAGAAAGATGGGTAGTAAGCCGTAGGCTTCAAAAAGTGTTTGGTATTGCGCTTGATAGATCTCAGGTGGTAAGTCGGGTAAGATCAAACCTGATACACCGACGTCTACACATGCCTGTAAGAGACGTTCCTGGCCGAAACCCAGGAACTGGTTGTAATACCCCATGAGGATTATAGGCACATTGATGGTTCCTTTGATCTCTTTCAACTGTGCAAAAAGTCGGGATATGGTCATCCCGTGCTCTAGTGACTTTTGACTGCTCTTTTGGATGGTTGGCCCATCGGCTAGAGGGTCTGAATATGGCATGCCTATTTCTATAAGGTCTACTGCAGCTTTTTGTAAGCTTTCTAGCAATGGTTGAGTGCTATCTAACTTTGGATAACCAGCTGTGAAATAGATATTTAGAATATTTTTTCGTTTCTTCGCAAAGAGTTCTTGTATCGCATTCATAATGCATAAAGTTTAGACAGTCGACTAATGTAGGTCTCCATGTCCTTATCACCCCTACCAGAGAGATTGACGACGACGATTTCGTCTCTTTGAAAGTTTAGTTTGGGTAGTATTGCTAAGGCATGAGCGCTCTCCAAGGCGGGGATGATGCCCTCCATGCGGGTGAGTTCGTAAGCTGCTCGTAGTGCTTCTTCATCAGTGGCATGGAGAAATTCGGCCCGTTTCGTGTCGAACAGATGGGCATGCATAGGGCCGATGCCTGGATAATCTAGACCGGCTGAAATAGAATATGGCTCGATGATCTGTCCGTCTTCATCCTGCATAAGTAGCGTCATACTACCGTGCAAGATCCCTCGAGAACCTTGGCATGTCGTGGCTGCCGTATAAGGAGTATCGACGCCTAAGCCTGCAGCTTCTACAGCTATAATCCTAACGGATTCTTGTTCGAGAAAATGATAAAAAGCTCCTGCCGCATTGCTGCCACCACCTACACAAGCGATTATGCGATCTGGCCAAGGCGAGCCTTCTTTTTCTAGTAATTGTTTTTGGATTTCTTCACTGATGACCGCTTGGAATCCGGCCACCATTTGTGGATAAGGATGTGGTCCAACTACTGAGCCGATCAGGTAATAACTATCCGGTTGATTGATCCAATAGCGTATGGCTTCATTGACCGCATCTTTGAGTGTCTTATTTCCGCTGAGGGCTGGGACAATTTTCGCACCTAGCATATTTATGCGGGCTACATTGAGCGCCTGACGGTTGATGTCGGTCTCTCCCATGAATACGATGCATTTTAAACCCAATAGGGCGCAAATGGTAGCTGTAGCTACACCGTGTTGCCCGGCACCTGTCTCGGCAATTATTTTCTTCTTACCCAGACTTTGAGCCAATAGGGCTTGCCCGATGGTGTTGTTAATTTTGTGTGCACCTGTGTGGTTGAGGTCTTCGCGTTTGAGGTAGATCTTGGCTTGATAATGTGTAGAAAGATTTTCGCAGTAGAATAGAGGAGAGGGACGTCCGACATAATCCCGTAGGAGTGTTTTAAATCTCTTCTGAAAGGTTTCGCTATTGATGATCTCTTTGTAGTGTCGTTGAAGCTCCTCGATATTGGCTTGCAACATTTCAGGGATAAAAGCTCCGCCAAAGCATCCGTAAAAGCCTTTCTCATCTGCTAAATAATTCATGATCGGATTTTTTCGATGAATGTACGGAGGGTTGTTATGTCTTTCGCTCCCGGACTGATTTCAAAACGACTATTGAGATCGATACCGAAGAGTTGTGGATGAGAGCACGTATTGATGAGGTCGATGTCTTCTGGGCCGATACCTCCACTGAGTAGAAAGGGAATTTTCAGTTTATATTCGGATAGTTTTTTCCACGAAAACTTCTTGCCACTGCCGCCATGGGCGGGTGTTTTCGTATCAAATATAAAGTAGCGGCAAGTGCTCTCATACTCCTTGGCCTGCTCAAAGGAAAAGCGCTCATCTATGCCGAAGACCTTGATCAAGGTAAGACCTTTTTGGACAAGACTTTGACAATAAGTAGAACTTTCACGACCATGCAGCTGGATCATATCCAAATGGTTTGTAAGACGCTTTTTCAATACTTCTTCTTCAGGCACATTGACAAAAACCCCAACCTTGGAAATCCCTTCCAAGGTTGGGGTAATGAAATTATCTCCTACAAATCGTGGAGAAGGCATATAGAAGATGAAGCCCATCCAATCGGGTTGTAGGGTTGCTACTGCCGAGATGTTAGCCATATCCCGCATGCCACAAACTTTTATTTTCAAAGGTCTTGTCATCTTTATTTTTTAAAGCTAAGCAAAACAATATCTTTCTTATAAAGCTCTAGGTTTAGAATGAAAGTGTTTTCAGTCTTCATATTTTTGCAATGTTTTTTAGTGGTAGTGATCTTAAAGAGATCGGTCTATTTATCATTTATAAGGTAATTATCTCGTATCTTATTGCAACTAGCAAAAGCAAAATCTTGGAAAGAGGGGGTTGTTGGGTCGAGAGGGATCTACACTTTTTTGTCATTGGTATATCTCACCGGTATCTTGCAGGACACCCATTTTTGCCACCGTGGGCGATAAGAGGGAGGGTATTTATTTTTGGAGACACCGTAACCCGTTAGGAAGAGTAGACCCAAAATGCTAATGTATGATGATATGTACTTCTTCATACTGAAATACTTTTTTTTAATTGCCGAATGAATGCTTTGCAACTTTCTCCAGGGTCGGATGAACGCATAAAGTTTTCTCCAATGAGGAATCCTTGAAAACCCACCTCTCGCAGGTAAATAATGTTTTCCGGTTTAGAGATACCACTTTCGGAAATCTTTATAAAGTTGTCAGGGATCTTGGGAAACAGTCGTACTGAGCGTTCGATATTGACTGAAAAGGTTTTTAAATCCCGGTTGTTGACTCCGATAAGGTCAATGTTATCGGTGATCTTATCAAGTTCTTCTTCCGAATGGAGCTCCATGAGTACTTCTAATCCAAGAGCTTTAGCCTGGTTAGCAAGGTTTTTGATCATTTTTTTTGAGAGTACTTCGGCGATCAGTAAGATGATGTCTACGCCCATAGCCTTGGCTGCAATCAATTGGTATTCGTCGATGATAAAATCTTTGCACAATATGGGGATCGAGATGCTACGACGTGCTATAGGCAGGTCTTCGTCTTGGGCGCCAAAATGTTCGATATCTGTGATGACTGACATACCGCTTACACCTGCAGTTTCGTAGCCACTGGCAACTGCTTCTACAATTATCTGATCGTTTATGATGCCTTTTGAAGGGGATTTTCGTTTGAATTCGGCGATGATACCCGTGTCGTTTTTTTGGAGATTTTGTACCAGGGAGTGATGTTTTTTTTCGAAGAATTTGCTTTTTTCGAGCATCGCTATGGGTTTTTGTTTACGGTCTCTGGTGATTTCTTCCCGCTTAGTGGCAATGATTTTGTTAAGAAAATTCATAGTTATCGAGGTTTAGTCAATAGTCTAATTTTTTTAGAACATTTTTGGCTCGTCCGTTTTTTAGGGCTTCTTCAGCCATAACGCAGTTGTTTTCAAAGCGCTTACCATTTAGAGTGCAGGCCCAGTGCAAAAGCTGTATTG
This sequence comes from Flavobacteriales bacterium, assembly GCA_039954875.1. Lineage (GTDB taxonomy): Bacteria > Bacteroidota > Bacteroidia > Flavobacteriales > Blattabacteriaceae. The sequence goes on from CP157202.1 coordinate 382,358, forward strand.
GTTAGAACTACTGTGTTCTGATCCGGTGTCCCCTTTCCATAAATGATAAGATATCTACGAATATACGTGTATTTTCTTCGGTATTTCTCCTACCGGTCAATTCTCAGCTATTGATCTTCTGACTACCTAGTGCGCTTCACAGGCGGATAGATTTGTTCGCCTTGTCGAGTGTAACATTTGAGATTATTAGCGAGAGAAATTTCATCATATTCATCGAGATTTTGGATGATTGTATAGTCGTTTTCGGGTCCACTGCTTACTTAAGTCTTGTTCCAAGAGATCCCCGGATAATCACGCTCTTTTTGGCTTACATAGTACTGGGGCTTATTATGGAGATGGCTGTATTAAAATCGATAAAACTATGTTTTAGCCCATATCGATACACAAGCCAATAAACTTTCCGAAGCAGTATATGCTATGACGACTTGGATCACAAAATGATATCATTCAAGACATCTATGATAAGATCGGTAGGATGACTTTGGCTGATTTGAAGGTTTTTTCAACTGGAATATTCGTAACTTAAAATATAATGTAGCTGTAGGAATAAGAGAAGACCCAGACCTCTAAATCTTTAAAAGACCCGAAACGGCACAAGAACTTTTATTGTGGGTAATTTTTAACTATTGATTTAATTTTTTACGGATGACAAACAAAGGATCGCTTTCAAAAAGTCACCTTTTTCGTGGAGGAATTTTATCAGCCATTCATCGAGAGGAGGAATTCTTCATTGTTTTGTGTTCTAGCGATACGTGTTCGCAAAAACTCCATAGCTTCAACAGGATTCATATCAGAGAGGTGTTTGCGCAAGATCCACATCCTCTGCAAGGTATTGGTCTCCAATAAAAGATCTTCCTTACGTGTGCTGGAAGAAACTAAATCAATAGCTGGATAAATCCTCTTATTGGCGATTTTTCTGTCGAGTTGCAACTCCATGTTTCCAGTACCTTTAAATTCTTCGAAGATCACTTCATCCATCTTGGACCCAGTGTCGATCATGGCTGTAGCGATGATGGTCAACGACCCGCCATTTTCGATATTTCTAGCCGCTCCGAAAAATCTCTTAGGTCTGTGCATAGCGTTAGCATCGATACCTCCTGATAGTACTTTACCTGAGGCTGGTGCCACGGTATTGAACGCACGTGACATACGAGTGATGGAGTCTACTACTATGCACACATCGTGACCACATTCGACCATCCTTTTAGCTTTCTCTGATACGATATTGACCACTTTTACATGTCTTTCTGCAGGTTCATCAAAAGTGGAGGAGATGACTTCTCCTTTGACGCTACGCTGCATATCAGTAACCTCTTCAGGACGTTCGTCAATCAATAAGATGATCAGATATACTTCAGGATGATTATCGGCGATGGCATTGGCGATCTCTTTCAATAGCGTGGTCTTTCCGGCTTTTGGGGGAGCAACGATCATACCACGTTGTCCTTTTCCGATCGGAGTGAAGAGGTCAATGATCCGTGTGGAGAGTGTAGCACCTTTTCCCGAGAGGTTAAATTTTTCATTGGGGAATAATGGAGTTAAATGTTCGAAAGAGGCTCGGTCTCTTACATAAGAGGGAAGACGCCCGTTGATCTCAATGATTTTTATCAGAGGGAAATATTTTTCACCTTCTTTGGGCGGTCGCACCTCTCCTTTGATCGTATCCCCCGTTTTCAAGCCGAAAAGGCGAATTTGGGATTGGGAGACATACACGTCATCTGGGGAGGCTAGATAGTTAAAATCGGAAGATCTCAAAAAACCATAGTTTTCAGGCATGATTTCTAGCACCCCTTCGTTAATGACGAGCCCCTCAAATTCGTAGTCTGTAGCACGATGTTTGTTGTATCTATGTGAGGAATTTGGTGTTGGGGAAGATAGCGTTTGGGTTTCAGATCGATCTTTTTTCTTCCAATTTTGGTTGGAGTAATTTTGGTACTTCTTTTGTGGTTTGTTAGATTCCTCTTGATTTCTCCTTAGGAATGATTTGTAAGGCTCTTGAGTGGTCTCTTCATGGTTTCTCCGTTTTGTTTTTTCGAGAACATTTTCACTTGAGGAGGGCTTGGAGGTTGGGGGGGGGGGTCTTCTTGGAGATCTTTTAAACGGAGAGAGTCTTTGACGGTTGTAGAAGACGTTGTAGGAGGGACTTTGGTACCACCTTTATCGTCAAGTGTAGCAATAATCTTTTCTAGGAGTTCATTCTTTCGGAACTGTGTGGTGTTTTTCAACATTAAAGACCGTGCAATCTCTTGTAACTCAAAAAGTCTTTTATTTTTTAATGTAGCAATGTCAAACATAAGGTCTATGGTGATTGAATTGAATTTTATATTTAGATTATGTCTTTAAACTTGTAAGGGATGTTGATATGCTTACTTTGATAGTAAGTTTTATTGGACTGCAATAATACAAATTAATTTAAACTCCAATAGAAAAATCTTTATAAATTTGGTTAGCCTTTATTGTTCTTAGTCTTACGTTGTACCGCGTACGGACGATTTATATGTACATCGTTAGCATTTATATTCAGCCTAGTAGCATCCACAAGGTATTCTCCGTTATAGCTATGGAATGTAAAAATGAGGGGGATACTATCTACATAATCGTGTGAATCAAGTGGTGATATTTTTATTTGCAGTGACTGTAATGATAGCTTTTTTAAATATCATTTTATTCAAATGGAGGACATTGCAAATACACGTAAACAGCTTTTTCAATGTTTGATTTGATTTATTATTATTTTTTCATTGATTTTTTTATTGGATATGTACTCTTCCCTGAAGAGTATCATTATTTTCAGAAAGTGATCAATGATTTAGTATTTATTTCATCTATCATTTTTATGTTTTTTAGCAACAAAGTCATTCAAAAAGACTATGCCTTGATAAAATTAATGAACAGGATACGTTGAAAAAAAGCAACTCGTTGCATTATAATATTCTTTTTTTTGTTTTTCATTTATACTTTCAGTAGTTTTTTGATTATAACCCCTATTTAAAAGGATCTATTTTTCTCAACAGACAGCATTTTTTATTATACTGACCAAAAAAATAAGACCTACTATGTTAAAATTAAGATTCAAATCCCTAGCTGATGCTAATGTAAGGAATCCACAAGAGTTTAAAGTCCTGACTCAATTGGCGGTTTTTTATGGATAAAATTTTTTATACTAGCATGTTATGTAATAATATTTGACTAAGTAAATTTTTACTTATCTAATAAGCGTTGCTTATGAAGTATCAAATATTTCTAGAGCCATTACCGATCAGGTAAGCCGTAGATAGGATAAACTGCTATATATATGGCTGATAATGAATAGAAATATTTTGTAGTAGATAGTGTGGAGAGGGATGTATGACATGATTCTGTAGGAATGTTTTAAATCTCTTCTGAGATTTGTAGTGTCGTTGAAACTCCTCGATATTAGCTTGCAAACGTTCGCAATATCCTTTTTAATTTGCTAAACAATTTATGATCGGATTTTTTCGATGAATGTACTGAGGGTTGTTATGTCTTTCGCTCCCGGACTGATTTCAAAACGATTATTGAGATCGATACCGAAGAGTTGTGGATGAGAGCACGTACTGATGAGGTCGATGTCTTCTGGGCCGATACTTCCACTGAGTAGAAAGGGAATTTTCAGCTTATATTTGGATGGTTTTTTTTTATACAAACTTCTTGCCACTGCCGCCATGGGTAGGTGTTTTTGTATCAAATATAAAGTAGCGGCAAGTGCTCTAATACTCCTTGGCCTGCTCAAAGGAAAAGCTCTCATCTATGCCGAAGATCTTGATCAAGGTAAGATCTTTTTGGACAAGATTTTGATAATAAGTAGAACTTTCACGACCATGCAGCTGGATTATATCTAAATGGCTTGTAAGACGCTTTTTCAATACTTCTTCTTCAGGCGCATTTACAAAAAAACCAACCTTGGAAATCCCTTCCAAGGTTGGGGTAATGAAATCGTCTCCTACAAATCGTGGAGAAAGGCATATAGAAGATGAAGCCATCCAATTTGGTTTTTGTAGGGTTGCTACTGCCGAGATATTAGCCATATCCCGCATGCCACAAACTTTTATTTTCAAAGGTCTTATTATCTTTATTTTTTAAAGCTAAGCAAGATAATATATTTTTTATAAAGCTCTAGGTTTAGAATGAAAGTGTTTTCAGTCTTCATATTTTTGCAATGTTTTTTAGTGGTAGTGATATTAAAGAGATTAGTCTATTTGTCATTTATAAGGTAATTACCTCGTATCTTATTGCAAACTAGCAAAAGCAAAGTCTTGGAAAGAGGGGGTTGTTGGGTCGATATGGATGTACACTTTTTTGTCATTGGCATATCTCATTGGTATCTTGCAGGATCTATTTTCCGCCGTAAACGGATAGAGGTAAGGGTATTTGTTTTTGGCTCCACCGCGCAACCTGTCAGGAAGAGTAGGCCCCAAATGCTAATGTATGATGAAATATGTACTCCATACTGAAATACTTTCTTTTAATTGTCTAATTAATATGCCTTGCAGCTTTTTCCAGGGTCGGATGAATTCATGAAGTTTTATCCAATGAGGAATACTTGAAAATTAACCTCTCGCAGGTAAACAATATTTTCCGCTTTGGAGATACTATTTTTCGAAAATATTTATAAAGTTGTAGGGGGTCTTTGGAAATAGTCGTACTGAGTGTTCGATATCGATTGAAAAGGTTTTTAAATCCCATTTGTTGACTTTGATACTATCAAGGTTATCTATGATGTTGTCGAGTTTTTATTCCGGATGGAGCTCCATGAGTGCTTTCAGGCCAAGCGTTTTGGCTTGTGCAGCAAGGCTTTTAATTTGTTTTTTTTGAGAACACTTCGGCGTTAAGTAAGATGATGTCTGCGCCCATAGCATTGGCTGCAATCAAGTTGGTATTCGTAGATGATAAAATCTTTTGCAGAATATATGGATTGAGATGCTACGACGTGCCGTAGATAGGGTTTTATTTTGGATGGCAAGATGCTCGTTATCAGTGATTACTGACATGTAGATTGACACCTGCGGTTTCGTAGTTATGGGCGACTGCTTCTACGGTTACTTGATAGTTGATAATGCCTTTTGAGGGGGGGCGGCTTTTTAATTCAACGATGATACCTGGGTAGCTCTTTTGGGGATTCTGTGCCAGGGAGCGGCGTTTTTTTTAGAAGAATTTACTTTTTTCAAGCATTGCTATGGATTCATGTTGACGGTTTCTGGTGATTTTCCCCACTTATTAGCAATGATTTTGTTGAGAAAATCCATAATTATCAAGGTTTGGTCAATAGTCTAAAATTTTTTTTAGAACATTTTTGGCTCGTCCGCTTTTCAATGCTTTTTCGGCTCTAAGGTAGTTGCTTTGAAAGTTCTCACCATTAAGCAGGCCTAGTGCAAAAGCTGCATTGGTTAGGACTACTGTGTTCTGAGCCGATGTTCCTTTTCCAGATAGTATATCTACGAAGATACGAGTATTTTCTTCGGTATTTCTCCCACCAGTTAATTCTTGGCTATCGATTTTCTGGCTACCTAGTGCTTCAGGCGGATAGATTTGTTCGCCTTGTCGAGTGTAACATTTGAGATCACTAGTCAGAGAAATTTCATCGTAGCCATCCAGACTGTGGATTATCGCATAGTCGTTTTCGGTCTGCTGATAGAGATAATGGTATAGTCTGGCTATTTGCAGATCACTTACACCTAGTAGATGATTTTTCGTTTGGCTAGGGTTGAGTAGTGGGCCTAACATATTGAAGAAGGTTTTTGTACCTAGATCCCTGCGCACTGAGCCGACTTTTTTAAGTATTGGGTGGAATAGTGGTGCATGCAGATAACAGATTCCCGCAGTTTCGAGTTGTCTTTTCAGTTTCTCTTCTTCATTAGTGAAGATATAGCCGAGTTGATGCAGTAGATTGGATGAGCCGGTGATCGATGAGGTACTGTAATTGCCATGCTTGATCACTTTACCTCCTGCACCGGCTACGACGAAGCAAGCTAAGGTTGAAATGTTGAAAGTATTTTTTCCATCTCCACCCGTACCGACGATGTCGATGGCGTGGAATTCGCCCAGATCCAGTTTTACACATAATTCTAACAAAGCTTGCCGAAATCCTTTGATTTCCTCTAGCGTCGGAGGTCTCATATTGTAGACGGTAGTTAGGGCTGCGAGTTGGGCCGCGTTAAACTGATCTTTTGACATGTCGATTAGAACACTTTGTGCTTCTTCTTTGCTCAGGGTCTTGTGTGCAAAGAGGTAGTGTAGCAGTTCTTTCATGATACTGATAGATTTAGCCAATTGGCGATGATCTTCTCACCCTTCGGTGTCAAGACTGATTCGGGATGAAATTGTACCCCACATACATTGTATATTTTGTGACGTAGCGCCATGATCTCCCCTTGGGGGCCAAGGGCAGTGATTTTGAGATCGGTGGGGAAATTTTCTAATGAGACGATCCACGAATGATAACGTCCCACTTTTATTTTCTTAGGTAATCCTCTGAAAATTATCTCGTTAGGATCGATGATTTCTATTAGACTGGATATACCATGATAAACTTTTTGAGTATTGAGCAGCATGGCACCAAAAACCTCTCCAATTGCTTGTTGTCCCAAGCAGACGCCCAAGATACTCTTTGTCGGGGCATAGGTCTTGATCAGTGGTTTGAGAATATGGGCTTCGTTAGGGATACCTGGCCCAGGAGATAAGATGATCTTTTCATAAGCGTTGATAGTCTCCAATGCGATCTCATTATTTCGAAACACTTCTACAGAAGCTTTTGTTAGTTGTTTGACTGCATATACCAGATTGTACGTAAAGGAATCGTAATTGTCAAGTATTAGAATTTTTTCTTTCATAGGTTTATATATTTTGCGCTGCTTCGATGGCTTTGAATAGGGCCATAAGTTTGTTTTTGACTTCCTGCACTTCATTTTCCTCCTTAGATTCGGAGACGACTCCACCACCAGCTTGAAAGAAGAGTGTATCGTTTTTGCTGACAAATGAGCGTATGATGATGGCCGTATTTATTTGTCCGTCTAGTCCGAAGAAACCGACTGCACCGCCATATACACCACGGTGCTGATTTTCGATCTGATCGATCAGTTCCATCGCCCGATATTTGGGCGCTCCTGAGAGGGTACCGGCTGGAAAGGTATCGCCAAATACTTTAATAGAGGAACTACCCGTATCGAGCTTGCCAGATATTTTTGATACCATGTGCAATACGTGTGAAAAATATTGGATTTCTTTATAACGTTCGACCTTGACTTGTGATGAGTTACGACTCAGGTCATTGCGGGCCAGGTCGACCAGCATGACGTGTTCGGCATTTTCCTTAGGATCTTTGGCGAGGGCTTTAGCTAGTTGCCGATCTTTTTCGTCGTCGTCTGAGCGCTGAATGGTCCCAGCAATCGGATATATATATGCGATTTGGTCTTTGATGACCAGTTGTGCTTCGGGTGAAGAACCGAAGAGTTTGTGATCTCCATAATCGAAATAGAATAAATAAGGAGATGGATTGATGCGACGTAGTGCTCTGTAGACATTGAACTCATCACCTTTGAACTTTTGCCTAAATTGGCGTGAGATTACGATTTGAAATACATCACCGCGGAGACAGGCCTTGATCCCTTGAGTGATCATTTTTTTGTGCGCTTCCTTGGTCACGTTAGAGTCAGGTGTTCCAATGGCTTCGAAGGAAAAAGAAGGAAATTTTTTATTATTGATCAAGTCAGTCAATTGGCTAATAGAGACACCTTCTCTTCCTTTGAACTGATGTTCTACGATGCTGAGTTCGTTATAAAAGTGATGGAAGACGATCAAGCTTGTATAAAAGCTCAATCGCAGTTGTGGTATGCGATACGCCTCTTTTATGGGGACCTTTAATCGGATCGTCTCGAAGTATTGTACACTGTCGTAGGAGACATATCCGTACAGGCCAGAGTAGGGCGTAGCGAAATTTTCAGCTTGGAAACGTCTTAGAAAATCGTTTATCAAATCCTGGATCGTCGACCAGTCGTCGATAGAAAAATTTTCTGAGATACGGTCTGGGTAGGAGATACGCATTTGACCTTGGTCGATGATTAGTTCGGAGATTGGATTGACACAAAGGATCGATGTATGGTTTTGCGTCGTATGGTAGTTGGAAGACTCTAAAAGTAATGTGTTAGGGAAACGATCTCGAAGCTTCAGATACAGCGCTATGGGCGTGATATCATCGGCTAAAAGTTTTTTTTGAACAGTTTTGAAAATTATTTTCGACATGGTCTGTGATTTTTAATAAAAAAAGCTTGTCCTCAGGACAAGCTTTCCCGGTTTTATGTGGATGATGACAGCTCCTCTACGACGATTTTAGTATAACATTGACCCCACTACCACCAGGTATTTTGTTTTTGTCCTAGCATGAGAGTAAAAGTAAATGTTTTTTTTCTGGGCAAGGCGTCCATTGACTCGAGCTATAAGTTGTACTCTTGAGTACAAAACATAGCGCGGTGGTGGAAAGCTTTTTTTATTACTGGTGACTGAGACAGGTACGTGCTTTGAATTAGAAATATAAGATCGAATGAAAGATGGGTAGAAATAGTTATCAGTACGAAGTATTACGTTACGATCCGGCCAAGTTGAGGATTTATATTTTGAAAAATAATTTAAAGATTTATCTGATAAAAAATAAGGATACCCCCCCGCATATAGGTTTCTGTCGCCCTGCAAGGCCGGTTCCAATCAGGATCTAGCAGACGATACAGGTTTGGCGCATCATATCTCGGACACTTGTTTTTTAAAAAAGGAGCGTCCTTTGATTGAAAGGTTCGAGGAGCTTTAGTGTACAGCGCAATACTTGACCCCTCATAAAAAGTAGGTGATATACAAACATAACATATCGATCTGTTTTTTAGGGAGCTTCCAAAATGGACCATTGTTAATGAGAGTTTGATAAGATAGATGTCCAATGCCATAGGTGCTGGGGGGGGGCAATGCATTCATTACTTTTGAGGCTATTGGTTTATTGTGAGTGATTTTACATCTAATGAATTGGAGCGTTTGTTGATTTTGGAGGAAGCGCGTTTCGTCCGCTTAGTCTTGATACTGTTTCATATTGAGTTGGAAACTGTTTATGAGGAATTCGAGCAATTTCAGGACAATGACCTCATCACATCACATCCCCTTAAAAAAAAAGGGGAGGTAACTGAATTGATGGGAAGGCTATTGGGCTCCATACGACGATATGGTACACGCCGAGTTATTATTTCATCGCCATGGATGTGTTTTTTGATCCGGAGCTTATGGCGTGTTCGATAGTCTTCAATATTTACTTTTATATTATTGCATTTTTCAATATTAAAGATCACGTAATATATTGTAAGTAAAAATGTTTTCTATCTTTTAACGTAGCAATGTTAAACATAAGGTCTATGGTAATTGAATCGAATTTTATTTGTAGATTATATCTTTAAACTTGTAAGGGATGTTTGAAATGATTATTTTGGTAGAAGTCTTATTGAACCACAAAAATACAAATAAAAAAATCTTTATAAATTTGGTTCTTTTTATTGTTTTTAGTCTCATGTTGTATCACGTATAGATGATTTTTATATGTCCATCGTGGTATGCGTTGTATGACCTAGAGCTTCAAGGTATTCTACTTTCTGGGTATGGGATGGAAACGTGAGGTACGATCCACATGATCATGTGGATCACAAGTGATGATGTTTTTATTTATTGTGATAGCTTTTTTATATGGAAAAAAATTGTAAATACACGTAAACCGCCTCAATGTTTAATTGAATCGATTACTTTTTTCACTGATTTTTTATTGGATATGTACTTTCCTTGAAGAGTGTTATTATTTTTAAAGCAATCTATTATTTAACACTTATTTCATTTATTATTTATATTTATTAGCAATAAAGCAATTTAAAGAAATCACACCTTGATAAAATCAATGAATAGGATACGTTGAAAAAAACAACTAGTTTCATTGTGATACTCTGCTTTTGCTTTTCATTTATATTTTCAGTAATTTGATTTTTTAATCATATCCCTTATTAAAAGAGCTATATTCTCGTCAAAGAGAGTATTTTTTATTATATTGACCCTAAAAAAAATAAGGCTTATATGTCAAAATTAAGATTCAACGCCCTACCTGATGTCAATGTGAGGAATATACAAGAGTTTAAAGTTCCGGCTCAAGTGGCTGTCTTTTATGGGGACAACGTTTTCTCTGAGTATGTCATGCAAGAATATTTAACCAAAGAAGCTTTTACTTGCCTAAGTAGTGCTGCTTATGAAGGAGCAAAGATCTCTAGAGCCATTGCCGATCAGGTAGCCGTAGCTATGAAAGATTGGGCACAATCTAAAGGTGCCACACATTATACTCATTGGTTTCAACCACTCACCGGTATCACTGCTGAAAAACATGATTCCTTCCTATCTCCCATAGGAGGTGGCCGGGCGATAGCACATTTTAGTGGATCAATGCTTGTACAACAAGAACCCGATGCTTCAAGTTTTCCTTCAGGAGGTATACGAAATACTTTCGAAGCCCGGGGTTATACAGCTTGGGATCCGTCGTCACCAGCCTTTGTCATTGGGACCACTTTGTGCATCCCTACCATATTTATATCGTACACCGGTGAGGCGCTTGACTACAAGACACCACTCCTGCGGGCTTTACAAGCAGTAGATCAAGGCGCTACGGAAGTGGTAAAATATTTTGATAAAAATGTACAGAAAGTCAATGCTACCTTAGGTTGGGAACAGGAATATTTTTTAATCGACACATCACTATTCAACCTCAGACAAGATTTGGTATTGACCGGTAGGACACTCCTAGGACGTAGCTCGGCCAAAGGCCAGCAACTCGAAGACCATTATTTTGGATCCATCCCCAGTCGGGTGATGAATTTTATGTGTGAACTCGAGATTGAATGCATACGTTTAGGCATACCTGTCTCGACACGACACAATGAAGTAGCCCCAAATCAATTTGAATTAGCCCCCATATTTGAAGAGGCTAATCTGGCCGTAGATCACAATTCACTTATGATGGATGTGATGAATCGTATAGCGAGCCGGCATCATTTCAAGGTGCTCTTGCACGAAAAACCTTTTGCAGGCATCAACGGGTCGGGTAAACATTGCAACTGGTCTTTGGCGGCCGACAATGGCGAAAATCTTCTCGCTCCAGGAAAAAATCCTAAAAAAAACCTCCAATTCTTGACTTTCTTCATCAATACGCTCAAAGCCGTACACGATTATGCAGATCTGCTCCGTGCTAGTATTGCATCTGCTGGTAATGATCATCGGCTTGGCGCTAATGAAGCTCCATCAGCCATCATCTCAGTCTTCATAGGTGGTTATCTACAAAAGGTGCTCAATGAGTTAGAAAAAGTCAGTAGAGGAAAATTATCTCTTAGCGAAAAAACAGAGCTTAAACTCAACCTAATCGGTAAAATCCCTGAGATATTATTAGATAATACTGACCGCAATAGGACTTCCCCTTTTGCCTTCACAGGTAATAAATTCGAGCTCAGAGCTGTAGGAGCTTCAACTAATTGTGCCGAGCCCATGATCGTTTTGAATACCATCATGGCTCATCAATTGATGCAATTCAAAAAAGAGACCGATGATTTGATCCAGAAAAAAAACATGAAAAAAGACGATGCTATTTTAAATGTCTTGAGAGAATATATAAAATCGTCTAAAAACATTCTCTTTGAAGGTGATGGATATAGTGATAATTGGATCAAAGAAGCACAAAAGAGAGGCTTGAGCAATCACCGTACTACACCATTGGCATTGAAAAGTGAAAAACGTAAAGAATACATCCAATTGTTTGAAAAGACTGGTGTCCTTTCAGAAAGAGAATTTCTAGCTCGAAGTGAGATCAAACACGAAAAATACCTTAAACTTCTTACCATAGAAGCTACCGTGCTGGCAGATATGGCTACGAACCATATCATACCGGCAGCGATCGAATACCAAAATCGTCTGATCGAAAACGCAAAAGGCTTGAAAATGATCTATGGTGATATTTTCAAAGATCTAGCCCAGCCACAATTGCACTTGATTAAATCCCTTTCAAGTCACATGGCAGACATCCACACTTCGGTAGATAAATTACGCCTTGAGAAGGAAAAGGCCTTGTCTAACCAAGACATCCACAACTCAGTAGAATTTTTTTCTACCCATGTCAAACCTTTACTTGAAGAAGTTCGGACCCATTGCGATGCCATGGAAGCCATTGTAGATGATAGACTCTGGCCTTTGCCTAAATACAGAGAATTGTTGTTTGTTAGATAATACAATTTACCCCCCCCCTGCATAGGAGGGGGTAAACAATATATCTTCTCATGAAAGAATTTATACTCAGATTATAAGTGCTACTTTTGTCAGGGTAGATCTTATTAAGTTTTTCCCATAAGTTATACTATGTTAAATAAAGGATTGATAAAATATTCTCTCCGTATAACTTTTATCATTTGGAGTTTGATTTTTGGACTGGTGATTACCAGTTATTTTGGAATAAGCTTTTGGACAAAAAATAAAATCTATGATCAACCTAAAAAAATTCCTTTTAATAAAGTAGGACTTGTATTGGGGACGGCCAAATACTTATCAAAAGGTGGTATAAACACCTACTTCAAACACAGAATGGACGCTGTTGCTTTACTCTTTCACCACAAAAAAATCCAATATCTCATCGTCAGCGGTGACAATAGAAGAGATAACTATAACGAGCCTAAGGTAATGGAAAAAGAATTGATTAAAAGAGGTGTCCCGACCCACTCGATCTATAGAGACTATGCCGGGTTTAGAACACTGGATTCCATACTCAGAGCCTATAAAATTTTTGGTCAAAAAAAATTTACTGTTATCTCTCAAAAATTTCACAATGAACGAGCCATTCTCATAGCAGATCATGCGGGTTTGGATGTTATTGGATTTAACGCTAAAGATATTTCTCGTGAGATCAAGCAATCCTATCTTAGAGAGGCTTTTGCTCGTATCAAAGCTTTATGGGATATTTTTTATCATACACAACCCAAGTTTCTAGGTCAAAAAATTCTTATCCCCTAAACATCCTTCTAGTCTGTCAAAATGACAATCCTAAAAGCAATGGCAAAACTTTTGCCAGAGAAAATGCACAGTTTATCAAAAACTTATCTATGGTTACAGATCAAAATAAATCTCCGCTTGAGGTGGAAAAGGAAGAAAGTTCTTGTGAGGTAAATCCAAAAGAAATTTGCAAGCCAAGTGGAGAAAAGTCGGAGGCTGAACAATTTGCTGAAAAATTGGCTGAAGAAAAAGACAGATTTATACGGCTCTTTGCAGAGTTTGAAAATTATAAAAAACGCATTCAAAAAGAACGTTTAGAACTTTTCAAGACTGCTCATCAAGACCTTATCACTAATTTATTGCCTATCTTAGACGATTTTGATCGAGGTTTTCAAGAGATCAGCCAATCACAAGGTATGATGCTCATTCGCGAGAAGTTTATCAAAATATTACAAGAAAAAGGTTTGAAAAAGGTCGACATGGAAAAAGGAGACGATTTCAATACTGATTTCCATGAAGCTATCACACAAATCCCCACTCTAGCCGAAGGACTCAAAGGCAAGGTTGTAGACGTAGTAGAAGCGGGATATCTGCTCGAAGACAAGGTAATCCGACACGCCAAAGTGGTTATCGGCAAATAATTAACCTTCATCATCCATGGCAAAAAGAGATTATTACAACATATTGGACGTACCAAAAAATGCCTCTACCGAAGAGATTAAAAAGGCCTATCGGAAGTTAGCGATCCAATACCATCCGGATAAAAATCCGGACAACAAGAAAGAAGCTGAAGAGAAATTTAAAGAAGCTGCTGAAGCCTACGATATCTTGGGTAACGATGAAAAAAGACAACGTTATGACCGTTTCGGCCATGCTGGTGTAGGTGGCGCTTCTGGTCACGGCCCGGGTGGTATGAATATGGAAGACATATTTGCTAACTTTGGAGACATTTTTGGCGATGCCTTTGGAGGAAGCCTTTCAGGTTTTGGCTTTGGAGGAAACTCAAGCCGCCAACGTGTCGTCAAAGGAAGTGACCTACGTATCAGGGTAAGACTCAATCTTGAAGAAATAGCTCAAGGTGTAGAGAAAAAAGTCAAGGTCAAGCGGATGAAGGTAGCTCCAGGATTTAGATTCAAAACTTGTAACAGATGTCATGGTAGCGGACACATTTCACACATGACCAACACCATTTTAGGTCGGATGCAGACCACAACCCCTTGTGGCACTTGCCATGGCACGGGTAAGATCGCCGACCATATCCCACCAGGAGTTAACAATCAAGGTCTGATCAAAGAAGAGGAGCTTGTGAGTATTCAAATCCCACCGGGACTTACTGAAGGAATCCAATTGAAAGTCTCCGGTAAAGGTAATGAAGCTCCTTTCGGAGGTATCCCTGGAAGTCTTCTCGTCCTTATCGAAGAAATTCCGCACAAAACACTTAAACGTGAAGGTCAAAATCTTCATTATGATTTGTACATATCCTTCCCCGAAGCTGTGCTAGGAACCTCAAAAGAATTACCTATCATCGATGGAAAAGCACGCATCAATATAGAACCCGGCACACAATCAGGTAAGACTCTTCGACTCAAAGGTAAGGGGCTGCCCAGTATCGAAGGTTATGGCTATGGTGATCTTTTAATCCACATCAACCTGTGGACCCCTCAGGAACTCAATAAAGAACAAAAGGTATTTTTCAAGAAGATGAAAGAAGATAAAAATTTCATTCCTAATCCCAATCATTCGGAAAAATCATTTTTCGATCGTGTGCGAGAAATGTTTTCGTAGAATGCTTGAACCTCCACCAAAAGATGCAGCACCTTCTCATAGCTGAGGGTCTTCACAAACAATACGGGGCTAAAAAAGCCCTCAGCGGCTTGGATCTGAAGATCGCTTATGGTAGCATATACGGTTTGCTTGGCCCTAATGGTGCCGGCAAAACTACTTTTATCCGGTTAATTAATCAAATTCAGTTACCTGATGCCGGTAAGATTATTTTTGATGGTGAGTCGCTTTCTCCAAAACACATCACACAGATCGGCTACCTACCAGAAGAACGAGGTTTGTATAAAAACATGTATGTCGAGGAGCAAATACTTTATCTAGCCCAGCTCAAAGGAATGAAAAAAGATCATGCCAAAGCCATGCTTCAATGGTGGTTTGACCGTCTTGAAATTGGCTCTTGGCGTCATAAAAAGCTGCGTACCCTCTCCAAGGGTATGGCTCAGAAAATTCAATTTATCATTACAGTGCTACATGCGCCTAAGTTGATGATTTTCGATGAACCCTTCAGTGGTTTTGATCCAATCAATACCCAATTGATTAGAGATCAGATTCTTGAGTTGAAAAAGAACGGATCTACTATCATCCTCTCGACCCACCGTATGGCTTCGGTGGAAGCAATTTGTGACTATATTGCTCTGATAGATAGATCGCAAAAAATTCTTGATGGACCGCTACCTTTGATCAAAGAACAGTTTAAAGAAAATCGCTATCAAGTCCGTTTAGAGATCCGTAATCAATTGCTTTGGGAGAGGCTTTTGGTTTGTTATCCTCTATCTAAAGTCATTCGAGAGGGAGACTTCTGTAGTTTCGAGATCCAACTCCAGGAATCCTCGATGCATTTGTTGCAAGAATTGATGCAGATCGGAGAGATCCACCTTTTTGGTAAATACACTCCAAGTCTCGATGAAATTTTCATTAATGCAGTCAAAAAAGTTAAATGTAATGCAAAAAATATGGTTGATCATCCAACGTGAATACCTGGTACAAGTCCGACAAAAATCTTTTGTAATCATGACTTTGCTCGCGCCAATTTTACTCATGGGGCTGGGGGGTGTTTTTTCCTTTATCAATCAAGCGGGCTCAACAATCTATCAAGTGGCTGTGATTGATGCAAGCCAAGAGCAAAAATTCGTTGCTGGTTTGAAATCAAACAAAAACTTGCTCTTTTCCTTTTTCGACCCTTCAGAAAAATTGACCCTCGAAAATCGTATGAAAAATGACAATGATATAGATGCCCTGCTCATGATCCCCGCCAAAAGGAGCCTTTCGGATTTGGAGCGGGATATTCAGCTCTATACTAGGGAACAACCTGGACGCGAATTACCCAAAAACCTCACAATCTTGCTTAATAGAAGACTCGAAAACCTAAAACTCGAGGAATGTGGTATTGACGCGGACTTGCTAAGGCTCTCTGCCGCTGATATACGTTTGAAGGTAATCAACATCAAGGCCGATACGGTAGATCAAGATATTGAGGCCAAAACGTTACTCTCGCTAGTGATGATGTATGCGGTGATGATGTTTATTCTTATCTATGGCGTTCGGATCATGCGTAGTGTCATCGAAGAAAAAAATAGCCGCATCGTCGAGATTATTATTTCTTCTGTCAGACCCTTTCAACTGATGATCGGAAAAATATTTGGGACTGCTCTAGTGGCCTTGACTCAATTCACGATCTGGATGGGTTGTGCCTTATTGGCTGCGTGGGTATTTCACAACACCTCAGCTGACACATCTATAGCCTCAGAGATGACTGTTCCACAACTCAATACCCTGGTCCAAAATCTGTTCCACACCGATTATTTATTTTTCTTGTCGATATTTTTCATCTATTTCATAGGTGGATATCTTATTTTCAGCGCTTTCTTTGCCACTATTGGTTCAATTATGGAAGCAGAGGGTGAGACTCAACAATATTCTATCTTGGCTTCTATTGTCTTGGTTTTAGGTTTTTACGGAGGAATTATAGTTTCTAATCTCCCTGCAGATTGGGTTTCGTTTTGGCTTTCGATATTTCCTTTGACCTCTCCAATGGTTATGTTGGCGCTTATCCCATATGGGATACCTATTTGGCAGCTCGTCCTCTCATTGAGTGTTTTATCTATCTCCGTCTGGGGGATGATCCGTCTAGCAGCTAAGATCTACTGTGTAGGTATCCTAAGTCTTGGAGGACAAAGTCCGCTGAAAAGTTTTTTTAAATCGATTTATTGGAAATAATTAGTTCGGTTTAGTCTCAATCAAAAGTCTGTAAATTTACCAAAAGAAATTGCATGAAACGAGTTGTCGTAGGTCTTTCCGGTGGGGTAGACTCGAGTGTGG
Source organism: Flavobacteriales bacterium (assembly GCA_039954875.1). Classification (GTDB taxonomy): domain Bacteria; phylum Bacteroidota; class Bacteroidia; order Flavobacteriales; family Blattabacteriaceae. The sequence continues at coordinate 399,512 of CP157202.1, forward strand.
CGGCTTTGTTACTCAAAGAGCAGGGTTATGAAGTAGTCGGTCTCTTCATGCGCAATTGGAATGATGCTAGAGTGACACGACATGTTGAGTGCCCTTGGGTCGAAGATAGTATTGACGCGATGCTCGTTGCCCAGAAACTTAATATTCCCTTTCAAGTGATCGATCTGAGCCGCCAATATAAGGAACGTATCGTAGACTATATGTTTGCTGAATATGCGCATGGCCGTACACCCAACCCAGATGTGCTCTGCAATCGTGAGATCAAATTTGATTTATTTTTGAAAAAAGCCCACTCACTTGGAGTCGATGACATAGCTACAGGCCACTACGCCAGAAGGGAACGTTTTTTGAGAAACGGGAGATTGATATACCGTTTATTGGTTGGGAAAGACGCTGACAAAGATCAATCCTATTTCCTTTGCCAACTTACCCAGTACCAGTTGAGTAAATCACTTTTTCCGTTAGGCACATTCACAAAAAAAGAAGTTAGAAAGATTGCTGCTGAAGCAGGGCTCATAACTGCTGAGAAAAAAGATTCTCAAGGACTATGTTTTGTCGGTAAGATACATTTGCCTGATTTTTTACAGCAAAAGCTACAATCGAGGAGGGGTGAGATTGTAGAGATATTTCCTGAGGCTCCTATCTATCGTTGCTGTCTACCTCCTATATCTTCTTCTAAAAAAGAAATACTGGCATTGTTATCAAAGAATAGGATATACAAAAAAAACGACGGAAATGTTGTTGGCATGCATCAAGGAGCACATTACTTCACCAAGGGGCAGCGTAGAGGCTTGCGTGTGGGTGGACACAAAGAAGCTCTTTTTGTCATTGAGACTGATGTGAATGGAAATATAGTCTACACAGGTATGGGTAAAAACCATCCTGGTTTATACAAGAAAGCGCTTTTCATTCGGGAATATGAAATGCATTGGATCCGTAAAGATTTGTTAATTAGTGAAGGAGATGAGATGTCGGTCTATTGTAGAATTCGTTACAGGCAACCCTTGCAACGAGCCGTTTTACATAAAGTACAAAATGGGCTTTATATAGAGTTTGAAGAATTTCAGGCAGCAATCACCGAAGGGCAATTCGCTGCTTGGTATCTAGGCGAAGAACTCATCGGCTCAGGCGTGATTTCATGAATTTTATGAAGGTATATAAAAATCATCATCCTTTCACTCGCTACTTGAGTATCATCGAAGTTCTTCTTCAAAAGATCTCACACATACCAAAAATCTTCCTCCTCTACCCCATCCTGAAATTTATGCAACATAATAAGTCATCATCTAGATAAAATGAAGGACCCTTAATATTCATTAAAGGAATCCTCATCGTAAACTGAAAAAGCGAGGCACTATAAAAAGAAATAAAAATACACAATTAATAAGATTTAAAAAGTCTCGACAACCAATATTCATTTTAACTGTACGTTGAATAGTTATTTAAAAGTTTTGATTATCATATAGTTAAATGTGGATACTGATCAATCAAGCGGGTTAAAAAATACTTGATCGATTTCTTCACTATAGCACCCTAGATAGTAGACTCTAAGCAACGGAAGCAAATTGTTCTACCACCTCGTGAGAAGGTATGAGAGGAGGGCGAAACCCTGAAAAAACTCATTTAGCATATAAACCCATATAAAGGCACAGATATAACTCCAGATGAATCTTATACCATGTAGAACCAGGTCCGAATGATTCTTATATAACTTAATGCTCAAAAATTGTTTAAAACACCAGATGGCTGCTTTTTTCTTGCACATCTCCCAAGGTCTACTCAAGGGGTTGTTTAGCGACATATCGAGTCAATGAATAAAGATAATGAGTGTCAAATTTGATACTTTTTAAATCTAGCTCCGTGTAATATATATAATACGTTTGCAGTCAATCCGTAGATAAAGAACTTGACTGATATATCCATACCCTTGAGATGAGTTTCCAGACGGGGAGCATACAGATGTGAATTGTTAAAAAATATGCCATAGCGGTCTATTATGCCTTTGTATGCAATGATCCAGCCATAAGACTTGCACCAAGTCTCTATATTGGATCCGGTCAAAAGTTTGTGCTTTGCTCGGCCCTGATGGAACACAAAGCTTTTGTGTATAGATGGGATGCCAATCTTGGGTAGCTACGCGATCAAGTTAAAATCTTTTTGAATGGCATATTGTGTAACTTCTGGGATGATCCGGTCGCCTTCTGGCACGGCTAAGGCTCCCGCTAGGTAAAAAGTTATTTTGAATATCGACGATGAGTAATGCTTGTTTTATAGGAAAAAAATATTGCTATTTCTAAGGGTAAATTTACTTGGACCCTTTCAGATCACTGCCTGAAAAGATTTTTTTTTATTTTTGCGTTCTTTACCTATAGATTACGCGTTCGGTAATTAAGGTATTAAATCTTTGAATCAAAACCATGGGAAAAGGAGATCAAAAAACACGTAGAGGGAAAATAAATAGGGGTACTGCTGGCAATCTCCGTTTGAGTTTGAAAAATCTAAAACGCGATAGGAAAAAGGCTAAGACGAGGTGAAAACAATACAAATAGCTACCCCTCCCAATCCGAATTACAATTGCAAGGCGGGCATCGTCGAGGCCTTGTTCAAAAACGAGATCCATAGGCACTTTTTACACTTCTTAGTGCCTATTTGAGCGCTTATGGAAGTGTGTTCCTGGTTTCCGTTCATGTTTTCATTGCCCCCTCATAGTCGCCCTAACCTTGGCGCACCAGTATGTGATACTACTGAGTTTTTTTATTGTTTTTTAGATATCTTGGCAAACTCCAGCCGATAAGTATCGCGTCTGCATTGCGTTGTATCACATATTTTTGATTTAGATTGTGGAATCGGACAGTTTTGGAGATGCCATAGGCACTGGCCTTTACCAAATATAGCATAGAACGGAAAATATCACAGTCAAAAAAGTGACGTTGTAGACTTTTATATTTCCTTGGATGACATCTTTATTAAGTAGTTGGTCGCAATCGTATATAGTCTACAAGTATATCGGGTTTCCCTTTCTCTATACCTGTGTGATATTCTTTCAAAGTTTCGCGCACGGTCTGGTCTTTTTCTTGTTTACCAAGTTTTTGAGGCCTTGATTGAACACAAAGCTCTTGTGTATAGATGGGATGCCAATCTTGGGTAGCTATGCGATCAAGTCAAAATCTTTTTGAATGGCATATTGTGTGACTTATGGGATAATCCTGTCGCCTATTCTGGCACGGCTAAGGCTCCAGCTAGGTAAAAAGTTATTTTGAATATCGACGATGAGTAATGCTTGTTTTATAGGAAAAAAATATTGCTATTTCTAAGAGTAAATTTACTTGTACCCTTTCAGATCACTGCCTGAAAAGATTTTTTTTTTATTTTTGCGTTCTTTACCTATAGATTACGCGTTCGGTAATTAGGTGTTAAATCTTTGAATCAAAATCATGGGAAAAGGAGATCAAAAAACACGTAGAGGGAAAATAAATAGGGGTACTGCTGGCAATCTCCGTTTGAGTTTGAAAAACTTAAAACGCGATAGGAAAAAGGCTAAGACGACGTGAAAACAATACAAATAGTTACCCCTCCCAATCCGAATTACAATTGCAAGGCGGGCATCCGTTGAGGCCTTGTTCAAAAACGAGATCCCATAGGTACTTTTTACACTTCGTAGTGTCTATTTGAGCGCTTCTGGGAGTGTGTTGCTAGTTTCTATTCATGTTTTCATTGCCCTCCATAGTCGCCCTCACCTTGGCGCACCAGTATGATACTACTGAGTTTTTTATTGCTTTTTAGATATCTTGGCAAACTCCAGCCGATAGGTGTCGCGTCTGCATTGCGTTGTATCACATATTTTTGATTTAGATTGTGGAATCGGACAGTGTTGGAGATGCCATAGGCACTGGCCTTTACCAAATATAGCATAGAACGGAAAATATCACAGTCAAAAAAGTGACGTTGTAGATTTTTATATTTCCTTGGATGACATCTTTATTAAGTAGTTGGTCGCAATCGTATATAGTCTACAAGTATATCGGGTTTCCCTTTCTCTATACCTGCGTGATATTCTTTCAAAGTTTCGCGCACGGTCTGGTCTTTTTCTTGTTTACCAAGTTTTTGATACCTAAGCCGTGGGTAATCAATCCTGTGAGATATATAGTATTGTTAAAAAGGCTTCGAAGTTGATGTGCTTTTGTTGAGACTGATCTATCAATGCTTTTATCAAGGGTTGCATGATTTTGTCAAACTTGACACGGATGATATTTTTCCATTGTAAATGCCGAACGTCTTTTTTCAATTGGACCATCTAGTCATTGGGCGGGTTGATAGTGATGGTTTTGTGTGCTACCAGTGTTGCATACAAATCCCTTATATAATAGTATATAACATTGTAGATATTCAATTGTGAGCGTCCATGCTAGATTTTTCGCTCTTATAGTTGTCCCTATACCGGAAGTGTCCTTTGAAACTTAGGCGGGGGTGACCGAATGATAAGCTGAGAAAAAAGCTTTTTGCTCCAAGCCTTATCTTTAACCAATACATAATCTCGTGAGTTACCTTTATAACCTAAGAGAGTCTATCTTCCATGCTGCTCTATCAGGCCGATGACGATGCCAGCAGTGTATTGTTTTTCATATCGCGAGCCAAGCTTTATCACTCTTCCGTGATACATATCGTTCAATAATGCACCAACACGCAATCATAAATATTTTTTTAGACCCGGATTTTCTACTAAGTTGATTACCTTTTTCACTTATTTTCTAAATCATATATTGTAGGGGACCGGTTATAGGTAGGAGGTAGGCTATCAGTACCTATCTCTACCAGTGTATAGGGATTGGGCTTTGTCTTCCATAGCGTAATTTTTTTTAAACTTTTTTTTGGTTATGTCCGTGGGATAGAAATAGGCTCCTAAAGGTTTGAGATCGATCTGGGAGATGAATGGTCGGTTTATTATCCATACGATCCCATGGACCATAATTGATGCTGATAAGATTTTTGGTAATGTTATCCGATGTATTTATCAAGAGATGGTTTTTGTCTCTATAGGTTTCATACCAAAACAATTTGTCCATAACTTCAGCCGCCTTAATCTCAGCTAGGGCATCATTAAACAAAGGCATTGATCCCCCCCCCCCCCATGATTAAAAAAAATTCTAGATCTCCTGAGATCCCTTATACGATAGCAGGTAATAAAATGACTATACACAAAATGAGGATGAAGATGAAATAACGATGATCAAGATCCTTATAAATAATATAACGAAAAAAGTTGATATTATTTTTATCAAAAACAATTGAGAATCGTTGATGTCATGGATGGATGAAGGCGGCTACCCAACGTGCAGCTTGTCGTTGGGCCTGTTGCAGATTATCATTAACTAAGACTCCATCAAATTGAGCGGCATAAGACCATTCATACTTAGCCTTGTCTAGGCGTATGGCTATAGCGGCAGGAGATTCAGTTTGCCTGGATCGGAGCCGTTGCTGAAGTTCTACCAAAGAGGGAGGTTGTACAAAGATAGCCAAGGCGCGTCTGGGATACTGTTTCTTCAAGTTCAATCCCCCTTTTACATCGATGTCAAAGAGGACGTGATGGCTAGTAGCCCAAAGTCTTTGTATTTCACTTTTGAGGGTACCATAAAAGACTCCTAAGTAGACTTCTTCCCACTCGGCAAATTCACCTTTTTGTATTTTGGATTGAAAGGATTCTGAGCTGATGAAGTAATAATCCTTTCCTTCCTTCTCATGAGGGCGTGCTGGGCGAGTGGTACAGGAAACTGAAAACGCCAGTGTAGGAAAGACCGTGAGTAAGTGATGCACAATGGTTGTCTTACCCGAGCCTGAAGGGGCCGAAAATATGATGATCTTACCTATGCACATCAAAGGACATTTAAGAGTTGTTCTTTGATTTTTTCCAGTTCATCCTTCATTTGTACGACTATTTTTTGAATTTCGACATTCTGGGCCTTGGCCCCCAAGGTATTGAGCTCCCGTCCAATCTCTTGAATAATGAAACCGAGTTTTTTCCCAGGAGATTCAAACTGTTGCATGGTTTCTGAGAAGTAATCGCAATGATTCTTCAACCGCAACATTTCTTCTGTGATGTCCCACTTTTCGAGGTAATAGATCAATTCCTGTTCTAGACGATTGGGATCGAGTTGCAAAGCCGACTGATCAAATGCCTTTTGAAGCTTTTGCCGGATGGAGTTTTTTCGCATCATCTCAAAGGGGCCGAGCTGATCGAACCACTTTAGAATATTTTCAATTCTGTAGATCAATTCCCTCTGGAGTATCTTACCCTCATCAGCCCTGAACTTTTTTACCGCTGCAAGAGCTTTATCTATCAGGCAATGGACTTCTTGCCATTCGTATCCTTCTATCTCGGTGTGTGAGGCGTTTAAAACTTCAGGCATCCTGACGGCTAGGCTGAGATAATCGATCTCTCGAAAACCTGGGCTGACGGTTTTGAGTTCGTCCATATATGTATGGACCACCTCCTTGTTGATACGAAAGGACTTATCGGCTGCGAGTCCTTCTAAGCTGATACAACATTCGACTTTGCCTCGCATCAAAGTTTCGGCTATTTTTTTACGAAATTCCCATTCCCTCTCACGATACAAAGCAGGCATGCGTAGAATTAAATCGAGCTGCTTGCTATTGAGGGTTTTGATCTCGATAATTATTTTTTTGTTGAGGGATTGTTTTTCGGCTTTCCCAAAACCGGTCATCGATTCGAGCATAAGTGCAAATAAGTCTTAGGGTCTTTGTTTATCGTTTTGCAATATTTCTAAGCAATCTTTTAATGTATTTAGTACTTGGGCTTGGCCACCTATGAAAATACGATTACCTACCAAAAAGATAGAACGAGCCAATAAGGTGTACTCTTGCAAGATCCATCGTCTATACTTAGCCTGACCGAGCGGTTGAGCATGGAGACTCAGTTGACGGTATTTTTGAGATTTTAGGTTGAATAGACTTTCATAACTACCTGAGCGTTGTCTCATCTCTTGCAATTCTACTTCGGTCATAGGTTGATTTTTGATATCACGCAGGACAAGATCCGAAAGATCAAACGAGACAAGTATCCGCCGACAAGTAGTATAGGTCTTCAAATGATAGGCTTTCTTCATAGCCCCATTGTTTTTAAAGGTCAATTATAATCAAATATTTATTTTTACCGGGCTATCTTGATTTTGGCAAGTATATATTTGAAAAATTCAATATAAAAATACGATGAAAAAAGTAGCTGTAGTCGGAGTCACTGGAATGGTCGGACGTGTAATGCTCCAAATTTTAGAGGAAAGAAATTTTCCGATAGATGTGCTGTATCCTGTAGCCTCAGAGCGCTCCGTCGGCCAAGAAGTAGTCTTCAAAAGAAAAGCTCAGAAAATAATCAGTATACAAGAGGCTGTTTCTCTAAAACCCGATATCGCACTCTTCTCAGCCGGTGGGGATACTTCCAAGACATGGTCACCACGATTTGCAGAAGTGGGCACTACGGTTATCGACAATTCGTCAGCTTGGCGTATGGATCCGACCAAAAAGCTTGTCGTGCCTGAAGTCAATGGTGCGATACTTTCTAAGGCAGATAAGATCATTGCCAATCCTAATTGCTCCACCATACAACTGGTGATGGTATTATACCCCCTGCACCAAAAATATGGTATCCGTCGGGTGGTAGTATCTACCTATCAATCAGTCAGTGGGACGGGTAAAAAAGCTATGGATCAACTCGAGGCTGAAGTGTGTGGTGTACATAAAGATAAAGTTTATCCCCATCCCATCTACCGCAATGCCTTACCCCACTGTGATGTCTTTGAAAGCGAAGGCTATACCAAAGAAGAACTCAAATTGATGCGAGAGCCCAAAAAGATTATGGATACCAAGCACATTGCCATCACGGCTACAGCTGTACGCATTCCTGTAGTGGGTGGACATTCTGAGAGTGTAAATATTACCCTCGAACGTGACTTTGTCTTAGATGAGGTACGTGAGCTTTTAGCCCGTTCGCCTGGCATCATCGTACAAGACCAACCGGAAAAAAATATCTATCCCATGCCTATCCACGCCCACGGTAAAGACGGAGTCTTTGTCGGACGCATCCGAAGAGATCCATCACAGCCCTATTCTCTACAACTCTGGATCGTAGCAGACAATTTACGCAAAGGCGCTGCAACCAATGCCGTACAGATAGCAGAACAAATGTTGAAATAAAGAAAGCACAGACTAAGATTTATAAATTATCCACGATCGACGGATGGATTTAACATGACATAGCCCTGAATCATTCATACTTCTCATACCTTCAAATATGAATATTTTACTTAGATATGTAAAAAAAATAAAAGATATAGAGCTGTTATTTGTAATTACTTTATTTATTGAATCACGCATAGTAAATATATAACCGAAACCATTATATAAATATAAATAAGTAATAAAATATATTTCTATTTTATAATGTGTTTAGATATTAATCTAATAAATAAATAATATTTGATATATAGTAAAAAGATCTAAAATAATAAAAATCAAAGCTATGATTGTTATATTGATATAAATTATATTTTTTATATAAAGATTATTAATAATGGTAAAATATATAATTAAATTTATAGAAATTATGATATAAAAAATCATAAAATATTTTATTTAATCCTATTTTTTGCTTTATCTCATACTTATGCTCTTCTTTAAATAGAAGATCTTCAGCCTGTTAAAGGAGACTTTGGTAAGGGCACTGCGTTCTAAACTGTGGACCCTCCCAGCTGTCCCCACCAACTATCAGCATACAACACTCACAAGTGAATGTGCTAAAGTTGGTACCTATATTGTTACAAATTAAGTAGATTGTATAACTATTGGAATAAGATCAAAGAAGATTACACCCAAGGAGATCAAGGAGGCTATATGATGGTAATAAATGCTTCTCAAGAACCCGGTAAATTTTATCGACTAAAAAAGTCAAGGTGTGTCCTTTTTAATCAATATAATATGTTGTATATTACTGGGTATAAAATATTATACTAAAGAATAAATACACCTAACCCCACGTCACTACAAAGATTCAAATCAATGGGGCCACTCACTGTCAAAGAAGACAACAGTGGAGATATCACCCCAGGGGCCAACAATAAAATACTGATCTTCGAAAATTTTATATAAAATTATTAATACACACCCCTCTTGTTCAATTATCCCATCTTTGATACAAAACCGTATTGGCTCCTCCAATCATTTAAATATCAAGATTATAAAAGTTACTTATATCGCATCTACAGGAGATAAAAGATATAGATCAGGTATGACTATATTTACGTTTCAGGCAATTATCTAGGCGCAGGAAATAGCACGATATGGTTCGCCGAAAACAATAACAAACTGTTCATAGAGCCTTCATTTACGCCCTCATCAGATAAAATTTATTCATATTTTAGCTATAATTGCAACAGACCTATCCGATAATTTTTAAACCAACTCACCTACGCCCATCATATCAACATCGACCGATACGATGACTATAACCATCATAAGTTGGTGTTAGGTATTTCGTATCTATTAACAACTAAAAAACTATTCTAACCTGATGGAAGAAGACCCCGTGTTACAAAATAAAAACCATATCAATCACAATACAATGCCAGTGCCACCTATGTATTGAATGATTTTCACCTCCTTTACAGTCAATAATATGTTGAGGTTTTATGATAAAAAAGATCAGCAAGATAACGAGAACCCATCAATATGATAAACTATGTATTCACAGCGGGATATCATATATTTATATCGACAAACAGAAGACCTTCACCATTGTACCCATAGCTACTTTTACCTTTCACGAAAAAAATTCTAGAAAACATCTGGATATTCCTGTAAATAACAAATATAAATATAATCTTAATTTCAATAAAGCTTTCAGCCTAGGACTTTACTTTCATAATATTTTTAGATCGAGGGATATCTAATCCCGTTTATGCTATGGTAATCCTAGGGCAGTGTTAAATGCCTTCAAAATAGGCTATTCCTATAATCTTTCTATGAGTCGTTACAAAAATACTATAATTCCGGGACCCATCAAGAGTGTCATGGGCACTTTTCAATAAAGACGAATGAGAAAAAACCACATAAAATGTTTTCCCTATCTGACAAACACTTAATTTTGGGTGGATGTTACAAATATGAAGATATCGAGTATCCATAACCCAAAGATCAAAAATCTTTTGAGACTTCAACAAAAATCTAAAGAACGTGTTTCACAAGGTTTGTTCGTCGTCGAAGGAGTCAAAGAAGTCCAAATGGCCCTTGAAGGCGGCTATAAGCCAGAAGAATTATTCCTTTGTAGGAAAATATTTACAGCGGAAAGTCTCATCAAATCATCGGTAAAAGTCACCGAAATTAATCCGAGGATTTTTAAAAAATTGGCTTACCGAAAGACTACCGGCGGTGTCATCGCATTATGCCGGTCACAACGTCTAGGTTTAGAATCACTCCATGTGTCTGCCCATCCAATATTGCTGATCTTGGACAGGATAGAAAAACCAGGCAATCTTGGAGCCATACTGCGTACAGCCGAAGCCGCAGGGGTAGAAGCTGTGATATTAAGCGATCCCAAGACCGACCGTTTCAATCCCAACGTAATACGTTCCAGCGTGGGTACGGTCTTTACCACAACCGTCATCACCGGTACGGCTGAGGAGATCGTGGCTTGGCTCAAAAAGAAAAATATTCAGATCCTTGCGATGGCGCTAGACCAGGATATCAAAAATTTTTATGAAACTGCACTAGACAAAGCCATAGCCATCGTCATAGGGACAGAAGACCGAGGCCTCTCACCGCTTTGGCTTAAGGCAGCCGATGAGACGATCCAAATCCTTATGCGGGGTAAGGCGGACTCGCTAAATTTGAGTAATGCCACAGCTATCGTAACCTTCGAAGCTCTCAGACAACGTCTGTATGCCTCACCCTCAGTAAAAAAAAATTACCTCCCCCCCTATTAAAATACATGCGTTGGTAAATTAAAACCTTTTGCGCTTTGTCTTCTTGGTAATTGTACGAGTTGCTCCAATTGCGGTAGCATGTCTTTATCCTCTAACAACAATGCCCTTATCTTGATTCAGATGGTAAAGATTTCGCACCGTATTCACCTATTGGTATACAAAAAAGGACTATCGACTGATCACTTATACCCTTACTGATACCTCCAAATACTTACGACAAAGAAGTGTAAATTATGTAGATTTATGATACATTTTGACTTTAGTGGAAATGGCTTAGGCGATGAATTGATCTAAAGAGCCGTAGAATACATTGAAAAAACTTTCCACATAACGCGGATTTACCTAGGTTCTCAATAATAATACTTGGAAAATTTTTATACCCAATGAGGTTTTGTCCGCAAAAAAAACTCTCGATCTAGAAAATGGTATCCTTCACGTAACAATGCTCCGAGCTGACTTTTTAAAAAAAAGATATACCAATCCTATGACAAGGTCTTGTCTCGAATTGCCAGGACGTAAAAATTTGGATCAATCACTAGATATTTTTCTGCATAAGGTCAAGGCGATGAATGGACCTCTTCGGCAAATGGGCTAGGCAGATTTGCTTCCTCCCCCTTCCCTGTATACACACGTATTATCGGTATAGCAAAGCCTTGAACCACATTGCTCCAGTGATAAACACAAACGGCTGTATTTGATTTCATAAGCTAATACATGAATTTTTGTAGTACGCAAGTATTGATCGAAAAAAAGGGACTAAAAGCAGACCAGTCTCTTGTGTGATATAAGCCTCCAATATTGATCTGTAGTCACCGTGCGATGATAAAATTCTCGGGACAAAGTGTGGAGCAATTAGCTGAATCGCTCATTATCATATTATATATTCATTGCCAGATTATTTGGATCAAAGCTGAGCTTTTATTATAAATGTTTCTACTACCCTTTTACCTGTGATGATAGATCCCCCAATCAATGTGATGTCGTTATGTATGAAGTCCTGTTTGCTATACAGGTAAGCGCAGTAGTAACTCTTTTCCGTTGTGCGTAACTCTACATACAAGGTATCAATATAGGTGATAAAACCTGCATGGATCCAATTGTAGGCCACATCGGTAGTAGTGTGATGTGCTTTTGTTGGCAAACCATTTATACCCACTCTCGTGGATTATGATGTAGTCAAACTTTTTAAGGCCGCCTCCAGTGTTTGAAGGATTTATATATTGGCGGTGCTGTGTGCTGGAATACCCCCCCCCTTCCCCATGGTGATTGCCATAGGCGATAGAGCGCTCTGATGCCCCATGCCAAGAAATGGTGCTTCTACCAACTTATAACCATTACTCAAAACATTGGGCTATGGTACGTACTTCAGAAAATTGAGTCCGTGTTTTAGCCTTATTAATTTGCAATTTATATAAATCTAAAATGAGCTTACCTACTATATCCCATACCCTGTAAAATCTTCTTTCTAATGTGCATACTTGCCGATGTGGAATGGTTACATTGTACGGGATTGATCGATGCAGATATTTGCCCAATGTCAAGTCTTTTGTGCTGCCTGGGGGGGCTAGAGAGACCCTCACCAACTGTCTATTGGATATGGCCTGCAAATTGCTCAGGCAGCGTGATGTGGGGGAAATCAATCTCATCGTTAGGGGCTCCAATCGCTTTGATGGTTTTTGCTAGGTTTAGCATATACTGATAATCCATAACCCGGCAAACCACACTGATCCGATAGTCTCCTGTATGATCCTTGGTTTAAACAAGTTCAAACCCTCCAAAAAGTGGGATTTACCGGGCCGCGGCGACCCGTGAAAATATATCGTGATCTCTTTCTAAATGCCGATATCCTCTTCCTGCTAAGGATTTTCCACTTGGTAAGAGTGGTTTTTTCGGCGGAATCTTAAAGGTTTCCCTGAGCTATTACGGGATTGATCTGCATATGGGTCCCTGCGAGTCTATTTTCAAGATGCTGGTAGGTTGATTTGACCACCTCAAAGCGAATTGTGTTACTTCTCTATGATCTATTGCTTCGTAGGAATTATACCATCACTGAAAGTGTGTAATGCTTCTTTATTATATATCCTACCAAGTCCGTGAGGACTCAAATCCCTTAGAGAGACGTCTGTAGTATTGAAGAATTGCGCCATGAGCAGACTAGAGAAAAATATTACCCAAATATCCCACCTTCTCATCCCTGTCTTAAGAAAAATATTTAAAAAATTAATTACAATCATAACGGAAGCTTCTTTCTAACTAAAAGGATCTTGTTGCTCGTAGACCTGATCTACTTTCATGCGTTTATGTAGGGAAGCTTGCACAGCCAAACTATGACAACGCTCGTTTTGTTGATGATTGCTATGCCCCTTAATCCATTTAAAAGTCACCCAATGCTGACGGTAGATATTCAGAAAACGTTGCCAGAGATCAGGATTTTTCTTTGTCTGAAAACTATTCTTTTCCCAATGAAAAATCCATTGTTTTTGTACAGCTTCAGCCACATATTTTGAGTCCGTAAAGACAATAACTTTTTGACCAGGAGATTTGAGTTTTTCCAAGGCTACGATTACTGCTAGGAGCTCCATACGATTGTTGGTCGTACGGCGAAAGCCTTCGGAGAACTCTTTTCGATGAGTCATACCAACAAGATCCATAACGATACCGTAACCACCCGGCCCGGGGTTACCTCTAGAAGAACCATCGGTATAAATGTGAATCACCCACTCTGCTGGGGCGTGATAAGAGATCACTGACATTGCTTGATCTGTGTGGGTATCATTCTATAGGGGGCTTCAAGAGGTACGTTTCTCTCGTTCAAATGCTTCTAGTTGAGATTGGATCAGGTCATAACATTGTTTCTTTAAGCTATCTTTATCTTTGATTGTCAATCCTTTTGTAGATATGATGCGGTGTTGTTTGATGCGTATTTTACCAGGGCACCCTTGAGTCAACTCATGAGGAAATCGCCGCTTCATGCCTTCTATGGTGAATGCTAAAATAGGGATTTGCTGGTCGATAGCTATAGAAAAAGCTCCATCTTTGAATGGAGCCAAAAAGACTGAGCGGTCTGGCACGCCGCCTTCAGGAAATATGCATATGCTCCTACCAGTAACTATTTTCTTCTGAGCCTCTTTGAATACCTGCATGCGGCTGATCTTGCTTTTACGATCTACTAAAATATTGTTTTTACCGTAGATATAGCCGAAAAGCGGTAACCTACCCAATTCGGCTTTACCAACAAAGACCAAGGGATGGTCTTTCATCAAGACGTAGATGAGCATTATGTCTATGACAGAAGTGTGATTACTTATGATTATATAAGGCTGGTTTTTGTCCAAGGGCTCTTCCTTTTCCAATTCGTATCGAAACCCCATCAAAAAGAGGTTGCTTCGGCCCCACATTCGATGAAACCAATAAGCGATGCGATAATGCCTTTCACTAAAAAGGAAAGGAATTGATCCTCCTCCCCAGAGGATCACTAAAAAAATATTGATTAATCCAAACCACACGCGCCACAGTAATACCAACGCCATCTGGAATATCTTCATGACAACCAACTGTAAAAAAGTTTTAACTCAAGATTACATTTTATCTTCTGTAAGATCATGATTTTTTTATTTTTTCTTGAATCGGATCAGGGCTGTTTTTGCATATGATGTCAAGGCTAATCTTGCACTGATAGCACCCCTTTTTCTTAACAATTCTACCCAATGACCAGTGTCTTCCCAAAAGACTTTCTTTATTTCGCGTACTGCCTCGGGACTATAAGTACTCACCCGCCTAGCAAAATTCTGTATTTGATTTTCCAACTCAGATCTTCCAGTTACCACTTCAGCCACCAATCCGACGGCTTTACACCAGTCTGCAGTACGTTGATGCTCTGGATCCAAAGACAAAGTCATGAAGTGAGCCAGACCAATACGACGACGGATGACTGGCTCGATGATAAAAGGGCCAATCCCTATAGAGAGTTCACTCAACCGTGCCGAAACATCAGATGTGGCTATAGAATGATCACAAGCTGCTACCAAACCCACAGCCCAGCCAATTATTTTACCCTTGATGCAGCCTACGATTATCTTAGGACAATGTATCATGCTGAGGATCACCTGGGCAAAACCCCAAAAGAAGTCTTCTCCAGCTTGTACATCACCAAGCTCTAATAATTCATCTAAATAGGCACCGGCTGAAAATACTTTCTCTCCAAAGCTGCGTAATACAATCACTTTAATCCGGTAGTCCTGTCCCAAACGATGAAAAGTAGCTGCCAATTCCATCAATTGTTCGAAAGAAAAAGCATTGGCCTTGGGATGAAAAAAGGTTACCTCAGCGACCTGATCTTGACATTCCACCTCTATCCTAGATCGATCCATAGTATAACAAAATAAGATCTAAAGATAAAAATTATCTACATTACAGAACTATACATTCGTTTCAACACACCAGCTAAAATATTTAAATCTGCTTCTATTAACTATTTATCCCCCCTCTAATATTTATGAATTGAGTTCTACTTTTTATCTTGTTACTATCCAATTTCTTAATGGCCCATGCAGATGAGGGGATGTGGCTCTTGAACTTAATTATAATAGGTCTGAATTGTACAAACACATGCAAAAGCAAGGGTTGAACCTCACAACGCAAGAGATCTATAGCACATTAACTCCTCTTCCTTGAAAGATACCTTTGTTAATTTTAGTGGTTTTTTGTACCGGTAATGTCGTCTCAGGCCAAGGTTTATTCTTCACTAACCAACCATTGCGGCTATGATTGTCATAGCCTATATTTTTTGATAGAAAACAATTACTTCAAAAATGATTTTTGCGCTTACTAGCTTGCACAATAACTTAGCGCCGAAGATTTGTGTATAAAATTCTTAGTGCGGATCGGCGATGTGACCGATCGTATACAAAAAAAAAATTAAGCGATACACTCTCGTAGAGTTAAATATAAATTATTATCAAAGATGAATAATAAGAGATCGAATGTGAGTTGAATGACTATGAAAAGTATGAGGCCTAGGTGAAACTTTTCTTAATGGATGTAAATTTTATTACTTCGTCTATTAGAGATATAATGATATCTGTTTGGTGGGTGCTCAGCCTAGTTATATAGAAAAGTGTGACGGAGATATAAATAATTGGGAGTGGTCCAGTTATATAGGTGACTCTTCTGCCTTTAAAGTATATGTAGACAAAGATGGCAATCCAGCAGACTACTCTCCGGACAATGTCTCACTAAAACCCAAGCATTTTCTCCTTGCCAATTTGAAGCCCCCCCCAACCAGGTGATTTTTCTATGATTCTAGGGTTCCTAGGTATCACAACGAGCGGAGCGTTATGTGCCGGGCTCTCATCCTCGTAGGGGATATCGAACAAGCCCCATCCGTATGTGGAATACCATGTTTGGGTAGAAGCCCCTAAAAATATCATGGACGTGAGTGATCAAAAAATATATCGAAGGTTTGGAAAAGGTATACATCAATTATTCAGCTCACTATTCCTAGATTTTCAACTATTGGAAAAGTCGACTCGATATGATCAAAGCACTCCAAAAAAACAAACCCTAGTAGACAAAGTCGAGTTCTTCCTGAGTATACCAATCAGAGTTGTTCGAAGAGGTTTGAAAAAATGTTTCAAAAGAATAGCATTCGGCAAATGAAAAACGTCAAGCTCAGTATGGTGATGTATTCAAACCATTTCAAGATTATTACAAGGTCAATGACGAAGCTGTACGAGTTTAAAAGTATAGCAAATTTGTCTTGAAAGGGGATCAAGACCGTTTCCGTGCTCGAGGCGATCTGCTCCCCGACCATTAATACCACTATACGATAAAGGGGATTCAATAAAGAAAAGATTATAAATATCCTCACTATGATTTTAGATGACTATTATAATAAACTCGATCTCGATACTGAGCAAGATATATTGGCCGCACAACTGACCCTTTATATGCAAAGGGTACTCGAAGTCTATTAAGCCGATGCAGGTAAAGCTATCAACACCCAATACCAATATGATTTTTAAAAAAAAAAATTACTTAAGAGGCTTTTTACTCAAGTATTTTATACTCAAAAGCTGCTTTGATCTATTCCCTTCAATATCCGGACCCCAATCACAAGGATACCTTATCTACAGGAGAAAAAACTATGGCCCGTATGCAGATGAGGAAGGTATATTGCGTAACATTACTGGAAGGCAATTTTGGTTCGTTAGTCATCAATGCTCACGAGGAGCTGACCGGGGGCTGACCTTT
Organism: Flavobacteriales bacterium; assembly: GCA_039954875.1. Taxonomy (GTDB): domain Bacteria; phylum Bacteroidota; class Bacteroidia; order Flavobacteriales; family Blattabacteriaceae. The sequence continues at coordinate 416,752 of CP157202.1, forward strand.
GATGACAACTGGGAAGGGGGATGAGTTGTGATATTATGTTTGAAAAAGATAAGCAATCTACCATTGTGATAGACACCCGATACTACCTCTTTGTCATCGACTAATTTATGGGTGCCAAAAGTATGCCCTGTGAACCGTAAATTATACAATAAAAAAGAACCTGGATTTTCCCCATCCCTATTTTTCTTCTAAATAATTCCCGATTTTTGATTTTTAAGCTCTTATAACTCCAAGGAGGAAAATATTTTTTTTAATTTAGGATCTGAAGGACGAAGTGCATTGGAACTTATGACATGGCTTTCTTTGTCCAAAAGGATGAAACGGGGTATAATGGTAACTCGAAAAAACCGAATAAACTCAGAATTAAAATTTCTATCCGTGATCAGTTGAATGCTTTTCATACGATGGTCAATAACATGTTTTTTCCATTTGTCCTTTTCTTTTTGTCGGTCTACTGAAATACCTATGAATCGGATTGATTTACCTTTGTATTGCTTTTGTAGTCGTTCGAAAAAAGGTTGTTCTCTTCTACACGGTTCACACCATTGGGCCCAGACGTCGAGATACAAGTAGTATCCTTTCAAACTGTTCAAGCTCACCTTATTACCATTGATATCTTCGTAGTTGAAGTTGGGTGGTGTCTCTCCTTTGAAGGATCTTGTCGCTTTTTGGTAGCGTTCGTATATATCTTGAATGAATGCAGGGTTTTTAGCCCGTTTTTTATAGGCTGTGTAGGTGTCTCTAATAAAGTCGGCTGATCCAAACATTAAATATTCGGAGAAATCTTTATGCCAAAAATATTCTTTAATCTTTTCATTCTGAAAGGTCTTGTCGATGGCAGCAAAAGCCAATGATATGAAATTGATCGAGGTGGTTTCCTTTCCCACCACGGGTATATTCGACCGATACCGACGACTGAGAAAATCTCTATAGCCTGTAGAGACAGTAAAAAGTTTTTCATTACTCAAGTCTACATTTTGATCGATAAATTGTTTTAGTTTATCCTTTTCTTTTTGGGACAACGTTTTTCCTGTTGTTTTCGGCACTCCTCCATCTTTACTGGCTGTCAATCCATAGTTTATTGAATAATTCTCGGCTATATTTTTGGCGATATATTTTATGTCTTGTTTTTCGGCTTCTACAAATGTCTTGTCAAGTGTTGTGTCCGAAAGTTGATTTTCTAATTTTTGAGTAAAAGCATTGAGTTTCTTCCAGAAGATGGTAGTAGGTTGTATCAAAAAACCTATCACTACACCATAAAAATCCCAAACCTCTCGATTGATATTCGTCAATATTTCATTTTCTTTAGCTCCTTTACCCGTGAAAGTATAGGTTTTTTTTTCATAATCGTCTTGGTTGAAAGTTATATTTAGATCAAAACTATCGGCCAGATAAAGAGGGGTGTCCAATAGGTGATATATTCCCTGTTTCAATTGAAATGTTTTGGAGAATTTATTTTCCTTGTCTAGGGTCAGTTTTTCTACTGAGGACGTTCCGACCAATGAAAGGGATTCTCTTGGAGTGTCTCCTTTGAATTCGCCTGATAGTTTTACCGTGATCAGGCCACTATGTTTTGGAGATGACTTGCAAGAGCGTTTACATGCACAAAGGGTATTGATGAGACATAGAAGAAACAATAAGACTTTTCTTATCATGATCGTTTTTACCCGTAAATCTAGCCATTATTTTCAGAATAAATTTTAATATTAGTGATTTACTCGTTGAATAAAGATAAGTTCTTTGGTTAATTTTCATGGTGTTCATATTTATTCTTTAGGACTATGGTTTTTCCTCTCTGGTTGTTCAATAAATGAAATGGTCATAGATTTCCTCAAAAAGGAATTTTTTTAATCTTGTTGTTTTTAAAAAGGTAATGGGTCAGATCCATCCTCTATTCTCACTTTGGAAGACCCGGGTTATTTTTCAAAGACTTTTTCGGCTTCGTATGCGTATTCTCACCTGAGAAAACTTTCATAATTCAAATAACTTATATTCATCAATAGTTCATAATCATATAGTGTTATATTTCGAGTTATATATTTCAAAAGTTTGTCTTTTTCTATTTGATCTATTTTCTTGATATGTGCTTATTCTGATGTATTCTCATTATTTTTTTTCACGGTTACTCAAAAGACAAAATGCTATAGCTTTCAACCTGTATTTAAGTTATTTTCTCTGATGGGTAAAAATAATCATCCAATCACGTGTCATCAAGCTAATGACCAGCTTACTTGGAAAAATCGCTCGGTGCTTTCCAAAAAGACTGCGAGGTATCCAGTATCTGATGTTTTGAAAACAGTGTGTCTCGTTTCTGATCTTTTTCAATATCTCATGTTCTTTGACTCCTTTTCCTTTAATAATAACTTTATTAAATGGACAATCAATGGTGATCTTTAAAATTCATAATTATTGGCTAGATAAACCTGTGTCTTATTATAGATAGAACATAGTCCCTTCTTCAATTGTAGGATTTTGTCAAATGCGCTATAGATATCTATGGGAATCAACTTAGGAATCAGCTTGCTATCAAACACTAAATATACCCATGGATCTCATTTGTCTCTCCATTGAGTTTTACCGTAACCATTTCTCCACTCATAACTAAAAAAATGATTTTCAAAGACAGTGCTTATACCTCATGCTTGTTATGAAAAAAAAGTTATTTTCTTCTCTTTTACCTTACCTTAGCCTTATTAAATTGCGAGAAAAATGGCAAAAATAACTGTAACTCCTCTACAGCCGACCAAGGAGGATAAAATATTCAACCTCCACAATGATATCCGCATAGATCCCTACTACTGGCTCAACGAACGAGGAAACCCAAAAGTCATTCAACACCTTTATAAGGAAAATGCTTATACTCAAGCTATACTTGCTCATACTGAGGATTTTCAAAAAAAACTTTTCGAAGAAATTAAAAACCGCATTAAAGAGGATGATGAGAGTGTTCCTTATAAATATAACGGCTATTGGTACATTACCCGACATAAAAAAGGTGGCGAATACCCGATCTATTATCGAAAAAAAGACTCCTTAGAAACCCAAGAAGAACAACTATTTGATGTCAATCAAATGGCCCACAATTATAAATATTATCATCTAGGGAGTTTCAGCGTCAGCCCCGATAATCGGTTGGCTGCTTTTGGGGTTGATACGCTCAGTCGTCGGATCTACACGGTTTATTTTAAAGACTTAGAAACGGGGAAAATCCTGGCCGATCGTATCGAAAATACTACCGGAAATACTGTATGGGCTGTTGATAATAAAACCATTTTTTATGTGAAAAAAAATACCATGCTTAGGCCTTTCCAAGTCTTCAAACACATTTTGGGGACGGCTTCCGCCCAAGATCAACTGATCTTTCACGAAAAAGACGAGGCTTTTTATGTCTCGGTATTCAAGACTAAATCTGAACGATATATCGTCATCAGTTCGTGCAGTACAGTTTCTGATGAGTACCGTTTCATCCCAGTTGATAAACCTGAGGCGTTTTGGAAGGTGTTCCAAGCCCGTGAACGAGATCTTGAATATCATATTGATCATTTTGGAAATGACTTCTATATCGTCACCAACAAAGATCGGGCAACCAATTTCAAAGTGATGAAGACTCATGTGGCCCACACTGAAAAGACATATTGGGTCGATGTGATCCCTCATCGGGAAAATTATTTCATTGAAAATATCGAGATTTTCAAAAACCATCTCGTTGTAGAGCAGCGATATAATGGTTTGACTGAACTCGAGATTCATCGTCTGGATGGAAGCGAAAATTACAAACTGAGTTTTAACGAACATACTTATACGGTTTCTATCGGTACAAATCCGGATTTTGATACTTCCATCTTGCGGTATAATTACAGTTCGTTGACTACTCCAGCTTCGGTGATCGATTTCGATATGGAGACACACCAGAAGGAGATCAAAAAAGAGCAGGAAGTATTAAGTAAAAAATTCGATAAAAAGAATTACATATCTGAGAGTGTTTGGGCGGTCGCTCGCGATGGTCAAAAGATTCCTATCTCATTGGTACGTCATAAAGATACTGAAGAGTCTGCTGCTACACCGCTATTGCTTTATGGTTATGGTTCCTATGGCGTCACCGTAGACCCTTGTTTCAGTGCTATACGCTTGAGCCTGCTCGATCGAGGATTTATTTATGCCATCGCTCATATCCGAGGTGGGCAATATCTCGGAAGATCGTGGTACGAGGCGGGCAAAATGCTCCAAAAGAAAAATACTTTTTACGATTTCATCGACTGTGCTCAATATCTGATCACTGAAAATTATACTTCTTCAAAACATCTTTATGCTATGGGCGGATCGGCTGGCGGCTTGCTCATGGGAGTGGTGATCAATATGGCACCAAAACTCTTCCATGGGGTGATTGCCGCAGTACCTTTCGTCGACGTGATCACTACTATGCTCGATGAAAGCATTCCTTTGACTTCTGGAGAATACGACGAATGGGGTAATCCCAATGAAAAAAAATTTTATGAATATATAAAGTCTTATTCGCCTTATGACAATGTAGCAGCCTATGATTACCCTCATCTGTTGGTCACTACCGGCTTGAACGACTCTCAAGTACAGTATTGGGAACCGGCTAAATGGGTCACCAAACTCAGGGAATTGAAAAAAGGAGACAATAATATTCTTCTCCACATCAATATGGATACAGGACATGGGGGAGCCTCTGGACGTTTTGAAGCTCTGAAAGAAGTTGCCTTGGAGTATGCTTTTTTGCTAGACCTGGAAGGGATAAGAGAGTGACATTGCTGAATTGATAGATCATAATTAATTTTATGAAAGTTTGGGTGAGTTCACTTACCAATGCCATCATAGTGTTGTTAACTAAGAGTTCTGTAAGACCCTTTTCGATATAGAAATAAAGAGGGACATTAATAAAGCATGTGATATGACCTTTACAAGATATTCAACTCTTCGACAAAGTGCTATTGATGTGATCCAAAGTTATTCATAAACTTTGGGTATATGGGCATCTTCCGAGCAGATAGACAACTATAATTGAATTTAGACCTGGGATTTAGCAGTGATAGGCTTCGCTATTTTGAGTGATGATATCGAGAATTTATACCATATACTGAGACCTTTTCTACTCTTTTCACAAGAAGTCGCTGTGGCTCATGGGTATATTCCCTCAAATGTTTGTCCAAAAGAGGAGAGCGTGTCAGATGTGAGTTTTGGCAGGTTTGTTGGAAGGATAGATTCTGGTTTTTGATGGATCATAGTTAGCATATTGTTGGTACAGAGGCAAAAATATGAGATATTAGAACAATGATTTCGTAAACAATGTCAAACCATCTATACACTGTTAAATATTTTGAGGTTTAACGGTAATCATTTGATGTATTTATACCGATCAGCAGCAATTGGACTAATGAATACATCACCCATGGCTATGTGCTTTATGATCAAATCCTACGCTATTGTGCCTTGAGCTTAGCAGGGGACTACTTCAAAGAAGAAACCTGGCGAGAAAAGGCTCTAAAAATCAAAATCAAACAATATTTTTTATTTGAAGAGGAATTAGATGACAGCCTTTTAACAGGATCACAACGAATACGAATGTCCGATTTTGAACTCTCCAGAAATTTTATAGCTTCTTTTCCTTTAGGAAATTTGGTGATACGTTACGATTTTTGGTCAATCGCCCTACTACTTTTATTAAAAATATTTTCTAAGTACGGTACTGAAAAACTTGTTCAAATCATCGAACAATTTTTTTCGAAAAATCAGCAACGAGGTTTTCCTACACTTTGGTCAGTGATTACCGAGTAATATTAGTTTTACAACGCTTTGTTGAGGAATCATCATTATCGATTTAAGAATAAACTGGAATATTTTTAAAATAGATAGATTTGGCCTGTGGTTAATGGTTTTTTGGTCATGGACTTGACGGCTGCAGATCGTCCTGAGTTGGCTAGAGAATTATTTTATTAATTACATCAAAACTTTGAAGTTGTCTCACAAAGCTATCCTTTTGTAGAGTAGTTTGATCGGAATGATGGTAAATGCCAAGGAGTAACTCATTTGTTTTTCAGCGTAGCAGCTTATTTGATCGTTTGAAAATACGTATTATATCCGAGTGCATTGAAAATTTTTTTCAGATATGGTTGGATAGAATAACGACAACAGAACAATTTTTCCTAAAAACAGCTCGAAACATTTTTCAACAGTTGGTATTGTCTACCGAATGGCTTTTGGTTGTCTCTATAGCAGTAGAATCCGGATCGGGTAAAACAAGTCTTATCTTAGCTTTGAAGTAAATCTTTGAGGAAAATGATTATAAAACCATGATGTTGCATTAAAATGATTATTTTAATTTATCTCATCGTCAGAATCATCAAAAACATCTCAAATAATTTTCATGGATTGGCCCTGGAGATGTTCGCTTGGACTGGTTTGATCTGTACATCCGACAAATCAAAGCTCAGGAAGTACTAACCATCGATTTATCACTGATGGATTGGGGGACAGACACCAAAGGTGTACAAAAGATCAACGTGACGTGGATCAAGGTTGTCTTAGCTGTGATGGTACTTATACTTCTCTCCTACAGGGGGTTGATCACAGGGTGTTTTTCAATAGCGACTATAAATAGACGCCTCAAAACCGTATCCATAGAAATCGGGGGATGGTCACCAATTTTGTCGAAAGAGTACTTGTGGGTGTGAAAGTGAGATTATATGAACTCATGAAAAATGGCCCGATTTCCTAATCGACGACAATTTCAACTGGTCTATGCAACTCATCTAAAAAGGTCGGTGAATGATTAACAGTATATTTTATTGACTCCATCTGGTGTATGAAACGTATCTATATTAAACCTAGACTCAGTTTCTGGCAGATCATCCATATGAATTTTGGATTCTTCGGGCTGCAATATGGCTTTGGATTGCAACAGGCTAATATGAGCCCGATTTACTTTTATCTTGGTGCTGAGGAGGGTAAATTACCTTATCTGTGGTTGGTTGGCCCGATAATTGGTCTGATCGTCCAGCCGATCGTTGGGATTATGAGTGACAAGACCATTAGCCGTTGGGGTAGGCGGACACGCCTTATTTTCTCATCGGAGGTATGCTTTGTGGTCTTTGCTTGTTGGTCATGTCATGTCTTATGTTAGCTGGAAAGCGTTCCCCCAGTTCGTACAGGGGTATATATGGGAATTTTCAATACATTTTTATGGTCATCCCCATGCTTTTGCAAAACATTACCATGCCAATGTATTACAATGTTTGGCTGGGTGATGATCCTACTCAGGTTATCCGATGGGCTGGAATTCTGTTCCTGCTAGCAGCTATTTCGGTCATATTGATTAAAATTAGGCGGTAAAATTATATTGCTTGGAGTAGATTTCAATGCATTCTTTTTTGGTAAATATTTATCGAAGATCTATTGATGTCTTTCAATCACACGGATTCCCTAATTTCGCCCTTGTTTATAAAAATGTCTTCATAATTGTTGAATACGCCGATAGAATACCTCAAAGGTGTAGGCCCACAGCGTGCCGATTGGTTACGTGACGAGCTTGGTATATCTACATATGAAGATTTATTGTCCTTGTATCCTAATCGTTATATAGACCGTTCGCGTTTTTATAAAATCGCTGAGATAAACCCTATCCAAGCTGAAATACAGTTGGTGGGCCAGATTACTTCGGTAGGGATATTCGGTCAGAAGAAAACCAAACGTTTGGTAGCACGTCTTGAAGATGAAACTGGAAGTATAGATCTAGTATGGTTCAAAAAGTTCGATGTGGTTAGGGTTTTTCTTAAGAAAGATATTCCTTTGATGATTTTTGGACGTGCCAATACCTTTCAAGGACGTATCCAAATGGCTCATCCTGAGGTTGAGAATCTGGAAGACTATCGTACCAAACCGCCAATACCTCTGCATCCGGTGTATCCTACTACGGAGAAGCTTCAAAAAAGAGGAGTCAACAATCGTCTTATGGTGAAGCTTTTTCAGGAGCTAATAGAAGAGTTGAAGGATCAAATCGAAGAGATCTTTCCACAAGAAATGCTCGATGAGTATCAGCTCATGGATAAAAAAGAGGCCCTTGTACAAATGCATTTTCCATCCGCCTTGGAGGTCTTTTCCAAGGCACAATATCGTTTAAAGTTTGAAGAACTGTTTTTCCTACAGTTGACCATATTGATGCGAAAAAAGGATCATCAAAAAGTATGGACTGGATATGCTTTCACGAGAGTGGGAAAACACTTCTATCGATTTTATCGGGAATTTTTACCTTTTTTCCTCACGGATGCTCAGAAGCGTGTCCTCAAAGAGATCCGTCATGATTTAGGCCAGCCCATTCAGATGAACCGTCTCGTGCAGGGTGATGTGGGTAGTGGTAAAACCATCGTGGCTCTGATGTCTATGCTTGTAGCTCTAGATAATGGTTTTCAGTCCTGTTTGATGGCTCCAACGGAAGTTTTGGCCACGCAACATCATTACGCTTTGAGAAAATTGCTCGGACCGATGGGTATTCAATCATCGCTTCTGACAGGCTCTACAACCCAATTAGCTCGTAAACAACTTCGTTATGGAATGGAATCCGGAGTAATCTCCATACTTGTCGGTACACATGCCTTGATCGAAGAGCCGATGCATTTTCAGAATCTAGGTCTAGCCGTGATCGATGAGCAACATCGCTTTGGTGTGGCCCAGCGAGCTAAGCTTTGGAAAAAGAATAAAAAACCACCCCATGTGTTGATCATGACAGCTACTCCTATCCCTAGGACACTGGCCATGACGATCTATGGTCATCTAGATATCTCAGTAATCAATGAATTGCCTGCTGGACGCAAACCCGTGAAAACCGTACATCGTTATGAGAATGCACGTTTGGAAATCTTTGGATTTCTCAAAAACCAAATCGCTCAAGGGCGACAAGCTTACATCGTCTATCCGCTGATCGAAGAATCTGAAAAGATCAATTACCAAGACCTAATGGAAGGCTATGAAAGTATCAGTAGAGCCTTCCCGTTGCCCGAATACCGTGTTGGCATCTTACACGGCCGGATGAAATCTTCGGATAAAGAAGCTGAGATGAGACGGTTTACACGTGGCGAAACCCAGATCATGGTAGCCACCACGGTGATAGAAGTCGGGGTAGATGTTCCTAATGCCTCGGTGATGCTCATCGAAAGTGCCGAACGCTTTGGTCTTTCGCAACTACATCAGTTGCGTGGTCGTGTCGGACGTGGCGCTGCACAGAGTTATTGTATACTCATGACGAGTGATAAACTTAGCGATGAAGCCTATAAACGTATACAGGTCATGGGCCGAACTCATGATGGTTTTGAGATTGCTGAAGAAGATCTCAAACTGCGTGGACCTGGCGATCTGATGGGTACACGCCAAAGCGGTATCTTAGATCTACGAATTGCAGACCTCTCCAAGGATGTACAGATCATGGGGCAAGCACGTCAAGCTGCTGTTAAATTGCTTGAAAAAGATCCTGAACTTTCTACACCTGATAATCAAACGATCCGGAATACTTTCATCAAATACCATCAAAAAAAGATAGCCTGGAGTAAGATCGGTTAATCTCGATCTAAATTGATTCGGCCCATTTAGAGTAAGCATTCAAAAAATATGGTTGGAACCTGCTATATTCAGGATGATGTACTGTTAAAGTTAGTCTATTGAAAAAATTCCCTTGTCAGGAAGGAGTTTTTATAAAGAAAATTACTAGCGATCTGTTGCTTACTTTAAATTTAATCCTGTAAGATTTATATGAACGATGCTTTTAACCCCTATCATTTTAAGATATTCATAAAATAATAAAAATTTTTTATATATTGACTCAGTATAAGCTGGTCGGTCTTTGAGCAAAATAAAATAAGTAAAGAATTCTGTAGCATCTTTTCATATATTTGTTACCTAATAGTGTCATATAAAATAATGAGCTCTAGAATTAAAACTATCGTTTTAAAATAAATACGATATTTTTCGTGTGAAAAAACATCTCTTTAATAGGAGGTTTTTTTCCCATTGCTCTACGGTTGCATTTTTTTCTTTTTTGATCTCTCCTTGAGAGAGGCCACGAAATGCCCATTATTTTTTAGTCAAACGGCTCCTGCTTAGTGATCTCCTCCATCCCAATATTTATATGATTTTAAATATATTTGTTCATTGTTTTTGGTAAGGTAATGTCCAAACTTATGGATAAGGCCTATAGACAAGACGATTATAGCCAAGTGTATTTTGAAGGGTCTCTTATTTAGTCTTGTTCCTAATGTCTATCTCATTATACGACATATCTAAAACAAATGATTTTAAAGGTGTTTTATCTTTGCATTGCAACCAACCCGTTAAAGTTTCCCCATGGGTTGAAAAATAATTAATTATATTTCTATAATTTTTAGGTATGAAGTTACTAAAGATTTTGAAGATCTTCTAATCGTTGTATTTTCGAAGTTCATATATTGGATCTCCCTTTAATAGGAATAAGATAACATCAAGGTCTCCCGTGCGATAATCAACACTAGTTGCCCTATCTTGATTGATACGAATTGTAACATTAGGAGAGTCTGACTTTTAGCTCTTCGTCATTATTACAAGAGGATAACGAAATAGATCCTAAAATTAATAATAATAGTTTTTGAACCGAATTTTATTTATGAAATAAGGGAGAAAAATGTTAAAAAAAATAAATATCTCTTATTATAAAAAGAATCCTAATGGTTAGAAAGTATAATTAATAAAATTTATTAATAATTATTATATCTTATATCTAGTTATTTTATATATAAAAAAGTATTTTTTATATATAAAATAATATTTAACTTAATCCATCCGTATATTAAATAAGAACTTGTTCAAGTACTGAATCAGAATGAACGAAGTGATTTTAGAGAAGATACTACAGATAAAGCTATTAAAACTTTTAGCATAATTACGTCGTATCATTGGGTTTGGTTGATACCTCAAAAGAACTATCTTCATAGCCTTATATGTATTCATCCGAAGTAAATGACATTGAAAGCTACTGATGCCCATACCTATTTAGGGATGTAGAGGGGGGGGGTACTTGGATGGTTGTGATCTTGTTGCGATAGATGTATTTATCCACGGTGAGAGCTTTTTCATTGTTACTCTCTTTATAAATTATCATCTTGTTTTCAGTGTTTATCTTCAAAGTATTACCCTTCATTTGGGTTTTGACTATGGATTTACTTAATTGGAGTTCATGGTGCTTGGTACGAGGTTTTGATTCTCCTTCGGGGTCATCGATAGGTATTTCGAGAAATCCTTAATACCGGCTCGGTGATTAGTACTAATGTCTGCAAATGGCTTTGGGTAGTCTTATGTGTAGTGTTTAGGCAAATGGATTATAAGCTTCAGGTCGGATCCGACCTGTGAATCGATAAGCACTCCATAAATGACGCATACGTTCCTTACCCTATGGGCAAAACGAGATGATGATTTTCTTCTCAGTCAAACCAGTATCAAAAGTTTCCAACGATATTTTTAGATCAATCGAATATATGCCTAAATCGAGGACTTTCCTCCAGGGCGAAGCACTTCAAGTGCTTGTTAAAAGGTCGTATGTGTGCCTAAAGCTTAGATGGCTACCATATCTACTCCACGGTTATCCGTAAGCTTCATCATCTCTGCAATAACGTATTTCTCTCTTTGAAGTTAATCGTGTGGATCAGCCCTCATATTTTTGGACAATTCGAGCCGTCCAGGAACTTCTCCATATACTGCGATAACTATTGCAACCTTGAAGCCAGGCCCCAGCTGTAAAAAACAATCCTATTGGTCCTTACCTAAAGACTATTACCGTATCGACAAGACGGACATTACCCTTCTCAGTACCAGCAAAGTCGGTAGAACATTATCCGGAAATATCAAAACCTGTTAATCAGTGAGATGATTAGGCCACAGGCGATAGATTGGCCATTGCATCAGGAACGAAAAAAAATATTTAGAGCCTGAGCTTTATCTAGAGTATTGACAAAAGGCTATCCACCCAAGGCTTTATAACCATGTTTGTGGGGTTGTCCACATTGGGAACCATCTTCAGCCAACTAATCATAGACATACCCACAAGATGTGACCACATTTGATATGAGATAATGTTGCCTTTCGCGATAACCTTTCATAGCCGTACCAAGTTTTTCGATAACACCAAAAGGCTCATGCCTAATGATTAATTCCTTTTCTACAGGATATTTATCTTTGAGGATGCGAACATATGTAACGCAAATGGGTTTGTTGTTGTGACCCGGATAAGTGCATCCAAAGGGTTCGCTTCAGGATAAGTTTTTTGCTCAACACAATACGACCTTTCTCGATAAAAATTGCCATCTTCTAATAATTATTATATATTATAAATAAATAATTAAAAAACTAAGTAAAGCAAAAGTAGTATCTATTGACACAGTAAACATTATCCAAAAAGGATAAAAATGTTCAAACTATAGTAAAAAAGTTGTCTGTAGCTACTTATGATTTTCTATAGATATTAATATAGTTTATATAACGGTTGAGTTGTCTCATCATCAGTAGAGATCTGGACAAAAACCTCCCAGAACAGCTGAGATACTGCTCAGGGATTTAGAAATCATCAAGAATAAAATTAAAAGTCCACGAAGCCTTCCTAAAAATATATATATAAAAAATATACTTTATAAAACGAATGCTAAAAATCTTGGCCCATAGATTAATAAAAAAATCACCAATCCTCCCAAAGCAGTAATCAAAACTGCTGCTGAGGCTACATCTTTAGCGTTTTTCGCCAGGGGGTGAAAATCAGAAGAGACCAAGTCTACTACATTTTCTATAGCTGTATTCATCAATTCAGCACTACATATCAAAGTGGTAACCACCGACTGCACCAACCACTCATGGTGACTGATATTAAAAATAAAACCCAAGACCAAGCTACCGAGGACCCCCCCAACATAAAGCCACAGATTGTGCTCCTCACGAGCAAAAGCTCTCAAGCCGGACAGAGCATAGGTAAAACTCTTCCATTTCTTACCGATAGAATATTTATCAGTATTCTTGATCAGGCTCATAGATTGGCTGAAAAATATTTTCACAAAATTTTTCTCATCTGATGTATCTTTTCAAAAGTAGTCGCTGGAATGAAACGCGGGTTTTGCTTTCCTTTTTACATCATTGGTTTTTGAAAATCGACAGCAAAGATCGGATTTTCGTATAAAATGTATTCAGCTAAGGAAGCATTTGGATAGATCTGCATTGAGGTATCAATGATCAAAAAAAAATATCGGTTTGGACACTGATCTAAATGTCTTCCATTATCGTAACAATCTCGCCAAATCAAACGATATGTGGCCGTAGTTAGGCTCCATCCTCAGCCAAATCATCAAGATGAATATCATCAACCTTAATTGTAAAACAAATTTTCATCGGATTCACTGGCATACTTCGAGTAATTCGCTATGGAGATGTAAAATGTGTGCCGAACCGGTAAGCTTATGCAAGCTATTGATATTCTGAGTGATGATAAAAACTTCAAAATCTTGTTGGAGCGTTTTCAAAATCTTATGAGCATCATTGATTACCTACCATATGCCTGAGTTGCCGGTGGCATGTGTTGTAAAAATATAGCGCCAACCGAGGATTCTTCTACCATATCAACCCTCGGGTGAATCCCCCCCCCATCACACTGTGCCCTTCCCAAAAGCCTCCCAGCATCCCGAAAACTCTTCACCCCACTCTCAGCACTGATATCCGGCTCTGGATAAGACAACAAGCTTTGTCATCATTATCAGTAATTCTTACCCAAACATTGCTAAGAATACTTTCATCATTTTCTTGTATCTTTAAAAGATCAAGAAAAACTAAAGCTACGTGAATTCTAAAGAAATCCACCGCTTATTCGACATTTTACCCTATCAATTGGTTACCCATCCACTCGAGGATGCCTTAGTGACCAAGACCAATGGATATTGGCAAAAGATTTCTACACAAAACTATATCGAATTGGCCCATACCGTCAGCCGTGGCTTACTCCGACTCAACCTAAAGAAAGGAGATCACGTCATCATAATCTCCTCGACCAATCGTAGCGAATGGAACATCTTAGACATCGGCCTACAACAATTGGGAGTCATCAGTGTACCTATCTACCCCATTAATTCGGATGATGATAACCAATATATTTTTCAACAGACTAAAGTAATCTATTGCTTTGTCTCAGATCAGACGATTTATGAAAAGATTCGACCATTCAAAAATGAGATACACTCTTTAAGGGAGATTTATTGCTTCGACACGGTACCAGGTGTGCCGAATTGGAAAAACATCTTAGCACTCGGGTGGGACGAAAGCCTTCAAAGAGAGGTCGAGCAGATCAAATCCTCTATACAGGCCGACGATATCGTTACATTGATATATACCTCGGGCACCACAGGCACTCCTAAAGGTGTTATGCTCTCCCATCAAAATTTTATAAGCAATATCTATGCTTCCTCAGAAAGACTGTCCGGCACAAGCATAAGAAGGGCATTGAGTTTTCTACCCTGCTGTCATATTTTCGAAAGGATGATCCTCTATTTCTATCAATACCATGGAATTTCGATCTATTTCGCTGAAAGCCTTGAAAGCATTGGGAAAAATGCTCGAGAGATTCGGCCTCATATCATGACTGCTGTACCCCGCCTACTCGAAAAGATTTATGTTGAAGGTATTAAAGGAACCTGGCTAAAAAGAAACCTATTCAGATGGTCTATCAAGTTCGCCGCACGATACGAACCCCATCAAAAAAATAATCTCCAATACCGCTTAGCTGATCTATTGATCTTCAAAAAATGCTGTCAAGTATTTGGCGGAAAGATCCAGGCTATTATATCGGGAGGTGCTGGTCTTTCACCACAACTCAATCGAGTCTTCCATGCTATCGGCTTACCAGTCATCGAGGGTTATGGCTTGACCGAAACTGCTCCAGTGATTGCTGTAAACGGCCTGCGACCAGCCGACCTAAAGGTGGGCACCGTGGGCAAACCAATCAAAGGCATCACACTGAAGATCGCCGAAGATGGCGAGATCTGTATCAAGGGACCTAATGTTATGAAAGGCTATTTTAAAAATCCTGAGAGGACAGCTAAAGCGTTTGACTCCGAAGGCTATTTTCTCACCGGCGACATAGGCGCTTTAAAAAATGGCTTTCTCAGCATCACGGATCGCAAGAAAGAAATATTTAAAACCTCTGGTGGTAAATATATCGTTCCACAGATCTTAGAAAAGATATTCAAAAAATCACACTTTATTGAGCAAATTATGGTAGTAGGTGAGGGTGAAAAGATGCCTTGTGCCTTGATACAACCTGATTTTTCCTTCTTACGAACTTGGATGGGGCAAAAAGGCCTTTCGGCCCTTCAAAGTAACAAGGCTCTAATTTTACGACCTGAAATCATTAAGCGGATTGACCAAGAGATTGAAATATATAACCAAACCCTTGGACAGTGGGAACGGATTAAAAAATTTGCCCTTACTCCAGAGATATGGAGCATAAATAACGGACATTTAACTCCTACTTTGAAACTACGACGGAAGATCATTCATAAGAAATATCATGCACTCTATGAGGAAATGTATGGAAGAAAATGATTGCCCAATCTCAGCGAATGTGTAAAAACTTTTCAGCGAGCTCAACCATGGCCGGATCGCCTGAACACTTCTCTGCCACATCCGAAAGTTTGACCACAGGTGTCCACTGCTTCCTTTCAGGTAAAGCTTCGACCATCTTGACAACAATATTCATCGCTGGAAGCCCCACATCATTCGTGAAGTTGGTACCAATACCGAAAGACATACCGATCTTACCCCGGCAAAAGGCCGCAATACGAGCTACCTTATCCGGATTTAGACTATCAGAAAAGATAATCGTCTTACTCAATGGATTGATTTTAAAACATTGATAATGCCGTATCGCTGCCTGAGCAAAAGCGATAGGATCACCACTGTCATGACGTATTCCATCGAAAAGCCTAGCAAATTTTTTATCAAAATTCTTGAAAAAGACAGACGTAGTATAGGTATCAGAGAGGGCAATACCCAGATGGCCATGGTAGATTTCGGCCCAATGTTCCAGTGCCAAGCGATTGGCCATCTTAAAATCATACTTGGCCCCGTGAAACATAAACCACTCATGAGCATGAGTCCCAATGGGTTTCACATTAAAATAATGAGCCAAGTGAATATTACTACTCCCAATAAAACAACCTTTTCCCTCCTCTCTCAAAGTTTTCAGTACCAATTGATGTACTTTGTAAGAATGTCTACGACGCGTACCAAATTCAGCTATGTGTACTTTCATAGCTTTATACTTATAAATCTTCTCTTGAGTTATGGTCACCACTTCATCATCTGAGAGACGCCGGGCATTCGTCAGTCCATAATACAATTCGGAGATTACCGCCATTAATGGCACTTCCCAAAGGATAGTACGATACCACAGGCCTTCGATAAACACCTTAAGGTCATCCCCCTTTTGGACGATCTTTACCTCAGAAGGATCATAACGATAACCCCTCAAAAAATCCAAATAGGTAGGGTCGAGATAAGGGCAATGTTCCTCCAAATAGTGTTGCTCTTCGGCCGTAAGTTTCAATTGTACCATCGTATCGAGGATAGCTCTGAGCGTTGTGCCAAACCCCTTTGGAAAAGTATGACCCCCACGATTAATAAACTCATAACGGGCACGGGCGTAAGGGAAAAGTTTTACCACCGCATTCTGCATAGTAAACTTATAAAAATCATTATCTAGCAACGATGTCAGAAATGGAGATCTTAACATGAGGATCAAAATTTTTCCAATTCAAAAGGTAAAGATGCAGCATTTTGCCCTTGGATAAGCTATTGATGGATTCGAGTATAGATTCAAATAAACCACATCACTAAAATATTATAATACTATTTGCATATATTTTAATCTATAATAATTTTAACACGACTATACCATGGAAAAAATTAAAGTCTATAGGATCAATATTATTGAACGATTGCTTTAAAGATTTAAATATAGTAAGTCCGAACTTATTTATAAAAAAAATAAATCATAAATCAATCCTAAGAAACCCTCATCCTCATAATAAATAAGATGAATACACAAATTCATCCTGAAGGGTTCTCACTTATTTAAAAAAGTCTTGAGAAAAGAGGTCAAAGAGGCACTATCTAAAGAGACAAGAGATTTCTTATACAACTAAAGCCACAAAAGCAGATTGACCACTTCTAACCTCTACATAAAGAACAAAAAGAACCTCAAAATGAGCACCTCTTACGAGTAGATATATTCGAATGCAAAGGTAAAGATAGAAGACGATAATATTTATGAATAAATAGACGAAAAAAATATAATATATCGAATTCAACTCCTCCCAACGAAGAAGGATTATTTAATACTAAACAAATCTCAAACTCATTCTATACCCGACATCGACCACTTACATAAATCCCTAAAGACGAATCCACTTACAGAGATATGAGTAAAAAAACATAAGATGAAAATATTTATAAAGAAATGAAAGATTAATGAAATAATGAAAACCCTATCCTCAGAGGAACTATTTCGATCGATATTTTTGAGTAGTTAAACGTTCATTTTCTTTTAGAATGATTTTACGGAGTCGGATATTGTCTGGGGTGACCTCAACGTATTCATCCGCTTGGATGTACTCGAGTGTTTCCTCAAGAGAAAAACGAAGCGGCGGAGCAATCTTAACTGCATCATCCTTAGAAGTAGTACGAAAATTAGTGAGTTGCTTACCCTCAGTTATATTCACCGTGAGATCATTTTCTCTAGAATGTTCGCCAATGATCATGCCTTCATAGACTATTTCACCTGGAGTAATAAAAAATTTACCACGATCTTGTAATTTATCGATGCGATAAGTAGTGGCTACACCTTTATCCATCGAGATCAAAACACCAAGCGCTCGGGTAGGAATCTCGCCTTTCCAGGGCTCATAAGCATCAAAACGATAGGTAATAACCGCCTCACCAGCTGAAGCAGTCAAGAGATGTGTCCTCAATCCAATCATCCCACGAGCAGGGATGCGAAACCCGATATGTTGTAGGTCTCCTTTGGTCTCCATAGTGAGCAACTCACCTTTGCGCAAGGTTACCAATTCGATGATCTTTCCCGAATAGACCTCAGGCACATCAACAGTAAGAATCTCTATGGGTTCATGTTTACGCCCTTCGACTTCTTTTAAGATCACTTGAGGCTGGCCGACCTGAAGCTCATAGCCTTCGCGACGCATCTCCTCAATCAAGATCGATAGGTGAAGCACCCCCCGACCGTAGACGAGAAAAGCCTCAGGCGAATCGGTAGGTTCGACCCTCAGAGCGAGATTTTTGTCAGTTTCCTTCATCAAACGGTTCTGCAGATGGCCCGAGGTCAAAAACCTTCCCTCCTTCCCATAAAACGGAGAATTGTTGATCGTAAAAAGCATATTCATCGTAGGCTTATCTACCTGGATATGAGGTAAAGCCTCAGGTTGCTCCACATCGGTAATAGTATCCCCAATGTTAAACGTCTCAAGACCAACAACAGCACAAATATCTCCACAAGAGACCTGTTGCACCTTGACCTTACCCAACCCATCGAAAGTATAAAGCTCTTTGATCCGTGACCGACTGACTATTCCCGATCGATTGATTAAAGCTACAGACATATTTTCGCGGATGAACCCACGCACAACACGCCCTACAGCGATACGTCCAACAAAGGAAGTGTAATCAAGCGAAGTGATCTGCAATTGTAATGGACCTGGCTTCACTTCAGGTGCGGGGATACACTCAAGAATTAAATCTAAAAGGGTGGTTATATTTTGAGCTGGTTGTTTCCAATCGGTGCTTATCCATCCTTGTTTGGAAGAACCATACAGCACAGGGAAATCAAGTTGCTCTTCAGTAGCATCCAAGTGAAAGAAAAGGTCAAAAACCTGTTCATAGGCAAGTTCCGGCTTACAATTTTCCTTATCAACTTTGTTGATGACCACAATAGGCTTCAGGTCCAAAGCAAGCGCCTTTTGAGTGACAAAACGGGTTTGTGGCATAGGCCCCTCGAAGGCATCAACGAGTAATAGGACACCATCGGCCATTTTCAGCACTCGCTCAACCTCTCCCCCAAAATCAGCATGGCCAGGGGTATCGATGATGTTGATTTTTGTACCTCTGTAATTGACAGCCACATTTTTCGATATGATAGTGATACCACGTTCGCGCTCGAGATCATTATTATCTAGGATCAACTCTCCGACAATTTGATGTTCTTGGAAAAGTTCACAAGTATGTAAAATTTTATCCACTAAAGTGGTCTTGCCGTGGTCTACGTGAGCGATGATGGCTACATTACGAAGCTGCTTAGTCTGCATAAAAGCTTATGATCAAGAATAAAAAGCCTGTAAAGTTAAGATATTTAAGTGGACCACTGAAATATCCCGGTCCATAAACAATAAGGAGACGAAGAACAAGCTCACCTATTTTGTCCAATAAGATGGAACAACATTCATCACTCTGAACAAACGACACCCATTGTAACGGTAAAAAAAAAAATATTTAATTCAAATCAAATAAATAACTTGGAATAAAATAAAGATAATGTTTATAAATAAAAGTAATAAATAATTTAATGATAAGTAATTGTATCACTTAAAACTTGATATTTAATAAGATTATTATTTACATAATCAAAAATAAAATAGTTTAATCATACTTGATTATTAACACGGATTAATAAAAACAAAATAATTGGCCTTGAAATCAATGCAATATTATATTAATTAACCTATTAAAATTACGAAGTATATAAACCATAACTGATATAAAAAATAAGTTTACCATTTCTCTTCATCCCCCTCCGCATGGCTTGTGGCTAAGATAATCCAAATAACCAGAAAGTAAGAGCGGGTATCCTCCTCCTTTTTTTTAAAAAAAAAACATTTCTTAACACTGAATATCAATGGAAACACACGTGTACAAGACGTTAAACAAATCACTTATTTTGATTACAATAAGTGCTAGATTTAAGGATTAAAAAGACAGGAATCCTTGTTAAAATTTCTGACAAAGATCTTAATCCACCCATCCCAGAACTCGTAAACTTTGTAATAAAGCAAAAGCTGTAACGGCACAGGACTAATTGGCATTGCTACTGCTTATGACAATGTCGATGATTCTAAAAAATAAAATTTATTGATATGATTTATAGTGTGGGATAATAAAAATCACAAACAAAAATGGCAATAAAATTATCTAGTTAGACGGTTATCTAGGAGCCATTTCCCAATCATTCAATGCACATACCACAATATGGATTCATTTTCCTTCAGATGATTATTTCAATGGGGGCGTTTCGGTGAGGGATATCAATGTAAAAACACGGAAAAATACGATCAACAAGCCAATAGCCTTGATCCTATTTCAAGGAAACCATTGGGACGGAAAATGGATAAGTAGAGGCTTTGTTGAATAACAATTGACTCTTCAAGGACGTCCCAAGCCTTTGGAACGCACTAGAACTATAAAAAACCACTCCTATCCCATAAGATAATGTGTACCCAAACTTGAGGAATTCAAAAACTTAATAGAAACCAATAAAGCTCAGAAACATGTTTAACCATTAATAAAAAGACTATGGAACAACAATAAGGAGCCTATGGCGATATATAACCAATGGAGCTGTTTTGGTGAGGGACAACAATGTACACAAGCCTAAATATACACCAAGCAAGCCATCAGTCCAAATCCCGATTCTGGCACACTATGAGATGGTATGGAAAAATCATAGGGACACATCTCAGCCACGACTCAAAACGGTCGAGATCGGTTAAACCCAAGTGACAATAGTATGTGAAATGGACCGGAGAACAAAAAGATCCCCCTGTCCTAGAAGCTGTCTAAAATTATACAGCAAGCTTTAGACAACGAATTTTATGTCGCAAAAGAATATATAAAATTAGCATAATGATGCCCTATTGGAGTTATGATAGTTCAAGCTGTGTCTAAAGGCTGCGGCTCTGCCATCATAGCCCGCCCCCGTTTTCTTCGTCTATTCACGTAATAACCGGAGCGATTTTTCTTCGCCAGCCTAAAATATTTGGCGATCAAAATAAAGATTCTAAGTTTTATGTCCGCTGCATAAAAAACCAACTATAATACTCCATACTAAACAACAAATACCTGGCACGTAATCAAAGATTTATTGTTTAAACACTTAAATTACAATAATTTACTCCTCCAAGCTAGTTAAAGCTGCTTTATAATCTGGATCTTGTGTGATCTCTCTGACCAACTCAGCATGGATCACTTTACCACGTTCATCGATGACCACTACTGCCCGTGCCAAAAGACCGACCAAAGGCCCATCAGTCATCTTTATCCCATAATCCTGTCCAATACCTCCACACCTAAAATCCGAAAGCATGACGACCCGGTCGATACCCTCAACTCCACAAAAACGACTTTGTGCAAAAGGTAGATCCTTAGAAATACACAACACTACAGTTCGATCTAATGAAGCAACCTCTTGATTGAACCGCCGTACCGAAGTAGCACATACCCCCGTATCCACGCTTGGAAAAATGTTCAAAATCACCCGCTGGCCCCTAAAATCAGTCAGTTTGCTTGTAGAAAGATCTCCCTTGACCAACTCGAAATTAGGAGCTGTAGTCCCAATTTGTGGCAATGCCCCACTAATATGGACCTCATTGCCTTTGAATAGAATATTTATCATAATGATTGATTTTATAAATACTTGTATTGCAAATGTAGACATTATCCATAGACTAAATAGACCCTATCAATCATAATTTCAGACAGATATTTTCTCCAATCGTAGAACTTTCGTTATATTTATGCCTTTGTAAATTTTTAGACTTTTCAACGTATATGAAGAAGATCAGTGTAACAAATCCTGTAGTAGAAATGGACGGTGACGAAATGACCCGAATCATCTGGAAGTTGATCAAAGAACAACTTATCCTACCTTACCTCGAGCTCAAGATTCACTATTTCGATCTAGGGATCAAGCATCGTGATGTTACTGACGACCAAGTCACTATCGAAGCAGCAGAGGCTATAAAAAAGCATCATGTAGGTATCAAATGCGCTACCATTACCCCCGACGATGCCCGTGTAAAAGAATTTAGTCTGAAGAAGATGTGGAAATCACCTAACGGTACCATACGAAACATCATTGTCGGTACAGTTTTTCGGGAGCCAATCATAATTAAAAATGTACCCCGTCTTGTACCTGGTTGGACTCAGCCAATCTGCATCGGACGTCATGCTCATGCCGATCAATACAAAGCCATTGATTTCCTAATCCCAGGCAAAGGCCACCTGACGATGACTTTCACTTCAGAAAATGGTATTCCCCAAAGCCATGATATTTATTATTTTGATGGTCCAGGCATAGCCCTAGGTATGTACAATACTGATGCTTCTATTTACGGTTTTGCGCGCTCATGCTTCAATCAAGCCTTAACTAAAAAATGGCCACTCTACCTCTCGACAAAAAACACCATACTGAAGGCTTACGATGGCCGCTTCAAAGATATATTTCAAGAAGTCTATGAAAACGAATTTCAATCACAATTTGAAACACAAGGCCTTACCTATGAACACCGTCTGATCGACGATATGGTTGCTGCCATCCTGAAGTGGAATGGAGGCTTTGTCTGGGCTTGTAAAAACTACGATGGCGATGTGCAATCCGACACTGTAGCTCAAGGCTTTGGTTCACTTGGTCTGATGACCTCGGCCCTACTCACCCCCGACGGTCATACGCTCGAAGCCGAAGCTGCCCACGGTACTGTTACCCGGCATTATAGATTGCATCAAGAAGGCAAAGAGACCTCGACTAATCCCATTGCCTCGATCTTTGCCTGGACTGTTGGACTCAAGCATCGGGCTAAACTCGACGCCAACGAAGTTTTGAAAAACTTTTGTAATACGCTTGAAAAGGTGTGTGTCAAAACTGTAGAAGACGGTCAAATGACCAAGGACCTAGCCCTACTCATCCATGGAAAAGACACCACGAGAAAAGATTACCTCAATACAGAGGGATTTTTGACAGCTTTGAAACAAAACCTAGAGTCCCAATTAGCAACCTAAAAAGACCGGCCTTCGATGAATTTTTGAAACGTCTCCTTTCGTCGGATTTTTCCCGAGGAAGTCCATAAAAACTGTGGTATGAAACAAATCTTCCTAGGTTTGCAAAACTTGTCTTTACCGACAAAGAGTATTTCCGGAATTTCTAATGAAGTAGGCTTACCCTCAATAAATAAGGCAAGCTTTTGCCCTAGTTTATCATCAGGAAGTGCAGCAATAAAAAAAGGCCTACTGACAAACGGTCGGAGCCTCTCCTCCAACTGCTCAGGGAGGATCTTGACACCTCCGCTATTGATCAAATGATCATAACGACCCAACCATACAAATTGATCCTCAGAGACCCGTTCAACTATATCATGAGTCTGCAAGGGATTATCCATTAGCTCTGGAGCGAAAATCCTCAGACAACCACGTTTATCAAGACTGAGATCTACACCAGGTAATGCCCGAAAATACTGTTCCCGATCTGTTCCATTGATCCGTCTTAAGGCAACGTGACTTAGGGTCTCGGTCATCCCATAAGAGGCATAACAAGACGTTGAATAAGCTTGTAATGCCTCCTCAAGTGTTCGGGAGATTAGTGATCCGCCGATCAGGAGAATTTTCACCTTACCCAAATCGGCTAAGCTCTCAGCTACCTGTAAAGGCACCATCGGGATAAAATCAAAAGATGTATTAAATCTTTTCAAGGGTTGAGACGAAGGTGGCACACAATACAATTGCCACCCTAGCACAGCGGCACGGACCAAGAGTATCTTCGCAGCGATATAGTCAGGAGAGAGACACAATAGAGTACGACTACCAGACTTCAAACTGAAAAAGTCGGCCGTCATTCGAGCACTAGAGACCATATGAGCCTTTTTCACACAAAACATCCGTGGGTTATTCGTCGTACCTGAGCTATGGACTGAGAGCACAGGCGACTGATCATACCATTGCCTCAAAAAGGCTAATACCGCCTGTTGCCAATCTTTTTGGAAATCCATTTCTAGACGATCCAAATCTGGTCTTCCCTTTGTGAAATCAAGCCACATTTACTTTTGATTTAAAACACTGAGATCCCATGTTTGATTCAAATCGTACCAAAGCCGATCCCCCTTCATAATTAAAGGCGACGGAACATTATTAGTGTAAAGGGCTCCAGTGCCTAAACCCTGAGGCAAGGGGTTACTTAAGCCATATGTCCATTGAGCGATAGCACTCAATCCCACATCGCTCTCCAGAGCTGAGGTTATCCACCAACCGATATTATGTCTTTTGGCCGCTGTGATCCATTCTTGAGTACCTTGAAACCCACCGCAAAGGCTAGGTTTCAAGATAAGGTATTGCGGATTGATAGCGTTCAAAAATTCCTGTTTGGCGTGCGAGTCAAAGAGACCTATGAGCTCCTCATCTAAAGCAATAGGCAAAGGAGTTTGTCGACAAAGCATCGCCATGGTCTCCCATTGACCGACACGTATGGGTTGCTCGATGGAGTGGATTCCAATCGCAGCAAGCCGACTCAACTTCTCGAGAGCTTCATCAGACGAAAAAGCTTCATTGGCATCAACACGGAGTTCAATCTTTGGATATTCCTGACGAACTACCTTCAGCAATCTATATTCCTCCTCGAAGGAGAGCGCACCAATCTTGAGTTTGATACAAGCAAAATCCTGGGATATTTTCTGGTGCAATTGGTTCTGCATGAAATCAATCGAACCCATCCAAATCAATCCGTTGATCAAAATACCGGCTTTGCCATCAGTAAAATCCGAGGGGAATAAAATAGGAGAATCACGTTCAAGACTCAAAAAGGCCTGCTCAAGACCAAAGTAGATCGACGGATAGGTAATAAGGGCCTCATAAAGCTGCGGTTTTTCGTCGTTGATGTGCTGACAAAGCCAATGTAATTTTTTCTCATAATCAGGTACATCTTCTACGCTAAGGCCTCTCAAGAGGCTACACTCTCCAAGGCCTGAACTACCCTCTTGCTCGAGCGTAATGAAATAACTCTCCTTCTCGAACATTACGCCCCGCGACGTACCGGCAGGACGTTTGAAACGAAAATATTGCTTGCTGACTTGGGCCTGAATCATAGACCAAAAGTAAAACAATTCCCTAAGGGGAAAAGTCATTATTGCTCAAGTTTCAATGAAAGATTAAAATTATATCAATCTAACTATTTTTTCTTGATGCGGTCAAAATCTCTATTGGCTTTTTTTAACTGCAATCATCGGTATATACTAGTCTTGAACTTTACATTTCCATAAGGTAAGATATAGGCTTTTTTCATATGAGTAAACGGTTTGTTAATAGGAGGTGTGTAGTACACAGAGTCTTTTGTCCAATCTTTGCTGCAACAACGTCTCGAACGAATCGGTTACCATCAACATCGGCACGGTCTTCGTATTATCAAGAAAAACCCTCAATTGAATCCGTGGGAGTTTCTCTCGAGCCAAGTGTTCGTTGGCCCCAGGGATTGACACAATCAGTCTCACCTTAGGCCGATTGATCTGCTCAAGCGTTTGGGCACTTTGCCTCATCATCACAACGTACGATAGGAGTCTTGACTTCTGGAGATGACCGGGATCAGTAAAAAAAGGATTTTATTTTGTCGATTGGGCGTGATAGAGCCCCCTCTCACAGCAATATTACAAGAAACCTGGAAATCCTTTAAGAGTGTAGGTTAAGTGGTTTTTATGAATTTAGGTACACACCCAAGGTATCGATAAAACAAATCACCAGATCAATGTTTATTCCAGAAAACACCCCCTTATTCAAAAGATAGATAAAGGGTTTATAGTTTCCTATTGTATATATCTTCAACTCATTACTTACCAAGACCTTATCAAGGCGTTAAGTCGAATAAACTTCTTGATCACAAGCCATCACTGTTAAACAAATCCCTAGCAAACTAATTGGTATAAAATAAAATTATTTTCTTGTTGATCTATTTATTTTATTTTTTTAACGATTAATCACAATAAAGCCATGGGACTTATTTCCCCACAAGTATTTCAATAGGTCACAAATTTAATATCTCCTGTTTGAATATTATATCCACAACTCAAAAAGCCTGGAAAATGGAAAATAGAAATTATGTTTGAATCTGTATAAGAAGATAAAGTCGATTTTTTTTAGGGGTAGGACTGCTCTAAAAATTCAAAATTAAACATCTCAATCTATATGTTAGTCACCATCGTAAAGATTATCACAAAATCGGATAAAATAGTAGAAACTAAAGCCATTATGAAAAGCTTGGTTTCCATAACGCGGTAATAAAAAGGCTGTTACCAATACGAAATGTACCAAAGTTTAGATAAAGAAAACGTATTATTACTCTACGAGGCCTGGGAAAGCCAAGCCTATTTGGACAACCATATGTAACAGGAATATATCGTTAACTTTTTTTTCAAAAACATAGGAGTTATTGAATTAATCTATAAAAATCAGTCCGGTAACCAAATTATAGCATAAAGCCGATATCTATTCAAATGAAGTAAGCCTTTATGCCCATTCGCCCTTGTAATACTGATGAGTTATCTCCTTCTGATCTCAGTGAAGATCACATAAACTATGGGGATAAGTATCAGGATGATGTATAAGCCGTGAACGAAAATAAGTTCTGGCTTGAGAAAGATTGTGATTAGCAATCCAAAGACTGCCCCCCCCAAGTGAGCACTGTGGCCTAAATTTCCCCATTGATTTTGCATACCGAAGATCGAGTAATACATGTAGACGATGGCAAATATCCATCCTGGAATGGGTATGGGTAAAGGAAAAACTAATAATTCGATCTGAGGTGTGAGCACAATAGCCGAATAGATTACCCCACTGACCCCTCCGGATGCACCGACCGCATTGTATTGAGAATCTTTTTGACTGAAACATAAAGTGGTGAGATTTCCGGCCAAGATTGCACCGAGATATATGATCACGAAAATCAGGACAGAGAATGTATAAATCAATGAATTGCTAAAAAAATATAACGTGATCATGTTGAAGAGCAAATGTACCCAACCAACGTGCAAAAAACCCGAGGTGAATAGACGTTCATATTGCTTACCCTTCAAAATGCTGCTAATTTTGAATTTGTAACGTTCAAAAAATGCATAATCGTCGAATCCTTTTGCGCTGACGAGCACAGTGATGATGAGGATGGCCCATACTATAGTATTAGCGTTCATAGTCTATTTTTTACAAATTTAAAGTACCCTGTATTCCATCCTGAAGGGGATCCTCTCCTGTATCATCGTACCAATTTGCGGTATTTTCTTGATTGATAGGAGTATCCTGAGATTCTACGCAACTTTCCAAAAGTAAAGGTTCAAGAATATCGATACGCTGTATGACCTCTCGCGAGAGTAAATTACCTTGAGCTTTAATACCCTTTACGGTAACTATTTCCTCCAAATGGAGGATCTGACCACGACTTTTTTCGTTAGTACCTATGAGGCGGACCACTGCCCGATGGTCTGTAGAGACGTATTCTATGAAGGATTTTTTGTGATCTAAGGTGAAAAATCTTTGAGTCTCCAATCGATTTTCCATCAAAAAACGTTTGACAAAATATCTATTTTTTGCCCCGTGAAAGTAGATACATGAGATGGGTTTCTCGGGCGACCATTTTTCTAAGACCAGTGGATTTTTGTGAAAAGTTTGTTTCAAATCAAAAGGAATCAGTTGAGCTAGTCCTGAAGGGTTTATCTTGAGGATCTTGTCCTCTCCATAAAATTCACCCAGGTATTGTCCTCGGCCTTCTGCATTGAGCTTTTGCATGCGTTCATCGAACCAAATTTTACGCGGTGGGAGTGTAGAAGTGCCCCTACGCTTGAATTTAATATTTTTCACTGGATACTTGCTCACCAAGTTGCCTTTGGCATTTTTGGCTTTGATAGCCAATTGAGCGAAATCTACAGTAAACTGCAATTTTTTTAAGCGTGGATTGGCTTTCAAATAAATGGTTACCTCTTCAGCTTCTCCATTGGGATTGGCTGAAAAATAGAGCACTTCATAGTTTTTCTTCTCCTGGGTGAGGAGATATTCGTGATCTCGTATGATCCCAGTGACAGCAAAACGCTTCATGAAGACACTGTCTTTATTACCATCACGGTAGATCAGATTATAGATGGTACGTTGGTCTTTTTTCTTCCAGACACCTAGGTGGATGATGTCTTTTCCAACGAAAACTTTATCGGACACTTTGGTGACGATCATAACTCCATCTCTTCGGAAGACGATGATATCATCGATGTCTGAGCATTCAAAAACGAATTCTTCTTTTTTGAGCGTAGTACCGATGAAGCCTTCCTTGCGATCTACATAGAGTTTGGTATTGGGTACGGATACTTGAACAGCGTCGATATTTTCAAAAGTCTGGATTTCGGTTTTCCGTTCTCTGCCCTTGCCATATTTTTTTTGAAGGTTCTTGAAGTGTGCAATGGCATATTCGATAATATGTTCTAAATGATGTTTCACCTGTTGTATCTTCCCTTCGAGGGATTTGATGTATTGTTGAGATTTGTCCAAATCAAAGCGCGAAATATTTCGAATGCGTATCTCTGTGAGCTTAACGATGTCTTCTTCGGTAACCGCTCGCAATAAGTGACTGGTGTATGTGCTCAAGCCTTTGGTTATGGCTTTTACTACAGTTTTCCAAGTTTTCTGTTCCTCGATCTTCCGATAGATGCGTTGCTCGATGAAGATCTGTTTTAAAGAGGCAAAGTGCCAGGCTTCTTGCAACTCCTCTAGGGTGATTTCCAATTCTTGTTTGAGTAAAGTGACCGTATGATCTGTATTTTTTTTCAAAATGTCGGATACACCTAAAAATAAAGGCTTTTCCTCATTGATGACACAGGCCAAGGGCGATATGGAGAATTCACAATCGGTGAAGGCGTAGAGGGCATCGATCGTTTTTTCTGGAGATACTTCGGGTCCTAGTCGAATTAGGATTTCAGCTTTTTCAGCTGTATTATCATCAACTTTTTGGATCTTAAGCTTACCCTTTGTAACGGCTTTGGAAATTGACTCCATCAACGAAACAGTTGCCGTACCAAAGGGAATTTCATCAATAATCAATGTATTACGATCGCGCTGACTGATCTTGGCACGTATCCGTATTTTGCTACCTCGTTTACCGTTATTATATTGTGAAATATCGATCATACCACCGGTCGGGAAGTCGGGATACAGTTCAAAGGTCTTTCCTTTGAGATGATGGATAGATGCCTCGATGAGTTCATTGAAATTGTGTGGCAAAATCTTGGTCGATAGCCCTACAGCAATCCCTTCGACACCCTGGACTAGGAGAATAGGAAATTTGACCGGTAAGTAAATGGGTTCTTTGTTTCTCCCATCATAAGAGTCTTGCCATGGGGTAATTTTGGGATTGAAGACCACTTCCACAGCAAATGGGCTTAGGCGTGCCTCAATATAACGAGCAGCAGCAGCATTGTCTCCAGTGAAAATATTTCCCCAGTTGCCTTGGGTATCGATCAAGAGTTCTTTTTGTCCGAGCTGTACCATAGCGTCCGTGATAGATATATCCCCATGCGGATGGTACTTCATCGTGCTCCCAACAACATTGGCCACCTTATTGTAGCGCCCATCTTCGATTTCCCAGAGCGAATGCATCACCCGCCTTTGTACAGGCTTCAGACCATCATAGATGGAGGGTATAGCTCGTTCAAGAATGACGTACGAAGCGTAGTCGATAAACCACTCTTCGTACATATTGGATATTTTTTTAATTTGTTCAACGTATGGAGGCATACTTATTTAAATCTGCCGATCGTTTTATTGCATTTTTCAAATAATCACTCAAGTTTCTAATTTCCTTGTGATTGAGATGGGTCACGTTATACATCAATTCGATATAACCCAACTAGACTTTTTTGCTGTGCAAGGTAAGAATCAATGTCTTTTTAATGAAATAGCTCTTTACCATAAGTCCAATCAATTTATCTTTGGCGGAACTCGGCATAACTCTGCATGGTTAGGTAAAAGCTTTGAAAGAAAGGCTTCACATGTCTTGGTATTGATTAGCTCCTCTTTACTATCGTAAACGATACATTGATGACCCTTTTAACGAAAAGTAATAAATAAAATAATTAAAAAAAAAAATAAAATAGGATTTCATAACAAACGTAAAAGGAATGAATCTTTAATAGATATAAAACAATAAAGAGGACGCTTCCTAGAAATAGGATAATTTACGATGAGCAAACATTCGAAATAACTCTCTCATTATTTATTTTCATGTCAATAAGTACTCATTTCATGAAACTTTTGTTCTGTCTTCAACCGGTCTATGATGAAGGCTTGCCGGTCAGGTGTATTTTTGCCCATATAAAACTCCAGAAGTTTTTTGACGTTGGTATCCTTGGTCATAATCACTGGCTCAAGTCGCATATCATTTCCAATGAAAGGTTTGAACTCGTTAGGGGAAATCTCTCCTAATCCTTTGAAACGGGTGATTTCTGAATTTTTTCCCAAACGGCTTAATGCATCGAGGCGTTCGGCTGCTGTATAGCAATAGACGTTTCCTTTTTTATTGCGCACACGGAACAGTGGAGTCTGTAGTATGTAGAGATGTCCTTTTTGAACCAATTCGGGAAAAAATTGTAGAAAGAAAGTGATCATCAATAAACGGATATGCATCCCATCGACATCGGCATCTGTTGCTAAAACCACTCGATTGTAATGCAGACCTTCCAACTTATTTTCAATATTTAAGGCGGCTTGCAAGAGATTGAACTCTTCATTTTCATAGACAATCTTCTTGGTAAGGCTATAAGTATTCAATGGTTTACCTCGTAGGCTGAAGACTGCTTGGACCTCTACATCCCGACTTTTGGTGATGGATCCACTGGCGGAGTCTCCTTCTGTGATGAATAATGTGGTTTCTTCTCTACGTGAGGCCCTCGAATTGTTGTAATGCTGACGGCAGTCACGAAGTTTTTTATTGTGCAAGCCAACATTCTTGGCTCGGTTTCTAGCGATCTTTTGGACACCGACGAGCTCTTTGCGTTCCTCTTTTGAAATCAGAATGCGGTGTTGGATCTTTTCGGCGATATCCGGTACGCGATGTAGAAAATTGTCTAATTGATTTTTCACAAAATTCAAGACAAAAGCCCGGATAGAAGGTAGATCTGGCCCCATATTATTTGATCCGAGTTTGGTCTTGGTCTGAGACTCAAATATAGGTTCGATCACCTTGATGCTGACCGCTGCGATAAGTGCCTTGCGAATATCGGCTGCATCATAATTCTTATTGAAAAATTCACGTATAGTCTTGACAAAAGCTTCTCGAAAAGCTGCTTGATGTGTGCCGCCTTGTGTGGTATGTTGCCCATTGACGAACGAAAAACACCGTTCGTTGTAGGGACGGACACTATAGGTAAGGGCCAACTCTATGTCGTCTCCTTTGAGATGGATTATCGGATGAGCCATCTCTTCGTCAATGGCTTCTTCCAAAAGGTTCTTTAAGCCATTTTCGGAATAAAACTTTTTACCGTTCAACAGGATAATCAGACCCGGATTGAGGCAGACATAATTTTTGAGCATATGCTCGATATATTCAAAGTGGAAGGTAAAAGGCCCGAAAATTTCAGGATCTGGACTGAAGCTGACCATCGTCCCATTGGGCAAACCATTGGATGACTCTTCTTTTTGTCCGACTAAGAGCCCTCTTTGGAAGGAAGCGTTAACGGCTTTATTTTCTCTGATAGAGCATATATTGAAATGAGCTGAAAGGGCATTGACTGCTTTGATACCTACACCATTGAGACCAACAGATTTTTTGAAGGCACGAGAATCATATTTTCCTCCAGTGTTCATCTTAGCAACAGCCTCAATTACTTTTCCCAAAGGGATTCCTCGGCCATAATCTCTCACATAAACGGTATCCTTTTTTTGGATATTGACCTCTATGGTTTTGCCTTTGCCCATGACAAACTCGTCTACAGCATTGTCAATGATCTCTTTGATCAGGATATAAATACCATCGTCAGGCGCGCTACCGTCTCCAAGTTTACCGATATACATCCCGGGTCGTAGGCGAATGTGCTCATACCAATTAAGAGATCGGATGTGTTCTTCACTATATGAGGTTGAGTAAGCATCTAATTGCATAGTTTATGATTTTTAACCCTTCAGCGAGGACAAATATAATAAGCAATAAAATACTAATTAATATATAAAAGTTATAAATAATAAAACCTAACTATAATAATTTTTATTAATACTATAATTATTTTTTATTAATATATATAAATAGAATTTATATAATAACATGTTATTAATTCAATATGATTAATTTAAATTAAATAATTAAAAACTAATATCTTTATGAGGGTATACTCAACCGAACGATATACTCTTAAAGACGCAGTAAATGCTTTGTTTCAAAAGGATAATAAAACCTCATATTGATTAGTCCTTAAACTCAGGCCGGCTCCGCTAAAGCCTTTAATCAATATTGAATTTTTAGGAAAAATATGACCTTTTTTTTAGGGTATTTTATTTTATCTTAAATAGAAGTTAATTTAAGTTGAAACTTTTAATAATTTTAAGCGTTAATTTTATAATACACAAGAGAGAAAAATCTAATTTGTATTTAATTTTCTCCTTAATCGAGCTGCGGCAGCTTGAAGGGATTGGATTTTTTTGCTAGATCGTATTAAGTTTATTGTTTACTTTTAGAATACCATATATAGTTTTCAAGCCTTGTAGCGTGTCAAAATTCTTAGGTGATATGCTCACAAGTTCTTCTCCAACCATGGGGTGTATTTTTTGATAGATCTTTTTACGTGCTTGAAGAATTTTTTAGGTCTTAATGATATCCTTACTTTTTGTTAGATGGCTCAATTTTTTAAAGCGTCTCCAAATGTTCTTTATCTGGGATAGCGATGAGGTGAGCAAGATATAGATAAGCTTATATATAATTGGTTTTCAATTTTATGGCTTTTATGTAAACTGCTTCAGCTTCAATTTCTTGGTTTTGTTTTTTTGGAAAGCATTACTCCTAAATTGAAGTAGTAGACCGCATTATTTGTATCTTTTTACATGTTTTGTTTGAGCAAAGCGATGTGTTGCTTATTATTTATGGTTTTCAAATATATATCACCTAAGAGATAATTTAAGTTTTGGTATAATTAAAACTTTAAATATTTTATTTAATATAAGATAATACTTTTTGATAATTTTGTTTTTTTTATAGAGGAGACTTCATACATAATTGTATGGGTTGGGAAGCACATTTTTCTTTATTATTTGCATTGAGATCGGTATACTTCATTTTGATGAATTCTCAATAGATGGTCAATGCTTTTGTCTTTATTTTCATCTCGATGGTAAGAGAGCGCAGCGAAATAATATTGTATTATATCAGTAGTACTGGCTGCTTGCATCAATTGATAAGCCTTTAAAAAAAATTCTACTGTTTCGGTAAATTTATTTTATTTGTAACCCTTCTGAGTATGTTCATTGGCTGAAGTAGCTGCTTTTTGGATCTTGGAAAGAATAAGAAAGATAATTGTATACTTGGGTGATATGCTTAGCTCGGGAGGCTCGGTGTGTCGACCTATTTCATATAGTTTATCGGCAGTCTCTATTGTGGTGTAGTAATATACTCTCTCATTAGTCTCTTTATTTTTCACCACATAAGCCACGGGATTCTTTTCGATCTGGGAATGTTCGGATAATAGGGAGGTACGGTTTTTTCTAGATCTCCGGCGTCGAGATGGTTATTTCCAGCGGAGTAAAGGCACTTTAGGAACAACTTGGGTGTTAATTTTATAATCTCTGAGCCTATGAGCTTTTAGGCTATTTAGATCTCGGCCTTAGTCGTGTTTAAATCTTTGGCTTTATAGGCTTTGAAGGCTGTTTCTATTTCCTTTTTTATCTGATGTTAAACAGATTACAAATAAGATAAAGATAGGGGTAAATTTAGAGTTTATCGGAAAATGTTTTTTCAAATATTTCGACTTATTGAATGCTTTTTTATACCAATGGTGGATTATCGGGTACAGGCCCTCCATTTACAGAGATTTTATCTAATTCAATGGGAGGGCCGGCAGATGATTCAGAGCTTTGTAGAGACTCGGCCGTCAGACGTTCAGTAACTTCTTGTAATCTTTGCTCATGCGGCACTTTAGCCACGGCTGCAATCCTGTCATTATCCTTGAGGTTGATTAATTTGACGCCTTGAGTGGCACGTCCCATTACACGGAGCTCTGAGATGGACATGCGAATGAGTACACCAGATTTTTTAATGATCATTAAATCGTTTTGATCCGAGACATTGTTGATAGCGATCAATCCACTAGTCTTCTTAGTGATATTGATCGTCTTGACTCCCTTACCACCACGGTTGGTGACGCGGTAATTTTCTAGGTTCGAGCGTTTGCCAAAACCTTTCTCAGAGACGACCAAGACGTCTTCTCTTTCTTTCTCATCCTTATCGATACAGATCATACCGATGACAGTATCTTTTGCATCGGCTAAGGTGATGCTCCGTACACCGGTAGCCATTCGGCCCATCGAGCGTACTTTTTCTTCAGGGAAACGAATAGCTTTGCCGCTTTTCACAGCGATGAGGATATCACTGTTTCCCCGAGTGAGCTTAGCCGCGAGCAGGGCGTCTCCTTTACGGATGATGGTGGCATTGATGCCGTCTCTTCGAGGTCGAGAATATTGTTCGAGCAAGGTCCTTTTGATGATACCCTGCTCAGTTATCATGACTACGTAATGGCTGTTGATGTATTCGGTATCACTCAAATCACCGGTCAATATATAGGCACGAACTTTATCGCCTTGTTCGATATTGATCAGATTTTGTATAGCGCGACCTTTAGACAACTTTGAGCCTTCGGAGATCTCAAAGACTCGCATCCAGAAGCATTTACCTCTTTCTGTGAAGAAGAGCATGTATTGATGATTGGTAGCCACTAGTAGATGTTCGAGGAAATCTTCATCACGTGTGGTAGCGCCTCTGTTACCAACACCGCCGCGGGCTTGACGTTTGTATTCGGACAAAGGCGTACGTTTGATGTATCCGGCATGTGATATGGTTAACACGACTTGCTCATCTGCTATCAGGTCTTCTATGGTAACTTCACCACCTGAATAATTTATTTCCGTACGACGCTTATCGCTATATTTATCTTTAACCTCAAGCAGTTCATCTTTGATGACCTGCATACGGAGTGGTTCTTGGGATAAAACATCGTTCAAATATGCAATCGTCTTTTGAATTTCTTCGTATTCTTCTTTTATTTTTTTACGCTCGAGGCCAGTAAGACGCTGCAAACGCATGTCGAGGATAGCACGTGCTTGGACCTCTGACAAGTTGAAAGCATTTATCAACCCTTCATGTGCTTCATCAGAATTGACTGAACTCCTGATCAATCGGATCACGGCATCGAGATGGTCCAAGGCGATAAATAATCCTTTAAGGATATGATCTCGTTTTTCGGCCTTGCCCAATTCGTATTG
The DNA here is from genome assembly GCA_039954875.1 of Flavobacteriales bacterium. Lineage (GTDB taxonomy): Bacteria > Bacteroidota > Bacteroidia > Flavobacteriales > Blattabacteriaceae. The sequence continues at coordinate 452,350 of CP157202.1, forward strand.
TGTGCGACGGACAATTACTTCATGTCGGTGGTCGACAAAATGTCTGATGAGGTCTTTGAGGTTCATCTGAACGGGCCGTCCCTTAACTAGGGCGATATTATTTACATTGAAGTAGGTCTGCAGTGTGGTATACTTGTATAGCTTATTCAATACGACGTTGGGGACAGCATCATTCTTGAGGAAGTAAACGACACGCATACCTTGACGACCGGACTCGTCTTTGACGTCATAGAGGCCTTCGAGTTTTTTGTCTTCGATGAGTCTTTTGGCATCATTGACCATGTTTTCCTTATTCACTTGATAAGGGATTTCATCGACTATGATGCATTCCCGTCCACGGACTTCCTCAAAGTGTATTTTGGCACGGAGCACGATGCGTCCACGCCCGGTGTGGAAGGCGTCTCTGACCCCCTGATATCCGTAGATGACCCCTCCTGTAGGGAAATCGGGCGCCTTGATGTACTGCATCAGGCTATCAATATCGATAGTTCTATCTTCGATATAGGTACAGATAGCATCGATAGATTCTTTCAAATTGTGAGGGGCCATATTGGTGGCCATACCTACAGCGATCCCGGATACACCATTGATCAAAAGGTTGGGAATGCGTGTAGGGAGTACGGTAGGCTCTTCTAAGGTGTCGTCAAAGTTGAGCTGCATGTTTACTGTGTCTTTTTCGATATCCAAAAGCATTTCTTCGGAAATCTTTTCTAGACGGACTTCGGTATAACGCATCGCTGCAGGTGGATCGTTATCCAACGAACCAAAATTTCCTTGCCCGTCGATCAGTTTATAACGAAGCGACCAACCTTGAGCCATCCGCACAATGGTATCGTAAACAGTATTGTCGCCATGAGGGTGAAATTTACCTAAAACTTCCCCGACGATACGGGCAGATTTTTTATACGGACGGTTCGATAGAATTCCCAATTCGTACATTCCATAGAGTACTCGTCTATGTACAGGCTTGAGCCCATCTCTCACATCGGGCAATGCCCTTGAAATAATTACCGACATCGAGTAATCGATATAGGACGATTTCATCTCGTCTTCAATATTGATGGGAATGAGTTTTTCTCCTTCGATCATTTTATGATTTAAAAACTAAAGTGTGTAAAGATAGATCATTCTTTTTTTGGATACTCATCCAGTAAGCCGACCAGATGTAGAAAAATCTTAAGATATCATAACAGAATCATCCGGAGTAAGAAAATTTTTAAGTTGATGCAAACTTTTCTCGATCCAATCATCCTCCAATTCATGATCATAAGAGCACTTCCCTATGGATTTTAATAAAGAGCAACGGATTTGTCCATGTTCATTTTTCTTGTCATGCCGCATGATTGCTAAGAGTTGTTTCAAGGACGATACGGAGATTTCTCTCATCGGATAGTGTCTTGCAATAGTAGTACCGATCTCTCTGTATTGATCCTCAGGCAGACCGTTGAGTTGGTAAGAAAGCCAGGCTTCACAGATTATCCCCAATGCGATGGCTTCACCGTGCAACAATGGAGTACCACTATTCATGAAATAAGTCTCAATTGCATGTCCTATAGTATGCCCGAAATTGAGAATTTTTCGCAAGTTCTTTTCAGTATGATCTTTTTGGACTATCTTATCTTTGATGAAAACTGAACGACGGATTAACTCCTGCCAACTTTCCGGATGATCGACTATGACATCTTTCATCGCCATCCAAAGATCTGCATCAGCGATGAGCCCATGCTTGATTAGTTCAGTTATGCCAGAACGCAGCTCTCTCTCTGGTAAGGTGTTGAGGTAATGAGCATCGATGATGAGTAACTCAGGCTGACGGAAAAGACCGATCTCATTTTTCAAACCATCCAAATCGATACCAGTCTTACCACCAATGGAGGCATCGACCATCCCAAGTAAAGTGGTAGGGATATGGATGAAACGGATCCCACGTTTGAAAACCGAAGCAGCAAATCCACCCATATCAGTGATGACGCCCCCTCCAAGGTTGATCAATAGACTCTTCCTATTGGCTCCGGCTGCCTCGAGTGCCTTCCAAATCTGGACACAAGTGGAGATGTTTTTATGCTCCTCCCCTGCAGTAATTTCAATAAGTCTGGCTTGTACTAAAGAGTCAACGTGCGATAATAGATGAGGCAAGCAACAGACCTTGGTATAGTCATCTACCAGGATAAAGATCTTCGACAGCTCGCAGCGATCAAGTAGATAATCGTTTAAGAGTTTATAAGCACTTTTCCAAAAATGGATCGTGTGAGAGTTTGTGCCTAAAACCTCCATCAGTACTATATTTTAGGACGAAAGTAAGCAAATTTATTGTCTATGTTAGTCAGCCAAACGCTATGCATATGAAGTAACTCGACCTTTTGAACGATATGTAAACGGCCTTTCAAGCCAAATTATATTGGGAATTACGTAGCGCTTATTTCCTATTCAAATGGATCCCCCTCCTTCTGATTGGTACACGTTTAAGCACTTCTCTAATGAACCGATTGGTGGTTAAGTACAATTTTCCCTTTATCTCTTAGCATCATTCGAAAAATTGCTTTTAAATATTTATATTGAGGAGAGAGTAAGCAAAAATGCGCCTCATTAATCCATAAACTTAGCCAATACGGTGTGCAGAGTATCCTAGACTATGACGTATATAAGTCCAGTCGGAAGAAAGATATTTCGACCACCTCTATCAAGAATTATTGGACAATATCAATTTTACTAAAAATCACACTGCTATACCTTTTGTCGTGTTCAAGCCTACGGGTTTAGAAAAGGTATATTTCTATGAAAAAGTAAGGAAAAATGCCATTGAACCTTGAGGAAAGTTTGGCCTAGGAATGTGTAAAAAACCACTTTAAAGACATTTGTAAAAAAGCTTTTGAACACAATATTTCTGTCTTGATCGATGCTTAAAAAAGCTAAATACAAGATGCATGAGATGATTTGGTTGAGGCGATGATAGGGCTATGAGTATAATTGTCAACGTTGTATCATTTTAAACACGCTACAGATGTACCTCTGGGATCGCCTAGATGACCTCAAAAAAACCTCATAAAAAAGGTTTTAATAAACTCATACTATAATCGACTACCAATTGGTCCGCGGCGCCTACAATGGAAAAAGAACGCACCCTAGTCAAATCTATGATTACAATGAGGCGTTGTATTTATATTATACAACATTACGACCGAATCGCAGTTTTCGCGCCGATACACATAACGAAGAGAGTTCCAAGCTACTCAAAGATTTGACCGAAGAAAAATAAGTTCTTAATTTTGGTTTGGTCAATTGTATATAATGAGCGACCACATCACTCGGCCCTTTGCGAGAAATCATCCCATACTTGATCCACAATAGCTCAAGGAAAACACTTCGATTATTGGCCAGACTACTCGTGAGTTAGTACTTATCGAACAATAGGTAAGAACGCAAAATTCGATGTAATGCAGGTGTTTTATCTGTTACACAAGATCGCCATGACTACCCAACTCATCTCCAGATTGAAAAAATATTTTGGAAACCAAATCGGACTATACCATTCCAAATATGATCAAAATTAATGGGTCGAATTCTGGTAAAAAATACTGCAAGGAGCTTATCTGATCACCTTAGGAGAACGATCGACCTTATTTTTACCTCCCTAAAAAAAAGGTATAGCCAGTTATTGTGGATGAAGAACATGAAATGGTCTTCAAATAATGATATATAGCACCGTATTATCATGTACTCGATGCAGCACATTGGTATGGGCTAAAACTTAAGATGCCAAAACCTTATTAGGCTCTGCAGCATCTTTACTATAGAGTTATCACAATGCACAGAGTGGCAAATATGCTTGGGAAATTTTGACCCAACTCTTATGGCAAAAACCTCTACCGCCATTGGTCAAGACCATCGACCTCAAAGAAGCCTACCGCAAGAATCAGATGCAAGGCCTCTTTAGCCTAAGATTGATAGCTGCAATATAACAAGAACTTGAAGAGAAAAAAAATAGGTCATCCTCTTTCACAACTGGTGCGGTTATGACCTTATCGTGCAATGTCACGGTTGTGGATACATCCCACAATTGTTCATGTTACGATGTGTCTTTGACCCATAATTAGATCAAATCCGTGATGATGTGTCACTACTGCGTAGATAGATACGCTAAACTAAAGTTTTGATTTGCTTGTTACAGTAATAATTTCAACATCAGATACTTTGGTCCTGAAAAGATATAGGAACAAGCCCGTCTTTATTTTCCAGAGGCCAAAGTAGCCTGGATTGGATACTGACACCATGTGTAGAAAGCTTGCTTATGAAAAGTTGATCACTGTTCTTGAATCCTAATAGGTAGATATATTCATAGGAATAAAGATGGTGGCTAAAGGCCTGGACTTTGAAGCGATCGGCTTAGTCGGAGTGATTCATGTTGACCAATTGCTCTCTCTCATCTAAATTTTCGTATATTCCAAATATTGATTCAAGTAGTGGGAAGGACAAGCAGGAGAAAAATACATAGCAAGGTATACATCCAAAGTTTCCAATTCGATCATCTGATCTTAAAAAAAAGTAACCCACTATGACTATAAAACCATATGTCCAATGGTACTTAGTGAACGAAAAAAATCGTCTACGCACCCTATTGTAAACTAATTTTATTGACTTTAATAAATAAGAATTTTACTAAGCTTTCCACTGCTAAACATTATATAGCATGATAATTATGAGTATACTTTCAACAATATTTGCTTGGGCACGAAGCCCATCGATGAGAAGGATCAGGAATGAATACTTGAAGTGGATCTTGATCAATATCCGGCCTCACTTAAACATATTACACCAAAGTTGGAGATTTATCCCCAAAAAAATATTGAATTTTTATACTATAATGGCCTACCCGTACGATCAAACTGACGATCGATGTGGATTCTGTGTGATCTTTTGGAAGATTGCCATAATACTTAATTATTCCTATTTCTTCCATTCTTGTTGAATTTTTTCCCAGTGGATTATATTTTCATCTAATTATTTTTTTTGAAGTTTATAGGTGTGAAGGGATTCTTTATCGTGTTGCCTACCAATCAAATCTGGTTTTATATATGTTATACTTTGTTCCAATATCTGGATCTTATCTTCGAGCTTAGCGATTTTGTTTTTGAACTGCTTGGCCTTTTTTTGACGAGAGCGATTTGGATGTTTTGATAACAGTTTTGAATGAACAATCGGCGTGTCTGTACGTTTGATTGGACGGAACCTTTGTACCTTTCTACTATCGAGATACTCGTCAATACCTACCAAAAACGCTTTAACTCTCTTGTGGCGAGATTTATACATATTATCGATCAGGCCTTGCAAAAAAAAAAATCCTTACCATGATAGACGACGACAAAGGTGCCTTTATATTTTTTTTATAGTATCTTTTATCATTTTCTTCGAACGCATATCGAGGTGATTGATCGGCTCATACATGATTAATACATTGAAGGGTTATGATAAGAGTTTACATAGGGCTAAGCTATTTTGCTTACTCCAGAGATTATTATAACTTTCTTATAAACCTCATCACCGCTAAATAAAAAAGTTCCCAATAAGTCACGAATATTCTTGCGTATATTTTCCATGGCAGCATCTTCAGCCTCTTCAAGCATGGTATTCTCACCAACCAAGATTTCAGACCAATCTTGAGCAAGATAAGCTAATGTACATTGTGACCTAGTCTGATTATATTTTTATGAGGGAGTTGTCCAACTATGCTTCTTAGCTAACTTATATTTTCCTTGCCCATTCTGTCCGATGAAAGCGATCTTCTCAGCTTTATCTACAGAAAAAGACACTTCTAAAAAAAATATTTTTTATGAAATTTTTTTTAGAAATATTTTCGATTTCTAAGATGACTTTGCCCGGGGTGATCGAGGGGATAAAACGGATGTTTATCTGCCGAAAGCCTTCCTCTTCGGTATCAGTGCGGCCCAATTTTTCCAGTCGTTTGATCAGATTCTGGGCAAAAGTTACATTTGAGGGTTTGTAACGGAATCTCTCAATGAGTTGTTCGGTATGTTTGATTTGTTTTTCTTATTTTTTTTACGATTGCAGGAGATTTTCACAAAGTTTTTCCTTGAGGATCAAAATTTGGAAAAAGCGTATTTGTAATCCTGGATACTTTGATGCACGATCTCTATGATACGATTGATCATTTGATATAACTATTTCTTATCATGATAGACCAAAATAATCGCTCCGGAATAGTTTTTCAAAAAATTCTCTCTAGCCATAGGATACTATCGATGTCTAAAATGATTGCTCGGTTCGTTTAGTAATAGTAAGTCATACCTTTGCAATAATAATTTGGCCAGTTCGATATGCGCATACGCCATTCACCAGAAAAGGTTCCAGTAAGGAGCTAAAAGTCTTCCTACCGGAATCTCAACCTGATTAATTTTTTTTCAATTTTTTTTAGCCATGGTACAGCTGTCCAGCATATTATATTGCTTAGTATGATGAGTTAATTGCTAGATCAGTTCTTGATAAGCTGAGCTCTAGTAGTCGGTACGCTTGGCCAACGCTAGGTTGGAGACATGTTCAATATGAGCCTCTATCTTTTTTGGGTTTGCGAGAAGCTTTTTCCGCTTCTTGCCATACAGTACGGTCTTTTTAAAATTCGATATCCTGCTTAATAAATCCTATAACTGACCTCACCCCCTCGTAAGCAATCTGGCCTTTTAACGGGTGTATTGTCGAATTTTAAAGCTTTAACATGGTAGACTTTTTGCCCGTACCCATTTATACCTATCAGTCGAATGTGATTTTAGGGTTGTATGCGATAGGAGAGATTGCTTCAAAGAAATAATCTCCAGCAAGATGAAAGGATACGTTTTATACATAAATCATGGTGCAAAAGTAATTTTTTCACACGATTTACTTTAGAGAATGAACAAGGCGAGAGGTGTCAATCGAATAAAAATTAGTTTATTATTTAAATAATAGATTTATTTTTGATGTAAAAAAAATAAATTTAAAATTTATTTATGATTTATCAATGAAGAAAGTTTTCATACTGGATAAGCGTATTTGTCTTAAGTATTTTTTTATTGAAAGCCCCCCCCTTGTACAAGGGGGGGGCTTTTTATACTGTTGAAAATAGGCATTACGAAAAACCCGCGACGTGTTAGGCGTCGCGGGTTTTTTCAAACACAAAACATTATAAAAATAAATCACATCATACCACCCATTCCACCTCCTGGCATTGGAGGTACGTTAGGCTCGTCTTTCTTAATTTCAGTGACCACACATTCAGTAGTCAATAGCATACCAGATACTGAGCCAGCATTTTCTAATGCTACGCGGGTGACTTTGGTCGGGTCTATGATACCTTCTGCAATCATATTTCTATATTGACCTGCTTTGGCATCGTATCCGAAATCGTCTTTGCCTTCTATCACTTTGGCTACGATCACAGATCCTTCTTCACCAGCATTGGTGACGATTTGGCGCAAGGGCTCTTCTAAAGAACGTCTTATGATCTGGATACCAGTATCTTGATCAGTATTCTCTCCTTTGATACAATTGAGAGATTTAGTAGCGCGTACTAGTGCCACTCCTCCACCTGCTACAATACCTTCTTCTACAGCAGCACGGGTAGCATTCAAAGCATCATTTACACGGTCTTTTTTCTCTTTCATCTCTACTTCAGAGGCGGCACCTATGTAAAGGACGGCTACACCTCCAGCTAATTTAGCCAAACGTTCTTGAAGCTTTTCTTTGTCATAATCGGAAGTGGTGTTTTCAATTTGATTTTTGATCTCATTGACACGTGTTTTGATCCTCTCTTTGTCTCCTGCTCCGTCGACGATAGTAGTATTATCCTTGTCGATAGTAACTCTGTCTGCTCGTCCAAGCATATCGAGCTTGGTATCTTCTATCTTATGCCCAGTCTCTTCGGAGATCACTATACCTCCTGTGAGGATAGCTATGTCTTCCAACATGGCTTTTCTCCTGTCACCAAATCCAGGGGCTTTCACTGCTGCTACTTTTAATGCACCGCGGATTTTGTTAACTACTAATGTAGCCAGGGCTTCTCCTTCTACTTCTTCAGAGATGATCAACAAGGGTTTACCTGATTGTGCTACAGGTTCTAAGACAGGAAGAAGATCTTTCATAGAGGAGATCTTTTTATCATAGAGCAAGATGTACGGGGTATCAAATTCAGTGATCATCTTCTCGGCATTGGTGACGAAATAGGGGGATTGATAGCCACGATCAAATTGCATCCCCTCTACAACCTCTACAGTGGTCTCCATACCTTTGGCTTCTTCTACAGTGATCACACCTTCTTTGCCTACTTTATCAAAAGCCTGTGCAATAAGGTCTCCTATAGCTCGATCATTATTGGCTGATATAGAGGCTACTTGCTTGATCTTTTCATTACTTCCACCAACTTCTTTGGATTGTTTTTTTAGATCAACTACTACCGTTTCTACGGCTTTATCTATACCACGTTTCAAATCCATAGGGTTGGCACCGGCAGCTACATTTTTGAGGCCTTCACGCACGATGGCTTGGGCTAAAACAGTGGCTGTAGTCGTACCATCACCTGCTATGTCATTAGTCTTCGATGCGACTTCTTTGACCATTTGAGCTCCGAGGTTCTCAATAGCGTCTTCTAACTCGATCTCTTTGGCTACTGAGACACCATCTTTAGTAACCTGAGGTCCGCCAAAAGATTTTTGTAAAACCACATTACGGCCTTTGGGCCCCAATGTCACTTTAACAGCATTGGCTAAGGCATCAACGCCTTTTTTTAATTTATCTCTCGCATCGATGTCAAACTTAATATCTTTTGCCATAATTCTTTTATTTTTTTGTAGTTAATTTAATTTCTTCCTTATAGATTATAGGATTGCAATGATGTCAGACTCACGCATGATGAGGTAGTCTTTGTTTTCCCATTTCAACTCAGTACCCGAATACTTACCGTACAATACTTCGTTGCCCGCTTTTACGCTCATAGATTCATCTTTTTTTCCAGGTCCTACGACGATTACCTTCCCTCTTTGGGGTTTTTCTTTGGCGGTATCGGGGATGATGATACCTGAAGCGGTCTTGGTTTCTGCAGGGGCGGGTTCTACAAGGACCCGATCTGCTAAGGGTTTAATTTTTACTTCTGCCATAATGTTAATAATTTTTTTGGTTGCAAAGTTTTATCTATTACTGTATTTCTCCAAACAAAAATATGCCAAGTTGTAAACAACCGAAAGTTTATACCTAACTTGCAATAAAAGGTGACATTATGACATTAAAGATACTTAACTGACACTATAAAAAGTAGACTAGGACAAAGAATGCTCAGTCTATTGTATAAGTCCTGAGTGAATTGGAATACTATCCTCTTTCAAAGCAAGGTAAAAGCTAAAAAGTTTCTTCTTAACGTCTTGTCATTTTATCTTCAAGGTTTAGTTTGAGAACCAGGATAAGTATGAATATGGCAATAGCCAAAACCCAAGTAGTCTTTTCGAGAAAGTCATTAGTACGTTGTACACCAAACATCTGGGTACCCTGCCCGCCAAAGGCTTGAGAAAGCCCTCCTCCTTTGGGATTTTGTACCATGATGACCATGAGCAAAAGCAGACATATCAGTACGAGGAGCACGACTAAGAATATGTACGTTCCCATATGGTTTATTGATTTTCCATTCCGTCTTTTATGGAACGGATCTGATCGGTAAAAGAACCACTTTTTATGGACATTTCAAGCTTAATATTTCGTAGGCATTGATGATTTTGGTGTATTTCTTTTATTTTACATAGATCCGAGTCAAGATTTTTGTCATTAGGTCTTTATTTTCTACAATATCATATATGGTGGTCTGGACAGGATATTTGGTATCCTTATATGGATTGGGGCTACTATAGCTGTGAAGGAATTATTCTATAGCTTTGAATTTTTCTACTCTATCGTGTTTGTGGCTTACCGGGATTTTTTTAATGAGTTGGATTTTGGATAGTTTGAGCCAATCACAGTAGATGTATTGACTGTTTGAAGTCTATTTGAGCTTGTTTCATAATTAGCGACCGAACCCGATGGCCATAAAGCTTGATTGGATGGCTCATCTCCCTGACCTTCCCGCAAAGTCTATGTGTCTTTGAATGCGTAATTTATGAGTGTTTTCTTTAGTGATATAATTGAAAAGGAGAGATTGGTCTACCTGCAGAGTAGACAGTGGTTTACTCGAGTACTTGTTGATGTTGGGTCTTTCGAGCCTTTTTAGCCCATTGAGATAAAGCATCCATACTAATTGGGTAAAAAATATAGGGGGATTTTTGTAGGGCCTCGTGCAGTAGATAAGTGTCTTCCTTTGTTACATCAAAAGTCAAAAAGGACTTTGATCAAAGAGTTTAAACTGTTTAATGCCTCTTTTTTCATCACCAATCATTATAAATTTTATTAAATACTTCATTGGTTAACCTTTCGACTATCAATGGGATCAAACGCGGATCGATGAGTGCAAGGATTTCTCCACCACCAAAATCCTCGAAAGTCTCAAACTCTTGTTCAAAATCTTTGGTAGGTTGTTTTTTGTTCCTATAGTGTACTTTGACCTTTACTCTCAAGCGATTGCCTTGTGCGCGATCGTTGTTGATGTTGATTACTTCGGTATCGTATTGAGTGAATTCGCCTTCTAGTACGAGATCACCGCTGTCCTCTACAGCGATCAACGAGGTACGATCGCGAAAGATGTTCTGAAGTTTTTTAGTGAAATTAGGAGCCAAAGAACTGTTTGGGGAGATCGTATTGTTGAGAAATTGTTCGATCTGTATAGTCTCGACTTCTTTGTTGATGGTAGCTCCACTGCCAGAAAAGCTATAGGAACAAGCGTTCAAAAAGAGTCCTAACGAAAATAGGACAAACCTATATTGGTAAAAGTTTTTATTGTAAGCCATACTGTTTGATCTTTCTGTACAAAGTCCTTTCTGATATACCTAACTCTTTGGCTGCGATCTTGCGTTTGCCATGGTTGCGTTTAATAGCTTTTTGGATGAATTCTAATTCTTTTTCGTGCAAAAAAAGAGATTCGGATCTTTGACTAGCTTCGTTAGAGATTTCTTCAAACTCAAAGTCTTCTGCTTGCAATACAGGCTCGGTAGCATGTCTGAGCTGATAAGTAGGATCGAGTGTAGGAGATTCGCCGGAACGGGGCAATACTTCGCCAAAGACATTTTTGACCAGCTGACGATTGTTTTCTACAAAATGATTCGCATCGTCCTGATTTTGCATCAATTGCAGGGTTAAGCTTTTGAGATCGTTCAGATCTCTGCGAATATCGAACAATACTTTATAGAGCAAGTCTCTCTCATTGGAAAAATCTTGTGCCGAGCGTTCTTTGGTTACAATAGAATGGATCGAAGGTGTGTTTTCTGGAAGATACTCCTTGAGTTTCTCTATGGATATTTCACGCTCGGCCTCTATGATGGAGAGTTGTTCGGCAAAATTGCGCAGTTGTCTGATATTCCCTGGCCAAGGGTAATCTTCAAGATATTTCAATGCTCTTTCAGTAAGTCTGATAGCGGGCATCCGATATTTCTCAGCAAAATCATTAGAAAACTTTTTGAAGAGCAAACCGATATCTCCTTTGCGAGCGCGCAACGAAGGTATATCGATCTGCACGGTATTGAGCCGATAATAAAGGTCGTCGCGGAATTTTCCTTTTTGGATGGCTTCTAATACATTGACATTAGTAGCGGCTACGATGCGTACATGGGTCTTTTGTATCTGAGAAGAGCCTACTTTGATGAATTCACCTGATTCTAATACGCGTAGTAGACGTATCTGAGTAGACAAGGGTAATTCACCGACTTCATCTAAAAAGATCGTACCGCCATCGGCTACATCAAAATACCCTTTTCGTGTATTGGTAGCACCAGTGAAGGCCCCCTTTTCGTGGCCAAAGAGTTCGCTATCGATAGTACCTTCAGGAATAGCGCCGCAATTGACGGCGATATAAGCATAATGTTTCCTAGCTGAGAGTTGATGAATGATCTTGGGGATGAATTCTTTTCCTACACCACTCTCTCCTATGACCAATACCGAGATATCGGTAGGAGCCACTTGCATGACTTTTTCCAGGGCTCTATTGAGTGTAGGATCATTACCAATGATCCTAAATCGTTGTTTGATGCCTTGAATCGATTCCATAATGAAAATGATTTTTATAAAGACCGAATAGCTTCTCCAATCAAGGTGGCCGAGGTACAATGATGGATTTTGACATGAACAAAATCGCCTACTTGATGAGCTTCCTTAGGAAAGACTACTACAGCATTTTGTGAGTTCCTCCCGTACCAATGCATTGTATTTTTTTTGGACGTACCCTCGATTAAAACCTCTTGGACTTTCCCTAAATGCTGCTGCATACGATAGTAGGAATGCTTCTGCTGTAAGGAAATGATCTCTTGTAATCTCCGTTTTTTGACCATTTCGGGGACATCGTCGATCAATCGTTTCTCAGCAGGGGTACCTGGCCGTACCGAGTATGCAAACATATAACCAAAGTCGTATCGGACGTACTCCATCAGGCTGAGGGTATCTTGATGATCCTGCTCGGTCTCGCCACAAAAACCGACAATTATATCGTGAGATATCGTGCATTCGGGGATTAGCTGGCGGATTTTATCGATCAAGTCAAGGTATTCTTCACGCGTATGCTTGCGGTTCATCTGCTGGAGCACGCGAGTACTACCCGATTGCACAGGTAAATGGATGTATTTACAAATGTTGGAATACTGGTTGATCATATTCAAAACTTCCTCTGACATATCATAAGGGTTGGATGTTGAGAAACGAATACGCATATCGGGGACAGCTTTAGCCACCAACTCGAGAAGTTGAGCAAAATGTATCGCGGTGGTCTTTTGTATGTCTGAAGCTTTGTGAAAATCCTTTTTCATACCTCCACCATACCAGAGATAGGAATCGACATTTTGCCCTAAAAGGGTTACTTCTTTGTATCCTTGTGTCCAAAGGGTCTTGCATTCCTCAACGATGGTGTAAGGACCACGACTACGCTCACGCCCTCTAGTGAAGGGCACGATACAAAAGGTACACATATTGTCACATCCACGGGTGATGGTCACAAAAGCTGTAACGCCATTACCGCCGAGACGTACTGGGCTGATGTCTGCATAGGTCTCGTCTTTGGAAAGTATCACATTGACGGCACTTCGACCGTCTTCTACCGATTGGATCAGATGGGGGAGGTCTCTATAAGCATCAGGCCCTACGACCATATCGACAAGTTTTTCCTCTTCCAAGATCTTGGATTTGAGACGTTCAGCCATACACCCCAGTAAGCCGATCATTGTACTGGGTCTATTCTTTTTTAGTGCATTGAATTGTTGTAAACGTTTTCGTACGGTATGCTCAGCTTTTTCACGGATCGAACAGGTATTCAATAGAATAAGATCGGCCTCTTCTAAACTAGGTGTCGGGTTGAACCCTTCGTTCGAAAGGATAGAGACTACGATTTCACTATCGGAAAGATTCATCTGACAGCCGTAACTCTCTATGTAGAGCTTCCGCTGGTTTGACTTTTTTGCAATCGGCTGTAATATATTTCCTTGATGAGGTGTTTCTATTACTTTTTCTTCTATTTCTTTAATATGATTCATGGGGCTAAGGATCAAGCGAAAGACAAAAGTAAAGAAATAAGCTGTCACTCTGGCAGATCATAACTTTTCCAGATAACCCTTTCTCCTCATGTCTTGATTTATGCATCAAGCCACTTCCTTGACTTGTATCAGTGGTTTTTGCTCTCTTCTTATTCAAAAGATCAGATGAGGTGTTTTTGTATAAAAAACTACATTTTTTTTTGAAATTGTACTTCTATTGTCCTCATCCGCTATCTTTTCTAAAAAAAAAGCTCCAGGATAATTTGATTTAAACCCGATGCCCCCTCCCAAAAAAAAAAAAAAAAATATCTGAACAAGAATTACAAGAAGTAGCACCAATAGCCAAATACAAAACTTGGTGTTTATCTCTTTCAAAGAGACTATGTTCTATGAAATATTGTATACCAAATATTTATGAATCTATTTGAAATGATCTGATAATCTTTTTATCATGTGTGTTATGTGCTTTATAGTAATCTTTACAGGGGATATATTGTTGATTCAATAAAGATTATAAACACTTTCTTTGAAATTTTATACTATTATATTGTCACCTTTTTTGCCCCTATTCTGCTGCCCATACCCTATAATTTGAAGTAAATCTATAGTATCTACCTTCTTTTTACCCTTTGATATAAAGACCACTTTTATACTGCGATCAGGTTTTTGATCATAGAAAATCATATTAACTTGTATCGCTGTTTTTTATACTTAACTATAGGCTTAAATAATTTCTCAAATTTGATATCATAGATTATAGAGTTTCTGATGTGGGTGTTTCTAACCATCTAAACACATGCTGCCCAGTAATAAACCCACTCTCTTGCCTCTACATTTCAAATATATTTATAGGCGGTGTTTGGTCTACATTCTCTTCATGCATCTCTTGGTAATAAATAGTTTTTGGTATATGATTTACAGTTTTTTTAATCCATTTATTTAATAACCCTTTTTATTATAGATCATGAAGTGTTATTTAGTAAAAATATATAAAAAAAATAATATTATAGCAAAATATTGTTAATTATTATACTTTTATCTTATTTCATTCAAAATACATCAAGATAGATGTACACTTTGATAAAGTTAAAATTATAATATATATTCAATCTAACTTAGCATATCACTAATGAATAAATAGTAATAAAAAAAAGGCCTTAAGAGTAAGATCTCCTTCTAGATGATGAGGCTTTTAAATCATTTAATTCTTATACTTTGCTTAGGCTAGTTTTCGGATATAGTCTACTAGAGGGTGACATATACAATCATTTCCTGTCTAAAAACTTACTAGCACCCTCACCCTCTACCTCTTTTTATTATCATATTGCGCAGTCACATTCTTTATTCCTATATTTTTTAAATAATCAGAGGGTCTTTTGCGTGTTTTTCAGGTAATTGGCTGAGGAGTATTATTGAATGTTGATCAACCTCTGATGTTTTACATTAGATTCGTATTTTTCGTCAAATCCATCCGTATTACATCCATAATATAACTTATTTAAGAGTTATAGTTTATATAAATATAATCATCTATACTTATTATATAAATAACATAATTTAAATCATTAATAAATATATATTAGTATTAAATATTTATTATAAGTATTTTAAAATTATAAAATCATCTTAAGCAAAATCACCCCTAAAAAAATAACAGATGCTTTTTAGAAAAAAAAACACCAAGCGAAGAGATTAAATAGAGCATCAGTCCCATTTTTCTCTAGCTCGTTTTGCAGCTTTTACCATGTTTTTGAGAGCCTCGGTCGTCTCAGGCCATTTGCGGGTTTTGAGGCCACAGTCTGGATTTACCCAAATATTCTTAGCCGGTAGGTGAGTCATAGCTCTTTCAAGCAGGTGAAACATTTCCTCTACAGTGGGTACTCTCGGCGAATGAATGTCGTATACGCCAGGACCGATTTCATTAGGGTATCTAAACTTTGCAAAAGCCTCCAACAGTTTCATTTGAGAACGTGAGGTTTCGATAGTGATCACATCGGCGTCCATACGGGCGATGTGATCTAAAATGTCATTGAATTCACTATAGCACATGTGTGTGTGGATCTGGGTGTGATCTCCGACACCGCTTGAGGCAATTCTAAAGGCTTTGATGGCCCACCCAAGATAATCATCCCAATCTTTTCTTTTCAGAGGCAAACCTTCTCGAATGGCTGGCTCATCAATTTGAATAATCCTAATCCCTGCTCTTTCTAATGCTTGTACTTCATCACGAATCGCCCAGGCAATTTGTTGGGCAGTAATAATATGTGGCTGATCGTTACGCACAAAAGACCATTGCAAGATGGTAACGGGACCGGTAAGCATTCCTTTCATCAACTTCTTGGTCTGAGCTTGGGCAAAACGACTCCAACGAACGGTCATATCCCGCGGACGACTTACATCACCATAGATGACTGGTGGTTTGACACAACGACTGCCATAGCTCTGTACCCAACCGTTTTGAGTGGAAAGAAAACCTTTAAGTTGTTCTCCAAAATATTCGACCATATCATTACGCTCAAACTCGCCATGTACCAAGACATCTAAACCTATTTCTTCTTGACGATGGATGGTATCTTTGGTAGCTTGCTCAATGGCTTCATTATACTGTTGCTGGGTCCATTCACCATTTTTGAGCCGGGCTCTGTATTGTCGAATCTCTGGCGTCTGAGGAAAGGAGCCGATGGTTGTAGTGGGAAACAATGGTAATTGAAAATATTCTTGTTGAATCTTTTTACGCGTTGCAAAGGGGCTATAGCGTCGGACATCTTGACCCGTAGCGTTTGCTACACGTTGCTTGACTACTTGATCGTGGATGAGTGTAGAGCGTGCTGTACGTTCTCGGGACTGGCGGTTGAGCTCCAATAAACGTACATTGCCATTGATAATTTGATCCAATTCATCGATCTCTCGAAGTTTTTGATGAGCAAAGGCCATGTGGTCTTTGATCTCAGGGTGAATAGAGGTTTCGAGGTCTAAATCAAAAGGGATATGCAAAAGAGAGCAACTCGGTGCAATCATCAAACGATCTTCGCCCAATACGTCTTTGGCCATGCGTATTTGTTCTATAGACTGAGCATAATTATTTTTCCAGATGTTACGACCGTCGATCACCCCCAATGAGAGCATACGCCCTTCAGGGATGTTTTTGAGCACAGCATCTAATTGGTACGGGGCTCTTACTAGATCGAGATGCAAGGCTTTCACTGGAAGATTTGCAGCTAGAGTGATGTTTTCATCCAGCCCACCAAAGTAGGTGGCCAACAAAAACCTCATTCCTTGGCTGCCCTTACTGATTTCTTGATAGGTATATCGAAAGGCTTCTCGTTCTTTTTCAGTCAAATCTAAAACCAAAAAGGGTTCATCAAATTGTACCCATTCAGCACCTTGATTTTTCAAGCGCTTGAGCAATTCGATATAAACGGGAGTTAACTTATGAATCAGATCAATCCGATGAAAACCTGACTCTTTTTCCTTACCTAACAAGAGATAGGATACTGGACCGATCAATACGGGTTTGGGGATTTTTATAAGCGTTTTTTTGGCCTGATCAAATTCATCAAAAATTTTTGTCGAGGCAATACTAAATGATTGATCTAAGGTAAACTCGGGGACGATGTAGTGATAATTGGTATCAAACCACTTGGTCATTTCCATTGCAGTGAGATCCAAGCCTTCTTTTTGACAACCTCTAGCCATGGCAAAATAGAGATCTATGTCTAATCCTCGAAGAGCAGACATAGGAGCATAACGTTCGGGAATGACCCCAAACAAGAAAGACATGTCCAATACCTGATCGTAAAAACTGAAGTCATTGCAAGGAATCAGATCTAGACCAGCTCTCTGTTGGATTTCCCAGTGTTTTTGTCGAAGTTCGGTTGCTGTACGAAATAACTTTTCGCTTGTGATTTTGCCTGCCCAATATTGTTCTGAAACTTTTTTAAGCTGACGTTGCCTCCCTATACGGGGATAACCGAGATTATGTTTCAACATAAGATCTAAGATTTTTGCGCTTTTATCAAAAGGCTAAAGGCTCAGCCGCAAATATAATTTCTTTTCTTATAAAAAGTCAGATCCTAGGAAAACATCTTGTGAAAGGAGTCTCCTTTTAAGTAAAAAAATAAGACTTTAAATTCTTTTTTCCAAGTATAAGGATGTTGTTACTAAATTACTAGTTTTTTTTATAAAAAAAACTTTATTATTAGGGGGTATTTATAATATATATATCTGTTTGTGTTTTGTTTTTAACTCTGTCAAGACTCATCCTATTCAAGCTCTTGTCCCCTTCTATACGTTATATTATAGGATGGGGACACCATCAAGCGGATACATTACAAAAGCCAGAGATGTATCCTGACCTGTTATAAATATAACTATACCATCACTCCTCTAAGAGGATTTACCTCTAAAGATCATCGGTTTTATCTATAATGAACCTTCTCGTTTTGAAATAAATTTTAATGATCATTTTTGCGGGTGCTATGGGTATAAAACAAAAGTATTGTTTACTATAGCAACCATTGTCTGATAAAATCGTTCCTACATTATGATAGGCTGTGAAAGTATTTTACAACCGATGACCTAATGTATTTCTACTGTATATTATGCGGAATAAGGGATAACCCTCATGATAATTCCCTACCCATTCGATATACCATGGCTCTGGATCATAAATATTTGGACCGAAATGAGATGACAGGCCATACCACACTACTCGTGTCATTTTATTATACTTAGGTAAGCATTAGTAAGATTTTTTAATAAAAAACATCCCTTTTATTATCTTTTGCTAGAGAATCGACTTTCCATTGTTTATACTATTGACTGCTGCCCTTTGAAAAAAAATATGACATATGAATACTCTTCAGAGAGAATCATCTATATATACTGTTTAGAAGCTGGTTGCATGATTTCATAACTTTCACTATGAAACAACGACGAATTTTAAACATCTACAAACTGTAAAAAAAAAACATTAAAATACTGATAAACACATAATTGATAGATGAATCGTTGTAAAAGCAACCCATTATATTGATTATCTTATATAATCGTTAAAGTTTGACCTTATCTTGAAGATATACCATTTGAATTTTTTCCGATTAAATCGTTTCAAAAGTTTTGTGGAAAAGGCTGTTTATATTTTTAAGCATGATAAAATATATGAGTTTTTTAAAATTATTTAACTAAGAATTATCTCTACTATTATAAATTAAGTAAGTACCATGCTCTTGAGGAGTGAGGGTCCAATTTTGTACCCTTACCGACAATGACTTCCATGGAGACAATATGAGCTTATATTCGTTTTTTTGTACTACGTTTCGACGATTTTTCTCGTTATGAATGACCTATCATGTACGTATACTCTGCATATCGTTGAGATCTTTGTTTGACGTATCAATTCTGTAAGGTTTGTCCTGTATCACAATTGGCTGAACAATCTGTCTACCATCAGTATAAGAAAGCTTCCTTTCCAAATATTTTCAACTACCCTTGTTCCTGATATTAAAAAACAAATATTTTTTAATGAATTTCAATAAATAATCATCTCCATCGCCCTTATTGGATATTACAAGACTTCCTATACCAGAGGATCCACTCGCACGCATAAATTTATAGCCACTATTACTGACCTCATAATAAATATTATTTTATATATTTTTTTTTAAAAATTTATTTTTATTCTTTTTTATCAAGTATATTTGGTTTTACCTTTACAGCTTAATTAGAGGCAGGGTACTCCAATATTTTTTGTATATTTGAATCGATGATCTTCATATAATTCGATTGCAAAAAATCATTACTAGACAATATAATAGGTGTCTTCCCTAATATATCATCAGGCTCAATATGCCAATATTGATAGGCCGAATCCAAACAATCACATGGGGAAACCCTGTATACATATAAATTAGCGCGTACACTCCTCACACATTTTTGGTGTTTTTACTACTGATCCTTATAATAAGGACCTTCCATCCCAGACACATTGAAGGGTTCTATATACCAGAGAATGCTTGTATCCCAGGAGATCGTATCATAAAGGATATTTTAAACCAATTTATGATCTAAACTTACTTAATCATTCAAGTTACGCCACCTTTTACCATCATTTGTACTCATAATACTAAAAAATCTTTACCGCCTTCATTTGTTTCTTTATTCTGGATCAAATACCATAAACTTTCATCAATAGGTATATCATTTTACTGTATGATAAGATGTAATATTTTTTAAAGCTTTCCCATTATACTTGTTCATAATTTTTACCAACAATCAAGAAATCCTACAGCAACCGTTTGTGTCAATAAATAACCTGTATACCAGAACGATAGGGTTGTCTTTAAGGTAATCAATTTATATTTAAAATGAATTATTTTTTTTTAAAAATTAACCTATAACAAATACAGGAAATAATATTTATAAATTATGATAATGAAGCCATTGGAAAAATGTGCTTAGGATTACCTGTATCAACCTCCCTTCATCAGAAAATATGAATATCTCAGACCAATTACATTCTTCTAAGACATATCATCAGGATTACAAAACCATTAGTTCACAGACTCCCACCTTCCCCTATGCCATGACCTTCCTCCCGTACAGCAACTTATCAAACTCAAAAAACACAAACGGCAGCGATGGATCCATCGCTGCCGTTGATCTCATAACATAAAGATTTTACCATTTTTCTAGGCTTAACAATTTTTTATCCAGAGTGGGTAGTTGAGTTGTATCATATTTCGTTTCTTCCCACATCTCCGAGGATCATCAGGGAAGGTATAACCTTCAGGGGCTTTACGGGCTCGCCAAGAGAAGATTCATTACTGACGCAGGGTGGCCTTGTTGTTTTTTTCGGCTGGTATCATCGAAATGTATTGAGCCATACGCCACCTTGTTACGGCTCGTATTGTGTTGGATGCCATGGGGCTAGATTTTTTAAACATCAGTATATTACTATAGATATTCATCTTGATTTTGAGACCTCAAAATCACACTGAAATTAATTTTGAACTGATTGCGGTCTTATGGCTAGGTGAGCTTACAAGTATCCCCCATAATAGGTACGGTAAAGTTCTGGTACGTATTGTAAACCGCCTATAGCTTCGTCAATATGATCGTTGAGTGCCAATACGTCTTGCACATTTTGTGGCTTGGTTTCGGGATCATAATCTGAATGGATGAAACCTTTGGTCTCTTTCACCGGCTCGCATGGCTAAGTTCAGGTTGGCTCGATCAATGGTGATATAAAGTTTATCCGTGCCCCATATATCGGTAAAGGCTTCATAAACTCCCGGATACTGGCAGTTATCCCATAGGTATTGATGATTGTAAATCTTTGCTATACAGCTATTGTTTGGTTCTTTCATCTTCATCTTAGCACGCGGTGTAGTATATTAGGTCTCAGTATCATTGGGGTCTTTTTATTTAAAGTCCCGTAAGAGATCGGATAATATTTTGATATTTTCTTTTGGCACTGCATTTTTGATTATCACATAACCGTTGTGGATCCATAATTGCCAATCTTCTTCACTCAACATGCGTAAAGTCTTGCTATTGGAACCGTCGTTAATCAGATACGACTTGATATAACTGTAGAGGGATTTCCCGGGATATCTAGATGATAATTGTTAGGAATTGTTATGGTCATTGTTTTTTTATGATAAACTTTATTAAAATTTAGTAGTGACGTTAACTCATTGATGGGTATGATATTATGCCTGATATGATTTTCTTTTATGCGCTATTGATATTTTTTTACTTTTTGGTCCTGAAAGAGTATATTTATGTATGATATGTATCAAGTTATGAAAAATATATTGAGAAGATATAGTGTCAGATCCGGGTAGTTCTTTCAAAGTACTGTTGACCTCAGAGTTGAATAATATTTTTTTTGGCATTACCATCCCGAATACGAAATCGTATATGTGGAAGGTCTAAGTGGGACACGGTATATATATAAACACGTTTCGCACTATAAATACAGTGATCTGGTATTTATCAACCCGCACATTCCATATCTAAATTTTGACTTTGGGACCCCAGTTCACTGCCAACAAGTGATCATACAGATGGAGAAAAATTTCCTCAGATAAGACTTTCTGAATGCCCTAGAATTTACACTGATCAAAATACTTTTTAAAAGGCTGTTAATAGACCATCCTTTACTGGTAAAGTGAAAAAGACTGTAAACTATAGGTTTAAAAATTTATCATCGCTATAATATTTTAAAAAAAAATATTGTCATTATTCGATATATTTCGATATTTAGTTGTAATAGATTAATTTATTGTATTACACCTCCCGTTATCTATGGCGTTTTCGAAAAAGGGCAACAACGTATGGATGTGATCTACAAATACATTGTAGCCCACCATGTTGATCATACCAATGTGAATAAAACCGCACAAAATGTATATCTGAGTATGGCAGCCTTTTGCCTATTTTTCAAGAAGTATACTAAGATGATTTTTGCATATTTTATAAATCACTATATGATCCACCAAGATCAACATCTTTTGTTACAAGGTAAAAGTGTTTCGGAAAGTTGTTATAAAATAGGGTTTAAAAATCTCTCATACTTCAATAAATGCTTTAAAAGAATAGTGGGCGAAAGTTTTTCAGATTTTAAGAATAAATATTCATTTCCCATATAGAGATAGAGAAAATATGTCATCGCCCATGATGAATTTTGTTATACTCAACATCTATAATCCATCAAAATGAAGCCCTTCTGCTAAACATACAAAGCAGGCCAGGAGTTGTTTTTTTCTTTATTAGCCCAAAACTATAAAAAATTTTAGTATACCTCTATAATATTTATGATATCTATATGAAAAATATAAATATTGATGCTATATTACAAAACTAGACAGCTCTCCATCCAAGCCACCTTCAACCCGAAGTATCAAAAACCTCTAGGCCGATCTGACGTCCCTCATCAGTAGTAATAATAAGTATTTTTATCGAGGTATCATTTTTCTGTATCTCACGGATCATCGAAGTCTTCAAGGTATTTTCTCCTCATCCAAGGCAATACATAAAAAATATAAATCGGCACAGATGAGCCGATGAACTAGGATATCATTTTTTACCACCCCGCTAGTGAAAATTAGCTCATCTAGACTTTTTATGACTGCACTAAAACTACCGATGTGCTTCTTGATCTTGTGCGCATACATCACATAAGATAGCTGGGCTTTCGCAGATATCTATATATTGATAAGCTTGTTCGATGTCGTGCATATCGCTATGGACTGAAAGGGTCAATACCCCATTCTTTTTATTTAAGATCTCGGTTAAACTTTACGAGCTGTGACCTGACCTAAGTGCATGAAAGACGACTGTGTTGTCCATATTGCCGGTACCGTGTATCCATGATCAGATCACTATTTGGAGTCAAAGCCCATATAAGTTTCCACCTAAAGGCTAGCCTTAATAACTGTCGTACTAGCCCTATTATCTATATGCAGATTGATCAAGTTGCATCTAATAGTTTTTCAAATATTCCATTGCTTGCTGGGTTAAATATCGATGACTAATACTATAAAAATCATAGGTATGCACATGATATATTGTATAAAGCTTATCAGGAAGGGTATAACGGTAAGCCTTCTCGGGTAGACTATGATGAAAAATTGTATCGAAAATAGTTACTTGTCGCATTTTGGGGAAGATCTCTTCGGCTACTTCAATACCAAACATAATTGGTCGGATTGTGCAAGGGGGTTAGGTTAAAAAGACTTTTAACCTTATCCTTGACTCCTTTAATGATTAAACTTGTTACTGTCAACATCTCCCCACAGTGTACCATCTGATGTTCTACAGCACCGATCTAGTCAGGAGGGAGTTTGGATCACCCTATATCGGGATCCAAGACGATCGCGTTGACCCGTTCCAAACCCACTCGATGATAGGCGATATAAAAATATAATGATCTTCTTTCCCATCGATCATACCTAAAGTAATTATGCTTAATCTGCTCTCCTGAAATCCCCATGCGCTTGATTAAATTTTTGACCATAACTTTTAGGACAGGCATATCAATAAGTTTATATTTAATAGAATAGATTCCTGAGTTGATGACGAGTATCTTCATGAATGAGCAGTTTGTGTAGTAGTGTTGAAGATTGTATTATATATTCTACAGTAGCACCTAGGCCGAGGTCATTGATTGGGTTTGTTGAGAGTTTGCAAAACTGGTCCAATGGGTAAGGTTTTAGTTTCATGTTGTTCGGCTTTATAGGTATTATTGCCTGTATTGAGATCAGGAAAGATGATCAAATTGGCCTGATCAGATCCGGTCTAATTGGGCGATTTATGTCAACGAACTTGCAGATCTACAGTAGCATCGTATTGGATATAGGCTCCTTTACGATCAATCAAGATATTTTGCTCTTGACAAGCATTTTGGCTTTCTTGACTTTTTCGACTTTTTCACCAGAACTATAATTTCCCTATGAATAGTAAAGCATGAGTACCTTGGGTTCAATACTAAAAGCCTGAGCCGTTTGGGCTGAAGCTATGGTAATATTCGGCGAGCTGTCTAGGAGTAGGATTGGGCATGATCGCTCAAGTTTATGAAGAATACCGAAGAGACGGTCTCAACTTCTTATCGAGTCTTGACGAACTGGAGTGCTGGACGGATGGTCTGAGCTGTAGTATGGGTTTTCCTAGAAATTATACCATAAGCTAAGTCTTTGTAGACCATCATCGTACCAAAATAGGAAGCATAGAGCATGAGATCTTTGGCCTGAACAATGAGCATACTTTTTCCTTACGCAGCTCATAAAAGGTATGAGGAAACTTTTGATATTGTGGTGCCCGCCCTAGAATCGATGAGGTGTATATGCTTCTTATCCCCCCCAATAGAGCTCCAGATTGGTCACATCAATTCGGATATTCTTAGGATCGCCTAGCACAAGGGGGGTGATAGGCTGCTCATAACAAATTGGCCATAAACATTGAGATGGCTTGGAGGCTATGTTTTTCAAAACCTTCAGGCAATAACGATATACTTTTGCACCGTTCGGTTATTCTGAATCATATTGTATTGAAAGATCTTTGGAGTAATAATTTCCGAATGGAAATCAGTGATTTTCTGATCAAGAAATGATATATAAGTGTGATATTAAAAAAGTTATATACTCCGTTTGATGTTGAGTGTATTCTCAGGATAGATCTTAGACTTGGTGTCGGCAATCTTATGAGTATCCTCAAAGGTACCGAACTTAACTGCTAAGATGGTAATAGAGTATGGGATATCTTTGAGGGGTCTCAGCACATTGTCTTCAGGCGTGGATCCCTCCAGTAAGGAACGATATGTCAATATTTCGAGGATAAGTCGAATAAATGCTTGCCAGGAGTGTTGTATAAATTAGATTAGCCCAATCACCAGAAGTGATGATTAAACCACCTTCATCAAGGCGATTGGGATAATTACTCAATTTTATGGATCCTACAATATATTTTATAACAATCTTATTCAAGTCCTTCTCTTCACTAAGAACCAATTTGGAATTTAGCATCCTTTTCAGTTCTTTCAAAGTGGGCTTTCCTAGGTTGGGGCTGGAGAGAGATAGCGGCCTAGATTATCATTCTAAAGATCCTTATCCCAAAATAACGTCTCAAGCACTGCCTGGGAGATCTCAGCTTTGTTGACTACAGTTATGATGATCTTTGTTGTCTTTGTATGGGATGGTATCACGTTCGATTAAAATATGATTAGCGAGCATTTGAGTGGATTTATTCCCCTTATTGACCACCAAGATGACGGGTAAATGCAAGTCTTTAACAATGAGGTTATTTATATCAAAATCGAAAAGACTGCCTTCGTTGAAAAATCTACCCCTTTGACTACGATAAAGTTATAGTGTTTTTCTAATTTTTTATACTTGTCGATAATTTTATTAAAGAGCTCATTCATCTTGCCAGCATTGTGCAATGTCACAGCCTCGCTACGGGTGAAGGCAAAGACATCTTCGTTATAAGCTATCTTAAGTTTGAAATGTGAAAGGCCTCTGTATCGATATGGTTGTTTTTGGCGCGTTGGTAGTTATCATTTATGATCGGGTAGAAAAAGGCTATATGCGATGTCTTTTAATAATCATCTGCATTATTCCTAAGGTGATGAAAGACTTATAACTATACGAATCTGTAGTCACAAGGAATATGAAGCGGTTCACAATCCTTCAGCATTTAGGCAAAGGTATTGAATTCTCTGCACGAGTTTAGAATGATAAAAATATTATCTTGGTATGGCTCAATTGGGTCAAGTCCAATCATGAAAAAACGGCGTACAGCTGATTTAGCTATTCTTTTCATTGTATGAGTTTTCTTGATCATATGGATCCGGTGATATCCCTAATGGGATGATAAGTTACCATGAGTGTTTTTACATCTATGTGAGTGAGTTTATGAGGAGTTTCTTTAAAAACCTTCTATTTTAGGTTGGAAAATTTTTATACTATTATTGATCTTAGGCCTACTCTTCTTTCCTGTATGGTTGCTGAGTAGGTACATCGCAGAGCAAAACTTAGATGATGGCTGATCCTCTATTGGATTTTGATCTTTTATTTTTTTGTATTTTTTCTTTCAACTACTTTGTGGGGTCCTTTGTGGGGTCAATTATTACAAAACTATGATAATAAATCAATTGACTTTTGAAAAAGTAGAATTATTAGCAATAGCTTTGAAAGCAGTAGCAAATATTCTTCTGGAAAAATGTATCCAGCTGCGCAAAGTATTATTACCTGAGGACAAAGAGGGAATATTTTATCTCAATCAAGATAAGAAAAGTATCATGCAAGACCGCCCAAAGGGGGTTTGCTGTACTTGAGTAAGGACCTTTTTATCTGAACTCATATAATATCTCTGTCAAAACCTCGTTATTTTCTCGATCGCTCTCCCATCTAGGTATATCGGGTTATTACAGTCCGTTTTCAGGAGAAGTACAGATGAATTTTGAAATTCTAAATATCAGTTTTCCCTTTACAGTCATGCATGAGATGAGCCATCAATTGGGTTTTGATTCGGAGAGTGAAGTCAATTTTTCTGGTTTTTAGCCACTATCTCTACAAAAGATCCTACTTTTCAATACAGTGCTTACTTCACAACTTTAAATTACATCCTTCAACAACTTTATATTATTGATAACAATGATTTTAAAGCGCATGTGCATCAATTCACCCCTTCTATGTAATGAGATTTTGAAGCCTACAGAAACTATTTAAAAAAAAACGTCTAGGACTTTTGAGAAGATTTACCAGTAAGACAAACGACAATCTTTCTCAAATTCAACGGATAGAAAGATGGTATCTACAGATATAGGCGTTTTACGGAACTATTCATGGCTCAGTACGAGATAGAAAAGAAGGATAAGACCTTTATAAGGGTTCTTTTTAATAAACCAAAGATTATTTTCGAATAAGTCTTTCAGAACAGACGACAGAAAATTTCTTTCCCCTTCATTCATTCAAAATCTCATCAGGGTTTTTCGATGATGGTAATTCACTTGAACAACTGCATTTCGGTGATTACTAAGGGTGGTTTCAAGCGGATGATGTTGCCATGAGTAGATGTGGCCAAAAAGTTGTTGTCTTTCAATCTTAATCAAATTTTTAAAGCAGTAGTATTTTTAGGATCCACATCGGTAATAACCGTATTCAAGAGATCCTTGTCTCTAACTTCTTTGATAATGGGAAAGCGTTTGGCCAATTTACCTACCTCCTGACTAAATATCTCCCCGAGCCGATGGGCATTATTAGTAATTTTTTTCTGTACGATCTCCAATGCTGCCATAGCTACGGCACAAACCAAGGAATTTTCACCGAAGGTAGAACCATTAAAACCGCCCGACACTGGATAAACATCTCCTGAATGAGCTTTACCAAGAATAAGAACGTGTGGCTAGACCCCTTCATGATTACAAGTTAATATCTTTTCCGTACGATCAATACCGGTCTGGACTTCATTAGCAATGAAGAGTATTTGATATTTTTGACAGATATTACGACATATTTTCAGGTAGCCTTTATCGTGGATAAATACATCTGCTTTTCCTTTCCTTGGATGAGTGCGATGAGAAAACTTGCGATATTTTAATTTTTCACTAAAACTTTTTCTAAAACTTTAAGATTCTTATAGGGTACAGCGACAAAACCCCGCATATAGGTCCCATAATGTGTATAAGTTTCCGGATTACAAGAAAAGGATATGATCCCCCTAAAGTACGACTATAAAAGTTGTCGTCTATCGACGACAATGAGCGCCTAATTTTGATACGTTTTTTAGTTTTCATAGGCCCATTTCCGACGTGGTTTGATGGCTGTATCGACGGCCTATGCCCTATTATTGATCGGGAGGACTTTGTCAAATCTGAAACATCAAGTGATGTATCATTCATATAGGTCAAGTAGATTGTTATAAAAATCCCTATAAGGGAAGTCAAGGTAAGCCTTCGAGCCTAATTTTGGAGGGTTTGTATGATCCATGGATTATCATACCTCTGATTAATAGTATAACATGCTAACAAGAAATCATGATATCTATTTTCTTCTACATCTCATAAAAATACACCTTTTCCTCTTTTGAGTACTACGGGCAACGGATGATAATTGTGTGCACTATGTTTTTCTTATAATTAGATAAAACTTTAGGCACCTAAAGTGTTTGTATGATGAATCTTATGGCTATTTGATTTACTTTTGTAAGCAGATTTCACGATTTACCCAGGTTTTTTTAATCAGTCCATTCTACCAAGCTTTATAAAATACTTCTACATATATGACTATAAGACAGCTACAATATTTGCTTTCTGTAGCCGAATATAAGAATTTTACTACGGCTGCCGAGCGCTCTTTTGTCACACAGCCCACCCTAAGTATGCAAATCCAAAAATTGGAAGAAGAACTAGGGATTGAATTGTTAGATCGAACCTCACATCCGATTGTCCCTACACGTATCGGAGGAAAAATCATAAAACAAGCTAAGGTAGTACTCAACGAACTTCTTAAGATTCAATACATCATTCATGAAGAAAAAGGTGGTGTAGAAGGTACATTTAGCCTAGGCATCATCCCTACCGTAATGCCTACGCTACTACCGATATTCTTAATGAACTTTTTAAAAAAATTCCCTAAAGTGATGCTTAAAATAAGGGAATCCACTACCGAACAAATGATCCAAGAGCTCAAAGAAGATACCTTAGATGTAGGTATCGCTGCAACCCCGCTCGAGAACAACATGATCATAGAACATCCTCTTTATTATGAGCCCTTGGTAGCCTTTGTGCCTGACACACATGGCCTATTCAAAAAAGAAATCCTACACCTCAATGATCTGAATATAACAGATATTTTGCTGCTTGAAGAAGGTCACTGCTTCCGCAACAATATATTGAATATATGTGAGAATAGAAAGACGAAAGCTCACCCTAAAGTATACTTTGAAAGTGGCAGTTTAGAAACCTTATTGAAATTGGCTAAAGAAGGCCTGGGCATCACACTTTTGCCACAGTTACAAGCCGAAAACTTAGAAGAATCGGATCAAAAACTAATTAAAAAATTCGTAGCTCCTCCACCTACAAGAGAAGTCAGTATAATCTATCATAAATCACAATTTAAGCTTCCTTTCATCCAAGCATTGGCCGAAATGATAAAAAACCTTATACGAGGTAAACTTCTTTTGGAAAGCACCAACATATCCAAACCAACGATAAAGATTTCTGTTTCATAATAAAATCACTTCTATATGTTTTCTTAGACTATTATTTTAGGAGTACCTTCCATTACTTGATGATTACGCGAATCAAAATGCAAGTTGGAGATATTTTTCTATGGGGGTATCCTTGATTGTTAATATTTTCTAGGCTCAATATTGTAGGGATGCTGATGGCTCTGACTATAAAGCATAAATAGTTTGAAATGATGGGTAGAGATATTTTAATTATTAGATTTTGCAGTGGTTTTATCATCTTATCAGTTTTGGCCTTGAAAACAACATTAGCTGATCTAAAACAAATAACTGTGACTTACCATAGTTTATTTCAGTATGATTATAGGTATAAGTCTATGGGCTTTAGTTATGGATATATTACCAGTAAGATATCTATAACGGTGAAAAGAAAAAAGTTATCCCTTTTTATATGATCTTATCTAAAATAAGAAATCACGCCTCTCCTCTGAAAGGACTGAAGTTGATCAACATTCTTTGTTCCTCTCCTATCTTTCCGTAATGAGTTTCGTAATTATCTAAGTTTTCTTTAATCACCTGTTGTAAGCGCTTGAGATGTTGAGGGGTCAATATCACTCGAGATTTGATACGTGCTTTAGGCATGCCAGGCATAAGACTGACGAAATCCAAAACAAATTCTGTCGGCGAATAGTTGATGATGCCCATATTAGCATAGACTCCATCGGCAATGTTATCTGGTAACTCAACATCTAATTCTTCCTTATTTTCAGCCTGCGTACTCATCATAATTAATTTTCATCAACTAACTGGGCCCACTCTTCTTTAGATCCTACGAGGATTTCTTCGTATTTTCTCAAACCAGTACCTGCAGGAATTTTGTGCCCTACAATGACATTTTCTTTTAAACCGTTTAAATAATCGGTCTTACTACTCACGGCTGCTTCGCTCAAAACTTTTGTCGTCTCTTGAAAAGATGCTGCTGAGATAAATGATTTAGTTTGTAAGGCTGCTCGTGTGATACCCTGCAAAATAGGCCTAGCTGTAGCAGGTATGGCACTTCTAGCGACTACTAGCTTTTTGTCTTTGTATTTCAAAACGGCGTTTTCATCGCGTAGCTCACGGGAAGTGATGATCTGACCAGCTTTGAATTGTTCGGAATCTCCAGGATCTTCGACCACTTTCATACGGAAGGTATTTTCATTCTCTTCGATGAAATCATCTTTGTGTTCGATATTGCCTTCTAAGAAACGGGTGTCTCCTGCATCATCGATCTCAACTTTACGCATCATTTGCCGGACGATGATTTCAAAATGTTTGTCATTAATCTTGACACCTTGTAGACGATAGACTTCTTGAATCTCATTGACTAAATATTCTTGAACTACTCTAGGGCCTTTGATGTTCAAAATATCATTAGGTGTGATGGCTCCGTCTGACAAAGGTGTGCCAGCTTTTATGTAATCGTTTTCTTGTACGAGGATTTGACTAGAAAGTTTGACGAGATACTTTCTGAGCTCACCGGCTTTGGACTCGACAATGATCTCACGATTGCCTCTTTTAATTTTGCCGTGGCTCACGATGCCATCTATTTCGGAAACGACAGCCGGATTGGAGGGATTCCGTGCTTCAAACAACTCGGATAGACGAGGTAAACCACCTGTAATATCTCCTGATTTGGCTACCTTGCGCGGTACTTTGATTAAAATCTTTCCCACTTTGATTTTTTCTCCATTTGCGACGACCAGGTGAGCACCTACGGGTAAATTGTATACTTTCAATTCCTCTCCTTGATCGTCTACGATCTTCAAAGTAGGGATGAGTTTTTTGTTCCTGACCTCGGAGATCACTTTTTCTTGGAAACCAGTCTGCTCATCGATCTCTACTTGATAGGTGAGACCTTGTTCTATATGTTCGTATACCACAGTACCGGCCAATTCTGCAATGATCACCGCATTATAAGGGTCCCACTTACAGATAAGGTTTCCTTTGGCAACTTGAGCCCCATGGTTTACGTAGAGAATAGCGCCATAAGGTACATTATTGGTCATGAGGATTACTCCTTCTTTGCTGATTAGTTTCATCTCTGTAGAACGGGATACGACTACCTTATTATCCGAATCATCTTCGGTCTCGACGGTTCTGAGGTCTTCAAACTCTATTATACCCTCATATTTGAGGCGGATCTGCGATGATTCTGCAATATTACCAGCGGTACCTCCAACGTGGAAGGTGCGGAGCGTAAGCTGTGTACCGGGCTCACCGATAGATTGTGCAGCGATGACACCTATAGCCTCACCTCTTTGTACGAGTTGTCCAGTAGATAAGTTACGTCCATAACACATGGCACAAATTCCCATTTTGGATTCGCATGTCAGCGGAGATCGTACTTCTACCGTCTCAATACCAGCCTCTTCGATCCGGAATGCATCTTCCTCATCAATCATTTCACCAGCTGCGACCAGTAGTTCTCCTGTCGTAGGATTACAAATATCGTTTAAAGAGATACGTCCTAGGATACGATCGGACAAGGGTTCTACGATTTCTTCATTTTTCTTCAGCGCAGAAATATCTACCCCCCGTAAGGTGCCACACTCGTCTTCTCTAACTATCACGTCTTGGGCTGCATCTACTAAACGACGTGTCAAATATCCGGCATCTGCAGTTTTTAAAGCTGTATCGGCCAGACCTTTTCGGGCACCATGAGTCGATATGAAATATTCTAGAATGGTAAGGCCTATAAAAAAGTTAGATATGATAGGGTTCTCAATGATTTCCCCTCCCCCTACACCGGTCTTTTGGGGCTTAGCCATCAATCCACGCATACCTGAGAGCTGGCGAATTTGTTCTTTTGAACCACGTGCTCCGGAGTCAAGCATCATGTATACAGGGTTGAATCCTTGTCTATCCTCACGCATATGTTTCATCACCTTTTCGGTGAGCATGGCATTGGTATTGGTCCAGATGTCAATGACTTGGTTGTAACGTTCGTTGTTGGTGATCAACCCCATATTGTAATTCATCTTTACAATATCTACTTGTTTGATCGCTTCTGCTATCATGTACTTTTTGTCTTTAGGTACGATAATATCGCCTAAACCAAAGGACAATCCGCCTCTGAAAGCATTGTAAAAACCCAGCTCTTTGATGTCATCCAAAAACTTGACGGTAGTAGGCACGTTGGTCAAATTTAATATTTTACCGATGATCTCTCTTAAGGACTTCTTCGTCAATAATTCATTTATATAGCCTACTGCTTTAGGGACAACTTGATTGAATAATACTCTACCCACAGTAGTCTCAATGAGTTCTTCGACAAAAATATCACCTTTATGTACCCTGACTTTGACTGTAGCATGTAACTCAACAATTTTTTGATTGTAGGCGACCTCTACCTCTTCAGAGGAAGAAAAAACAAGTCCTTCTCCCTTAATTGTCCGCTCCGGGGTAGACTTCATAGCTTTGGTCATGTAATACAACCCCAACACCATATCTTGTGAAGGGACGGTGATCGGAGATCCATTTGCTGGATTCAAAATATTTTGGGAGGCCAACATCAATATCTGAGCCTCTAAGATAGCTTCAGGAGATAGAGGTAAGTGTACGGCCATTTGGTCGCCATCGAAGTCAGCATTGAAAGCGGCACAGACTAAGGGGTGTAATTGAATGGCTTTACCCTCGATGAGTATTGGTTGAAATGCTTGGATACCTAATCTGTGCAAAGTCGGGGCACGGTTCAATAAGACGGGATGTCCTTTCAAAACATTTTCCAAGATATCCCATACTACAGGTTCTTTTTTGTCGACGAGTTTTTTGGCTGACTTGACAGTCTTGACGATGCCACGTTCGATCAATTTTCGGATTATGAAAGGTTTGTAAAGTTCTGCAGCCATATCTTTAGGCAAACCACACTCATGTAATTTGAGTTGAGGGCCTACGACGATCACTGAGCGAGCTGAGTAGTCTACACGTTTACCTAAGAGGTTTTGTCGAAAACGTCCTTGTTTTCCTTTCAGCGAATCGGATAGGGATTTTAAAGGACGATTGGCATCGGATTTGACCGCAGAGACTTTCCTCGAATTATCAAAGAGGGAGTCCACTGCTTCTTGCAGCATACGTCTTTCATTGCGAAGGATCACCTCAGGGGCTTTGATTTCTATTAATCGTTTCAAACGGTTGTTTCGGAGGAGCACTCGGCGATATAGATCATTTAAATCGGAAGTGGCATAACGTCCCCCATCCAAAGGTACCAACGGACGCAACTCGGGAGGTATGACCGACAATACATTGATAATCATCCAAACGGGATTACTTCCTTTTTTCTGCCCTTCGCGGAAAGCTTCTACCACCTGCAAACGTTTCAGGGCTTCGGTACGGCGTTGCTTGGAAATCTCATGGTGTGCTTGATGACGCAACTCGTAAGATAGTGTGTCGAGATCTAGACGTTTCAAAAGGTCTTGCAAACAATCGGCTCCCATCTTAGCGATGAACTTATCAGGATCTGTATCATCTAAATGTTGGTTTTCTTGGGGGAGCGAGTCCAAGATATCGAGATATTCTTCTTCTGTAAGAAAGTCCAATCTTTCAAGAGCCGTACTATCGGGATGTTTGGCTATACCTGCTTGGACGACCACATAACGCTCATAATAGATGATCATATCGAGACGTTTTGATGGTAACCCTAATAGGTATCCGATCTTGTTGGGTGCAGATCGAAAACACCAGATATGGACTACCGGTACAACCAGACTGATATGTCCGATGCGTTCACGACGTACTTTCTTTTCAGTGACTTCTACACCACATCTGTCACAGACGATGCCCTTGTAGCGAATACGTTTGTACTTACCACAGGCACATTCGTAGTCCTTCACCGGGCCAAAAATGCGTTCGCAAAAAAGTCCATCACGTTCAGGCTTATGGGTACGGTAATTGATCGTCTCAGGCTTGAGAATTTCCCCATAAGATTCTTGCAAAATAGATTCAGGAGAAGCCAAGCTAATGGTAAGTTTGTTGAACTTACTGTTTTTTTTATTGATTCTTGTCGCCATTTTACTGTATGATCAAATTTTTTACTGGAATATAAATACAGAAAGGATTGGGTTATTCTTCCAAGCTGAGACTGATACTCAAACCGGCTAATTCATTGGTCAAAACATTGAAAGATTCGGGCATTCCTGGCTCAGGCATTGATTCTCCTTTGACTATAGCTTCAAAGGTTTTGGCTCTTCCAACAACATCATCTGATTTGACCGTAAGTATTTCGCGCAAGACGTTGGCTGCACCAAAGGCTTCCAAAGCCCAGACTTCCATCTCACCAAAGCGTTGGCCTCCAAATTGAGCTTTTCCCCCTAGAGGCTGCTGGGTGATGAGTGAATAGGGGCCAATGGAGCGTGCATGCATCTTATCATCGACCATATGACCAAGTTTAAGCATATAGATTACGCCTACAGTAGCGGGTTGATCAAATCGCTCACCGGTTTCTCCATCATACAAGTAGGTCATTCCAAAACGTGGGAGGCCTGCTTTGTCGGTGTATTCTGTTATCTGTTCTATCGAAGCGCCATCGAATATCGGGGTGGCAAATTTCTGCCCTAATTCATAACCGGCCCATCCTAAAACGGTTTCGTAGATCTGACCGATGTTCATCCGAGAAGGTACGCCCAATGGATTTAAAACGATGTCTACTGGGGTACCGTCTTCCAAAAACGGCATGTCTTCATCTCGTACTATGCGCGCTACAATACCTTTATTACCATGTCTTCCAGCCATTTTATCACCTACTTTGAGCTTACGTTTTTTGGTGATATAGACCTTGGCGATTTTAACGATGCCTGATGGCAGCTCATCGCCTATGGTCACTGTGAATTTTTTACGTTTCAACGCGCCTTGCAGATCGCTGAGCTTGATCCTATATTGGTGTAAAAGTTCTTCAACCAATTGATTTTTATGTGTATCGGCTGTCCAATCTGAAAAAGAAATATTAACATAATCTTCTATTATACTAAGTAGTTTTTGCGTGAATTTGGTACCTTTGGGTATGATCTCTTCATTGAGTTCATTGTAAATACCTTGAGAGGTCTTACCTTGTAAGATGGTAAAGAGTTTTTCCAATAATTGCTCTCGCAAATGCAAGAAATGATTTTTATACTCTGCCTCGAGGCGTTCTACTTCTAACTTATCTTGTGCTCTAGACTTTTTATCTTTAATGCTACGGGAAAACAATTTTTTATCGATTACTACACCAAACAAAGAAGGTTCTGCTTTCAAGGAGGCGTCTTTTACATTGCCCGCTTTATCACCAAAAATGGCCCTGAGGAGTTTTTCTTCAGGTGTGGGATCGGACTCTCCTTTTGGAGTGATTTTACCGATAAGGATATCTCCAGGTTTGACTTCAGCCCCTATACGGATGATACCGTTATCATCTAGTTCTTTAGTAGTTTCTTCGCTCACATTGGGGATATCACTGGTGAGCTCTTCCATCCCAAGTTTTGTATCGCGTACATCTAAGGAGTGTTCATCGATATGGATAGAGGTAAACAAATCTTCTCGGACCACTTTTTCACTAATCACAATAGCATCTTCGAAATTATACCCCTTCAAAGGCATAAAGGCTACTCTACAATTTCGTCCGAGTGCCAATTCGCCATTTTCCGTGGCATATCCTTGGCAAAGAACTTGCCCTTTGGTTACTTGCATGCCTTTTTTGACAATTGGCTTAAGCGTAATACAGGTGTTTTGATTGGTCTTCCTGAATTTGATCAGATTGTATGTTTTGATCTCCGAATCAAAGCTCACTAAAGCTTCTTCTTCAGTCCTATCATAACGGATGATGATCTGATCGGCATCTACGTATTCGACCAAACCATATCCTTCAGCGTTGATCAAAATACGGGAATCTTTTGCTACTAATTTTTCTAGTCCGGTGCCTACAATAGGTGCTTCGGGTTGTAACAAGGGGACGGCTTGGCGCATCATGTTGGACCCCATCAAAGCACGGTTGGCATCATCATGCTCAAGAAAGGGTATGAGTGAGGCAGAGATCGATGCAATCTGATTTGGGGTGATATCTATATAATCTACTTGCTTGGGCTCTACTACTGGAAAATCTCCGTCTTTACGAGCAATAATACGGTCTGTGACAAAGTTACCTTTTTCACTTAATATTGCATTAGCTTGTGCAATAACTTTGTTTTCTTCTTCTTCTGCGCTGAGATAGACAGGGGGTGAAGAGAAATCCACCTTCCCATCGCGCACCACTTGATAAGGGGTCTCAATGAATCCCATCTTGTTGATTTTAGCAAAGCTGCACATAGAAGCGATCAAACCGATATTGGGACCTTCAGGGGTTTCTATCGGACACAATCTACCGTAATGCGAATAGTTCACGTCACGTACTTCGAATCCGGCACGCTCTCGAGACAATCCACCAGGCCCTAATGCAGACAATCTCCGTTTGTGGGTAACTTCAGATAGGGGATTGGTTTGATCCATGAATTGGGACAATTGATTCGTACCAAAAAATGAATTTATCACCGAAGATAGGGTCTTGGCATTGATTAGGTCGATAGGGGTAAACACTTCGTTGTCACGAACATTCATGCGTTCACGTATCGTACGGGACATACGGGCTAAACCTATACCGAATTGAGTAGATAGTTGTTCTCCAACGGTCCTGACCCGACGATTGGAGAGGTGATCTATATCATCAATTTCTTTTTTAGAATTGAACAATTCATTCAAATACTCTATGATAGCGATGATATCTTCTTTGGTAAGGACTTGATGATCCATGTCGATATCCAAACCTAAGCGCTTATTCAAGCGATAACGCCCGACCTCTCCCAAGCTATATCTGGTATCAGAGAAGAAAAGTTTTTCTATAACACCTCGAGCAGTTTCTTCATCAGGAGGTTCGGTACCTCGCAGCTGTCTGTAGATGTATTCTACGGCTTCTTTTTCAGAGTTGGTTGGGTCTTTTTGAAGGGTATTGTGAATAATGGAATAATCCCCCTTCTTATTGTCTTCCTTATGCAAAAGGATGGATTTTACCCCCGAGTTAAGGATCTGGTCGATATACTCTTGCCCTAAGGTGATGTCACGATCCAGGACAACTTCATTCCGCTCTATCGATACGACTTCACCAGTATCTTCATCGACAAAGTCTTCATGCCAAGTGTTCAAAATCCGGGCAGCAAGAGTACGCCCCAATGCTTTCTTGACTGTAGATTTGCTAATCTTAAATTCTTCAGCTAGGTCAAATATTTCCAAGATGTCTTTGTCTCGTTCGTAGCCAATGGAACGCAAGAGCGTGGTCATCGGCAATTTCTTCTTGCGATCGATATAGGCATACATCACGTTGTTGATATCTGTAACAAACTCGATCCATGAACCTTTGAAAGGTATGATCCTGGCAGAATAGAGTTTGGTGCCATTAGTGTGATAAGATTGCCCGAAAAAAACTCCTGGCGAACGGTGTAATTGTGAGACCACAACACGCTCGGCTCCATTGAAAATAAAAGCTCCTGAAGGGGTCATATAAGGGCACGTACCAAGATAAACGTCTTGAAAAACGGTCTCAAAGTCTTCATGCTCAGGATCTGTACAGTACAGTTTGAGCCTAGCCTTCAGAGGGACACTATAAGTCAAGTCCCGCTCGATACACTCTTCCATGGAATACCTCGGCGGGTCTATGAAATAGTCTATGAATTCTAGGACGAAATTATTCCTCGTATCGGAAATAGGGAAATTTTCCATAAAGGCTTTAAACAAACCTTCATTTTTTCTATTTTCAGCCCTAGTTTTCAACTGAAAAAATTCTTGAAAAGACTTAATCTGAATATCAAGAAAATCCGGATATGGCACTTGCCTTTTGACTGAGGCAAAGTTGATCCTTTTTGAGGTTTTTTCTATAGCAGTCAATTTGAGTGAGAGTTTTAAATAATGATTATAATAGATATAAATGAAATAAATTCCTTAAAATCAACCCTTAAGGAATTTTTTTACTTAAAATTACCGCGATAATCTTATTATGTTAATTCTATTTCGGCTCCGGTTTCTTCGAGCTGTTTTTTCAGACCTTCTGCTTCCTCTTTGTTCGCTCCTTGTTTCAACACGGCTTTGGGGGCAGCGTCAACCAATTCTTTAGCTTCGGTAAGGGTCTTGCCCATAAGTTCTTTGACTGCCTTGATCACTTTAAGTTTGGTCGCTCCAGCTGATTTGAGGACAATATCAAAAGCGGATTTTTCTTCCACTTGTTCTGCTGTGCCTCCTATTATAGGTGCAGCTACGGCTGCTGCTGCGGGTTCAATGCCATGTTTTTCTTTCAAGACGTTGGCCAATTTGTTAACATCTTTCACGGTTAAATTTACTAAGTGTTCTGCTAATTGTTCTACTGTTGCCATTTTAAAACTTGATTTTTTTGTTAAATTTGTTTTACTGATTAATGATTGCGTGGACTTATTTTTTCAATAAAACTTCAAGAAGGCTTGAGACTTTATGGCCACTTGATTGTAAAGCTGAAACCACATGCTTGAGCGGAGATTGCAACAAACTGATGATTTCTCCGATCAATTCTTCTCGGGACTTGATATTACTCAAAGATTCGAGATTTTGATCTCCTATATAAAAACTTTCCTCGGCATAGGCTCCCTTGAGAAAAGGTTTTTTATGCTTTGCCTTGTGCCTGAAAGTCTTGATGACTTTCGCTGGAGCATTGTTGATCTCAGCAGTAATCAGGGAAGTGTTTCCTTTCAACAGATCATAAAAAGGATCAAAGGATTTATTCCCTACTGCTTGCATAGCTTTCTTGAGCA
Source organism: Flavobacteriales bacterium (assembly GCA_039954875.1). Taxonomy (GTDB): domain Bacteria; phylum Bacteroidota; class Bacteroidia; order Flavobacteriales; family Blattabacteriaceae. The sequence goes on from CP157202.1 coordinate 491,486, forward strand.
AGGTATTTTTAACAACTTGCAACTTGACTTGCGCATTGAAGCAGTCTCTCCTAAAATCAGAGGTTTGTTGAGCATTTATACCGGAGATATCTGTCAGGTAGATCGTATTGTTTTCAGATAATATAGTAGTTAGATCTTCTACGGTTTTTATTTTTTCTTCTTTTGTCATGATCATCTCAATTTTTTATACACTTTTAGGATCCACGGCAATACCTAGACTCATTGTACTTGATAAATAAATACTTTTCATATAAGTACCTTTGGCTGTAGAGGGTTTTAGGCGATGCAACGTATGGATCAACTCAGCAGCATTGCTGCTGAGTTGATCCGGGGCAAAAGAAGATTTACCGATACAGGCATGGACGATGCCATAGCGGTCTACTTTGAAATTTATTTTCCCCGATTTAATCTCTCGAATGGCCTTACCTGGCTCCATGGTCACTGTACCAGTTTTGGGATTGGGCATCAAACCTCTAGGGCCTAATATCTTCCCTAAAGGGCCTAACTTAGCCATCACGGCAGGCATGGTCACGATGATATCAAAATCTAACCATCCATTTTTGATTTTCTCAAGATATTCTTCCAATCCCACGTAATCCGCATCGGCTTTTTGGGTTTCTGTTGCTTTATCAGAAGTCACCAAAGCCAATACACGTACTTCTTTTCCAGTGCCGTGGGGTAAGGTGACTACACCACGCACCATTTGATTGGGTTTACGCGGATCTACTCCTAATCGTATAGCCACATCTATTGAAGCATCAAATTGGATGACAGTAATCTCTTTTACTAATTTGGAGGCTTGCTCCAGTGTATATTGCTTGGTATGATCAAATTTCTGATATACTGCTTTTTGTTTTTTGGTTAATTTTAGCATGGGTATAGATTTTATAAATGGACGGGGGCTTTTCCAGAGACTTCGATACCCATAGATCGTGCCGTACCGGCTACCATAGACATGGCCGACTCGAGTCTGAAACAATTCAGATCCGACATTTTGTTTTCTGCAATGGTTTTTATTTGATTCCAATCGACTTTGGCCACTTTGGTACGGTTGGGTTCTTTGGATCCCTTTTTTAATTTTGTTAGTTCAAATAATTGTATGCTTACAGGGGGATTACGCACAATAAATTCAAAGGATTTATCCTCATATACAGTGATGACCACTGGACATACCTGTCCTTGTTTGTCTTGAGTACGAGCATTGAATTGTTTGCAAAAATTCATAATATTTACCCCAGCTCCCCCTAAAATAGGCCCTATTGGTGGAGAAGGATTGGCTGCCCCGCCTTTTATCTTTTCTATTCTTAATCTCTTAATGATTTTCTTGGCCATTGCTTAGTTTTTAAAAAAGTTTAAAAAAATCCATACTTTGGGAGCGGTTAAATTTTTTCTATTTGGGTGAAATTTAATTCTAAAGGGGTTTTACGACCAAAGATTAATACGGCGAGTTCTAACTTTCTTTTCTCCTCATTGATTTTCTCTATCGTACCATTGAATCCGTTGAAAGGACCATAAATAACTTTTACAGTCTCGCCAATGACAAAGGGGATGTTGATATTTTCATCGCTCTCGGCTAACTCGTCTATTCTACCCAATATCTTATTGATTTCTTCCTTGCGCATAGGGGTTGGAACTCCTCCTTTCCCTTCGCTCAAAAAATTAATAACACCAGGTATGCTTTTGATCATGTGTAGGGCTTCACCATCCAAATTGGCTTCAACCATTACATAACCAGGATAATGGATCTTTTCTTTTTGTATCTTTTTTCCATTACGCATTTGAACTATTTTCTCAACGGGTACTAATATTTGACCTATATAGTCTTTAAATTCTATGTATTGAACTTCATTCTCTATATAAGATTTAACCTTATTTTCCTGACCACTGATGGTTTTTAGGACGTACCATTTTTTTTCCACTTGGTTCATTTTGATTTCTGAAAAGTTATTTTTTCAGATTTTAAAGCATCATTTAAAAGTGTAGGGAAAACAAATGTCTCAATGCCAAAATAAACACCTCATCTATCCCATACAAGACTAAAGACAATGATATCGTTGATAGGGCTACCACCAAGGTAGAGGATTGTAATTTATTCCACTTAGGCCATGTGATGTGATAGACAAATTCATCATATACACCGACAAAAAAGTTAACTTTATTCATGATTTATGAACGATCTTCATTTTGGCACGGGCGGTAAGATTCGAACTCACGACCCTCGGTTTTGGAGACCGATGCTCTACCAACTGAGCTACGCCCGTTCTTTTATCTGCTAAATAAGACGTTTTCCTTAGTGGAGAACATCTTTTAAAAAAAAAATCATCTTTTTCCTCCTCTAGAGGGTGTTTTGTTATTTCAAAATTTTAGTCACTTGCCCAGCACCGACAGTGCGTCCGCCTTCACGGATGGCAAAACGCAAACCTTCGTTGAGTGCGACAGGCTGATGCAATTCCACTTCGATAGAAACATTATCTCCAGGCATGACCATCTCTACCCCTTGTGAGAGATGTACCTCTCCTGTGACATCTGTTGTACGGAAATAAAACTGAGGACGATATTTGTTGTGGAAGGGGGTATGACGACCTCCTTCTTCCTTTGTGAGGATATATACTTCTGCAGAAAAATTGTCATGAGGAGTTATGGATCCTGGTGCTGCTATGACCATACCACGACGGACTTGCTCCTTACTGATACCACGTAGCAATACCCCCACATTGTCTCCAGCTTGAGCTCCATCTAGGATTTTACGGTGCATCTCTACTCCCGTGACGGTAGAGATCAATTTTTCAGTCCCCATACCGATGATATCTATGCCATCTCCGGTCTTACACACCCCTCGCTCGACACGGCCTGTACATACGGTACCTCTACCTGTAATAGTAAATACATCTTCTACAGGTAATAAAAAGGGCTTATCTATATCCCGAACAGGCTCAGGCATATAGTCGTCTACAGCCTTCATCAATTCGTTGATTTTCTCAATCCACTGCGGTTCTCCGTTGAGGGCGCCTAATGCAGAGCCTTTGATGATAGGTACATCATCCCCGTCATAACCGTATTTGGATAGCAATTCGCGTATCTCCATCTCTACCAACTCCAATATTTCAGGATCATCTACCAAATCTACTTTATTCATAAAAACAACGAGTGCTGGCATGTTTACTTGACGGCCAAGTAAGACGTGCTCACGGGTCTGAGGCATCAATCCATCTGTAGCAGCTACTACCAGTATGGCACCATCCATCTGAGCGGCACCAGTGACCATGTTTTTAATGTAATCGGCATGACCAGGACAATCCACGTGGGTATAATGACGCTTCTCTGTTTGATATTCTACATGAGAGGTATTGATGGTGATTCCTCTGGCTTTTTCTTCTGGCGCGTTATCGATTTGATCAAAACGTTTAATTTCCGCCAATCCTTTTTCTGATAAAACCTTTGTAATGGCAGCCGTAAGGGTGGTTTTTCCATGATCCACATGACCTATAGTACCATTTGTAAAGTTGGGTTTATCTCGCTTGAATGTTTCTTTTGCCATGATCGCTAGTTTGTATTTTAATTTACTGCTTTTTGGTTCTAGATTGTTGGTCTTTCGAGCCAATGACGGGGATTGAACCCGTGACCTCTTCCTTACCAAGGAAGCGCTCTACCCCTGAGCTACATCGGCCAAATACCCCTTAATGAGCGGGAGACGGGATTCGAACCCGCGACATTCAGCTTGGAAGGCTGACGCTCTACCAACTGAGCTACTTCCGCGATTTATTAATATCTTCTTGTGTAGAAGAAGACGTGGGGAGAGCAGGATTCGAACCTGCGAAGGTGTACACCAACAGATTTACAGTCTGTCCTCGTTGGCCACTTGAGTATCTCCCCTTTTTATTAAAAAAAATTGAGCCGGTGAAGGGATTCGAACCCCCGACCCCGAGATTACAAATCACGTGCTCTAGCCAGCTGAGCTACACCGGCTTATGCCCAAGGAAAATCACTCAATATTCTTGATCATCATAACGGAGTGCAAATGTATAAAGATTTTTACGATTTACAAATATTCGATTTTTTATTTTATCCATTATCAAACCAATTATCCACCTTTAAAAGGGTAAAATTATGTATCCTATCATAGAATTTTAGCCATACTCACCAAACTATTATAAGGTATAGATATCTTATTTTAAACATATTTATTTATTTTTTTTGACGTATTATAAAGTTTTATTTTCGTCTACAAAAAGTCTATCTCAAATCAGCAGTTTTTATCATTGTAATAAAATATCTAAGTTCGTGCAAAATAAATATTTGTGTAGGGCTTCTGATTTCTTTTATGTGCTGATCATATATCTACTGAACGACCTCAAATGGACTTTTTTAGATGAATGGTAATTAACCGGATTATTTCAAAACCTTGCTATTATCTTTGTGGCACTGATTTAGTTCAATAAACTTCGTCTAAAGTTACCATTTTGCCAAATTCGTTCAAGCATCAAGGTCAGATAAAAAATGATCGAAATGTTTCGTTGTATATGCATTGAAGATATCAAGGTACTCGAAGCAATGAGCCGAGTGCCTAGGCATCTGTTTTTCGACTTTGCCTTGGGGGGTCACGCTTATGAATTGAAGGCTTTTCCTATCGCTGCAGCACAAACTATTTCTAATCCATATACGGTAGCTTTTCAGAGTCAATTATTTGATTTACAATCTTGTGATACTATCCTTGCAGTTGGTACGGGTTCAGGCTATCAAACGGCCGTTCTACTGGAAATGGACGCTACGGTATTCACTATCGAAAGGCAGAAAACTCTGTTTAACTTCTCAAAAAAAAATATTCAAAAAGCTCTCTTATTATACTAGTTATCAAGGTTTTGGAGATGGATTTAAGGGATTACCTAGTTTTGCCCCATTTGATAAGATCCTTGTCACAGCAGCAGACCCTTTCATTCCAATAGACCTAAAAGATCAATTGAAAATCGGTGGATTGATTGTCATCCCTGTAGGAGCTGAATCCACGCAAAAGATGAAAGCTGTATTACGCATCGATGAAGAAATTTGTGAGGTGATGGATTTTGGTTAAATGAAATTTATCTCTATGTTTAACAAAAGGGAATTATGCCGACAATACATAGACATAGATAGTCAAGCAATAGATAACTTCATCAAAGCCTAAATAAAATACTGTGTATAATATTATAGAAAAGAATTGTTATTTCACGACGATTATTTTACCCTAAAGTAATTATTCTTTGCATAGAGTTATCTGAATTTATCAACTCTTCTAACATGAAACAAGAATACAAATCTATAAAGGCTATAAATACGTTCGGGTTTGCTGATGTGCTTGACATATTGTAGAAGCTAAGTTTCCATCTTTTAGAGAAAATCAAGTCATGCGGACTAAAGCTTTCTCTACAAATTATGTCGATTATAAAACACGAGACGGTGGTTATGGACTAGTAAAGCGCTGGGTCATTACCCGTGTGATACTGAGATTTGACCTTGCGAGAGCAAGTTGTGGAAGCAGGGATAAAAGTTAAATATTTTTTTTGCAGGAAATCTGGTATTCTCATACATTAATTCTTTAGATAAGATGGACATCTATGCAGAGTGTGTAACTGTAGATGAAAATATCATTGCTGTATAAATAACTCAAGAAGTAGGAGTTATGGTTTTTGGTACTGCTTCAAGCCGTAATTACGCTTACTTGAAAGATCTTGGCATAGATGTAGTCATCGATTATCATTAATAAAAATTTGAAGAAGTAACCAAAGAAATGGATATCGTATTAGATGCTATAGGAGGAGATGTATTTCAAAGATCTTATCAAACCCTCAAAAAAATAAGATTTTTTACCCACCCTCTTAGAAATGCTCGATGAAAAATTGGTAGAAAAATATTAAATAAATGTTCTATTTGTGCTCCCATTCTCACACCTTCCTCAAGTCAACTTAAAAAAACTTTGTCAATTATACGAACGTGATACTTTGAAAGACATCGTAAGCAAAATTTCACCATTCTATGTTATTGGAAGTTAGGGAAGCACATAAAATGAATAAATAAGGAGATATCAGAAGTAAAATCATTATACGGTTTTTAAAAATAGTATCAATATTTATATATCTATTGATTAGTAAATAATATTGTAAAAAGATTATTTATACACTTTTATTTGTACTTTAAAAAAAATATTATTTTTTAAATCTATATCATTGATCAGCTAAACGATACAAAGTGTCAATTATGTTTTGCCGCTTCTTCAGCTTAACCGTTTTTCACCATTCTACAGATGTAGGCCCAAGAAAAGTCCTTTTTTCTTAAAGCTTGTATTGACTATGCATTGAAAAACTACACCTAACTCGTCAATGTCCAATTGAAAGAAACGATTAGACAAGAAAAAATAGAAGAAGTATAGATAATGCCAGTTTGACACAATCAACATCATTTTTGAACCTGGTACCGATATTGACATTACTGCATTGGGTGTTCAAAATAGAGTATCGTTGGTTCAATCTTTATTACTCCGAAGAGGTTAAACGCACAGGGATCTCGACCACCAAAGCTTCAAATAATATCTTACAATTTGTGGTATTATTTTTACTATATAACTGTTATAATAAAAAATCTCTTAATAACTATGTCGACATTTACCTCAAAAACACCTTGGCACGGCTCAAATGAGTGGGTATAGTGATGGATTTTGGCGGCTAGGATTTCGCCATGCAAATCTAGCTTGATCCACAAAAGATGTCCCGTTTCAATCTGATCTCTCAAGAGATTATTCAAACGGTAAGCGGATAAAACGTCTATGTTGTAGCCGGATTCATAGACCGCCCACTACACCCAAAGGATAAATATTTGAATTTTGAGAGTTCAAGGCCACTTGAGCCGTCCAGATAAATTTGAAATCATAATTATTTCGCAAAATCTACAGCGGTATGTTGATCAAACTCAAAGATTTTACTAGGATAAAACTGGTTCAGCTTATTACTCAGGGGAGTGGAAGATCAATGAGAAGATCGTTTTAGCCCCTCCCCCCCCCCTCCATCACCCGTCTACGGTAATGCACTTGAAACGGCTAAACTCGTGCGGGCAGAAATGAAAAAATTAGAGAAAAACTTCCCGCTTGGACTTCAATAGACCATTATCTACGACATGACTCTATTCGTAAATGTCTCGATCAAAGGAGTGATCAAAACTTTCATTGAGGCCTTGTTCTTGGTATTGATCGTCGTCTTTCTCTTCTTACAGAATCGGCGTATTATTCTGATCCTTATCCTCGTTGTACCGGTCGATCATTGGAACTTTTACCTTTATCTCCATACTAGGATTTTAGATCAATACACTGACTTTGTTTGCCTTGGTTTTGGCTATCGGTTATTTAGTTGTATATGATCTTATCGTCGTGGTCGAAGCTGTACAATACCAGATCGACCATAACAAACTCTCGGCTAAGGAAGACATACTACCATCGATGAAGAAAGTCAGTGGACTAGTAATTGTCATCGCACTTATCTTGTGTAACCGTCTTCATACCTGGCATCACTAGAGATTTGTATCAATAATTTGCCATCATTATTGCCTTATTTGTATCGATATCGGCGCTCTAGTAGTCCTAAATTTAGCACTAACTCTTTGTGCTTTGATGATGCGTCCCAATCCGGTGTTAATAAAGATGATAAAGGACTCTACAAGTACTTTTATAAATTTAATGTGTGGGTTGAGAAACGGTCTAAAATAACATTACACATCTGTCGCTGATGGTCATCCTGCTCATCGTAATTTATATTGGAGTAGGTTTCTTGGGAAAAAGTATCCCAATCCCCTTTATAACCATTGATAATAAGGTGTTTACAATTATTAGTGTGGAATTACCGTCAGCAGTCTCTGAAGAAAGGACTCGTAGTGATAGGAAAATTGATAAAATCCTAAGCAAAAACCCTTTTGTATAACAGGCCCATTCAATGTCCAGTTTCAATATTCTCAACAGTACAAATATTTCAAATTCTGGTATTCCTTTCGTTATTCTCAAACTTTTGGCTGAGCTAAATACTCCAGCAGACCAAATCCAATAGATTACCGTTCAGATATAAAAAGAATTCTCTCAGATCAAGGGAGCCAATATAATGGCACTCACACCACCTCCCATTGAAGTTTTAGCCTCAATAGGAGGATTTTTTTGTGATTAAACAGGCTTTGGGAATGGTATAAAAGCTCCATTGAGTTAAAAAAAAAATAATACTTAAGTATCTTATAATAATATATTTAAATCTTATTTACTTTTTCGAGCTTCAAGACAGGTAATCCAGAGATCGAACTGGTCATCGACTGGGAAAAAGTTAAAAAACTAGGCTTGGATCTCAGTGACGTAAACTTAGCGCCCCAGACCTTTTTAGATAGCTTTTATGTCAATGACTTCACATTGTACAACATAACATTTAAAGTCTTTGCCCAATCTGAAGGTCATTTTCTTGACGATATTTACAAAATTTTATAATACTATATGAGCAATTAACAAGGGATGATAATCCCACCACTGCTATTTGGAGTATTCGATATAGGGATCAACGGAGAGAGCGTCTCAGGAAAGAGCTATGGAGACTTTCTATAGGTCCTGATAAAAGAATATTCGAAAAGGTCTTACCCAATGGTTATACTTATGAATTTTCTGGTACGAGCAAGAATGAGATCGAGGTAGGTAACAAGATTAGTTTGATTTTATGGCTTTCGCAATTGTTAGTTTTATTGCTCTTAGCAGCCCTCTATGGGGAGAGTTAGTCTATACCATTATTTGCCGTACTGTTATCGGTACCTATTGAAGTATTAGGGACTTTTCTAGCGCTCTAATTAGCCAAGCTTACCAATAGTATTTATACACAAATAGGGTTGGTGGCCAAAAATACCATCCTGATCGTGGGGTTTTGTAAAACCCGTTATGAAGTCAAGTTGAGTCGTTGTCTAAAGCAGCCTTATATACTGCTATGCTTCGTTTGCGTCCGATATTGATAATCTCTGCTGTAGCCTTAATCATCGGAATGATTCTATTGATATTTTTAAGTGATACTGGGACTGCGCCTGGATAAGCCGAGGCTACGTCGTATTCGCCGGGATGATATTAGCCACAGCTTCGGCGATATTTTTCGTACCAACCTTGTATGTATTGGTCATCCGCCAAGCTGTAAAAAAGACCCTAAGCCTGATGAGGAAGGCGCCGTTGAGCTAATGAAGAATGAAAATTTAGAAAAAAATTCAAAAACCGATAGTTGATTGACTCAATTGCCAGCCTTTTTCTTATAGAACCGTATCGGGCAATAAATCATCTACTTGTGCTTTCCACAAGGTTTTATAAAGGCCTTTCTTATCGAGCAACTCCTGATGTGTATCATCTTTTATAATCTTCCCTTGATCGAATACAAGGATACGATCCATATGCAAAAGCTTGGAGAGGCGATGTGTAATCACTAATGTAGTTTTTCCCTCCATCAACTTTCATAAAGACTCTTGTATGAGCTCCTCGGTGAGCGAATCCAATTGTGAGGTAGCCTCATCCAAAATCAGGATGGGTGCATGTTTGAATATGGCACGCGTTATAGCAATGCGTTGGCGTTGTCCGCCTGAGAGTTTTATCCCTCTTTCTCCCACAAGGGTTTCATATCCTTGTGTAAATTTCGAAATGAATTCATGAGCATAGGTCCTCTTAGTATCTTTTATCACTTTCTTCTCTGTGGTCTCCACTCTGTCATAATGGATATTTTCCATCAAAGACATGTGAAAGAAGTAAAGGATCCTGTGGGATCATAGCAATGGCTTCGTGTAGTGAGTCTTGTGTAACTTCGCTAATATTTTGACCATCGATCAGGATCCGACCGGAATCCATATTAAAAATTCTGATAATAAGATTGATAAAAGTGGATTTCCCCCCACCAGAATACCCGACCAATCCCATTTTTTGTCCAGCGGCAATGCACACTGATTAGCCTTGAAAGAGTATCCCATCGGAAGATTTATGCTGAAATCGAGCCGTATCAAAAACGATTTCTCCTTTTTTGACGACAAGTGCCTTGGCCGTAACCTTATCCTGGATTTTAGGAAGAGCGATGAACGTTCGTAAGTCTTGAGTGATCTGTCCCCATAGCCCAGAGAAGCGCAAAAACTCACAGGTTATCATCCATAGATAATCAAAAATCACAACATTGATGGTCATTACCAAGGCAAAATTTCCTACAGTGATCCAGCCCTCTTGTCTACCTTTAATTAAAAGATAGAGGTTGCCAGCCTACATCAGCCTAAAGGATATACTATAAAAAGTGATGATCTAGAATTGATTCCACTCAAGCCTACGCTCAGTTTTGACGTACCGATCCAATATATGTTCGAACGATGAACTCTCCAAAGCTCGCCTAGCAAACAAACGTACCGACAATATATTAGACAATACATCGACTACTTGGCCAGTGATGGTTGAGCCCAATTCTGATCATAAATCTGAAAGCGTTGCAAGTCCTTTGGAAAAAAAATAGACATAAAATCAAAAACGAGACCGACCAAAATAACATAAAAAGTCCGAAGTTGATATTGACCTGCCACAAAGTATAAATCGCAACAGTAAGTGCCAAAATTTGAGCCACAAATATATCGACGAAAATCCGTACAAGTTCAGGAATACCATTGGCCAAATTATTGACCTTGTTGGCCAAGTTTCCCGAAAAGTTATCCTGATAATACTCATAACTTTGTCCAAGCGGTGTACTAAAAGCCTTATTAATCACCCTTTTACGAAGCTGGGGAAACATCCTGATCAAAATGAAATAATCATGCATCCTATAGATGGCCAGTAACAAAAAGAGTATAAATAGATATGAGAACGCAGGTATAATAATATGCTGAAGAATACCTTCTGTCGGCCGCTCCGCCACACGATTCAAAATAATCTTCAAGAAATAAGGCCTCAAGGAAATGTCTATGGTCCAGACATATGCGAAAAAAAAACATGACTGCAATTGGCTATGAAAATGGCTGAAGTATTTTTATAATAAAACTAATAGTTTGTTTTGTCGTCATACGAATACTAAATTTTATTCTACAAAATGACATGAATCACCAAAAAGATGTAGAATAATCCCTAATAAGGATTACACTTTCCAAAAAAAAAAATATGTAGTAAAATGAAGGCTTTCTACAAAGTATACACCCTCTAAAAAAAAATATTTGGAACCCTAAACCAGTAGTCTTACCATTGTAGGCATAGAGATGTTTTATTCATACAGGCCGAGATATACTCTCCAAGATGCCTTGACAAATGTAAAAACTATTCCCAACTATCAATCATTTCCATCTGTAAAATCCTTAATTTTAGATTAATCCTATTCACGGGCTTAAAAGAAGAATTTTTACATTACTTTTAAGAAATGAATTTTCGCTTAATCAGAATCCAAAGAACGATAGGAGAATATTCATATAAGTCTTATCAACATGGTTATGACGAATCATGATGCGGGGCCTGATTTTTTACCATGCAAAGGCCAAGATAGGAGATGTCGTCTTGATTGGGCGCATATCGAGATGAACGTAAACACTTCTGATTGGTATAAACATAAGTATTAAAAAAACAATGCTTTTCAAAATATCATCTTATGCGTGGTCAGGATCTCTTATCTACCTAAAAAATAACCATCTACCCTTGAGGTTATAAACTATATCTAGAAGACATTATTGGAAAAATACGAAGGAATATTTCTGAAAATCACCTAATTTGTTCCCTGTGAAAACAATTTGGTCCTTCCGAACACTTTTTAACTGAAAAATTGGTTTATCAAACTCTATCTCAATCGACCCGAATACAAGACTATACAGATTCAATATTCGAAGAAACTCAGTATGACTGAGAAGCCGTATACTTCCAAATGTTACTCTATTGTTTTAGGCTGAATATAAACGTATAATCCTTTTTAGAGATTAGCTAATCTTTGGATTATACGGCTTTTATCAAAGCCCTCTATCTACAAAAAGATGTCCTTTTGCTTGGATAAGATGGCTTACCAGATGAGGCACTGGCTAATGATTATTTTTAAACATTGAAAAGAGAATACAGAATTCCGCGCACGTAAATACCAGCTGATATCATGACCCAATCAATTATTAAAATTTTTCAAGCCACCTTCCCATTACCTTCCTTATAATACACTCTTGCCACAATTGTCTGCTTTGTATGCAAAACACCCCAACCCTTTACTCTGATAGTGTAAAAGGATTACCCAAAAAATCTCCTCAAGCAGCTCTCAATAGAATCTACTGATTATTAAAAAATAATCATTGTTCCTGAAAATATTATAAATAAACTTCTTCCAAAAAAAAAGTTAAGCAAAGATTTCATTCTATTGTTGCTCCTAAATGTCCTGACTTTGATGAGGTACCTCTATGGAAAGCATATTGGCTCATCTTTGGGATGAGGAGATGATCTATCTATTGGAAAAACTACCATCTAAACAGAATGCTATCATCAAAAAAAACACTTTTTAGTATGGAAACACAAGATGCATTGGGATCACAAGCGCTTATCGAAATGATAAATCACTATTGTAACATCAAAAAATGTTTATTTCGTAGTAATTGGAGGTAATATTATTAAACATGATCGAAGAAATTAAAATCCATGTCGAAAGTAATTGCTTCGATCTGTGTACACGTGTTACTAAGAAACTTGGGGGGAGGGATACGAGTAACTCAAATAAGTTTATTTTTCATCTACCTATTTTTTATAACTTTTGAACTAAATATCATCCTTTATCTGATCTGAGCTATACTTATTCAGATCAGAGATAATATCCTCGTCAAGAGGAAGCTTATTTATTGATTTATAAAAAAAACTTTTTATACTATACGATTTGTATTATTTATAAGATTATTAATATTTTAAACATTAAGCTTGTGATATTTGTATCAAAATACCTATTCTTTTATTTGCTAATTTATTGCAAATGATTTATAATTGCCGAGATATTTATTTTATATCAGTTATCTTTATACTTAAAAGTTTTAATGATGAGTAAAAAAGAGTCTTGGGATTCACGGGTGGGCCTTATCCTAGCCATGGCTGGAAATGCAGTAGGTTTTGGTAATTTTTTAAGATTCCCGATACAAGCAGCACAAAACGGTGGGGGGGCTTTCCTGATCCCTTATTTGATCTGTTTTATTTTGATGGGTATCCCCTTATTTTTGATGGAATGGGCCATGGGCCGATTGGCTGGTAAATCAGGCAATCACAGCACACCATTCATCATACACACTTTAGGGAAGGGAGGGAAGATCTGGAAGTATGTCGGAGTCATAGGAATCTTTTCTAACATCGCCATACTCGCTTACTACTCCTATTTAGAATCTTGGACTATATCCTATGTGATGCATTCTTTGAGTGGTACTTTCTCAGGCATGAGCCAATCGGAAGTAGCTCGGTTTTTTGAAAATTATGTCAATATCAATGTCTCTACTACTTTTATCCCTTACGAAGCTGTTGTCATCTATATCCTGTGTATTTTACTCAATACTTATATCCTTTCAAAAGGCCTGAACGGTATAGAAAAAATGGCCAAGATTGGTATGCCTTTATTGTTGTTATTTGCCTTGGCTCTAGCGATCAAAGGATGGACTATTGGTACTAGCGGTGCTACCGCTGAGCATCCTGATGCTAATGCTTGGGATGGCCTCAATTTTTTATGGAATCCACGGTTTGAGACAATCTGGGATCCAAAAACATGGCTGGCTGCAGCCGGACAGATATTCTTTACGCTTTCGATGGGGATGGGATTGATCCAATGCTATGCCTCTTATATAAGATCCAAAGAAGATATCGCTTTGGGAGCACTCACATCAGGGTTTATTAACGAATTTACCGAAGTAATCTTGGCTAGCGTTATCGTTATCCCTATCGCTTCTGGTTATTTAGGCATAGATTGGGTCAAAGAAAATGCAGGTTTCGGTATAGCCTTCCAAACCATGCCTTATTTGTTCCAGCAATGGGGAAGCATTCTTGCCCCACTTGGAGGATTGTTCTGGTTTGGTCTATTGTTCTTTGCTGGGATCACCACTGCGCTGGCTTTTGGAACCCCCTGGGTAGGGATGCTCCGGGATGAATTTCAATGGAAGCGCGAAAAAAGTGCTTGGGTTCTCGGAGTACTTGTATTCATCGTGGGGATACCTACAGTCTTGTTTTACAACCAAGGGGTCTTCGACGAATACGACTATTGGGCTGGTACATTAAGTATCGTACTATTGGCTTTATTGGAGTCTATAGCTTTTGTGTGGGTACTCGGTATGGACAAGGGGTGGAAAGAAATCAATGAAGGAGCACACATCAAGTTACCGATAGCATTGAAATATATCAGCCAATACATTACTCCATATCTATTGTTGATGGTCTTATTGGCTGCTATCTTCACACCGCTCAACAACGACTGGATCGGTGTTATAAAAAATCTCACTTCGGGTAACGGTTGGATGCTGGATAATTCTTCTCTGATTAAAACGATCACACAAGCTAGTCTTAAAGAACGTATCGTTCAGTCGACAGATCCTATCGTGATCGCCCAATTGGAACGTAAAATATCTTACAGCAATTTCGCTAGAATACTTCTCATTGTACTTTTCACAAGCCTATGTCTATTAGTACATCAAGCTGCAAAACGACATAGGGAAAGAGATGTAATAACTTAGTCTCAAAAAGCCCAATCATCTTAATGCAACTCTACCAATACTGACAACTTATATACTTATGCAAAAAAAAAGTAGAATATTTTGGGGGTTAGAATAGGTTTTATTTTGGCTACTGCAGGAAGTGATATGGATCTGTGAAATTTTATACATTTCTCGATATAATTTATTGAAAATAGAGGAGGAACTTTCATCATTCCATATGCCGTTTATTTTTTTTGTCATGGGACTTCCTCTGCTTTATTTCGAATGGTCTTTGGTTCGATTGAGCGCAAAACGTAGCATCCGTAGTTTATCTTTTATTATCAATATTTTAATAGGAAGAGGTTTGTGGAAATATGTGATTACCTTGGGTATTTTCAGCAACGTCACCAGAGCGGCTTTTTACTGTTATGTTTAGTTTTGGACGTTCTCGTATATCATGCATTCATTGATCGGTATTTTTTGGGCATGAATCAATCGGAAACACCCCAATTCTTCAAGGATATATTAACATCAGTACCTCTACGATTTTTATCTCTTAAGAAGGTGTTGTGTTTTATACCCTTTGTCTAATACTAAATATTTATATCCTTTCTAAAGGGTTAAGAGGTATCTAAAAAGTCTGCAAAGTAGCCATGCCAATACTCATGATTTTTGTAGCTTTGCTAACTATTAGAGGTTGTACATTAGGTACATCTGGTGCTACTGCCGAACATTATGATACAAGTGCTTGGGGCGGCTTGAACTTTTTTGAATACCCCAATTCTACACGATCTAGGATTCTAAGGTATGGTTGGCAGCGGCAGGATGGATATTTTTTCTATTTATATAGGCTTGGGTACAGTCTTCTGCTATGCTTTCTAGTGTGGATGCGAAGAAAGAAATGGCTTTTAATAATATTTCAGCATGATTTACCAACGGATTTGTCGAGGTGATCTTAGTAAGTGCTATCGCCATCCCTATCGCATCGGGTTATTTGGGTATCGATTGGGTTAAAGAAAATGAGAGTTTTGGTATAGCCTTCCAAACGATGCTTTATATATTTCAGAAATGAGGTATAATTCTGGCACCTCTAGTTGGCTTATTGTGGTTTGGATTATTATTCTTTGCTGGAATTATCTTTTTAATATCTCTAGGAACCCCATGGATGGAGCTATTTCAAGACGAATTTAAACGAAGTCAATCAAAGGGCGCTTGGGTTCTTGGCTCCGTTATTTTGGCCATGGGTTTTTCTACGGTTTTATTTTTCAACTAAGGCGTATTTGATAAATACGATTATTGAGCGGGTACGGTAAGCATTGTTATACTGACTTTCTTATAAGTGATTATCTTTGTCTGGGTTTTGGGGATCTATAAGAGATGGAAAGAAATCACTTTGGGTGCTGACCTCCGACTTTCTAAAGTAGTGAAACATCTCATATACAGTACATCACCCTTTATATATTGCTCTTTATACTTCTAGGAGTCATTTTCAAACCGTAAAATAACGATTGGAGTCACGCTTTAGATAGTTTTATTTTTGGTCATAACCATAACTGAGAATTATACAAGTCCTTGTTAATAAATAAATTTATTCAATCAGAGCTTCGAGCACAAATAGTATAAAGTACAGATCCCGTACAATACAAGAGCTTGGAAGAGAAAATGTTTTACACCCATTTAGCCCGCATTCTTATGCTTATTATTTTTATATTTGCTTGTGTTATGGTATATCACGTACTCAAGGAAACTAAAGAAAAACTAAAATCATGACCAGAGAAGTCATTGTTACAGCTATTGTCGTTCAGACATTGATTGCAGGATTTACCTTTTACTTTTTCTATAAAGTGCTTATGACCAAACCCAAGTCTGATACAAAAACAGACGAAGGGGTAAACAATTCTTGATGATTCCATCGAATGGAAAAACTGAAATCCTACTTTGAAATCACACAAACACAGCAAAAAGGGATTTTGGTTTCGATCCTGTTCTCATGTGGATTGTTTTTAGAGCTTTATGTTCTTAAGTATTATTCGAAAGACAAGAGGCTAGCAGTTTCTAAAACAGACAAGAAAACGTTCGTTCAATTTAAACAAGAGCTCGATTGTAATAAAAAGTATTTCCTCTCAAAAAGAAAGTCTTTCTCTGGAGAAAGTTCTCTTTTAGAGCCTAACCAGCTTAGCCAAAAAGACTGGGAAACCTTGGGGTTTTTTCCCAAGCAAGCCAGTATTGTTTTAAAATATAAAAAATCACTTAGTGTATTATCTTATATAGAGCGTATTAAAAAATGTTTTGTCATCAGCGATGATAAATTAAACCAACTCAAACCTTGCAGTCGGCTCGATAGATCCCGAAAAGACTCAAAGGCAATCCTCCCATCCTCTCCACCGAAAAAAGATCTCAATCACACAGATTGGAAAACCCTTTTGGAATATACGGGCCAAGAAAAACTCGCCCGCAGGATAATCAGTTATAGAAATGCTCTAGGCATTTTTATTTTCGTAATACAATTGAAGGAAGTTTATGCTCTTCCTGAGACATCTATTGAAAAAATCATCGCAAGTTTTGAAATCGTCCTTTCAAGGGATATTCAAAATAAATCGATCAATCAAGCAACCATAGACCAGTTTAAAAAAAACATCCTTATCTGAGTGTTTTTATTCCAAAAATAATAAAAATATAAAGAAAAAGATACTACTTTCTAATGATTAGAAGGTTAAGAAAGGATGAATGAGTAAAATTTCAAAAAATAAAATTGTATTTATTATTATAATGTATGATTAATCTCATGAATCTAGAAAAATCAGACTCTCAACAACTACTAGCCACATCTGTGAGAGATTTTGCTGAGAAAAATATCCGGCCACACATCATGATGTGGGATGAAACTCAACATTTCCCCCTCGATCTATTCAAAAAGATGGGCGATATGGGATATATGGGGGTACTTGTGCCAGAGGTATTTGGTGGATCCGGATTGTCCTATTTTGAATACGTCAGTCTTATCGAAGAGATTTCGAAGGTCGATCCTTCCATCGGCCTATCTATAGCAGCACATAACTCTCTTTGTACAAACCATATTCTCTCCTTTACTAATGAGGTACAAAAAAAACGATGGTTGCCGAAGCTAGCTACAGGTGTTTGTGTAGGGGCTTGGGGGCTTACTGAAGCTTTCGCAGGATCCGATGCTAAGAATATGAGCACTATTGCCCGCCGCGAAGGGGACGAATGGGTACTCAACGGAACCAAAAACTTCATTACACATGCCATTAGTGCAGAGATTACTGTGGTCATCGTGCGCACAGGAGAAAAAGGGGATAATAATGGGATGACGGCCTTTGTCGTAGAAAAGGGCACCAAAGGTTTCTCTAGTGGAAAGAAATTGAATAAATTGGGGATGCGCGCCTCAGAAACCGCTGAACTTATTTTCAATGATTGCCGTGTCCACGACAGCCAACGCTTGGGTGCGGTCGGAGAGGGTTTTATCCAAGCTATGAAAATACTCGATGGGGGTAGGATTTCTATCGCAGCACTTTCGCTAGGGATTGCTAAAGGGGCCTTTGCAGCCGCCTTAAAGTATACCCAAGAAAGACAACAATTTGGACTAACCATAGGGAAATTTCAAGCCATTGCCTTCAAATTGGCCGAGATGGCCACCGAGATAGAAGCGTCTGAACTATTGATTTATAAAGCTTGTGACAAAAAACAAAAAGGTATGTCGATGACTACGGAAAGCGCCATGTGTAAATACTATGCCTCGGAGGCTTGTGTACGCATTGCCAACGAGGCAGTACAAATCTTTGGTGGATATGGTTATACCAAAGATTTTCCGGTAGAAAAATTTTATCGAGATGCTAAGCTATGCACTATTGGGGAGGGAACTACTGAAATACAGAAACTTATCATATCAAAAAATTTAACAAAGTAAGTGTTAAATCATTATATTGATCTTTAATACACCTGATGGTAAGGCTACTTACTGAGGAGCTTGCATCATTCACATTCACTTGTGAACTGATGCTTATGGATTGTGTGGCATTAGATTGTAAATTATCTTACGTTTAATATTTACCAGCACTTTTAATTATACCTCCATTTTTAGAGGTATGAACCCCCGTTCTCTAAAACATGAATTTTTATTCAAAAACTTGTATGAAATGTAAAACATTATATGATTGGAGAGCGCCTATCCATTCATCTCTTATCGGCACACTCCAACCTTTAAGGCAAGGATTCTTTTTCCAATTTTTACCCTATTCAATCCCCTAAAAACCACCGTTTTTAAATACTGATCAAGCTAGACTATCTATTACAAACTTATCATACCACAATTTTTCTTTGATTGGTAAGAGAGTATCGCTGATTTATCCATCGAGAGGAATGAGTAGATTGGAGAGTTCTCGTATTGATACTTATCTGCAAACAAGCCCCCCACTTATAGTGTTCATCAACAGCTTCTGGATCATCTATAGAGGTTGCTTTTCCGGGTGGCGTCTAAATTTCAGTCTAGTCAAAGTCTCTTACCAATTTATTTATTATACTAATCTTTATGATCGATTTATATTATACTATATTCCAATCATATCCAATATATATTTTCTCCTGCTTTAGTTTGTTTGGCCTGAGAAGGATTAATCCTGCTCATATCATAATTAGGCACGGAATAACTTATCGGATTCCGTTGCAAAATTCTATCTACTTTATCATATCGAGCGATGAGCTCTTTTAAACAAGCTATTCACATACCGACTATTTCTTTCTGGTCATTAATAAATAAAGCATCTATTAATTACCTCATATAAGGGTATATCCTCCACTTGACGTATGGATCCAGGCTAACCAAGGTGGTTTTAGATTGTTTTGTGCCAATATTGATCCATCATTGCCCTAAAATTAAGGAGGTAAATAACATGAAACTAAATATTAGTATTATTTTTATTATTCATTTTTTTTAATCCAATAATCAAATCTAATCTAGAGGAAGGCAGAGAAGAATCTATTGGGGTTTTATATTTTTCAGTTATGTCTTTCCTAATGAGTTCCACCAAACGTTTTACAGAGACCTTTATTAATTTTACTTTTTTGATAAAGAGCACATGATCCAAACCCGCTGCTGACTTGATATTACCTATAACCAGATTGCCATGGATATCTAAGGTTACTTGAAGATTGATAGTATTGATACCCACTTTTGTTTGATAGAAGGTCAATAGACCCTATACGATAGAGCTAATCATCAATTTTATTTTTTTATCTATTATTAATTTGTAAGATATTAAATATAATTAAAACATTACAATTAAATCATTATATATATTAATTTAATAAATAATAATCAATAATTATTAATAGTGATGAGTAATATATTTTACTTTAATTAGTTCTATCCCAACAAAATTTCTCTATTATAGCGTAAAGTCTATCTTTGCAGTGTTTTTCAGGCGTGGTAGCTCAGCCGGCTAGAGCGTCGGATTCATAACCCGGAGGTCGGGGGTTCGAGTCCCTCCCACGCTACGATTGGGAGCCTTATTTTTGTATACCAACATATAACGGTTATGTTATGCATGTATCAATACGTTTAAAAATATGCCCTCAAGCTTTGGAGATGCTGTTATCACTCTTTTTACCAAAGACATTGGCTGGAAAAGTGTTCAACTATATCAACTTTCATTAAAATGAGGTTGCTTCAAAGGATGCTAATGAATATGTCATCATCCAGTTTGGTGAACTAATGATCTACATTGTCCATGGCGACGGCCCTTCACGTAATGTGACCTTAAATCTGAAGGGATAGAAATATGAGTTTGACTCAACCGTATGTTTAGTATTAGTAATATCGGTGCAGAAAACAGCTTAAAAAAATTGATAACTTGTTCAAAGAAGCCTTATGCTTCGTTAGAAAGTTTGCCAACGATATCTTTAAGCCTTGTTCGAATTCCGTAATGAGGATCATATTGTTGCCCCATACAATAACTATAACTAATCAAATTATTAGTTTAAAACCTACTTTTTTCTGCCTGATTCAAACGATGTAGCTGATATTTATCCAAAAGTTTATGCGGAAATTGGGAATAGTGAATTTTTCTCTCTCACCCATCATCTCTGCTTTGATGCCTTGAAGAAGAAAAAAGTTTCGATCTTATCCTGTAAAATAATGAAGTTGTACAAGATAATGGTTCGTTGTCGGTATATGCTAGCAAAAACGATATTCCTATACTACAATGTAGAAGTACAACATTGCCATTTAAATGAGCATATCGATATATTGATATCCTTAGTTAGGATCTTACCTCATCAAATCCCATAGCACTTTTCAAAAAAAAGTACCTTTACGATCTTAACCAGTACAAACGAAGAAGATCTATGAAATTTATCGTCTCCAGCTCTGAACTCTTAAAACAATTACAAGCCTTGAGCGGTGTGATAAACACCAACAATACACTCCCCATCTTAAATAATTTTATTTTTAATCTTAAGGAAAAACAACTCACCATAACAGCCTCGGATCTTGAGACTACTATGATAGCCCATATTACTGTAACATCTTATCAAATTGGAAAGATTGCCGTCCCGGCACGTTTGATGACCGATATCTTAAAGACCTTCCCTGAACAACCTCTCACCTTATCCATTCAAGAAGAAAAAAATATCCTCAAAATAGTATCCGAGCAGGGGGATTATAGTATAGCAGTGCAAAATGCAGAAGAATTCCCCCAAGCCCCCACTTTGGATACTCCTAGTATAGTGACCTTGAAATCCAGCATCCTCTCGGAAGCCATCGATAAGACGCTGTTTGCTACAGGAACCGATGAGCTCCGCCCAGTGATGACCGGAGTGTTTTCTGAACTCACTCCCGAAGGGGCCACCTTTGTTGGTACAGATGCCCACAAGTTGGTTAAATACGTCCGAAAAGATATAAAAGCTGAACAAACCGCCCGATTTATCATTCCTAAAAAACCGCTCAATCTATTGAAAAATATTTTATCCAGCACAGGAGGGACTATCACTATCGAATACAACGAAACCAACACTCGATTTTTATTTGAAGATAAGATCCTAGTTTGCAGGCTCATCGATGGCACCTACCCCAATTACGAAGCGGTCATCCCAAAAGAAAATAATAAGAAATTGATCGTCAATCGTATAAGTTTTCTCCGTTCGATCAAACGTTTAGCACTTTTTTCAAACAAAACTACACACCAAGTATGTTTACAACTAGTAGGCAGTGAACTCAAAATCATGGCCGAAGATCTAGACTTTGCTAATAAAGCCCACGAACACTTACACTGTGATCACAGAGGTGGTGATATAACCATTGGATTTAACTCGAGATTTTTGATCGAGATGCTTTCTCATTTGAATGCTGAAGACATTACTCTAGAGATGTCTGAGTCCGACCGAGCAGGAATCTTAAAACCTGTAGATGGTCTAGAAGAGGGCGAAGAGGTTTTCATGTTGGTCATGCCTATCGTAGTCAATACCTAAGTTGGTCTCTTCCACTCACATAGCCTCCCTATCCCCAAAAGTCTTAGAAACAACCTATGAAAATATCACATAGTTGGCTCAAAACATACCTCCACACAAATCTAAATCTCCAAAAGATTGCAGAAGTTTTGACTGATATAGGTTTAGAGGCAGAAGGCATCGAGGGAGGCGAAACCCTTGAAATTGGCCTTACACCCAATCGAGCCGATGCCATGAGTCATTATGGTGTAGCTCGCGACCTATACGCCGCACTAAAAATTAGAGGCTATCAAGCCAAGTTGATCCCTCCTTCAATAGATGCTTACAAAAAAGATATCAAGTGGTCGTCCTCCTTTGAAATCATCATCGAAAACCCTGAAAAATGTTTACGATACGCTGGTCTCACCTTCTCTCAAGTTCAGGTAACAGATTCACCGCCCTGGTTACAAAATCGTTTGAAAACTATCGGAGTGAACCCGATTAACAATGTGGTAGATATTACCAACTTTGTCATGCATGAGCTCGGACAGCCTTTACATGCTTTCGACACCGATCAAATAAAAGGTAACCAAATATGGATCAAGACACTTCATACAGATACCCCTTTTGAGACGTTGGATCACATCCACCGAAAGTTGCACGCAGAAGACCTGATGATCTGCAATGCCAAAGGACCTCTCTGTATGGCAGGAATCTTAGGTGGCGCACATTCTGGCATAACAATAAACACTCAAAACATCTTTCTCGAGAGTGCCTACTTTCACCCGGTCACCATACGTCAAAGCGCCAAAAGGCATGGACTGAACACTGAGGCCTCTTTCCGCTTCGAACGTGGTATAGACCCCAATCAAACCATATATGCCCTCCAACGTGCAGCTATATTGATCCAAGAATTTACCGGGGGCCAACGTTCTTCAGACATCATCGACCTGTATCCCAAGCCAATCAGTCATTTTGAGATCATTTTGCGCTATGAAAAAATGAATCGCATTCTTGGGGAAGAAATACCACCTAAAACGGTTAAAGAAATCTTAGTGCTACTAGAAATTAATATTTTATCCGAGGCCAAAGGATTATTGAAACTCTCAGTCCCTCCCTATCGAGTAGATGTGCAACGTGAGGCTGATATCATCGAAGAAGTATTACGCATTTATGGCTACAACTGTATTCAGATTCCAGAGCAGATGAGCCTATCTGTCGTTCCGAGTTCTATTGCCAGCCTGGAAAAAATAGAGGAAAAAATCGCCCGACAACTGGTTGCTCACGGATTTAACGAGACCATCAACCTCTCATTGTACAAGCCTAACCATCTCAGCTCAATTCAAGAGATGAAGATGGTAAGCGTACTGAATCCGTTGAGTCAAGACCTTTCGATATTACGTCCCAGCCTATTGTACAGTATGTTGGAGTGCATTGCCTACAACATAAATAGAAAAAATACAGAACTTCAACTTTTCGAATGGGGTAAAACTTATCATAAACAAAACCAAGAGTTTTTAGAGGAAAATAGATTAGCCCTTGTCGTGACAAATAAAAAAGATAACGGGACACGTCTAAAACAATCCCTTTCTTTCTTCTACTTGAAAGGTATTACCGAACAACTCCTACAAACCGCTGGCATTATAGCGCCGATCCAAATACGTTCCAAAAATCCATTATTTGAAGAAAGCCTTTCGATCCAATATCAAGGTCGAAATCTCATGGAATTGGGCCAAGTCAAAACGGATCTCACAAAAGGTTTTGACATTACTCAAAAGGTTTTTTTTTCCGATATCGATTGGGAAGCCTTCCAACAAGCCTGTCAACAAGGTAAAGTGAAATTCAAACCCTTGCCTAGATATCCTGGCTCGAGAAGAGATCTAGCTTTACTACTCGACCACGAAGTATCCTTTGAAGAGATCCATCAATTGGCCAAAATCACAGAAAAAAAATTACTTAAAAAAGTACAACTATTTGACGTTTGTGAAGGAAGTAGTCTACCTAAAGGTAAAAAATCTTATGCCATGAGCTTTTATCTGGAAGATGAAAACCAAACTTTGACCGATGAGATTATCTACCAAAGCATGGTCAAATTGCAACAAGTTTTCAAAGAACAACTAGGTGCTGAACTACGATAAAAACCCTCATACGATAAAAACCCTCATAATATAAACATTATAGGTAATATCATCTAGTTGATATTAGGTGGACTCACTCTATGCTTGACTATCATTGGGAAATCCTTTGGTCTGCAATGCTTCAAATTAGGCTTGTTATGCCTATGTCTTTTTGGCTTAACCGATATTTTAACATCCTCTTTTGGGAAGAATATATCCCTTTACTTTTGAATGTTTTATTGCTCTTGTTAGGTGGTTTGTCGTGTGCATTTTCCCTATTTATTATGCGGCATCTTACTCTACATTAGTCTCATCTACATCCCCCGAGGGTGGCAATACTTAAATATAGCACAGCTAGCCTTATCGCCTTTTGGTAAAATCTTATAATTTGCCTAAAGAACTTTTTCATAGGGCTCTAAGTACACTAAAAATTCCACTAGTCATAAAGCGGTTATCTTTGCAAGCATTTGAGAATTGACATTACTGATGGACTTTATAGACGAAATCGCACGCCGAAGAACTTTTGGCATTATCTCCCACCCCGATGCGGGTAAAACGACGTTGACGGAAAAATTTTTACTCTTTGGAGGAGCTATACAAGAAGCCGGTGCTGTCAAGAGCAATAAGGTTAAAAAATCAGCTATATCAGACTTCATGGAGATAGAACGCCAACGTGGTATATCGGTGAGTACTTCGGTACTGAGCTTTGAATACCAAAATAAAAAGATCAACATTCTCGACACACCGGGGCATAAGGATTTTGCAGAAGATACATTTCGTACTCTCACGGCTGTAGACAGTGTCATCGTTGTGATCGACGTAGCTAAAGGTGTTGAGGAACAAACTGAAAAACTGGTAGAAGTCTGTCGCATGCGACAGATTCCTATCATTGTATTTATTAACAAACTCGACCGAGAAGGCCAAGATGCCTTTGACCTGCTCGATGAACTCGAACAAAAACTCCACCTGACTGTCGTACCGCTCTCCTGGCCTATTGGCATGGGGATCAATTTCCAAGGGATCTACAATCTTCGAAAACAAAATCTTTTACTCTCCGCTGGCGAAAAGAAACATAAAATAGAAACTGCTATCGAATTGAAAGAGCTTCATCACCAAAGATTGGATGACATTATAGGCACTGAAGCAGCAGCAAAATTACGTGAAGACTTACAGATCATCCAAGAGATATACCCCTCATTTGAGCATGAAGCTTATTTGAATGCTGAACTACAATCTGTGTTTTTTGGCTCAGCATTGAATAATTTCGGCATACGAGAGTTACTCGATGCGTTTATCGAAATCGCCCCCTCACCATACTCTAAGGCCAGTGACCAACGACTGGTCCGAGCCGAAGAAAAACGCTTTACCGGCTTTGTTTTCAAGATTCATGCCAATATGGATCCTAAGCACCGCAACCGTATTGCCTTTGTCAAAGTCGCCTCAGGTACCTTCAAGCGCAATACCTTTTATCTACACGTACGTTTGAGACAAAAATTCAAATACGCCAGTCCCAGTGCCTTTTTTGCTGATAAAAAACAACTCGTCGAGCAAAGCTTCCCGGGAGACATTGTTGGGTTACACGATACTGGAAACTTCAAGATTGGTGATACACTCACCGAAGGAGAAATCCTCCATTTCAAAGGGATCCCGAGTTTCTCCCCCGAACATTTCCGATATATAAATAATTCCGACCCGATGAAAGCTGAACAACTTGAAAAAGGTATCGATCAGTTAATGGATGAAGGTGTCGCCCAATTATTTACGATCGAGCATACCGGTAGGAAGATCATCGGCACGGTAGGTGCGTTGCAATACGAAGTTATCCAATATCGTCTAGAACACGAATACGGCACCAAATGTGCCTACGAACCCCTACCCGTCCACAAAGCTTGTTGGATAGAAACCGATGACGAAAAGGATCCGGAATTTCAAGAATTCAAACGGATTAAACAACGTTTTTTGGCCCGAGACAAACATGGACGATTGGTATTTATGGCCGACTCGGCCTTTAGTATCGAGATGGTACATGAGAAATACCCCAAAGTACGGCTACGTTTCACCAGCGAAAAGATATCCCCAATTGCAGAGACTTCGCTCACACTATAAAGACCGTTAAAAAACAAAACTACTACTTATCTCCACACAAAAATTAGATATAAGCCGATATGGCTACTTTACAATATAGTCCATATATCAAGAACATCACCTGGGAGAAAAATCATAGCGTTTGTCGAAATAGGCCCCAAACGGGTATGGAAAATCTTGAACAAACCGCTCCATCATAGCCTTTTTATAAATATTAAGTAGATTTATAAGAAATTATTATTTATTCAACTATTTATTCAACTATTTATTCATATATAAATAGTCTCTTTGCTTCAAAAATCACATGAGAGATCTTAGTACCTGTCTATGAGATATTCTACGTGTACCATTGTTTGTCTTCGACACATGGGTATAAGAAATCACCGCTTTGTTAAGCGGTATGCTTCGAAATTAAAAAAGGAAAAAATATCTAACGTCATAATTAAGTTAAATAACTTATATATATGAGACTAGAGTTAAGATTTTCTAATGCTATGAACGGTTTCGTTATATTCAATATCAAAGCTGGCTGACCGTACGATCTCAGTATTTATCCGATAGATTATCAGTTCCTAAAAGTGTAAAACCTCCACCTCTTGCTCGGATACCCCCCCCTTAGATCTGATACTGAAGACCGACCGATCTACAGCACTACAAGAAGTTATGATTAGCGGAAGTACCCCCCCCAAGGAGGTGAGCGTCGAACAAAAGCAACTCAAGACACTACTCGCTTTAGGTTAGGGAGAAGTCTCTCAGATTTTACATATCTGGTACTTCAATCCAATAATAATTCCTTTGCAGGGACTAAGTTCCGTTACAACAACATCATGATGGATGGTGGTGTAAATAATGATACCATTATCTTCAGTAATTACTTTGGCGGACGTAGAGATATATGGGGTAATATGGTATTGGCTGGAACAGGTACTAGGACAATTCCCCCCATAGAGGCTATTAAGAAGTCCAAGTGCGTTTGGCTCTTTACGATTTAAAACCAGCTTTAACGGAGGGTAACCTCAACGCAGTGACCAAAAGTGGGGTAATATTTTCCATGTATCGGTCTACGTATACGGACGTAACCAATATCTAGTCGGACACGGTCTCCGATGCAAGCAGATTGAGCTTAGGCTTGGACTTTTATGACTACCAGACGGGTATTAGTCTCGGTTGATCGATCTTGAAAAATAAGTTATTCTTTTTAATCAATGCATAGCTTACCCGCAGCCAAAATCCCTCCTTTTACAATGCGGGCGATCTGGATGTAGCTCAATGCATCGTTAAATACTTGCCAGACAAATATCAATATGATCTGGTTTCCTATAGTGCCTATCCTATCCAGATGAAAAGTAATAAATTATTCATTTACTTGGATTAGTACATTAACAAAATACATAACTTGATGCTCCGTTAACTTTACACTCATTGGCGGAGATAAAATCCACAACATTTGGTTATTAATTTTTAATTTACCTCAACCTATTTCATTCAGAATATAAAAAATTTCAATCTGGTCGAAGAACTGAAAAGTAACTTCGGCAATGGCTTGTACAATAGAGTAATTTTAAGCCACATAAATCTATATGAATATCATGACTTTCCGAGTTAGATTGCCCCCATTTGTCGATATCGTTAGAGGAAAAAATATGATTGGATAGTTGGCGCGAGGCAGCTATTTATAATATGAAGCAAAGGATGTTTGAATTCATAAATAATTTGAATTGGGTTAAAAAGAACACAAATTTATCCCAGGCACGCACAATGAACTTTACGACATCCGATACAATTTCATCAATACCTGGAACAACTTCTGATAATACACTTCATTGGAAAATTTTTCAACGATAGGCCTTCCCGCATCGCATTCGTGGGATTTATACCAACGACCCTAGCTCAGAACAATTTTGAAAAGCTGCGGAATCATATGCCCGGCGCATATTTCAACGTTAAATTACTCATTATCTATCTACAAGATGAAATCAGTTTGGGTTCGAGGTTGAAGATTAGTCCAGGATTCTTCTGGACTATCCATTTCTATCCAGGCAACCTACCTTTGAGGCGAATCTGAAAAATATACCAAAGGGATCATCAACCATGAAATAAGACTACTTTCAATCACTCTCCTTTCAAAGAGGTCAACAACCGTTGGCTATGTCGGTCTACCCTCTCCCCAGGACTGGGTTTCCTCTAAGGTGTGACCATCCTGTCGCCGGTTGGTCTTCTGTGTGGAGGTAGCGGAATCTTTGTCGGCCTGATTTTCTTTACTTAGCTATAGGCTATGCCCACACCTTATTAGGGAATCATTTGGGGTAATCGATTACGAACCCAGTGGGGTGGTAGGTCAATTTGGTAATGGATCCCAGCCATTTACGTGAGGCTATAGAGAAAGATGGTGGTACAACAGCCTCATCTACACTCATGAGCTCAACTTTATAGATAATAACTTTAGGCTTTTAAGCGTTTGGCGCTCGAGTCTAGATACATCCATCAAACCATGGCATTATGGCATGGTTTTTCAAATTCACTTTCGAATCGATGTACACCAATACTCTTTATGATGTGAAATTTCAACATATCAATATCGAAGATTGGACTGAACATATACCATCAGGCCCGACAAAACCCACTGTCTACATGGGGAAAAAATTGAATTCGATCTATTCGAACATTTACTTTCTGACCAATAGACGCAAAGGTTACCGATATAATCTAACTACTCAGATTTATAAAGAATTGAAAAAAAAATTCCTCTGGGAAAACGACAACCATATCTCTCTATCTGATGCGTACTTACACCTATGGCGTCTCTAAAGATATTAGCAACGGCATCCGTAATTTATTACAATCAAATTATGAAGTAAACCCAGTTATAGTACACAATACATCTGAATTGTCTTATTCTAATTTTGACCTTAGGCATGGCTTTATACTCGTCGAATATAGGCTTGATATGGAATGTGCATTACAAGATATCTCTATCGTTCTTCTATATCGCTAATTGGGGTAGTCATTACAGCTTTATCTATAATACTAGTCCCAATGTCTTCAATAATAAATCAAAGGCTTCACTAATTTATATTCCTCGGGACAAAGGAGATATCAATATGAGAGAGGTAATAAGAAAAAGTCAAGTTGTCTACTCGGCTGATGTACAATGGTGTGATCTGAATGCGTTGATCGAATAAGATCCTTATCTAAGGATACGCTACGTCGCTTATGGCAAACGAAACGCCGCACGGGGACCCCCTTGGAATTAAATTCTTGATATCCTTGAGGTATAAGTTCCGATTCAAAGTCGGAAGTGAGAAACAACGCATTATTACTCAGTTTAGATATCTTCAACGTCTTAAATCCACTCAACAGAGATTGGGGCAAGCAGACCTTCTTGACCGATGTAAACAACTATACAAGTTAACTTACTTACTAACCACTACAGATGCCAAGGGTGTTGCTCCAGGCAAAGCTGGCTATACGCCCATTTACTATTTTAATAGACCACCCAACGGTATACACTACTATTCGACTTGATCTGATCGGCTTGCGTTGACAAGCTTAAGTGGGGGTCAAATACTCTTTCTAATTCAGTTACTATTTTTAAGAGTGAAAGCAGTATCAATTAGAAAACATACAGAATGAATAAGGAGTAAATACGAAATATGTGCGAATAAAATAATTCATAAATAATATACATTGATACGAAAATACTATTATGTATACCATGTCCAAAGGCCTTCATATTATTAAATACCGTTATTAAATATTTATTCATGATTTGAATATAAATCTTGATTTAAACGGAGAAAAAACCTTAAAATATAATTTATTAAAATAATAATAAATATTTATAAAATATCTTTATCATATCCCCCTATTATTTTAAGCTATTCGCTAGTTCCAAAAAAATGACAAAAGTCTTCAATAAATTTCAATTGAGCCAATATCTATTACAAGTAATTTTTATGCTGGAAACTCATCAATACAACTAGCTAATGTATTTTATACAAAACACCCACAAAACACCTCCAAAACACCGTCTTATATCACTACCATAAAGATGGTAATAATAACAATATAATTATTTTTATAATATACGCTATATAAAGTATAAAAAAAGAAAGACCTTAAGCAACCTTGTTATGAAGATAACCGCTGAGTTATTAATAAAAACTTCCGTATATGTAGCGTCGGTCATTCAAGCTCCAATACAAAAACGATAGCCAATTTTACTGCTCAATAAGTTGCCCATATAGTCTTCTCCAAAGTTGACGAACTACTCGACTTAGAAAACTAGCAAATTACTAGGCTCACTATAATATAGCCTACCAAATCGAAGATATGCAAGAACAAGCCCTCTACAAAGACAGTGGCGAACTAAAAAAAGGTTTCACTAATGACCTTCTAGAATAAATAGTACTTGCTAGAAACATCCACATCAAAAACGGTCCAATCACTTACGATAAGAATATCGCCACATTAAACACTGGCCAAAAATATTTAGATTGAAGGGAATTTCAAGATAAACGTTCAACTAAACCCAAGAGGTCGGAAAATATACTACACCATGGTCGCCTTAAAAAAATACAATCCCCTCATGACTCTAAGACCAATTGAGGTTATTACACTCCCCCAGCAATCAGAAGAAAATATATACGAGACTCTAGAACCACTCACAGCAGCGATACCAATATCAACATATCATCTCATACAAAAAATAAATCACTCCAACTTCTTGAACTAAAAAAAACACTCGAATAGTAAGTATAAAAATCTAAAGAAAGCATCGCAATACATAAGATTATATAACAATTGGCTATTTTTGTAAACAAACGGAAAAAATTATAAAAAAATATGCCCGGATTCGAACTTTTTGGAGAAGAAGAATGTAAAGAAGTCAACGACGTATTGGCTACAGGGGTATTGATGCGCTACAACTTCGATGTAGCCCGTCAAGGCCATTGGAAAGCCAAAAAACTGGAAGAAACCATCCAAGAAAAATTTGAAACAAAATTCGTCCACCTCACTTCGAGCGGTACCACAGCCTTGATCACAGCGCTCAATACCTTAGGTATCGGCACTGGCGATGAGGTGATCATGCCCACCTTTACTTTTGTCGCCAGTTTTGAAGCTATCCTAACTGTGGGTGCTATACCCGTTTTGACCGATATTAATAACAGTCTGACACTAGATCCCCAAGCTGTAGGAAAAAAGATCAGCCCTCGGACTAAAGCTATCATGCCAGTACATATGTGCGGAGGTATGGCCGATCTAGATCCACTCATAGCACTCTGTAAAAAACACAACCTCTACCTTCTAGAAGATGCCTGTCAAGCTATAGGAGCTACCTACAAAGGGAAGTACCTCGGTACCATAGGCGATATCGGATGTCTCTCCTTTGACTATGTCAAGACCGTCACCTGTGGCGAAGGAGGAGCCGTACTGACCCATAACGAAGACCTATACCGTAAAGCAGACAACTACAGCGATCATGGCCACGACCATCAAGGCCACGACCGAGGTGCAGAAAATCATCACTTCATTGGTCTCAATTTCAGGATCTCCGAGCTACACGCAGCCGTAGGCTTAGCCCAATTCAAAAAACTCGGACGCATTCTAGAGGTACAACGTAAAAACAAACAATTCATCAAAGAAAAATTGATCTCTATCTCAGGTATATCATTCCGCCGTTTACCTGATCCCAACGGAGATAACGCCTCCTCCCTGAGCATCTTCCTACCTAGCGAAACACAAGCCCGGAAACTGTACACCATGTCGAAAACAGAGCAAATAGGGGGGGGGGCCTATTGGTACGATAACCATTGGCACTACCTGCGCAACTGGGATCATTTAAAAAAACTGAAAATCCTAGCCCCCTTACCCCAAGAAGTCAAAGACGCTGTGCTCAGACATGCACAAGAGCACCATGCCGCATCCGACGAGATCATGAGCCGTACGCTGACCTTCAATATTTCATTGTGGGATGAAACACAAGCCGAAATACAAGCAAAAAAAATATACAACCTAGTTAAAAAAAATCTTTAATTTAATAGACAAGGTCATTTTTATAGGTAACACAAATACCACATTGTCATCAAGACAAATCACTTCTATGCCCCGACGAAACCCGTATTGGGCAGTTCCTTTTTCATGAATTTCGGCGGCAAAGGAGCCAATTAAGCAGTATCTGTTACCATATTGGGAGTTATGGTACATTTAGTCTCTAAGCTAGGTCAAGATCTATTTGGAAAATAATCTACACAATTATTGGATCAATAAGGTATCGACATCGCCCACCTACTGTCCAGGAATACCCTTATCAGGCATAGCCCCCTGATCACCGTAAGACAAAAAGGTAAAAAACCACATCGTAGTAACACCTGGGGCCAATGCCATCTTCAAAGCTATATATATTAGGCCGTCAGCACTTAATTACATAAATCCAGGCGACATTCTCTTCATGCAATACTAAATACCATTATCCACGGTAGAATTTCTAAACCATTACACCAACCCTCCAAAAAAAAAAATCATTCTCAATCTTGCATCTACCTATTCACTGAGTACCGAATTATTGAACCGAGTAGACCTCCTTATATCTAATAAAAAGGAAGCTGCAAATGCTATCAGGTATAGAAATTATCCACACATATGACTCCAAAAAGCTGCAAAGCCGATCCACCAACAAGGGGTAAAAAATATCGTGACACCTTAGGATCCACAGGAGCGCCTTGGTACTCGAAGAAGACACACATACCACTTGATCCCTGCGAGCATGGTGAAGGAGTAGAGTATATTATAGAGCTACACCTGCCCCCCGTAAGCCCGATGGGAGCCCCAAAGCCTCTATCTTTTATAGACCAAAGCCCCCCCCCCTCATCATCCTGACCTACCACCAAACAACCAGTATTCAAAAGCAGATATAACACATTTCCCCCTCCTACAACTAAGCTACACGCAAAGTGTTGTACTTTGGTTTAATATTTTATTACCAACACATTAATAACTATAATATTTAATTAAAATTAAAACAAAGAATTAAATTAAAACACTAGCACATTAAAAATAAAAAACTTATATGATTTAATATAAGATACTACCTTTTAAAACGGTTTTTTTTTAAAAAATCACTTTTAGAGCCAAGAAAAGCGATAAAGATTATTGATACATCATGATCAAGAGGAACTAGTTCTTAAACTCGAAGACCGGAATCATCCCTTGATCGTCGGTGGCGTATGGGAGTGCAAAGTAGCTAGTTTTTTACACCGACAAGGATATGTACCGGATTGCTGACTATCGAGCCTGGCCAATAGGGCTTTGTATAAGGCGGTGATTTTTTCAAAGACCCTTAATGCTTTGTCATCACTCCGCATTGAAGAAGCTTTTTAGACTTGTCGATAGACAAACTGGAAATGGACGTCCGAACTTTCGCCTCTCATTTTCATACCGTCACCTCTTCGTGCACAACACAGGCATTACAGACTTTGTCAATATCTTTGGTGACCTAGCTGTAGACAACGTACTCACAGTAGGTATAGAGCTATATTGATCACATTTGATACAGACGATTGGCTAAAGATCTGGCGAGGTACATTGAAAGCCTTCATCGATTCCAAGTAGATTTGACCTATACAAAATGATTCAAAAAAATGGAAAGGCCCGCACAAATTTATGTTAATAAAGAGATCAGTTGGTTGCGATTCAACGCCTGTGTACTGCAAGAAGCTGCCGACCCTCAAGTTCCATTGATAGAACGTCTTCGATTTTTGGGAATTTTTTCAAACAATTTAGACGAATTCTATAAAGTGCGATACGCTACCATACGACGGGCAGCCCTATTGAAAAACAAAAATTATAACAACATCATCAAAGGCCAGACAGCCGAAGAGTTATTGACTGAGATCAAAACAGTGGTTAGTGATCAAATGGAACAGTATGAAAATTTGTACCATATCATCCTGAACGAATTGGAAAAAAAAAACATCTTTATTCTAAACGAGCGCCAGTTATCCGCCCTTCAAAAATGTTTCATCTGCGAGTTTTTCCAAGAAAAACTTAGCCACACCATCATCATTTACATCTTGAATGACCTCAATCAATTTCCTGAGCTCAAAGACGGGACTTTTTACTTTATCGTGGAGATGTGGCGTGCGCAAAAAAGACCACAATATGCCTTGCTCGAAGTGCCAATAGGGACTTTCTCAAGATTCGTACTGCTGCCCTCTGCCGATGAGAAACAATACGTGATCTTTCTCGAAGACATCATACGATATCATTTGAAGGAAATATTCTCTACCTTTCGATTTGAGAGCATCGAAGCCTATGCGATCAAAATAACTCGCGATGCCGAACTCTCCCTAGATAATGATCTCTCCAAAGGCTTTTTGGAAAAAGTCGCCCGAAGTGTAGAAAAACGTAAAAGAGGTACACCAGTACGCTTGGTATACGACAAAAACATGCTTTATGATACACTTAACTATCTAAAGGAAAAAATGGAGTTGGATCGATATGACAACATAAGTTCGGCAGGGAAATACCACAATCGTCGAGATTTCATGGAATTTCCCAATCTGGGGCGTATCGATCTTGAGTACGAAAAGTTGCGCCTTTTTAGTCCACCGGGACTAAATCAGCTGAAGAGTTACTTTGCCAGTATCGACGCTAAAGACCAGTTATTGTATACACCCTATCACAATTTCTCAACCCTGATCAAATTCCTCCGTGAAGCAGCCATCGATCCCCGGGTCAAAACCATCAAGATGACCATTTATCGCGTAGCGGATGACTCCCGCTTAATGAAAGCTTTGATCAACGCCGCACGCAACGGAAAAGAAGTCGTAGCCCTAATTGAGCTACGTGCCCGATTCGATGAGGTACAAAACATCTATTGGGCTAAAAAACTTCAGAGCCATGGCGTACGAATCATCTCGTCTGTACCAGGCCTGAAAGTACATGCCAAGCTTTGTCAGATCGAACGGATATCCAAAGGACAACTTAAACGTTATGCCGTGATCGGCACAGGTAATTTTAACGAGCAAACAGCCAAGGTTTATACAGATTTTGTACTCTTTACTGCCGATAAACGTATCACCGATGAAGTGGCAGCAATATTTGACTTCTTCGATGCCAACTATAAGAATTTTCACTATACCCATCTGATGACTGCCCCAAATCAAATGCGCCTGAAGATCAATGCCCTGATCGATCAAGAGATTGAAAACGCTCAAAAAGGCCTCCCCGCTTACATCAATTTGAAAGTAAATAATCTTTGTGATAAAGAACTCATCGACCTACTATATCAGGCCGGACAAGCCGGTGTGAAGATCAGGATACAGGCTAGAAGCATCTGCTCATTGATCCCCCAGATTCCTAATTGGAGTGAAAATATCTGGTCGATCACCCTAGTAGATAAATCTCTAGAGCACGCCCGTATATATTGGTTTGCCCATGGCGGTGAAGATCTGGTGTACATATCCTCGGCAGATTGGATGCCTCGTAATCTGGATTTTCGTGTCGAGGCTGCTTGTCCCATATATGACTCAGATTTAAAAAAAATAATCACCGACATCTTTGAAATCTATTTCCAAGACAACGTAAAAACTCGGTCTTGGCCTAACATCGAAAGAAAGACCTCTACAAAAAACGATATCCTGCCCTTGAGAGCACAAACTAAGATCAGATATTACTTAGAAAACACATTTACTCATGAAGATCAGTAACTATGCTGCTATAGATGTCGGCTCAAATGCCCTGCGTCTGCTGATTATGAACATAGTCGAAGATATCGATAACGTCATGTTTCACAAAGCCAGTTTGGTACGCGCGCCTATACGATTAGGCTCAGAAGTGTTTATCCAAAAAAAAATCTCTCCGGAAAGTATTGCACGCGTAGCAGATGCCATGCACGCCTATCAATTGTTAATGAATATTTATGACGTAAAACACTATCTAGCCTATGCGACTTCAGCCATGCGCGAGGCCGAAAACTGTCAAGATCTTATCGATCTGGTACAACAACGCTCCGATATAAAAATCGAGGTGATAAGCGGGGAGCAGGAAGCCCGAATCATCTTTGCTACCGAGTTGAAAAACTACATACAAACAGACAAAGCCTACCTATACGTAGATGTAGGAGGTGGAAGCACTGAACTAACCCTCTTTGACCGAGGCGAGATTACCGGCTCTCAATCCTTTCCCATCGGTACTATCAGGCTATTGGACCAACTGATTGGCGAAGATTGTTTGAATACAGATATCAAACCCTGGATCGAACGACACACCGCCTCTTTGGACGATGTGATGGTAATAGGATCTGGTGGTAACATCAACTACATTTTTAAACGTTCTGGAGTACAGGAAAAAACAGCTCTAACGATCCAATATATACAAGAACAATTCAATATCCTCAAGGGACTCTCCTACGAAGAGCGTATACGCCTCTGTCATATGAAACCGGATCGCGCTGACGTGATTCTTCCAGCTTTGAAAATCTACTTCTATGCCATGCAATGGTCCCGAGCCGAAAAGATCTATGTCCCCAAAATTGGTCTGGCCGATGGGATGATCCAATCCATCTACAGACAAACTCAAGCACATGATATGGCATAACAACCTCTTGAAAGGTATATTCGACGGCCTGGTACAAATATTTTTACAAGAGCGGCATGCAGGCCAAGTCGTAGAAAAGCTACTTGTAAAAAATAAAAAATGGGGTAGTCGCGACCGCGCGATAGTGGCAAGCACCATCTATGATATCGTCCGGTGGAAACGTTTGATCCAAGAGATTAGTGAGATCTCATCTATTGATGAAAAAACACTCTGGCTTCTCATCGGTAGTTGGCTCGTGATTGCCGGACAACCTCTCCCAGAGGGAGAAGTATTCAAAAACTTTTCACCCGACAGAATCCTTCAAGCACAAAAAAACAACCACTTTTCGAGAGCAATACAGGCCTCTATACCGGACTGGTTCGACCAATTCGGTAAAGAAGAATTCGGCTCGGATTGGGAGAAAGAACTCAAAGCCCTCAATCGGGAAGCATCCATCGTACTCCGAGCCAACACGCTGAAGATCGATACTTCAAGACTACAACACATTTTGAAAGAGGAAGGTATAGAGACTATCCCCATAAAAAGTCATCCAGATGCATTGGTGTTAAAGATACGACGCAATGTACAAACGACGAAAGCTTTCCAAAAAGGTCTTTTTGAAATTCAAGATGCTTCTTCCCAACGCGTGGCTCCTTTCTTGGGAATACAACCCGGTATGAATATCGTAGATGTCTGTGCAGGGGCAGGAGGGAAGACCCTTCATCTAGCCGCCTTATCTCAAAATAAAGGACGCATCACTGCCCTAGACCTCTCTAACAGTAAGTTGCAGGAATTAAAAAAAAGAGCTAGGCGAAGCGGAGCACGCCACATTATTACGCGTCATATAGAAACCGCCCAAGATATATTGGACCTTCACCATACAGCAGATCGGTTACTGATCGATGCGCCTTGCTCTGGCTCAGGTGTATTGCGACGTAAACCCGATATGAAATGGAAAAGTAACCTAAAACTTCTACAAATATTAAGGACACAACAAGCAATACTTCTAAAAAGCTATGCTCCTATTCTCAAGCCGGGTGGTAGGATGGTGTACGCTACTTGCTCGATATGGTCTTCGGAAAACGAACGACAAGTGGAGGTCTTTTTGGCCAATCATACTGGTTATCGACTGCTTGATCAAGAGATAATTTCTCCAGCCCAAAGCGGGTTTGATGGATTTTTCATCTCATTACTCGAACGCTTGGTATAATTTTTTATAAGTATTCTTTTTTTAGTGTATTACTCTGATGATAATTATATTTTTGTTATGAAGAAAGGCCTAACTATACTCATTTTTATAAGTCTCATTCTGCTTTTTATAGGGATGTCTTTCCTAACTGATCAGTTAGAGGTTAAAAATAAACGGATTATAGATATGCCAGTAGACCTATTGTTTTCAACACTTTAACGAAACTTGAAAATTTAGTGCTTGGTATCGTTGGGAAGGGGATACCTCCTGATGGAGGTCCAGATCCGTTATCACTGAGACTACCGGGCTTGTTGGCAGTCGATATCACTGGGGTAATCAAGAAAAAGATTTAATATACTAGTCGGTATGAGATCATCGAGACTATATCTAACCAATGGATCATAGGATGCGCCTGACCGTCTCAGGGAAATCTACTAAAATAGTGTGGTCTTTCTATGCGACTAATGATGATAAGACTTTGATCAATTAATCTTACAAAGGCACGAAGATCTCTTTTTATCTGCAGCTATTTTCTTAGCGACAGAAAGATGAGATTATCCATATAGGTTTATAGCGGCTTTAGATATGCTGGTGGAGGAAAAACTTTTTATGAAAGATTATCAGGCAAGTGTTCAGTCAAAATACACAATCTCTGGAAATGAGATCTACCCTATGCCTTACGTTAGGCTGTTGGCTGTTTTCCAAGAACCTTCGGAAGATCCTGAGGGATATCCAGGTTGATTTCTTGAAAACCTCTTCCAAAATATGGAGTTATCTGAGAGACTATAAGGGTTACGATGACAGGGTGATAGGCCCAGCAGTTATGATCTTCAGGTTTTGTGATACAACGATCGGATAAAGTAGTGTTTTATTTTGGGATCAGTATCTATAAAAGAGTACTGTCCCAAGAGTACATGGAGATCAAAACCTTTTTTGGGAGTGAGGTACTTAAAAAAGTTTACAAAGGCCGTTATGGAGACTTGATCAAAACTTATGGAGACTTAAAAAAATATGCATGTAAAAATGGATTCACTATTTCTGCAAATGGTTTGTAAATTTTTCCATAAGGAGTCGATAGTTATTCATCACAAGATAAGATCGTTGTCTATCTACCTGTCAAGAAAAAGTAAACTTTTAATCAAGAAATAGATATTGCGATAAGTGAACTCATCTCCCTATAAAAAAGACTGACTTATAAAGTCAGTCTTTCCTTAATATATCGGGATTACTCCTCGGACGTTTCTTTACTGTCTTTTTCCATTTGATTCCTTAATTGGATCAATTCGTCGAGCTCACCTCCTAAAGTAGATGTTTCAACTTTTTGCCGTTTCATATGTTCATCGACTTGTTTTTGCTCTCCATCACGGATGATAGCTGTATGAGAAACAACAATTCTCCTGGCATCTTTATTGAATTCGATAACTTTGAAGTCGGCCTGTTCTCCTTTTTTGATACGGGTACCGTTTTGTCTTTCCAGATAACGTGCTGGAGCAAAAGCTTCTATTTTTTGATCTTCGAATTGTACAATAGCCACCTTGTCAAAAACGTCTATAGCTGTACCATGGTGTATACTTCCTATGGCATAGATTTGCTCGTATTTTTCCCAAGGGTTTTCAGTCAACTGCTTATGTCCTAGATGCAGACGACGTATTTTGATATCCAAGCCCAAGACAATGGTCTCCATCTGGCTACCTTTGTTACAAAATTCTGAAGAGTGTTTAATCTTTTTATTCCATGAGAGATCTTGGGTATAGACCAGGCCACGTACACCGGGTTCTAATTCTATAAAGACACCAAAATTAGTGAAACTGTGGATAATACCTGTATGTTTAGATCCTACAGGATACTTTGCTTCGACATCGATCCAAGGATCGGGAGTAAGTTGCTTAATGCTCAAGGACAATTTTCGCTCTTCGCGGTCTAAGACTAGGATGATGGCTTCTATTTCATCACCTACCCGTACAAAGTCTTGTGCAGATTGTAAGTCTGAAGACCAAGACATTTCACTGACGTGAATCAACCCTTCTACACCTGGGTGTATCTCTATGAAGGCGCCATAGTCTGCCAGTACTGAAACGATACCTTTTACCTTATCTCCGGTTTTAAGATCGGGATCCAATGAGATCCAAGGGTGAGATTGTAATTGTTTCATACCCAATTGGACACGATTCTTTTCTCTATCGATGCCCAATATAACAAGTTTCACTATTTGATCCAATTCCACTATTTCCGAAGGGTGTTCTACACGTCTCCAGCTCATATCGGTGATGTGAAGTAATGCATCTACTCCGCCTAGGTCTACAAAAGCTCCATAAGGGGTGATGTTTTTCACCCTTCCCTCTACCACTTGACCTTTTTCAAGTTTAGCGACTAATTCCATTCTTTGTTCTTCGATGTCACGCTCGATCAATACTTTATGAGAAACGACGACGTTTTTGGTACTAGGATTGATCTTGACTATTTTGATTTCCAAGGTTTTACCCACATAAAGATCATAGTCTTTAACAGGCTTTACATTGATATGTGATCCGGGTAAGAAACACTCAATATCAAAGACTACCACAATCAAACCTCCTTTTGTGCGGGCAATAACATAACCTACGAGGACTTCTCCATTTTCGTAGGCTTGGTTGATACGCTCCCAGTTTCTAAACATTTTAGCTTTATAGTAGGACAAAATACATTGGCCTTTATAGTCACGTTTGCTTACCATAGCCTCGATAGTATCTCCTACATTCAAATCCGGAGTGCCTCGGAATTCACTCGAAGGGATCACACCCTCGGCCTTAAACCCGATATCCACAATGACTTCTTTGTCTGTAATACGTGTGACAATACCCTTGTATATATCAAGTTCTTGAATATAGGGTATAGTTTCCGTGTAGATTTTTTTAAGCCTTTCGTGCTCTGCTTTTTCTTCACCGCTCAAGCCATTTTCGTAAGTTGCCCAATCAAAATCTTCTGGTGCAACATTACTATTGGATCTGGGTTTCTCTTGAAGTAAAGGGGCTGAATTGTTTTGGGCTTCTTCTGCCTGATTAGACATAATATCAATCAAAGGTTTGTATCTAGACCTGGCTCTATCGAATACTTTGCGGAAAAATAGACGGCCAAGAGAGGATTATATATAAAATAACGTTTGCTTAGAATTTTCTATTCGAGAATTTTTCCGGAAAACTAGTGCAAATGTAATGAATTATACTGACTTCACTTAGATTTGATCATCCTGTTATTCAGTTAAAAAGATTTGTTATGTCTTTTCATGGTAGATATTCAAAAAAGCTAAAACATACTTGTCCGTATTGCCTGGTCTCTTTGTAATAGGAGTGATTGCAGAAGGTGTTTTGCTGTGAGGAATGTTCCAAGACCATTAGCCCCTTAGGTTTGACCCATTGAGGTTGTAAGGCTAATTTAACGAGTAGGTCCAAGTGCTTGTACAACATTCGATAAGGTGGATCAGCGAAGATTAAATCGTAAGGAGTAACAAAATTTATAGCTAAAAAAGCAAATACATTCGATCTGACTACTTGGATCTGTTGAGTAATTTGAAATTTTTGTATCGTTTCTTGTACATATTTTATACATCGATGGTCGATATCTACACAATTAATTTTAGGGACCCCTCTCGAGGCAAATTCATAGCTGATGCTTCCTATGCCGCAAAACAGATCTAAGATCCTTACGTCTTGAAAGCAGATCCGATGGTTCAAAATACTGAATAAGGCCTCCTTTGCTTGGTCTGTGGTAGGACGTATCCGTAGATCTGTAGGGACTGAAAATAGTCGACCTTTCAATTTTCCTGAGGTGATACGCATTGCAATGAGAATGAAAGAAGATAATTTTCTTGTAATAACTTTGGTAGGGTTTCGAATATCGGTGTATATTTTTCTCATTTAATATGGTGAACATAGCGGTAAAGCAATTTGTATATCTCATCTTGCGGCGGATATATCCTCCCACGGACAAATACAGTAAATTTATTAGGATACATCTTCAACTGTTCAGCAGTAAAGAGGATATAATATAAAATATACTCCATTACAGTGTATTCTAAGGTATTATAAGGTGTTATAAGAAGGATCAGATTTTGCCCGGCTATAATGACCATATTCAATTGATGGCGGTGAAACATCAGATGCATCTCTCTCTGGCTAGATTTGGGGATATATGGAGGTAAACAAATAAATTCCACAATGGGGAGAGCTCACTCGGGTATATTTTTTCCTCAATATGTTTTTCACTGCTTATATGTAGCTGGAAAATTAGATGATAATCGTCTTGATGGATGTCATTTTTCTCCAAGAGATCGTTTTCCAATAAAAAAGTATTGAATTCGCGGAGAGCTTCTTCGCCCTCAGGACTGTAAAAATAATGAGACACTAGCACTTGCCATTTGTTGACGAAGCAAAGGGCTATTCTGTCAAAAATATAATTCAAATAGGGATTGCTTTCGAAA
The DNA here is from genome assembly GCA_039954875.1 of Flavobacteriales bacterium. GTDB lineage: Bacteria > Bacteroidota > Bacteroidia > Flavobacteriales > Blattabacteriaceae. The sequence continues at coordinate 534,009 of CP157202.1, forward strand.
TAATACGCCATCTCGATCAACTGTTGATCATGAGAGACTGGAGGTGGCTCAAAACGATCAGTATAAAAAAAATTTCCCATAACGGATTACAAAAAAGGAAGAACATGTCGCATCAAAATCAATGCCCATCATTTTGTTTTTTATAACTGGCATCAACCTAGTATTTTCTTGCTCGGATCACCAAGTTGGCATCAGTAAAAAAATATAACAAAGATACATATTTTCCATTAAATGATTACTCATATCTGAGTTATCGATCCGATTGCTTAATAAAGGGTATTTTTGGGAGAAAAATCATGAGAAGCATCGCTGTCATACCGGCCCGTTATGAAGCCAGACGTTTCCCTGGAAAACTGATGGCCTTGATCGCTAACAAAACCGTCATCCGAAGGACTTATGAGTCAGCTGTAGGGATGGAATTATTTGATGAAGTTCTGGTAGTTACAGACAGCCAACACATATTTGACGAGATTAGCCGTCATGGCGGAAGGGTTTTGACGAGTCAAAAAAAGCATGAGACAGGCACAGACCGTATAGCCGAGATCGCTGAACAATTGCCGGCGGATATCATCGTAAATATTCAGGGAGATGAGCCTTTCGTACAACGCGAACCCTTAGAAAGACTGCTTGATACCTTTAAAAAAGACCTTGAAAAAAAAAACGATATAGTTACACTCGTACAGGAGATCAAAACGATACATCAAATTAATGATCCTAATTATGTCAAGGTCGTCGTCGACAAAGATGGTTTTGCAGTGTATTTCTCACGGGCCCCTATCCCCTATCTTAGAGAAATACATTTCACGCCGAAATATTTTGAACATATCGGTGTATATGCCTTCCGAAAAGAAGCATTGATGGCCTTTGCCCGCCTGCCCATACTACAAAACGAAAAGGCCGAAAAGATAGAATGTCTACGATTTTTGGAACACGGAAAAAAGATCAAGGTTTTGGAAACCGACTATATAGGTATTGAGATAGACACAGCCGAAGACCTGATACTAGCTCAAGCTTGGATACAAGACTAAAAACCTCGAAGTACGGTAGAAATTCCTTATAAAAAAGGGTTTTGTTAAGGTGATTCTTTTTTTATTTCCCAACCATAATCTTTTGTCCATCCAGCTCTAAAACCACCCTACGCAAACGTAGACTGTTCAGAACGACAGATACCGAACTCATCGCCATAGCTGCAGCAGCAAGCATCGGATTGAGGATATAACCACTGAATGGATACAAAATTCCAGCTGCCACAGGGATGCCAACAATGTTATAGACAAATGCCCAAAAGAGATTTTGCCGTATCGTGCGAATCATTTGAGCAGAGAGGCGCAAGGCTTTGGGGATCTTTTTCATATCGGTACTGAGTAAAGTAATACCTGCGGCATGTATGGCCACATCCGAGCCTTGTCCCATAGCAATGCTTAAATCAGCTTGAGCCAGGGCCTGTGCGTCGTTGATCCCATCACCGACCATGGCCACAAGTTTTCCTCGCCCCTGCAACTCCTTGATGAAGGCCATCTTGTCCGCTGGCAATTGTGAAGCTCTATAATGACGGATGCCGACTTGCTCAGCCACAGCACGGGCTGCATGAGGGTGATCTCCAGTAATCATATGGGTCTCAATCCCCAAATTATCCAACTGTGCAACAGCCTCACCGGCATCTGTCTTGACCGGATCAACGACCGATAATACGGCTAATAGGATACGGTCCTGGGCGAAACCCACCAGGGTATGGCCTTGTAGCTTCCAACGATCTATCTTTTCTGAAATGGATTCACCGAAAACCACACCGGCTTCATTGAGCCAAGGTAGGCTTCCGACTCGATACTTTTTTCTACTCAAAAAGCCTTGAACCCCTTTACCAGGCTCCTCTTTGAAAAATAAGGGCGTTTCATCTGATGGGGGACATCGATTAAAATAAGCAAGCACAGCCTTGGCTAAGGGATGGCTAGAACGTTTTTCTAGGGTGATCAAGGTAGCCGTATATTCGGCCGGATCGGCACCATCGGGCCAAAAAACCTCTTTCACTGTGGGCTTAGCTTGGGTCAAGGTGCCGGTCTTGTCCAGGATGAGGGCATCGATTCGATGGACTCGTTCCAAACTTTCGGCATCCTTGATCAGGATGCCATCCTCGGCAGCTCGACCTATTGCGGCGATGAGTGCCGTGGGAACGGCTAGACCTAAGGCACATGGACATGCGATGACAAGCACGGTTATCATGGTCGAAAACCCCATTAGCCAAGCGTGCTCAAGCGGACTAAATCCCCAAATGAAAAAAGTCAATATAGCAATGGACATCACGATGGGGACAAAAATTCCAGCGATCCGATCGGCGAGATTCTGTACAGGGGCCTTGGATGCTTGCGCCTGCCGGACCGTTTTAATGATCCCAGCCAAGAGCGTATGTGCCCCAACTTTTTCAGCTTTCATCTCAAAACTTCCTCCTTGATTGATCGTACCGGCAAAAAGCCGATCGCCCACGGCCCTCAAAACCGCAATAGGTTCTCCAGTGATCATGCTCTCATCGACATAGGAACTTCCCGATACAACCTTTCCATCGACAGGGATTTTTTCGCTAGATTTTACTCGGATTAACTCACCGGATTGGATGGCTTCTATTGGCTTGGAAACTTCTCTGCCCTGCTCAAGGATGGTTACTTCCTTGGCCTGTAAGCCTATGAGCTTTCGGATCGTATGGGAAGTTTTGGCCCGGGCTTGGCTTTCGAGGGTTTTGCCCAATAGGATGAAGGTGATGATCACAGCAGCTGTCTCAAAATAGACATGGGGGACTATTTGATGCCGTGTTAAGAATTCGGAAAAAAGGGTATTAAAAAAACTGTACGAAAAAGCCATGGAAGTGCTCAAAGCCACTAAGGCATCCATTCCGAAACGCAGCCAACGAAATTCCGTCCAGGCCTTAATGAAAAAGTTCTTACCCCAGACAAAAAGTACCGGAAAGCTAAGAAGCATCATCAAGCCGCGTGTGAAAACATTTACAGAAAAGAACATTGCTAAAACGACTATAGGTAAAGTAAAAGCCATGGCCCAAAGCGCCCGTTTCTTCAAACGCTCGTATTCTTTTTGCTGAACGATATCCGTCTCCTCAAGGGGTTCGTAAGCTGTGCTCCATATCAGGCCATAGCCTGCTTTTTGGACAGCTGCACGGATATGCTCAGGTTGGACTACGGTTTCTCTAAAGCTTATACTAACCGTCTGGTTTGTAAAGTTGACCTGGGCGTGCACCCCTTCGAGGACATTGAGGGCTTTCTCGACCGAAATGGCACAAGCTGCGCAACTCATCCCAGTCACAATCGCAATTTGAGTACGGTCCATTGCATTAAATTTTTGCAAAGTTAAGTTGTTCGGCAAGGCCAGCTTTACAAAATTTTAGTGAAAGCTCATCAATTATTTATCTATCTTATCCAAGGATTTGCTAAGTTTATCAGCCAATTACTTGTATTGAGAAGGGGTTATATTGATGATTTTTTTTTTCAATTTGGATGAAAGGTGTTGCACACTGTAATAAGTAAGTTGATAGGCGATTTAGCTCAAGTTTAATTTATCATAAAACAAAAAATATTTAGCTTTTTCTATACCCTGATTGATGGTGTATTTTTCTATAGCGATGCCCTCTACCGATGAGAATAAGTTACTCAGGCGGCTATAATCCCGATGCAAACTACGGACAATACTGTCAGAAAGTTTTTCGGAAGAGATTTCTTACTGGTCATGTATCCACGTGATCACAGAGCATTTGATCTACTCAATCTGTCGGGCCTGTCTACTGAATACATAATCAAAGCCTTGTTCTTCCAAATACTCTTTAAAAGTCAAAGCTATTTGATCGTTCAAAGGCTCATAAATCGTTATCATACCAAACTTGACATAACGAAATGGAGTGTTCAACCGGTTGATGATCTTTTTCACCAGCCAGATGCAACGCCGACACACAATGTTTTTGATGTATATCGATATAGTATCGTGTTTTATTTTTTACCTTTGGGGCTTAAAGTATTGGTCTAAGGGTATCAATAATTTTCTTGTCCAACAGCTGATTTGTACCGATAAGCCCTCAATCGTATCCCATATGAAATACTTATTGACCGATGGTTTGTGGCAGTGTTGTGGCGAGAAACCCATAGTTATAAAAAAACGATGCATTTAACTTAGAAGAAGTGAAGTATTTAGCCTTTGATTTGGTGGTCATCTCACCAGGGTCTAGGCATCTGAATGATCCAGTCAATTTTAATATTTGTAAGGAGCTAATAACTTGTTTTCAAAGGACGTCCCATCTTTGGGGTCTACCTCGGCCATCAGAGGGATTGTATCGCTTTTTGGTCTATCGGTAGGGCATGAATCTAAGGCTATGCATGGGAAAATATTCACTATCGAACATTATCAAAATCAAATTTTCCAAGGGCTGCCTGAGTGCTTTCGCGTGATTCTTTACTATTCGCTCATATTGACCTAGGATGCATGCAACAACCGAGTTGAGGTCACCCCCCCCACCCCGCCAGGACGGCTGATAAAGTTCCTGATCATGGCTATCAGAGTCAAGGGCATGGAAAATATATAGCTTACAGTTTCATCCGGAACCATTGGTAAAGAATAAAGAAGTCGGAGTTCCGTTTTGGAAACGGTAGAGCGATCATTGTGGGTTCGGATCTGTTCGCCGAGTATGAGGAGATGCTATGAAGGCGTATCCTTTAATCAGGGCGATAAATCTTGCTAAATACAAGCACTCCAGAGAGTATAAAATTATGAATGTAAAATGGTAATAGTCAATATTTAATTTGACAGTAATAAAAGCCATTAACTTGAACCCTTAGATTAAATAACAAGGCCTGCAGCTACTTTAGCGTAAGGCCAAAATAGCTGCGGGCATGCTATCTCTTCTTAAAAAAGGGAACTTTTGCCTTCTATTGTTTTCTTTAACAAAGAATATCTATAATAGGATTCTCTAGATGTATGGATATGAACACTTACTGTTGAGGGATTTGAAGTTTGAGCTTGGTTTGGATATCCCTTTTTAAATATGCTTCCCATTCTTTGGAAAATGTTTTTTCTAAACTTAAAAACTGCTCTTTATTTTTTTAACACTTTTCATTCCTCTTCCAATTTTTTTTAGTATATAGAGTCGTATCACCGCGACCTGCATGTGCTCGTGCTATATAAAGATTAAATTTGATACTTGTCAACTTCAGTTTTAACTTCTGTAACGGCTTTTTAAGTAAATTTTTAGGTATTTTTATATCATTCCTTTTAGTTGAAATATATGCTTGAGGTAAAAATGAACGTTGTGAAGTAGATGTAGGCTCATTAAACGTATCTTTAAACTTTCCTTTATCATGATTTATAATATTTTATATCTAATTATAGTAATAATAAATAAAAAAATAATTATTTTTAATAAAAATATAAAATATATGTAAAAAAGATTACCAATAGGTAGGAATCAATCCTTTTGTATTAGGAATTTATTTTTCAAATCCTAAGCTTATTCCCACAATCTGGTCTCTCACGTCGATGTAATAGCTATAAGTTTTTTAGCGGACGAGGCGAAGCTGTATATTGGACGGTTGCATGCTCTACTTATGATCTTTTTGATCTACGGATGGTATTTGATCCAGGATGATCAATCCAATCAAGTTCGGTATATTTTATTATATTTTTTTTAACCTATAGGTTCTATTACCCCATAGCATTTTGATATCTTGATATCGGAAAACTTTAATCCGATAAGGATTGAAAATAGAGCTGCACGTTTCAATAGATGATTATTATATGGAATTTTTATCAGCCTGTTCAGTTCTTCAATAGTCAGATATTCCTGTCTAATTTCAATCACCTTTATGGGTTGTGCTTTAGTATTAAAATCAACTTGTACGATATCATCTTTTTTATACAACTGCTCCAACGCGGTTTCCACTTTATTGAGGTAAAAAACGACTGAATTTTTTGAAAGATTTGTTTTGAATACTTCATTATAGGTAATTTACTTTTAATGACACAAAAAGTAATCAATTATGAGAATAAATGTTTTATATATTCTGACGGTTGATGTTATATATTAACCTGTTTTTATGATTGACTATTGAACTTGGAACTCAAAAGAGGTAGTACGAACATTAGAAATATGAAGCGAAATAGTATAATTAAGTTTTGTGCTCTTGATAAGATGATAAGTTATGATAAATTTATTAAAGCTGGATTTATACCCCAACCGTTGTAAATAGATGACTGTAGTCAATCCCCCTATACCTCCCTCCTATAATTAATATCTTACGTTCTTTCATCATCTTTTCCCTTGATAATATTAGACCTATATATAGAAGAAAAAACACCACAGCCAAAAGACTTATAAAGAAAGCTGCTACACCTAATAAATGTAAATCCCACACATAGATAAATAAATATATAAATAAATTATCCGTTACTATTCCTAAGTATAAAACAGAATCGTTTAAGGAAACAATAAACGTTCCAAACTGTTTTGAAAGATCTAGTAAACCTATGTTAAATCGGCATCAGGTATATCCAACCTGTGACACCCAAAACAAAAAGTACCAAGCAAACATAAATTGGCCGATCATAAATCCATATTAATTAAAAGCAAAGAAATCAAAAGCACATTCCTCCCATTAATTTTATCAGTCCCATACCCAGTTAGGATATTCCTCTCCAACACAGCTCTAAAACTAAAGCATACCAAGGCGAAATAGGCAAAATGCGCAAACTTTATAGAGGAGAGTCTGTCCCAATATCGGAATGATATAAAACAATAAATCATGTGCTCAGACAAAATATCCATAAAGGTGATCAAAAGGTTAAAAATCATGAGTTTATGAACTATTATATAAAGTCGGCTCTTTCAAAGGATATACCTCTCATAGACGTCTAAAGGAGGTAACAGCCAATATACTTCCAAAAGGGGTATATAACCCAAAGCCATTAGGCTGAACAAGGATATTTGCTAGTCAAACCATTGACTAATGAAGGTTCCTAATGGGATCCCCAAATCGGTAGCTAATGTCATCACGCCTATGATCAAAGAGAGCGTGCGTAACTTTTTTTATTTTCAATGACAATCAAAATTGATATAGCCGAAGCCTGAGGAGTAAACTAAGAGGCTCCAGAAGCTGCTATTATCCGACCCAATGCCACTGTGAAAAAGGTATGCGACAAAACTGATACAATATTCCCTAAAATAAACAAAGCCAAAGCGATCAATAGAATGTTTTTTTTATGAAGTCCGATAGTTAGCTAGTCACTTATCGTAGCAAAAATCGTATAGGAGAAGGAAAATATCATAATAAGCTATCCTGCCATAGAGGAATGAATATGCAGATTATGAGCAATTTCCTCAAGCACCCCAGCAATGATAAAGGCATCAGTACCAATGGTAAAAGCCACTATAGCAAGGACTCCAAGTATTATGTTGTATTTTATAAATAATTTATAATTTGATTTTAATATACTAAAATATATCCGCTATATCCCATAAGATTTTACCCTTACTAGTGGAAAAATACTCTTTCCATTTACTATCTTTCATCATAAAGGAAAGTTATGCGCATGGAAATCCCATCGGCAACTGGCACTGAGACATAAGTCATAAGAATCAATCTATCGGGAATTAATTTGAAAAACTACTTTCCGATACAGAAATGCGAAAATATATTCCCAAGTAGATCATCTGTAGTGACTTCGCCAGTGATTTCTCCCAAATGGTGTAAGGCTTGACGGATCTCTACTGCGACTAAATCCACTGATAGATTTTGACCCATACCTTGACGAACACATAACACAGCTTCTAGGGCTTTTTGTAAGGCTTCATAATGCCTGCTTTGGATGAGCACCACATTTTGTCCCTGCAAAGTTTTACGATCGATCAAAGCAACTAAAGCATTTTTCAAATTCTCGATACCTCTAGCCTGCTTAGCTGAAATGGTGAGAAAGTTTGCGGGTGGATCTCCTTGAAAATTAACTTGTGAAAGATCAGATTTATTGACAATGATAAAAATTTTTTTGTCAGGGTATTGTGCCTGAAGTTCAACAAGCTCAGCATGGATCTTTTGCTCGTCAAAAGTAACGGCATCGAAGAGATATAGGATCACTTGAGCTTGCTCCATTTTTTCGAAGGTCTTCTGAATACCAATACTCTCAATCCGATCTTCTGTTGAGCGAATACCTGCAGTATCGACGAAACGAAATCGTATCCCATGCAAAACCATCTCTCCTTCGATAGCATCCCGTGTAGTACCTGCTATTTCTGATACGATAGCACGTTCTTCGCTCAGCAAGATATTTAGCAAGGTAGATTTACCCACATTAGTAGCTCCGACGATAGCTACCGGAATGCCATGCTTGACTGCATTGCCTAGAGCAAACGAATCTATCAATCGCCTCAAATTCTCTTCCAATATATCCAAAAGTTGATACAGATTCGATCGATTGGCAAAGGTTACATCTTCCTCAGCAAAATCTAGCTCAAGCTCGATTAGAGAAGCAAAATCGATCAACTCTTTACGTAACTTTTTGATCCGATTGGAAATTCCACCTCGCAATTGCTTCATCGCTACCTGATGGGCTGCTTCAGATTCGGAAGCGATTAAATCGGCTACGGCTTCGGCCTGTGAAAGATCCAATTTACCGTTGAGGAAGGCACGTAAGGTAAATTCACCGGTACGGGCCAAACGCCCTTCCTTTCTGATAAGCCATTGTAAAAGCTGCTGCTGGATGTATGAGGAACCATGGCAAGAGATCTCCACTACATCTTCGCCCGTATAGGAATGCGGTGCTCTGAACAAAGAGACCAAGACCTGATCAAGAATCCCCCCCCCATCGGATAAATGTCCTAGATGGATGGTATGGGAGGGCTGATCTCTTAACCGTTTACTGGGTCGAATAGGATAAAAAATTTTTTCAACAATGGGTACAGCCTCAGGCCCTGAGAGACGTACCACGGCAATAGCTCCTGCGCCGCCAGGTGTAGCTAAGGCAACAATGGTATCGGTGTGAAACATAAGTGGTAAATGTACACGTTGCAAAAGCTTCCTAATGAATTGGGACAAATTCCTAGATCACACTGGACAAAGTACAATGAAATGAGAATTTTGTCTAACTTCTGATTAGATTAATGCAGTGAGCATTTCATGAATAACCTTTGTCCCTTCCATCCTATTTCGATAAAAAGCCATTTATTTCTTGGCAAAAGCTTTTTTGATCATCTACTTTTTAATCTTCAGTTTTTCTACCTACACACAAGAAAATTTAAAAAATGTAACGATCAATTAAATTTCGACCATGCCCCTCAAGGGAACTGAAAAAAAATGACGGTGGAAAAATTAAATTTTACCGATCTTTCATCGCTTTAGGAACAGTCCTGAGTTTATGTATGATGAGAAAAGACCTCCAAAAAGGTATGAAAAAAATCGACATACGTATCGACGACCATATCCAATACGCCTCTTATCACAACGTTTTATTTGGTCTATATCATAGGTATCAAGTACAAAAATACCATTTTGAATCAGACGAAATACTTAATCATCTTAGGGCTTATTACAGGCCATAACTGAGGGGGTCAAATGAATTATATATATCGACAAGACGGATGGAACGTCTTATGCCTTCTCTTCGGGACATAAACTCATTGGCCTTTGCCGGAGCAATAGTTCTACACTAAGAATTCAAGGATTTAAATCCATATTGGGCTTACAGCGGCTAACTTTTATCTACAGTTACTTCTATCTTGTGTGTGATGAATTACAAGTATTAGACTTTTTATGTATTGATTGCTGCAGGACTGAGCATCTTGGTGACACATCTGGTATATTGTTTTGAACCCATGAAAAGTTGGGCCCAACTTTTCATGGAATAAGAAGTAATTGACTATCATCTTTACGTCATGCCTCCTCGGTATAAAAAAGTATCAGTTTTGCTCTACTATTTTGAGGGTGTTTGTTTAGAGTCTCTTCGAACAATTCACTGCTCCTTGATTAACAAATTCTCAGCAAATTCTCGGGAAATGTTCACTGGGTGATCTTTCCCGATACGAATTATGACAGAACCGTTAAAAGGAACTTTGTCGACGAGCTGTATCTCAGTACCTATCTCAATGCTAAGCTTTTGGAGGTATTGCAAGAAATCAGAAGAACTGTCCTTGACAGCGACCACTCGGCCGATACTCTCCAATTGTGCTTCAGAAAGAGGAATCCTATCACCCGGACGCATAAAACCATCAGCTTGAGGTATAGGATCACCATGTGGGTCATATTGAGGGTATTCCAGATAATGTTCCAAACGTTTTAGTAAATCCGAAGCTTTGACGTGCTCAAGTTGCTCGGCGATATCGTGTACCTCATCCCAAGTATAAAGAAGCTTTTCCAAAAGGAAAAACTCCCAAAGTCTATGTGATCGAATGATCTCTAAAGCCATATTTTGACCTTTTTCCGTCAGACGAATGCCTCGTTTTTTTTCATAAAGTACCCACTGCTTCTCGACTAATTTTTTGATCATCTCTATCACTGAAGCAGCACTGATCTTTAGCCTCTTAGCCAACATAGCAGGCGAGACTTTAGACTCTTTGTCCTCTAAGTGGCAAATGGTTTTGAGGTAATTTTCTTCAGAAAGGGAGTGTATCACGGATAAGATTTCTTATCGAGCAAATTTAAGCAATTGTAAAAAAATCGAAATTAGGTATACCTTATTTGATTTATAAAGTATGCCATCCTATTGATATCTTTGTAAAATTAATTTATAAATTTTATGTCCGACAATACTTCTACAACAGGCTGGCGAAAAGAAAATAAAACCCCATCACTTTCGGAAGTTTTTTCATCTGTCCCCATACCAAAGAAAGGCGGTTTTTGGAAAAAGCTCTTTGCTTTCAGCGGGCCAGGATTATTGATCGCTGTAGGATACATGGATCCAGGCAATTGGGCTACGGACATTGCTGGAGGGGCTCAATTTGGGTACACCCTACTATCAGTTATTTTGGTATCAAACATCTTCGCCATACTGTTGCAGTACTTGGCCGTCAAGTTGGGTGTGGTGACTGAGCGTGACTTGGCTCAAGCTTGCCGAGATCATTATCCGCCTACGATCAATTTTATCTTATGGATACTATGTGAAATCGCCATTGCCGCTTGTGATCTAGCTGAGGTGATTGGCTCGGCACTAGCGCTAAATATGCTCTTCGGCCTACCTATGACCCTGGGTGTAGCGATTACGGCTTTGGATGTAATGATTATCCTTTTTTTTCAATATAAAGGCTTTCGATATATCGAAGGTGTAGTGGCTGTATTGATTTTGACTATTTCGATATGTTTTGGTTTTGAGATCGTCAACTCTCAGCCAGATGTCTTGCCTATGCTCAAGGGATTGATCCCTGACTATGAGATCCTGACCAATCCCCGTGCACTATACATCGCTATAGGTATAATGGGTACTACAGTGATGCCTCATAATCTTTACTTGCATTCAAGCTTGATCCAAACACGTAATTATCCGCGTAGCAACAAAGGTAAAAAGATGGCGATCAGATACGCTACCATCGACAGCACTTTGTCCCTATCTTTAGCCTTCTTCATCAATGCAGCGATATTGATTGTTTCAGCGGCAGCTTTCCACAAGACAGGACATACAGAGGTAGCAGATATTACCGATGCTCATGAATTGCTCATACCACTGTTGGGATCAGGCTTAGCTAGTGTGCTCTTTGCTGTAGCTCTGCTAGCCTCGGGTCAAAACTCTACGCTGACAGGTACTCTTGCTGGACAGATAGTCATGGAGGGTTTCGTTAATATCCGTATAAAACCTTGGGTACGGCGTCTTATTACCCGCTTAATCGCTATCGTACCGGCAATGGTCGTGGCTATTGTCTACGGTGAAAAGGGTACAGCTCAGCTGCTAGTATTCAGCCAAGTGATCCTCTCATTACAACTGAGCTTTGCCGTCATACCTCTAATTACCTTCACCAATGATAAACAAAAAATGGAATACTTTGCCAATGGACCTCTTTTGAAATTTTTGGCTTGGGTTATCGTTATCATCATCATTACTTTGAACTTATTCCTCCTGTACGATGCTTTCTGAATGGTGTGAGTAGCTTTGTAGGTGATGATGTTAAAATAATTGGTATCCAAAGTACCGATCTCACTCATGATAAAGGGGAACTTTTGCACCGTGGTGATGATTTTTTGGCTTCTTGCATAACCGTTTTTATTAGCCGATTGTACTGCAGAAAGTATTCATTAGACAATTTTTTGATTAAGAATGAATTTCTATCGATGTTCCGAAGATATAATATATCGAATAAAGCCCCTTAGTCTCCCTTGAGTTTTTGTTACTTTGCTCAAATTTATAGGTCTAATACTCATCTATGCGAAAAGCACTACTAGTCCTAGCGCTCGGCGGGTTTGGCCTCGGAATGACCGAATTCGGCATGATGGGGATATCCTTCCCGAGATCGCCGACGGTTTGCAGATCAGTATATCGCGAGTAGGCCATCTTATATCAGTTTATGCGTTTGGGGTAGTATTCGGCATATTTGTCTTAGCATTGCTATCAGGCCATTATCTCCCGAAAAATGTCCTTACCTGCTTAATGCTCCTATTCACTTTATTTAATGAGCTTTAGGCCTTTGCGCACACTCACAAACTCATAATGCTCACGCGTTTTTTTTGTCTGGCCTGCTGTATGGAGTTTTATTTGGCTTGAGAGCAGTAGTAGCTGGAAAGCTATTAATAAAAAAGGTAAGGAGGTTAGTGCTGTGGCGGTGATGTTTGAATGGTTCATAGTGGCAAATACTATTGAAACACTAATAGTCACCTTTATCGAGTATAATATCAGTTGACGGCTCACTTTTGTGTTGATCATGCTTATTGGGATCTCAGCGGTTTTGGCTACGTATTATTGAATCCCATCGCTCATGATGAGCATATCATCATTAAAAACCCAAGAACACATATAGCTATTTAAACAAAGGAAGCCTTGGGTTATATTGGGAATTACGGCTATTGGTACCGGAGGCTTTTTTACCTGTTTCAGCCACGTCACACCTCTACTTAACAAAGTCAGTTGGTTTGAAAGCAATTACGTGATCTTCATCCTGGCACTGATATGCTTGGGGATGATTTTCGGGAATTATATCGGTGAAAAACTGACCGATCAGATCTCCCGGATCAAAACCACGATATTTTCACTATTCATCATGGTGATCGCCCTGCTTGCAATAGTAAGGACAGCTAGTCATACCTCCCCACCCCCCCCTCTTCTTCCCTGAGTTCATCTCAATGGCACAAAATCTATCATTTCAATTTAACATAGTTGGCTCGGATTATCTAGACAATAAAAAGGTTGATTCGGTCAAAATATACGACCAAACCGTATTGTTGCTTGATATGAAAAAGTAACCGATCAATGGCATTTTTCATCCGCAGTTCGAGTTGGGCATCGCCTTGCCAATGGATCCTGAGTTTCCTTTGATTAAAAAGCGTTGGGTACTGATCGCCTTATCAAGGTTTTGTGCTATTTCTACAGCGAGATCATGCCGCTTAGCTTGATCCAAATATTCTTCCTCTAAGAACTACTAAGCCAGGTTGTAAAATAGGATGACTGATGGGTGTTCTGAATATTCCTACGAAAATCTTTTACTTGATCTTTAGAAAATTTCTTCAAAAAAAACCGAGCTCTACGCAGATATTTGGCTTAATCAATCCGTTGCTGATGGTAGTCCTAGATGGTCTTCTTGATCAGAACAAAAATCCATTTGTAAAAGACAGGGTCTTCACTCATCTTCAGGTTTATTGCTTTGACCGTTTTGGCCGCTTTACTATAGATCTTTTTTTCTCAGCTATGCATTCAGCCTTATCGAGGATATTCACCAGTTCGGTTAGACGTAATACATTCTCATTAGAAGTGATTTGCCTGTCGATGAGCTTTTGCACTTGAGGTTCGTATTATCTGTAATTGATATCGTCGGAATAATGCCGCTTGACTGAAATCCTTAGAGCCAAGAAGAAAGCTAGTTCTATTTTGTATTTTTCTATTTATCTATGCGTTGTACTGTTGGTTAAATCTAGGTTAGACAAGGCTAAGCCCAACAAGCGTGTGTAAACAGACGGTTTTTTATAAAAATGATAACGTATAGCTTAATCCGAGAGCAATTATTCATGGGCAGATTTATCGTATTTGTCTTGATATCTTTGAAAATGTACCATAGTTCTTAATGGGCTTGCGGCAATCCCTCGAGCTCCTTACTCATCAAGTTTGAGGATACCGGCTCGATTTGCATTATCGTCATTGGCATACATCTTCAAGTCGCCATCGAAATTTCTCGAATCCTCATAATAATCGATGATATAGTCATGGTTTTTGCCTGGATAGACACGGTTTGCCCTGGTGATGGTTTGTAAGAGGCTATGATCCTTTGGACCACGAGCGAGGTAAAGGGCTTGATTCACTGAAGTATCAAATCCTGTTAAAAGCTTATCAACGACAATGATCAGCTCGGGAGCTTTCTGGTTTTTAAAGGCTTTTATCATGGATCTCTCATAGTGCTCAGTATTTCCATCCCGATCCATCATAGCAGACTAAAATTTTTTCACTGTATAATTGATTTTTTTAAAGGCATCGTTCTCTCCTTCTTGCATATCTGGAGGAGAGATAAGTAACTAGGTTAAAATCTTACCAACATTCTTAAAAACTTGTGATAATGAACGGCCCAACGCTTCTCCACTGTAACCAAATACCATTTAAAAGCTATCCCTTTGATATGAATCGCCAAAATGTTTGATGATATCCCAAGCTGTGTTTTTAATGAAGTCCATCGATTGCAATATGGTATTGGAGCTTGGATATTTTTTTTAAGTACTGCCTTACCATAGTCGGTCAGATACTCAGCGACCCTATCAAAACGATCATTTACAGACTTTTCATTGTGACCTCTATCTCCATGTAACGTCTTTCGTAGAGCAAGGGCACCAATGCTATCGCGCACGATATCGGCAATGGGATATGTATGAATGATACTATCAAATCTAGTACAGTGTTTTTCTTCTTCTTCATCAGGGGTGTACCGGTGAAGGTGATGAATCAGATCTTTGAAAAGAGCTTTTGTGTTTTGACGTTGAAATTACTGTCCTGATTCCAGTGGCTCTCGTAGAGATGTCATAAGAATCAAAGGCTTGTGGTATTTAGCCAACTGCGGATTCTAATTTGTTGATGAGTGTAGTGATGATAGCCCTATTCTTTACTTGGCTGAGCTCAGTCAAGCGTTGGCCTTTTTGATCCCCTTACCACAAGTCTTGAAGGTGTTCTTAGGCTACTAATTGAGACTCACTCTGTCGATGATCAGGAAAGGAGAGATCACCTTCATATGACCTTCAAAAAGGATGAAATGACGCATCAAATCGATTAGATGTTATGAGTGGTAAAGGTTGTATAGTAAACGGTCTTGTTTGCAGATAGTCAAAGGAACTTTGCTCTTCACCATAGGATCGGGTAAAAATTTGTGTACTTGTGCCAACTCACCATGCATATCAAGGAACAAAGGGGGTGTTTTTTAGCAGTTGTAAAGCTTGTTTATGGGCTTGTCCCTCTTATTTACCTTTGAATTTTTTCCGCCACCATGCTCCAATACATATTGGGTGTAGCGGTGGTCGCATAACACGCCTGATGGGGTACCAAAGCCAATACGAGCTGTGAATAGTAATACAATCTGCGGATGCCATCCTTTTGTTGATTGCGGAGGTGTTGTATTATGACTTGTTCGATATAATCTTTGATATAGGGACTTTTTGCACTCGATGATGACCAGGGGGATGCTGTTGATAAAGAGCAAGATATCCCTGACGGATAGGGTGGTATCAGTGCTCCATCTTCGTACTACGGCAAATTCTTAGGTGAGGTGACAGATATTGTTTCTCGGCTCATCCCAATTGATATACTTAATAGAATGGATCCTTTTATTGCCCAATATGTTTTGCTGAAAACTTTTATCGAGGATTAGTAATTCACAAAGCTTCTTATTGGCTATTAAAAATCCAATCTGCACGTGCAACTAGCGTACAGTGAGTATTGCAGATTGGATATTTGGTTACTATAAAATTATGGGCTTGTCCCTTTTAATGGATTTTATTAATTCGTCGAAGCTATTCCTCCAAAATACCATCGAGCACTACCTGAGTAGTGCGATTTAAAGCGGTATATAATTCACTAGTTTTTTTATCTGCATCATTAGCGAAATGGGTGATGATAAATTAGTAAGCATCATCGATGATATCTTTGCCTACCAAGTGCAAAGACTGCAAATCTAAACCCGTAAAGTCATTGAGAATATGTTTCAAGCAGTAGTTTCTGCCCGGCATAAAACCTGTGGTAGTAGACTATGAAGATAAGGAACTCCAAGGTAAGTGTGTAGAAGGGAATCTTTGTATACGTTTCCCCTGGCTGGGTATGGCTCGGATTAGATTATTTTGGGAGATTACCAACGATTCAAAAAGACATGCTTAGTCCCTTTTATAGGATACTATTTTCAGAATATGGCGTCAAGCGAGACTAATAGACTTACTACCGCATCCTCGACTGCGTATACGATGTGATCAACGTTTCTGGACACCTCTTGGGTGCGACCGAGATCGAGAATGCGATTAATCAGCATCCACGTGTGAGTGAATCGGCAGTGGTAGGTTTTCTACGCGATATCAAGGGTCCGGATTGTTTTTACCTATGTGATTTACCATAGCAAATATTTTGACTGAAAAGTAGTCAAATGAAGTGTCTCATAACGGGTGTTGCACGCCATCGGCCCGATCAGATCATCATCGTCAAAGACCGACTCAAGACACGCTTAGGTAAGATTATGCGATGCATCTTTAGGAAGATCGCTCCAGGTGATTATGCCTATTTTGGAGATACCAGCAGCTTGCTCAATATGGATGCTGTCGAGCAGATCATCTAGACGTGACAATTTGAGAAAATTTATCCATAAAGCAAGAAGACTATAAAAAATATACAACTCCGTCGACATTTGTTACGGTCAGCATACTGATCACTGCGTCTTAGATCGTGTTTTTTTAGTAAGAGATCCTCATCTCTCTACTTTTTATACTCTGCAAGGTGTTTCTTTATAACCTGAACTACATCATTAAAACTCCGATCGAGATTTATTTCTAAAACCTCTACTTGTGTACCAAATTCTTTCTCTGAAGCCTTTGTAAGATCCTCTCCTCGTATTTGCTAAAAGCAATCAGATAAAAGGGTGTATTTAGTATCACATCGGGCATTTTATCTATGTACCTATCAAGGTATCTCTTGAGGATTTCTTTTAATCTTGATGTGATATCGGACATATGACTTTTTTTTAATTAATAATGATAAATATGGTAAATAATATCCATAATATATTATAAAAAAACCACTAATAATAAAAAAAAATATTTATGGTATAATAAGGTGATTTATCACTTTACAATGGATAGTCGTTATTGTGGGACTTATTTGTTTGCCTCCATTAAAATATGATCGATCTATGGCTCAAAAATTCTTATGGATATAAGTGATGATCCGTGCAACTTCTTTACGTACCTCAGAAGAAGGCCTAGAGTAATTATTGTTCATGAAGGAGAAGATCAGGTTTTTGCCCTTTTTTGTTAACAAATAGCCACTCTGATTGTAATTATTTTTGACCGTACCAGTTTTTGCCCAGACAAAAGCATTGTCTCCATCGGTGGGATAAAGCTTTTTGATCGTGCCAGAAATACCACCAGCTGGAAAGAGACCATATAAACGTTCTTGATCTTTCATCTCTTCTTTGATCCGACCAAGTAGAGCCACCAGTGTCCTAGGTGTAAAAAGATTGTAGCGCGAGATGCCCGAACCGTCAAACCATAATGTTGGATCAGGTAAATCTTGCAAAAATTCCTGGTTTGCGTATGAAATGATGTTCTCTGTACTTAAGGTATCAAAGCGAGTTGAAGCACAGACGATAAGCAATTGCTCGGCTAAGAAATTGTCACTTTTTTGAAGTATTTCTTTATAAAGCGAATCGGACTTAACACTGTAAATGGTATTCGCATCTGAAGGCAACGGCATGGAGATTATAGAGACCGTTTTACCTAATTGTTCCTCTAACAAAGCAGTCGTCAACTCAGGAGTTGTACGCCAAGGGATCTGTTGCTTAAAATTAGGTGGAAACAGAGCACTTGGATAGGTAAACTCATTAGTAAATATCTTACGCTCGATCTTAAATCTAAAAGGGGTATAAGTCTCATCTTTTTGAATATATTTTTTGAAATAAACAGGAGTAATTTGGAGCTCTCCAGCACTATTGGTAAATACGTTGACTACATTTCCAAAAAGAGGTAACTCTGACTTCTCTGGCTGAAAGCCCGTATTGTAATCCTCATACATCCATCCATGGCCATAGAATTTGCCGGTATAGTTGCCCGCAGCATAATAAAGCTTTTGTGGCGCAACACGTAATAAGTCTAAAACATTACTCCCCTCGAGTATAGGATGTAACAGAGATGGATCACCTGTGCCCCAAAAGATCAGAGAGTCCTCACGCTCTACATAACGAAGCCCTGGGATAGAGTCCTTTAATATTTTCAAACCGATATAAAAGCTGAAGAGCTTCGTGTTGGAAGCTGCTGTGAAATACTTGTCTGCATTGTATTCACAAAGGCTTAGTTTTTGATCAACATCATACAAAGCAAAACCTACAGTATGCCCCTTTAGGATAGGAGAATCCTTAAAAACCGTCATAATTTTCTTATTGCACCTCCCATTAAACCGATCAATAATGGATATTTGCGCACGAAAAACCGAACAGCTACTCAAGACAAGGAGAATCACTGCACCCCACATTATCCAAATTCTAAACTTTTTCACAATAATGACTTCATTTAAACAATCTTATTGTCAAAGATATAAAAAAAATAAAATTTTGCAATATGAAATTTCAATTACAATCCGATTATCGCCCTACAGGAGATCAACCTGAAGCTATAGAAGCCCTCTCAAAAGGTGTATTAGAAGGCGAAAAATACCAGATATTATTGGGCGTAACCGGCTCAGGAAAAACCTTCACCATAGCCAATGTGATCCAAAAAACACAACGCCCTACATTGGTTTTAGCACACAACAAGACCCTAGCAGCACAACTCTACGCTGAGTTTAAAGAATTTTTTCCAGATAGTGCAGTCGCTTACTACGTCTCTTATTACGATTACTATCAACCTGAGGCCTACATGCCCGTCTCGAATACCCACATCGAAAAAGACGTAGTGATCAATTACGACTTAGAAAAGCTTGGTCTTGCCACAGTTTCCGCCTTGCTCTCAGGTAGGCGAGATGTCCTAGTAGTAGCCTCAGTATCTTGCATTTATGGTATGGGAAATCCTAACGAATTTCACAAAAGTGTCGTAACGATAAAAAAGGGGGCCGAGCTCAGCCGTACACGTGTACTCCATCAATTGGTAGCAGCCTTGTACGTCCGTACTGAAGGAGACTTTACACGCGGCCACTTTAGAGTCAGAGGCGATACGGTAGACATCTACCCGGCCTACGCAGATCATGCAGTGAAGATTCATTTTTGGGGTGATGAAGTCGAGGGTATCGAAATTTTTACCCCATCTACAGGGCATAGCTTCACCCAACTAGATCAAATACAGATCTACCCAGCCAATATCTTCGTCACCTCCCCCGATCGTCTGCAGACGGTAATCACACAGATCCAAGAAGATCTAACCAGGCGGCTTGAGTACCTCCATAGCCTTGACAAACACTTGGAAGCCAAACGGCTCAAAGAACGTATAGAATTCGATGTTGAAATGATGAAAGAACTAGGCTACTGTGTTGGGATAGAAAACTATTCCCGTTACCTTGACGGCCGGGAGCCCGGTATACGACCTTTCTGCCTATTGGATTATTTTCCAGAGGATTATCTTATGGTTATCGATGAGAGTCACGTGACTATTCCTCAGGTACGCACCATGTATGGTGGTGACCGTTCTCGTAAGCAAAATCTTGTCGAATACGGTTTCCGTCTACCAGCTGCTCTGGATAACCGTCCACTGAAATTCGAAGAGTTTGAGGCACTGCAAAACCAAGTGATCTACGTCAGTGCTACACCAGCAGACTACGAACTGCGAAAAAGCGATGGTGCATACGTTGAGCAAGTGGTACGCCCTACCGGCCTATTGGACCCGGTCATCGAATTACGTCCGAGCCTCAATCAAATCGATGATCTTATGGAAGAAATTCGCCAACGTGCTAAGAAAGCCGAGCGCGTCCTAGTCATTACACTGACCAAACGGATGGCCGAGGAACTCAATAAATTTTTTACCAAGATGGGCTTACGCACCCGTTATATTCATTCGGACATCGATACCCTCGAACGCGTTGACATCATGCAAGACTTACGTATCGGTCGTTGTGATGTACTCATTGGAGTGAATTTGCTCCGGGAAGGCCTCGACTTACCCGAGGTCTCGCTCGTTGCTATCCTAGACGCGGACAAGGAAGGCTTTTTACGCTCCTATCGCTCGCTGACGCAGACCGTAGGGCGTGCAGCACGGAATCTTTACGGCATGGCCATCATGTATGCCGATAAGACCACCGAGAGTATGCAAAAGACAATCGACGAGACCCATCGACGACGAGAAAAACAACTCCACTATAACACCAAACATGGTATAACACCCAAGGGGCTTAATAAAAAGTTGAGAGAGAGCCTGCGACCTACTAGTCTACCTAAACCTTATGGACTGACATCTAAACACACACCGACAGCTGCCGAAGTATCGACCACTTACCAAACACCCGAAGCCCTACAAAAACAGATCGATGGCTTACAAAAAGCTATGGAAAAAGCCGCTGCTGATCAAGACTTTATGCAAGCAGCATATTACCGCGATGCACTCAAGGCACTCAAAGAACGAGTCGGGTCACCACCCTCTCTCGGATAAATCTTTACCTTTGGGGCAACACAAAACTTGAAATCAGTTTTATTCTGTATAGAATGAAGATTCTCATCTTAGGCTGTGGTGGGCGTGAGTACGCCATTGGTCAAAAATTGTTGGAAAACACTGTAGTTAGTCAGTTATATTTTGCACTCGGCAACGGTAGTACAGCCCAAATAGGAATAATCATCCCTTGGGATCGTTCCAAGGTCTTATGTATCTCTGCCAAGATACAGATGATAGGCCTTGCCATCTTAGGCTCAGAAACACTTTTAGTCGAAGGTATCGTCGACACCTTTCAGGCAGTTAGATTTAAAATATTCGGTCTACATCATCAAACCTACCAGCTCGATGGTAGCAAAGTCTTAGCCAAAGCCTTCATGAAAAAGTACGATGTACGCATAGCCACCTACGAAAGCTTTTCATACCATCCACAGGCACGGAACCATCTCGAACAAGTTGATTATCCAGTGGTGATCAAAGCTAGTGAACTAGCTGTATGCAAAGGGGTTGTCATCGCCTCGGATCGCACCAGAGCTCAGGCTGCTTTGGAGGCCATGATGAAAAAAAAAAACTTCGGTACAGCAGGCTGTGAAATAGTGATCGAAGCATTTTTACAAGGTTATGAAGCCTCGTTTTTGTCAATATTTAATAGGAAACAGATCCTACCCTTCTTCTCGGCCAAAGACCACAAAAAGATTGACGAGGGTGAGACGGGCCTAAATACTGGTGAGATGGGAGTGATCACTCCCAATTTATACATGAATGAGGAAACATGGGTAGACTTTCAACAAAATATCATCCAACCTATCTTACAAGGTCTCTTGGCTGAGAAATGGACTTTTGCCGGAGTGATTTTCTTCGGCCTGATGTTTACCGTAAAGGGTGTCTATATTTTGGGATACAACCTCATTATAGGCGATCCGGAGACCCGGGCTATCTTACAGTTGATGGAAAGCTATTTTTTGGAACTCATCCAAAAAGCCTTATGTGGAGAGGATTTATCCATATCGTGGGGGCAGGTCCATGCCTGTTGTGTGGTCATGGCCTCAGGAGGTTATCCTGAAAAGTATAAAAAAGGAAAGACCCTATTATCTGGTCTATACCAATTGATCTGCCCTCATTATATCGTCGGAGTAGAGAAGAAAGACGGTCAATGGATCACTTCAAGCGGACGCGTATTTAAACATCGTAGGTATAGGCCCCTTTGCACAAGAAGCTCACGAGTCGGCCGATCGAGAGGTGAAAAATATTTTCTTCGATCGAGTCTATTTCCGACGAGATATCTGGCTTTAACCCCTCCATTTTAACTATGAAACAACAGGCCATACTTATATTGGATTTCGGATCGCAATACAATCAGCTCATCGCACGACGCATACGGGAGATGGACGTATATGCCGAAGTGATCCCTTATCACAGTTCACTAGACGAAATCCTCTCACGAAAACCCAAGGGGATTTTACTCTCCGGTAGCCCATTCTCAGTACATGAAGATGACGTCCACTTGATCTCTAAAGAATTATTTGAGCTCGACATTCCAGTACTCGGCATTTGCTATGGTATGCAACTGATCTCTCATATCTTCGGTGGCTTGGTGACCAAAGGAAAACACGGTGAATACGGCCAGACTGATTTCATCGTTGACGATCCGTATGACCGAATGTTGCATGGAATGCCTGAAAAATCTACCGTCTGGATGAGTCATTTCGATGAGGTCAATAAAGAGCCAGAAGGATTTAAAATCATAGGTCATACGTCCCATTGTGCTGCTGCACTGAGCTGCGAAGATCGAAATATTTACGCTGTACAATTCCACCCTGAAGTATCCCACACGACTTACGGCACGACTATCTTATACAACTTCGTTTTCGAGATTTGTCGCTGTGAAAAAAAATGGGAATTGGGAGATTTCATCAAAGCGACCGTCCAAGAGATCCGGACAATCGTAGGAGACAAAAAAGTGATCTTAGGTCTTTCAGGCGGTGTAGACTCTTCGGTAGCTGCTGTACTGATTCATAAAGCTATAGGTAATGCATTGACATGTATCTTCGTCGATACAGGTTTGCTCCGAAAAGATGAATCCCAAAAAGTGATGGACACTTATGGGGCTTATTATCATATGAACATCCGTCTGATCAAAGCTAAAAAAAGTTTCCTTTATCGGCTAAAAGGGATCTCTGATCCGGAGAAAAAACGGAAGCTTATTGGACAAGAATTCATCACCGTATTTAAAGAAGAGGCTGTCAAAATCCATGAAGCTGCCTTCCTAGCCCAAGGCACTATCTATCCTGACGTGATTGAGTCCACTTCAGTCAAAGGTCCTTCGGTCACGATTAAATCCCATCACAACGTAGGTGGCCTGCCTGAGCAGATGCATTTGAAACTTTTGGAACCTTTGCGGGAACTTTTTAAGGACGAAGTACGAAAGGTGGGCATCAACTTAGGCATCCCCAAGGAAATTGTCTACCGGCATCCTTTCCCTGGTCCGGGTCTAGGCGTCCGCATCATTGGAAAAATTACTGAGAAAAAAGTAGCTATTTTACAGGCTGCTGATGCTATCTTTATCGAAGAGCTACAAGCCCATCAGTTGTATGATCAGGTGAGCCAAGCCTTTGTGATCTTACTACCAGTGAAGTCCGTTGGGGTGATGGGCGACGTACGCACCTATGAATATACAGCCGTACTGCGCTCAGTAAATACTACCGACTTTATGACGGTCACTTGGTCTCATCTACCTTACGACTTCTTGGAAAAGGTTTCTAGCAGGATTATCAATGAGGTCAAAGGCATAAATCGTGTGACCTATGATATCAGTTCGAAGCCCCCAGCCACGATCGAATGGGAATAAAGTTTTTACTCAAATCTTTATAACGGGAAGAAAAGGACAAGCGACCTGCATCACACCGCTACGACCACTTACCTTTGCCGCGTTCCCGCTCTGGAGGATTCAGCGGGAGCTGGTTGTGCAGGACTTGCCCGCGGCAAATATAAAAAACTTTTTTCTAGTGATTCTGCTTAGTTTTACCCACTAAAAGTATTTCAGTCGACGTGGTACTGTTAAATGGTCTAACTTTCTTTCTAAGCGACCGTATAGATAAAACTTTTAGACATTCTATTTTCAATACTTTAGTAATGAACTTTGTTGTCTTAAAGGGATATTTTTCCCAAAGATTAGCATTAAATCCCTTGTTAGGCTCTTGCGAGCCTCTACCATCTAATTACCGTATACTGCCTCTATATGTTTTCTAGACTATAGGAAGAATAATGAAGGTTGTCAACGGATTACCCCCCCACTCCTTAAGTACCTTGCGATAACGGGAATGACCCTGGCGCGATGCTTTTAAAAACATATCTAGCATGGCTATAGAGCTTTGTATAGAATGAAATATACTGATAATAAGGATATAGAGGCTCAGGCTAGAAAAAAAATAAAAGGTTCGGGATTAAAAAATCCTATCGCCTTATATGGGTGGAGGGAGGAGAAGGGAAAATAAACTTTTTGCCCGAATGTTGCCTAAATTCACGAGCCTATTTTATTAACGACTGATAATTAATAAAACACATAATAACTCTGTGACCTCGAAGGGATTCGAACCCCCAACCTTCTGATCCGTAGTCAGATGCTCTATCCAATTAAGCTACGAGGCCGGCTTAAAGAGCTATAAAGATAACAAACGATAGCTATTTTTAAAAATGAAATTGAGTTCTATTCCTATCGATTGTGCATTTATATAGATTAATTAAGTCGAAAGTTTATGTTTATTAAAAGCCTCTTAGTTGGAGATATTTATAAGATATTGCTTGTACAATAGGTATTACAAACAGCTAAATTTGAGTTAGATAGATGAGTAACGTCCCATGACTTAAAAAGACGGTACGTTAATGAATATAAGCATTAACCAGCAAGAAAAAAATCCTAATATCCAGATAGAAAGTTGTCATCATTGAATGATTTTACCTTTCAAAAAAAAACTTTCCATCAACTAGCCTTCATGAAAGCTTCATTTCCCGAATGATATTTTGAATTTTATAATTCAAAGCGTTTTTTACCGAAGTATAATCCTCAGTCCGGTTTAGGGATGCCTTTGCACTGAAATAGAATTTAATCTTAGGTTCGGTACCTGAAGGACGCATGGCGATCTTTGTGCCGTTTTCGGTGCGATAGATCAGCATATTTGATTGGGGTAGGGTGAGGGGGTGCTCTGTGCCGGTGAGCAAGTTCTTTTTGATGCTGTATTGATAGTCTTCGATAGAGATTACCCTCGTACCACCTATCTTCTTGGGTGGATCTTCTCGCCATTGCTTGATCATTTGTGTAATTTCAGCAGCACCATCGGCTCCTTTACGGATGAGAGAAATAAGCTGCTCTTGATAGCATCCTATCTTCGTATAGATTTGTAAAAGTTTTTCATGTAGGGTACTGCCATGGGCCTTGGCTACAGCCGCTATTTCAGAAATTAGCAACATGGGGGTGACTGAATCTTTGTCCCGTACAAAATCGCCTACCATAAATCCGAAACTTTCTTCACCTCCTCCAATGAATCTTTCTTTCCCTTCAGCCTCGCGTATCAACTGTGCGATCCATTTGAAGCCAGTCAAACTAATCTTACAAGTTACACCGAATGCCTTTGCTAAGTCCGAGAAGATGTCGGAGCTTACTACGGTAGAAACGATGAACGTTTTTTCGTTCAAACGGCCTTGTTCTTTCCAACGTTCCAAAAGATAGTAAATTAGTAATGTATTAGTTTGATTGCCACTTAATAAAGTCATTTTTCCAGTTTCGTCGTGTGTAGCCACTCCCAAGCGGTCTGCGTCTGGATCTGCCCCCAAAACGATATCGGCTTGTTGTGCTTCGGCCAAGGTCAATGCCATGGAAAAAGCTTTTGGATCTTCTGGATTAGGGGAGACTACGGTAGAAAATTTTCCATCCGGCACAGCCTGATCCTCCACAAGGAATACTTTTTCAAAGCCTGCTTGGCGAAAAGCTTCAGGTGTGATGGTAACCGAAGTACCGTGTAGTGGGGTGAAGACGATTCTCAATTCCTGTTTTCCTTCGGAGGTGAAAGAAGCATGTTTGACACAAGCCTTTATGAAAGCTCTATCTATCTCTGCTCCAATATAATGAATCACTGAGGGATCCGCTTCAAAGGAAAGGTCTTCTACACGGATTTTTTGAATCTCGTCCATAATATCTTGATCATCTGGCGCTACGACTTGTGAGCCGTCTTGTCCATAGATTTTATAACCATTGTACTCGGGTGGGTTATGAGAAGCTGTCAATACGATACCAGCTTGACAATATAATCGACGTACTGCATAAGATAGTTCAGGAGTAGGGCGAAACGCCCTAAATAAGTATACTTTGATTTGCTCTGTCGAAAGTATGGCAGCTGCTGTGTGGGCAAAGACATCGCTATTCTGCCGAACATCGTGAGCAATGACCACCTTTAAGTTTTTTTTTTGGAACCGTTTTTTTAAATATCTGGCTAAGCCCAGAGTGGTGGTGCCTACGGTATATCGATTCATACGGTTGGTACCTACCCCCATGATTCCCCTCATACCCCCAGTACCAAATTCAATATCTTTGTAGAAAGCATCGACGAGTTGATCTGATTGAGTCTCGATCATGTTTTTTACTTCTTGTCGTGTAGCCGCATCGTAGGTTTCTGAAAGCCACTTATAGGTCCTTTGTATTACATCGTTCATTAGGAGGGTTATTGTTTTATAACTTCTGCTCTATTATTGATTTTATAATTCTTTTTGGGATCTCCTATGTACTTGAGTACTGCATTGCCACTGGCAATGCCTTTGAGTTTTTGTCTAGATTGAGGATCACACTTGTGTTGTCTTGAATGTCAAAGTCAACCTCTGTAGTAATAAATTTATTACTTTTGATCTTTGAATGATATTTTGTATTGATAATAAGTGTCTTGGTACGTATTTTGATTTGGATCTTGGAACCATTATAGGCTTTGAATATGGCGGTTTTGGAGATCAATCCCCCTTTGAGCTTGGTAGATCCTTTGGTATGGAGGTGGATATTGTCTGTGGTAAATAATTTTTGTATGCTCAGTTGTACAACGTCCCCCAAATGGATCTCGTCCAGGTTTTTTGTAATGATGTAGATCTCGTAAGAATCAGAATGCCCCACTGGGTCTTTCGGCCCGATTTTGAGTTTACCTCGACGGACTTTGATCTTGATACTCTTCAGTATATTTTTATTTATCCTCAAGACAGGAATATTGTTATATCCCTGTGTGAGAAATGTTTTAAATTTTCTACTGATCTCGATAATCTTGAAATTGTCTAAGGTTATTATTTCTTCTTTCACTGGGCCTTCTCCTTGGAATTTTTGTTCACAGGAGACACAATGAGGCTCGTGAGGAGTATACAACAAAGATTGTAAATGATTTTCACACGGATAGTCTTGTTATGATTGGAACAAATTTAGTTTGATTTATTTAGAGAGGAGTGTTTTTATGATATGGTCTTTGAGTAATTCATTAAGCCACTTTCCTGAAAAACAATTAGATCAACACGGAAAGTACAAAAAAGTACAAGGTGTAAAATAGTGAATAGATCAAAAAAAATATAAAGGTTGAAAAGGTTACCGGCGCGTATGGTAGCAATCCGCTCTTCATAAGCCGGTAAGCTATATTTTTGAGTCATTTAAACCTTGTGTTGCTCAAAGTAATTGTGGATGATGCCCTCTTTCAAAGGCTCAGCATCCTCCCAATTACCAAGAGATTGAAAAATAAAAAGATCAAGACTAGCGATAGTATAGTCCAAATACAAAGCGTCAAAAATGGAAGACCAAAGGATTGAAGCAATGAAAAATTTGAACATTTTTACCCTCCCGATAGACGATGTAGATAGCGAATACCGCATGCAGAGATATGATTATAAAAGCATTGATACAGATAAGGGTTATGAAATAATACCCATTTCGGAAGGAAAAATATACTCTACGAAAGATGATGGTCGTGATGTAAGTCAACAAGACCTCTACTTTGATTGGCAATGCTATATTCATCTGAGGTATTTTAGCCGATCAAGATAGAACTATAGCGAGGAAAAGTTTTTATACTCACTACGGGTAAATCTTGTACAACCAGTTCCCCACCGAGAGCCCTCCATGGTAGGAACACAGCAAGGGTAAACATTCGTAGCAGTATGATCTGTGTTACCAGCATTTTTACGAAAAAAAAATATTCTCTTTATTTGAAAGATCTTATCAAAATAGCCAATCGAAAAAAAAATAATAATAAATTAGTTTTGCATTGTACCCTTAAAAATCTCTCAGCACCTTTAAAATGTTTTAGTAATATGTAATAAAGTTATGCATGATTGTGTGAGTTTGTTTCTCTATAATAATATATTATATCTTTATGAAATGCGCGGTTTTTTATAATATACAATATATTAGTTTATATATATTAACAATTAATATTTATCAATAGTTTATAAAGGGATAAAAAACAATCCACATTAAATGTTATTAATACGATAATTTTAATTATTACAAATTAATTAATTATTTATTATTTTATACTTTGGGGTCAATTATTTATGCTCAAATAGGAGGAGGTAATATCAAAACACTTCAAGGAGCAGTTCATATCAATGCCCGAACTCTTAAAAAGTTATAAACAATATGGAGCCGTACTACCTATTGTTGACAAAGCCGAAAATGTAGAAAACCCAAACAGCCCAAGCCCTGTAAAAGTCACCATAGTATTCGACTACGAAAAAAGTGTCTACGTTATCAAAGAGGTAACCAATGTACAGATTGCTTAGCCTTAATTTCCAATTGTATATATACAGGAAATAACAATCTGGAAGCCAAATATTCCTTCAATTGTGTTAACCATTACAAAATAAACACAGTATTTAATAAATAGACGACTATAGATCACTAAAACTTCATAAAACTCAATCTACAGGTGAAAGAACAGGGACACTATAAAAAGTAAGCAGTACGTCAAATGACGTTTACTTTCTTACACAAGATAGTCTTAAATAAAATAGTACGGCAGATGTAAAATTTGAGACTGTAAGTATATCCCTAGGGAGATGTACTTTCACCGTCTAATACACGGACATAACAGCCTCAACTCCTTTGCCAAAATCCTATCATTTGGACTTAAACACATTCTGCTTATATTGAATGATGGATTGGATAAGGGTAAAAGTTATAGATCCAAGAAAGTGCTGTAAATAAACCCTTAGAAGGTATATTACTTTCAGAAGTAAGTCCCATACAATTAGTTTCTAAATGCAATACCGATTATATCATTGGTGATGCTGATAATTTATATACCTCTAATAGAGGATTCATATGGTCAACAAGAAGGCGATACTACCACAAATAAACTGAAAACTATAAAAATACTATTACCCCATTACCTCAAGGAAAAAAAACTTCTACATGTAATCGCAGGTGATGGATTTACCTTTGTTATAGCCAGTGATAATGAATCTCTATGGTTGGGAAAACAATCAAATAAAACAAGCTGTAAATAATAGTATAACCGAAATAGTACCTATAAAGATTTCCCTCTCAACAATACAAAACCTGTACGCCTGGCTACTGATTGCTACCATACCCTAGTTGCAGGAGTTGATGGTAATCTATACAGTTGGGGAAGCAATGAAAAAAGTCAATTCGGATATGATACTTTTAACCCATATGATGAATACTCAACCCGTATGTGGCATAACCCAACTCTTCGGAAGGCACCCTTAGATGGAATGAAAATGAAACAAATAACCGTTAATGACCATAACGTATAGGTCATAGGTATCGACGATAAACTTTACAATTGGGGAGATAATAATTATGGAGAGCTCGGAAATGCTACCAATCAGTAGTGGAGGAACAACTATTATCTAAAATTTCGATAAGTCCAATTATCTAATAGTACATCCCCCTACAAGTCATCACGGGTAAAAATTTTATTTTTGCTTTGAGCTATGAAGGGCCTCTATGATTGGGGAGACAATGCAACCGGGCAACTAGGAGATATATCTGACGAATACCAAGACAAAGACATCATCAATATACCAGTAAAAGTAACACTACCACTATTCTTCCCATTGAAAATTTTCAAACCTTAAGCCTCATATAAAATATGTATCAAAAAAAGAGATTGTTATCAAAAATATACGATCTATTTTTTAAAATTTATTATATAAATTATACCTCGAAAGATCAAAAATACTTATCTACTTTGATCGCATACATTCAGCATCCATTAGGATGTTATTGTTTTTTAAGAACTATAATATTTTTCTATCAAGTTTTTAAGAATAGATAGTGTCTCAGCATTTCGCTCTTCTAAAACATGACTCTGACGGAAATGTATTTAAAAAATATGCATGACCCACCTTAGTCTGTTCATCAAGTTCACCCGCCTCCTCTATTTGATAGCTGCATTTCTTTAAATATTACTGCAAATAACAAACATATATCTCCTACCCTTTAAGACTATATTTCAAATGTTGTATCCGTACTTCATTACACCAAATTCCTATACCTTGGCTTTGCCAACTTTTTCCAAGGGAATTAAAAGGGCTTGGATTCACCTTCAGACCTGGAGTGATATCGCACGATGACCCACCACAGCTGTCGGATCAATACTATATCGTTTGATGATATCCTTAGCCAACTTGGCTATGATCTGGATTTGATAATCGGTAAATGGAAACCATAGATCTCAACTAGGAAGATCTTCATAGTCTAAATTGACAATCTCTATACCAATAGATGTATCATTGATATTAGTCCTGTTTTACCAACAATTCACCCCAGCGTGCTAAGCTCTTAAATCTTTTCTTCATCAAAAGAAAAATGTTACGACACTTATGCATAGGAGTATCAGGTACCAGATAATGAAAGCCCATATGTTTTTCCATCAAAATCTTCAAAGACTTCTCAAAATATACTGTTGTATAATGCATTACTAAAAAGCTAACCCTCTAATTAAATACTTTACTGGATGACTATCAACACTGAAAGAAAAACGAAGCCTATCCGGTATAGACCGGACTGATGTACCATAGGAAGATAAGAAAGCCACAATAAAAAAACATATACCTTTAAAAATCTCCATTATAAAGAAATAAATGATCTCAAAATTATAGCCTATTCTATTATTAATAATAAAACACATATATATTTATATATAGACAATATATTAATCTAATTCAAATAAAGAAAAAACAATATTTTACCATCTAAAAAAAACTATTTATTATGAATGCGGTCAAGGACTTAATTAGTAAATAAAAGTGCTAATTATAATAAACATGGTGCATAAATTAGGAACACTAATTGAAAGTATTAAAATATCGGAAGGAAAAACACCTCATCTTGTGGGCTATATAATGAACGGATGAATCGCTATAAAAAAGAACTATTTGGAACAAAGAACTTTATAAACATACAAGACCATCTACATATTCCCAACATTTATTAAATCAGCTTGGTCAAATGCCGAATTGTATATACTCATACCATAGAAACAATTTTCTTCGAACACTATCAAAAAAGAGATATCCAAAGATGCAAGATCGTCTATTGTAATACCATTGGCTACCGCTACAAATACACCTACAGATCTACTTTTGAAAAACCGACCCGTGACCTGCCTAAAAAGATAAAGATTATCATTATAAAAAATGAATATGTGACAAATACCTCTTATACCAACATTTTATTTTTCAATGGAAAAGAATGGTATATCCCACATTACCCACTATTAAAAGGCATATAAATAACCCACCCTTTGACTGAGAAAAAAAATAAAAAATCATAAAAAAAAAACTATTATAATTGACTAATTATACAAAAATATAATTAATCAATACCCTATTATATTTTAATATAAATGTATTAGACCCCTTTTTACAATAGAACAAAATGTTTATTTTTGGTCGTTTTTTTTTTTCAATTTTTTGTATAAATTTGCCAGGGAAATCTAATTGTAACACCTTAACATGATGAAAAATCTAAAAATCATTTCAGCAGCACTTGTTTTAGTAGTAGTTCTATCTGCTAAGACATGTTTTGAAAAAGCCGAAAGCACGGAAACCCCTGTAGAACAAACTACAACTACTGAAACCCAAGCAGACCAAACTACTACACCTGCCGAAGAGAGTGTAAAAAGTGAAGAAACCACCACTACTCCCAGCGAAGAAAAAGCTAAAGAGATAGACAAAACTGAGCAAAAGCAATAAGCACTCGCTATTTGAAGCATTATTACCACACAAAAAAGAGAAGATGTCATCTTCTCTTTTTTTATGTTTTCAGAAAAAACACTTCAGAGAATAAAAATAAATATTCCAAAAAGATACAACAATCGCAAAAATAAATCCTTTAACAGTAGTTATTCTAACTAAACTATAAAAAAATCACCTCCCACCGGGGCAGTCTAACCTCTCACTCTCCTACCCAAATATCAATATTGCTTTTCCTTGATCCGGGCTTTCTTACCCCTTAACTTACGGAAATAATAAATCCTAGATTTACGGACTTTCCCATGCTTGTTGACCTCGATTTTTTGAATGGAAGACTGGCTTAAAACAAAAATACGTTCTACGCCAATGTCTCCACTCATCTTACGCACGGTAAAGGTTGCTGTAGCATCTTGTCCTCTACGCTGGATAACCACCCCTCTGAAGGACTGTGTACGGGTTTTATCACCCTCTTTGATTTCATAATACACCGTAATAGTATCCCCAGCATTGAATGCCGGAAAATCTTTATTCTCGATATACTTTTTCTGAACGTATTTGAGTAAACACTCCATAATCACTAAAATGTATGTATTAGTAAGGTAATAACAACCCTATCTATCCTTAGACAATCGAGCGTAAATATAAAAATTTCTTTCATTCTAGAGAAATAATCTTCTTTGATTACGATAGACGCTCATTTCCTTCAGATAAGAAGTGATATTTTGTGAGGAATTTTTTTACTAAATTTTCTCTAAAAATAAAAGGATATTTACTCATCACGACTTTATACAGCTCAGGAGCTGCTTCTACAGCTTTTGGCCAACTCGATAAGACCTTCTTTTTCCTGTTGCATCAGAAAGTAACAGAATGAAATATAATAATTTAACTTCCCAAAGTTACCAAACTTTTTCAAAGCTTTTTTCAATAATTTGATTACCTGATAATAATCGCCTACTTTTATTAAAAGTTCAGCATAATTTATCCAATGATCATACCAATCAGGTTGCAATTGCAATATTTTTTTATACGCAATGATGGCTTCTTCATAATAACCCAATTGTACGTTGAGATAAACTGAATGTTTCCAATAAATCAAATTATTCTCACTCAAATCTATAGCTCTACACAAATAATAAAGGGCTTCCTGATAATTTTCAAAACGCTCATAGATGAATGCAGATTCGGACCAAGGTTTCTCTAACTGAGGGTCTTCATAAATAGCTTGCTGAAAAAGCCGCAAAGCTCTCAAAGATTCTTCCATTTTATTATAGCACAAACCCATCTTAAAATAAACCATAGCAGGAGACTTTTCTAAATGAAGAACTTCTTCATAAACCTTGATTGCTTCATCATACCTATGCATCTGCTCAAGACACCCGGCTTTTTGAGTATAAGCACTTAAAAAAGTACTATCAATGATAATAGCGTAATCAAATGCTATATAAGCCTCGTGATAATTTCTCAACTTAATTTGTTTCAGTCCCAACTGAAACCAAGCCACCTCAGAATAGGGTTGGACATCGAGGTACTGATTCAAAAAATTAACACATTCCTTGTAAAGGTGAATTTCGTCAAAACATTGGATGCAAGAATAAAAAGCATACTCATCTTTTGGATAGAGTTCTAAAGCCTTTTTAAAATAATATAACGCCTTCCCAATCTCTTGGATACGGAGGTATTCATCGCCAATACTACTGTAGAGATAATTCTCATCTTCACTATTTTTTAAAGCTTTTTTGTAAAAAGCTATAGCCTTGAGCGATGCTCTAGACAAAGACCAATATTTTGCTTGCACAATGAGGAAGTCAGTATGATCCGGGACGATATATTTCAACTCCTCGATCAGTTTTACCACCTCAGGTAAATTGCCATAAGATAAAAACACTTCGGCTTCTCTGATCTTGATCTCAGTGTCATACGGATGTTGGGTCTTAGCCAAAGACAGTGCCTTACCCGCATACTCGATATTAGACAGATCTAGATAATACATGATGATATATGTAAATTCTCCAGTGTCGAAATAACTGACTCGCTCATCTTTGATCATAGCCTCAAAACGCTCGATCAATTCATCATTAAAAAAATCTTCTTCTTGCATACACAACATTCCAATTGATCCTATTCATAAAACGGGAACCTTTTGGCGTATCTCATCCAAAAATCGAATGGCCAAAATGTCTGCCTTGGCTTGTGAAGTACTCTCGGCGTATATTCGGACAACAGGTTCAGTATTGGATTTTCTCAAATGTACCCACTCCTCTGCAAAATCGATTTTTACACCATCGATTAGACTCGGGCTTTCCTTTTCATAATGTTTTGCGAATGTTTGTAAGAGGTCCTCAACATTGGTTTCAGGAGGTAATTTTATTTTTTGTTTTGAGATGAAATAGACAGGATATTTCATACGCAGTTGACTGATCGGCCCTAAAAAATAAGCCAACTGGGTTAAGAACAATGCAATACCTACCAGAGCATCTCGTCCATAATGCAACTCGGGATAAATAACCCCACCATTGCCCTCCCCACCAATCACCGCGCCGGTTTGTTTCATCTTTTCCACCACGTGCACTTCTCCTACTGCTGCCGGATGATACACTACACCTCGCTTTACAGAAATGTCCTGCAATGCCCTAGAAGAGGATAGATTAGAAACCGTAGGGCCATATTTTTTACCCAGAACATAATCAGCTACAGCTACTAAGGTATATTCTTCCCCAAAAAGCTCGCCATTTTCACATATAAATGCCAGCCGATCGACATCCGGGTCTACCGCAATGCCCAGATCAGCCTGTACCTCTGGTACTTTCTCACAGATCACGCTTAGATTCTCACGCAAAGGCTCAGGATCATGTGGAAAATGTCCGTCAGGTTCACAATACAGTTTTACCGTATTTACACCTAAAGCATGCAGAAGCATAGGCACGGCTATACCACCGGTAGAATTGACCCCATCTACTACAGTTTTGAATCCCGCAGCCTTAATTGCTTGAGTATCTACCAAAGGTAAGGCTAGGACAGCTTCTATATGTCTTTGTATATAATCTTCCTTAAGGTTGTAATATCCCAATAGGTCAACCCCGACAAAGGAAAAGCTTTCTTTTTTTGCCAGACACAAGACATCATTTCCGGCTTCTTCAGAAAGGAATTCCCCGTGATGATTCAATAATTTTAAAGCATTCCAATTTTTGGGATTGTGACTGGAGGTCAAAACGATACCTCCATCGGCTTTTTCCATGATCACAGCCATCTCCACAGTAGGCGTGGTAGAAAGCCCTAGATCAATAATATCGATACCCAGGTTTTGTAGCGTAGCTACTGTCAATTGTCGGATCGTCTCACCCGAAAGACGAGCATCCCGCCCAATGATAACTACAGGCCATTCTCTATTGCATTGGCTTTTGACCCACATCCCATAGGCGGCAGAAAACTTAACGACATCCAATGGACTCAAACTTTCTCCTATCTGTCCTCCGATGGTACCCCTTATCCCAGAAACTGATTTTATGAGTGTCAATGATTCAAATAATGTTACACAAACAAAATTAGATAAATTACCTGAGTTGTATTTCAAGTTTTTATAAAAATTTAATCGAATTTGATCGACCTAATAGGCGATATCCTATTGATAAGAAAAGAAGGAAAGATCAGAGTAATCACACAGACCAATACACTACAAAAGTTGATCAATAGAATATTGATTATATCTAAATGCACCGGCACAACACTGATATAATAAGAATCAGGATTCAACGAAACCAACCTAAAAGTTTGTTGAAGCAACAACAAACCTAAACCTACGACATTGCCGACAAGCAAAGCTGGGAACATGATTCGTAAAGCATAACAGATGAATATCTTTTGTATGAGCCAATTCTCCGCACCCAGAGTTTTCAATACTCCTATCGTACGGATCCGTTCTACGATTAATATCAACAAAAGTACCACCATATTGATTATAACCACCATGTTTACAATCAATACCACAATGAAAATATTGATATCAAAAATCCGTATCCAATCGGTGATATTATGAAACCGACTCAAAATACTCTCAGCTCGCAAATTATAACTGATATGCTTATTGATTTGTTTTTCTATCGATGGGATTTGATCGACGTCTTTGACAAACACTTCAAAACCACCTATACAATCGCTCTTCCAACCACTGATGCGTTGCATATGCCGGATATCCCCTATGACCAAAACATCATCTAAATTTTTGATTCCAGTTTCATACAGCCCACTTATTGTAAAACGTCGGGCTATAGGTTGCGAGGCACCAAGTTTTAAAAAATAACTCATAAAATAATTACCAACATCTAGTCTCAAGGAATTTGCCATCCTTTTAGACAAAAGGACCTCTTGGCTAAAAGGTGTGTTTTTTAGATCGGGCAAACGGCCTTTCACTAGAAATTTTTGCAGACGTATCCTATCATAATCCGGGGCAATCCCTTTAAAAAAAATAGCTTCGATCTCTTTTTCAGTACGAATGATACCACTACGGTTGGCAAAAACATTGACATGATCTACAGTAAAATTAGCTGGAAACTGTGGATAAAACTTCTGATCCATGGAGATCGGCGAACTATCATACAAATTGTTACTATCCAAACCCGTGATGATGATATGACCGTAAAAGTCAAACAATTTTTCTTTGATAGCTTGCCTGGCCCCAATACCTGTAGAGAAAGTGATATGTGTTACGATAATACCCAAGGTTACAGCTATCTGTGCAATAAATATTATAATGGCAGAACTGCTTTTTTTATTACCTTTATCCCCAGCTGTATTACGAGAAAAATACCATGCAAAATCCATTTTGATGAATGCTCTAAAGCTAATCAAATATATGTATTTTATACTGTTCTTTATTCTGTATGGAAATACTTTCGCCAACATTCCCCAATCCTTTTCAAAAAGAGTTTCTGATGGTCTTATTCCAGGAGCGGAGCGTGCAAAGCTTTACCTCCCCTTGCTCAAAAATAAACGCGTAGGTATAGTGACCAACCAAACTGGCCAGGTCAGGGACCGACATCTCGTAGATTTTTTGATAGCCTCGAAGATTCAGCTCATGCGTATCTTTTCACCTGAACATGGCTTTCGAGGGACGGCCAGTGCCGGAGAGACAGTCAATAATCAAAAGGATCCCAAAACCGGCCTATCCATCATTTCCCTCTATGGAAAAAATAAAAAACCTAGCACAGCACAATTGAAAGACATCGATTTGATGGTCTTTGACCTACAAGACGTAGGGGTAAGGTGCTATACCTATATTTCTACATTGACCTACATGATGGAAGCTTGCGCCAAACAGCGCATCTCTCTGATTGTTTTGGATCGCCCCAACCCCAACGGACATTATATCAACGGGCCCGTGCTTCAACCTAAATTGAGTTCTTTTGTCGGCTTACATCCTGTGCCAATAGTGTACGGGATGACTATCGGCGAATATGCTCAAATGGTCCACGGCGAAGGATGGTTACCTCTAGGGACACCTCCCTTAGACTTGAAGGTGATCCCTTTGAAAAACTATGACCACAAAATGCCTTATACACTCCCCGTGGCTCCTTCGCCCAACCTACCCAACGATCAGGCAATCCGCCTATACCCGAGTTTATGCCTATTTGAAGGCACACAAGTCAGCATAGGCCGGGGTACAGACTTTCCATTTCAAGTCTATGGAGCACCATACTTCGACCGAGATATATATTATTTTTCTTTCACCCCACATTCAAAAGTCGGAGAAAAAAATCCAACGTTCAATGGAAAGAAGTGTTATGGCTATGACCTTAGATCCCCAAAAAAAACTAAACGTTTGCATTTGAATTGGCTCATCAAAGCTCACCAAGAAGCCACTCGATCTAAAACGACTTTCTTCACGCCTTTTTTTCAAAAACTAGCTGGCACCGGATCATTGCAACAGCAGATCGAACAAGGCCTCTCTGAGGATCAGATCCGCGCCTCGTGGCAAGAAGAGCTGGATGCATTCAAGCGCATTCGTAAAAAATATTTATTGTATCGAGATTTTTGATACCCTTGGGTCTGCACCTTTTCAATCACAACCTTATAAAAAAAAATATTTTAAGACTCGTAATAAGCTGAGTAGTCGTTATTTTCAGTCTTTATGATGTGCATGGTTTTTAAAAACCAACATGTCAGTTAAGATTTTATCAAAGTGAAAGGTTTAGCTTCGAAAGATTTAAACTCAGATCTGATTGTATGGAGCGCATTTTTCTCCAAAAAGTAATAAAAACTTTCAAGAAGCTTTTGTTCTGCTGAAAAAAGAACACGACCTCACTCTAGAATATTTATTAAACAAAGGACTTACTGATAAAGAAATCGTCTTCTCAGGCGTGGGGATTGATAAAAAATTTGATCGAAGATATAACGAGATCGATTTTCACTGGATATATCTTGAGACAACATGTTCTCGCGTAGAGTCTAAAGTCATTGGCGAGATCGAAAGCACTTCGTGCGAGGTGACTGAGTTGATACGTTTAGGGGTAGAATTCCAATCCTCTGCACCACAATATTACTTACACCAAACTTTTGTAGCTCAAGTATGCCATGCTGAAAGAAATCTCTAAGATGCCAGAGAAAGGACTGTGAAAATAGTTGAAAAAGCTGATGGAAAAATAGGTAACTTAAAAAATGCTGACGTAGCCGTTTTTCAGATTATCGGGCAAAGTTCCAACGAGGAATAAACTACCGACCGAGCCTTCAATACTTTAGACCACCTAAAGACATCTATAGTCACTGTCATCTTGGTCTACCTGTTTCGTTGATCCAATCTTACAAGGGTCTGTTAGAAAATAAATTCTTCAAATAATCTCAGAAGGGAAGCTCATCGGTACCGCCTTGAGAAACCTCAGATCTGTCCTCGTTAAAATTGGAGTTCAAGGTCAAACCTTTAGGGGAAACATCTAAAATACGATCCGGATAGGTAGGATCCGATATAGCATCTTTGTTCATGCTTGAATGCGCCTGGGTGAAGGTTTGTCCGTACACATCTCTATCAGAAAAAGGATACTCTTCCATATCCATAAATTTAGCTTGTTCGCTGATGAAACGTAAACGCACATTGTCCAACCCTCCATTGCGATGCTTGGCGACAATGATTTCGGCTTGACCTTGACAAGGAGCTCCATCGTCACTATCCCAGGTGCTGAAACAGTAATACTCGGGCCGATAGATGAATGAGACAATATCAGCATCTTGCTCAATGGCTCCTGACTCGCGTAAGTCGGACAATAAAGGACGTTTGCTTCCACCACGTGTCTCTACAGCGCGTGAGAGTTGCGAGAGTGCAATCACAGGTACATCTAACTCCTTGGCAATGGACTTCAAACTTCGAGAGATGACTGATATCTCCTGTTCGCGATTGCCTGGTTTGACACCCACCCCTACTCCCATGAGCTGCAGATAATCGATCATGATCAGACGTATACCGTGCCGGGATACCAAGCGACGGCACTTGGCGCGCAAATCAAATATAGATAAGGCCGGAGTATCATCGATAAATAATGGAGCTTCTTCCAAGCGCTTCACTTTGGAATATAGTTGTTTCCACTCGATATCAGATAAATGGGCTTTTCTAAGCTTTTCGGAAGAGATACCCGTCTCAGAAGCGATCAGTCGGGTGATCAACTGTACGGAAGACATCTCTAGAGAAAACAACGCTACTGGGATATTTTGCTCGATAACGATATTCCTAGTCATGGAGAGCATAAAAGCCGTCTTTCCCATCCCAGGACGAGCAGCAAATATGATCAAATCAGATTTTTGCCAACCCGAGGTGATCTTATCTATCTTGGCAAAACCCGAGGGTACCCCACTCAAACCATCAGCGGACTCGACTTTCTTGATACGATCAATGGCTTGTGAAATCAAGGATTGTGCCGTCTCAGAATTTCGTTTCAAATGATCGTGTGTGATCTCAAAAAGATTGACCTCAGCCACATCGAGGAGTTGGAAAACATCGGTAGTCTCTTCATAGGCTTGTTCTATGATCTCAGAAGAAATATCGATCAAACGCCGCAAGATAAATTTCTGTTGGATGATACGGCTATGATACTCGATATGTGCCGAAGAAACTACCCTTTGGGTAAGATGTACTAGATAATAATCTCCTCCTACTACTTCCAACTTCCCCTCTTGACGGAGCCGTTCGGAAATCGTGTTTAAATCTATAGGCTGAGAGTCGTGAAAGAGCTTCTGAATCGCTCGAAAGAGCTCCTGGTGCGCAGGCTTGTAGAATATATCTGGGGTAAGGATGTCGATGACTTCATCCAGACCTTTTTTGTCGATCATCATCGCTCCCAAGACAACCTCTTCTAAGTCTAGGGCTTGAGGTGGTATTTTACCGCGCTCAAAAGGTATCAACACGGATTTTTTTCGATCATAAATGGAAGGCCGGAACTTCTCCATAGGCAAGCAAAAATAGAAAAAGTACCCTCACGGATCAATGCTTGTTGATAAATAAAAACTAAAAAAAGACTAACATGTTGAGCTCAAACGAGATGGATTTATCAACTGCTTCTACCCATCAAATACTCCCATACTGGTATATTTCTCTTGCCGCTCTTTGACGAGCTGTGTTGTCTCAAGAGTAGATAGTTCTTTATAGCCTTTGAGGATCTGTTTCCTGACGAGTTTGTAGGCTTCTTCCGGATGGAAATGAGCACCGCCAAGGGGTTCTTTAATGACCTCATCAATGAGTCTTAATTTAAGCATATTGCTGGCAGTTAGTTTGAGGGCTTTGGCAGCCTTTTCCTTGTATTCCCAACTTCGCCAAAGTATGGTCGAGCAACTTTCGGGCGAGATCACAGAGTACCAAGTATTCTCCATCATATAGACCCGATCTCCGATGCCAATGCCCAAAGCACCACCACTGGCTCCTTCTCCTATGACGATGGCCAAGACAGGCACTTTCAGACACATCATTTCATAAATATTTTTACCGATGGCTTCTCCTTGACCACGTTTTTCAGCTTCTAGGCCTGGATAAGCCCCAGGAGTATCTATCAATGTTATTATAGGTTTTTGAAATTTCTCAGCCAATTTCATCAGGCGAAGAGCTTTTCTATACCCTTCAGGATTGGGCATACCAAAACGACGATACTGACGATCTTTAGTATTCTTACCTTTCTGCGTACCGATGAGCATAAAAGTTTTGCCATCTATCTTTCCAAAACCACCCACTATAGCCTTATCATCGGCGGTATTACGATCTCCGTGCAGTTCGATAAAAATACCTTTAGTGATGGTTTGTATGTAGTCGAGCGTATAAGGCCTATTGGGGTGTCTAGAGAGCTGTACCCTTTGCCAAGGGGTCAATTTAGTATGTATTTTCTTGATGGTTTTTTCCAACTTCTGTTGGAGTTGCTCACAAGCTTCCTTGACATCTACGCCACTTTCTTGTCCGAGAAGGGCACATTTGGCATATTGTTCGTGAAGTTCTTTGATTGGTTTTTCAAAATCCAAATATTCCATAAGATTGTACATTAAGGCAAAGATAATCATTTGTAAATAGGAGAGCTTTTTCAATCCTTAGACCCTATTTTCCTCTCGCTACATTGGTTGAAGAAAATAACCGAGATCATCACCAACACAGCAATATAAAAGTTAAGTTCCACCTTTTCGACTGACCCAAACAAAAAGTAAACAATCAAAACATGGTAGATAGGTTCTAGATTTAATGTGAGCATAAGAGTATAAGAACTGATATTCTTCATCAATTTGAACAATGCTATCTAATAGGCTGTCAAGACCGTTCCAAGCAACAAAACCCAAAAAAAATCTTTCGTACCAATGTTTACGATGGCATCGATCTCTACTTGCATAAGGAGGTATAAGGTGATGAACTCAACACTACCCAACATTTCATAAAAAATGATGATATGAGGACTATTCTTGCGAAGAAAGATCACATTCAACATGTTTAAAAAGGCCGAAAGGAAAGCGGCTAAGACCCCAAAATCGATGCTTTGTATGTACTCCTGACCACGACTATATAAGATGGTGATCAGACAAAGTACTACTACAATAGCCAAAAGTAATTCATAAACCTTCATAGCTTTCTTGAAAAAGACTGACTCGAGAAACAACTATGAATAAAGCTTTTGGAGAGAGAGGCAAGATAGGCTAACGGAAATATTGGATACTTGGATGATGTAAAAAAACAAATCCAATGCACAGAGAGGATTAAACAACCGCCGAGAAGCATCCATAATCTAGACTATGTCACTTTTAACCAGATCTCCTTTGTTCGTAGATATCCATAGATGAAGACCGTGGCCACGAGCATCTGCCATCAAACCAAGGGGCTGGCCAAGATGTTAACCGGTTTTCTAATGATACCGGCAAAGCCCCAAAGGATAATAAACAAATGTATTTGTAGTCTGTACGATATTATCATTTGATAAAATATTACCGGGCAAAAATATATTTACTAATGATATGAGCTATCTGTACTTATCTCATATTAATGACTTGTAAAAAAACACCTCCTCTTATATTTGTCTAAACCAATCCAAAAGCCCATGGAGATTTTATTTAAACCTTATGCATGGATTGCCTTATCCACACTTGTTCTTATGGAAATAGTGCTTGGGATAGACAATCTGTTGTTTTTATCGATCATCTCCGGAAAGCCTCAGCCAGTACTACCCGACTTAGTCCTGGTTATGCTTTTTCGAATAGAGCTCCTCTTATACATATTTTTGGTATTGGAGTTATCAAAAATCTTAATTGAATTTTAACTTGAATTTGGATAAGGGATCACTTCTTAGGTCAAAACATAATCTTATTACTCGGCGGTATTTTCATCATCTATAAAAAGGTCAACAAGATCCATCATAAATTGAAAGACATCCATGAAGGGGGATATCTATCTCCATCGAAGCACTCCTTTTTGGGGTGATAGTACAAATCATATTGCTCGATATGTTATTTTCTACCGATAGCATCTTGACGGCTATCGGACAGACTAGCTTGAAAGAAAACCTTCTGAAGGCTTTGGCCACATTTTTTTTGGGGGGGCTTCTTGATTGTATTGGGTATCATCGTTACTGTTGTAGTGACGTTCGTCTTTTCAGGTTCAGTGAATCAGTTTCATTCATCTACACCTTTAATACAGATTCTCAGACTTTCTTTTCTCCTATTAATCTGTGTGATGTTCTTATTGGAGCCCTCTCATATGGGGAATTTTTTCTTGGGCGGAAATACCATCCAGGCCCATCTCTAAGGGGTGTTTGTATCTAGTAATCTTTTTTATCCTACTGGTAGAGGTTTTGAATATAAAGAGGAGAAAGCATTGTTAGTCCTTAAAACGTATCACAAATACATCATATTCTTAAAAAAAAACAATAAGTACGATAATAAACTAAATGTGCAGAGGTCTATTGCTGGTAGCAGATAAGGCCGCTTCTCTGATGGCCTCAGAGAAGGTCGGATGTGGATGAGAGATCCTTGTAATGTCCTCGGCAGAAGCACGAAATTCCATTACTGTGACAGCCTCCATGATCATATCTGCTGCACGGGCTCCGATCATATGTACGCCTAAAATTTCATCAGTCTTCTCATCGGCTAATATTTTTACCAGACCGTCCATATCGCCACTGGCACGGGCACGGCCCAAGGCACGCATCGGAAACTGACCAGTTTTGTAGGAGATGCATTTTTCTTGCAATTGAGTTTCGGTCTTGCCTACACCGGCTACTTCTGGCCACGTATAGACCACCGACGGGATTAGATTATAATCGATATGAGGCTTTTGACCCACTAATCGTTCTACGACACACAGGCCCTCTTCTTCGGCTTTATGGGCTAACATTATTCCTCCGATGACATCACCTATGGCATAGACGTTTTCAACACTGGTTTGCATATTTGCGTTGACTAAAACAAAACCTTTAGCATCTTTTTCAATTCCAAGTTTTTCCAAGCCAAGCCCTTCAGTAAAAGGTTTACGCCCTACGGCTACAAGGCAATAATCACCTGTGAGTTGTATATTCTTGCCCTCTTGGGTCTCGGTCTTAACAATAACCTCAGCATCTTGCATTTTTACCCCTGTGACCCGGGTAGAGAGATGGAACTGAATCCCAGATTTCTTTAGGATTTTTTGTGATTCTTTGCTCAAGGTATGATCCATTATGGGGATGAGCCTATTCATGAATTCGACAACAACGACTTCACTTCCTAATCTATTGTACACCGAGCTAATTTCTAAGCCGATTACACCGCCTCCGATGACTATCAAACGCTTAGGTACTTCAGCCAGGGCTAAGGCTTCGGTAGAGGAAATAATTCGTTTTTTGTCGATGTCTAAACCCGGTAGACTGGAAGGCTTAGATCCTGTAGCGATAATGGCGTAACGAAATTCGATCTCTTCGACAGACTTATCTCTTCCATAGATCGAAATATGGTTCTTGTCTTTGAAGGTGCCCCATCCGTAGTGAACGTTGATCTTATTTTTGTCCATCAGATACTTCATGCCATCACAGGTCTGCTTGACTACTTGATCTTTGCGGGCTATCAATTGCTTGAAGTCTAAAGACAAATCCTTGTAAAGGATGCCATGGATAGAGAAATTTTTCTGTGCTTGATG
The DNA here is from genome assembly GCA_039954875.1 of Flavobacteriales bacterium. Classification (GTDB taxonomy): domain Bacteria; phylum Bacteroidota; class Bacteroidia; order Flavobacteriales; family Blattabacteriaceae. Next base: position 578,826 of record CP157202.1, read on the forward strand.
GTAATGTTCAGAAGAGTCCAAAAGCGCTTTCGAAGGGATACAGCCTACATTGAGACAAGTTCCTCCCAAGGTAGGATATTTTTCGATGAGTGTCGTTTTGAAACCAAGCTGTGCGGCGCGGATAGCAGTGACATATCCTCCTGGGCCAGAACCTATGATAGCGATATCGTATGCATTCATTTTTGGCGTATTGATGGATCAAATTTACTGATATAAAGGATATAGACAATCATATCATCGGAGCCCTCACATATCCAAGACATGGGCAAAGATCAAAGGGGCGACGATAGTGGCATCGGATTCGATGACAAATCTTGGGCTATCCACATCTAGTTTACCCCAGGTGATCTTTTCGTTGGGGACAGCGCCAGAATAAGATCCGTAACTGGTGGTAGAATCCGAGATCTGGCAAAAATAACTCCATAAAGGGGTCTCTTTCAATTGCATGTCTTGATGTAGCATCGGTACGACACAGATGGGGAAATCTCCTGCAATACCTCCACCGATTTGAAAAAATCCTACCCCTTTACCAGACGCATTATTGTGATACCAATTTGCCAGAAAACTCATATATTCGATCCCGTTTTTTACAATGGAGGGTTTTAATTGACCTTTTATACAATAGGCGGCGAAGATATTACCCATCGTACTGTCTTCCCAACCGGGCACGACGATACGCAAATCCTTCTCGGCAGCAGCCAACATCCAACTGTCTTTCGGATCGATTTCGTAATAGGGTTCTAGGAGGCCGCTTCGTAACAATTCGTACATGTACTCATGGGGAAAGTATCGTTCGGCTTTTATTTCTGCTCTATACCATGTCTCATAGATGTGTTTTTCTAATCGTCTAAAGGCTTCTTCTTCGGGTATGCAAGTATCAGTGACGCGATTCCAGCCCTTGACTAATAGTTCCCTTTCCTGCTGAGGGGTTAAGCCTCTATAGTGTGGTATGCGTTTGTAATTAGAATGGGCTACGAGATTCATCAGGTCTTCTTCTAGATTGGCGCCAGTGCAGGAAATAATCTGTACTTTATCTTGGCGAATCATCTCAGCCAAGATCTTGCCTAATTCTGCAGTGCTCATAGCCCCGGCTAAGGTTATCATCATTTTTCCACCTTGTCTCAGATGGGTTTTGTAGGCTTTAGAAGCTTCTACTAGAGCAGCTGCGTTGAAGTGTAAGAAATATTTCTCAATGAAAGAACTAATCGGATTGGCCATAGTTTAAACTGGATTTTTTTTACTGATTTAAAATTTCCGACTTGGATTAGAGTCTATTTTCTCATTCAAAAATATCAAAAAAAATTATTTTAGCTAAACAAAATATCTAGCCCTATAAGACATTTCATTTAGCGATCTGTATAGCTCTGGTCTCTCGGATGACGGTGACTTTTACCTGGCCGGGATAGATCATCTGGTTCTGAATCTTGTCTGTGATTTCGTAAGATAATTGAAAGGTTTTTTTATCATCGATCTTATCACTCTCGACCATTACACGCAATTCACGACCTGCTTGTATAGCAAAGGCCTTATTTACACCGTCAAAACTCAGGGCGGTATTTTCAAGATCTTTTAACCGCTTCATATAGGATTCAAAAGTGCTTCTCCGTATTCCGGGGCGGGCACCGCTGATGGCGTCGGCTACTTGTACAATGGGCGAAATAAGGGTATTCATCTCGATTTCGTCATGATGGGCACCTATAGCATTACACACATCGGGGTGTTCTCCATATCTTTCGGCCCATTGCATACCTAGGAGGGCATGAGGTAATTCGGTTTCGGTCTCGGGGATTTTACCGATGTCGTGTAAGAAGCCTGCACGTTTGGCTAATTTGGTATTTAAACCTAGTTCTGCAGCCAATACACTAGCTAAATTAGCCACTTCACGAGCATGTTGTAAGAGGTTTTGCCCGTAGGAAGAACGATACTTCATTCGACCAATGGTTTTGATCAACTCGGGATGCAGGCCATGAATACCAATATCGATCACGTTTTTTTTTCCGGTTTCAATGATCTCTTCTTCGATCTGTCTCTCTGTCTTGGTTACGATTTCTTCGATACGTGCTGGATGGATGCGTCCGTCCAAGACCAATTTATGAAGCGAAAGTCTAGCAATCTCTCGGCGCACAGGGTTGAAACAAGATAAAAGAATGGCTTCAGGTGTATCATCGACGATGATCTCTACTCCTGTGGCTTGCTCAAGTGCTCGGATGTTACGTCCCTCACGGCCAATTATACGACCTTTGATGTCATCAGATTCGATGTTGAAGACCGATACCGCATTTTCGATAGCTTGCTCGGTACCTATCCTCTGGATAGCTTGGACGACGATTTTTCTAGCCTCTGTCTTAGCAGTTAATTGAGATTCTTCTACGATCTGTTGTATGTAGGACTGAGCTTTCACCTTGGCCTCATCTTTGAGGACTTCGACCAATGCTTCACGGGCTTCTCTAGCTGAATAATTGGATGTTCTCTCCAATAATTCTACTTGTTTGGTATGTATATTGTTGAGTTCTTCTTGCTTCTTTTGAAAAACTTGTACTCGTTTTTCATAGTCGGTAATTTGTGTTTCCAAACGCACATTTTTTCTATGCTGGATCTCGATCTCTTTGGAAAGCCTGGCTTCTTCTTCACGGATGCGTTTTTCGATGTCAATGATTTTTTTCTCACGGATATTGCATTCTTTTTCGTGCCTAGATTTGAGTTCTATAAATCGTTCTTTGGTTTGAAGTATCTTATCTTTCTTAATAGTTTCACCTTCTCTCTCAGCGTTTTTAATAATTTTTCGGGCTTTACTAATAGCCTCTTCCAACAATTGATTATATCTTTTTAAGATAGCCCTCTTACGAAGATTGTAACAAAGGACAAATCCCGCTATCAATCCTCCTACAATGGCTATCATAATGTTCATTTCCATATTTTAATTCTTTTTAAAATAAAAAAACCCACTCCATTTCTTTTAAAAATCGCAAGCTCTTTATCAATAGGATTGAGGTCAAGACATCGTTCAGGTATTGCTGTGCTTGGTTTGAACCCCTCGAAAGTACAAGCCCCGATCTACAATGTCATTGACTTGGTAATTGAGCTCATGTTGAGCTTATAAATTGCAATTGAAACAGATGTAGGTATAGTACACAGAAAGTTTCAACCTTTACAAGGCTTCATCCATCTGCTTGATGATATCTCCTATGCTATGATATAAAAATTTTTCTCCCCTATGTTTGTCTCGTTGCCCGATTTCTATCCTCGAAGCATATTGCAATAAACACATAGAAAGCGTATCTTGCTTATCCCTGACAGCATACTTGAGCTCGATATTTTTGAGCGCTGCTGCAATATCTTTTGCAGCCTTGCGCACAGCAGATTCCTCCTCTTTTAGAACAGTCATCGGATAATACCTATCTGCAATCAGTACATTTATCTTGACACGTTCTTGCATGATGTTTCTACTATTTGAGTTGATCAATACATTGATCGATCCTTCTAACCAATAGATTTATCTTATATTTCATTAACTTTTTATAGGCTTTGTCGCCCAGCATTGCATTCGCTACCTTGAGCCACTCGTTCGCTTCCTTCAATTCTAAATTGACTGTTTGCTGTTTTTTTAGTTTTTGCTTCAATTTCTGATTTTCTTCCTTCAACATCATGATCGTTTGTTTCCGATCTTTATGGGAGGCTAGTAGGGTAACTAATTTTTCTTTCAATTGCGTCAATAAGCCTTCTATATCCATAGGTTGAACGCCAGCTGAAAATGCAGTAACAAATGTACATACGCAAACTGAATTACTGAAAAATATTCTAAAGAAGTCATCAAGAGATTAGGTCATTAGCATGCTTCTAGAAACCTCATACAGGTCTGCCTCAAATGAGAAAACCCGTAGATAAGATTTTAAAAAAAAAACAATTTCTTGACCTCCTTTCATTAAGGCAAAACCGTCTTCTCGAAATAATCGAACTATCCTATTTGGAAGATATGTGGAAGACAAGAATTGAATGAATCTGTTTTTTTTGAAATATCTTTTTTAAGATTTTAGTATTTTTATTTAGGTATCGCTCTTTTGTTTTTCCCATCAATCCTCTGCACACCCATGAAAAGGATTTTTTTAACTACTACTCACGGCTCTATACCTTTACACCACCCTAATGGAAGGAAAATTATCATTCGGGCTATGGTGCTATCCAAGAGGCACAACACTTCTTCACCCGCAACGATTTGGACTTATTCCACAAGACTGAAAGTGGCTTTTTATCCTGGAAATGAGTTATAGTACCGGCCTGAATGTTTTTTTAACACTTTTGACAGCCTAACAATTGCAACAGATTATCGACTATACTACTACAGAAAAAAAATATTCTATATATTAAACTGAGTGATATGTGTTTAACTATCTATAACTACTTTGGGTCAAAGCTTCGCATCAGGTATATCGTCTACTTTTCGAAAGTCGCTGGGACAAGACTACGGAGATTTACTTTTAGTTTAAATTCTAAAAAGTCTTGACTAATCTTGTCAACTTCACTACAGAAAAATATTTCTACCTTATCTATTTTTATACTTTCAGCCCAAAGGTATAACCTAAACTCTGGCAAAATGCTATCTTTAAATGACTTTTCACACGGATGCATTAATGGCGGTCTTGTAACCTATTCATTTCAAAGGCTAGGTACGTAGCGCTTTGCAAGCAGCTGGATTTATGATAGAGAAATATCCCGGACCATCAGGGAAAAGGGAGATGTCATAAACGTGGAAAAAACAATCTCTATCGTGAATAGATTGAACATCAGAGTATACGGCATCCTAGAATATCGAGGGAAAATCCTCCTCATCGAGGAGTCTTATTTACAGCAAATTATCGTTAAGTTTCCCGGTGGTGGGCTGAACTTCGGTGAGGGGCTTATCGATGCGTTGAAACGTGAATTTCTCGAAGAACTCGACCTACCTATAGTGATCCGAAGCCATTTTTATACTTTGGATTTTTTTCAACCTTCGGCCTTCTGTAAGCAGGAGCAATTTTTGGCTATTTATTATAAGGTCTATACGCATGATCTATATAGATTAAAAATATTAGATCCTAAAATTATACGGCTATATTGGACTCCCTTAGAAAGCTTGGATGAGGATATACTTACCTTGCCTGTAGACAAAAAAGTCGTCACACTCCTCAAACATGAATGATCAATTCAATAGCGGATAACACATAGGTTTGGCCTCATGCATGAGGCAATAGACCTTCTCAACCACATTTTCGACCGAAGGTTTTGAAAAATAATCTCCATCGGATCCATAAGCTGGACGGTGCGCTTTAGCAGTGACCGTTATAGGCTGGCTGTCGAGTTGATGGTAGCCGTTTTGCTCCTCAAGGATCTTTTGCAATAAATAGGCTGAGGCACCACCTGGTACATCTTCATCGATAACAGCCAAGCGATGAGTCTTGGCCAAACTCTTGACAATATTATGCTGAAGATCAAATGGTAATAAAGACTGCACATCGATCACTTCGGCCTCTATTTGCAAGTTAGAGAGTACTTCAGCAGCTTGGGTCACCACCCGCCAAGTAGAACCGTAAGTGACTATGGTAATATCCCGGCCTACTCGAGTGGTCTCTACTTGCCCAATGGGAGTCCTGAATGCTCCGAGGTTGGAGGGTAATTTTTCTTTCAATCGATAGCCATTTAGGCATTCAACGACCAGCGCAGGTTCATCTGCAGTCAAAAGTGTATTGTAAAAACCGACGGCTTTGACCATATTACGCGGGACTAGGATCAATATACCACGTAAAAAATGGAGGAGTCCTCCCATAGGCGAACCCGAGTGCCATATCCCTTCAAGCCTATGCCCGCGCGTGCGGATGATAACTGGGGCTTTCTGCCCACCTCTGGTACGGTAATGCAAGCAAGCCAAATCGTCACTCATCGTGTGCAGTGCGTAAAGCACATAATCGAGATATTGGATCTCAACAATGGGACGCAAACCTCGCATAGCCAGGCCTATACCTTGACCAATCATGGTAGCTTCACGTATGCCTGTATCGCTGACACGGATCTCTCCATATTTGGCTTGAAGTCCCTCGAGCCCCTGATTGACATCGCCGATCTTACCCACATCTTCACCAAAGATCAATAGATCGGGATGGGTTTCCAAAAGCTTGTCAAAATTATCCCTTAAAACGATCCGGCCGTCGACCTCTTGAGCCTCATCTGCATAAGTGGGCAAGACCTCTGTAACTCGGATAGATGCTTGAGACGAAAGACTATGCAAGTGCGAAGAATAGTTGCTTCGTTCTTTAGAATATCTGCTTTCAAACCATTCTAAGAGTCGATCTTTCTGTGGAGCTTGTATACCAGCGAGTAGGTAAAGTGATTGTCTAACAGTAGAAAAAACACACTTCTTAGTCAATTCAAAACTAGTGCTTAATTTTTCAACCTGCACTTTAAGTAATTTTTTTTCAGGGAACGCGACAAGTATTTCTTGTAATAGAGCTAATGCTTCTTGCCTCATCGTTTGGATGGGGCTTCGGAAAGCCTCCCAGGCTACCTTTTGTTCTTCACGTACATATTTTTTTGCTTCGAGATCGATTTGATCTAGCTGAGCAATATCAGCGATTCGAAGGATTTTATGATCGTATGTCAATTCAAAATCTAAGATCCATTCGCGGAACTTCTTTAAACCGTCGTAGGTACGTTCCCATTCGAGACGTTCCTTGGACTTGTATCGTTCGTGCGAACCCGATGTAGAATGTCCTTGAGGCTGAGTAAGTTCACTTACGTGCACCAATACGGGTATATGTTCACGACGGGCTATTTTTTCGGCCTGGGCATAGGCTTTGACCAAAGCTGTATAATTCCACCCTTCTACCGTGATGATCTCTAAACCATTTTCGGAACTTGTCCGCTGAAATCCAGCCACAAGTGTGCTGAGATTTTCTTTAGCAAACTGATAGCTATTGGGGACAGAAATCCCATAACTATCATCCCAGACTGAAAGTACTATCGGCACTTGCAATACTCCAGCAGCATTGATCGTCTCCCAAAATAGCCCTTGGGCTGTACTGGCATTACCGATAGTTCCAAAGGCCACTTCATCACCTCGACGAGAGAAAGCACTATGGGTCTTTTCCAGAGTTTTAAGTTGCTTATAAACCTTGGAAGCTTGAGCCAAACCAAGTAATCTAGGCAATTGGCCAGCAGTACACGAGATATCAGCACTTGAATTATTTTGTTCGATAAGCACCTTCCAACGACCCTCCTCATCAAGAAATCGTGTAGCGAAATGAGCGGGCATCATTCTACCAGCAGCGGCCGGTTCGGCTTGCACCTCCGTATGAGCATATAATTGAGCAAAAAAGCTACGCACAGTCAAGGCATCAATGGCCATCATGAAAGTCTGATCACGATAGTAACCCGAACGAAAATCGCCTCTCTTGAAAACCTTTGCCATGGCCAACTGAGGGAGCTCTTTCCCATCACCAAAAGCACCAAATTTCGCATTACCGCTCAATACCTCTTTACGCCCAAGAATGCTAACTTCACGACTGATACGCGCCAATCTATAATCACTTAAAATAACCTGTCGGAACTCTTCAAAAAATAATTGCGTAGTAACTTTCAACTCTATATCCATCCGATGATTTGATTAAACAATAATTCGGACTAAAACGCAAATTTAACTATAATTGAAAGATCTAGTATCCTGTCAACAAACTTGAGGTTACATTACAAAGTAAATGAGCCACTATACTTGTTAATTTAATAAAATGAAAAGCTTCACTTATTTTGATCACAAAATTAGGATTAATTTTATGCCCTACAAATTCTTATATTATGCCTATAAATTTCACACTAACTATAATTAAACCTGATGCTGTCAAGAAAGGTTACATAGGTTCTATATTGAACAAGATCAACTCGGCATGCTTTGGCATCAGAGCGCTCAAGATGATAGCGTTTACTAAAAAAAAGGCCAAACTATTTTACGAAGTACATCAAGAACGCTATTTTTTTGAAACCATGGTCACCTTTATGTCCTCAGGTCCTATAGTAGTAGCCGTATTAGAAAAGGAAAATGCTGTAGAAGACTTTCGCACACTCATTGGCGCCACCAATCCGGAAGAGGCTGCCGAAGGCACTATACGTCGACTATATGCTGAGTCTATAGAAAAAAATGCCATCCATGGCGCAGACAGTGACGAAAATGCATTGAAAGAAATTGAATTCCACTTTGCCCAAAAAGAAATCTTCTCTTTTTGATAGGAAACGGTACGCTCTGTCTGTGGGGTACCTCATAGATAGAACGCACCGGTGTGATCCAATTGCGTTGAAAACACTCAATTCCTGATCAGATATTAAAGAAGTGGGATTTGACAAAGTTGTGTGGTTGGGCTTAATTTCACGCCTAATTACTTCAACCATGATTCTTTTTTTTGTTTAAAATATCTATCATGGATATAATTGCACTCAAACCCCAAAGCCTTTGGCGGGCTTTCAAAGAATTGAATACCATCCCACGTACCTCTAAAAAAGAGCAACAAGCTACTACATTCATAAAAAATCTCGGCGAAAGCTTAGGATTGAAAACTATAGTAGATAGGAAAGGTAATGTCATCATCAAAAAGCCATCCACGACAGGTATGGAAAATCGCCCTACTGTGATCCTGCAGAGTCATCTGGACATGGTTCACCAAAAAAATACCGATATAGTCTTTGACTTCACTACACAAGGTATTTCAATGTATGTTGACGGAGACTGGGTAAAGGCTCAAGGTACTACTCTAGGTGCTGACAATGGTATTGGAGTAGCAGCCATCATTGCCATCCTATTGGCTAAAGACCTTCTCCACCCTCCTATAGAAGCCCTGTTTACCACAGACGAAGAAGATGGTATGGGAGGAGCTAAGCACCTCGATGTACGACCACTCTTAGGAAGAATCTTGCTCAATCTCGACACCGAATACGACGACGAACTGACGCTGGGATGCGCAGGAGGTGTGTACACTATGATCAAAGGAAAATACCAAGAAAAAAAGATCAATAATGGTACTACTTACAGATTAGCTGTCAAAGGCTTGCAAGGTGGGCATTCGGGGATGGATATTCACTTAGGTCGTGGCAATGCCAATAAGCTCATGAATCGCTTACTGTATGACCTCTTTGAAGCCTGCCCAATAAGAATCGTAGAAATCTCCGGTGGTGACCTTTTAAATACCATCCCTAGGGAATCTTTTGCCGTAATCTATATTTCAAAGAAAAACGAAAAGACCTTTTTAAAAAAATTCACTAATGTCGCCGAAGAAATTCAAAACGAGTGGAAAGGAAAAGAACCTGTCTTACAAGTGTCTCATGAGTTACTTGAAAAAAATCTCAATAAAGCCATGTGCAAGGCCGATCAAAAAAAACTTCTACAAGCTATCTACGCTTGCCACAACGGAGTATTATCGATGAGTAACAGCATAGAAGGTTTAGTAGAAACCTCCTCCAATCTAGCCAAAGTAGTCGTAAAAAAAGGACAAATACAAATTAGAACCTTTCAGCGCTCGGCTATAGCGTCTGCTAAGTGGGATATGGCCAAGACCGTCCGTACAGCTTTCGAGTCGATCGGCTTGAAAACATCTTACGAAGCCTCCTATCCAGGTTGGCAACCCAATATGAAAAGCCCACTTCTACAACTGATGATCGATCAATATAAAAACTTATTTAAATTCAAAGAAGAACCCAAAATCTCAGCTACTCATGGTGGTCTAGAATGTGGCTTCTTGAAAGAACATATGCCTGAAGTAGATATGATCTCCTTCGGCCCCACCATCAAAGGCGCTCACTCTCCAGATGAGAGAGTCAGCATCACCTCGGTACAAAAATTCTGGAAATATCTGACTGAAGTACTGAGAAATATACCCGAAAATATTAATCCCAACGATAATGAAAATCTTAGAGTTCTTAACTCTATTGATCCCCCTACCACTGGTAACTCCATCACAAAGCGGAGAAAATCAAATCCATAGCTACTAGAAGAGTATGTAAAAATATCATAAAAAAATAAGACATTAACGCCTAAAATATTTATGAAGCCTACAATCTCGAGACGAAAGAAAAAAGGCAACAAATGACAGAATTATGGCGCAAAGAACGGATGGCCTGCTATTCCAATCGTAACTACTTTATTTTACCCCCCCCCAGGCCTCTTACTGGGATTATATTAGCCATCACAACGGCTATGGAGGCCGTTTGGGATGGGGTCATCATTGACCTTGTATCGATATTCAATCTTATCCATTTTTTACCATATAATCCATCCATAAGGCTCCAAAATAAATCAATTTTCTAAATCTAATGCTCAAAAAAATTCCTTTATTATATGGACTTCACTGAGCACGATGTTGCTCAATACCTAATGTTTAAACAGAAAAGTAAACCATATAAATGAAGACCAGATCATCGACATCAGCTACCGCTAGAACGATACCGCCTCGCGTCTGACTGCCTAAGAGATCATAGATGAAGTACTCAAAGGTAATTGGCTGGACAGACACCAGATGAAACAATACAAAAAACCGATGCTCATCGTCAGTCTGATACGTAATAAATCTCACGAACACACTTAGACCGAAACCTTAGTTAAATACATTGAAAAATCCTTCATAAGTATAGAAAAAGTCCGTATGGTCGAAGGTGGAAAAAAACGCAATGAGCTTCGATCAGAATATGCCGATTAACAAGAAAACATCAGTAAGTCGACTATAAAAAAACGAAAACTGCAAATCGAATCCTATTATATGCTATAAGCTACGATGAACCCCATCGTAGACGGCTACGAACTAAAAAAAATCACCTTCCATCAAATTTATTTATAGCTGACCAATCTGCAAACCAACGAAGTGGTCTGGATCGGTGTAAAAAAATAAGAAATTCATAAAAAAATAAACCCTCTTGTGTAAAATCTTCCAAGTATTAACAGAGATGTAGCCGTCATAGATATGATCCAAAAAAATACGATCTATCAGAATATTTATGGCTATTCTCCTCCTGATAATCCTTACGGTCGGTTGTAGCACCTATTACCAAAAAGCGATTTTGTTTTAAAGAGCTCTCCAAAACGATAATCCTGCATAAGCCTTGATTTCTATCGAAAGTATTAAAATTATTAAGAAAAAAATATAATCATTTTCTCTACTTGTTTGAAAAATATAAGTTGCAGTACTTGAATAAAATTATATTGAGAGCAACCGATTCTCTAATCACGCTTTATGCTGCTATATAATACCTTCGTATCAACTACGGGGCAAAACCATTGAGCTATATAACCAATCTGTAAGTACAAGCCTAATAAACCGAAAGACTTTGATGAGGTCAGTATTAACTATTACAAAGCTTTGAACTACTTAGCCTTGAGACAATACGATGAGGCCCTTTTAGATGCTAAATGCATCAACCGCCAATTGCAAAAAAATCAAGAACCAGTATCCAGAAGGCGATAAAAAATCGTTACACTTCTCCTACCTTCTCATTTATCTTACAAGGCTCAATCTACGAAACTACCAGAAATGTCAATGACGTCTTCATATCTCACATAAATTCCACCGAACTATGCCCTTAAAACTAAGGGAAATACTACAGCATCAGCATGTCCAATCAACTGAAAAAAGATCTCATCCGCACAGCAAAGCTCATGGGTTTTTCCTAGATAAATAAAAACGTTATGAAAGACAATTTGGCATCCTAGTAAAAGAGATTCCCAATGAGCCACATGAACTCGTCCTCTTTTGGAAAAAAGATTAGGCTCGGTAAAAAGCCATACTTACTACACCTTCACCTTATTGCCTGGAATAGAGATAGGTTTGATGACTGTATTCAATAAGGAGCTCAAGCTAACCATCTCTTTACCTTTGGGATATAAAAATGACAAAGTTCGATTTTATGAGCTTGAAATATTCAATGTAGCCTTCCTCAAATATGAAGTACGAATGCCGCTCTACATCCAAGCAAAAGCATCGGTCTATGCTGCTAAGTATTATTTAAAAAAGCGCTATATTTCAATGCTATAGTCTATGAAAACCCAAAAGATTGTACCCTACGCGCATTCGGTGATGCATCCTTGCGACTTACTTATCAATACCTTCTGAATATCTATTCAGAAACCAAAAGAAAGAATTGGAGGGGTAATACTTGGCTTGATTAATACCGCCAAGAAACACTTCGATAAGAGAAACTGGCAAGGCCCGCCGGTAGAGATTTCTTACGCACGTATCCCTTTGAAAACAAGTGAGAACACCATTAAAATAAAATTCTCAAACCCCTAAGGCAATACTTTGGAAAAAGAGATCTTTATCTATGGCGATAAAGGTCTACAGACCTATCCGTGTAGCACGCTACAAATCAGAGTATCCAATAGGATTTGAGCGTTTCTAAAATGCTTAACTTTGCGAGAAATTTTTTATACGTATGAAAAGAAGTCTTCTCATCACCGCAACCGTCATCCTATTTTTAATCATCATTATAGGGATCTGGGGCACAGGTTCCTATAATCAATTGGTCATGCTCAACGAAAAGATCAAAACCCAATGGGGACAAGTAGAAAATGTTTACCAACGCCGAGTAGATCTCATCCCCAACCTAGTCAATACGGTACAAGGTGCGGCAAAATTTGAGAGAGGGACGCTCACTGAAGTCATCGAGGCTCGGGCCAAAGCCACCTCAGTTACTATAGACTCAAATAATCTAAATCAAGATCAGATTAGTAAATTTCAAAGCACCCAAGACGGTCTGAATGGCTCACTCAGTCGACTTCTCGTCACGGTAGAAAGGTATCCAGAGCTCAAGGCTACTCAAAATTTTTCCGAACTACAGAGCCAACTTGAAGGGACTGAAAACCGTATCAATGTCGAACGCAATCGCTTCAACTATCAAGTCCAAATCTTCAATACCTATCGAAACCAATTCCCAAGAGTAGTCATAGCTGGTTTCTTCTCCCAATTTGGCGAGAAAGGGTACTTCAAGTCACAAGGCGGCGCCGAAAAAGCCCCTACGGTAGATTTTGGGAATTAAAAAAAACATGCGAAATGAGATTAAAAAATCCCTTTCTTAACGCCGAGGAAGAACAAAGGGTTGTTCAAGCTATACAACAAGCTGAAAGAGATACCTCTGGTGAAATTCGTGTACACATCCAAAACCGACCCAAGGAATGTATCTCAGCATTTGAAACAACTCAAAAGGTCTTTTTCCAATTAGGGATGGACCAGACCCAGCAACGGAATGGTGTCCTTTTTTATGTAGGTGTGACACGACATAGCTTTACCATCTTAGGGGATGAAGGGATCAATAAGACTGTTACAACTGGATTTTGGAACGAAATAAAGGATAGAGTGATACAAAATTTCAAAGTACAAAAGTATTGCCAAGGTCTCATTGAAGGTATAACTATCGCTGGTCAAGCGCTCAAGACATATTTCCCTTATCAAAAAGATGATATTAATGAACTTCCGGATGATATTTCAAAAGGTTAAAGGCTTACTGATCTTCCTCCTGTACTTTCTCGCATCGATAGGAATTCTACAGGCGCAATTCACCATACCTCCACCACCGAAAAAGATCTATCCGGTAAATGATTTCGCTCAAGTATTGCCTCAAGAGCATGTCTACAGTCTGAATAAAAAATTGATCCGTTACAATGAGTCGACCTCTACGGAAATCCTCGTAGCTATAGTAAAAACTCTCAATGGCGAAGATCCAAATCTCATCAGTGCCAATTGGGGAGAAAAGTGGAAAATTGGACAAAAAAGACAAGACAATGGTCTGATTCTCTTATTGAGCATAGATGATAGAAAGATCAGCATACAGACAGGCTATGGCATAGAACCTTATCTGACCGATGCACTTTCGCGGCGTATCATTGATAATCAAATTAAGCCTGCGCTTCGACAAGGGGATTATTATACAGCTATCGATCAGGGTACGACAGCGATCTTTCAAGTCCTCAAGGATGCTTATACCAACAAAAAAAAGACTTCAAAAAAAGACAATGGCTTGGAAAACCTATTCCTCTACTTACTATTAATCTTCTTTATACTCTATTTATTCCGATCAGGTGGCAATAGTGGTGAGGACCGCAGGGGATCTGTGTATTATGACGAGGAGGATCCTTTTACCCTTTCAAGTATGGGCAGATGGAATGGTCATTACGGTGGTAACTTTGGTAGCGGATGGGGCGGTTTCGGTGGCGGTGGCAGCTTTGGCGGTGGTGGAGCCAGCGGCAATTGGTAAGTCAGCCCCAAAGGCGATACACTCATGATAATTAGTTTTATGATTTCATATTTTAGACAAACTTCTTGAATTATTACAAGTTTAGGTTTCTCGTTTTTTGATAAGGTATGAGTCCTATTTTGTTATATTTTGGAGGTCAACAGTTGTAGCCCCTCTCCATCATCATCCCCAAAGGGATTTAAGCCTTTCGGCTCCATCTCTTTTACTGAACGATCTAGGGGACTTGAAACTTCCTTCTGAATAATCATACGTTATGGTATTTTTATTTTTATCGATCATATATTTTATCGTTTACAGTCAGTTATTATATATCATTCAAATAATATATAACTTTATTAAATTATATTTCATCATTAATATGAAAATATTAATACTTTTTCATGGTAAATTAATGTAATAGTTTGTAATATTTATTAACTATTAAACATGAATAATTACACCAAATACTAATAATAAAAAATCAATTAATCAATTAATTAATACTAAATATTATCTATATATAATAGCCTATTATAAGATATAAACTCATACCAAGTAAATGGTGTACATTTTCATCCAGAATATATATTATTAAATATTAAAAACACCTTGTAAACTTATATTAAACAGTATATTATTATAAATTTATCATAAAAAAATAGCAATAAGGGTTTATTTTTATGTATTTTTATAGAAATGGAAACCCGAGTTTTATTTACTTAACTTTTCCTAATGAATGTCTTGATTGATTAAACTATAAACTACAGATTATTTATCCCAGGCTTATTTCTTTGACTGAATAAAGATGTTCTTTTTTAAATATTTGAGATGCTCTCAATACTTTTTATAACTTTGAATAAAGGCATATATGGTCATACACGACTAATCATTAAAATGAATGTTTTTCCATCTCTGTGGCTTATAATTAGTAAATGATATATTTTTACAGTCTCATGAGTTCTTTGGTATCAGGATCCTGGAATATCTTTCAAAAAAACGGATGATAAAACCATAGTAGCTATGAGATTGGGTATCATTCTAGGCTTAGTATGTATTACCATAAGTTTTGGGTTTCTATTCCTCAGCGATTTCAAATTTGACAACGTTTTAAACTACTTCAAAGGCTCTATCTTGGAATTAGGTATTTGACCTTCGCATAGGGAATCTTTACAGCTACTTCAAGGGGACAGAAGCATGCAAACGTACTGCGATTAAAAAATTTGAAAAGACACAGGAAAAATTAATTGTATCATATCCCATCCAACCCCACCTCTTAACGGCTCAAATGCTCTAGTTGTGCCTCTAGTAGCTGTATCCTTTGCAAAGTATCAGATTCCTTTTTACGTTCTGAAATCACAACATTACTAGGAGCAGAGGAGACAAAACGATCATTGGAAAGTTTTTTGCGCGCTATCGATAAAAAACCCTGTTGGTAATTGAGTTCTTTTTGTAATTTCTCGATTTCAGTAGGCAAATCGACGTTTTGCCCCATAGGGATAAAATACTCATCGGTACCTAAAAGGAAGGAAAAAGTGGCTTCTTTAGGTTCTTCTTCCACATAAATTAATTCAGAAAGATGAGCCAATTTTAAAATCATCGGATCAAATAAAGCCTGTTGGCTTTTAGTTAATACGTTCAAGGTAAGCAACTCTTTGTGAGGAATATTTTGAGATTTGCGCATCGCACGCACTTGTCCAATGACTTGAGTAGCCTTCTCAAATTGGTCCAAAATCATTGCATCATATGATTTGGTTTCAGGCCAAGGAGTGATGATCAAAGCTTCTCCAACCGAACGCGGCTTGAGATATTGCCAGGTTTCTTCAGTTATGAATGGCATATATGGATGTAAGAGCTTGAGTATATTTTCAAACCATCCGACCGTTTTAGAAAGGACGCTCAATGGTAAAATCTCACCAAAATCCGGCTTGATTATCTCGAGATACCAAGCACAAAAATCGTCCCAGAGGAGTTTATATATCTCCATCAATGCATCAGAGATCCTATAAGTCAAGAAAGCTTTCTCGACCCGTGTCAGGGCTTGATGAAATCTATGTTGAAACCATTCGAGTGCGACTTGATTCAATTCTGATGTCTCAATATATTTATCTGATTTCCAGCTCATTATTAATCTAAAAGCGTTCCAGATCTTATTAGCGAAATTCCTACCCTGTAGGCAGAGATGTTCATCAAAAAGCAGATCATTGCCAGCATGGGTACTAAGCAAAAGCCCCACACGGACGCCATCGGCTCCATATTTATTAATCAAATCAATCGGATCTGGAGAATTACCTAAGGATTTGGACATTTTCCTGCGTTGCTTATCTCTGACGATACCGGTGAAATAGACATTGGTAAAAGGTCTCTTCTTTCTAAAGGCATATCCACTCATGATCATACGGGCCACCCAAAAAAATAAAATATCAGGCCCAGTGACTAAATCTTGGGTAGGATAGTAATAAGACACTTCACGATTGTCCGGATGACGTATCCCATCAAAAACAGAAATCGGCCAAATCCATGAGGAAAACCAAGTATCCAAAACATCCGGGTCTTGTCGGAATTGCCCGAGAGTCAAATCATGGTTAGTAGTCTTTTCACGAGCAATTTGCAAAGCCTCTTCAGTGGTCTCAGCCACAACGAAATCCTCCCAGCCTTCACCGTAATAATAAACCGGGATACGATGGCCCCACCAGAGCTGACGTGAGATATTCCAATCGCGTACATCTCCCATCCAATACCTGTAGATATTTTTAAATTTATCCGGGTAGAATTGAATCGTTCCATCCATCACTGCTTCCAAAGCAGGAACAACGATTTCACGCATTTTGAGAAACCATTGTACAGACAATCTCGGCTCGATCACAGTCTTGGTACGTTCCGACACTCCAACCTTATGATCATAATCTTCTACCTTAACCAAAACACCCAACTGCTGAAGCTCCTTAACGATCTCCTGACGCACTTCAAAACGATCTTTACCTTGATAATGAAGTCCTTTTTCATTAATAGTTGCATCGTCATAAAAGATATCAATAAACCCTAAACCATGCCGATCTGCCAGTGCTTTATCATTGGCATCATGAGCGGGTGTCACTTTCAGGCATCCTGTACCAAAAGTCCTATCGACATAATCATCTTCAATGATGGGTACCACACGATCTACTACAGGTACGATGACTTTCTTCCCTTTCAAATGAGCATAACGCTCGTCCTTCGGGTGTACACAAACAGCCGTATCACCCAAGATTGTCTCAGGTCTCGTGGTAGCAATGGTAATAAAAATATCCTCATTTTCAACCTTATATTTCAAATGATACAACTTACCTTGACGCTCCTCGTAAACAACCTCTTCATCCGAAACAGTGGTCTTGGCTTCTGGATCCCAATGCACCATACGATGACCTTTATATATCAACCCTCTATAATATAAATCGACAAAAACCTTGGTGACAGCTTGAGACAATTCTTCATCCATTGTAAATTTCGTACGATCCCAATCACAAGAACATCCTAATTTCTTCAACTGTTCGAGGATGATGCCCCCATGTTTGTGTGCCCAACTCCAAGCACGATCCAAAAATGCTTCCCGACTCAAATCGGATTTAGAAAGACCTTCTTTTTTTAATTGAGCCACAATCTTGGCTTCAGTAGCGATAGAAGCATGATCTGTGCCCGGTACCCAACAGGCATTATAACCCTTCATCCTAGCCCGACGGATCAAAACATCCTGTATGGTATTATTGAGCATATGTCCCATATGGAGCACACCGGTGACATTGGGTGGAGGGATCACCAACGTATAAGGCTCTTTATCATTAGGCGCCGAATAGAAATAATGCCCTTCAAGCCAATAAGTATATCTCTTTTCTTCTGTAGATTTTGGGTTGTATCTGGTAGGGATTTCCATAGTTTATCGAGCTGTTTTTTTTGAAAATATTTCGAACGAATGAAGGAGTAAATCTAAAACTTTAAGATATTTTGACTACATTTGACATGACTAAAAAATAAAAATTATGAAAAAAAACTTCTTTACTATTGTCCTAAGCATTCTAGGATGGGTCGCCGATTCTGCTCAAAAAATTGAATTCAAAAAAGAGACTATCGACTATGGAGAGATCAATAAAGGAAGCAATGGCGAACGCGTTTTCGAATTTAAAAATGTCGGGGAAAAACCACTCATTTTATCCAACGTATCAACCTCTTGCGGCTGTACTATTCCAAATTGGTCCAAGCAACCTATTGCTCCTAATCAAACGGGAGAAATCTCCGTAAAATATGATACCCAACGTCTAGGTGCATTTCATAAAAATATTACGATATTTTCCAACGTATCTAAAGAGGGCCGCAAAGTCCTATGGATCAAAGGAGAGGTCATAGAGTAACTGTTAAAGACCAAGTAAAGTTTACCCATTTGAAGAAGAGGTTTATTGATATTTCACAAATATGTTTTCATTATCAATCCAACCTAAATCCGTGACGCATAAAAGGTGTCTCTCAGTATGTCTTATGTGGGGTATGCCTAAACCCTGAGTATTTACCTCAAATTAAACCTACTATATCCTATCTTATTTGGTTAAAATTATGCCGAAACGAGCCGCCGGCCCACCCCTTTCAAAGATTTATTATTTTTCCAACCTCTCTTCCGCCTTATACAGGCGGAGATAAAGGGAAATACTAACCCAATCTGAAACAATAACTTAGGATGTTTCATCGCGGTTCGATATAAAAATTTAATACTGTTGAATAAAATAGCTGGTGTAAAAAATTGATTTTTGAAGAATTGTAGCACTACGCTATACCCGTCTTTAGTAGCACTCAGGTGGTCATACGCTATATGCTTACCTCTGAAAAAAAAAATAAAAAAGTTCGCATACCAGGATTTTTCATAAGAATCAACTTGACAACTAAGCATCTTCATTGCTTTCTTCAGATCCTTATAGTTTTTGATATTTTTATTCATAACATAAGGCATATCACTCATTTTCCATACCTGATTTCCTAAAAACCGACCGGGTTAAAAAATCTTTAAGAAAACGATCCAATAAAGTCTTGCGAAATACTAAGGATACAACAGCCAACAATGCGTACATCCCCGTCATAATACCAAATATCAGAGTATAGCTATTATAATGATATCCTATCCACAGAGCCAAGACGATACTTCCTAATACCATAGTTAGTATACAGAACAAAAGGAATAAAAACTCAGCCAAAATAGTTGTTAATATACTTACAATAAGCTCTATCCCTTTGTATTTGATAAGGGTGATCCTCTTGGAGAGATAATTTTTTAAACCCCTAAACATAACTACTTATGTATAAGTAAACACAACTGTATCAAGTACCCAGTTCATCCTCTATATCATCGACCTTGTCTGCTAATTCATCCTTGGATTTATGCCACTTCGACTGTAAATTTGATTGGATATCCCGGACCTTGTCGCTCGATTTTTTTATAGCATTCTTTAAAATATCTTTGAGCTCTTCGGCTTTTTTACCTATTTTTTTTCGGGTTTTACAACCCTTTTCAGGTGCCAAGATTAGACCGGCGACCATACTAGCCACCACTCCCAGAATCACCCCCCCTAAAAAAAAAACACTTTTTTTCATAACAATATCCCTATTAATCCCCTTAGTATATATATATATATGACTTCTTCGTTTTTTTAAAGAAAATATACTGGCCAAATGTACATATAAAAATCCATAACTTTACCCTTTTCAAATACTTAAGTTTATGTCAAAGTTTTCTATTAAAGGTAGAGGGATGCCTTCATCACCTATAAAGGAAACTCACCACCATTACGGATCGAGCTAAAAAGAATAAAATCAAGATTTATCACCTAAATATCGGGAAACCCGACATCGTTACACTTGATATAGCCTTGGGAGGTATGCGGAAAATAGATATCAAAACTCTAGCCTATAGTTCTTGTGAAGGATTTGAAAATTATTACGAAAGGTTCGTCGAATATTATGCCGAGCAAAATCTTTATTTCTCAGAAGATGAGTTGATCATCACTACCGGAGGGTTTAAGGCTATATATTTTATATTGGGAAGCATTACTTATCCAGGAGATGAGATTCATCAGCTCAGAACCTTTTTATGTTAATTACAATAAGATGGCTACCATGTACAGAGTGAAAATCGTCCCAGTCACTTCAACCATCGAAGAAAACTTTGCACTTCTATCAATTGATACATTGAAAAAGAAAATTAATCCTCTTACCAAAGCGATCTTGATTTGTAAGTCTGACACCCCCATCGGTTACCTATACACCGAAGAAGAACTACGCCAGTTCAAAGAGTTTGTCATCCAACATTACCTCTTCCTCCGGGAAGAAGAAGTATACCAAGAATTTGCATACGACGACGCAAAATACTATTCGGTTTTAAAGATCGAAGGTTTGGAAAAACATCTATTGATCATCGATTTGATCTCCAAGCGCTACAGCATGTATGGTGATTGGATGGGTTGCATTACATCCAAAAATCAGGAATTGATCTCTTGTATATTGAAATTTGTCCAAGTACGCCTCAGATCACTTTCATTGGTACAGATCGCCACAGAGGTAACTGTAGACACTTCAAATACCTGTTTTAAAGAAGTCATCCGAGAATACACTTCTCGGTGGAATAACTTACTCGAGGGCTTGAATCAGATCAACGACGTCCAGTGTAATCGATCCTAAGAAGTTTTCTATTGTATGGTAGAACTCCTAGTAGATGATGCAGAGGTGTTTGCTCAATGGCTTTTGAAATATTTTCATCACAAAGAATAGACAGAAATGGTAGCCCCTACCAATGCATTTTATGCCACACCTGGATTAGATAAAAGACAAATATGTCTGGCCTATGTACTCAAGGAACCCGATCTAAAAAAAGCTATTTAAGTGTTACAACAAGCCTTAATGCACTATCTAGGCGAAATTTGAAGAATCATGAAGATTAGCGAAAATGTTTCACTGAAACCCTTAAATACTTTTGGTTTAGACGTCAAGGCCCGTTATTTCGTAGAAATTCATAAGATAGAAGATCTACATGCCATCTTTGCCCATCCCAAACTTCGCCTATTGCCCAGGCTAGTCTTAGGTGGTGGTGGCAATGTACTATTTACTAAAGATTTTGAAGGTATGATCCTAAAGATCAATTTGAAAGGTCGAGAGATCCTCGAAGAAAATGAGACTAAAGTCATTATAAAAATTTCTGCCGGTGAGATTTGGCACGACTTAGTCTGCTGGGCTATTGATCAAGGATTTGGCGGTTTGGAAAACCTCTCTCTCATCCCCGGTACAGTAGGTGCTGCACCTATACAAAATATTGGCGCCTATGGAGTAGAACTCAAAGACAGTCTAGTATCGTTGCAAGTATATGAAATTACCAAAGGAAAACTTAAAAACTTTTCCCGTGAAGCTTGCCAACTGGGTTATCGTGACTCCATTTTCAAAAATGAATGGCAAGATCAATACATCATCTTATCAGTCTTACTAATTCTACAAAAAAAAAATTTTATACTGAATACCTCTTACGGGATGATTCAAAAAGAATTGGAAAATATGTATGTGACACAACCGACGATTAAGACCATCAGTCAAGCCGTGATAAACATCCGGAAAAGTAAACTCGCCGACCCAGCAAAAATCGGAAATGGAGGCAGTTTTTTCAAAAATCCTACTGTAATGCAACAGCATTATGAAAAATTAATCAGCCATTACCCCGATATCATCAGCTACCCCGTATCGGCAAACCAGATGAAGTTGGCCGCCGGACAGTTGATTGAAAAATGCGGATGGAAAGGGAAAAGATTGGGACAGACAGGTGTTTATGAGAAACAAGCCCTGGTCTTAGTCAACTACGGGGGGGCTGATGGCAGACAGATCTATGCATTTTCAGAGAAGATCATCAAAGATGTTCAAGAAAAATTTGGTATCACCCTCGAACGGGAAGTACGAGTAGTCTAAGAAGTCTAAAATATATGGAAATGACTCCATCAAGAAGAACTTTACTAAAAAACAGTCTTTTGCGCTGCTTGGTCGGTCAACCCCTATCATGGGGGTATAGAACGGTTACCACCCTGAGAAATCATCTCTATGATAAAGCTTGGATCCCATCGACATCTTTCCCCCTCCCTATCCTCTGCATCGGTAATCTGAGTCTAGGCGGTACAGGAAAAACCCCCCATACAGAATACTTAATCCGTCTCTTGAAAGAAAAATACAAGACAGCCGTTCTGAGCCGCGGATATAGGCGAAAAAGCCAGGGCTTCGTATGGGCTGATAACACCTCTACCACAGCAGATATTGGGGATGAATCTTTGCAATATTTCAAAAAATTCGACGGAGAGATCAGTGTAGCTGTAGACGAAGACAGGGTTCACGGAATCAGGGCATTGATACAGTTGGTAGCTCCTGAAGTGGTTTTGCTTGATGACGGTTTTCAACACCGCTGTGTCCGAGCTAGTTATAATATACTACTTACCGGCTACGATCACTTATATTGCGATGATTACTTATTACCACTAGGCACCTTACGTGAAGGTAAGGAAAACACCAAAAGAGCTGATATTATCATCGTAACGAAATGTCCTGAAAACTTAGACAAAAAACATCAAGAAGAAATTATAAAACAACTTAGGCCAGAAAGAATACAACATGTCTTCTTTTCCTCTATAAAGTACGCAGATACGCTGCGAGCCAAAGAGAAAAAATTACACTTCAAAGAGTTAGAAAAAATGCATATCTTGCTCGTGACAGGTATTGCCGATGCACAACCTATCCTGGATTTTATGAAAAGCAAAGTTTCCAAAATCATTTATTTAAATTATCCAGATCATCATGCCTTCACTAATAAAAATTATTCGCATATTTGTAATTCATTTGCAATGATGCAAACAAGTAAGATCATTGTAACAACGGAAAAGGATTACATGCGGATGGACCTCTCTCAATTGCAAGATCTACCAGTGTTTTACCTTCCGATTTCTATTCAGATATACAAACGAAAACAATTTGATGAAAAAATTTTGCACCATGTTGACACAACTCAAGCAAACCACCGAATATCTTCAAAGTAAAATTAAGGAACAATCCGATTTTGTCATTGTATTAGGTTCTGGATTAGGTAAATTGACAGACGAGATAGAAGACCCTCTTTCTATCCCTTACGATGAGATCCCCAATTTCCCTAATACCGCAGTTCAGGGACATTTAGGAAAGTTGATCTATGGAAAAATCCACGACAAAAAAGTGTTAGTCATGTCTGGACGTTTTCACTATTACGAAGGGCATTCAATGTCTACGGTAGTCTTTCCTATACGGGTATTCAAAATGCTTAATATTAATAAATTGATCTTATCAAACGCATCCGGTGGTGTAAACCCTAGCTTTAAAGTCGGTGATGTGATGTTGATTGAAGATCATATCAATATGATGCTAGAAAATCCACTCAGAGGACCCAATATAGATACTTTAGGCCCACGCTTTGTCAATATGAACGAACCCTATGACAAAGAGATGATCAAAATAGCCGAAAACGTAGCCAAGAATCATAACATTTATATACATAAAGGGACTTATGTAGCCCTACAAGGACCTACCTTCGAAACACCTGCGGAATACGGTATGGTGCAAAAGATCGGAGGGGATGCTGTAGGGATGAGCACCGTACCTGAAGTCATCGTAGCCAAACATATGGGGATGCGGGTTTTTGCACTGTCCGTCATCACTGATTTGGGAGGAGCTGATATGAAAGATAATTATTTCACTCATGAGGATGTATTGCATGTAGGCCATAAAGCCATGCCTTCGGTGATCTCGATTGTCAAGGGACTTATTCATTCTTTACCCCCCTCCTTTTGATAGTCTTTTTCTCTTTTTCACACGCTCATTAGGCACGAGTAATAAGGGGGGGGGATAATTAAGGTTTTTAAGTCATATTTTGTGTGACACACACTCTTTCCCTCCCCTCCCCCTATAGGTTTTGGCACAAAAGTACTATGGCCAAATTGGGAACCGATGACGATCAATTCGTCATCCGATCGCGCATGGCTTTTTCTAAGATGATATCAGAAGGGAGGTCCTCGCGTAAAATGCTTTCATATAGCCATACCTGGCTGTTTGACTTTTTCTACCATCTGTAAAATAGAATAAATGTTTTTTTTAGCTTCTAATGATTTATTTTATACTTTAGGTGTATATTTAATCAAATATCTGAGATCACATAAGCCGGGCAAGCCGGGCTCAATGAATATAAATAAATCAAGTTTGCCCTAGCTTCCATGAGTTGGGCATAAAGTTATATCTCTATCTCTACAATCTTCTGAGAAAACCCAGCCATATCTACGCAGATCAATATTTTATTTTTCTCTTTCATGGCTTTGTATGTTTGGTATTATAAATTTATAACTTTTTACTAAATGTATTATGTTACAACTTACTATAGTGAATATATCTTAAATAAAAAAAAGACTGCAGAGTTGTGGGGGGTAAAATTTTGATCCAAATTACTCTCACCTTTTAATTTTGAAAGCCTTTATTTGTGGATAATAAGCTGCTTGCCCCAGTAGTTCCTCAATACGGATCAATTGATTGTATTTGGCCATGCGGTCTGAGCGCGAGGCCGAACCCGTTTTAATTTGCCCAGTATTGAAGGCTACAGCCAGATCGGATATGGTACAATCTTCGGTTTCTCCAGAACGGTGAGATATAACCGCAGTGTATCCAGCATGCTGAGCCTTAGTGATGGCTGCCATGGTCTCTGTAAGCGTACCGATCTGATTGACTTTGATCAGAATTGAATTGGCTATACGTTGTGTAATACCTTTCTCGAGTCGTTTAACATGGGTTACAAAAAGATCATCACCTACGAGTTGTACTCGCTGACCAATCTTTTCGGTTAGAAGTCTCCAACCTTCCCAATCGTTTTGATCCATACCGTCTTCTATAGAGATGATAGGATATTGCTCACTGAGTTGAGCCAGATAGTCTACTTGTTCTTCACGGGAACGCACAGCACCTTTTTTTCCTTCAAATTTGGTGTAATTGTACCGACCATTAATATAAAATTCGGACGCTGCACAATCTAGGGCCAACATTACTTGCTCGCCAGGTCGATAATCTGCTACTTCAATGGCCTTAAGAATAGTATTTAATGCATCTTCAGTACTACTAAAATTTGGTGCAAAGCCGCCCTCATCGCCTACAGATGTGCTTAATTTCTTATTGTGCAAGATTTTTTTGAGCTGATGAAATATCTCTGCACCGGTCCGAATAGCTTCAGAAAAATTCTCAACCTTGACGGGTATGACCATAAACTCTTGGAAGGCAATAGGAGCATCAGAATGAGCTCCTCCATTGAGGATATTTATCATGGGAACAGGTAAAATATGAGCATTGGCACCCCCGACGTATTTATATAAGGGTAAGCCTAGTTCTGCAGCAGCAGCTTTTGCTAAGGCCAACGAAACACCTAGTAAAGCATTAGCTCCTAATCTATTTTTATTATCTGTACCATCGAGTGTGATCAATTGTCTATCTATGATAATTTGATCGAATACGGATAGACCGATCAATTCTGGGGAAATTATGTCATTGACATGTGCTATAGCCTTCAAGACACCTTTGCCTAGATAAGCTTTTTCTCCATCTCGGAGCTCAATAGCTTCGTGTTCACCTGTCGAAGCACCAGAAGGAACGGCAGCTCGCCCCAATATACCATTTTCTGTAATGAGGTCAACTTCAATCGTCGGATTACCTCTAGAATCTAATATCTGCCGGGCATGGATCACATTAATAGCACTCATAGTTCAATTTTTTTTGTAGAGAAACGTTTCAAAACAAAAAAGGATGTATCTACTCTGATCCATCCTCCTGTTTTTCACAAAAAAAGATCATGACTTATATGAATAAGATGTTTCTCCTGTATAGGCTTCCGAAACTTATTTTCGAACCTGGGGTTCCACACTTGTAGTAATTTCTTCTACAGTTGCTGCTTTCTTTGAAGGATGTTGACGTCGTGCTGTTTTCTTTTTAGCTTTATGGGTATTGTAGATCTCGTTGAAATCTACCAACTCAATCATGGCCATATCTGCACTATCTCCTGGACGAAAACCAGTCTTTATGATACGTGTATATCCTCCAGGCCGATCGCTTACTTTTCGGGAAATCTCTCTAAAGAGTTCTGAAACGACTACTTTATTTTTTAAATAACTAAAAATTAATCTTCTAGAATGGGTATTATCTTCTTTAGATTTCGTAATAATAGGTTCTACATAGTGCCTCAGCTCTTTGGCTTTGGCTAAAGTAGTATGGATTCTCTTGTGTTCGATGAGTGCACCTGCCATGTTCGAAAGCATAGCTTTACGGTGAGAGGCAGTCCTTCCTAAGTGGTTAATCTTTTTGCCGTGTCTCATGTGATCTTAAGTTTATTTCTTCTCCAAATTGTATTGTGAAAGATCCATTCCAAAATATATACCTACATTATTCATTTCTACTTCGAGCTCATCTAAGGATTTACGTCCAAAATTTCTCACTTTCAGCATGGTATTTTTGTCGTAAGATACTAAATCAGCCCAGGTTTCTATCTCAGCAGACTGCAAGCAGTTCAACGTCCGCCTGGATAAACCTTCCATATCAGCTAATTTAGTTTTTAATATTTGATGCATGCGTAAAAATCCTTCGTTGTATTTTTCATTTCTTTTGGTCTCGTCCGCACTGATAGCAATACGTTCATCTGAAAAGAATACAAAATGTTGAATTAAAATCTTAGAAGCTTCTGTTAATGCTTCTTTTGGATGAATGGAGCCGTCTGTTTTTATTTCTAACAAAAGACTCTCAAAATCAGTTTTCTGTCCTACGCGACAGTTTTCTATGGTATATCGGACATTTTTGATCGGTGTATATATCGCATCAATGGCTATAGTCTCCATCAAAGCATTTTCTTTTTTATTTTCTTCTGCAGGTACATAACCTCTACCTTTATCAATAGTGAATGTGATGTGTAAGGGTACAGATTTATCTTTATTACAGATGACTAAATCTGGATTTAATACTTGAAATGCCGAGGCAAATTTAGCTAAATCTCCCGCAGTTACTTGTTCTCGATCTGTGACATTTGCTGTGATGGTTTCTTTATCTGTATCCTCTATTTGTCTTTTGAAACGAATTTTTTTAAAATTTAAGACAATCTCAGTGACATCTTCTACCACTCCCTTTATTGTAGAAAATTCGTGTTCTATACCTTCTATCCTAATAGAAGTGATGGCAAAGCCTTCCAAAGATGACAAAAGGACGCGCCTCAATGCATTGCCTAGGGTCACTCCAAAGCCTGGCTCCAAGGGCTTCACTTGAAATAAACCCATATCGTTAGTATAGTCCAACATCACGGCACGCTCGGGTTTTATAAAATTTAAAATCTCCATATCTGTTGATATTTTTTATTACTTGGAATACAATTCAACAATCAACTGTTCTTTGATATTTTCAGGGATTTGTAATCTTTCGGGTAGTGCTTGAAACGTACCGGTCATTCGATCACTATTCCAAATCAGCCAGTCTTTCGGAGTGCTTGTTTTTGTATTCAACGTTTCTTGGATAGCTTTATGGTTTTTAGATTTTTCCCTTACGCCTATTACATCTCCTGGTTTGAGTGTACAAGAGGGAATATTCACAATTTTCCCATTTACTGTGATGTGCCGATGCGAAACGAGTTGACGAGCCGCCGGACGTGAAGGGGCTAACTTTAGTCTATAAACTACATTATCTAAACGAGATTCGCACAATTGTAAAAGCAATTCGCCGGTGATCCCTTTCTTTCTCGAAGCCTCACGAAACATTTTGATAAATTGACGCTCTAAAATACCGTAGCTATACTTAACTTTTTGCTTTTCAGCTAATTGAATAGAATATCCTGAACGTTTTTTTCTACGATACGCACTACCATGTTGACCGGGTGTATATTTTTTACGATCCATAGGTTTGCTGCTGAATATGAGTTCTCCAAACCTACGTTCGATTTTTCTTTTTGGCCCTGTATATCTTGCCATAAATGATTTTTTAAAAAAAAAATTAAACTCTTCTTCTTTTAGGAGGGCGGCAACCGTTATGGGGTAGGGGGGTAACGTCTTTGATGACGATCACTTGAATGCCTGCATTGTTCAAGCTACGTATGGCAGCATCTCTACCGGCACCAGGTCCTTTTACCCATACATCAACTTTTTTTATACCAGCATTCAAACCCTCTTTAGCCACGCTTTCGGCTGCTACTTGGGCTGCATAAGGGGTGTTTTTCTTAGATCCTCTAAAACCCATCTTTCCTGCTGATGACCAGGCAACAACTTCACCTTTTTTATTGGTCAGTGTGATGATAATATTGTTAAAAGTAGAACTGATATGAGCTTCTCCTATAGGATCGACGATAACTTTCCTTTTATTTACTACTGTTGTCTTTGCCATAATGTGAATTATTTAGTCGCCTTCTTCTTATTGGCTACGGTTTTTCTTTTACCTTTTCGAGTACGGCAGTTGTTTTTGGTTTTCTGCCCCCTCAAAGGTAAACCAATCCTATGCCGTATACCTCTATAACATCCAATATCCATCAAACGTTTGATGTTTAATTGCAACTGGGAACGTAGCTCTCCTTCTACTTTCAATGTGTCTGAAATACATTTTCTAATGCGATTGATCTCTTCATCAGACCAGTCTTGTACTTTGATATTCTCATTGACATTGATACTAGTCAAAACCTTTCTGGCTGTACTTTTACCTATACCATAGATTGCCGTAAGGCCTATGATACCTCGTTTATTTTTTGGAAGATCTATACCTGAAATTCTAGCCATATATCAACCTTGTTTTTGTTTAAACTTTGGGTTTTTCTTATTGATGACGTAAAGACGTCCCTTACGTCTCACAAATTTACAACCATCACTTCTTTTCTTTATGGATGCTCTTACTTTCATAGGGTAATTTTAATATCTATATACAATTCTACCTCGGCTTAAGTCATAAGAAGACATTACCAAACGGACCTTATCTCCTTTCAACAATTTGATGAAATTCATTCTCATCTTTCCACCTATGTGAGCCGTAACTATATAACCATTTTCCAATTCAACACGAAATATGGCATTAGGCAATTGCTCAATAATGACTCCATCTACTTCGATATGTGCTTCTTTGGACATAATTTATACTAAGTTTTTAGAAGATCTCTGGTTTTGCATTAGTCCATCGTAATGATGATTCAACAAATAGGTATCGACTTGTTGGATTGTATCTAAGACCACACCTACTACTATAAGCAATGAAGTGCCCCCATAAAACAATGCAAAACCTTGCGTGACACCGATCTGAACGATCAAAGATGGTAATATAGCTATTATTGTCAACAAAATAGATCCTGGAAGAGTGATCTTTGAGAGGATATCATCTAAAAAATCCGCGGTCTCTTTCCCGGGTTTGATTCTGGGAATATGACCACCATTTCGCTTAAGGTCATCTGCCATTTGATTGACTGGAATAGCAACAGCTGTATAGAAAAATGTAAACATTATGATGAGCACGGCAAATACCAAATTGTACCAAAAGCCGTAGATGTTTTGAAAGATTTCTATCATATATTTTAGCTTTTCGTTGCCGACATATATCAACAAGGTTACAGGCAACAACATGATGGCTTGCGCAAAAATGATAGGCATAACTCCTGCTGCTATTACCTTCAATGGGATGTATTGACGTACGGCATTAGTCATAGAACGGATATAACTACTACTTTCTGTATTGACTTGTGCCCGACGGACGTACTGTACCGGAACCCGCCTGACTGCCTGAATGATAAGTATACAAAACAAGATAACTAATAACCACAATAAACCTTCAAAAAATAAAAAGATTAAACCACCATGGGCTACTTCTAAACGGCTGACTACTTCGGCGGCAATGGCATCAGGGAAACGTGCCACAATACCGGTCATAATTATCAAAGATACTCCATTACCTATTCCTTTATCAGTGATCTTCTCGCCCAACCACATGGTGAATAAGGTCCCCGCAGTCAATACAACGATGGAAACAGTCCAGAACAAAAGCCTCCCTACTGTACTACTAATGTCAATAAGATATGCTTCAGAAACCGACGAAAAAGGGATGAATTGTGTAGTGAGTGCTGTGAGATAAGCTGGAGCTTGTACCAAACAAATCCCTATAGTCAAACACCGTGTCATACGATTGATCTGTCTGCGGCCACTCTCACCGTCTTTTTGTAACCTCTGCAAATAAGGTAAAGCCAAGCCCATCAATTGCACAACGATAGAGGCCGATATATAAGGCATAATACCTAAGGCCAAAACAGAAGCCCTATTAAAAGCCCCTCCGGTAAACGAGGAAAGAATTTGCATCAATCCTTTGGCACCTGGATTTATATTAGCCATAAAATCGCTAATCGCTTGAGGATCTATCCCTGGCAAGGGGATATAGGCGCCAAACCGGTACACTAATAAAAAGCCTAAAGTAACCCCTATTTTAAGGCGTAATTCTTTAATGCCCCAGATATTATAAATCGTTTTAAATAGGCCATTCATTCAAAAAGACTTATAAGGTTATGATTTCTCCGCCAGCCCTTTGAATAGCTTCAGCAGCGGTTTTACTAAACTTGTGGGCTATGACTTTCAATTTTACATTTAACTCACCTCGGCCCAAAATCTTCACCAGATTATTTTTTCCTATAAGACCGTTGGCCGACAAGAAATCTCTATCTACAACAACCTCATTAAACTTTCCTGCATCAGACAAGGATTGCAAAGTATCTAGGTTGATACCGACATATTCTTTACGATGTGGATTTTTAAACCCCATTTTGGGTATACGACGTTGCAAGGGCATCTGACCGCCTTCAAAACCCAACTTTTTGGTATTACCCGAACGAGACTTTGCTCCTTTATGTCCGCGAGTACAAGTCCCCCCTTTACCTGAGGCTTGCCCTCTACCCAAACGTTTTTTATGTTTTATAGCACCTGTTGCCGGACTCAAATTGCCTAATCTCATCATTTCAAATTTCTTCTATTTTTAATAAATGAGCTACCATACTTATTACACCTAAGATTTGTGGACTGACTTTGTGCCTGACTTCTTGATTGATCTTCTTCAGTCCTAAGCACACAAAGAGTCGATTTTTGTACTTTATGGTAGTCGATAGCATTTCTTATTTGTTTCAATAGAATTATCTTTATTATCGCTCATCTTATCACATTCTATCCTTTAAATAATTTATCTATAGAAATTCCTCTTTCTCTGGCTATTATATCTTCACTTCTCAGACTTATCAAGGCTATTATAGTGGCTTTGACTACATTATGGGGATTGGACGAACCTTTTGATTTGGATAATACATTTGGTACTCCTGCAAGCTCTAATACAGCACGCATTGATCCACCGGCAAGTACACCGGTACCTTCGGAAGCTGGACGGATGAAAACACGTGCACCGCCAAACTTACTTTCTTGTTCGTGAGGGATGGTCCTTTTTGATATATGTACTCGAACCAGATTCTTTTTAGCTTGCTCACCTGCTTTATAAATAGCATCAGGTGCTTCTTTAGATTTACCAAATCCAAATCCCACTACTCCATTTTCATCTCCTTTGACTACAACAGCACTGAAACTAAAATATCGTCTTCCTTTAGTGACTTTGCATACCCTCTTCATGGCAACCAGACGTTCTTTCAATTCTAAACCACCCGGTCTAACTCTCTCTACCTTTTTGAATCCTAACATATCGTTTTTCTTAGAATTTTAATCCTATTTCTCGCGCACCTTCAGCCAAAGATTTGACCCTCCCATGATATAAGTATCCACTCCGATCAAAAACTACTTGTGCTATACCAGCTTGCTTAGCTTTTTTGGCTAAACGCTTACCAACTTCAGTAGCTACAATTGTTTTAGTCGCTTTATCGATGGTAATGCCTTTTTCTTTTGAAGAGGCAGAAACCAATGTGATGCCTTTAGTATCATCTATGACCTGGGCATAGATCTCTTTATTGCTTTTGAAAATGGATATCCTTGGTCTCCCTGCAACGCCAAATATTTTCTTATGAACCCTAAATTTTATTTTCGTTCTCCTTTCGTTTTTTGTTAAGCTCATTTTATCAATATTTAAGCGGACTTACCTGCTTTTCTCCGAACTATTTCACCTATATATCTCACGCCTTTGCCTTTATAAGGTTCAGGCTTTCTAAAAGAACGGATCTTAGCCGCAACCATTCCCAAGAGTTGTTTGTCACAAGACTTTAAAATGATCAATGAGTTTTTTCCTTTCTCGGTCTTGGTTTCTACTTTGACTTCTCTAGGGCATTGCATGATAATATTATGAGAAAAACCTAGGTTTAATTCCAATATCTGATCGTTATTAGAAGCACGATACCCTACTCCTATCAATTCTAATTCTCTAGTAAAACCAACTGTGACTCCCACTATCATGTTGTGGATAAGCATGCGGTATAAACCGTGAAAGGAGCGATCTTCTTTACGCTCCGAAGGTCGTTTGACGAGTAGTTGCCTTTCTTGGATTTCTACTTGAATACTTCCATTAATTTTCTGAAACAATTCACCTAAAGGTCCCTTTACTAGAGCTTTTTTGTTTTGCATTTTTACAACAACCCCTTTAGGGATAAATATGGGGACTTTACCAATTCTAGACATAACTCAACTTTTAATAAACGTAACACAATACTTCGCCTCCGACATTGCTTTTTCGGGCTTGTTTATCGGTCATCACTCCTTGGGAGGTAGATAGGATCGCGATCCCAAGCCCATTCAATACTCTAGGCAATTCTCTAGCACTACAATACTTTCTTAAACCCGGCTTACTTGTACGTTTAATGGATTTGATGACAGAGGTATGAGTGATGCGATCATATTTCAACGCGATTTTAATTTGACCTTGTATACCTTTATCTTCCTCAAATTTATAATTCAAAATATAACCATTATTAAATAATATTTTGGTCATCTCTTTTTTCAGATTAGAAGCTGGAATTTCTACAGTACGATGCCCTACACGAGAAGCATTGCGGATACGTGTTAGGTAGTCGGCTATTGGATCTGTATTCATAATTTCTTTTATATTCTTAAAACCTTAGATTTTACCAACTGGATTTTCTTACACCTGGGATGTAGCCTTGAGATGCCAATTCTCTAAATTTTATCCGTGAGATACCATACAAACGCATATACCCTTTGGGTCTACCGGTGAGGGTACACCTATTGTGTAAACGTACAGGTGAAGCGTTTTTAGGTAATAGTTGTAAGGTTTCATAGTCACCACTTTCTTTAAGGGCTTTTCGTTTTTTGGCATATTTCTGTACAAGCCTTTCTCTTTTTCTTTGTCGCGCTTTTACTGATTCTTTGGCCATGGATTATTTTTTTTAAATGGTAAACCGAATTGTGTCAAAAGGAATTTGGCCTCTTTATCGGTTTTGGCAGAGGTAACAAAACTGATGTTCATACCTGAAATTTTTTTCACTTGATCGATATCCAATTCAGGAAATATAATTTGTTCGGTGATGCCCATATTATAATTACCACTTCCATCGAAACCAGTGAACTTGACCCCATTGAAATCCCTTACCCTGGGTAAGGCTACCGTGATCAATCGATCTAAAAATTCATACATTTTATTTTGACGCAGGGTTACCTTGCAACCTATGGGCATGTTTCTTCGTAATTTGAAACCTGCCTCGTCTTGTTTAGATAGGCAAGGAATGGCTTTTTGTCCAGTAATCGCTGTGAGATCTGCAACAGCATAATCGCCTAGCTTTTTATCTGCTACGGCAGCGCCGACACCTTGACTTACAACAATTTTTTTTAATTTGGGGACTTGCATGACCGAACGATATCCGAATTCCCTCATCAACACAGGAATTATATTTTCTAGATATGATTTTTTAGGTCTTGGTAAAAATGTCATGACGTTTTTCGATTTTTCACAATATCTTTTAATACTTCTCCTGATCTTTTGGTCAGACGAATTTTTTTTCCATCTTTTATATGAAATCCTACCCGCGTGGGTTTTCCATCTTTAGGGTCTATAATGGCTAGATTGGAAATATGCAATGGGGCTTCTTTTTCTATGATACCACCTTGAGGTTTAGCTGCGGTAGGTTTAATATGTTTTTTAACTAAGTTTACTCCACTGACAACAGCTCTGTTCTTCTTGGGAAGGACTTTCAGAATGGTACATTTACTTCCTTTATGATTTCCTGACAAAACGATGACTTCATCTCCTGTCTTGATCTTCAACTTTGTCATAATCTTAAAATTTAAAGTACTTCGGAGGCTAATGAAACAATTTTCATATACTCCCTTTCTCGCAATTCTCTAGCTACTGGTCCAAATACTCGCGTACCGCGCATCTCTCCGGTTGCGTTGAGCAATATGCAAGCGTTGTCATCAAACCCAATATATGAACCATCTTTGCGGCGATTTTTTTTCTTAGTCCTAATGACAACTGCTTTAGAAACTTGGCCTTTTTTAATATTCCCTCTAGGGACGGCTTCTTTTACAGAAACTATAATGGGATCACCCACTGATGCGTATCGCTTTTTAGTCCCTCCAAGTACACGTATAAGCAATACCTCTTTGGCACCCGTATTGTCCGCTACCCTAAGTCTGGATTCTTGCTGTAACATATTATTTAGCTCTTTGTTCGATATGTACCAATCTCCAACATTTATTTTTACTTAAGGGACGGGTCTCCATAATCTTAACTTGATCTCCTTCATTGGAGCTGTTTTCTTCGTCATGTGCAACGTAATTCTTAGTTTTCAAAACGGATTTACCATAACGTGGATGTTTGATACGTTTAGTTTCAGTAACTACTATGGTTTTATTCATTTTATTGCTGGTAACCACACCGATTCTTTCTCTTCTAGAATTTCTTTTCATAATGAATCAGATCAACTACCCCTCATGTTTTTTTGATGCAATATAGTTGTAAAACGTGCGATATCTCTCCTAGTATACCTGAGGTCAATAGGATTTTTTAAAGGCATTATATGATGATCAAATCTCATTTGTTGATATTTCCTTTTTTGGATCTCCAAAGTATTTTGGATCTGTTCAATAGAGTGTGTCCTAATTTCAGATGCTTTCATTTCAGATAAAAATATTTAATTATTCAAATCATTAGCTATAATGAACTTGGTTCTTACCGGCAATTTCTGAGCAGCTAAACGTAAGGCTTTTTTTGCTATTTCTGGCTCAACCCCATCGATTTCAAACAAGATTCGCCCAGGCTTGACTACTGCCACCCAATACTCTACGGCACCTTTCCCTTTACCCATACGAACTTCTTGCGGCTTCTTAGTGGCTGGCTTATCGGGAAATATTTTTATCCACAACTGTCCTTCTCTTTTCATATAGCGAGTTGCCGCAATGCGTGCAGCTTCTAGTTGACGCGCCGTAAGCCATGCCGAATCTAGTGTCTTGATACCAAAGCTACCAAAACTGAGTTTCGTACCTCTTGTGGCGTTGCCTTTCATTCGGCCTTTTTGTTGCTTGTTGTATTTGGTTCTTTTAGGTTGTAACATGACTTAAATCAATTCGTGTAATTTTTTTCTTTTCAGGTCGGTATTTGTATCGTTACGGCGTTTACCAGGACCCACTTTAGCAGGACCTTTTTGTTTCTTCTGCAAGCCAGCTAAAGGAGATAATTCTCTACTGCCATAGACTTCTCCTTTTTTGATCCATACCTTGACACCTATTCTTCCTGAAACGGTGTGTGCTTCGCTTGTAGCGTAGTCCACATCTACTCGAAAGGTAGATAGGGAAATGCTTCCCTCCTTGTAATGCTCTGTACGTGACATCTCTGCACCATTTAAACGACCAGAGACTTGTATTTTGATCCCTTCGGCATTCATACGAATAGCAGTCATGATGGCTTGTTTGATAGCTTTTTTATAGGAGACACGGCTTTCGATCTGACGTGCTATACTTTTGGCTACTAGGGGCGCATCTAGCTCGGGCCGCTTGATTTCTAATATATTGATCTGAACTTCATTTTTAGTGATTCTTTTCAACTCATTTTTAAGTTTATCTACTTCATCCCCCCCTTTGCCTATGACCAAAGCCGGACGAGAAGTAGTGAGTGTGATGGTGATAAATCTTAGCGTACGTTCTATATAAACTCGAGATACACCAGATTTGACCAAACGTGCGTCGATATATTGCCTGATGCGATGATCTTCCTCGATTCTTTGGCGGTAATCACCACACCAACTGGATTGCCATCCCATAATGTTACCCAAGCGGTTGGCGATTGGATTCGTTTTTTGTCCCATGTTTAATCGTTCTTTCTACTTCCTATGTTAATTATTACATGATTGAATCGCTTTCTTATCCTATGTCCCCTACCCTGAGGAGCTGGTCGTAATCTCTTCAATGTACGGGCATTGTCTACTGTAACAGTTTTGATATATAAGTCTGCATCTTCTATGTCTTTGTTTTGATTTTTCCACTGCCAATTGGCCAGCCCGGTCAATAAAAGTTTTTCAAGTGCATTGGAGGCTTCTTTTTTACTGTATTTCAGAACACCGAAAACTTGATCTACATTCATGTCACGAATTAGGTCTGCCATCAACCGCATTTTGCGTGGTGATGTAGGATGGTTTTGCAAGGAGACACATACCCACTGTTTTTTAGTTTGTTTGCGATGCTCAGCACTAAGCCTTTTTCTTGATCCCATGGTAATTTGATCTGATTTTTTACTTCTTACCTTTGTTTTTCGAGCCCGCATGCCCACGAAATATGCGCGTAGGCGCAAATTCTCCTAATTTATGTCCCACCATATTTTCGGTGATATATACTGGGACATATTGTTTACCATTATATACCGCAAAAGTTTGACTTACAAATTCGGGAATGATCATTGATGCCCTCGACCAGGTTTTGATCACGGTTTTTTTACCTAATTTATTATTAGTAAGAACCTTCTCGCGTAATTTATAAAATACATATGGACCTTTTTTTAATGAGCGCGCCATAATAAAAAATGATTATTTTTTCCTATGTTCTACAATATATTTAGTCGATGCTTTTTTCTGTGCACGTGTTTTAAAACCTTTAGCAGGTAGACCTTTTCTACTTCTGGGATGACCACCTGAAGCTCTACCTTCACCACCGCCCATAGGATGGTCTACTGGGTTCATTGCTACACCTCTCGTACGCGGTCTCCTTCCCAACCAACGATTTCTGCCAGCCTTACCTGATACTTCCAGTTGATGGTCTGCATTGGATACTGATCCTATAGTAGCCATACAGCGGAGGAGGATCATTCTGGTCTCACCTGAAGGTAACTTGATTATGGCATATTTACCATCCCTGGCAAGTAACTGTGCATAAGAACCCGCACTACGTGCCATCACAGCTCCTTGACCAGGCCTAAGCTCTACACAAGAAATCACTGTGCCGAGAGGAATCTCACTTAGTCGCATCGCATGTCCTAAATTGGGGATTATTTTTTGGCCTGAAATGATCTGTTGACCTATTTTGAAACCATTTTGGGATATTATATAACGTTTCTCTCCATCTGCATAGTAGAGTAATGCGATAAACGAGGATCTATTCGGATCGTATTCTATGGATTTTACTGTAGCAGGGATGCCAAATTTATCTCTTTTGTAATCGATGATTCTGTATTTCTTTTTGTGCCCGCCTCCTGTATAACGCATAGTCATTTTACCACGATCGTTTCTACCTCCGGATCTGTGTTTACCTTTAGTTAAGGATTTTTCAGGAGAAGAGGTACTGATCTCCTCAAAGTTATTTACGATCCTAAATCGCTGACTCGGTGTAGTCGGCTTCAATGCTCTTACTGACATAGTCCTTAATTGTTACTAAAAAAATTGATCATTTGACCCGCTTTTAATTCTACAATAGCTCTTTTAGTCCTATTGGTCCAGCCTGGAATCCAAGCTTTTTTTCTGGCCCGAGATTTTTTTTTAGCTCCATAGTTCATCGTCTTTACACTTTTGACAGTGACACCGTAAAATTGTACTACTTCGTTTTTGATTTGTATCTTGTTAGCTCTAGGATCGACCAAAAAAGTATAATAATTTTTCACTTCGCTATTTGTCGTAGCCTTTTCTGTAATCAACGGTTTAATTAAGACAGTCATCAGTTGTTCAATTTTTCAGATTTTCCTGAACTTTTTCTATGGCGCTTTCTAAAAAGATTAGATAAGAGGCGTCTAAAAGGTCATAACTATTTAATTGATTGCTAGTTACAAGTTTCAACCTCTGTAGGTTTCTGGAGGACAAATATAGGTTTTTATTTAGTTTTCCCAAGATGATTAGTGTCTTTTTATCAGTTATGCTCAAGAACTTCATAATCTCTAAAAGATTTTTGGTTTTTGGAAGGTCTAAAGAGAAATCTTCTACTACTTTCAACTGATTTTCTTTGAGCTTCTGACTTAAAATAGAACGCTTAGCTAGTCTTTTTAGTGATTTGTTTAATTTAAATTGATAATCCCTTGGCTGGGGGCCAAATACTCTTGCTCCGCCTTTAAATAAGGGATTGTTAATGTCCCCTTTTCTTGCGTTACCTGTACCTTTCTGACGCTGGAGCTTTCTCGTGCTACCGGAAAGTTCACTCCGTTCCTTTGCTTTATGAGTGCCTTGACGTTGTGCGGCCAGATACCGCTTGATCTCAAGATATACAGTGTGATCATGAGGTCTGACCCCAAAAATATTTTCGTCCAAGATCAGATGACGTCCTGTTTCTTTGCCTTTAATATCAAATATTGCTATTTCCATCTCCTAATAATTAGATATGAATTTTTAGGGCCTGGGACTGATCCCTTTATAATCAGAAGATTTTTCTCCAAATCCACTTTCAATACTCTAAGGTTCTGAATGGTGATATTGGTACCACCCATCCTACCCGCCATACGTGTCCCTTTGAATACTCGTGAGGGGTCTGAGCCGGCTCCGATAGATCCTGGTGCTCTCAAGCGGTTATGTTGTCCATGGGTACTTTCTCCTACACCGGAGAATCCGTGACGCTTCACTACACCTTGAAATCCTTTACCTTTGGAAAGGCCTGTAATGTCTACAAATTCTCCTTCGTTGAAGAGATCATCTACTTTAACTTGATCGCCTGTTTTGAGATCATTGATAAAATCTCCATAAAACTCTACTAATTTCTTTTTGGGCGATGCCCCAGCTTTCTTAAAATGACCTTGCAAAGCCTTGCTCGTGTTTTTTTCTTTTTTCTCATCGAAGCCTAGCTGGACAGATGAATACCCATCTTTTTCCAAGGTCTTGATCTGAAGTACGGCACAAGGACCTGCTTCGATAACTGAACAAGGCGTGTTTTTTCCATTCTCATCAAAGAGACTTATCATTCCGATATATTTTCCTATGATACCTGACATGAGGGTTAAAGATTAAGTTTTATAAATATGTTAGGTCTTCATCTCTATTTCGATACCGCTGGGAAAATTTAAACCCACCAAAACATCTACAGTTTTTGAAGAAGCATTGTATATGTCTACTACTCGTACGTGTGTGGGTAGTTCGTATTGTTCACGTGATTTTTTATATATATGTGGCGAACGCAGTACGGTATCCCGTCTCTTTTTTGTGGGTAAAGGTATGGGGCCATTTACTACAGCATGTGTAGATGTGACGGCTTTTACAATTTCTTCTGTATACCTATCCAACAAAACGTGTTCGTAGGATTTTAATTTCACTCTGATCTTCTGGCTCATATTCCATTGATTAATTTTAAATCTTGACTCCTTTTACTTTTGCTATGACGGCTTCAGCTACATTGGAAGGGGCTGCTTCATAGTGGGAAAACTCCATTGAGGATACAGCTCTCCCGGAAGATAAAGTCCGCAAGGTAGTCACGTAGCCAAACATCTCGGCCAAAGGTACTACTGCTTTGATAACTTTGGCATTGTTGCGATCGTCCATGCCCTGTACTATACCTCGGCGACGGTTGAGATCTCCTACGATATCGCCCATATTCTCCTCGGGAGTTACTATCTCCAGTCTCATCATAGGTTCTAATAGTACGGGTTTAGCATTTTTTGCTGCCGCTCTGAAACCCGCTTTGGCTGCTAATTCGAAAGATAATTGATCTGAGTCTACCGAATGGTAAGAACCATCCATCAATGTTACCCTCATTGCATCGATCTCATAGCTGGCTAAAGGGCCATTTTTCATCGATTCTTTGAAACCTTTTCCTACTGAGGGGATAAATTCTTTAGGAATGTTCCCGCCCTTGACTTCATTGATAAACTCCAAGCTTGATCGACCTTCTTTTGCAGGGCCTAATTTGAATATGATGTCGGCAAATTTACCCCGACCTCCAGTTTGCTTCTTGTAAACTTCTCTGTGTTGGATTGTAGTAGTCAATGCTTCTTTATATTCTACCTGAGGTTGGCCTTGATTGACTTCTACCTTGAATTCTCGCTTCATACGGTCTACAATGATCTCAAGGTGAAGTTCTCCCATACCGGAAATGATGGTTTGACCCGTGCTTTCATCGGTACGTACTTGGAAGGTCGGGTCTTCTTCGGTCAGCTTGGATAAGGCTAAGCCCATCTTATCAAGGTCTGCTTTAGATTTGGGCTCGATGGCCAACCCGATCACTGGCTCAGGGAATGACATACTTTCCAATACGATGGGGTGTTTCTCTTCGCATAAGGTATCTCCTGTTTTTATGTCTTTGAATCCTACTACAGCACCTATATCTCCTGCCTTGATCTTGTCTATGGGATTCTGTTTATTGGCATGCATTTGATAGATGCGTGAGATGCGCTCTTTATTACCAGAACGAGTATTTAGGACGTAAGAACCCGCATTCAATGTACCTGAATAGACACGGATGAAGGCTAAACGTCCTACGAAGGGATCTGTAGTAATTTTGAAGGCCAATGCGGAAAACGGTTCATTTTCATTGGGCTGACGTTTTGCTTGTTGCTCATTTCCCGGATACATTCCTATAATGTCTTCTATATCAAGGGGAGAAGGTAAATATCGACATACAGCATCTAGCATGGCTTGTACTCCTTTGTTTCTAAAGGAAGAGCCACAAAGCATTGGGATGGTTTTCATCTCAATAGTAGCCTTTCGCAGGGCGAAATTGATCTCGTCTTCTGATATGGTATTGGGATTTTTAAAAAATTTTTCCAAGAGGGTATCGTCATGCTCAGCAATGGATTCTATGAGTCTGCTACGATACTCGCTTACCATCTCTTGTAGGTCGTCAGGTATAGGGGCTTCTTTATAAGTCATACCATGATCATTTTCACCCCATATCATGGCTCTATTGGTGATAAGATCTACTGCCCCCTTGAAATTGGCTTCGCTACCAATAGGGACTTGTAAAGGTACAGGATTACCCCCTAACATTTCTTTGATCTGACGGCAGACGTTAAAAAAATCGGCACCTTGCCG
Organism: Flavobacteriales bacterium; assembly: GCA_039954875.1. Taxonomy (GTDB): domain Bacteria; phylum Bacteroidota; class Bacteroidia; order Flavobacteriales; family Blattabacteriaceae. The sequence continues at coordinate 620,509 of CP157202.1, forward strand.
ATCCATTTTATTGACAAACCCCAAACGAGGCACATTATATTTATCGGCTTGTATCCATACGGTTTCCGATTGAGGTTCTACACCGTCTACTGCACTGAATAAAGCTACCATACCGTCTAAAACACGCAAGGAACGCTCTACTTCTACAGTGAAGTCTACGTGCCCTGGGGTATCAATGATATTGATCTGATATTCTTGCCCACGATACATCCACTCACAACGTGTAGCGGCTGAGGTGATGGTGATGCCGCGTTCTTGCTCCTGTGCCATCCAATCCATGGTGGCTGCCCCGTCGTGTACCTCACCAATCTTATGAGTGATCCCTGTATAAAAAAGTATACGCTCGGTAGTAGTGGTTTTTCCAGCATCAATATGCGCAGCAATACCTATATTTCTTGTGTGTTTTAAGTCTTTTGCCATAATTGGGTAAATCTAAGGTGAGAAAACGCCTTATTAGCTTCAGCCATTTTGTGAATGTTTTCTCGTTTTTTCACAGCGGCACCTTCTTCTTTTGAAGCAGCTAAAGTTTCAGCAGCTAACTTATCGGCCATGGTCTTTTCATTACGTGCTCTAGCACACTCGATCAGGGATTTTATAGCTTTGGTAAGCTTCACCCACGGTGCTATAGCCATAGGAACTTGGATATTGGTGCCTCCCATACGGTGGGTACGGACCTCTACATGAGGCATGACATTTTTTAGAGCTTCTTTCCATATCTCTAAAGCAGATTTTTCTTGATCCCCTTTACGTTGCTCTATGTTTTCCATGGCACTATAGAAAATACTATAGGCCTTGATTTTTTTACCATCCTTCATCATATGATTGACGAAACGGGTGACCAGGGGATCTTTAAATCTTGGATCGGGTGAATACGACCTCCTTTGCGCTTTGTCTTTTCTCATAGCTTCGCGTTAAAAAAGTTGACTATTTTTTATCCTTAGGGCGTTTTACACCATAACGACTCCGGCTCTTCATGCGTCCATTGACACCGGCAGTATCTCGGGCACCACGTACAACATGACCACGTACTCCTGGCAAATCTTGGGCAATTTTCTCTCCTGCGATCAACACGATGGAGTGTTCTTGAAGGTTGTGTCCCTCGCCACGGATATAGGCAATTATCTCTTTACCATTGGACATACGTGCACGACATACTTTGCGCATTGCAGAATTAGGCTTCTTAGGTGTAGTGTTGTATACACGTGTACATACGCCTCTTAATTGAGGACACGAATCTAAGATGGCCGACTTACTCTTCTTACGGATGGCAACTCTGCCCTTTCTAATGAGTTGTTGTATCGTTGGCATAATAACCTTGTTAAAAAAATTATAATTGATATTTATGCGGGGGCAAATTTATACTTATTTCAGAGAATAAAAAAAACTATCGATCCTTTAAGAATAAAATACTTGGGGATTAAATTTGTTCAATCCGATGAACATATGTTGGGGGTCGTTTTTCAACTTGTCAATTACCTCTGCCTTTACCCCTTCAAAATAGGTGAAGTTTTTTACCATCACAGCCGATGATAAATAGATGAAAATTTTCATACCCTCCTTAAGTTTCGTAAATCATAACATACGATCGTCATCGGTCTAAAAATAATCGTCGATATTGAGGTCTTTGACTGCAATGATCCTTTGGAACTTCTCTTCACCTATCCTTTGATAAAAATATTCTTTTACCCTTTATAAGGTGCCAGATAGGCGATGTATTAATCATTAGGAGAAATGGTAAACCTATTTTTTTAGAATTTATAAAAAATAAATCTTCTATATGAATGAGTAGTACTATCGGTTTTTTATGTATAACCTTTGATATTGATTAAATTTATCAATATGATAAATAGTAATTTTATTTTCACACTCAATTATTATTTTGAATAAATATTCAAGTATAAAGGAAATTGTTTTCTGCTGAGTTTCTTTTTAAGGATCCGCTGCTACCAGGCGAAATGGAGTTTCTTCATCCGAATCTATCCTTAAGATTTGGTATATATATTGGAATGTAGAAAGCAAACAAGACGAGCCATCTATTATGGCTACATCATGCTCAAAATGTGCCGAAGGTTGATTGTCTGCCGTAGTAACCGTCCAACCGTCTCGATGGAATACTACCCGATGTGTACCTTGATTGACCATGGGCTCTATAGCTAATACCATACCTTCGACTAATTTTTTCCCTTGGCCTTGTATGCCATAGTTGGGTACTTGAGGATCTTCATGCATTTTTCTACCCAAACCATGTCCTACGAGCTCTCTAACCACGCTATATCTGTACTCTTCTACATGATTTTGAATAGCAAAGCCAATATCTCCAATACGACGACCTCGGCTGCATGCAGTGATGCCTAAATACAAGGATTCTTTAGTGACTTGAAGAAATTGCTTTGTCTCGGGGGCTACTTCACCCACCTCAAAAGTATAAGCTTGATCACCATAATACCCCCCCATCAGTACCCCACAATCTATTGATAGGATACCTCCTTCACGTAAAGGAGTCTTATTTGGGAGGCCGTGTACGACTTGCTCATTAGGTGAGACACAAAGCGTGTGTGGAAAACCATATAAGCCTAAAAAGGCCGGGACACCTCCATGATCACGTATGAATTGCTCAGCTAAACTATCTAAATAAAAGGTATTGATACCTGGCTTGATTTCTTGAGCCAACATCCCCAAAGTTTTGGATACTAATAGTGCACTTCGACGAATCAATTCGATTTCCTCAAGCGTTTTTGGATGGATCATTAGTCAAAATCTAAAAAAAAACTTTTTTTCTTTTTCGGAATCTCATAAAAAGTCTTTTCGAGGGTAAAGGCAATACCTTTTGTAATGATGTGATAAACCTTACCCCAATCAGACAATCCACTAAGATTACTATCATCAACAAAGAGGTCGGCATGGATCTTACGGCTGACTTGTTTAGGGTTAAAATTTTTACCTTTAAAGCCTTGATTGATTGCATAAAAGACGATACTGTGATTTTTGGTAAAATGTCACAGCTTTCTGCAAAGCGTCTCCGTGATGATATCTCCAATGTATAAGCCGATAGTTATCTTGCTGGAATTTTTTGAAAGTCTCGAAGATAAAAAGTCTGGACTTATTGATCGTAGGATACACATTTTCTGCGATGGTATAGTCAAAATTAATAATAATTACTTTAGATCCCATATATTATTGATTCAATAAAAGAGATATACCCGTCATCGCTTCTGGTGGAGCGATATCCATCAGTTCTAAAATAGTAGGGGCTATATCTCCAAGTTTTCCATTCGTTATGGGAGTTTTTTGTACTCGATCTAAAAGGAAACAAGGTACGGGTTGTGTAGTATGAGCTGTATTGGGAGTACCATTAGGATTGATCATACAATCGGCATTGCCGTGGTCGGCCAGTATGAGAACAGTATAAGTATTTTCTAAGGCGACTTCGCAAACAGTTTGAGCACATTGATCAATCGTTTCACAAGCTATTATCGTAGCGTCCATAACTCCTGTATGCCCAACCATATCGGGATTGGCAAAATTCAAACAGATGAAATCGGCTTCTTTCTTTTGTAATTCGTGGGTGACCTTATCGCGAATATCCCAAGCACTCATCTCAGGTTGCAAATCATAAGTAGATACTTTAGGCGAGGAACATACGATACGCTTCTCACCTTGAAAGGGTTTTTCACGCCCACCGGAAAAGAAAAAGGTCACGTGTGGATATTTTTCTGTCTCGGCGATGCGGAGTTGTTTTTTACCATGTTTTTCTAATATCTCTCCTAAGGTATCGGTAATATATTCCTCCTTGAAGAGGACATGTACATTCTGGAAATTCTGATCATATGAAGTCATAGTTACATAATAGAGATCGAGTTTATACATATCATGCTCAGGAAAGTTTTTCTGTGTCAATGCTTCGGTGATTTGACGTCCTCGATCAGTACGAAAATTGAAGCAGATCACAACATCACCTGCTTCGATCTGAGCTAAGGGTTTTTGATCCGGGCCGAGCATAACTATGGGCTGCATAAATTCATCGGTAACATTATTGTTATATGATGCTTGTACAGCATTCAAAACATCAGTGGTCTGATCTCCTAGCCCATGTACCATGACATCATAAGCTTTTTTGATACGTGACCAACGTTGGTCACGATCCATAGCGTAATACCGCCCAACCACCGTGGCTAAACGACCTGTAGTATGTTCAAGATGATCGAGTAGGGCTTTTAGGTGGTTTTTTCCACTCTTTGGATCTGTATCTCGTCCGTCGGTGAAGGCGTGTACAAATACCTTTTTGAGACCTTTAGCTGCTGCTGCATCAAGCAAACCAAATAGATGACGAATATGCGAATGTACACCACCATCAGAGAGCAACCCAATGAGATGTACCTTTTTCTGTTGAGACAAAACATTCTCAAGGGTTTGATCGAATATCTGGTTGCGTGCCAATGAGCCATCTTCTACCGCCATATTGATCTTGACTAGGTTTTGATATACCACACGACCCGCACCTAGATTCATGTGCCCAACCTCCGAATTACCCATCTGCTGCGTAGGTAACCCTACAGCTAAACTTGAAGCCGACAACTGACTATGAGGATATTTTTTATAACAAGTGTCAATGAAAGGGGTATAGGCCTTGTCTATAGCAGAAACCGAAGGATCTTTGGCAATGCCCCAACCATCTAGGATCATCAATAGGATTTTTTTCATCGATACAAATGTCTCTTTATCTATGTGGGCAAAGATAATTTTTTCTGTTAAGTCTTTCTAAAGATATCATACATATAAGGTTTTGGCTGAATGGATCTCACTCCCATATGATCTTAGATGGTATATTTCATTATCATTTTATCCCTATCTATAGGCTATGAAAGAATTGAAATCTATCAAAATATTTTTTTTAATGATTTTTTTAGTATTTATATATTATTAATAATCTTTTATGTTCTGCTGTACTTAAACTATTATAATAATCAGCTTAGTATCCATGATCCATTTATGGCGGAAGTCGATAATTAAAGTTCATACTTATTGAATACTCTAGGCTTTTATTTATAAAATATTACTAATCCTAAGATATAATTATAAATAATACTAATGATTAATAAAGTTATTTACAGTATCATTAACTAGGGTTGTAATGTGATAACTATTATAATAATCTTTATCTCGTTCGTTATTACTTTTTCGACAACATGGTTAGAGACTTTATCGTTTATCTTAGTTGGATTATTGATTCTCCATGCATCCAATATAGTTGGCATCTCATGACTGAATTATATCTTTGCTTATTATCCACAATACTCCAGACCCGTGCATGATTATCTATTTCCTGCCATCATCTATGGTACGATACTGATCCTATGGGTGATATGGATAGTATTTTTAGTCTTCAAAAAAAAATATAAATGAAGTTAGCTAGAGTGGTGTATTATTGGTTTATTGTTTTTTTTTACCTGGTACTGATAAAAAGTATGATGATGTATTGTTTTATGATCTGTTATTGATGTTATTCCTACCAGGATTTTATACGAGCAGTATTTCCGAATATTGATGTGCTACGTCATCTTTTGTCGATGGTGTTCCGATATGGATTGAATACGGGTTTATCAACGTGCATCCTCTATGCCATCTTCTTGAAAAAAAATTGTATTTCTCAGTAATTTTTCATTTGTTGATGTTGATCGTATTGATATCGCTTTGCCTTTGTTTTATCCAAACCCATTTTACAATAGGTTTCACAGCACGTTTTTACGCAAGAAGGTTTTTGATACAATTTATATTTCTATTTGTGCTCATCTTTATTTTTTTTGCATCAGATTTATCAAGAGAAAAGACGATGATAAGACATCTTTATCTCTGGGGGATCATACTGTTGATCGGTTGCCACACGGGCTCAGGTATCAAAGAATTTAAAGGTAATGTATTTAGGACTTATTATCATATCAAATATGTAGGCCACCAGGACTACATGATTGCGATCGATAGTTTATTCAAGCAATTTAATCACTCTCTTTCTATCTATGTATTAGGTTCTGACATTTCAAAGATCAATCGAGGGGATAATGATGTTTTGGTGGATCGTTACTTTGAAACGGTCTGGACTAAGTCTTAAGAAATTTTTAAAATCTCAGGATGTGCCTTTGATCCTACTTTGGGGACCTTTGGTCAATGCTTGGGGATTTGACCCGAAGACGATAGATAAAACACCCGATACGCTGACATTGCAAAGATTAATGCAACACGTAGGCTTGAGCAAGATTACTTAAAGAAATGGTAAAATTATTAAATCTGAGGAGACTTTTTTAGATTTCAACGGTATAGCTAAGGGTTATGCTGTGGATCTAATTGGTCAATATTTGGAGAAGCAGGGGGTGAAAAATTATATAGTAGAGATTGGTGGAGAGATCAGTGCTAGAGGTGAAAAAGCATTAGGCAAACTCTGGGTGATAGGTATTGAAAAACCTATAGAGAATCAAGGTATAGGCGAAAATATCATATTGAGTTTCCCATTGAGAGATCGTGCTCTTGCTACTTCAGGAAATTATCAAAAATTCAAAACAGACCTTAATACGGGACAAAAACATGTTCATATGATCGACTATAAAAACGGGCCGTCCAATCATAAGTAATTTATTATCGGTTTCTGTCCTAGCCAAGGATTGTATAACGGCCGACGGCTATGCTACTACCTTCATGGTTCTAGGTATAGAAGGAGCCAAAGCATTTCTGAAAACACATCTAGAACTAGGGACTGAAACTTTTTTCATATACGTAGATGAGAAAGAAAAATTGTATACCCTTCCAAGTGAAAATTTCCCGATCTACTAAGGGAAAATAAAAAAACTGCTCATTTGAGTAATCTTTTCTATTTTTCAATATTTTTTATAGTAAAATAGTTGATTTCGAAAATTAAATGCTCAATCTTCTGAAACCAACGATCTTGAGATTGGAATCAAAGTTTCTTAGATAATCGGCTACAGAAATTTTATAATCTTTAATGAAGGCTTGATAAATTAATATATTTTCTGAGAAGAATTTTTTTAGCCTACCTTGAGCGATCTGATCCAATATTTGTTCGGGTTTACCTTCTTTTCGTAATTGGTCTTTGATGATTTCAAATTCTTTTTCAATGAGCTCGGTAGGGACATCCTTTTTGTCTAAGCCTAGGGGAGGCATTGCGGCTATCTGCATAGCAATGTCTTTTGCAACGTCTTCTACTCCTACAGGGGTACTGGAAAACCCTACTAAGGTGGCGATCTTATTACCTATATGAATATAAAACGAGACAAAAGGTGCTTGTAGTTTCTCAAAGGCACTGAGGTTTATCTTTTCACCTATAATGCCAGTTTGTTCGATAAGTTTATCTTGAACACTAATCCCGTCCAATAAAGAATTTAAAAGGGTTTCTTTAGTATCACAAGAAAGGGCTTTTTCAGCCAAATCATTGGCTAATTTTACAAAGTTTTCATTTTTAGCCACGAAATCAGTCTCACAACTTAAGGTGATGACTGTCCCGAGCGTACAGCCTGGATTAACTTTGGCAATGACTGCTCCTTGATTAGTCTCCTGTCCTGAACGACTAGCAGCTATCTTTTTTCCTTTTCTTCGTAAAAGTTCAATGGCCTTATCTACATCACCAATAGCCTCTATTAAGGCTTTTTTGCAATCCATCATACCAGCCCCACTTTTTTTTCTCAAGGCATTGATTTCTGCAGCTGTTGCTTGATACATCTTTTATTTCTTTGACTCTATAACGTTTTACTAAAAAGAAACAGCTTTAGATCAATAAGGCCGAGTCGTTTTTCGCATGTTTAGAGGTTATAAATTTTCCTATTCGTGGTTGGCTACTGCTGAATTTGACGAATCTGATTCTTCCTCTTCTAGAGTTACCACAGATTGTTCTGAACCTTCCTTTTCGGATTTTGATTTATCACGGTCTATCTTTCTCGATGAGAGCCCTTCGGTAATGGCTTCCGTGATATATGCCATGATCAAATCGATGGATTTGGAGGAATCGTCATTGGCCGGTATGGGATAATCTACTTCTTTCGGATCAGAATTCGTATCTACGATAGCAAAGATTGAGATATTGAGTTTTTGAGCCTCTGCCACAGCGATGTGTTCTTTTTTGATATCTACGACGAGTAGTGCTGCTGGCGTATGGGTCATTGTAGCGATAGAACCTAGGTTGCGATCTAGTTTCGTTTGCGAGCGGTCTATGAGCAGACGTTCTTTTTTGGAAAGGACGTCGTAGGTACCGTCTTTTTTCTTACGATCGATATTATTCATCTTTTTAACCGCCTTACGAATGGTAGGAAGATTGGTCAAGAATCCTCCAAGCCAACGCTCTGTAACGTGGGGCATACCGACTTTCTCAGCATAACTAGCTACGATGTCTTTGCCTTGTTTTTTGGTACAGACGAATAAGATCTTCTTACCTGATGCAGCGATACGTTGTAGGGGTTCATAGGCCTCTTTAATTTTTACACCTGTCTTTGAGAGATCAATGATGTGAATCCCTCCTTTTTTCATAAAAATATAAGGCCGCATGCTAGGGTTCCACTTACGAGTCAAATGCCCAAAATGAACCCCCGCCTTCAACAACTGTTGAACATTTACTTCTAGCATTACTTCAAAAATTAACCGAATTTCCTTCGTGTTTCAATTGTACCTATCCAAAAAAAAAAGCCAAGATTAAAAACATTTTTTGAGGTCTGAATACATCCAATCCTATACGTTGAAAGTCCAGTAAGTTATATTAACGTTTTGAAAATTGAAATTGCTTCCGGGCTTTTTTCTGCCCAAATTTTTTACGCTCTACCTCCCTTGAATCACGTGTCAATAATCCTTCCAACTTCAATATACTTTTGTTTTCGGGATTTAATTTACAAAGTGCACGCGAAATAGCCAAACGAATGGACTCTGCTTGGCCATTTATACCCCCTCCAGAAACTTTGATAGTTAGATCGTACTGGCCAAGGCTGTTTGTCAGAATAAAAGCTTGTAAGACTTTATCCATAAAGATAGGATTTGGAAAATATTCCTCGTGGCCCCACTCCTTGGCTTTACGGCTCCGCTTTTTGGCCTTATGGCTCTGTTCATTTATTTTAATATTCCCTTGCCCTTCCTTAATGTAAATACGTGCGATAGCACTTTTCCTTCTCCCTATTGTGTGTATGACTTCCATGGTCAACAAATATCATCTATGTTTAAAACTTTGGGTTGTTGGGCTTCATGCTTATGCTTTGTCCCCACATACACGTGTAGATTTCTATACAATTGACGGCCCAACCGATTCTTGGGAAGCATGCCTTTGACAGCAGTCTCGACCAAGTGCCGAGGATCTTTATTGAATTCTTCTTGAGCAGTAGTAAACCTTTGTCCTCCTGGATATCCGGTAAAACGGACATAAATTTTATCCTTCCATTTATTTCCGGTAAGCTGTACTTTTTCTGCATTGATCACGATAACATGATCGCCACAATTCACATGCGGAGTGAAGTCAGGCTTGTGCTTACCCCTAATCCTCTTGGCGATTTTAGAAGCGATCCTTCCAAGAGATTGCTCCTCAGCATTGACGATTACCCATTCTCTTTTCACACTAGCCTTATTGGCCGAAATAGTTTTAAAACTCAATGTGTCCACTTATTCAAAAGTTTAACGCTGTCATTATTTCAAGTCTGCAAATATATAGATCTTCTTCTTTTTAACAAAACTCTATTGATGAGTCATCTCAAATCGTGTTTTTTGAGTTTTCCATCAAGTTGACCTGTAGTGAAACCCTTGAATATGATGAAATCCGAAATCAAGCTATAAAAGTGATAGTGGCCGGCTTGTTTTTTTTTAAAAAAGAACATCCTATCTATACGAATACATGGCTATAATCCAACCACTGTAAGCTCAATCAACAGCCTCCAGCATTTAATGATTAAAATATAAGTAAATAGGAAGAACAGAGGCCCTATACTTATAAGAAATAAAGTTCTACAAGTTTTATTTAGATGCCTTAAGATATAAAATGGATAAAATCATCTCAGAGTATAGTACTTCTTTTATTATATTTTATTACTATTTATATTGTAATAATTTATTATAGTAAGAAGAATAAAAAGTGTTTTTTTTACCATATCATTTTGTTTTATATTTATTTTTTTTACTATTTTTGAACCACGTCAAAATTTCTAAATAGGATAGTGAATAAGGTGTTTGAATTTCTTAGTTTGCTTAAAAGACTAGAAGAATATTTTTACCATTTCTATGAATAAGATAAATCTCAAGAAAATTCTATCAAATAGTAATTAAAAAATTATTATATTTTCCTATGTTTATTTTTATTATTTTTTTTTAAAAATTATTATTTGATTATATTATGTATGCTTTAATGTATTAAATTTTTTATTTCTTCAAATATTTCATTTAAGCCTTATGCTATAGATTATAAGTGATTTTTTATAATTTGATTAACAATAATATTTATATCATCTTCCGTTATTTGATATTTTCCACTCCTCTTTTTTCGATATATAGATCCAGGCTCTTGCAAAATAACTCACCCTTGATACAGAGGATAACACGACTTCTTTGTTCAAAACATATCTCCATCCACTCCAGTGTGAGAAGTGAGAAATCAGTTTAAATTCACATGACTATATTTATAGAATATGAGTCTATAGTCTACAGTATCCCTTTTGATCTATGAAGATATTATATTTTGTTCTACCCCAAGAATTTGCGCTAAGGCAAGATTCGTACTAATCTTAAAAACTTATTTTAATAGCTCAAGTAAAAAAAATATATCATTTTTTCGATTTTTTTTCTTGCATATCCTTAAAATGTAACTTACCTTTATAGCTGTGTAATAACAAAGCTATGAAAAATATATTTATAAAATTTGTAAAAATATTAAAAAAAACATATGATTATGAAGAAAATTTATGCGGACTTTCTTGAAAAAGAAAAAAAAATACTCCGACGAAAGTATAAAGATATCGCTCTTGCTGCTGGCGGGCAAAGTGCTAAATATGTTTCTTATATCGTTAACGGCCAACGACCAATAAAAAGTATGCTTTCTAAGCAGATCCATCAAGTATGCAGAGATCTTTTAAATCTACTCAAACCTAGGGAAGACAGATAAGATAGCTTCTTCCTTTCTACTATAATACCCATCCCTTTTCGAAGTATTACAACTGACTTTTTGTCATTAGAGTATGTTTTTATATCCCCCCTTTTGCTAAAAAAATAAAAAATACACTACTGTACCCAAGCCTCAACATATATTTTCATCTATGGCACAATGCTTGTAAAATATCTCACTATCAAGTGAAATTCATAAAAATGTATTAAAATGAGCAAAATAATAGGTATAGACTTAGGTACTACTAATTCGTGTGTCGCTGTTATGGAAGGAAATGACCCTACAGTCATCCCCAATTCAGAAGGGAAACGCACCACCCCTTCTATCGTAGCTTTTGTAGAAGGTGGTGAAAGAAAAATAGGTGATCCAGCCAAACGTCAAGCCGTGACCAATCCACAAAAAACTATTTTTTCGATTAAACGTTTTATGGGGCATAAATTTCCTGAGACTAGTGAGGAACTTAAACATGTACCATACAAAATGGTTAGACACGATAACAATACTCCAAGGGTAGAGATCGACGGGAGATTGTACACTCCTCAGGAAATATCTGCTATGGTACTTCAAAAGATGAAAAAAACAGCAGAAGACTATCTCGGTCAAGAAGTTAATCGTGCGGTGATCACTGTGCCTGCTTACTTCAACGATGCCCAACGCCAAGCTACTAAAGAAGCTGGAGAGATCGCAGGGTTGAAAGTAGAACGCATTATCAATGAACCCACTGCTGCCGCCCTAGCATATGGTCTAGATAAAGGCAATCAAAATAAAAAAATTGCTGTATATGACTTCGGAGGAGGTACTTTTGATATTTCTGTACTTGAACTAGGTGATGGTGTGTTTGAAGTACTCTCTACCAACGGTGACGCCCATTTAGGAGGGGATGACTTCGATGCAATAACCATCAACTGGTTGGCTGTAGAATTCCAAAGTGAAGAAGGCATTGACTTACTCAAAGACCCCATGGCTCACCAACGCTTAAAAGAAGCCGTTGAAAAAGCCAAGATTGAGCTATCTTCAAGTACACAAACCGAAATCAACCTACCCTATATCACAGCCACAGCCTCTGGCCCCAAACACTTAGTCAAAACTCTCACCCGCGCCAAATTTGAACAATTGTCCGATACTTTGGTACGCCGTTCCATGGATCTTTGTAAAAAAACTTTGGAATCTGCCGGGCTGACTGCTAAAGATATCGATGAAATCATCCTTGTAGGAGGTTCTACACGTATCCCAAAAATTCAAAAAGAGGTAGAAGTTTTTTTTGGTAAAATACCTTCAAAAGGTGTCAACCCCGATGAAGTGGTTGCCGTAGGAGCAGCGATACAAGGTGGTGTCTTGACTGGAGACGTCAAAGATGTACTATTGTTAGATGTGACTCCATTATCTCTGGGCATTGAAACCTTAGGTGGTGTATTCACTAAACTTATTGAATCCAATACTACTATTCCAACCAAAAAATCAGAAACGTTTTCTACTGCAGCAGATAATCAATCTGCTGTCACCATACGCGTCGGCCAAGGCGAACGCCCTATGTTCAATGACAATAAAGAGATCGGACGTTTCGATTTGATAGACATCCCACCAGCTCCACGGGGTGTTCCACAAATAGAAGTCACCTTTGATATCGATGTTAATGGCATATTTCATGTATCGGCCAAAGATAAAGGCACTGGAAAAGAACAATCCATACGTATAGAGGCTTCATCAGGACTAAGCCAAGAAGATATCGAAAAGATGAAGCGAGAAGCTCAAGAAAATGCCGACAAGGATCAAAAAGCAAAAGAAAAAATTGAAAAATTAAATGCGGCCGATAGCATGATCTTTCAAACCGAGAAACAACTCAAAGAATATGGGGAAAAATTATCCGAGGGTAATAAAACGAAAATTAAAAAGGCTTTAGGTAAACTTAAGGCAGCACATAGCACTAAAAACCTTATTGAAATCGACGAAACGATGAAACAAATCAACGATGTTTGGTCCGACGTTTCACAAGAACTTTATACTGCTCAACAAACTGGGAATCCCTCTAATGCTACCAACAGTGAACAAATAAACACTGCAAAACCTACAGATGGAACTACCAATGAAAATGTCCAAGACGTCGATTTCGAAGAGGTGAAATAACCCTTTTTCGTTCTATTTTTTCCCGCCCCCCTCTGGGGCGGTTTTTCATTAGGAAAATCAAAATTAATTTTATCCTAATCATCTAAAAATATTACGTTTGTATAGGTTAGTACGCTAGTCCTTTTTCATTGTGAAAATAATTCTTTTGTCGACCAAAAAATTGAATTTACACACCTACATGAATCCTATACACATATTAGTTACCCCATATTCATCAAATAAGCCGAATAGGTTTAAAAGCAACTTCGATAAAAGTCGTCTCAATAATAACTTGCTCAGATGATGGACTGACTTGTCTAATATAAGTTGGCGGAGGAAAATTAGCAATACAACTAAAACTAGAACCCTTCATACAAATAAAAAGAAGGCAAACATACTGCTCTATACTTGGACATATATGTCTATTCCATAGGTTAAAAGTTTAATTGCTGAGTAAAAAATTACCTTAGATGATTTACAAGTTGATCTTCACATCCCATCAGAACTATTATATAGCCTATTCAAACCACGGGACCTTATCGCATTTTGTTACCTGACAATGGAAATAAAACTTGTAGTAAACGAGCTCAGCTAGCCTTTACGAATATTGGACAAGTAAAATCACTTATCACCTCAACCAAGAGATGAAACCTAAATAATATCTAGCCAATATAGCTAGTCAAGAGTATTTAAAAGTGATCAACATAAAAAAGATTAAAGTCAAAATAATACCTTCCAAATTCAAAGATTACAAGAACGGCTGACTCCAGAAAATCATCATGATCTACACCAAAAAAAGCCCGAGGGAGTATGGCCATATTCATGATCTAAAATATTATAGAATAAACAGATGACCTAAAACCACTTGACAAGTATGGATATACCTTTAATACAATGCTTTCTAATTAAAACACCTTAATGTTTATCAGATGAATATCATTAAAAACACCAAAACCATCACTGGATCTATTCTATAACCTCACTTTCATAAGTAAAAAAAAAATATAAAAAAATAGATTCCACTGATCTGTGTAACTGTCTTTTTTAATAGCTCGCAAAGAAAACACGTTAAAATCACCTCAAATATATAGACCTAAATTGCAAAAAAAAACATTTCTCAAGCTGATCAAAAGAATATTCTTCAATTATATACTTATCCTAGGAGAGATCTATCCACTTATATTAAACACTAAATAGAAAATTATTCAACGCTTAACATAAACCTCTAATTTTGATATTGCTTTTCAGATAAAAGAAGAAAAGAAGGACTGATATTTATTTGAAGCAATAAACCTACAAAGATATACAAACGAAAATAACCATGCTCCATCGGAAAAATGACCTTATAACTACAAGGTCCTCTTATGGGAGGTGATGAAATATATTATTGATAATAAATACATCGTTTTTTTTTTTTAAAAAAGAAAGTGAAATACTTGTTATTGATGAATTTAATAAGACCTATAAAAAATTCTGTATTCTATTGGGAAAAGAATTCCCATTTCAAAACCTCTAAAGTATCATCCTTATGCTCAAGCAAAGTTCTAGTGACGAGACTTTAAAAAAAACACGAATAAAGTCCGATAAATTTACCATACGATAGGATAAGCATCGGCTAATCATAGGGGGAAATTAACGAAAAAATCTCCGGACAAACTAAAAAAATATAAATATATTTTCATCTTGAAAGAACTCAAATACGGCATAGCTTGAATTGATGTGAATATTTCCATGGATAAGAGCACTCAAGAGAAAAAAAACGAAATGGGGACAGAAAAAATCCCGAACGACTCTCAATAAAAACTGCGATAGTAGATCTTGATATAGATTGGTTCAAAAAAACTGACTTTATCTAAAACATGCAAGGAAAAAAATTAGAGCTCAATCAGGAAAAAAAACCTTAAAATCCTAACTATAATCTCAAACAATATAAATTTAAATTGGATGTACATCTAATTCAAATTCACTATGCGATGAAAGACTCCCTATTCAATGTCTGTTTTCTGTTGTGCCCCCTCAACTTCATCTACAGGATACATGGCTTTATTCCCCCCAGGGTTTTGTGTACAAGTATATAAAAAAATATTTATACTCAAAATGATGATCCACTTTTTCATTTATTGGTTCTATTCTAAATTTTTCTGTCCACAAATACTTTTAAACCAAAGATGCAATGATCGTCTTCCCCCCTATAGTCCTTTGATCGAGTCTCACCAAGATTTTAGTATTAAAAGGTAAAAAAATATCTACCCGAGAACCAAATTTAATGAACCCAAACTCCTCACCTGCTCTCGCTTTATAACCCTTTTTAGTATATAAAACGATGCGGCGAGCCAAAAAACCTGCGATCTGTCTAAAAACGATTTTATCGGCATTTTGAGTCTCGACAGCCACTGTGGTACGCTCGTTTTTCGTAGAGGATTTAGGATGCCAAGCCACCAAATATTTTCCAGGATGATACTTTGAATAAATCACATCTCCAGAGACTGGATACCGTGTAACATGCACATTTAATGGAGACATGAAAATAGCGATTTGAATACAATACTCCTTCAAAAACTCAGGCTCAAAGACTCGCTCTATCATCACTACCTTACCATCTACAGGAGCCACAACCATCTTCTGATCTGCTATGACAAATCTCCGAACGGGATTCCTAAAAAAAACCAGTAAAAATCCGTATATCAATATTGACAGGATCATAAGCATTACAGCTACAGGTCTAGTCAGTATATAAAATCCCAACAAGACAATCAAAATCATCCATACAAAAGCATTTCCTAAAATAACATATCCTTCCTTATGAATCATATTTCAAACAAATAAAACAAAATAGCTTACCACCATTGGAATTACAAAAATAAAACTATCTAAACGATCTAAAAACCCACCATGACCCGGAAAAAACTTCCCCGAATTCGTAACACCATAAGCTCTTTTGATAACCGATTCTACAAGATCTCCCAAAGTTCCAAAAACAGCAACGATCAGCCCTATCATGAACCAATACCATTCACCCCAAATCTTATAAAAGATTAGACTACAAACCAGACAGGAAAATAGACCACCTAAAAACCCTTCAACTGTTTTTTTGGGAGATACCGAAGGGGCAAGTTTTTTCTTACCCCACCAATGGCCTACCAAGTAAGCCAAAGTATCATTTACCCATATCAGGATAAATAGTCCAATGATGAGATTTTTTCCTTGATCATGAAACGCATAAAGATGGCGTGCTAGAAAAAAAGGTACTCCAATATATATCCATCCAAAAAATACCTGACTGAGTTGCTGAACCTTTTCTATAGGAATAGCTTTGGAAAACAACTCAGAAGTAAAATACATAATAGGAAAAATGATCAAGCCTACAGTTGGATCACTTCCTCTGATCCTATTGATAAGCTCAACGAGCATCGACAGGGCAACAAAGACCATAATCTTCTTAATCAAAATTGCTTGCATCTTAGAAAAAACGAAAAATTCCCATAAACACAAAGTCGAGAAGATGATCATCAATATGTGGAAAATAATGCTACTTGCAAAGATGGCATACAAAACCAATCCTATGTAAACAACTCCTGAACAAAGTCTAATCAACCAATCAGTTTTCATCATAGTCTGAAAGTAATAAATAAATATTTTTTATCTACGATGGAGATTGGAAATAGGCCAGACCGTATCCTTTTATAGTAATGATACAATGCTCCTTGGAAGTCTTTATTTTCTGAAGGGCTTCCATCCATAGAGGATACGATTTGGGGTGTGATAGCTACAATGATAAACGTATTGAAAAATATCGGCAAACGCATACCATCAATTTGATCGGGGAATAGCATGATACCACCATTTTTTGCAATCAGGCACTCACATCGTATTAAATTGACGGTTATAGCATCAGGTATGTTATAGAAATTTAAACTCAAGTGCTTTAGATAGGACCGCAAAACCGGGTATTTATATACCAAAACGTAGAAAACATAGCTTTATTGACTATGCCTATCAAATAGGCTAAAGCCCCACTATTGTGCTTACGATACAAAACCCTGCCCACTTTATTACTGAAATTTTTGACAAACAAAACATTGTCCTCCTGACAAATTTGAATGTCACTTGAAACTTTTTTTTGGTTTGTTTTTTTCCCTTTTTTTTTCTTAAAAAAGATTATTATTATTTTATTTAAAAGGTTAAACAACTTGAACTTATACATTTAATTATACTAGATTCGTAAATTTATTCGATAATACTTATAATAAACATATCTATCTTTCATTTTGGCTCATAACTATCTTATTCTTCACCAACTTTTTTTATCCACCCATATCACACCGAGGGATTATTCAACATGTCCCCTATCTCATCGGTAAATGATCGTTTACCAAATATTTCTTCCAAGTTTTCTCTAAAGATAACTTCTTTTTCCAAAAGCTTTTCCGCCAACACAAACAATTTACTTTCGTTTTGTTTAAGCAGTTCTTTAGATCTTTGGTATTGTGTTTCGATAATTTTAGATATTTCTTCGTCGATGATTTGAGCGGTTTTTTCACCATAGGGCTTGGAGAAGGCAAATTCACTTTGCCCAGTAGAATCGTAATAAGAAACATTACCAATACGATTGTTCAATCCGAAAACAGCTACCATAGATTGAGCTTGTTTGGTGACTCGCTCCAAATCGTTCAAAGCGCCTGTGGAGACATTTTTGAAGACATTATCTTCAGCAGCTCTACCTCCTAAAAGAGCACAAATCTCATCGAGCATCTGCTCAGGAGTGGTGAGTTGTCGCTCTTCTGGAAGATACCAAGCCGCTCCTAGTGAGCGTCCTCTGGGAACAATGGTTACCTTGACTAAAGGAGCAGCATGTTCGAGTAACCAACTCACTGTAGCATGCCCAGCTTCATGGACAGCAATACGTCTCCTTTCATTGGGCTTTACTACCTTACTCTTTTTCTCTAGACCACCTATGATACGGTCTATAGCATCGAGAAAATCTTGGGCTTCTACCTCAGCTTTATCTTTTCGTGCTGCAATTAGGGCCGCTTCGTTACATACATTGGCTATGTCAGCTCCACTAAATCCTGGTGTCTGCCGGGCCAAGAAATCGATGTCTACCTTCTCTGAAAGGGTGAGTTTTTGAAGATGTACTCGAAATATCTCTTTTCTTTCTTTGAGCTCAGGTGGATCTACTATGATGGTTCTATCAAAACGACCTGGCCGCAACAGTGCTTTGTCTAAGATATCGGCACGGTTGGTGGCAGCCATAACGATGACTTTAGTATCGGTACCAAAACCGTCCATTTCGGTGAGCAATTGGTTCAGTGTACTTTCTCGTTCGTCATTGGCACCTCCACTCAGGTGGTTTTTCCCTCGTGCACGTCCTATGGCATCAATTTCATCAATAAAGATGATACAAGGTGATTTAGCCTTGGCTCGCTCAAACAGATCCCTCACCCTAGAGGCTCCTACACCTATAAACATTTCTACAAAGTCCGGACCGGCTAACGAAAAAAAAGGCACTTTGGCTTCGCCGGCTACTGCTTTAGCCAACAAGGTTTTTCCTGTACCGGGCGGCCCAACCAACAGAGCTCCTTTAGGAATCTTCCCACCAAGCTTGGTATATCGTTCGGGGTTTTTCAAGAACTCTACAATTTCTTGTATTTCTTCTTTGGCTTCTTCTAGGCCAGCGACATCTTGGAAAGTGATTTTCACATTATCATTCTCATTGAACAATTTAGCTCTCGATTTGCCTATATTGAAAAATTGTCCTCCAGGGCCTCCACCTCCTCTACGGAAAAAGAGGGCATACGCTATCGCAATAAATATGAAGAGAAAACCGTAGTCAAGTAAAAACTTCCCGAAAGAATATTCTTGCTTGTTATAAAATTCGATAGTGGTATCGGGCTTGTAAAGCTGCTTGTAATCATCCAACTTCTTTTGAAAGTATGGTAAATCTCCTATACCAAATTGATAAAAAGGGTAACCAATCGCACTATCAGGACTGGTAAATATATCTCTTCCTTCTGACTTTAAAAACTCTTTTTTCATCTCAGCAACTACCGTCTCCTTACGTTTGATAGTGACTTTTTTAAATTCTCCACGAGCAAACATCTCAAAGAAGGTATCTTGATCGATTTTGTTCTGTTCAGCCGAAAACATTTGGAACATTACTGCCCCTACTGTGAGGATAAACAACAATCCCATAAGAAATCCAACGCGATTCTTCTCTTTAAAATTCCTATCCATTAATCATTCTCTTCAAATTAATCAACTCATATTTATTATTTGTGCATTTCCCTAAAGACTTTCCAAATCATAATATTCTCTTAGCTCCTTTTGAAAGATAGGCACCCATATGGAGACATTGTCGATCAAAAAACCACTTACTGGGCATTTTTCAATCATTATAAATGCCATGATTTTTCTTGCAACTGCTTGCTAGTAAGTTGTTCTACTAACCGAGATATTACATATATTCGATTGTTATGATTACCATTATAAATAATAAAATAATCACAAATGGTATATTCTTTATTCTTTAAATCCAAATACAGCAATGGCTTCACTTTTGACTTCTTGAATTTCTTCTATGATTTCACCCAACAAAACAACAGAACTTTGCCCAATCACCGTATGAATTTTCGAGTCTATATTTTTACACCTGGCAAAAGTAAGTTTTTCAACTCAAAAAACTAAATTTTTAACATCAATTAAAAAAATCATGCAAAGATTACTCTTTCCTATCCATCTGACCTGTTTATCAGAGGTGGATTCGACTAATGATTTTTTGAATAGAACCAAATCATTACCAAAGGATTGGACTGTTATATTGACTATGAATCAAACCCATGGTCGGGGTACAAGAGAAAATACTTGGCAAAGTGAAAAAGACAAAAATCTAACCTTTAGCATTGCTCTAAATCCACAAATCAAGGCTCAAGAAAGTTTTTTTTTAAACATCTCAGTCTGTAATTCTATTCATAAAGCATTGTACTTGTACCATAAAGAAATATGGATTAAATGGCCCAATGATATCATTTTGAAACATAAAAAGATATGTGGTATCTTGATTGAAAATCGTATTTATCAACAAGAGATTTTTATGAGTATTATCGGTGTCGGATTGAATGTCCATCAAATGCATTTCTATGAACTTTCGAAAGTTTCTTCTTTAAAGAAGTTGCTAGGTAAAACATTTAATTTACAACATCTTTTGATAACATTCATATATAACATTCAAAGAGAATATTGTCTCTTCAAATATCATGGGAAAACTTTTATCCAAAATCATTATCTGAATCATTTGTATAGAAAAGATCAAGTCAGTGCTTTTCAAATAGATGGTACTATCTACAATGGCATAATCCGTGGCCTTACAGAAGACGGCCGATTAATCGTAACATTAGAAGGTCAGCTACCACGTGCTTTTTCTCATAAAGAGATTGACTTACTATACTGAATTTATCTAAAAAAGATAGATTTTAATTCTTCCGTGCTTTTTGCTCAACTTGTTGCTTTCGTGCTTCCTCGACCAATTTTTGCATCCGCTCTTGCCAACGATTTCGTTTCTTGGGCTTGGATTTATTCTCTTGTATCTTTTGATGGATCCTTTCCTCATCCAGTATGAATCGTTTAATGATAAAGATCAGCGCAATATTGATCATATTCGAGACGAAGTAATATAATGAAAGACCCGAAGCATAACTGTTGATAAACCATAACATCAGGAGGGGCATTATATACGTCATAAAACGCATATCAGGCATACCCTGCTGTGGGGGTGATATATTGCTACTACCACTCACTTTGGTATAGAGCAACAGAGCCCCTGCATACAATAAAGTAAATAGACTCACATGATCGCCATACAAGGGGATGGAAAAAGGTAATTGACCAATCGAGTCATAAGAAGTTAAATCATCGGCCCATAAAAAACTTTGCTTTCGCAAATTGATCATGTTTGGAAAAAATTTAAACAAAGCATAAAAGATCGGGATCTGCAAAAGTGCGGGTAAGCAACCCGACATGGGATTGACCCCCGTCTTTTGATAAAGCTCCATCATTACTTGTTGCCTTTTCAAAGGATCTGCTTTTTTGTATTTCTCATTAAGTGATTCGACCTCTGGTCGAATCACTTTCATCATTGCACTAAGCTTATATTGCCTATAAGTGATTGGCGATAAGATGAGTTTTACCACAACAGTCATCAGAATTATGATAATTCCATAATTCAGCTGAGTTTTCTCCAAGAGTTGGAAAATTACTAGGAAGAAATACGTGTTTAGCCATTTCAAAATACCCCAACCAAACGGAATAATATTTTCAAAATTTTGATCATATTTCTTAAGTAAATCATGATCGAGCGGGCCAAAATACCATTGCCCAGAAAAATATACCTCATTATTTTCCATGCTCAAAGGTGCTTGCATCCTAAAGGTTTTGATAGCATTTTGTAATTTCGAGCTAGATGATCGTACCTCTATAACTTGCAAAGGGGTTTTAGATGAAAGTATCGAGGTGAAAAACTGTTGCTTATTGGATACCCAATTAGCATTTTCTACTCGTTTTTGATCGTCGCCGGATTCGCTCAAATATTTTACCTGCGAATATTTATTATACGAATAATAGAGTTGGGTATAACTTTCTTCCCAATTTCTTTCTTTCTCAAAAGGCAATGCCTGTTGTTCCCAATTCAGATCGATGCTACGTGCCTTAGCAAAACCGGCCAATCCTTGAGTACGGATAGCAAAATCCACATCATACCCCCCCTTCTTTTTAAGCAAATAGACATATTCTATATACTCTCCTTTGGGTAGTTTGGCTCGCATAGTGAGCTGCAAAGTTTTTGCATGCTCTTTGAGTTCGGGTGTGAAATACAACAGACGAGTATCCGCCTTATTACCCACTAAAGTTTGAAAAGTCAAACCGAATGAAAAACTACTGTCTTTGACCAGATAGAGGTTACGGCCCGTATTGGGATTAGCATAATCGTAAGCTTTGTATTTTTTTAGAACAATCTCGCTGATCTGTCCGCCCTGATTAGAGATCTTCATTTTTAGGATATCATTTTCCAATATAGTCTCTCCTGCTACACCCTCATTCAAGAATTTAAATACCTTTGATTTGAGCGATCTTTTTGGCGAGGGATATTGTATAGGTGATTTCTTTTGGACAAATTGTTCGGTTTTTCTCTCTTGCCCTACTTGTGATGCTTGCTGCACAGGAGAATTGCGATAAATATAAGTCAATACAAGCAATCCGATCAATACAGATCCTATGATGGTATGATAATCAATATTATTTTGTTTCATGATGTATTTTAACGCTTCGATTATAGGTTTCAGCTGCTTCGATAAAATGTGTAAACAAAGGATGTGGACAGGCTACAGTACTCTTATACTCGGGGTGATATTGTACCCCCATGAAGAAGGTATGTCCTTTCAATTCGATAGCCTCTACCAGATTCGTATCAGGATTGACTCCGACAGCTTCCATCCCAGCAGATGAAAACTGCTCGAGATAATCATTATTTAACTCATATCGATGGCGATGCCTTTCGGATATTTCTTCCTGACCATAAATATTCCGTATATCTGATCCGGTTTTTAAACGACATTTCCAAGATCCCAATCGCATAGTACCCCCCTTATATGTTAGGTTTTTTTGTTCTTCCATTAGATTGATTACTGGGTGGGCTGTACGTGGATTGTTTTCAGTGCTCTCGGCTTCTTTTAATCCCAATACATGACGGGCAAATTCTACTACAGCAATCTGCATACCAAGGCATATACCTAAAAAGGGGATTCTATTTTCTCTGGCATAACGTACAGCTAATATCTTCCCCTCGACACCTCTATGACCAAAGCCCGGAGCTACCAAAATACCCACGACTCCTTTGAGATACTTCTCAAGGTTTTCACTCTTGAGCACTCCAGAATAGATCCAACGGACATATACACGTGTTTCATGCTGTGCCCCAGCATGAACAAGGGCTTCGGTGATCGATTTATATGAATCGTGCAAAGAGACATATTTGCCTACCAAGGCGATTTCGACTTCATGTTTGGGGTTTTTGTATTTCTGAAGAAAAGAATTCCATACCTTCAGGTCGGGTTGAACTGTTGTAGGTAAGTTCAAATGCTCTAAAACCACCCGGTCAAACTCTTGTTTATGTAAGAGCTGAGGTATATCATAAATGATTTCGACATCGACGGATTCGATGACTTTCTCAGGTTTGACATTACAAAATAAAGCCACTTTATTACGGATATCTTTCGAGATGGATTGTGCCGTACGACATACTAATATGTCGGCTTGAACACCACTTTCCATCAAATACCGAACCGAATGTTGCGTAGGTTTGGTCTTGATCTCTCCAGTAGCTACTAGATAAGGTAATAAAGTCATATGGATGACTAAGATATTAGCAGAACCTAATTCCCATCGAAGTTGACGTACTGCCTCTATATAAGGAAGACATTCGATATCACCTACTGTGCCGCCGATCTCAGTGATCACAATATCAAAACCTTCAGATTCACCGAGTACTTTGATGCGATACTTGATCTCGTTAGTGATATGGGGGATCACTTGTACCGTCTTACCCAAATAGTCCCCCCTGCGTTCCTTCTCAATGACGGTCCGGTAAATACGCCCTGAAGTGATATTATTGGCTTGTGAAGTAGGCTGATTTAAAAAACGTTCATAATGTCCCAGATCCAAATCAGTTTCTGCCCCATCATCAGTCACAAAACACTCGCCATGCTCATAAGGATTCAAGGTGCCTGGGTCAATGTTGATATAAGGATCTAACTTCTGTATCGTGACGTTATATCCTCTGGTTTGGAGTAGCATTCCTAGAGAAGCCGAAACAATGCCTTTCCCTAGAGAAGAGGTAACTCCTCCGGTTACAAAAATATATCTTGTTTGTACCATTAAAAGAGCCTGCTAAAAATCCGTGCAAAGCTACAAACAAAAAATAAACTATAAAATCAGGATAATACTCATACAAATAGTCTACACCTCCAAGCTTTCTCCGAATCCCAGCAAGATAAGTTCCTTACCTCTTTCGGTAAATATGCCTCGAGCGACCTCATGATCAATAATAATCGATGGAAAAGTGTCATAATGTACCCCTAAAACCCGATCACAACCTACAAAGTCCGAAGCGATTACTGCTTCAATAGGTCCCATGGTAAATACACCGCCTATAGGTAATACAGCCAGATCTAACTCAGTGAACAAAGGGATGAGCTTCATTTCCTGCGTGAGTGCAGTATCTCCAGCCATATAAACATTACCTTGATCAGTCTGTAAGACGAATCCACCAGGATTTCCCCCATAAGTGCCATCCTCAAAGGTGCTCGAATGGGCAGCCCAGACGTACTTGAGCTTACCGAACTCAAAGTCGATAAAAGAACCGTAATTCAGGCCTATCGTCTTAAGTCCCTTCCCAGCAAAATAAAATGCAATCTCATGATTGCTGATTACCGTAGCACCTGTACGTTTGGCGATGGACTCCACATCACTCGCATGGTCATGATGTGTATGGGTGACCAAAATGAAATCTGCCGGGAGATCATTGAGATAACTCTGAGCAAGGGTCGGATCCTTTTCAAAAATCGGATTCCCTGTGAAAAAGGGATCTATAAGCACATGCTTTTCATCGAGTATAATGGTATAAGTAGCGTGAGCATAAAATGTCAACACCATATGATCGTATTTTTTTGATAAAAACTAGTCCAAAAATGTATGTAATTGAAAAGATGAATAAAAAATAATCCTCAATAAAACTGTCCCAATCCCATGAGCAAGGCATAGGCCAGAGTAGTCAAGGTCATATTTTTCAATTCCGGATCAAAATCTCTCCTATCAATCACAGCAATCGTTCTTTTCAGGTGGAAAAACACGGGGATAAGTAAAATTAAAAATGACCACTGAATAAACTTCTTGTAGTCCAGCAAGACGAATATACCACCCAAGGCAAAAGGCAGCAAGACCAAGAGAATATGGTAAAGCTTGGCTTTCTCAAGATCGATCCTAACGACTAAAGTGTGTTTACCGCTCTGTCGGTCGCTTTCGACGTCTCGCATGTTGTTCAGATTGAGCACTGCCATGCTTAGTAATCCGATAGCAAGACCCAAAAGTAACACCCCAAGATCTAAAGAATGGATATATAAAAAGTAAGTCCCTTGTACTGAGACTAGACCGAAAAAAATAAGCACAGAGACATCACCCCATCCCTTGTAACCGTAAGCATCCGTACCCACAGTATACCCTATGGCAGCGTAGATACAAATAGCCATCAATATTAGGAAGAAAGCCGATACAAGAAGATGATCTCTGCCAAAAGACTGACCGATCAAGACCAAAACCGAAACAAAAGACAATAATGCAAACAAGATCACTGCACGTCTCATATCAGACTGAGAGATATATCCTGTCTGTACCGCTCTCTTCGGCCCGATACGCTGATCATTGTCCGTACCTTTGACCCCATCACCATAGTCATTGGCAAAATTGGCTAAGATTTGTAAAAACAAGGCAGTCAAGCATGTCCATAAAAAAATTGAAAAATCCCCATAGCCTTTTGCAGAGGCGATTAACGAGCTCAAAACGATACCAGACAAAGACAAAGGTAAAGTACGTAGACGTGCTGCATAAAGCCAGGCATTGGCTCTCATAACCTAAGATTTTCAAACAAAAATAGCGAATAAAATCCATCTTTAACCACCTCAATACGCTCACTACTTTTCATGATATGTACTTTATGGAAGACTGGATAAATATCTGCATTGGAGTAATTGCTTGCTTTTCTGCTGTGATGATTGCTTCACTCTCCGGAGTGAGCAGTCTCATCGTTATCCCTACACTGATATTTTTTTTAAAAATTAACCTCTAAGCACTCTGGGTACCAATAATATGATCGGATCATTCTTAAATACCAAAAATGTATTGCTCCTGAAAAAGGAAATCAATATTCAAAAAGTCTTACCCCTAGGAATTATGATGGCTTTATTTTATATTTTAGGCACTTTGTTTATCGGAAAACTTATCCCTTAAGAAAAGATCAAACCGATCATTGCAATGCTGATCATGGCCTTGGTAATGAAAAACCTTTTCTACATCCGCATCCCTCTCCCGGATGCTTTTTGGGGAAATAAATGGGTCGTACGTGGGATGTGCATTATCATGGGGTTATATAGTTGAGTTATCAGATTGGGTATTGGCCCTTTTTTTCCGATGATCGGTAAGTCGGCATTTTATCTAAAAAACTTAAAAGCTTCCGCCTTTACCAAATTGATATGCTTCTTTGTCAATATACCTTCCCTACTGGTTTTTGCTATGGTTCTGAAAAAATATCAATTAAGCCTATAACATTCCAATTGTACTGGTCTCCATCTTGGGAACTTACGTAGGGGTTAAGCTCTTTAGTAAATTACCTAACAAGATTTTTGAATACGATCATATTTTCAACAGTGTTCATCATTGGGTTGATCATGTGGATACGATCGTGAATCCTAGCTCTCTACCTGTCTAAGGAAATTTAGGGAATCGTTTAAAATTAGGCTCACGTTTTTCCAAAAAAGCATTCCTACCTTCCTGAGCTTCTTCCATCAAATAAAACATTAGAGTGGCATCTCCAGCCAACTGCATTAGGCCGTGTTGTCCGTCTAATTCAGCATTTAAACAACGTTTGATTATTCGCAATGCCATGGGACTTCTTTTTTGAATTATCTGACACCACGCTATGGTAGTTTTTTCCAACTCTTTCTGAGGGACTATCTTATTTATCAACCCCATTTTCAAGGCCTCTTGAGCAGTATACTGTTGACAAAGAAACCAGATTTCCCGAGCTTTTTTCTGTCCAACATGACGTGCTAAATAAGAAGAGCCAAACCCACCGTCAAAAGATCCCACCTTAGGGCCCGTCTGCCCAAAATGGGCATGCTCCGAGGCGATTGTCAGATCACAAACCACGTGCAACACATGCCCTCCACCTATAGCATAACCATTGACCATGGCGATGACAGGCTTGGGCAATTCACGTATCTTTTTGTGCAGATCGAGGATATTCAAACGCGGAACGTTATCCTTTCCAACGTAGCCGCCAACACCTTTAACGTTTTGATCCCCCCCACTGCAAAAAGCATTATCACCCGCACCGGTGAGTACTACAACATCGATATCAGATTTTTCTCGGCAAAGGTCCATTGCATCAAGCATTTCCATGACGGTCTCAGGACGAAAAGCATTATACACCTGAGGTCTATTGATTGTGATCTTAGCAATGCCCTGCCAAAATTCGAATAAAATGTCTTCATAAGACTTGATGGGAATCCAGTTACTTACTGGCATTACACACTTATTTTAATAAATTCATGGGTAAAAATACGTATTTTCCAAGCGGAGATAAGAAGTTAATCCTGCCTCTTCTATCTCATTGACTTATCTTTGAGGGTCGAAACGTTGAAAAAGACATGTTGAGAAACACATTAGCTGTTTTATTGGGATTGATCGTGGGTATAGCTGTGATCCTGTCTGGGATAGGTGTTACCAAAGAATGGTTTACTGAAATCCGGTTGACTCCACTCCAGGACTGGCAAGAGGTACTCAACTTTGCCCCCTTTGAGTTTTTCGTTACCATGCTTGTATCTTACGGACTTGGCGCTTTACTGGGAGGAGTGACTACAGCCTTTTTTGTACATATGGCCAAGCAAGCTTATGCACTATTGATCGGGCTGATCTTACTGCTCATTGCCGGAATCCATGTCTTTTCGTATACACTTCCATTCTGGTTCGAGGTAAGTACCTTCTGTGTATTCTTTCCTTTTTCATGGCTGGGTGGAAAATTGGTTACGATCATCCACAAAAAGTAATCCCTGTCTTTGATAACCATGAATTATACTATATAACGGAGTCGGAAAAACTACTCTGTAATGAAAAAGTTACCTTTGCTCTCCGAAGATCAAACCATTTATAAACCATGCCTTCAAGTGTTATAGTCGGCCTTCAATGGGGCGATGAGGGGAAAGGAAAGATCACAGATCTATTGGCTAAGGAATCCGATTATGTTGTACGTTATCAAGGGGGCAATAATGCAGGTCATTCTCTTCATATCGATGAGCATGTTTTCACTTTGCATTTGATCCCTTCTGGGCTAATCCATCCAGGTAAAAAATGTATCATCGGACCAGGCGTAGTTGTCGACCCTGCGGCGCTCATCCAAGAGCTCAAAAGTCTAGAATTTCAGGGGATCAATACTTCACAGGTCTATCTAGCACAACGTGCACATCTGACCTTACCTTATCACCGCTTGCTCGACGGATATAAAGAAGAATTACGAGGAGATCGATCCATTGGTACCACCCGCCGGGGCATTGGCCCGACTTATGAAGACCAAACGGCTCGCATCGGTATACGTGCTGTGGACTTGCTCTGCCTAGAGGTATTTCGCGAAAAATTGGCAAACAACATCCGCTTTAAGAACCGGATCATCACACATATTTATGGTAAGGAACCATTGGATTTTGAGGCTGTGTACGAAGAATACGTCCGATATGCCGAGATACTACGCCCACGCATCATCGATGCTGTTTATGAAATTCACCGTGCCCTGGCCGAGGGAAAAAAAATTCTTTTCGAAGGTGCTCAAGCCATATTACTTGATGTAGCCTATGGCACATACCCTTATGTGACGACTTCTTCTCCGTCTACGGGCGGAGCTTGTACAGGGGGTGGGATTCCGCCTACAGCGCTCAAAAATTTGATCGGCGTTGCTAAGGCCTATTGTACACGGGTGGGGTCAGGCCCTTTCCCTACAGAATTGACAGATAAGACTGGTGAACTGCTTCGTGAAAAGGGGTATGAATACGGTGCAACCACACAACGTGCTAGACGTTGTGGATGGTTGGATCTACTCGCTTTGAAATATGCTTGTATGATCAACGGAATCAATCATCTGATCATCACTAAGCTCGACGTCTTAAGCGGATTCGAGAATATTCAAGTCTGCACCGCCTACCAAACTCCCAATGGGAGACAGATAGATCATTTCCCAGCAGCTACTGAGGTACTCGAACGCGTACAACCTGTTTACACCGAAATACCGGGTTGGCAGGAAGACATTTCCCAAATTACACAATACGAAGATCTGCCAGTGCATTGCAAAAACTATCTCAAATTCATTGAAGATCAACTAGGTTTGAAGACTGCTATCATATCGATAGGCCCAGACCGACGTCAACACATCATCAAATATTACTGGATTTGAAAGATCCATTTGAAGACTCGGCTGAAGATGACTTGTCCAATTACTTAAAGAAATCCAGCTTATGAATGTGTACAAAAATCCTTTGGTAGAACGTTACGGTAGTTCGGAAATGCTTTACAATTTCTCACCAAAAAAGAAATTCACCACTTGGCGTAGACTCTGGTTGGCTCTGGCGGAAGTCCAAAAAGAACTAGGCTTAAACATCTCCGATGCACAGCTCCAGGAGCTCAGAGATCATCTGGAAGACATAGATTTTGACAAGGCACAGGCTTATGAAAAAAAATTTAGACACGATGTGATGGCCCATGTACACACATTGTGCGATGTGGCGCCACTAGCACGGCCGATCATCCATTTGGGGGCCACGAGTGCTTTTGTAGGAGACAATACTGATCTAATCCAAATCCGAGATGGATTAAAGATTATTCTCAAAAAAATAATCAATATCATACATCGACTTAAATATTTTGCTCTGAAATACAAAGACCTCCCCACACTGGGCTTTACACACTATCAGCCAGCGCAGCTCACTACTGTAGGTAAACGTGCCACACTCTGGTTGCAAAGTCTACTCCTCGACTTGGAAGAATTAGAATTCCGATTGAAAAATCTACGCTTCCGTGGAGTGAAAGGTGCTATAGGTACCGCAGCCAGCTTTAAAAAATTGTTCGATGGCGATTTTCAAAAAGTCAAGACACTTGACAAACGACTTTCTGAAAAATTTGACTTTCAAAAAGTATTCGCTGTCACTGGTCAGACATACGACCGAAAACTAGATTCCCAGGTCTTGCAACTTTTGTCTAACCTAGCTCAGTCTGCACACAAGTTCACCAACGATCTACGATTGCTACAAAATCTCAAAGAGATCGAAGAGCCTTTTGAAAAGTATCAAATCGGCTCAAGCGCAATGGCCTACAAACGCAACCCAATGCGCAGTGAACGTATCGCTGCACTGGCCAAATACGTGCTCTCTCTAGCCAGTAGCTCGGCCATGGTCGCTGCGACTCAATGGTTTGAACGAACTTTAGACGACTCAGCTAACAAACGATTGACGATCGCTCAAGCCTTTCTAGCTACCGATGCTATCCTACTGATTTGGAACAATATACTTGACGGATTGGTCGTTTATCCTAAAATGCTCGAAAAACATATCGTGGAAGAGCTCCCCTTCATAGCTACCGAACACATCATCATGGAAGGGGTTAAAAATGGTGGAAATCGTCAAGAACTTCACGAACGTATCCGCATCCACGCTATGGAAGCAGCACGACAAGTCAAACTCGAAGGGAAGGAAAATGATCTTATCGCCCGTGTGCTCCATGACGAAAAGATCCCTATCGATAAAGAAAGATTGATCCGCCTGCTCCAGCCTGAGCATTTCATAGGATTTGCTCCGGAACAAACTGTAGAATTTATCGATCAACAGGTCGACCTGATCTTGACGAGATTTAAAAGCTTATTGGAACTCGATACAGATCTCAAGGTATAAATCCTCAAACCTATAAAGCTATCGAGCTAAAAAAGCCCCTCCTATTCGCTAAAAGAATCAAGCCGCCCCTAGGGTGTCTTCTCAATTATGACCGATACACATGTATTCCACAATAACCTTCCGATCGTACCAGCGGCCATAGATCTGATATTTGACGATATATTTACCATAAGGTAGTCTTGAAAGGACTATCTTTTCCAAAAAGACTAGACTGTTTTTTGACTTCCGTCTCCAAGAAGATAGCAAAGAGTATAGAACTGGATCATAAGGAGTTCTCGAGCGTCTTTATTATCTATCATTTTATCTAAAAAACCCATCGGGCAAAGCAAACGATGATCATCTCTTATATAATCACAATCTAGAAAATAAGGAAGAGGAGCACTCATAAAAAAATTCCTCGTAGTATTATTATAGGTATTGGTGAGACTAACTGTACCATCCACATATTCATTACCCACACTAATCATCGAACCATAATCAATAAAAATTCTAGTCTATCGCTTTTTTTTGATATATATGGAATTAATTAATTAATCTTTTAGAGTTAAATCAATACCTGATAGATATAGCATATCCAAAAGGGTATTAACTTTTTAATTCTATAAAAAACTAGGCTACCTATCCAGGTGTTTTTTTTAAACCAAAGTATATCTATATGGTCAAAGGCTTTGATCCAAGCTTTACTATTATCAGTACCATTCTGTACTGTGATGCTACTCGGCCCTTGGGGTAAGCACCTTGAGATTGGTCGAAGCTTATAGGGTGATGTGCAAGTCTTTTCACAGGTACGCAAACTGAAGGTGCGAATATTTTCATTACACAACAACTCTTCATATTGTGTATTATTGGCATTAAGGCGATAAGTAGGGGTTTGAGGCTTTTTATTGATTTCATTCAGGATAAGGTCGGTATTGGCCCGGGTGAGGTGCATATAGCTTTCGTTTTTCTCAGGCATATAGTAGGTATCAAATGGGGTCTCGCTGGTAAAAAGTATATGGCGATTGGAGACATTTTCCTTGAGTAGACGGTTGCTCCCCTTGAAGTCTATCGAACTTTTGCTTGGGATAAAGGAGAAAAAATGACCGTAATCCTAATTATTATATAACACTGGTTTTCAAAATAAGAGCTTTACCCTTCGCCCAAAAAAAGAATATCTGACCTTTAGCTTCTGATTGATCAGGCACAAAAGACCACTTAGGGGGTCGGTCTATAACAGTATAAAAATTAAACACTCTGCCAAGAGTATTATCATAACCACCTATGGTAGGATCGGAAATCGATTTGTAATAATCTCCTAGTAGAGAAAACTAAAAAAAAAAGTTTTTTTAGCCCCAAAAGCCGTACCGATTCATCATTAGGAGATAAAACCCACTCCGAACTTTATCATTAACCAGTTAAGTATAAAGTTTCCTAATCCTTACATAAAACTAGCCTGTAGTGTGCCCATATGCCTTACCCACTATGCTGTCATTGTAGACGAGAATTTTACGCAACTTATGCGGATATCCGATGCGATTGATACTGTTTATAAACCGATTAAAAAATATATACGTTCCAATAGTGGGGATATTCTAGTCTATCAAGTGATGGGAGACGAGTATTTGTCTGGATGCTGGAGAATTGATTTGAGGAAGAAAATTATCCATTTTAAAACAACGTATGGTATGTTGTAAACCTATAGGTATATTAGCTCCTTGGTGTGGCCATCGAGAGAAGATCAAAGGCGGGTTGTTGGTCCGGTATATCGTTATTATCTATTACGCTAGATATAGTCTATGCCACCGTCTCTCACACCTCTACCATTGGTATATATATTGTGGGAAGTTAAGGATGACAAAGTCGTAGCCTTGAGCCATGGATTTATTTCTTGGGTTTTCCTTTGTTTCATTATTAAATAACTGCAATATATAAATACTTTCCCTCCCAGAATTTATCTTCCGTTTATACCCCGGATTAAATCCATCCATGGTGATAACAAGCGCTTATCCAATATCTCACCATCTCCTAAAAAGATCTTGTATTCGCCCCCTTGGGCTATATCAGCTACCTTATAATGTCCTTGGCAAGGGGGTGGCTTAATCCCGTATAGAGTACGATACCTTGAGGGGGAGTGTACCACTGCTCAACATGATTGCTATAGGCGAGGCTCTATCTGGTACAACGTATATGAAAAATTTTACTGAGGTGCTCATACTATGGCCATCACTCCAAAACGAAAACCTTAGCGTTTTCTATAGTCGTTGCTTCTGACCGTCTCGGATCAGTACGATATCCATTGCCCATCGCCCAAATCCGCTTCCAAACGGTTGATATCAGCTACCTTAGGTGTATTATGTAGGATAAATACCGGATTAAACACATAGGTAGGTTGCGTGGTATAAATATCTGTGACCAAGGGAAAAAATATCAAGCTATACAAGATATTAAAAGGACTTGGCTGTCCGCTATGCGATACGGATGCTCATTTTTAAATTCGACCAAGCCTTCTTACGCAGCCTTGGGTTTGATATGATAAAAATCAACATGGATAAGATCTAAGATCACTTTACCATTTAGGGTTTTAGCATTGACAGAATATGTCGTAGGAAAATTTTTCACCGTAACGGCTCGATAAAGTTTGTCCCAGGCATGGAAAAAGTTGTCGTTATGAGAAACATTTTCTTTTTGATTGAATGCATCCAAACTATATACCGAAGCCATCTAATCGTACAAAAAGTTTAAAGATGGATCATTTATCTTAAGACCTACCGCAGAGCTAGGCACTTCAAGTGTACTTAATACTTCAGAAGTCTTATCGTTATAACTTTGTGGATAGACCAGACCATTAAGTAGCTATATCAAA
Source organism: Flavobacteriales bacterium (assembly GCA_039954875.1). Classification (GTDB taxonomy): domain Bacteria; phylum Bacteroidota; class Bacteroidia; order Flavobacteriales; family Blattabacteriaceae. The sequence continues at coordinate 654,332 of CP157202.1, forward strand.
AAAGTATGTAAATATTATTTTTCATAATCATTTAGTTTAAAGGGTTATTTTTTATATAAAATATTTAAATTGAAATCAAATCGACATTCACTGAAATATATACGATCGTCAGGGTTATCTTTATTATACAAGGTTATCTCAAAATAATCTTTGATAATAGCACTTGCTTTATCATATTTAATGATCATAAGCTTATCGCTATTGGTACTTTAGAGATATGTGGGCCTTGCACTACTTAAACCATAAAAAGAATTATTTTGTTTAGGGTCTTTATAATAACTCATCTCCCCATTACTTTTATATAAAAGGTATTCTCCAGCCTTAGTTAGTTCATTAATATATATACGTTGCTATATCTAGAGATAATATATTTTTTTTAAAAAAAAAAACTTATAATAATAAATTTTATATATGGAATAGTACACACTCCTTTAGGCATAAAGGGTATACCTTTGATATAGTAGGAGAAAGTATTTTCCGTCGTTGTAGCTATTGCTCATCAGTAGTAAAGCATTCAGGCTGGGCAGTAGGTCAGTGGAGGCGGAGTGTTTTCATTAGGCTTGAGGTTTTGGTATTAGTGAGTTAACTATAAGCAGTTTTTATATATTATATTTTTTATAACATCCGTTTATTGTCGATAAAATACTTAAGACTTTAGTATAATCGCGATGAATTATAAATTGGTCATATAACTGAGAAAACAGTGTTTAAATCCTTCTACTAGCTTTTATAAATACGCCAGCTTGTGGTTGAGGAGCCCTTTGATTTTTTCATAATCCTCTCTAATCCAAGTGATATACATAACTCTTTTTATCATTTTTTATAATTCACAATCGGCTATTTATAAATATCAATCCATTTTGATTAACTCTCCATCATTCATATAAAAATTTTCATAAGAAAAAGCCCCCAAAGGATTGAAGCTTTATTTTCTAAATTTTATAACTAATCGATGATATAGTATAATTATACTAATAATTTTAATAATCTAATTTATTTATATAATAAAAGATATAATATTTATATATTATATAAATATAATTACATATTAAAAAAAAATATTTACTCAAGATGAATTCATTTACATTCACCTTTTGATAGGAATATTATTTCTACCGTTCATTCAAGCTTATCATGTAAGAAAAAATAAAACAAATATGGCCCCGGACCGGACAAACAACGTGTGTTCATCCTCAACGCTGGTATAATAGGATATTCCAATGCCTCTATGTCTTGTTATTTACCAAAAGAAAATATGATATTCAATGACTTTTTTATAAAAACTTAAATCGCCTTTTGAATGGATCAGTATACATCCTTATGATACGCCATGGTAAAATCCATATGATATACCTGCAAACCTTTTAGTCATTCAAAAGTAGTTGTAGACTTAACAATTCCCATATACTATCCACTTTGTCAACTATCAAAAAGCTTATGTAACTCACATGGCTGACACAATCATCATCATTTTCCAACCGAAAATTATAGTAACGAACATCATCGGACAAATCTATATTTGTAAAAGCATCCTCAACCTATGTAAAAAGGATTTTAGAGGTAAATATGTCTCTATTGTTCCTAATGATAATATCATTACCTACAAAAACTGAATATTCATAGGAACACAGACCTCTATCAATAAAATTTTAGTAATAGATATTCGAACAGATATTATAGTATAGGCCATAGATGTACGATATAATCCTATGAGTATGCAACTAGATAAGAATAATAAGTTATAGGTACTCCATACACCTTGGTCCAACATCTTATGGATAAAATCCTATTTGATTCATATTAATATTGAAAATTATAAAATATAACTTGTAATTATATTATAAAAAAAAGATAAAAAAGATAATACTATTATCTAACTTTTAACTTAAATAAGGATATACTCTATTGGACAGTAGATGGATACCCTCTGTAAAATGTTTATCACAGAGCAAAAAGCATTAAGTCTATCATTCATTCCGAGATCGGGAGAATTTTTTTTTCAACTTAGGGATGGATTCAAAAATTCGGGAAATTTATTTAGGAAATATTAAAGATAATAAAAAAAATGAAATAATTTATTTATATCCATAAAATGGATATCCGATTGCCCATCAAGAAGTAGACGTCTCACTAAAAAGTTTTATGTTTTAAAGGGCTTTAAATCCATATAACAGAACATCAGTCCTAATAATGAAAAAAATCAAGATTTTAGATCGGAATTTTAAGCAACTAACATGTCTTGATGAAGCGGAGAAGAGGGGATTTGAACCCCTGACACGTTGCCGTGAACACGCTTTCCAGGCGTGCGCCTTAAACCGCTCGGCCACTTCTCCTTTTTTTATATCTTGTATTAAATAGCGGCTAAAGTTACCCGTTTTTATATGGATGCCCATATACCTTTTCACAAGGTTCGTCTAAGTCTGGCCACAGGGATGTTGAGTTGCTCACGATATTTAGCTATAGTACGCCGGGCCACGACATAACCTTTCTTTTTGAGCAATTCACCTAATTTTTCATCTGTGAGAGGCATTCTTTTATTCTCTTGTGTAATAGACTCAGCCAATATCTTTTTGATCTCGATGGTAGAGATTTCTTCCCCTTCTTCATTGACCATTGCTTCAGAGAAGAGGGCTTTGATCAGAAAAGTACCATAGGGCGTGTTTACATACTTACTACTGGCCACACGAGACACTGTAGAGATATCCATACCAATCTTTTCGGCAATATCCTTCAATATCATCGGTTTGATTTTATGCTCGTCTCCACTGAGGAAATATTCTCTTTGATAATCCATGATGGCATTCATCGTTAACATCAATGTGTGTTCACGTTGCTTGAGTGCATCGATAAACCATTTAGCCGCATCTAACTTTTGCTTAATAAACAATATGGTATTTTTTTGACTTTCAGATTTTTCCTTGGAATACTTATACGCCTCGAATATTTCAGTGTAGGAGGGTGATACCTTTAACTCAGGTGTATTCCGGCTATTTAGAGAAAGTTCCAAATTACAATCGATGATACGCACAGTGAAGTCTGGCACGACTTGCTCAGACTCACGATTATTCCCTGAATAAAGCCTACCTGGTTTTGGATCGAGCCTCTCGATCTGACGAACGACTTCCTTGAGTTCCCTCTCTGTAAATCCAAAACGTTCTTGAAGCCTGAGATAATGTTTTTTAGAAAACGTCTCAAAAGCCTCTTGAACAACCTTTTGAGCCAATACGATCACGGCAGTGGGAGGTTTACTCTTCAACTGTATAAAAAGACACTCTTGCAGATTTCTAGCCCCTACTCCAGGGGGGTCTAATTTTTGAATGTAATGGATGAGGAGTTCTTCCACTTTTTTCACTGTAGTCACTATCCCAAATGTGATGGCAACATCATCTATCAGAGTATGAATATCCCGTCGTAAATAGCCATCTTCATCCAAATTTCCCAGGATGAAATCCGCTATGAGAAAGTCTTCATCACTCAGGCGAAAGGTATGTAACTGATCTTTAATATACTCATGAAAACTGAACCTGGAAACCATTGGTACGGTGCGTTCTTCCTCATCACTTTGATGATTCATATATGTCCTATACGCAGGTATCTCATCATCACTGAGGTATTCGTCGATATTGATTTCGGAGGTATCTATGGCTTGTCCTTCTTCTTCAAAAGGTTCCTCTAGATTTTCCTCTTTAGGGTCATAACATTCTTCTAAAGCAGGATTTTCTTCCAACTCTTGTGTGACACGCTCCTCAAAAGCCAATGTGGGTAGTTGCACTAGCTTCATCAATTGGATTTGCTGTGGCGAGAGTCTTTGTTGTAATTTTTGATGTAAACCTTGCTTCAACATAGATCAAAATTCTGCGTGGTTGGGCGTCCTTGGGAAAGGGATGACATCGCGTATATTGCCCATGCCTGTAATAAACTGAACCAGACGTTCAAAACCCAGACCAAAACCACTATGTGGCACCGAACCAAGACGTCGGGTATCAAGATACCACCAAAGGGCTTGCCTATCGATACGCATTTGATCCATCCTCTTTAACAAGATGTCATAGCGTTCTTCGCGTTGAGAACCTCCGATGATTTCTCCTATTCCAGGAAAAAGCACATCCATGGCACGAACCGTTTTCCCATCTTCGTTCAAACGCATATAAAAGGCCTTGACCGCTGCTGGGTAATCGAACAAGATCACGGGAGATTTAAAATATTTTTCCACCAAATAGCGCTCGTGTTCGGATTGTAAATCTACACCCCAATAAACCGGATGGACAAACTGTCCCTTCCGATGAGGTGTACTCTTTTGGAGGATGTTTATTGCTTCGGTATAACTAATCCTCTCGAAACGGTGATCCAAGACAAAATGTAGACATGCCAATAAACCTCCACTGCGTTCCTTTTTGGGTTTAAGCATTTGTTCGGTGAGATGACGATTATTCAAAAAGCGAATATCTTCTTCACAATGTTTGACAACATAGCCAATAAGAGATTTCAAAAAATCCTCAGCCAGATCCATATTGGCTTGCAACTCGTAGAAGGCCAACTCTGGTTCGATCATCCAAAATTCGGCTAAATGTCGTGAAGTATTAGAATTTTCAGCACGAAAGGTCGGACCGAAAGTGTATATTTTCCCCAGGGCCAGAGCGGCGGCCTCTCCTTCCAATTGGCCAGAAACGGTCAGGTAAGTGGCACGACCGAAAAAGTCTTGTTTATCATCTACTTGCCCTTGCGCATCGCGCGGAAGATTTTTCAAATCCAAAGCCGTCACGCGAAACATATCCCCAACACCTTCAGCATCGGCAGCGGTGATGATTGGTGTATGTATGTAAAAAAAACCGTGTTGGTTAAAATATTCGTGCACGGCAAAAGTTAAATGATGACGCATACGCATCACTGCGCTAAAAAGACTAGTACGAAAACGTAAATGGGCCTGTTCACGGAGTTTCTCTAAACTATGGCGTTTAGGCTGTAAGATGGTCTTTTGTACCTCTTCAGGTCGGGCTTCGCCATAGATTTCGATCTCTTGAGCGCTAAGCTCGACGTCTTGCTTTTTGCCCTGGCTTTCGACAACGATACCTATAACCTTGAGTGAGGCACCAACATTGATCTTCTTCAAAATATTTTCGTCAAAAATTGCCATATTGACAACTATCTGCAAGCTTTGTGCGGTCGATCCATCATTGAGCATAATGAAATGTTGGTTCCGAAAGGTACGTACCCAACCTCGCACAAGAACTCGCTCAGAGACTAGTGCTTCCCCTCGATGTAATAATGTCTTAATAGCGTATACTTTCATTCCTAAATGATTGACAACATTTACCATACTGTATAAGGCTACGGACATGGCAAGTCATTTTATTTCACATAAAAATCAAATGATATTCTATGTCTTTTTTTAGCAACTTCAAATAAAAAAGCAACTTGATCCTGCTAAGGCACCTCCCTTCCTCTTCGAGAGAACTGAAGATTATATTGTCATAATCTCCTTCTCCTTAGCTGTATATAGAGTATCAGTCCTTTTGATATATTCGTCTGTGATCTTTTGTACCCGATCTTCTGAGGTTTTGAGCAAGTCCACAGCTAGGTCTTCTACTCTCTTCAGAGCATGATTGGCTTCTTTACGAATATTGCGGATGCTCACCTTAGTTTGCTCGGCTTCAGCCTTAGCTCTTTTGACCAATCTCTTACGTCCTTCTTCCGTCAAGGGTGGCAAGCGGATCAATAATATTTCACCATTGTTGGTCGTTGTCAGCCCGATATTGGCATTGATTATGGCTCTTTCTATAATCGAAAGCATCTGGCGTTCCCAAGGTTGGATACTGATCGTCATCGCATCTAAAATAACCACATTAGCCACTTGGCCCAAGGGTGTCATGGTATTGTAATATTCTACCCGTATACCGTCGAGTATATTGGGACCTACCTTACCGGCACGGATCTGAGAAAAAGTCTTTTGTAGGTGTTCTAAAGATTTTTCCATTTCTCCATTACTGGTGTTGATGACTTTATTTAATACTTCCATAAGCTCGTTTTATATTTTTGACACCAAGGTTCCGATATTTTCCCCACAAACGACCCGTATCAGGTTGTCTTTTTTATTCATATCAAAAACGATGATCGGTAGATTGTTCTCAGCACCTAATGTGAAGGCTGTCCAATCCATAACCTTAAGTCCCATTTTATAAGCATTCTTAAATGAAATATTGTTTAGCCTTTTGGCTTCGCGATTTTTTTCTGGATCTGCCGTATAGATTCCATCTACACGAGTCCCTTTCAAGATGACCTCTGCTTGGATCTCTATGGCACGTAAAGTAGCCGCAGTATCTGTGGTAAAATAGGGATTACCTGTGCCTGCTACAAATATGACTACTCTGCCTTTTTCAAGGTGACGAACCGCCCTTCGTTTGATGTAGGGCTCAGCTATCTGGTCCATTCGTATGGCCGTTTGTAAACGCGTGTCTACACCAAAGCACTCTAATGCGGATTGGAAAGCCATACCATTGATCACGGTAGCCAACATACCCATATAATCTCCTTGAACACGATCTATACCATTATTTGCCCCAGCTAAACCTCTGAAGATATTCCCACCGCCTATGACGATGGCGATCTCCCCTCCCATCTCTACTACCTGCTTAACCTCTTGGGCATACTGATGGAGACGCTTAGAATCAATACCAAACTGACCGCCTCCAATCAAGGCCTCTCCACTCAATTTAAGTAAGGAACGTTTATATTTCACTGGGGATGATTTAGTGCAAATATAGCAAAGGAAAATTTTTTATCCATTCAGTGTTCCCCAAAAATATCCATAGCATTTTGCGTGGTGATCCTAGCAATGTCCTCCTGCGAAAGCGAATAGACATCAGCAAGCTTTTCGAGTACCAACTTCAAATAAGCAGGCTCATTGCGCTTACCTCGGTGAGGTACTGGAGCCAGATAAGGCGCATCGGTCTCTAAGACAATGTGCTTTAAATCTATTTGATGTAAAAATTGATCTATCTTTCCATTTTTGAACGTAATCATCCCACCTATCCCCAATTTCATCCCATAGCTAATAGCACGCTTGGCCTGCTCAAGTGTACCGGAAAAACAATGAAAAATACCCCGCAGACGAGCGTCTTGTTCTTGTTCTAATATTTCAAAGATCTTATCAAAAGCAGTTCGAATATGGATCGCGATAGGAAGATGTTTTTCCTTGGCCCAAGAGACCTGGGTACGGAAGGCGTATTGTTGCGTATCCAAGAAATTTTGCCCCCAATAAAGATCGATTCCAATCTCCCCTACAGCAGCAAATGGACGCCGATCGAGCCAATTCTTTACAAAGTCTAATTCTGCCTCTACAGTATCCGGATGTATACTAGTAGGATGCAGACCGATCATAGGTAAGCAAAGCTCCGGATAACGCACTTCAAGCTGAAGCATATGCTCCAGTGTACTACTATCGGTAGCTGGGAGATAAAACCGTTCAACACCAATCTCTAATGCCCTTTGGATCACTGTTTTCCTGTCTTGATCAAACTGCTCATCATATAAATGGATATGGGTATCGATGAGGTATATATTTATCTTTTTAGTCAAGAGTTTCATCGTAGATACAAAATCATTTCACGCTTCGATAGTTCAAAGATCGGCATTCGATACGACTTGTAAAAAAAACTTAATTTTGGTCGCTTCATCAAATTCACTGGAATGAAGGCCTATATTTTCCCTGGACAAGGGTCTCAATTCCCAGGCATGGGAAAAGAACTATACAAGCGTTCTGCACGAGCTAAAGCACTTTTTGACGCTGCCGATGAAGTACTCGGATTCCGAATAACGGATGTTATCTTCGAAGGATCTGCAGAAGATCTCAAGCAAACTGAGGTGACTCAACCAGCTGTCTACATTTACTCGGTGATCCTGGCAAAAATATCAAAGAATTTCAAACCAGATATGATAGCTGGTCACTCTTTAGGAGAATTTTCAGCTCTGGCAGCCAGTGGTGCATTAGATTTTGAAGACGGCCTGAAGTTGGTCTACGAAAGAGCATTGGCCATGCAAGAAGCTTGTGAGGATATCCCATCAGGCATGACTGCCGTATTGGGTTTGGAGGATGCATTAGTGGAAACTATTTGCCAAGAAATCGATGGGATAGTGGTGTTAGCCAATTACAATTGTCCAGGCCAATTGGTGATTTCTGGCGAGATAACAGCTGTCGAAAAGGTTTGTGAAACACTGCGTAATCAAGGAGCTGGACGTACACTCATGCTTCCGGTGGGTGGAGCTTTTCATTCGCCACTTATGGAATCGGCTCGTAAAAAACTGACACAAGCTATCAAACACACTTCATTAAAACCCCCCAATTGCCCAATATATCAAAATGTGACGACGATGGGTACAATGGATCCTGGAGCGATTAAGGTAAACCTCATCGCACAACTGACTGCTCCTGTAATGTGGAGGCAATCGATAGAACGTATGATCACCGATGGGGCTACCGAATTTATAGAGACAGGACCTGGCCAAGTCCTGCAAGGTTTGGTTAAAAAAATTAACAAACAAATGCATGTATCAACTGCCAACTGATCTGCTCAACAAGAATCATGAGGCCACAATATTTTTATAGCCATGGCAAACTACTCCTTACAGGTGAATACCTCATTCTTGATGGTGCCTGGGGGCTAGCCTTACCCACAAGTAAAGGCCAAGTTTTGAGGGTATCCCCATCAGAAGCGTATACTAAATTGTATTGGAAAAGCCTAGATGAGACTTCTCAAATTTGGTTTGAAGCCTCCTTTGAATTACCTTCATTAAGGATACATCATCATACGGGGGAAAAGGTAGCCTTGCTATTGAAAAAACTATTACAAAATGCACAAAGGCTTCAGGTAGATTTCCTTCAAAAACCGTCTGGTATCTCTGTAGAAACTCAACTAGAATTTCCAAGAAATTGGGGTCTAGGTAGTAGCTCGACCTTGATCTACAACATTGCCCAATGGGCAGGGGTAGACCCCTATACTCTACTGTGGAGTAGTCTTCCAGGCAGCGGCTATGACATAGCTTGCGCCATACACCACAGGCCAATATTATACCGTTTGAAAAATCAAAAACCTCAAGTGGTTCCTATAGCCCCCCCCCCCCTCTTCAAAGAGGTGGTTTACTTTCTCCATTTAAACAGAAAGCAAAATAGCCGTAAAGCCATTCAAACTTATCGTACCAAAGATATCGCTAATGAGAGCTTTGAATTGATCTCCTCAATAACTCAAAAAGTGCTCTACTGCACAACGTTAGATGATTTTGAGAATCTCTTATCCTACCACGAGCAGATCTTATCTACCTTGCTAGGTACACCTAGCATCAAAGAACAGTATTTTTCGGATTATCCAGGAGTGATCAAAAGCCTGGGCGCATGGGGTGGAGACTTTGCTTTGGTAGGAGTCCGGGAAGGGATGAGAGATTATTTCTCTCAGAAAGGCTTCCACACCATGGTCCCATTTAATGAGATGATGCTTTAACCCGATCAATCTCAAACTTCTGCAAAGGAACTTCTGAGCCTACAAAAGGCTTGTTGTGAGATCGGAATATGAGCAGCGATATACTTCAAAGGGATTCGCTTAAACAATTCTGGACGAATATGTAAACGTCTTAGATATCGTTCGGTGGCAGAATCTCTCATGAGAGATCTTTCCCGCTTAGACTTGATCATAAATAATTCTTCAGCTATTCTCCTACCCATACGATCTCCCCAAGAAGTGGTCTTATACAATTCTTGTATAGTGTCATGTTTCATCGCTTGTGCTTTGACAGGAGAGAGCGCCATAAGCTTCAATTTAGAAGGTTGTCTAGTCAGGAAGAAGGTGTAGACACAAGCCATATCACCTGAAACTTTGAAATCCAAAACAAATTCTTTTTTCTTTTTATCTTTGTAGTAGTCTTTTATGATCGCCGTGATCCCTTCTTCTATAAAGTAGATTTCGTTAGCAATGTTTTCCGTGTTGGTGATGACTTCGTTCTTTCTAAAACGCTTGTCATATATTTTTGCACTCAACCATTCCCGCTCTTCTTCAGTAGTATCGGAATGATATTTTTCAAATAAACTCATAAAACCGATTATAATAATTAATTATAAGTATTATATATTAAAATATTTAAAATTATTGAATTATAATTATCATAATATTAAAAAGTGACCTTGTGTTTTTTTTATTTACAATCGTTTTTCCCATAACCAAGCTGTCCGGAGTGCTTCGCTCAAAGAGAACTTAGCTTGCCAACGTAAAGTTTCATTAGCCAATTGAGTGTCTGCATAAACGGCGATAATATCTCCTCGACGTCTCTCTATGATCCTAAAATTGAGCTTCACACCGGAAATATTTTCAAAGGTTTTCACCACTTCGAGTACAGAATATCCTTTTCCAGTTCCCAAATTGAACACTTCAAAACCTGTTTTATTACGACTTTCCAGAAGTCGTTTTAAAGCTGAGACATGAGCTCTAGCTAGGTCACATACATGGATATAGTCGCGGACGGCCGTACCGTCTGAAGTGGGGTAATCACCCCCAAAAATCAAAAGCTCCTCACTTTTACCTATAGCTGTTCGCGTAATTAAAGGGACTAAATTTTGAGGAGTCCCTAAGGGTAATTCACCGATTCTTACCGAAGGATGCGCCCCTATAGGATTAAAATACCGTAATGAAATTACTTTTTTATCATAGGACGAGGCGTAATCTTTCAAAATTTCTTCACTCATTTGTTTGGTTTTACCATAAGGTGACTCGGTAGATTTGACTGGCGAACTCTCTTTGATGGGCAATTCGTCAGCCTGTCCATAAACGGTGCAAGAAGAACTAAAAATAAAATGATCCAATCCACGCTCTTGGAATATCTGTAATAGACCGATCAAAGAGAAGAGGTTATTATAGTAATATGTCAAAGGCCTTTCAACACTCTCCCCCACAGATTTAAATGCAGCAAAATGGATCAATCCATCAATGGAATATTGGTCAAAAAACATCCTAGCCCGATTTTTATCCGTGAGATCAAACTTTTCAAATTCGGGACGAATCCCCGTAATAGCGGTTATTCTATCCAAGAAATCTTCGCTAGAATTGGACAAATTATCGATGATAACCACATCATAACCTTCTTCTTGCAGAGCTACTACAGTATGTGATCCTATATATCCAAGACCTCCTGTGACTAGTATTTTTTGTTCCATAGCTTTACTATAAGATCCTAACAATATATTGTTTCATGGTCCAATGATTTCTACCCAAGCTTAATTTGTAAGGGTAGCGCCTATACCGATTAGCAAACTGATCAGTCAAGGGAAAAGCCTCATCCTTACTTCGTAAATTATGATAAGTATACCGATTTAAATCGAGCGATTTTACCCTCAAAATGATAGGATATAATGCATCCCAATTCGAACTGATATTGATCTCATTATGCCTGAGTAGGGATTTATCAATATTAAAAATATTATCACATATAGTCGCAAAAACACTCGTTAATTTTAAAAATAAAATAATTATTATGAAAGTTAATAAAGTAATATCAGGAATAATTACTCCCTCACCTTATAGAAGCTTTAAAAACGCCACGTCACCAGTAACTATATCACTATCATTGAGACAAACGGCAATCTGAAAGGTACCAGAACATTTCCCAAAATACTGAGTAAAGAGTAAAGTTTCATGTAAGTTTATCTCTCGAGAGGATACTATTATACCAGACATAACTCGATCGATCCGCCCTTTGATCTTCTCGTATACACTATTCCACTCAGTCATTCGTAAACCTGTAGACATATTTACATACTTTTACCACTAAAATTTATTATACACTAATTTTTAACTATAAAGGCATTCATGTAAGACAACTACCTGAGGCAAAGGTAAATATTTTTTTTTTTTGTAAAAGGTATCTACTAATTAGTAAATGTTCGTAGTATAAAAATACTTTTTGACTTAATAATAGATTTAGATATATATATTCATATAAATATAAAAAAAAATACTAGAAAGATAATTTTTTTTTGAAAAAAAAAATGAATACTCATACTAAAAAAATATAATATGGCAGAAATATTTTATGACTTATTCATTTTACTTTGCGGGTGGGGGATCGATCTTGCTTCACTCTTCTCTTCCAAAATAAAAAGATGGATACATGGGAGGAGAGACCTCTTTGAGACACTTATTGGCCAGATTGGACCACAGGATAAGATTATTTGGTTTCACTGCGCTTCATTGGGCGAATTTGAACAAGGTCGTCCCGTTATCGAAAGTATTCAATCTAAATTAGAAAGATATAAAATATTGCTCACTTTTTTCTCACCTTCAGGCTACGAAAATCAAAAATATTATGCTCATGCTGATGTTATTTCTTACCTGACACTAGATACGAAAAAAAATATGGAATATTTTGTAACACTCACTCATCCTCATATACTCGTCCTGATCAAATACGAGTTTTGGCCTCATATGATATCAACCTTATACCGGAGGAGTATACCGATATATGTTATTTCAGCTGCATTCAGAAAGGATCAGATATTTTTCCGAAGCTATGGAGGAATGATGAGAAAAATCCTTAAAAAGATTTCTCATTTTTTCGTTCAAAACGACATTTCCCAAGAGCTCTTGCGATCTATAGGCATCTCGGACTCCACTGTATGTGGAGATACTCGCTTTGATCGGGTAGTAGAGATTCGCAAAACTTGGTCCTTCCTGCCCATGATAGAAAAATTTAAAAACAATACCCTCACCTTTGTAGCTGGCAGCACTTGGGAAAGGGATGAAGACCTTCTTATAGATCTTATCAACCGATGTACTCATCCGATCAAATTTATCCTAGTACCTCATGAGATTTGTCCTGCTCACATCTCAAGACTCCAGCAAAGAATTTTCAAAAAAACCTTACGTCAGTCCGAGTATACTAAAAACGAAATCAAAAATGGTGAGGTATTAATCGTAAATGTTATAGGGCTATTGACTCGCATATATGGCTCAGCAGATATCGCATACGTAGGTGGAGGCTTTGGAAAGGAGGGTATTCATAATGTTTTAGAACCTGCCGTATTCGGCATCCCTGTACTATTCGGTCCTATACATGACAAATTTCCGGAGGCTCAGGGCCTGCTCGACGCAAAAGCGTCCCATGTAATAGAAAACCTTCAAGAACTGGAGTACATTTTAGATCAATTGACTAACGACTCGGTGCTCAGAATCCAAATGGGGACAGCTGCCGCCCGATACGTACAACGCAATGTAGGCGCTACAGCCATCATAACCACAGCTCTCAAAAAAGCCTTACAAAGCCAGATTAAGTCTTAAAAATATGATTCATGTTTTTGATAAAGGAGAGGCATCCTCAACTCCCGAGAGTTGAAACCAACTTACTGGTAGTCTGAACGTAATATTGTAAGGCTTTGGGTATTTATTTTTATAAATATCGGAGATCCGACTATCTGGATTGGGTTGGGTAGATATAAATTGAGACCCATGGTCTTTGTTTACAGTAGCTTGTACTATCCGATTTCAAAAATTTAACGCTTTGCGCAGGTCATAACCTGACATGGCCATGATGTAAAAACCAATCTTGTTGGCTTCGAGCTATTGTTTCCTCGAATAACTCAAAATGGTCAGAACTACCACAAGCGAATACAACTGATTGAACACATTGCACCAATTGTTGCTGGCTGATCCACTATACACTATGGTTGGTCTATCTCATGTTCCATTATAACAGAAATGCCTGTCTCATCTTTGCATATGGGGAGTATTGCAAAGTAGAAAAGTCTATTTTTCCCCTCAGGTATACACCAAGCATTGATCTCCAAGACTCTCTATCAAGTTTAATTCTTCACTATAGTCTTTCAATAAATAGCTTTGGCCTTGTTGAGCAAAATAGCACTCTAAATATCTGGATGAATGCACCGATCTTCTTAAGCAGCAAGGCATAGGCTGTCTTTTGGTCTTCACCCTATTCTTGGTCAATACTTGATTGTGCTGATCAAATTTTTTTGGGGCATATATCGGCATCGGATATAATTTTAAATTACCTTCTACCGGTGTGAGGGGAGTAATATTATTGTCACAAGAAACGAAAAAAACGACAATAGCTAAAGAAAATTATATTTTTTTTCATGATAGGATTGATGTGTTTTATTGACTAATTTAAAGATTATAAAAAAATTCAAAAGATAGCTTGTACGACTTGATAAATAGGGTCGGGCTTGCCCATAGTATAATAATGGATCACCTCTACGCCAGTTTTTTTCAATGCCGCGGATTGTTGTATAGCCCATTCGATACCTACCTGAGAGACTGCCCGTTGGCCTTTAGCCTGCTGTACCTCTTGTACGAGTTCGTTGGGAATATCGATATAAAAATGGGCCGGCAAAACGCTCAACTGTGAGCGGGTCGATATCGGTTTGATGCCCGGGATGATTGGCACGGTAATGCCTATGGCTCTGCATCGGTCGACAAATGCAAAATACTTACGGTTGTCGAAAAACATCTGTGTTACGATATAGTCGGCTCCTGCTTCGACCTTACTTTTTAGGTGATGGAGATCCTCCTCAATATTGGGCGCTTCGAAATGTTTTTCGGGATAGCCTGCCACGCCGATGCAAAAATTGGAGGCACAGCCTCCCTCAAAGGATCCATCGAGGTATTTACCCCTGTTGAGGTCATTCACTTGACCGACCAATTCTACCGCATAGTTGTGACCAGCCTCTTCGGTAGTGAAAATCTTTTCGGATTTGATTGGATCACCCCGAAGCAGTAAAACGTTGTCGATGCCCAAGAAATGTAGGTCGATCAAAGCATCTTCAGTCATTTGCTTGTCAAAGCCGCCACAGAGCAGATGGGGTACAGCATTTACTGAATACTTATTCATGATGGCTGCACAGATGCCTACAGTGCCCGGCCTGCGTGAAATAGTTTTCTTTTGTAAGAGTCCGTCTCTACGATCGATATAGACGAATTCCTCACGATGGTAAGTCACATCGATGAAGGGTGGCTTGAATTCCATCAAAGGATCTAAAGTGTTAAAAATCCCCTCAATACCATTTCCCCTCAAAGGTGGCAAGATCTCAAAAGAAAACAACGTCTTCTTTGCTCGAGCGATATGTTCGGTTACTTTCATCGGCGCTCATAGATTGGGTGAAGGTAAGGCTATAGTATCGAAACCCATGTAAGGAACCAAGACTTTGGGAAGTTTGATCTGATCGGCCGTTTGATTGTTTTCCAACAAGGTGGATAGTATCCTAGGTATAGCTAAAGCGCTGCCGTTGAGGGAATGGCAAAGGTGTATCTTACCTTCATAGGTACGGTATCGTAGCCGGAGACGATGGGTTTGAAAGTCGGTACAATTGGACACTGAGCTAACCTCTAACCATCTTTTTTGAGCAACTGCATAGACCTCAAAATCGTAGGTCATAGCTGAAGTGAATCCCATATCCCCCCCACAAATCTGTAAGATGCGAAAAGGTAGTTCCAGAGTCTGCAACAGACCTTTGACATACTCTGTCATCTCATCTAAGGCTATATAGGAGGCCTCGGGAGTAGTAATTTGTACGATTTCAACTTTGTCGAATTGATGGAGACGATTCAAGCCACGAACGTGCGCACCATAGGAGCCTGCCTCGCGCCGGAAACAAGGGGTGTGAGTAGTGGCCTTGACGGGAAGTTCGGATTCTGACAAGATCCGACCGTGATAGCAATTGACCAAGGGGACTTCTCCAGTAGGAATCAAGTAGAGGTTATCCTTTTCGATCTGGTACATCTGGCCTTCTTTGTCGGGGATCTGACCAGTGGCATAGCCCGAATCTTCATTGACGAGATAGGGGAGCGCATACTCGAGATAACCGGCTTGTCTGTTCTGATCTAAAAAGTATTGGATCAGGCTGCGTTGTAAGCGAGCACCCCACCCAATATAAACGGGAAATCCAGTCCCAGTGAGTTTTCCTCCCAACTCGAGGTCGAAAAGCTGAAATTTTTTAGCCAGCTCCCAATGGGGGAGTACTGTATCATCTATCGAAGGGATATCCCCCTCTTGATGGACGATCTCATTATCATCAGCGCTTCGGCCTTTTTTTACTTGCCCGGCAGGAATATTGGGAATCTGGAGGAGCTTTTCTGACAGTGCTCCAGTGATATCGGTCAAACACTCGCCGAGAATTTTGGTCTCTTCTTTCAAACGCATGAACTCCTGGCGGAAAACTTCAGTTTTGTCTTTTTTACCAGCTTTGAAAAGGGTACCTATCTGACTGGAAAGTTGATTCGATTGTGCCAAGAGGTTATTTAATTTAAATTGAGTTTTTCTTTTTTTTTCATCGAGCATCAAAATATCATCAATCCAATCGGTTTGCGCAAAATGACGTTTATCTAGGCCTATCAAAATCTTCTCTTTATGCTCACGGATGAAGGAGGCTTGCAGCATGGGGAAATATTTTTATTCAACAAAAATATCATAATTTTATGTCTTAGATTAGCTTGATTTTGACAATCAACAATGATGCTATATAAGCAGGGTTGTCTATTTACTTTACTAAATTTTCCTCTTGTTTTAATACTTGCATGATAGTATTTGAAATACATCGGATCAGTCGATACGTTACTGTGGGGTCCTTTACATCGACGTATCTACGCTCAGCCATTTTTTTCTACTCGGCTTGATCCCTTTTATGTTATTTTTATTAGTATATTATTTGTTGAGGAAACGGAGTTTTTTTCTGTTTGTACTAGTGCTTTATATGTCACTTAGTTTGATCCTATTTACGATATATTTTTTAATTTTTGAATAGTTTCGTTATCACTTGTCCCCGTTTGTGTTTCGGTTGGTATTTGAGGCATGCCCCGAGGGTGTTTTATAGTTCCATGATAATCTGTACATTCGATAGTTAGTTTGTCTTTGTCACTTTGCTAGTGATTTTAGAGGCTGGTTTGCTATTTTTAGTGAAATTCCTAGTAAAAAAGATTCACGATTCGTATATCAGTGTTATAATAGGGATCTTTATTTTCATGTTAATTTTTAGTCATTTAATCCATATTTAGGCAGATGGTATATATTGCAGCTTACTTACTAAGATCAGAGCGATATATACGCTGTACTATACCTTCACGGCTAAAAGCTTCTTGGGGAAAAATAGGTTAGTCATCTGTAAAAGATGCTCAAGTCAATATGGCGCTTTAAGATATGAGCAAGATTCAGGACATTTAATATTCCTTACAGAAAATGACCTTTGATGATCAAAAGGTGAAATAAAAGAATATTTTCTATATCGTAATCGATTATTGATGATTTGACTGTTTGGAGAGCATCATGATATCTCATGTGTATCGGATTACTCAAAAGTCACAATGGTTTAATAACCAATGTGATGATTCTATAGGCACTCATGGGAGGATATTTTAGCTCTTTCACGAGATTAATTTTATTTATTGGGATATATTTACATAATAAGAAATTTTACCTGTATTCATAGATAATTTACAAGAATTGAATGATCCTTTAGGGATATTTCATAACATTTCTTTAATTCGTCTGACTTTCGACCTAAATGTCTTTTAGTAAATCAAAGAGTTATGCTCGGAATCCAATAAGAAAACACCGCCACAAAAGGATCTGGAGATCATCAACGAATGCCTGAATTCACTAAAAGATATGTATCTAGACCTCAAGAAAAGCATTTCTTATGATTTTTATTCCATGACTCGGTATACGGTATTAATTATTTTCATAATTTTTCATTTATTTACAATTTTTATTGAGATAACATGAATGAATTATCTTTGAATAATTAACTTGACCCAATATCTGTATCGAACTACTACAAAAAATGCAATTCATTTCATCGATGGTCTGATCGGTAAAATACTCGAGGATATGAAGGATAAAGGTCTCCTTGAACGTATCGTTATTCTTATCACTGGTGATCACAGCGAAGAGTTCAATGACAATAATAAAAACTATTGGTATCACGTTGGTAATTACACGAAGTATCAAATCCAGACTCCTATGATATAGACAAAGCACCTTAAATTCATACACACCTGGGTCTTCATTTTATGTCACATCTACGATTATGAAGGAACATTTGGGTTGCAAAAATAATTTTGATTACTTCTCAGCTACGGGCAGAGTATTTCTGCTACTCGAGAACGGGATGGATTCATCTCGGGTTATTCCAAGAATTATACTATCGTGGAGCGAGACCGGATTACTAAGGATTATGCTACTAGGGGTTTTGACATTACAGATCTTCAACTGAAGGATATTCCTAACTAGAGCTTCCGAAACGGAAAATTGCTCAAAGTCATCAAAAATCTCAGTAATTTTTATAAAAAATTCATTAGGCCGGGTATGTGCTAAAATACCTCATAGCAGGCTATAGGCTATTGATGTGAGGTGAATATTGTCTTTTTTGTATAGCTACCGTACTTGGAATGGTTACAGATTTTGTAGTGCAGATGGTTATTTTCGTGAATCAAGTCGTTGTGGTCTCCATATTTGGAACATTTTTTATAGACCAACCTTCGTCGTTTCGTTTATGATGTGGCATTTCAGGGCACGGGCAATACCGTTTTTTTTCCAAGTATTGATATTGTCATCATACAGATTCAAAGCATTAACCAAGTACACTACATAGGTGGTGGGCATGCCATGACGTAATATGTCTGAGATCAACTTGGCATAATTCCAATACTCTTTATCGAAGGAACGAGAGAGATTCTTCTATAATGATGCGGTAGCTTCCATTGTCAATAACATACTGGAAGTCGTAACGGGTCTTGCTATTTGCGGTATGGTTTTGGATTAGCCAAATCTTTTCTACAGTAGCTAGGAGATTGAAGGACTTTTCTATTTTGCCTATAAATATTTTATAAGGAGGACTTCCAGTCAACAAACCGACTACAGCTAACCATTTTTCATAATCGTTCTGAAAACGGAATGCATCGGCTTGCAATTTTTTCGATCTCCTGGGGACGTTGGACTTATGAAACTATTCAATAAGTGCTTTGAGTTTTTTTGATGTTTTCTTGCTCTTTTTCAGAGGTTACCAACATGCTAATTCTCAAACCATCGCGATAGACTATGATGCCTTTGAGTCTTTTTTCCAAGATTCGATATAAATTGCTCCGATCTTTATCTACGCTGACATATGTAGGTAGATTGATTATCGAGATGATAGAATGGGTCGTGTGCTTCTGTACGATGACTTGCACACCCATACTCGTTTAATCCAATCGATCTACGAAGCTGGATAATCCCAGGGTAGGGGCTCTGGCTAACATCGATGATACCCGTGGTTTCCATTCAGGTTTTGAATTTATGATGGTACATTTTAAATTTTTTAAAAATATTGCCCAAAGCATTTATAAAAGCTAATCTATGCTTCACGTCTGCTCGTTCACCTTCCTGCAACGATTATACAAGAGTATGAATATAGGCTCGGTACCTTGTGAGGAAGGGCTCTGTAAGAGTAAACTTAAGGTATCAGTAGGGGGAGAGGGGTTACGGTGCTGAGGGAAATATTTCGACGCCTGTATCAGATCATTATTTAGTAAAGTTGGTCGATTTTGTTTTGAAAGCATTTACACGAATCTGAAAGTATTTTCTAAGTTCAGATCAAAGGCCTCAAAAAGTCCTCGATCGATAGCCATGTCGATATAACCGTCAAATTTGGCCGTGAGCTTGGTGCGCACAATCTCATCAACGATAGCTATAGAAGCTTATCTATAAAATTTCAATCCTAATGCGGATATGGTATCAGCCAGGATAGTAAAGCCTAGTCCTATTCTACACCCTTTTTTTAAGAGACATGTAGCATATACCAGGTTCTGATCTTGTTTTATTTAATGAAATCGGATTTATAATTTTGATATATTTTATCGATAATCTTCTCTACGGATTCTAGTTCAAGGTCTATCAAATCGTCCATTAGACGCTGGACCTCGTAAATAGTCTCGTAAAATTAGGTGT
This sequence comes from Flavobacteriales bacterium, assembly GCA_039954875.1. Lineage (GTDB taxonomy): Bacteria > Bacteroidota > Bacteroidia > Flavobacteriales > Blattabacteriaceae. The sequence continues at coordinate 674,300 of CP157202.1, forward strand.
GATCAAATAGGGCTTTAGCAGTGAAGGTAGCTTCTACAAAGCTGTATAAATTAAAGGCGATAAATAGCTAATCATTACCGCCTTGCATAGCTATATCTGAGCAAGAATTGGTGGAGATTTTTTTTTATAGTTGGGGCACACTAAAGAAGTCGAATAATGGTACTGCCTGGCCCAAAAGATCAAACATCGCTTAGAAGTATTGTGCATACAACGGATGATGGTATCCCAAAGGGTTTTTGCTCGAATATTCCTTTTGTATTTGGGTTGAGAGTTGTCGATAGGCCAACGCAGGGTATAATTTATGTCGTCGACCATAGCGTGGCTTGCATAAATTTTTCGTACATACGTATGGAGACGTTGGCTCCTGTGACTTTTTGAGGTATTGCTTGACTGTGATAAAATCCTATACATACGGATGGGCTACATCTATGGTGAGTATTAGCGTACCGCGACGACTATTTTGGGCGACCCACCCGAGTGGTATTGGAAAATCTCTCCATGGAAAGATACGGTCCCGGTAGTGGTCCCTTTCTTATTGTATACAAACGTATTCTTCAGCCGAATCCGGAGATGTCTACTCCGACGCCACAACGACGTTTGAATAATTGAGCAAGTTGTTCGTCTATATACATAATACCTCCTCCATACGAATCGTAAACAAGTGGGGGGGGGCTCAAAGCATATTTGTTGATCTAGATAGTAGCGGCCAATTCATCCCTATTGAAATATTTCAAACTAGTATCTAAAACTTATTTATAAATATATATAGTGTATTTACCCATATATTAGGAGTATTATCTATAATAATAAATATTATTTTAAATAAAAATTAATTACGCGACTTATTTAACAAAAGTATTCTAATATATTTTTTTTTTAAAATAATGCTTGTTGAAAAATAGGTCCTATGCTTTTTATAATTGAGGTCAAGTTTTTTATAAAAATCTTTCCTCTGTTTGAGAACATATATTTTAAAAGGCCTTATCTTAAATAAGATTATTTTCTGAATTTATACTCATGATAGTGTTTGCTATCGACCTTAAGCATTGTAATATAAGCCTTCACTAGAGAGATCGCTCATCGATAGGTTTTTAGTCTCAAGACTTGAGTTGGGTTTGAAAGCAGCTTCCTTGCGTACACTCACACTGAACTCGTCGAATACATCTAGATTGACACTATTGTCTTCGAAACCATTTAAGACAACGACCAACTGGTCTTGGGATGAGTCATATTGGATGATGAGATTTGTTGTCTTTCGAAACAAATACTTCGCTACCTATAGGGCTTGAGATCCCATCTTCGTAAAGTGCATAGACTTCATAAAGGTATTAACCATCTTGAAGGACTTTTTATGAGAACGTAGTCTGACCAGCTGGAGTAGTCACTAAGGGCTTCTCGGCTCTCTTTATCTCAATAACTGCTGAGCTTTATGAGATCGCCCCCTTACGGGTGCTTTCCAACTCAAGGTCACATGCCCTTATTCTTGACCATAGTATCGAGGTTTCCTACCTGTGGATAGGCATAGGTGTCTATGAGGATCGGTGGTTTATTCACAATACCTCCTGAAATGACCAAAGAGTAGGGTTTATATTCGCTCTTGCTGAGAGCATCACTTCTTCTCCATTATTACCTTCACTAACTATGGGTAGATCGCGTAAGTCTCGTTCGTGATCTACGATTAACCTAGCCTTATCGGGTTGGAGAGGCATTTGACTTGTTTGACATTGTCTCGGATGTTGTTTCCAGGCTTGGTTGGTGCTGAAGGGTTTTCAAGATCTTAATGTCTAGGGCGTGCAAATGGTCTATCTTTATTGTATCTTCAAGTTAAGGTTATTGATCAATCCGATCTTCATGTCGTTTAATAAAATTAGTCTTGCTTCTTCCATGCTTACTTTATGATTCACTGTGCCTCTCCCCTGAAGTTAAAATATCTAGATAGTAGGCACTGTATTATCCTTGGCTATAATTTCAACCACATCGGGGATACTCGGGGTTATCATGCCAGGCTAAGGTGACTTCAATCTCGTGCTGGTCTTTATGACTGTTTATGAGCACTATAACCAAGATAGGGGCTTTGTGATCTCAAATGACCTCTAGGGCTTTAAATACCATCCAAAAGGTCTATACCACACTGGTAATTTAGCTCTTAATTTGGATCTAATTTTCTAGAACTATTCCAAAGTAATGCCTTCATAGTAAGAGCTAATATAAATTTACTTATATGTTGTTTAACATCTTATTATAATTAAAGCGGATGATCCTGATACAACAGGGCTAGAGCCATATAAGCCCCCAAACAGGCGTCATAGACCGCGCTGGACTTACCAGCAATGGAAAAAATCTTGTGTCTATCGATATAAATATCGGGTTTGATACGTATATCGTCGGTAGGGATCAATTGCTAAAACAAATCATCTATACTTTTCTCTGCTAGGCAACCAGAGAGGTTTGATGGTCCCTACCAGGCTTAGACTCTTACTATGCTCAGTGTTACGTTCGTTCCCTGCAGTCCAAACTGGGATATACCAAGGAACGATGTATTATGCCTCATTTACATTAGTATACCTTAGTCTGTAACGATTAAATTTATAGTTTTATAGTTTTATAGTTTTATAGTTTACTGATTTTCCGATCTTCCAACCATACCCATCTTCCAAAGATAACTACCCATCCGGTATTACTACCATAAGAATGATCGGAAATGATCTCTTCATAATTTTCAAAGACATAGATATATTCTTGAAGTCGATTTTCCAAATTATATACCTTGCTCTCTGTCTCTGGAACCATCCCCTAGGTATGTTCAACCCTCATAATCCTTCAAATCCCAGTCCAACACCTAAATCTTTACCTTTTTGAGACCTTAACTTTATATATACTAAATATATAAGCCGATATAGCATTGAGATTGCCGGTAAAGACAGACTATCCTATAAAACTTATATCGGATAGGATTGCCCTCCTTGAATCATTTCTGAGTTCATACTCCCAGCCTCTTTCCTTGGCTATCTTCTTCAGGGTTTATGCTGAAGGCATCACCTCAGGGAGTCCTTTTTTTAATGTATTTAGGTTTTTCAGATCAATATGTTTATCAAAAACTCCTTGTTTTATTTTGATGTCTGCCCATATAGCTAGCAACTGATCACCAATGTAAATACCGATAAGATAATCTTAAAGTAAATACAATTCATACTTGAATAATTTAGTGTATTGATATAGATATAAATCTGTAAAATGACATAAAATATTACATATTTTCTACTATATAGTTATAATATTTAGTTTTTATATAATAAATATTTTTATTTTTTTTTAATAAAACACAACTAACATAATCCCATCTTGGTCTATGCCGGAGAGCCTAACTGTCTGCAAAGTATTGACATACTCAAGTGCCCAAGGGGCTTTGATTTTGATGTAGTTTTCTGTGTAACCGTGTATAAAGCCTCCCTTGTTTTCGTTTTCAAATAATACAGTGCGCTTGGTATCAATCTGACTTTCATAAAATTGACGGCGTTTTTTAGCCGAAAGCCCGCGGAGCATCTTACTGCGTTTTTGGCGAACCTCTTTGGGCACAATGCCCTCCATATGGATAGCTTCTGTATGAGCTCTCTCAGAGTAAGTGAATACATGCAGATAAGAGATCTCCAGCTCATGGAGAAAATTATATGTCTCCAAAAAATATCTATCGCTCTCTCCAGGAAAACCTACGATCACATCTACACCTATACAAGCATGAGGCATAAGTGTTCGTATCCGATACACTTTTTCGAAGTAGAATGCGCTCAGATAACGCCGTCGCATTTTTTTAAGGATCTCGTCACTGCCTGATTGTAAGGGGATGTGAAAATGCGGCACAAAACGTCGACTTTTTGAAATGAATGTAATAATCTCATCTTTGAGTAGATTGGGTTCGATCGATGAGATACGGATCCTTCCGATGCCCTCGACTTCTTCTAAAGCTTGGATCAAATCGAAAAAAGTATTTTCATGCCGCTTGTTGCCAAACTCGCCCTTCCCATAATCGCCGACATTGATCCCCGTCAATACAATCTCCTTGACACCTTTTTGGGCAATCTTCTGAGCGTTTTTCAAAACGTTTTCCAACGTATCCGAACGCGATATACCACGAGCCAAAGGGATCGTACAATAACTACATTTATAGTCACAACCATCCTGCACCTTCAAAAAGGCACGAGTACGATCTCCTAAAGAATAAGACCCAACATAAAAATTAGCCTCTTCTATCTCACAAGAATGCACCTCCACAATAGTTTTTTTAGAAATATCATGGAGGTAATCATTGATTTTGAACTTTTCCTTAGCGCCCAAAACTAAATCCACACCCTCGATGCGGGCAAGTTCTTCAGGCTTGAGCTGCGCATAGCAACCTATCGCGATGACAAAGGCGTCTGGATTATTTTTCATGGCAGCGCGGACGATACGTCTGAATTCCTTATCAGCATATTCGGTCACCGAACAGGTATTGATGACATATATGTTTGCAAAGTCTTCAAAAGCCACACGCTCATAATGTTGATCAGTAAATTTCCGTGCAATAGTAGAGGTCTCGGTAAAATTGAGCTTACACCCCAAAGTATAGAAAGCGACTTTTGTCTTTTCCATCCCGCAAAATTAACCTCTTCCATCTTTATATGTAGAATGAAAAAAAACCCTAAAACTCTCATGGTATATTATCATTTGACGTTTCCCAACTCATCAAGCGTCTGATTCTGAGAGTTAATAAAATATTAAAAAAAAATAACTGCTAACAAGACAAGTCCTAAGAAAAATATCACACTGGTATCCACTGCAAATTAATGGCTTAAGCTAAAAAAAAAAATATCATTAAAGCGATATAAAGCAAAAATAATCTCCAATCAAATCCCTATACAACCCTATATATAGTATAAAAGAAAAAAGCATGAGAAAAACCGTATATCAAAGCACACAATCTTATATATAAAATAATCCTAAGATCTAATATATAGAATGCTTCCGCAAATAATATTCAAGATACTCGCCCCTCCTCATTTGGGATAAATCCTCTTATTGGCCAGCGCAAACATAATGGGTAGAGCTCAATAAAACAAATAAATCACTCCAAGATAAATACCCAAAGCCAATAAGTCAACCAAAGGAGTACATAAGATCCACATTTCGATCAAAATGAGTAATAGGCCTTTGACCAAGAGCAACTATTAGTTTTTGATCACATTCATAATGAATTTCCCTTTTAGTATCTATATCAAAGGTAAGAAAAGAAAAAATATAAATTTGTATCCCCATACAAAAGGAATTATGGTCACACAAGAACAAATTAAAGCGATACATGACCGCGCCAAAACACTATACCAATATCTTGATATCGAAAAGAAATATATCGAGATCACCAACGAAGAAGAAGAGACCACAGCTCCAGACTTTTGGAAAGACCCTCTAAAGGCCAAAAAGCTAATGAAAACATTATGTACTAAAAAAAAATGGGTAGAAGACTACGAACTCGTAAAAACAACTGCCGAAGATTTAGATATCTTGGCAGAGTTATCAAAGGAAGACCAAACTATTGAAGTGGAATTAGAAGCTCAATTTAAAAAAGCTGAAGCTCTGCTTTCAGATATTGAATTCAGAAACATGCTCTCAGAAGAAGAAGACACTTTAGGAGCCGTATTGCAAATCTCTGCCGGAGCCGGAGGTACTGAAAGTTGCGATTGGGCTTCGATGCTTATGCGGATGTACCTGATGTGGGGTGAAAAAAATGGATACAAAATGACTGAAATTCATCACCTATCTGGCGAGGTGGCAGGGATTAAATCAGTCACCTTAGAAGTCGAAGGGCCCTATACCTTCGGTTATCTTAAAGGAGAAAACGGTGTACACCGCCTGGTACGAATTTCCCCATTTGACAGCAATGCTAAACGTCATACCTCCTTTGCATCCGTATACGTATACCCCGTTATAGACGATACCATAGAAATCGAAGTCAAAACCTCAGATATCACCTGGAATACTTTTCGATCTAGTGGAGCGGGCGGCCAAAATGTAAATAAAGTAGAAACCGGTGTACGGCTACGCCATCAGCCTACAGGTATCACCATCGAGAATACCGAATCGCGTTCGCAACTTCAAAACAAAGAAAAAGCCTTACAATTGCTCAGATCCCGCATGTACGAAATGGAAAGACAAGAGCGCCATACCAAACGAAACGAAATCGAAGCCGGGAAGAAAAAAATAGAATGGGGTTCACAAATACGCAATTATGTCATGCACCCCTATAAACTGGTCAAAGACTTACGAACAGGCTATGAAACTTCTGATGTAAACGCCGTGATGAATGGAGCAATAGACGCCTTCTTAAAAAACTTCTTGATGGCCATAAACAACTAAAGAAGCTCAAGTCATACCACGATTTCATCTAATGAAAAAATCCACATCAAACATTTCCACATGTGAAGATAATTCACCTACTTTGCACACGAAAAGAGTAGCTTTATTTCAATGAAAATCCGTTACGCCGACCTTATAGATCAAACGTTTGAATTTCCTACTGAGGAATTTAAAGTTCGAAATAATCTTTTGGAATTCCACGGAATTCCCCTGATAGGATTGATCCAAAAGTATGGGACGCCTTTAAAATTCAACTATCTGCCCAAAATCTCACAAAACATACAACAAGCCAAACGATGGTTTCAAAAAGCGATCGTCGAAAACGCGTATAACAACAACTACACCTATTGCTATTGTACCAAAAGTTCTCATTTTGCATTCGTCCTAGAAGAAGCCTTGAAGAATAACATTAGCATAGAGATTTCCTACGCCTACGATATAGACATTATAAAAAATCTCTATCAAAAAGGGAGGGTCGACAAAAACATAGAGATGATCTGCAACGGATTCAAGACTGGTAATTATCTCGAAAATATTACCGATCTGATCAACAACGGATTTCACAACACTATCCCTATCCTTGACAATGCTAATGAATTGGAAAAACTTAATAATTCCATCGAAGTCCCCTTCAAAGTAGGCCTACGTATCGCCTCGGAAGAAGAACCTAAATTCGAATTCTATACCTCGCGTTTAGGTATAGGATACAAAGATATCGTCCCCCTATACATCAATAAGATCAAGGATGATCCTAAGGTGAAATTGAAGATGTTACACTTTTTCATCAATACAGGTATCAAAGATACGGCCTACTATTGGAATGAACTTTTCAAATGCCTACGCGTCTATGCTCGCTTGAAAAAGATCGCCCCGGAACTCGAAGTATTGAATATAGGTGGTGGCTTCCCGATCAAAACCTCAATGTCCTTCGACTACGACTACGAGTACATGTCTAACGAGATCGTCTACCAGATTAAAAAGTTTTGCACGGAAGAACATGTACCTGAGCCACACATCTATACAGAATTCGGAGCCTATACAGTAGGAGAAAGCGGTGGGATGCTATACCGGGTACTTAGCCAAAAAAGTCAAAATGACCGTGAGAAGTGGAATATGATCGATAGCTCATTTATGACCACACTACCCGATACTTGGGCCATCAGTCGCCGCTTTATCATGATGGCCGTCAACCGTTGGAATGACGCTTATGAAAGGGTTTTCTTGGGTGGGCTCACCTGTGATAGCGACGACTACTACAATTCCGAACAACACATGAATGCCATATATCTACCTCATTTCCGAGAAAAAGATCCGCTCTACATCGGATTTTTCAATACCGGTGCCTATCAGGATACCATCAGCGGATACGGTGGAGTACATCATTGTCTGATCCCCCAACCCATGCACATTTTGATTGATCGCAATGCAGAAGATAAATTGGTATACAAGACCTTTCGTAAATCACAAAGCCCTAAAGAAGTATTAAAAATTTTAGGCTATTAGAAAAAATGGTTACCATAAAGACCTTTGCAGGAATACCCCAAAGCTATACCCAACTCGAAACCGCTAAAGTGGTGCTCATCCCTGTGCCCTATGATGGTACAAGCACTTGGGGTAAGGGTGCCGATAAGGGGCCTGAAGCTTTTTTGGAAGCTGCTGAAAACATGGAGCTATACGATATCGAAACCGATTCGGAAGTCTACCGGCGGGGGATATATCTTACAACAACTGTCACAGAAGAAAGCAGCCCAGAAAGAATGATACAAAGCGTTTATAATACCACCAAGATATATTTATCACAAGACAAATTCGTTACCCTCATCGGTGGAGAGCATTCAATATCTATCGGTAGCATACGAGCCTTTGGTGAACAATTCCCCCAACTCAGTGTACTTCAAATTGATGCCCATACCGATCTACGGCCCAATTATCAAGGGAGCCCTTACAACCACGCTTGTGCCATGCATGATACGTCCCAAAAATATCCTTTGATCCAAGTGGGTATCCGTAGCATGGATACTGAGGAAAGACCCTACATACAAGCAGGCCATGTATTCTACGCCCACGAGATCTATCAAAACGATGCTTGGATGCAAAAAGCCCTCGAAGCCTTGTCAGGTCTGGTTTTTATCACTATAGATTTGGATGCATTCGACCCTTCGATAACCCCTTCGACAGGTACACCCGAGCCGGGTGGTCTGCTGTGGTACCCTATATTGAAATTCTTACGCAAAGTTTTTAAAAAAAAACAGATCGTCGGCTTTGATATCGTGGAGCTCGCCCCAAATAAAGGCGAACGTGCTACAGCCTTTCTAGCAGCCAAGCTTTACTACAAATTGCTGAGCTATCGATTTGAATTGTAAAATCTGCCAGCAACCGATCGCCTATGAAAAACAAAATCATCATCACTATAGACGGCTACTCCTCCACGGGGAAAAGTACGTTAGCTCAAGCACTTGCTCGCAAATTGGATTACAAATATTTCGATTCGGGGGCGATGTACCGCGCAGTGACTCTATTTGCCCTCCGTCGAAATATCTTTGATAAGGATCCCTGGGATCAAAAAAGATTGCATGATTTATTACCTGAAATTGATTTAAGTGTTCAACATCTCTCACTGAATGGTGAAAACATCGAAACAGAAATACGAAGCATGGCCGTATCGGAAAGAGTGAGCCTAGTAGCTAGCATACCAGAGGTACGTGAAAAGTTACTACACCTCCAACAGGCATTGGGACAAGATCGAGGTATTGTCATGGAAGGTCGAGATATCGGAAGTGTGGTATTTCCTAACGCAGATTTGAAGATATTCCTAACCGCCTCTTTGGAAGTCCGAGTAGCCCGCCGCTACAAAGAACTTATCGAAAAGGGACAAAAAACCACTTATGAAAAAGTCTTGAACAATCTCACTGAGAGAGACCGTATCGACAGCTCTCGGATAGTAGCTCCACTTATCAAGCCTATCGACGCTAAAGAGATAAACAACACCCATTTAAACCTCGAAGCACAACTTGATCATATCTACCAGCTTTCCAAATGACCCATGATGAGAAAAAAAAGAAACTACTATCTAGGATATAAAGGCTAAAGGGTGGAGGTACCTAAAATTTTTAATCACTTTACTAGACTATCTGAACTATTCAAAACATGAAGTAGGCTTGTTGTTGGGTCTTAAGAAATGGGTCTATTTGATCCAGGATCCCCCGAGCAGATAGGTTTATTTTACATCGTAGAAGAGAAAGACTTTTTATAAAAAAGTTCATTATTTGAAACTTACAGAAGATCTGGCCTGAACTATATTGGTATGACAGACAAAAGAAAAATATAATACAGAAAAAAGACTTTAACACATTCAAACCAAGGTATATCATATAGCAAGTAAGAGAGGTTAGAGATAATTCACAAATACAAAAAGAAATGAAAAAGTTTAAAAAAAAAATTTTATTCCGATCAGGTCCTAGAATGGAGGGAGGTGCAGAAAAAGCATTACTTAATTTATTGCGTCATTTGAACTATTCAAAATACCAAGTAGATGTATTACTTCGATATAAATCAGGCATCTACTGGCAACAATTACCAAAAGAAGTCGGCCTTTATCATCTGGTCAAAGAAAAAGATATTTTCTCTAAAATACCTCTCACTTGGTTTGTACAGAAGATATGGAGTAGTTTGACCATCTACGTCTATCGTATTTTACCCTGTTGGCTATACCAGTACAAACTAAAAAACACTTCCTATGATGTGGAGATAGCCTGGCTTCATTCTTTTATATTCGACATAATCAAAAGCCCCTTAAAATCTAAAAAAATAACCTGGATCCACAGTGATTTTACAAAGGTATATGAAAGCAAAGCCTTAATGAATAAAGTCTTACACGTATTACAATCGCTGGATAAAATTATCACTGTTTCAAAACAGGCCCAGGATATACTACTATCCATAGCACCGGATTTGGAAAAAGAAACACGGATGATTTATAACGCATTCGATGCTGATGAAATCATCAGAAAGGCCGGGGCGGAAGATGTGAAAAGGCACATCAAGCTATTGAACTTAATAGCCATAGGCCGGCTCAGTAAAGAAAAAGGCTTTGAGAGATTGATAGATATCTGCTATAGTTTGAAGCATGAAGGTGTTGGCCCTTTCACACTTTCTATCGTGGGTACAGGCTACCGCTCGTATCAAATTAAGTTATTAGATCAGATTAAGGTATTGGGTTTGGAAGATACCGTCAAACTCTTGGGGTTCAAAGAAAATCCTTATCCTTATCTGAAAGCAGCAGACATCTTCGTACTGTCTTCTCACTTTGAGGGTTTACCCTATGTAGTTCTAGAAGCCCTAATACTCAACAAACCCATCGTCTCAACGGATGTTGTCGGCCTAAGAGAACTCTTGAAAGATGGAGAACTTGGCTTGCTCGTAGATAATTCGGAAAAAGGGCTTTATTATGGATTGAAAAGAATGATCACAGACGAAAGATTGAGAAACTCTTTCATTCACAAGAAAAAAGACTTTAGCGCATTCGAATCAAAACACATAGCTAGACAAGTAGAAGAACTCATAGACAATCTTTAAACATAGACATCATGAAACTACTAGAAGGGAAAACAATCATCGTCACAGGAGGCACCCGGGGTATCGGAAAAGCCATTGTAGAGATATTTGCCCAAGAAAGAGCGCAAGTGATCTTCACTTACAGCTCATCGACCAAAAAAGCTCAGGCTATCGAAGCTAAACTCAGCTCTTATGCAAGAGTACAGGGCTACCAAACCGACGCTACCGATGTAGAAGCAGTACAAAAACTCGTGGAAAAAACGCTCGAAATTTTTGGACGTATCGACATCGTAGTCAACAATGCAGGTATCACACGAGACAACCTATTGCTGCGGATGACGCAAAGAGACTGGGACAAAGTCATCCAGACCAATCTAAACTCGGTCTTCTATCTGACCCAGGCGGTTATCAAACCCATGATGAAACAACGCAACGGATCGATCATCAACATGAGTTCTATCGTCGGTGTGAGCGGAAATGCCGGACAAGCAAATTATGCCGCTTCAAAAGCAGGGATCATCGGCTTCACCCAATCCATCGCCAAAGAACTTGGATCGAGAAACATCCGTTGCAATGCTATTGCACCTGGATTTATCAGTACAGAGATGAATGCCTCCTTAGATCCTAAAATTCTAGAAGGCTGGCTCAAAGGCATCCCTTTGAAAAGAGCTGGCACGCCTGAGGAAGTAGCTAAGGCCTGTCTATTCTTAGCCTCTGATCTATCGGCCTACATCACTGGAGAAGTGTTGAACGTAAATGGAGGTATGTAACTCCTAACCAAAATGTATTCAGACAAAAAGATCATACAAAGCCTTGGAGAGATCTTCAAAGCCAAGAGTATTTATCATCTAGCACTCTCTCCAGGTTCGAGAAACGCTCCGATGATCGTACAATTCACCCAACAGTCAGCATTCAAGACCTATAGTGTCGTCGATGAGCGTTGTGCGGGTTTCTTTGCTCTAGGCATGGCCCAACAGCTGAGAAAACCTGTAGTACTAAACTGTACTTCCGGCTCAGCTGTAGCCAATTATTACCCAGCAGTGACAGAAGCCTTTTATCAAAATATCCCGCTAATCCTACTCACAGCAGACCGACCTAAAGAGTTCATAGACCTATTTGAGGGACAAACCATCCGACAAGAAAATTTCTTCCAAAATCATGTAGTCAAATCCGTCCAGCTCACAGAAGACGAATCTGTAAGAGGACTATGGTACAACGAACGCTTGATTAATGAAGCCCTCAACGAAGCTCTTCTCCGACAAAAGCCCGTCCATATTAATGTACCGCTTTCCGAGCCGCTCTATGGCACTACAGACCGACTACAGGTGCAACCTAAGATCATCGACATCCCCAATACACGCCTCTCGATCGACGAAAATAGCTTTAAAGAGTATCGAAAGATCTGGAGCCATTCCAAAAAGAAGATGATCCTCATCGGACAGAACAATCCAACCCAACAACTAGATAAAGCCCTAGTAGACCTGAGCCAAGATCCTTCGGTAATCATCTTAACTGAGACCTTGGCCAATATCCATCACACAGACTTCATCTCCCACATAGATCGAATGATATCTCCCATGACAGAACAAGAATGGAAAGATTTTCAGCCTGAGATTCTAGTAGCCATAGGAAAAAACATCATTTCGAAAAAAATCAAAACCTTGCTAAGAACTCAACCACCTATACATCATTGGTACGTAGAGGCGAGTAGAGAACACAACCCGGATACTTACCATAGATTGACAGCCTATTGGACTGTGCCGCCTGAAGACCTCCTGGAAAAATTCCAAGATATGGAAAAAACAGTCTCCGACTACCGAGAAAAATGGATGCTACTCAAGACCTACCGACAAAAAAGACACAATCTATTCTTAGAAAGTATCAAATTCTCAGATCTGAAAGCTTTTGATCAAACTTTCAAAAAAATCCCTGATCACACAATCTTACAACTAGGCAATAGCACAGTGATACGTTATCAACAACTATTCGACCAAAAGCCCTCAATCCTCTCCCATTGCAATCGTGGCACAGCTGGAATCGATGGCTCGACCTCTACCGCCATAGGAGCTGCCGTAGCCAGTAGACACCCCGTCACGTTAATCATCGGAGACATAAGTTTTTTCTACGATAGCAATGCCCTTTGGATTGGATACGTACCCGACAGCTTCAGGACTATCCTAATCAACAATGGAGGAGGAAATATCTTTCGATTCATCCCAGGGCCAAATAGTTCATCTGCATTAGAAAATTATTTCGAAACCAAACACCCTTTCACCGCCCAACACCTCTGTCAGGCATATCATTGGGAATACGACCAGGCCAATGATATCACTACATTATCGAATGCCTTAGAAAAATTTTGGACAGACTCCAAAAAACCTCGATTACTTGAAATAAATACCCAAGGATATAAAAATGAATATATATTAAATGAATATTTTAAATTTCTAATATGATTGCATATTTTTAAAAATATTATTAAAATAAATTCAAGATAAAACACTGACATAGAAAGGATTCTGACGTTGGGTAGTGTTACGACAACTGTTCAAACTGGCCGACTTCATCCTATGATGAACGAAATGAAAAATAGATATCCAAAATACTATGCAACCAATTAAAGATCAAAGCTAAAGATGAAAACTATATGATATAAATTTAGAGTACTTTCTCAGGGTAAAAAATAGATTGTATCAAAGGTGTGTAAGATAATCTTTTCATTCCAGACTATCCTCACGATCAAAAGATTAATCTCCATGATACTCCACTTTTTTGCATCTTGAGATAGTACTCTTAACTGAAAGTCTTCCCATTCAGAATACAACAAGGTGTACGTAAAAAGCTTCAAAAAACTTTATCCTTTTCAAAGAAGACACCTCCCTTCTTAAATAATTTCCATTTTTGTTCCATAAAATAACTAGCTTTAGAAGCTAAAAACCAGCCAATGGACATTTTATTCAACCAAAGAGAAGACCACAATAAACTACTGATTTCTGAACTCTATCAGAAGCTTAAACAAATCAAACAAGGCGGCGGTAAACACAAAATCGAAAAAGAACACATAAAAGGTAAAATGACCGCTCGAGAACGCATCGTTTATCTACTAGACAAAGACAAACCATCTATTGAAATCGGAGCCTTCGCCGGCTATGAAATGTACGAAACCGAAGGCGGATGCCCAGCAGCAGGTGTCATCGTCAAACTTGGATACATTCAAGGTAAATTATGCCTCGTAGTAGCCAATGACGCCACGGTAAAAGCTGGTGCTTGGTTTCCCATCACTGGAAAGAAAAACCTACGTGCTCAAGAGATCGTTATGAAAAATCGTCTACCCATCATCTACCTAGTTGACAGTGCCGGCATCTACTTACCTATGCAAGATGAAATCTTTCCCGATAAAGAACACTTCGGTCGGATCTTTAGAAACAATGCCCGGATGAGCGCCATGGGTATCCCGCAAATCGCCGCAGTGATGGGTAGTTGCGTAGCTGGTGGGGCCTATCTACCGATCATGAGTGATGAAGCACTGATCGTTGAGAAAACAGGTACCATCTTTCTAGCTGGCCCTTATCTAGTCAAGGCAGCCATAGGGGAAGATATTGACAACGAAAAGCTTGGTGGAGCTACCACCCACTGCGAAATCTCCGGAGTGACTGATTATAAGGCTAAAGACGATAAAGATGCCCTAGACAAGATCAAAAATATCATTGAAAAACTTGGAGACTTCGACATGGCTGGTTTCAATAGGCTCCCCTCTTTCCCTCCAAAAGAAGACCCGCAAGAGATATACGGTATACTGCCCATCAGCCGCAATGAACCCTATGATATGTATGAGATCCTAACACGTCTGATAGACAACTCTTCCTATGAAGAATACAAAGCTGGTTACGGAAAGACGATTATCTGTTGCTACGCAAGAATAGACGGCTGGGCTGTAGGTATCATAGCCAACCAACACAAAACCGTCAAGACCCAAAAAGGAGAGATGCAAGCCGGTGGTGTGATCTACTCCGACACAGCAGATAAAGCAACACGATTCATTGCCAATTGTAATCAGAAAAAGATCCCTTTGATCTTTCTTCAAGATGTGACAGGCTTCATGGTCGGATCACGTGCTGAGCACGGCGGTATCATGAAAGATGGGGCAAAGATGATCAATGCTGTAGCCAACTCGATAGTGCCCAAATTCACCATACTCATTGGTAGTTCTTACGGAGCAGGCAATTATGCCATGTGTGGTAAAGCCTATGACCCTCGACTAATAATCGCCTGGCCATCATCTGAGCTGGCCGTCATGGGAGGCGCTCAAGCAGCTCAGGTCTTACTCCAGATCCAAAAGGCTCGCCTAACTGCTGAAAAAAAAAAATCGAACAAAACCGTCAAAGAACATCTAATAAAAAAAATAACCGAAAATTATCAACAACAGACCACCCCACAATATGCTGCTGCCCGACTATGGACAGATGCTATTATTGACCCACTAGAGACCCGCTTATGGATCAGTCTGGGGATCGAGGCGGCCAATAATTCACCGATCCAAGAAAAATTCAACCTCGGCGTGATTCAAACCTAAGGCAGAAGGCTCATCGGTCAGACCTGGAATTTTTAATTTTATCCATGTAATACTGGATAACTCTATAAAGAGTTAATTTGGCTCCGTAGACTTTTTGGAGTTTATCACGTTCTTTAATGGTAACATCCACTGTTTTAGCCTTTAACCATAGTAATCAAAACTTTATTAACAATATTGAAATCTCGAATAAAAGCATCGTAAGCCTTGTTGGGTTATATCTTTCAACTACTTGAGGCCTAAGAAATCCTCAATATTATACTGGCGCTAATATTTTCTTGAATATCCCTACGAGTACTTATAAGTGAGGTGATGATGTTAATCAATAAATCCTCGGAGGGGAGGGGTTATCAAGCTTTACCTATACCAGACATATTCCAAAATTAAATAACAGCATTTGTACTCTCGACAAAAATCCTCAAAAGGAGAGGTTTTAGATAACAAGACAGTCCTATTAGATTAGTTTAAAGAATAAAACATCGTTTTCTAAAAATATGACAATACAAGAACATAATAAAAACCACGAAACTAATTTAATCGTTAACTTTATATAAAATTTTTAAATTAAAATATCGTTATAAAAAAAGGTAATAACATTAAATATCTAAAAAAAAATAAAAAAGGTTAATTATTGAAAAACCATACAAAGAGGTAAGAAAACATCCACACTTTCTATTAATTATAAATAAAAAATTACTTTTATTTCTCTTCTTATTAAAAATAAATTAATTAATATTTTAAATTAAAACCGTATAATTACAATTAAATAAAATAGCAAAAGTTGCAAGTCATGCAAGCCAAAAATACATCAGGAATAAACATACTCATCTATTCATAAAGGCAGCTTATACGCAAATGGATTATGAGTTTTAAAGAATCATAGAAAGGATATATCAAAAGAGTATATATTCTTAATTAATTCATATATATATATATATATATATATATATATATATATTAAAAAAAAGCAAAGAACTGTTCTTTTTTAAAAAAAAATATCCTTTTACTTAATTTAAATATTTTATTAATAATAAATTATTTATTCTCGTGTAAAAAAAAGAATATAACCTTTAAATGTCTTCTACTTATTTTAATAAAAAAATTAGATAACAATTAGTACGATCATTTTATCTAAAAAAATAAACAAGACCTCAATATGGTAGTCACAATTATGGAAGGAGAATCGTGTCTCCCTGACCATCTCTGACAAAGAGGTAAAACTTGAGGGGATATCGTTTTGAGATATAATCATATCGATGATTTTCTACATCCTCATCCTCACTCAGCTTATTATGACGTTATGATAATCCTATCCCTCAAGGAAAATCCACGTTAAACCAACAGGAATATACTCTAACCATCCACGGTGATAACAAATCACCTCTACGACGGGAAAAAGTTCAGACATGGAGTTTGAAATGAAAAACAAATCAACGACTAGTTTTTGCAACTTCACTACCTATTCAAAGATGACGAATAATGTTATACAAAAAACCTAGACGTCGTGGTAAACCATGAACTGATAGATCAAAATGAACTCCAGGTTAAGTATTCACCCCTCTATAGATGATGTTACCCTGTGGCACCTACAGGTACAATCTCTGAGGTAAAAGCTATATTGACTTCAATACACACGGATCCAAATAGGCCATCGCATTGAAAAAGACTTCGAGGAATTAAGATAGGCAAAGGGTTATGATCACCATTGGGTACGGATAAAACCCGAAAAACAAAGATGATATCTTATTTCAGCTACTATCTACGAGATCCAAAGTGGACGTCTGATGGCGGTGTATTCACTACCTAACCAGAGGTACACTTCTACATAGCCAATTTTTTAGCTATTAGCTAGGAAAGATATAGGAAAGTATATAAAATATTACCACTTCATAAAAGCCTTTTATCTAGAAGCACAACATTTCCTTTTTCTATCCTGCACCCATGAGAAGTTTATCAACAAATAACGATATACGTATTTTCCCTAAAAAAACAAGTAGCATTACGAAGGAGTTTTAATACTATAAAAAAAGAGACCTTTAAAGGCCTCTTCAATAGATCTTAAAAAGCGATTTAAGATGCGGCGATGATATACTTATATCCCTAAATCTTGATCATTTATTTTGACACCAATAAAATACTATCCTAAATCATTTAAATCTAGAAGGAGTGTATTTTTCTTCTTCCAAAGTACTATCCCACCTTAGTACCTTCTCTTCATTTAGTCTAAAAACTCAATTCTATTTTCTATACTTCTTTTTATCTTATATCCAATCTAACGCACATATGATTATATTTTGAATACACTTCAAATGAGGACAGCCTCAAAAACTTCTCACCATATTTTATAACAAAATCTCCCCCTTTATTTTCCTCAACTTGGCTCATACGATGCCATAATGTTCTTGTTCCTACTTTTATTTCTATACTTTTTACTAATATATTTATAGCACCTAGTATAATCATTATTTGTATAATCCACCCTTCTGATGATCCTAAACAAAGTCTTAGTAATGACACACTTACTGATAATCAACGACGGTATGTTTGTAGTATTGTAGGGTATCATTACTAAGACTTTGACCTCCTATACTCTACAGTCTTAAGAAAAGGATAGAAAACGACCCGTTTCCCTGTTCTTGATAAAAAAAAGGTATCTCATCATCATAGCC
The DNA here is from genome assembly GCA_039954875.1 of Flavobacteriales bacterium. GTDB lineage: Bacteria > Bacteroidota > Bacteroidia > Flavobacteriales > Blattabacteriaceae. The sequence goes on from CP157202.1 coordinate 692,480, forward strand.
TTCTTTAGGAATCTTCCAGTAGAAAAGGCCTTTATCTGTGATAAGATATCTCGAGAAAGTCCCTAAATATATTTTTTTTAAGAAAAACCAAACCATTTTCTTTTAGATACATATCATAAATAGAAGTCTTGATGCTATAATGTTGGTCATCCTTTAAGTCAACCAAACCATTCGAACAATTCCTGAGTTTATCTAACACAGGATTTTTTTTAATAATTCATATACTTCAATATAATGAATAAAATACCCCATAATCTTAAAACTCTATTAGCTTACGCCTTAAATGAATAAACCTACATTAGATTTATGGTAAAATAATTAATATTTAATGATTAATAATAATAATATAATCACATATTAACTTTACTAACTAAATTGTGTAAAATAAATAAAGTGTTATCAAGAGTACTAATCTTAAATATTCGTGAATAGTAAGACGATATAATATTCGATAAAGGGAGATACCATCGGTAAATTAGGCGATGATAAATACTCCTGAAGCACTATGGAACGTAATCATCTTAAAATTTGAAAGAAAGTTTTTTGAGCTCATGTATAACCCAAAGATCAAACGTATGTTAATCTATACTATCGACCATCGGAACAAGTACAGATTAGATTCCGATCACCATAGGCCTCGTCGATACGGGCCACAGCAGGCCAAAATTTTCGCCCCTGTACCCAGCTCAATGGGTAAGCCGCTTGTTCTCGGGTGTAAGGGTATGTCCAATTATCACTGGTCAATGATTCCAGAGTATGTGGAGCGTTTTTTAACACATTATTATCTTTAACGAATCTTCCTTTAGCAATCTCATCTATCTCTTTCCTAATATGAATTAAAGCCTCAGCAAAGCGATCCAACTCCTCTTTATTTTCACTTTCAGTAGGCTCTATCATAATTGTCCCTGGGATAGGAAAGGATACAGTAGGTGCATGATAACCATAGTCCATCAATCTTTTAGCAATGTCAATTACCTCAACTCCAAGAGATTTGAATTCCCTACAATCTACTATCATCTCGTGAGCAATCGTATGATTTTTTCCTGTGTACAAGATATCAAAATACGTCTCTAAGCGTGCTTTCAGATAATTAGCATTGAGAATGGCCGCCTCAGTACATTTTTTGAGTCCTTCACCGCCCAACATACGAATATAGGCATAAGAAATAGTTAAAATCAATGCCGAGCCATAAGGAGCTGCAGATACAGTATTCATCCATGGATAGTCATTAGATTTGAAAAAGGGATGAGATGGGAGGAAGGGCTTTAAGTGTTCAGCTACGCAGATGGGGCCTACACCAGGACCACCTCCACCATGAGGAATTGCAAAAGTCTTATGAAGGTTGAGATGACATATATCTGCTCCGATCAAAGCCGGATGAGTAAACCCTATTTGTGCATTCATATTGGCACCGTCCATATAGACTTGTCCACCATACTCATGGATGATATGGGTAATTTCTCGAATACCAGTTTCGTATACGCCGTGGGTAGACGGATAGGTGACCATCAAGGCAGCAAGTCGTTGTTGATACTTTTCTGCTTGAATTTTCAACTCCTCAATATCTATATCACCATTTACTGTGGTTTTGATTACGACAACTTTCATACCAGCCATCACCGCTGAAGCAGGATTGGTCCCATGGGCTGAAGCCGGGATCAGTACAATGTCTCGTTGAGCCTCAGCACAAGCCTCATGATAAGCTTTGATGACCATAAGTCCAGCATATTCTCCTTGAGCACCTGAATTGGGTTGTAAAGAGGTGGCAGCAAAACCCGTTATGTTCCTCAAATCATTTTCCAATTCCTGAATGATTTTTAAAAATCCCCCCACTTGGTTATCAGGTACAAAGGGATGAATATTGCTCCACTCTGGATGACTCAAGCAAAACAGTGTCGACGCTGCATTAAGTTTCATTGTACACGAGCCAAGTGGAATCATCGAATGGTTGAGTGCGAGATCTTTCCGCTCAAGGCGTTTGATGTAACGCATGAGTTCGGTCTCAGTATGGTATTTTTGAAATACTTCATGAGTCAAAAATGGAGCGGCCCGCTTCAAAGGGTCAGGAATACTATTTCCTGTCATATCATTGGGAAGAGAGATGGCATTTTCTTCCACACCAAGTGTTTGGGCAAAGACGGTGACGATATCTTTGAGATCTTGCTCAGAGGTGGTCTCATCCAAACTAATCCCAACAGTCTTGAGGTCAATATAACGAAAATTAATCCTATAGCTTTCAGCCTTAGCCCTGAGCGTATCTACAGACCACTTCCCTAAATCTATTCTCAAAGCATCAAAATAGTATGCATTGACTTGTCTCAAACCAATCTGATTTAAAGCTTTCTCCAGTCTTCGTGCAGTTTCATGTATTCTTTGGGCGATATATTTTAAACCCTTTGGTCCATGATAAACCGCATACATACCAGCCATAACGGCTAATAGCACTTGGGCTGTGCAAATATTTGAAGTAGCACGTTCGCGTTTGATGTGTTGCTCACGTGTCTGCAAGGTCATACGGAAAGCCTTTTTTCCTAATTTATCGACAGATTGTCCAATGACCCTTCCTGGGATAAAACGTTTGTATTTTTCTCGAGTAGCAAAATAGGCTGCATGTGGGCCACCATATCCCATAGGAATGCCCAATCGCTGAGTGGTACCTACCACTACATCTGCACCCCACTCTCCAGGTGATTTGAGTAATGTTAAAGCCAAAAGATCGGCTGCTACAACGACAGCGATATCTCTTTCGGCTGCCTGTCGTACAAGTGACTGATGATTATATACCTCACCTGAGGCAGCAGGATATTGGAGCAACATCCCAAAAAAATCATCTTCATAAGAAAACTGTTCATGCGTACCGACGACGAGTATTATACCTAAACCATGAGCCCTTGTTTTCAGCACGGCTAGGGTCTGAGGAAACACCTCTTCCGAAACTAAAAATCGGATAGCATTTTTTTTCTTCTTTTCTTTTGATCGTGCTTGGTAGAGCATTTGCATCGCCTCTGCAGCCGCTGTACCCTCATCGAGCAATGAGGCATTGGCCAGACTCATGCCGGTAAGCTCTACAACCATCGTTTGAAAATTGATCAATGCCTCCAGGCGTCCTTGAGATATTTCCGCTTGATAAGGACTATAAGCAGTATACCATCCAGGATTTTCCAAAATATTTCTTTGGATCACAGGTGGTAATATGGTGTTGTGATAACCCAGCCCTATGTAAGAACGAAACCGCTGATTTTTCGCACCAATCTTTTGCAACTGACCAAGCCACTCGTATTCGGAGAGGGATCGAGGAAGATCCAAGTTTTTTTTCATGCGAATACCTGGAGGGATAGTCGCATCAATCAATGCATCTACGGATTTATATCCAAGCATCTGGAGCATTTGATGAGATTCATCAGGAGTAGGCCCAATGTGACGATGGTAAAACTTTTGGATATCCATATAAATTTATATATATAAGGCCAAATTTAGCAAAATATTTTAAGGTTATATTTGCTTTAATGGGGCAATGGATGCTTATCTTTACGACAAAAGTTAAATCTGAGTAGAGTTAGACGCAGCTTTTCTCTCCGCTTATATATAGGAAATCATGTTGATAAGCTTGAGATACTCTATCCCTATTCGGGGGGGGGGAGGATTTCAGAAATATTTCTTCATTGAAGATCCTCTTGATTACCTTCGTATGGAGTAGTACAATAGTAGGCTTCCTTTTGATGATATATGACATAGCTTGGATGTCGTTGAAATTTTTTATATCTACACAATATTTGTATATGTTTGGGACTACTGACCAATACCCCTTCAATATCCCGTTATGTGGAAAAGGATCCTCAATATTTATAGGGTTTACCTCAGCGCTAGGGGATGAAACCTGTAAAATGTTTTGCTGTGGTTTGTCTACTGAGTTCGGGCAGACTCTTGTAGATTAATACCCCCTCATCCCTAGCAAAATAGGTGTATACGGTAACAGTTTTTACCACGGAATGGATGAGTATATGGAGTTCTCCAAAAAGGGAGGATTGATACTATACTATTTTAATAGAAGCTTACTCTTTATGACCTTAGACTTTAATAAAACTTGTTAACTATTGGACATCTGAATGTGCCTGATAAGGTTTGAATCATGTGATATATTATAATAGATAGGACAAAGCTTTTTAGTACATTTACCACTCAAACAACATCTCATCAAATATCAAAAACTTATCGATATGAAGATTACAGTGGTTGGAGCGGGCAATGTCGGAGCTACCTGTGCTAATGTATTGGCTCACAAAGATATAGTTAAGGAAATCGTCTTACTAGATATTAAAGAAAATTTTGCTAAAGGTAAAGCCTTAGACATCTGGCAAACAGCTCCAGTGATTGGATACGATACGCGCATCGATGGCGTAACGAATGATTATTCGAAAACATCCGGTTCTGAAGTAGTAGTCATCACCTCTGGACTCCCCCGCAAACCGGGCATGAGCCGCGACGATCTGATAAGTGCTAATGCCAAAATTGTCAAATCTGTCACCGAACAAATGATACGATATTCGCCCGAAGCCAAATTCATCATTGTCTCCAATCCTCTAGACGTAATGACATACGTCGCCTACCTCACCGCTCAAGTTGATGCATCTCGCATCTTTGGTATGGCTGGGATATTGGACACGGCCCGTTATCGCGCCTTTTTAGCTGCTGAATTGAATTGTTCGCCTCAAGACATCCAAGCTTTACTTATCGGTGGACATGGAGATACTATGGTGCCTTTGCCCCGTTATACTACGGTGGCAGGCATCCCAGTGACAGAACTAATCGCCCCAGAAAAGCTCAAAACCATTATAGAATACACAAAAAAAGGAGGAGGAGAAATAGTCAACCTTTTGGGTACTTCTGCTTGGTATGCACCGGGAGCTTCTAGTGCACAAATGGTAGAAGCCATCATTAAAGATTCTAAACGGATTTTCCCTTGTTGCGTATGGTTGCAAGGACAATATGGGGTGAAAGATATTTATATGAGCGTACCTGTAGTCCTGGGGCACAAAGGAATAGATAAGATTATTGAACTAAAACTGAATAAAACGGAAATGCAATTACTTAAAACTTCCGCAATACATATTAAAGAGATGATGGCTATTTTAGACGGTATGCATCTATTCAACCCTCAACCTCCGAGAAACTATGATAATTCATGAAAAATAAAAGCCCTTATCCTAATTAGCTCATCCCAGCATTATACGATCACTTTTCAACCGGATCATTATAAATAAAGGTTTATGCTAAATAAATGGTGATAATAAAACCCTTATATATACTTTACCACGACTTCAAAATCGATGTGGAGGCATAAACAAAAGAGATTCTCATAGATCGATTTATTAATTTCACGATTCCCATTGTACTGGTACGGTACACCAGCTCTACGGAAAAAATGATAAAACCAAGTGTTGATCTATAGTTTTCTAGACCACAAAATGAAAAGAAAATACACTCTACTGTTGATCACTACCGGCTCAAAAGGACCGATACTTTACATACAGGACACCTCAGCCATTTCACCTTAGTGAAGTTGTTACACCCCTGGCTAATTATTGTGAAATACTTTATAACATATACATTCAATCAAATGGGCTAAATAAACGTCTCAAAAAATAGACGGTTTTGCATCCTGCTGCCGAAGGACATGTCCAATGCTGTGATAGTTTTTATAAAAAAAACTATTAAAAATACAGTAAGAATAAAAATTAATCCCTATGAACCTCATACAACCCTTATGATATAGACTAAAAGATATCGTTAGCAGCATTCTCTTTCTCATAAAACCTATTAAAAATTGATATTCAATAGACCTGAAGAAGACAAGGGTGCGAAAAAAAACACATAATAAACGTATATTAAATCAACAACAATGCTACCAAAAAGTATTTTAGTAATTTTTTCTCTTTCAGGCGAGGAGGAGAATATATCAAATTTCTATGAGTAAAATTGATACCAATTTCCCTTAAAAGATAAAATAAACGTTCTTATCAATATTTAATTTTTATTAGTTAAATATTAATAATATTAATTTATTTTTTTTAACTCCGTACCCGGGGCGGGAATCGAACCCGCACAGCCACAATAACTACAGGATTTTAAGTCCTGCGTGTCTACCTATTCCACCACCCGGGCACACAAAAATGTATTTGATCAAATCCATTTTATAAATCCCAGCAGAGCGAGAAACGGGGCTCGAACCCGCGACCCCGACCTTGGCAAGGTCGTGCTCTACCAACTGAGCTATTCTCGCGCCTTACTTAAATTGATCATCTAAGGGAGACAAATATAAAGCACTTTTCGATATTTATCAAAATCATCGGCCTAATATTTTTTTAATCTCATTAAGTTTCATCAAGACCTCTACAGTGGTTAGGGTATTGATATCTACGTTGATAAGTTGATCTCGGATAGCTTTTAATATTGGATCATCGAGTTGGAAAAAACTCAGCTGCATATTGTCATAAACGGGTTGACGATTTTTTTGCTTGACCGCTTCGTGAAGATGTAATCTTGCAAGCGTCTTCAATATTTCAGTGGACCTACGGATCACCTGAGCAGGTATACCAGCCATTTTGGCTACATGTATACCAAAACTATGTTCACTACACCCTGGGACTAGTTGGCGCATGAAAATAATGTGTCCATCTATATCCTTGACAGAAACATTGTAATTCTTGATCCGTTCAAAAGAGTGGGCCATCTCATTGAGCTCATGATAATGCGTAGCAAACAAAGTTTTAGGACAGCTAGCATGTTCGTGCAAATATTCAGTAATAGCCCAGGCGATCGAGATACCATCATAAGTGCTGGTACCTCGGCCTATTTCATCCAAGATGAGTAAACTCCGCTTAGAAATGTTATTTAGGATACTGGCCGTCTCATTCATCTCTACCATGAAGGTAGATTCGCCCATAGAAATATTATCTGAGGCTCCTACCCTACTAAATATCTTATCGACCCAACCTAGTTTGGCTTGTTTAGCCGGTACATAGCTACCGATCTGAGCCATCAATACGATCAAAGCGGTTTGGCGTAAGACGGCCGACTTGCCAGACATATTCGGGCCCGTGATCATGACAATCTGCTGATCTGTCTGATTGAGCAATATATCATTAACGACATAGGACATTCCCAAAGGGAGTTGCTTTTCTATAACGGGATGTCTACCTCCTTTTATATACATATCAAAAGATTCGTCCAACTCTGGCCGCACATAATTATTTTCTGCTGCACAAACAGCCAAAGCACGCAAGACGTCTATACGGGCAATCCATTTAGCATTTAATTGTAGGGGCTTGATATACTTGGCAAGAAATTGGACCAACTCTTGAAACAGTCTCGTCTCCAAAGCAAACATTTTTTCTTCGGCAACCAAGATCTGCGTCTCATAATCTTTCAATTCGTCGGTCACATAGCGTTCGGCATTAGCTAGAGTTTGTTTACGTATCCAGTCAGTAGGAACTTTGTTTCGGTGCACATTACGCACCTCGATATAATAACCGAAAACGTGATTGAAAGCGATTTTTAAACTATTGATACCCGTACGCATTCGCTCACGCTGACACAATTGTTCCAAATAATCTTTGCTAGCATAGGCCAATTGACGCAACCTATCCAACTCCTCAGAGACACCTTGGAGGATCACATTCCCTTTATTAATCTGATGTGATGACTCAGTAGTCATAGTCTTAGCAATACGCTCACGAAGTGGGTCACAAAGTTGAATATGATCTCCAAATACTTTGAATACTTCTGATCTGGATGTCGAAAGTTGGGTCTTAATCGTCACGATTGCTTCCAAAGACTTGAACAAAACCATCACTTCACGCGGGCTGATACGTTCAGTAGCAACCTTAGAAATCAAACGTTCGATATCGGCTATTTGCTTGAGTTGATCAGACACAGCCCACGAAAGAGACTCATTAGCTAAAAACTGCGCCAGAGCCTCATGACGTTTTTTGATCTGGGAAATGTTTTTAAGCGGAATGGTGATCCAACGCTTGAGCAGCCGGGCACCCATGGGAGAGATCGTCTTATCAAGCACATCTATTAAAGCTATACTCTTCTCACTAGTCGGGCTGATGATCTCGAGATTGCGTAAGGTGAAGTCATCCATCCACACATATTGGTCTTCTTCTATCCCACGGATGGTTGAGATATGTTTGAGGTGATTGTGACGTGTATAGGACATATAATGCAAGATCACAGCAGCAGCGATGATACCTAGAGATAAACCCTCAATTCCAAAGCCTTTAAGTGAATTAGTCTGAAAGTGTTGCGTCAATTTTTCGTATGCTGCTGGATATTGAAAAGCCCAATCCCCCATCGTATATATATGATGATCTTTACCAAAATGCTGTTCAAATACCTTTCTTTTCTGCTTCTGATAAACTATTTCACTAGGATAGAAACGCTGGATTAGTTGTTGGGCATGATTGAGTGTACCCTCGGCTATGAAAAACTCGCCGGTAGAGATATCCAAAAAAGCTAGGCCAATCTTCTCTTTTTCCCAGTGAAGGGCTGCAAGAAAGTTATTGGACCGAGCTTCGAGGGCTTGATAATTTAAAGCCACACCAGGCGTGACCAATTCAGTGACGCCTCTTTTGATAATAGTTTTGGTCTTTTGGGAATCTTCCAACTGATCACAAATAGCCACACGAAGACCTGCACGAACCAACTTTGGCAAATAAGTATCTAAAGCGTGATGGGGGAAGCCAGCCAAATCAGTGTCGGCCGAGGCTCCATTTGAGCGCTTAGTCAAGACAATATTCAGCAATTGTGCACATTTTATAGCATCTGGACCAAAGGTTTCGTAGAAATCACCTACTCGAAACAATAACATAGCATCAGGATACTGACCCTTGATGTCATGATATTGCTTCATCAAGGGAGTATGTTGGTTTCTCGATAAGGCCAAAACTGAGAGGTATTTAGTATCTTGCAAAGATAATAAGTTGTTAGGGGTTTGTGAAATGAGAAAATTAAAAACGATAGAGCTCAAACCTCTCTCGGTTGAAGCATTCAAGAAAAGTCCTAAAAATCCCATTGTAATTTTACTTGACAATATGCGAAGTTTATAAAATGTCGGTGCTGTCTTTAGAACAGCCGATGCTTTTCTGATTGAGAAAATATACTTATGTCGTATCACAGCTTAGCCGCCTAAAAGAGAGATCCAAAAAAAACAGCCTTGGGAGCAGAAAATAGTGTAGCGTGGACATATTATCCTAAGGCATAAATAGCTATCAATATTATAAATCAATAGGTTATCAGATTATAGCCATATAGCAAACAGATGAAAGTATCCCTTTGAATGATTTTCCTATCGAGAAAGAGGGACATTATTTATTGATCTTTGGCTATGAAGTCAAGGGAATCAAACAAGAACTCATCCATTATTGCAATTATGCTTTGGAAATCCCTCAATTTGGAATAAAGCATTCACTCGACGTTTCAGTGAATATAGTGATTGTTTTATGGGAGATTGTCAGAGCATTTCAAAAATGAAAAAAAAGACCCAAAATCACTTCCGAGCTTTTTTTTCTTATAAGGTAGTTAGATCAATCTCTTACAGACTTAGGAATGAACTCTACCCTTCTTTTTTCATCATTTTTGGAAAGTCCTGTTTCCGGATTCTTAACGGTACAATTTTTAGTTTTATAACGCTTATCATCGCATTCAGGATACTTCAACTCGGTCTCCTCTTTGGCTACCACAGTCAATCTGGATGCTTTAACACCCTCTGAGATTATATTTTTTTTAATACCATCACCCCTTTTTACACTCAATTTGAAATTGTATGGAACAGGATCCAGAGATATCAGTATGGCCGATTATATCAAAGTTAGTATGGGGGGGATGCTCTATCATCAGTGCGGCAGCCTCTTTTTTAGTATACCACGATATTTAGGCTTGATTGCAGCACGGTTTAGATCGAATTGAATCTCTTCGAGTTCCTTACTTCACCTTATTGATTTGTTCTTTACCCATAATGTATAACTATTTTTTAATCGGTTTTTTATCCTGTAGGGGACAACCTTGATTGGAAACGGGCCCAGGTATGGTCACACACTTGTCATAAAGATCGATCAGGCCATCTAAATCTACATCTAGTGCTTTACCACTACCATCCACACGAGCACCGGCAGAAGTATTCAACTCTAAATCCCAATCATCGCAAACACCATCATTATCGTTGTCTCCTTTTTTACACACTTTGAAATATATTTTAGGTACTTTTTGAGGGGGAAAAAGTGCTTGTAAGGGATCATGCCATGATAAAGACTCGGGATGGTCCCCAATGGTGTACGTCACACCTAAAAATGTCGTGAAGAAGGAATCATATCCCACGGGCTTGATGTCCGCTACAGGAAGCCTTTCATCTCCAAGACTACCAAAGCCTGAGCCATCAAAAACCTCATCCCCAATATAGACCCACATACCTCTAAGTTCTGCATCAAGGCTACGGCTGATCTTATACTTTAAACCTAAACCTCCTTGGAAAAAGATAGAACCTAAACCAGATGAGAGTGTTATCTTATCGGTATAACTTGGTTGCATTCCCTCAGGCTTACTACCATCAGAAGAGTTCAATTTCGCTTTATAGTACAGCACTCCTGGGCCAGCATAGCCATGGAGGGCCCATCTGTACCGCGACTTGTTATCTACCCTTCTAAGTATAGAAGTAAAATTAACATCCGCAAGCAAAGACACTCCCCAATAATCGGTTTGTCCTTTCCAATAGGCCCTCTTTATCAGCCCCCCTTCATTAGGCCGACTGAATTGCCTGGTCTGCCCATATTGACCCAAAAATTGCAAGCCAAAGGCATGAGTGATTTGTTTAGTTAGAGCCAATTGTACATCGTATCCCCAACCCTTATTGTCTTTAGTAAAGCTTCTCAAGTCTCCACTATGTAATACAGGGACCCCGCCATACAGACCAATAGACCAACTGTTGAACTTAACTTTGTCGCTAGTAAAATTTACATATTTCTTTTCTCTGTCGTAATTTTTAATACCTTGGAGGTTTTCTTCTATTTCCTGTTCTTGGCAAAAGGCGTAATTCCCAACCAGGAACATCCCTAAAGCTAAAATCTTGACGAATTTTTTTTTCATGGTATTTTTTTTCATTCTTCAAATGTAGGTTTTTTAAAACATCGCAAAAAAAAGTATAGCTCGAATCTATTTTTAAAATCATAATCTATCACATCGGATAAGACATGATGATAAATATAAAAAATATCATGAAAATATGTAGGCAAGCTATTTAAAATCACCGTATCACCGTCAACTAATTTTTTTTACACTCAAAGGATCTATACATCGTGACAACAATGTGCTCAAGGTCAAGCCAAATATAGGATGTTGTTTTTGTGGAGCCAATTCACACATAGGCTTAAGGACAAATCTGCGTAGATGCAACAAAGGGTGAGGGATCGAAAGTCTAGCCCCTTCAAAAATCATTTGATTATAAAATAAAATATCAATATCAATCTCTCGATCTTCGTAAAATATATGTGAACTTTTTGATGTTCGTCCCAGGGACCATTCGATACCAAGGATGTCTTTCAAAAGGTCCATAGGCGAATAGGTCGTCTCTAATCTTACAGCAATATTCCAAAATACAGGAGCATCCCCCATCTCCCAAGGCTGGCTTTCGTAATAGGAAGAGGTTTCTACTATTTCACCCATACGTTGGGAAATCAAGGTTAGGGAAATATCTAAATATTGTCTTTTATCCCCTTTATTGCTTCCTAACATTAAAAAGACCTGATTAGAAAGTATGATCGATGTCCTTAATTTATTTGACTAATATAGCCTAGAAAGTTTAATAGCTCCATGATCTATGAAAAATACTCTCAAAACTGCTTCAGGAATAGTATTGGGTATTTTCCTTTTTTGTTCATCATAACAGGAGTGGGTGTAGTATTAAGTATCATCCTCTAGTCTTCGGTCAAGGGGACTAGACAAAACATTAATAAAGCGATTGTACTTCAAGTCAAGTTAGCTTCTGCCATCATAGAAAAAGGATATGAAAGCGAATCATTTTTGTCTTATCCGCCTCATTTAACAGGTATTAAACTTAAAAGAATTATCAAGACCGTCGAAAAGGATAGGACGGATGAAAACATCAAAGGGATAAGCCTATAATTGTACCAACTGAAAGTAGGGATCACACAACTGAAATACATACGAGTTGTTTTGAAATATTTTAAAAGTCTAAAAATCCGTCTATACCTATGGACAATAATGTTTTCAAGGAGCCTATTATCTAGGATTGGTGGCCGATTTGGTCTTTTTCAATCCATCTGGAAGCATATATTTAAGGGATTGAGCCTAGAACAACCCTTCTACAAAAAGCTAGCGGAAAAATTTGGTATAAACCTCGTTACATATAGGCATTGAAAATAAAAATTAATTACCGAACCTTATACTCAGGACAAGATGAACCAATAAAATCTTGAATAATCTGTTCGATTGCTCCATTACATTTAGGGAGATCTGATCGCTGATATTAGCTAATTATGCGACATAGCTCCTGAAAAGCTCAACCAGATTGCTGACCAACTGTCTGGAATCGTCACTAAACTATCTTATCAAAACTGACTGGTCTACCAATTGTCTTATGACGATAAATTCATAAAAATCATCAAGACCAAATTTTAAGATCAAACCTACATAAAATGTAACTTTCATCAGCCTTTCGAATTACATCTAACACCTTCCTGAAAAAAACCTCCAAAAACAACATCGCTGTACTCTATACCTCAGGCATAATCTTACAGATAACTGGAAATTAAGAGATCCAAGACGTCGTATTTCGGATCCAATTTCCGAAGTGGAGATGAATTGGCTTCGGAAAATATTTATCGCGAACTATCCAATCTAAAAAAAAAACCTCTTATCATCTAACTTGGGGAATATGCTGCTTCTGGAGGCTGTTTGTATAGCCGCTGCAGGTGATCCAGATTCTAGCTTCACATATAAGCATCACGGGCTTTATCAGAGTGATTGTGTTAATCCCCGATGTAAAAAAAACTCATGGAAAAACTGGGTATAACCATTAATAGTATAACTACTAATACCAATAATATCCCTTTTTATACTCTAAATAGTATCAATCCACAATATAAAAAGATGATGATACAAAATATTAAAAAATTTTATAGTACCTTTATAATCTATAGGTGACACCTAAGAAAAAGTGATTTAAGTGAATAAACACCCTAGCTCAAGGCTATATGTAGCTCGGGAAAGAAACTTTAGAAAAGGTTTATTTAAGCCCCGTCTGTGGTCTAAACAATACGATAAAAGTTGTCGGAAAAAAGGCCAAGATCCAAAAACATGCCGTCATGAAATTCCCAAAAAGTGGATTGTGATCCGAAGTGTTAAAAAATTACGACAAAAGCAGCTCAGGTAAAAGTACTTGGCTACAAATATTCAAAACTCATATTAGAGCTCAATCATCTGAGATATCCAGCTACAATTTATACCCAATCATCTTTCAAAAGATATGGAAAATAAAAAAACATCTCTTTACCAAATTTTGAAGAAATAAACGGTAAGTGTTTTTTTATTCCACACAAGTTGATATTTTTGTCTAAGTCAATCTAAACCTAGTTAAAAGGAAATTGTATGGGGTTGTTTAATTTTTTTATTCAAAATCTAGCTATAGACTTGGGCACGGCCAATACACTAATCATACACAATGACAAAATCGTAGTAGACAGCCCATCTATCATAGCTATCGACATGCGGACTAAAAAGGTTCTAGCTGTAGGCGAACAGGCCAAGCAAATGCAAGGTAAAACACACGAAAATATCAAGATCTGTCGACCACTCAAAGACGGCGTGATAGCCGACTATCAAATTGCCGAAATCATGATTATGGAATTCTTGAAGAAAATCCCCGACGTCAATAGAAAATTCTTTACTCCTGCTCTAAGGATGGTCATATGTATCCCTTCAGGGATCACTGAGGTGGAAAAAAGAGCTGTAAAAGATTCAGCCCAACACCTCAACGCCAAAGAGATCTATCTGATCGAAGAACCGATGGCAGCTGCTATCGGTTCAGGAATCCCTGTCACCCAGCCTGAAGGTACGATGATTATTGATATCGGTGGGGGTACTTCAGAGATTGGTGTGATCGCCTTAGGTGGTATCGTTTGTCAAAAATCCATCAAAATCGCTGGAGACATCTTTACCAACGACATCGCTTACTTCATGCGAACCAAGTACAACCTCTATATCGGCGAACGTACTGCAGAAAAAATCAAAATTGAAATAGGATCCGCTGTGGAAAACCTCGAACACCCTCCAGAAGACATCTGTGTACAAGGCAGAGACCTGATGACAGGCAAACCCAAAGAGATGAGTGTCTCCTATAAAGAAACCGTTCAGGCCCTAGACAAATCTATCCTTCGTGTAGAAGATGCTGTCATGGAAACCTTATCACAAACCCCTCCAGAGCTCTCGGCTGATATCTATAGAACAGGTATTTATATGGCTGGAGGCGGATCGATGCTAAGGGGCCTCGATCAACGAATATCCAAAAAGACCGGCCTACCAGTGTATCTGACCGAAGACCCATTGAGAACTGTAGTGAGAGGGACAGGCGTAGCGTTGAAAAATATTAATAAATTCACCTTCTTAATGAATTAATTTATTTGAATACTTTCGGTCTATGCGTGAAGTGTTGAACTTCTTTTTGAAATGGTGGTTTTTTCTTTTTTTTATTTTTTTAAAAACCATCGCTCTTTTTTTCACCTTTTCAAAAAGCCGGTTTCATTGGACTGTTTACGATGATTATGCCCATACCATCCTAGGGAAGATTTATCAAGCAAAAGCCAATGTGCAAACTTATTTCTCCTTGAGCGAAGAAAATAAAAAACTCGCCTACGAAAACGCTAAGCTCCATCATGAATTGCAAACTTCCAAGCTTATCAAAATTGGTAAAAACGATCTCAAAGAGACAGACACTATATACCTGCAAGAATATACCTATACCCCTGTAAAGATTATCAATAACAGTATTTATCAACAAGAGAATTTTCTCACTCTTGACAAGGGTAAAGTAGATGGTATCCAAGTAGATATGGGCGTGATCCTTCCCAATGGTATTGCAGGTCTCATCATTAAAACCTCACCCAACTTCAGTACAGCAATTTCCTTGCTCAACACCCAAATCAAAATCAACGCCCGACTCAAAAAAAGCCGATATTTCGGGACACTCAGTTGGGATGGTACGGACCATGACATCGTTATATTGCAAGACATCCCTAAACACGTACACCTCACCAAAGGAGAGGTGGTAGAGACCGATGGTAAATCAGCCATTTTCCCCGAAGGTATAGCTATTGGGACAGTGGCACACTATCAATTGAATCAAGAAAGTGGTACTTATCATATCAAAGTCAAATTACGAGCAGATCTCGCGGTTATAGAAAACGCTTATGTGGTCAAAAATCTCTTCAAAAAAGAATGGGAAAGCATCCAAATCATTCCATCTAAACAGACATTTACTCGATGACCTTCAAAAGCCTTATATTTCATTTATTTTTCATCTTGTGGCTTTGCACCGCTCAGATATTGGTGTTGAATCAGATTAGATTTCTGGGTTATATCAATCCTTATCTATACGTCCTTTTTGTATTGACTTACCCTCCGTATGAAAGTCGATTTGTATTGGTACTCCTCTCTTTTTGCACTGGTTGGACAATAGACTATTTTATGAATACTGGCGGAATGCATGCCTTTGCAATTACATTGACGGCTTATCTAAAACTAGATGTATTGCGTCTAGTCGCTGGAAAGAACATCATTACCGATGATGACTTTTCAATCCATGAATTATCTTTTTTAAAAAAATGTTCTTATATTTTTATATTAATGATCATTCATTATTTATCTCTTTTTTTGCTCGAATTATTCAAAATATCCAATCTAGAAATCATCTTTTTAAAGGCTATATTTGGTGCAGTCTTTACCACCGTCCTGTGTTTGATTTATTTTTCATTGACAGAAAAAAATAAGTCTTGAAAAGATTATTTGTTTTTTATAGTATCCTGATATTCGTAGGTGCAGCCTTGGTTACGAGGTTGGCTTACATCCAACTTTTATCACAGAAATACATTTTCAGTGCCTTCAATATCTCTATCAAACAGGAGATCATTATCCCCGAAAGGGGTTATATCTTCGATAGAAACGACAAGTTACTAGTATATAATCAACCTATATACGAACTCACAGTGATCCCTATATATGTAGATGAAAACTTAGATGTAGAAGGATTTTGTCAAGTCATAGGAATCGACAGAGATACTTTTGATGAAAATTTAGCTAAAGCTCACGCTTATTCTAAATATTTACCTTCTGTATTCCTCTCCTACATCTCAAAGGAAAAATTTGCACTCATCCAGGAAAAACCCCATCGATACAAAGGATTTGATGTGGTCAAACGTTCTTTGAGAGACTATAAAGTCCAAAGTGCGGCCAACATATTGGGATACATTGGAGAGATAGGGCCTGAACAAATCAAAAAAGAATCCGATTATTATCAAATAGGCGATTTTGCCGGTTGGGCTGGAGTGGAAAAGTCTTATGAAAAGGTATTACGAGGCGAAAAGGGGATCAAATACTGGATGAGGGATCGAAAGGGGCGTATCATCGATGCCTACAACAATGGAAAAAATGATGTGAAAGTTGTTCGTGGTGATGATATTTACCTAACAATAGATTGGGAATTACAAAATTATGCTGAACGCCTCATGTATAAAAAAAAAGGTGGCGTTGTAACTATAGATCCCAAAAACGGAGAAATATTGACTTTAGTTTCCAGCCCGATACTAGATCCAAATCTGTTCGTCGGAAAAGACCGATCTAAAGCAATCTTTAAATTGCTCGAAGACACTATAAATAATCCTCTTTTCGACCGGACTACTCAGGGTCTTTACCCGCCGGGCTCTCCTTTCAAGGTGCTTACAGAATTAGCTGGCCTACAAATGGGGGTTGTAGATACAAGTACCTCCTTTACCTGTCAACACGGTTTCCGTTATGGGACAAGAAAAATAAATTGCCATTGCAGCACTTACGGTCGGCCCATAGGTATTGAAACGGCTGTGGCACTATCTTGCAATAATTACTTTGCACAAGTCTACAAAAGAATGATTGAAAAGTATCCTAAAGATCCAGCTAAAAGCCTCGACGAATGGAACGAAATCATCAAAAGCTTCGGCTTAGGGGATTATCTTGACAACGATCTGGCCACCGGTTATAAAGGAAGAATACCTTCAGGAACTTATTACAATAAAAAGTATGGTCCGAAACGATGGAATGCGCTCACTATCATTTCGAATAGTATTGGACAAGGAGAAGTAGATATCACTCCTATACAACTGGCCAATATGACCGCAGCCATAGCCAATCGAGGCTTTTTTTATACTCCCCATATTGTCAAAACGATCTCTGATCCCAAATATACCCGAGCCAAATACACCAAAGTAGCGCCGTCATATTTTGAACCAGTAATCCGTGGTATGGAAAAAGTGTTTTTGATCGGTACTGGCCGGAGTTCTAAAGCACCCAATATCAGCATGGCTGGAAAAACTGGCACAGCACAAAATTTTGCCAAGATCAATGGTAAAACCGTCGCTTTGGCAGATCATTCGATATTCGTGCTCTTTGCTCCGGTAGAAGATCCTCAAATCGCTATCGCTGTGATGATTGAGAATGGAGGTTTTGGCGCCCGCTGGGCTGGGCCAATCGCTAGTTTGATAGCTGAGAAACATATCACGAAGACTGTGCAAAGAACAAAGCTCCAACAACGCATGATGACCTCTGGCTTACAAGGAGTCTATGATCATATTACCAGATTAAAACGTGTTAACGTTATAAATCCATCTGATGAGGACAAGAAATAAAACACTCTTGGGAAATATCGATTGGTGGATCGTCTTGATCTATCTGGCTTTGGTGTGTTTTGGTTGGATGAATATTTATTCAGTTGCTCCCGATAAAGCTAATAAACAATTGATATGGATTGTGTTGAGCTTCATATTAATATTGGTCATGTTTTTAATTAGCCCTACCGATTACAAACATTTCTCTCTTGCTTTTTACCTACTGACGCTATTGCTGCTCATCGGAGTATTGGTTTTTGGAAAAACGATCAATGGATCTAAGGCTTGGTACACTTTTGGTCCGATCAGTTTCCAACCTGCTGAGCTAGCCAAGATCTCTACGGCTTTGGTTATATCTAGGATCATGAGCCAACCTAATGTGTCCATCACAAATAGTAATACCTTGCTCACTCTAGGAGTTCTATTAGGATCACCTATTTCACTGATCCTTTTACAACCGGATCCGGGGTCAGTATTGGTATTTTCTTCCTTTGTGCTTGTCTTTTACAGAGAGGGACTTCCCATGCGGTTGATCCTCATCGGTTTTTTTTTAATCGGACTCTTTTTGCTTTCAATCAATCTTTCTCCTTGGTGGATAATCGGAAGCATAGCTATAATTTTGTTGCTCTATGTGTTTTTACTTCCGCAAAAAAGATCCAAAGACTGGATGTTATTTGTTTTCATCTTCATTGGATTGTCTGTTTTTGTTTTTGGCGCTCCAATCCTGTTCGAAAAATTACTTAAACAGCATCACAAGGATCGGATTACCATCCTATTTAAGGATGAATTAGACAGAAAGTATCGAGACAATGTAGGGTATAATCTTTTTTCTTCCAAGGCTGCTATCGCTTCGGGAGAATTCTCAGGTAAAGGGTTTCAAAGAGGCACAGTCACTAAAGGAAAATTTGTGCCAGAACAGTATACAGATTATATCTTTTGCACAGTGGGTGAGGAGTGGGGATTGAGAGGGAGTGCATTACTAATTATCACTTACTTATTGTTTATCGGCCGGATTTATTTTCTGGCTGAAAAACAGAAACATAGTTTTGCTCGTGTCTTTGGCTACTCGGTAGGGAGTATCTTACTCCTGCATCTGGTGATCAACTTGGGTATGGTTATGGGACTGTTGCCTACTGTAGGCATCCCTCTACCCTTTTTCAGTTATGGTGGATCTTCCTTATGGTCATTTACAGTCTTAGTATTTGTATTCATTCGCTTGAATGCTTCTGACCGCAGTAGTTTAATTTAATTTCTACATCACTTCTTCGAAAGGATTGGCAATAAATAATATTTTGTTATTCCTATCGAGTAAAAAGAAAGTGGAAGTATCGATGATGACGTGGTTTTAGGCTAATGGACTCATATATCCTTTGAGATCACAATAGTTGTACGATTTGATATCCATTACATAAGCGGAAAGTTGTTTTTTATCTGTATCTAACGAAATTCCTACAAATTCCGCACCTTTGTCTTTAAGCTTTTTATAGCGTTGATTGACTATAAGTAGTCCTTTTTGGTCATGGTTGTAGGTTGGAAGGCCAGAACATGAGTATTTTTTATTGGGCAGAGATTTTAGAGAGCTTTTTATATTTTCCATAGACCGGCTCATCGAACCGGATCTCGGGAGCTGTTTATCCTACCTCAATGATTTTATACATTTTAATCTTGCTCTTCAACTAAGAAGGGATTTCACAAATTAACTTATCAGCCTTACCCATAAAATAGTTCAACTTGTCTTTCATATTCAAGAAAGCGGCAAGCATCAACTGGCCATAATATGTTTCATAACCCATTTCATTTATGAGCTTATTAATATTTTTGTTGATGTATTTGCTGTTTCCTTAGTCATAGACAACATTCTCTAAACCGACATATACCTATTATAGTAAGTAGAATATTTCTAAGGATTCTAAAAACGCACCATTTTTTTAAAAACCGATACTGATCCCCTGTATATATTTTTTTATAATGGCTACATATCCTTTTTTCAATTTAGCTTTCATATTGCTCAGAAAATCATCCAACCCCAAATCATATTTCAATACTGAGGATATACTAGAAGTGTTTATAGTGGCTGTAGTTAAGCAGATATCTATTTAGATTTTCAATGAAGAATAAAAAGGCTCTCCCAGGACTTATAGAGAGGTTTGATATTATAAAAGCTAAAAAGCCTACGTCTTGGAAGCACCTAGTTCGCTAGTATTCGATGACTTTAAAAAGGTCTTGGTTTATCTCTTGCTTTTTAGTATAGTATACCTCTTCGAGATGATCAAAATTTGTTGTAAACACAATCCTTGCTGTATGAAAGCATAAAGATCCGCCCCCTTATCCAAAACTCTAGGGTCAAATGTCCGGTATAGAGCGTGAGTGTTTTTATATTAAAACTTCCATCCGATTTGGTTTTGGTCGCCGTCAATACCTGAAGATAATTTCCATACCATTTTTTACCATCACAATTCGGAAAAGATAAGACTATATCTTGCCTTTGATATCAAACCGTGCACATAAGAAGCTAGTAGCTAGAAAACTTATCAGAAGAAGACTCATTCTTATCATAAGAAATAATATATATATAATAATAAATATACTTTATTTATATTATTTTCCAAATAGATATTATTATAGATTTAGTTTAACTTTCTAAAGTCACTGTATATATATTGATATCTATAGGAATGTATCATTTATAATATTGCTACGTATAGGTATTTTAATCAACATAAGTTTGATTCATCTTGATAGAGATCATTACTCGAGCTGAATAATTTCATCTTTTTTTTCAACTCTTTGACTTCACCTGTTTTATTATCTTTGATATAATATAGTTTTATTACTTTATAATCTACGATACGCATGTCTTTTAGACGCTTATATTGATTCTCAGCACTATGTAATACAGAGCTATAGGACAAACCTTCCCCCATGATGTTGTGAGTAAATTGATGTGTAATAAAACGTATAGGTTTCTTCTGCACCGTTTTGTACGGTGCTGATATCATTTTTATGTATTGAGGTATTATTTATAGACCGTGGGTGTACTTTCTTGGTAGTAATTTATAAAAGTTTTACCCGCCTCCACCCTGTATAATAAAGATACCATATTTGTTAACCTTAGTTCCTTCTCGTGGCAAAAGATAAACACCCTCTCTATTTTCAGTCAATTCAAGATCTATTTTCTCTTCAAACCTCTCCCTTATATAAAACCGTATTGGGATCCCATTTTACCTCCTTAAAAGTCTTCACAGAATCATCGAAACTTAAGTAATAACCCTTTGTAACGGAAGGCTTCATTTTTAACAACCCAGTTCTAAAGAAAATGGATTAAATACCCATAAACATCCTGTGAAATTAATATCTTCATGTATATACGAGATGTGATATTCGTCGATGATACCACAAAAAGCATAGGTACTTACTACAATATGCCCCCCTCATCACCAAGTTGATCTCTTTGCCCTTTAGAATATCCAAGTTCGAGATATATTTATGGCTATAGGGAATAAATATTCACCCTGATCACTTTTGGTGCCGTCTCTTTATCAAAGGGATCAGCTAAAAATACCTTATAAACACATACCGTACCATGTCCTTCCATTATCATAGTCGATATTACCCCCCTATGATACGGAACTTTAACAGGACTGAGTGACGGGTGGTCTCCCACCGGACAGGGGAAATTTATCTTGATCAGCGGTATTATCAAGATCTATATCATAAACGTAATAAAGTGGAATTGTTATAATTAGGATCTCCTATAGGATAACTTTTATAGGGATCTTTTATCTCGTCTCCAAGATGTTTTTCAAACTTATGCTAATTTTTGAAAGATAGGGCTGTTACTAGTCTTTTCGTTTTATGGGTATTCTACTCAAAAGTTATCAACCCTTGCATCGGTTGGCCATCTATATGGCCTAAGACCACATTGCTCGCCGGGATTTTTTCCCATCTTCAGTTTTTAGCTTTATTTTACCTTCGTTTACATATGGACTATCCAACTTGATGTTGCCTCAATTTTTGGTCTTTCCTTTTGCCTTTACATAAAGATCACATTTAGAATAAATCAAGATCTTGTTCTTGATGATAATCCTGGTATTACCAACATGCATACCTTTTAGCCCCATCTTGACTTGTCCTTCATCTGGGTATAAATTAATAAATAGTAATAAAATATAGGTTTTTTTATTATATAATAATTCAAATTAAATTCACTCATTAATAAATTAAAATAATTTATATTTTACATAATAAAATAATCATTTAATATATATCCATAAATATTGTGTGAATTTTAATAATGAATTTATAATAAATCACCTTGTGATTTCATATTTTTTTATAGTTAACAATATATTATAATTTAGTATATATAGATAAATTATTTATTTCCTATCATATAAAAATATATTTATAAATAAATGATTAACTTAATTTAATCAAAAGTATCCATATCATACTACCCTCTTCATATCATTGGATCATCTGGTAAATTATACCAATCAGTTTTATCCTGTGAGGAATCTTACGTCTTTTGAAATCTTTTTTCACAATGATATCGCCATAGTTACCCATAAAAAAGAGGACCTCTATTGAGATAGTCCTCCTCCCCTTGGTCTCCAACAGACCTTATATCTTTTGACTACTCAACTTACGACAGTGCATAAAAACAACTGTACCTTGGATCATTGCAGCCAGTACGACCCAAAGTAAATACTCATATATAGGAATTAGTAACAATAATATAACAATACCGTAATTAATCGGATTCCATCCCTGATAATCACAAGGATTAGGTGGCGGTTTATGTTCAAGCCTTTAATATATAAAGTACTCAAAATTAAATAAAAAATTGAAAATAAGTTATAAACTTATATATCATATTCACTAAAATTAATTTTTATTATATTTATAACTTATCAAAATTATTATGCTCTACAACAAACTCACCTATAATCTAATATCAATTGCCATGGAGATAGTAAGGGGTAAATCCGATAAAGATTTTGAAAGATCTATAGTATAGATATGATTTGAAACTGGCTATTGAATAAACTCGCAATCATATTCTAGCCACAACGATGACACCAATACCTATTTGAGATCAATATTTTAGAACAAAAGGCCTCTTGTTCTCTCTCATTGGTAAAGGATAACGCCCCCCTTGAGCTGGGATACTTCTATCTCGATAGGGATTGAGTTCAAACTTGATTTTGCAATGATATTATTTGCATGATAAAACACCACCTCTTTCGACGTGGATTTACCTCTCCTTAGTATCTAACAAGATCTTATATTTTTTGACTACTCAACACTTACGACGGTACAGAAAAACAACTGTGCCTTGGATCGTTACCGTCAGTATAAGAACGCTTGTATATTCATCAAGAGGAGAATGGCTGCTCGTTGTATGGTTCTTTACATTTCATACCTTCTGACCTCTTCCTCATCCCTCCGTGCAAACACAATAAAGGGAAGCTTAAAAAAATAACAATTTAGTTTTATACTTCATCATTATAATTAATTTTTAACACTTGATACTTGTAAGGTTTTATATGCTCGTTCTTTATCAAACTTATAATCTACGGTAAATATCCCTATATCTGAATGCAATTGATAAGGTTTAGGGGTAGGAATTTCTTTTATTTCATCGCGAGACAGACCATCTTGCGACAGTCCATATCGGATCATAACACGCCCTTTGACTTCTGCTGCCCTGTTGAAACAAATCTACGCCCCCACTACTCTACACCAGAAAACATCCGGTACCTCATTTTCTAAGCCTTTGGACATAACAAGAGAGTTTTCACTTCTAGGGCTAGGCGCTACATAGTAAATGTAATGCTTTATATCTTGTCCTTTCTTAGGCATAGTCATAGGGAAGGACATATCTTTTTTCAATACCCATAGAACTCTTTTACCTACATCATCAAATAAGAAAGGTAATTTAGGATTACAAAAGTAGGTTGATTGAGTGCTTGGATCGCTACATTATCATTAGGTTAATTTACTCCTATCTCGATTATTAATGGAATCAGCTTACCCTTC
The DNA here is from genome assembly GCA_039954875.1 of Flavobacteriales bacterium. GTDB lineage: Bacteria > Bacteroidota > Bacteroidia > Flavobacteriales > Blattabacteriaceae. The sequence goes on from CP157202.1 coordinate 716,446, forward strand.
AACTTATCGGTAACGACATTGGTGTGTGACTCTATACTATTTCATTCCTTATCATATTGTAGAATATAAAAAATATTTTGATTGTCATTTTTTAAGAACAAAGTGTTTAGTTTCTACCACGGTCAACTTATTATCATCCACTCCCTCGACATACGTATCAAATATGTAAACTCATTGCTATCCAAGACTGAGAAATAGATTGTCATAAGTCATAGTTCCGGTTGAGATATCTTTTTTATAGTTCAATTTTAAAAAAAAATTAGCCTTATGGTTGACAATCAAGTCATTTTTTTATACTGGTTGCAGTTTTATATAAACAAGGTCCATTTTACAGACATAGAGCTCATCGGGGTATTCTGTTAATACCTCATTAATAAAGTCTGTGATATAGTATTGATCTACATAATTACCTTTTATATTTAAACGGGTATTGACTTTCCAGAAGATAAGAGATAAGGAAACCTTGTATTTTATCGCTATTCTCCAATTATAGAAGATATATATTAGTCGTGCTAAAGTTTTTCAAAGGAAAAAATATTTTGCCCGAATTATTGAAGCCTTCTCCTATGAAACAGTCATTTTGGCTAATCCTATAAGCAGTTTCATATTGTCCATCACTACCCCTATATTCTGTAAGTGTAGTGGTACCTGTATTTATACCTTGGTATGGGATCGGATCATAATTTACCCTAGGCATTCCAGAAAGTAAGACCTTATTTAGTAGTGTCTACTCCACCAAGTCGGATTTATAGACCTTAGCAGCATCGAAATTATTAGGTATATTCTGAGGTATAGACTCCAATTGGATCGTATTGTTTTGGCTACCGTTACCAAACTTTAGTAAAGCATATATATCTAAAGCATCTGAAGTCTTAGCAGAATCATAAGAAAAATAAGCTATGGGATCATAACTTGAGTCAAGGGGCAAAGATGTATAAAGAGAAGTTCTATTTAGTGGAGCGTCTATAACCCGAGCCCTTGGATATCTTACTCATAATAGATGGTCAGATGACCATAAGTATCCTTATCTTGATGAAGTAAGAATATATTCTTAATATCTTCCGGTTTTGTAGATCGATTTATAAACATATCTATCAATAAGATATTGCTAATATTTTCTAATCACCGTACCGCTCTTCTCTACCTCGAGCCCAGTGGTAGTCGCACTTGCTTCACTATCGATATATAACAAGCTGTCATTTGCTACATATATCCCGCTCTCAGCATCTTGTGCCGATATTGAATGTAATATCATAACAAAAACATGATTATAAATAATCTGCTTTTTCATAAATATATTCATTCAAATAAATTGTTTTTTTCTCACCATTGTTGTGATTTATATGTTTACATATTTTTAATATTATATAAAGAAGTATTTAATATTAACTATATTTTTAATAAAATATAATATAAAGTAAATATTTTATATTATTTTTTTTATATTAATAGTTAAATTATTTTTTTTTTAAAAAAATATATTATGATTTATTAAATTAACAATAAAAAATATAAATATCAATAGTTAAAAATTATTTTAAATATAGTGATTTCAAAACCCCTTGAGTTGAAGAAATATATGAAGCGGTAAAAATTTCATAAGTTTGTAACTTTCAGTATAATCCGATAGATCCTAACACACATGAAGCAAGCGACTTACACAGCTGATAACATCCAATCTCTTGAGGGGATTGAACACGTCCGGCTACGGCCTTCGATGTATATCGGCGACGTAGGCTCAAGAGGACTGCACCATTTAGTCTACGAAGTAGTAGACAATTCTATAGATGAAGCCTTGGTAGGCTACTGTGATAAAATATGGGTGACCCTGTACAAAGACAATACTGTCACCGTATTGGACAATGGCCGAGGTATCCCAGTAGACCTTCATAAAAAGGAAGGTAAATCAGCTCTTGAGGTAGTGATGACCAAAATCGGTGCAGGGGGTAAATTTGACAAAGACTCTTATAAGGTATCCGGAGGATTACACGGCGTAGGGGTATCCTGTGTTAACGCCTTATCGAGCAAACTCATAGCTACAGTCTATCGCGATGGTAAAATCTATCGCCAAGAATACGCCCGTGGCCAAGCCCTCCATGAGGTCCAAACCATCGGAAAAACCGATCAGCTAGGTACTGAAATCACTTTTCGAGCCGATGACACTATCTTTGAAGTCACTGTCTACAGTTACGACACGCTGGCAGCCCGTCTGAGGGAACTAGCTTTTTTAAACAAAGGCATCTCGACCTTCCTCACCGATGAGAGAGAAACCGACAACCAAGGAAACCATCGAAAAGAGACCTTCTTCTCCAAAGTTGGATTGGAAGAATTCGTCCTCTTCATAGACGATAATCGTGAATCCCTCACCCAAGATGTCATATATATGGAAGGGGTACGCGATGAGATTCCAGTAGAAGTGGCCATGAGATACAATACCTCTTTCAATGAAAATATCCATTCTTACGTCAACAACATCAATACCCATGAAGGCGGCACTCACCTAGCCGGGTTCCGCAGAGCCCTTACCCGTACCTTAAAAAAATATGCTGACGAGTCCAGCATGCTTACCAAAGAAAAGGTCGAAGTCACTGGAGATGATTTCCGTGAAGGCCTCACAGCAGTGATTTCGGTCAAAGTGATGGAACCTCAGTTTGAAGGACAAACTAAAACCAAACTAGGCAACAACGAGGTGAGCGGTGCAGTAGATAAAATCGTTGGAGACACGCTCAGCCATTATCTCGAAGAACATCCCACCGAAGCTAAAAAGATCGTAGAGAAAGTTATACTAGCAGCTAAAGCTCGTCAGGCAGCTAAAAAAGCCCGTGAGCTAGTACAGCGCAAAAATCCGATTAATGGCGGCAGCCTACCAGGGAAATTAACCGACTGTTCTTCCAATGACCCCCAATCTTGTGAAATTTATTTAGTAGAGGGGGATTCAGCAGGCGGTACGGCCAAACAAGGACGTGACAGAGACTTCCAAGCAATACTACCACTCCGTGGTAAGATATTGAACGTAGAAAAAGCTATGCAACATAAGGTCTTCGAAAACGAAGAGATTCGAAACATATTCACAGCCTTGGGTGTCTCCATTGGTACAGAAGAAGACAGCAAAGAACTCAATCTCAGCAAGCTCCGATATCACAAAATCATCATCATGACCGATGCCGACATCGACGGAAGCCATATCTCCACACTCATCCTAACATTATTTTTCCGCTACATGAAACCCTTGATAGAAAATGGTTATATTTACGTTGCTACCCCCCCTCTATATCTAGTAAAAAAAGGTAACAACAAGAAAACCTACGCCTGGGACGAAAAGGAAAGAGAACGCATCACCGAAGAATTAGGTGGTAGCAAAGGAGTAAACGTTCAACGCTACAAAGGCTTGGGCGAAATGAATGCAGAGCAACTTTGGGAAACGACAATGAATCCACAAAATCGCACACTGCGTCAAGTGAGCATTGAAAACGCTACAGAAGCAGACCGTATCTTTTCAATGCTTATGGGAGACGACGTACCTCCTCGTAAAAAATTTATAGAGAAAAACGCCATCTATGCCCACATCGACGCATAAAACTATCCTGCCAATCAGATGCAACTCTACAGCATAGAGACCGCAAACTTTAAACTAGATGGTGAGACATGTTTGGCGTAGTTCCCAAAAGCCTTTGGAGTGATGTCTATCCGACTCACAAACGCAACCTTATCTCTCTCTAGCTATGTATTGCTTACTCATCCGAAGAACAGCAGTAGACTGATCCTGATCGATACGGAGATGGGATACAAACAATCTGATAAATTTTTCAGTCACTATCACCTTTCAGGAGATTGTTCTTTAGATCAACCCCTAAATAAAAAAAAATTTCAAAAGATAATGTTACTATTACTAATATTTTTCTAACTCATGTGCATTTTGATCATGTAGACTGTGCCGTACCATGGAACAAAAACCACACGGATTACGAACCCACATTTAAACATGCTCGTTATTGGGGCACTCGATCACATTGGTAATGGGCCCTTGCGTCCAATACTAATGAAAAGGTTTCGTTTTTAAAAGAAAATATAGCATCTTTGCAAAGATATAAATAACTCCATTTTATCCAACTTATTGAAAATAAGCCCATCACCATATATCCCTTGTGATTTAAATATCTTGTACCTCGGACGGAAATACATAGAAAAAAACACTCCTGATGATCAGTTATCTTGGCATAACCATAGTCTATATGTTATATATTTTTTTCCAAAAACGGCTAATCTACTTTTTGCCCTACGTGATAGCCTACAACGTGAGACCATTGCTCAATATGTATGAGAAGGAAAACTTGATGTAACTCCAGGCAGAGCTGACAAAGTATATTATCTCTTCTTTGAGCACGATGCTCACTGTGAGCTGTGTAGCGTATCGTAAACCGAAAAGAGGATTAGGGTGACAGATGCTTTTCAACACAGTGAAATTTTTGGGAACTAAAACCATTTGAAATCATATATATATTGAGTTAATTTATATAACTTTAAATGAATTTTACCAGCTTAAAATATAAAAAACATACAAGTAGATTAGAATCATCATATGTTTCTGTCATTGTGAGCATGACCTTGATTCTATTTATGGTAGGGGTACTGGGCACTCTTCTGGTCAATGTACGTGCGATGAGCCGTCATATTAAGGAACAATTGCCGATGGAAATTTTTTTTAAAAATGATGCCGCTCAAGAACAAATCATGGCACTCATGGAAATCATCCGACCTTCCAAATTCGTAAAAAAGTTTCAGTATATCGATAAAGATCAGGCAATGAAGATAGCTAAAAAAGAGTTAAATATTCAAGACGAGAACTTACTCGAATATCAAATCTTCCCAGCTTCGATAAGGATGACCATCAGTATCGACTATGTAGACCGTATCATAAAAATGATGACAAATCTTGCAATAGTCGATGAGGTGAAATATCCTAGAGATCTTTTACAAGAGATACATTCAAATATAGAAAAATGGAGCATCTGGATAATAGGCTTCGCTATTTTATTCCTAGTTATAGCCATAGCTTTAATCAACAATGCTATACGACTGAGCATTTATTCCAAGCGTTTCATCATCAAAAGTATGCAACTGGTAGGAGCCAAGAGGAGTTTTATCTATTCTACATTCCTGAAAAGAAGTCTTTGGTGGGGCATATTTGGGGGACTTATTGCGCTGATAGCATTGACTATTTTGAGCTATTATATGCTGGAAATTATTGATTTTCAATACAAACAAGACTACTATACTTTGGGCGGTTTAGCATTAGGTATCTTTCTTCTAGGAATCATCATCTCATCAGGCAGCACTTATCTAGCAGTACGAAGGTTTTTGAGGTCGACAACAGACGAATTATACCACTCATGAAAAAGAACAAATATATATCCACACCCGATAAAAATTTTGTCTTTGAAAGACAAAATTACCTACTAATGTTGTTAGGTTTGGCCTGTATAAGTTTAGGTTTTTTATTGATGGCTGGACCTGATGCAAATACTACAGACGAAGGGAAATTTGATCCAAACTATTTCAATGAAGGCATATTCAGCTTCCGTCGTATCCGTCTAGCACCCCTACTGATTGTCTTAGGTTTTGTCGTGGAGGTATGGGCTATATGGATCGAGCCAAAGGATTTGGATCGATCTAAATCATGAATCATACGGTAGCCATCGTACTAGCAATCATAGATGGGCTCACTGAGTTTATACCTGTCTCCTCTACTGGCCATATGATCATCACCTCATCCATGATGGGTATCGCTCAAGATGATTTCACTAAATTATTTATTGTAGCCATTCAATTCGGATCCATCCTTTCGGTAGTCGCCCTGTATAGAAAGCGATTTATCCAAAGTAAGCGTTTTTATGGTAATCTTTTCTTGGGATTTATCCCTGCCGTGGTTTTCGGCCTATGGCTCAGTAAAAAGATCGACATGCTTTTCGAAAGTCCAATCACCGTAGTCATCTCATTACTGGTCGGTGGCTTTGTTTTACTCAAAATAGACGACTGGACTAATAGACCATCTAAGAAAGGGACCCAAGTGACTTATTTCAAAGCCTTTGTTATTGGGTTATTTCAATGTATCTCAATGATACCTGGAGTTTCTAGGAGCGCAGCTACCATCATAGGTGGCATGGCGCAAAAGCTACATCGCAAAGCGGCAGTTGAGTTTTCTTTCTTTCTAGCCATACCCACAATATTTGCCGCCACAATAAAAAAATTATTTGACCATTATACCAAAGGTTATTTTCAAAACATCAAAGCAACCCATCACCCATTTCGCCTCTATGATCTAATTACAACCGTCGATCGTAATACCTCTATCGAGGAAGTAGAATTGCTGTTGATTGGCAGTGTGATAGCCTTTTTTGTCGGCATTTTAGCGATACGATTTTTTGTCGACTATCTGAAAAAAAATAATTTTAAATTATTTGGTTACTATCGGATCATACTTGGCTTGATATTACTGATCATACATTTTTTTATCAAACCTTTGAACACCTTTTGATGCTGGAGATAAGTTTATCAGAATTTCAAGAAGGGAAAATACTTTTGGCCGATAAGCCTATGGGGTGGACTTCCTTTGATGTGGTTAACAAAATACGTTGGAGGATCAGGAATACTTTCGGAATAAAAAAAATCAAAGTGGGACATGCTGGCACACTGGATCCCTGCGCTACTGGATTACTGATCGTATGTACAGGCAAAATAACTCAACAGATCGACATGATCCAAAGGCGAAAAAAAGTCTATACAGGCATTATCAAATTGGGCGCTATCACCCCTTCTTATGACATGGAGACATCCGAATCTGAAATATTTCCCACATCCCACCTCACGCCTGAATACATCTACATGATATCTCAAAAGTTTATGGGTCAGATCGATCAGTATCCACCCCTATTTTCTGCCTTACAAAAAAAAGGTAAAAGGTTGTACGAATGGGCACGCAAAGGAATCCAAATAAAAGTATCACCGCGAAGAGTGGAGATTCAAAAATTTGAGATCATAGAAATTGATATACCTTATGTAAAATTTCTCGTACGTTGCGGGAAGGGCACATACATACGCTCTCTGGTACATGATTTTGGCCAAGCACTTCAGAGCGGAGGGTACCTCAAGGCTTTGAGAAGGGAGCGAATAGGTGATTTTTCTGTAGAAGATGCCGACCTTACACTTTTAGAAAAGTGATCATTCATCTCAAATATAGATCGATCAAACCCTAGGGTGTGTCTACTAGAATACACCTTTCAGCCCTATTGATTTCTTTGATAACAGAATTCGTCAAGGGGATGAGGATTTCTTCCAGTTTGAAATAGATTTTAATTAAACAAGTCTTGTGAAAATTAGTCATTGATGCTTTGGATGACACTACATATAAATATTTTATAGACACCCTCTACCCCAAAGCCAACCACTCTATCGTAATAAACAAACACCGACTGCCACTGAGGGAAGGTAGATAAAACATCCGGGGTGCAAAATATTTACCTTTTATGGGGGAATTAAATTGAAGCAAAAGTCTGTTGTTCAACAAAACATGGCAAGAACATAAAAAAGGAACCAATATATTTACTGATCCCACAAATACTGAATTCAATTGAATACAAGCTCAAGACTCATCCATATCGAGCTGAATGATCCATGATGTTTTGATACCATGGGCTCTACTGACTTTTACCCCTAAAAAAAATCTTGTTTCTAAATGGAAAACGAAACTTATTCATCAAGCTTCTGTCTCTCTCATCTGCATTTTCTGTAAAAAGTTTCTACTGGTATAACTGAAACGTCTTCTATTGGAGTTTATGATGGCACATCTTCTTTTCATATTCTTGACGCTTGATCCTTTCCTCCTATATTTTTTTTACATAAAATTTCCCTTCTATCTTGATTTTTAGCTTGCTTTTCTCCAAGCCATGCTTGGAAACGTCGCTCAGCTTCAGCTTCGTCAAAGGCGTCTTTTTTGACCCCATCTAAAAGATGTTTCTTCATCAAGATACCTTGATGCGAAAGGATAGATCTAGCCGTGTCAGTAGGTTGTGCCCCCTTTTGGAGCCAGGCTACAGCATTGTCTCGATCCAATACTACAGTGGGCGGATCAGTATGGGGATTGTAAGTCCCTAGCTTTTTAATAAATTTACCATCACGCGGCGCACGCACGTCGGCCACAATAATTGAATAAAAGGGTTTTCTTTTTCTACCTTGTCTTTGTAAACGGATCTTTATCGGCATATAGATACATTCTCTAGGGAACTCGTCCCAGGTTATTAAGCGACTAATTTAGCAAATCTATCCCAATTAAATCGTTATACTAGTAAAGTTTTTTGAGGGGTAAGAAATTTATAACATGAAGATATGAATCAATCTAAAGGTATTGTATGGGTCACATTAGGTGCTATAAACTATTGTATACTCTCCGTTTTTGTTAAGTTGACTTATTAAAGAAAAAATCATGAGATAGGCGGAACTCACAGGTACACAGGCGATCCTAGGTATGATATTTTTAGTACTTCTGCTAATGGTATCAAGGTTAAGGGGTATCGACTACCCAAGCTTTTGCTTAGACAAGGACTTGCTTTTTTTTGGGAAGGAGGGGGGGTACCTGCTTCTTTGACAGGTATTTTTTATTACTCGAGTATGCAGTACGTACTAGCCTTTAGCTGTTGTCTTACTTTTTTCAATTCACCTGGATCGATATGCTTGTTAATATGGTCAAAAGCAAAGGGATACCCCCTCTATAGAATAGGCAGTTTCATTGATCTTAATATTTTCAAGTGGAATAATCTAAGAAGATCTATCCGCTTTATAAAAGTTGGTTGATGATAATGGGATCAGCTGTGACAGTATTATTTTGTTTCCACCGGTCTATCTTGTTGATGGGATTCTTTCAGGTGGTTTGTGGAAATAGGATTTACCTTTAGTGTTTTTTTTGCATGTCACCCCCTTTGTTATATGCAAAAGAAATGCCGCGGATTAACTTCGAATTAGGTTCTATTCTGGGAGCAATAAAATTACCTACAGCAATGATCATGGCTTATTTTATGTTACAATAAATAAGTATCTCTTTTCCAGTGGATAGGGAGGGGGTATGTCTGATATTGATTAGTATTGGTATCCCTCATACTTTTAGGAGAAAGTACCCTACCCGACAAAATAATTCTTGATCGATCGGGGTCGAAATCTATAATTTTTAAGAATAACTCATTTTTCCAATGCTTTTAAATTGTTACTACTGGAACTTTTTATCTATCTCCAGGTGAGATACTTCTTTAATAATAAGACGTTTCATCATGGACTGTCGAACACATTACTCATGTTTTTTTTTTTTAGAATTCGTTTTCGTACGAAAACGTGTTGACTTATTGAGAAATTTACTAGCCTGATCAAAAAATTGTTGATAAGCATAACGCGCATATTCTTGCCCCTTAGCCACCTGCCCAATATTAGTATATCCAGCTGAGATTTCATTGATGCAATAGATATATTTATACCTGGCATATTCTATCTCCCGACGTACATAGGTTTGGTATTTTTTCGGTAGGCTTTGATAATAATTAATTTCTTCCAAAGCATTCTTAGCATAAATACCAGCGATCTTCAAAGCTTTATCCTCCTTACCGATTTCGATATAACTTCTAGCAATTCTAGCCAAGGGTAAATTGTCTTGATAAAGCTCTTTTGGGATCTCTCTCATTAGCAAATCCATAAGTTCTTCAGCCTTTTGATACTTCCCTTGTGCAATCAGTCCTTCGGCGCCTCTACTCACTATCATGCGATAAGTGATCGTATTTTTTCTACTGTTGGCATCGAAGTAACCTTTGGGAGTTTTATAATTACCCCAATGAAACCCTTTTATCGTCTGATAAAGCTGATCGGCGTCGATACGTCCCAATTCTCCATTAGTACTCCGCGGGGTACGGATAGGCACCAATTTATAGTGAAAACCCGTATATTGTAAATAATCGTTTAAATACAATACATTAGCCCGATTATAGATTCCACCACTGCTGAAGTAGATCGGCCTATCCCACTTATAATTGGCCAACATATCGAGCATCATTAGGTCGTTTTTATTTAAATAATGATTCTGACCGTCTTCGATAGGGATTTCCAAGAGAATATAAGGTAGGATCTTATCGGCATCTTTCGGGGCTACAATCTTATTCTTGAGTACAGCCTTTTTATCTACGAATAAGATGAATTTGTTGGTAGGAAGAAAATCCAATTTCTTTTGATCTCCAAGATATTCTTGATTAATTGCTGTTTTTTTTTCATCATCCCTGATAAGCCACGCTATAGCTTCTTGTAAGGTAATCGACTTGTCGTTAGGGAGGATCAAAATAGCATCTCGACTGCCTTGCCTATATTGCTCATGTTGCAAACTCATGGGGATTGCCGGAGCATTATTGATTTTGCGTTGGGCCTGATCGATGCTCCAAGATGTACTTAGAAGCGTATAATTCAGCACCCGAATATCATCTCTATAATTTTCAGTCTCTTGCAATGCCCATAATGGATAGGTGTCATTGTCCCCATAGACGAAAAGGATTGCTTTAGGATCACAACTATCCAAATAATTTCGAGCAAGATCTCTAGCCGCTATGACATGTGATCGATCATGATCATCCCAATTCTGATACCCCATAAGCAAAGGCACACCCAACAATAAGCCGGATAAGCCTATAGCTAAACTAAGATTTTTCGGTTGTTTAAACAGGTGAAAAAGTGCCGATACACCCAACCCAATCCAAATACCATAAGCATAAAACGCACTCACTACAGCATAGTCCCTTTCACGTGGCTCAAAGGGTTTCATGTTGGTATAAATATTGATACCAATACCTGTCAGGCAGAAGACCGCCAAGAGTGCATAGAAATCACCAAACCTCTTTCTAGCTTGATAGAAGAGTCCAACAAAACCCAATACCAGAGGTAAAAAGTAATAAGTATTGTTGGCCTTATTATTTTTGAGATATTGGGGGAACATGGTTTGCGGCCCAATCCTAGCCTCATCAACCAAAGGGATACCACTCTGCCAATTTCCTTCAGTCACTTGATAATTACCTTCAAGATCATTTTGTCGGCCTACATAATTCCACAACAGATATCGCAGAAACATATATCCTATTTGATAGTCTAAAAAAAAATATAGATTTTGTACAAAATCAGGTTTCTTATAACGTAATAGCTTCCTTCCCGTTGTGGGATCATCTTCCGTATAAGTTTCAGGTTTTCCTGCAATAGACTGATAATTCGCTATATATTCTTCACCATTGTGATACATCCGGGGGAAGAAACTCATATGATCCGGATTGTATTTATAGGAGACTACCTGATCGATCTCAATATATTTACCCGACTTCTTATCTCTTTCATAAACAGGCCCTTCGTAATTATAACCTATAATGCCTCCTTTATCCAGATAAGCCGTGTACATCGGTCCGTATAATATAGGCCAATCACCGTATTGACTACGCCGAGTATAATAATCCAACATAGAAATGGCATTATCTGGATCATTCAAATTAATAGGAGTATTAGCATTGGCACGTAATGGGAGCACCAACCACGAGGAAAAACCGATCAAACTGTAAAGAATGCATAAAGTAACCGTATTCAATAGTGGGTAATTTTTCTTATGGGTAAAACGGATCAAAAAGAAGAAAAATGTGATAAGCGATAAAAAAGCAATCGCTGTTCCAGAATGTAAAGGCAATCCTATCCTATTGATAAAAAAGATCTCACAATAACCAAAGAAATACATAATAAAGGGGAAAAGCCCCTTAAAATAAAATACAAATAGAAGTAAGATGATTAAATGAGCAATAACAAAACTCCTGAGAGTTATTTTGTACTTTTTATAATAATATATCAAGCCCAAAGTAGGGATGATCAACAATACCATCAAGTGCACACCTAAAGACAGACCAAGGAAGAAGGCGATCAATATCAACCATCGATTGGATTTAGGATGCGTTATATCATTTTCCCATTTACAGATGAGCCAGATGATGAATGTCGTAAATAAAGAGGCCATAGCATACACTTCACCCTCAACAGCAGAAAACCAAAACGTATCGCTAAACATAAAACAAAACGCACCGATGGATCCACTGCTGAAAACAATGACACTTTGTTCCCGAGAAACTGTAAGGATCTCTCTTTGCGAATTGACCTTTAAAGCGAGCTTCCAGGCCAAATGAGTGATGGTCCAAAACATGAAAAGAACGGCTAGCGCACTACACAAAGCAGACTCGATATTGATAATCAATGCATATTTAGTAGGGTCTCCTAAAGCAAAAAGTGCCATCACCGCGCCCAAGAGTTGAAAAGTGGCTGCCCCTGGAGCATGTCCAATCTCTAATTTTACTGAAGAGGCAATGTATTCTCCACAATCCCAAAAACTCAACGTAGGCTCTACTGTAGAAACAAAAATATAGCCCGCGATGAAAAATATGATCCACCCCAAGATATTATTCCATTTTCTGACGCCCAAACTCATGCAGGATATTTTTAGCATTCATTAAATGGCCCCAAATTTAGAATAATATTCCTTTCAACAAATCATAATCCAGCAAAGCGATCTAAATAGCCAAGTAAAAAGGAAAAAGTAATACATTTGCTAACTCTTAATAAACAGACCCGTGGTGTAATGGTAGCACAGCAGATTTTGGTTCTGTTAGTCGGGGTTCGAATCCCTGCGGGTCTACTCCATTAAACCAAAGGATATTAAAATCAATCTTTTAGGCCTTAACAGCTTCATATTTTCTCAATCAAGACTGACTTTTTTTCATATCTTTTTTTTATTTTGACACAAAGGAAGGTGGCTTAAATCCTCTAAAGAAGGAAAACCGTCTAAACCAAAACCGTAGCCATAACAAAAGACCGACTGTAAAAATATATCGTCTTAAAAAGCCCGTTTAAACTCAAACCATACGCTGTCTATAAGCGCCCACCCAAGTCGAGAACATAGCAAAGGCTACTACAGAAATTGAGCTTAACGGCATCAATACGGCTGCTACGACCGGCTTAAGACGTCCACTCACCGCAAAAGCTAAACCTATCACATTGTACAACAAACTGATAATAAAACTCACCTGAATGCATTTAACACTAATTTGGGATAATCTCAAAAAATGCGGGATCCTATCAAAAGATTTAGCATCCATCAAAACATCACAATGCGGTGAGAAACTATTTATATTCTCAGATATGACCACCCCCACATCACTTTGTTTGAGTGCCCCAGCATCATTCAAACCATCACCAAACATCATAACCCTTTCGCCCTGGATTTGCAAGTTTTTGATGTAATAAAGCTTACCCTTAGGATTTTGGTTAAAAAACAATTGGCTATCGGTCGGTAAGATCAGTTGTAAATGTGTCTTTTCCGAGTCGTTATCCCCCGAAAGGATAGAGAGTTTATACCCAGCCAGAGCTTGGAAAAGTTTTTTTAAGCCTTTACGATAGCGATTGCGGAAGAGGAAATAACCTGGTACATACCCTCTCAATGAGACGAATACCTTACTCTGTTGCTCATGGGTATCGCCTAATCCTTTCACGTAATCGGCCGAACCAGCCTTGATCCATATCTTCCCAATCAAGGCTTCCAGTCCCTTTCCAGGAATCTCTCTAAAATAGCTTATCGGATCGTGACGGCCCGTATTCAGCTGTTTATAAAGCATCCGGCTCAAAGGATGATTAGAATGCTTCAACAGTGAAGCAATATTTTGCTGTTGTATATCTGTGAGTGGATCACCAACGAAAGTGATCTCAACCCCTTCAGATTCTGTAATGGTCCCGGTTTTGTCAAAGACCAAAGATTGCACCTTGGCTGTACGCTCAATAGTATGGATATCCCTGACAAAACACCCTTTTCGGGCCAAAATGCGCATCACATTACCAAGGGTGAAGGGAGTAGATAGTGCCAATGCACAGGGACAAGCTACGATCAATACGGCACAAACCGTTTGAAGCGCCTTGGACGGGTCAATAAAACACCAAAACAATCCGGTGATCAGGGCCAATACCAGCACTACCAAGGTGAAGTAATGGCTCCAACGATTGACCATAGTATCCATCGAAGAACCCTTCTTACGAAAAGCATCATGAGTCCACAACTGAGTCAAATAACTTTGGTCGACTTCTTTGATAACCTCCAGTTCAATAGCTTCACCTTTTTGTTTACCACCAGCGTAGATACGATCTCCAGATTTTTTAGGGATAAGCCTAGACTCTCCCGTGATAAAACTGTTGTCGATCATCGCTACACCTCGAATCAATACCGCATCAACTGGGATGATCTCCTCATTATGCATGAGAATACGGTCACCTTTTTTCAAATGAGCAAGGAGTATATTTTCTTCATCTCTCCCTCGGATGCGAGTGATGGCGATCGGATAAAAAGATTTATAATCTCGATCAAAGGACAAAGCTCGATAAGTTCTCATCTGAAAATATCGGCCGGTGAGTAGGAAAAACACCAGGCCAGTCAAACTGTCAAAATAACCCGGACCTAACTCAAAGATCACTTCGTAAGCACTTCGTAAGAAAAGTACTAAGATACCCAAAGAGATTGACACGTCGATGTTGATAAAACCATGCTTTAAGCCCGCATAAGCGGACCTGAAGTAACCCGTAGCGGGAAACAACATCACAGGCAGAGAAAGGATCAACATCAACCACCGAAAGAAATTTTGATGATCTAACAACCAAACATCGCCTTCGGCACCGATGTATTCGGGGAAAGCCAAAAGCATGATATTCCCAAAACAGAAAAAAGATACGGCCAATTTGTAGATTACCTCACGGTCATAACTTTCTTTCTCCTTATCTAAAGATTGAAGATTGATCACAGGCTGATAACCGAGCTGTGTGAGGAACTGGGCTAACTTTCTTAGGCTACATTGGGCATGCTTGAAACCAACTTGTAAGGTCTTTCGGGTAAAATCTACCGTAGATTGAACAATATGCGGATTGATTCTGGATAAGCTTTCTAAAAGCCATATGCAAGAGCTACAATGCATCGAAGGAATGAAAAAACGAATCAAGGTAAGATTTTCGTCATCAAAATCGATGAGTTTCTCTCTGATCTCCGGATGATCAAGGCAATCGAATCGATTTCCATATTTTGTATTGGGGGAAATACCTGGATTGGGATTGAGCTTATAAAATTTATCCAGCCCATGCATGTGTAGAATTTCATATACTATCCGGCAACCCTGGCAGCAAAAGGTTTTATTATTAAAGAAAACTTCCTCAGCCAGATCATTTTGCCCACAATGAAAACATTTTGAATGGTCCATGTTTTCTTATTCTTCTACGAAGTTTCATTTTTTCCTACCCATCTCCAACCCATTTTGGAAGATATAGCAATGAACAAAGGTACACATTCGATAGATGCTCTAAAACTTGATAGTACTGTTGTCTTCAACGACCTCGCCCCAGAAGAAAAATAAGAACCAGAAATCGAAAAAAAATATTTCTTCCACAAAACAGGAGAGACTAATCTACGAAGGGATTTCTTCCTCAGGGAATATTACTTATTGGAAGGGATATGTAAAGTCTATAAACTCAGCGGAGACGTCAGAAGAACAGATCTTGCAATTGACTTAGTTTGGAAATCTAATCGGATACCGTGCCGTACTATACAAAAAATATTTTTTCTACCTCAGTCATCGCTTTGGAAAACTGGGAATAGTTTTTCATCCCTAAGACCTTATTCTTAAAAGTGTTATAATACAACACTAAAGCATACTTTGGACTTTTCAAAAAACTGAGCTAAGTACTAGTCGAAATAAATCAGATAATCACGCCAGATTGATACAAAAAACCGTCAGAAAACGTCTGCAGAGACCTTGCTACGGTTTGAAAAAGATATAGGCACTGATGCCGTACTGCTTCATCCGTGTTTCCATTGACTCTAGAAGAAACGTCCAACTTCATAGACCAAGATACAGAATAGGCCATACGATTAACCTTCGAATTCAAAGCATCTCTACTGATCTAGGTAAAATACCGAAGGATCAAACTGCTGGATCAGTAAAAATTGACCAATTTTATCAATGCTGTTTAAAGTCTCAACGGATCTATTTTCTATTGCCATCATAAAAAGGGAAAACAAAACCGTTATAAGATAAGCAACTGACATGGATAGCTTTCACCTGATTATATAGGAGTTGTTTGGGGCTCTCAAGATTTTATCTAACGTGAGTCCTTTGGCTAGATAAGTCTGTTTCCAATCATCAAGATAATAATACGCCTTGGTCCTCCTAGGAGTGAGATCATACCAAGCTTTTTATACAAAGGTGTAACGATATATCTTATTGAATATCACGATCACAAGTAAGGTGTCATCGACGGCACTGATATGGTATTCAAAACTTTCGTGAAAAAGGTCTACCACATGGAGTAAGATGTTAGCCTTCTCTGACTTCATCTAGTGTATATTTTAAGGATTCGACCAATTGAGTGGATAATTTATTGATAAAACCTATCGTATCCTTAAATATAAAAACGATAGATTGCCGATGACCATATTACGTACAGTGGTGTCCAAAGTAACAAAGAGTTTATCTTAGGTAAAAACTGCCGATTTACTCAACACATTCATCAAGGTGTATTTATCCAAATTGGTGTATCCGACCAATACCAAGTGTACCAATTTGCCACGATGCTTCCTTTGCGTGCTCATTTGTCGGTCGTTGGCTGAGAGCTTTTTGTTTAAGCAATGAGATATGGGGTCTAGATCTCAGTTTAGTTAGGTCCTCGCCAAGTCGATCCCACCGCGTAGTTTTTCAATATGGGGGCATATATGCGTCAAGCGTAGCGGTAGGTAATAATACTGATCTAACTCTACCTGAGTACGGACGCATTAGGTTTGTGCCCTTTGAGTAAAGATGTCGGGGATGAGTTGTATACGATCGATAAATTTTTGATCGAGTAATTGCTCGATATTTTTTTTCAACTAAATTAGGGAGAGTTCATCGTCAAATAGAATAGTATCCATCTGATGGCTATGGATATAGATCTTGATCTCTTCGATCTTTCCCGAACCTAAAAAAGTTTTGGGATGGGGTAGGACGCATTTTTGCACGAATCTTTTACAAACTATTAGCCTAAGCAGTTTGAGTTATAAATTTGAGTTCATCAAGATATTCCAGGGCTTGTGTCTCATTCTGATCAGGAATAATGAGCCCTACTAAGACGGCTCTATGGTATCGGTTTTGCACTTTATCAATCATAGTCAACGACGCCTATAGGGCTTTTTGGAAATATCCCTATATATAAGTTCCGGAAAGAGCGGGCGGGATAACTAGGATCAGACCTAAAGCATCAGCAGCAAGATCCATCTCCAATCAAAAAGACGACCAATAAGTAGGAAACCCTGTAAGATCTTCAGGAGAAGACCAAAACACATCAAACCGATGGTAAGTTTTTTATAATTGATCCAAAGATGTTCCCAGTTCAAAGGCTAAACCTAAAAAGAAAAGATTTAAGAGATATACGAGCTTATTCGCATAAGAAAATGTGGGCAATTGTAGAGCTATCATTTTACTAGGAGAAAGACATAAGATCAATATTCCTACCACCATGATCCAACCCAACAGCTTAGCACTCTTGCTGACCACGACCGATATGGGTTTTATACTCATCAAAAGACATTAGGATTTCATACTCCCCTGGATTGGATATCTCGATCTGAATAATCCAGCCTGTATCATAAGGTGAAGTGTTGACCGATTCGGGTGCGGTTTCCAGCCTAGCGTTGAAAGCGATGATCTTCCCTGAGACAGGCATGAAGAGATCCGATACAGTCTTGACTGCCTCTATTGTACCAAAGATCTCACCCTGATCGAGTGTTTGCCCCACAGTATCCACCTCTACATAGACAACATCTCCAAGCTCACCTTGAGCAAAATTGGTAATCCCTACATAGGCAACATAATCGGTAATTTTAACCCACTCGTGGTCTTTACTGTATCTCAAATTCTGTAGCATAAATATAACGTTTATGAGTTGCCAAATGTAAAAAGGATTTTGATGCCTGTGCTAAAATCCGTTCGAGGATAAGTAGTCTATTTTTGATATTTTATGAATATATATATATATATATTTAAGGGATACCATCACTTGAAAGGTCTTGCTCAAATTGTCGATTACTGTCATATTCAGATAGATCTTTCTTTGTCCGTTGGTGCCCGCCGGATTCTTATGAGATGTTTTATACAATCTTAAGATAGAGATTTTGTGTATCTATGATTTTGAATTTGGTATTGAGATTGAGATCACTTTTTATTGTCTTTCTCTTGTCTCGAAATTACATCCGGAATCTAATATCTTTAAAGATGTATCAACAACCTAATACCCATTGCTCCTTGTTCTTTTATACCAGGGTATTGCTAGCGAAGATCAGATTGAGATCTCTACCCTTGATATATACCGCCAAAAGTTGAAAACGATTTCTCAGCGTGAAATCTAAACCCAATAGAGGCTTAAACCGGCCCGATAATATGGCGGTGCCATAAAGCAACGGATTGATACGATTGTCGTTTTAGTCTTTTTCACCCGGATTTTGTGTACATGCCAAATTGATCTATACACCTTTGATGGCATAGGTAGAGCGGTAAGCGTATAGTAGATCAAGGCGTTTAACATAATTGATGAGCTATTTGATCCTGGCTAGGCCCCGTATAGGTAATGTTCCAATTAGTGATGGGGAAGTTCCATTTGTAGCCCAAAGCGATTTTACTTGGATAGACCCCCATCGTAAATAGAGAAAAAAGCAGGCAGCAACACCGATTGATTGGTTAGCGAATATCCATCAGGATCCCGACTGCTCAATCAGCCTGTGATTAATATTAGTGTTTTATCTCAATTAATCATATAATATATCTAAATAGTTAAAGATCATCTTCCAAGCTCAAAAAAATTATCTCGAAGGTAGCGGTCTCTATGGTGGGAAAGTTGTTTTGAAAACATGGAGTAGTCGGATACGAATCCAGGTTTAAATTCTCATCAGCAAGTATGGTTTATAACTTTTTGTTAGCGATGAATTAAATCCTCAGATCTTTGATGGGTTCAATAAAGAGGTTAGATACCCCATTTTTCATCGCGCGAACGATTGTAGAAAATCAAAGCCACGTCACTGGTGTTAATCCAACTGGCATCGATCGCCCTTTGGTAGACGTCTTCCTGAGAATTAAATATAAATCCTAACAAAAGAACCCAAAGAGGTCTGTTGACCATCGGCCACCGGCCTGCATTGATTAAAAAAAACTAGGTTTTGGCAAGAATCCATCCAGAGAACTAGGGCTGTTGACCGTGTAGTTGAACTTGGCTTGCTTACTACTCGACAAGGCCATGAATAAATAATCTTTGAAAGTAAATTTTATTTTATAAGGTTTGACTTTTTTTGTTTTTGCCTATCTGTGTCAAAAGAGTCGATTCTCTTTCAAGTTCTAAATCATATTTCTTCAATTTTTCACTGAGCCAGAAGGTATAAAGCTTGTCAAGATAGTTGTGTCCAAAAACTTATGTATTACGAGTTTTGAATATTCTTGCCAAAGATATTTTGCGTATCGCAAGTATTGGCATCCCATTTATAAGAAATTTTATAAATAAAACCACTCGATTTAACCCAGTCCATATAGGATATAAATCGTATAGACAATCGATAATTGACATCTCACTTCTGCCTATACCTAATAAAATCCCCTACCTTTAAAAAATCCTTCTAAACCATCGACTGATCCAGACCGAAAACGTTGCCCACATCGTTGACGAAGATATAAGTTTGAGAGAAAAATTAATTTTTAGCTATTTAGTCAGATCAAACATGATATTGTAACCTCAATCGGATCTAAAATTATTACTAAAAAAAGAGAGTAAATGCCATGTTTAATACCTCGATACCCTTGAATATACCGACGTAAATTTTATCTATAAATACGGTTGATCTTAATAATGATGTTAGCCTGGTCGGTAAGGGATATATGTTAAATTTCTTAAACCATCCAAGATATTTGGCCTATTTGGATCTGTCTTGTACAGCCTTTCACTTACCAAAAGGCCTATAAAATTTCGATTGGAA
The DNA here is from genome assembly GCA_039954875.1 of Flavobacteriales bacterium. GTDB lineage: Bacteria > Bacteroidota > Bacteroidia > Flavobacteriales > Blattabacteriaceae. The sequence continues at coordinate 736,565 of CP157202.1, forward strand.
AGGAAAGTTGTAGACATTGTATATATCTTTAGAGAAATTATTTCTATAGGAAAATACCAAAAATAGATTTTCGAAATCCCAGGGTCGAGGCTTGATGATTTTTTCAACCCTAATCTTACTCATATTGACGTTGTAGCCGGTGATCCTCTGATAATCCATGACAACCTCCTTGAGTATATAACTGTTGGGAGGGCGGTTGAGCTTTATGTCATTTTCCAAAGAATTGTACACTGGATCTACAATCTTTTAATTTTGATCATGATTGAAGGGTATCCGTAAACCTTATTTCTTTGGGAAAAAAATATCAAATTTAAAACCTATTCTTATCTCATAGTCCTTGGCCTATATTTTGCTGACATTGGGAAGGGGGGCCTTGATCTAAGGCGCCAAATCCGAACGAAATATAAAACCCAATTAACTCTGCCTAGAAGAGATCTGCCAAGATCAGATTAATTTTACCCAAAACTGCGCAGGCGCCTTAGGTATTGATGCTGTCAAATTTAAGTTCGTTTAAAGTAGATCACTTTGGTAACATTTTGAAGATTATAGCAAACTGCATAATATTGATTGATGTCAAAGTTTGCCCTATTCCGGGTCAATTTTGCATCAACCAAGCCTTGTATATAGATTTCCATCAGGTTTTCGTCTGGCCAAATATCACTATTCAAGAGGGTCTATTTGAGAAGGATTTCATATTCGTAATATTTGAATGCATCATTACCTATTCGAATAAATATTCGGGCATTGAGATCGATCTTATTACTGGTAGAGTTATCAAAGTTTTAGGCATGCACATACATCCTAAGTTTTTTGTACAGCCAGAAGTCTCCGTTGGGATAATCTCTAAATAAGACCCAGGCCTTTTTGATATTGCTAGCATTTGACCCACCTATGTTACGTACGGTAAGTGACATCGAAGTCTCGTTTTGCAACTATAAGCTAGCAATGTTTATAAATTCTTCACGCCTAACGTCAGATGGTAAGATATATAGCAAATTGCCCTTACCGTTTTGTTCGATATAGATCGAGCATACAACCAATGAATTACCTCCAGTATCAATACGATTTTTGGCAATGTCGCCGCTCTTATCATCTGGATACATGTTGCCAGCAAAGACCCTCCAGCAAGTACCCACGAGATTTATCGCCGTAAAATAGAGAGTGGTCGTCTCGGAAAAATCCTTCATCAAAAGACGGAAGTGATCCATCAATTTCAAGTTTTGGATTTGACCAAAAATCTTCTCCTCCTCCAAGAGGATACTTATCTGATAACAAGTAGTACGGATCGAACCGTCATTGGACATAGTTACTCACCAAGACGGTTTTGTTGTCTACCATATAACTCTCTACCGACACATGCTCGAGGTCTGCTTTAGAGATATTGAGTTTGTATTGATAATAGTAATCAATCTGGCTCATACTGTAGTCTTGATCGATATATTCCACATTAGGTATACCTTGTAGCTATCTCAAGGCTATTTGAGGGCGAATTACTTTGGGTATTTGTAGTCTTTGTATCGATTGACCAATAAACTGCCTTATTTAAATCAGTCCCAACGATTGTCAAAATAGTAGATATAATTGTCTACTATTGGGTATAGCACACCTATCACTGAATTGGCACTGTTGGCAAAGGCTTGATAGTTCTGTATTTCTTCTGAATCAGATAGACCATCAAAGCTTAGATATTGCTGAGCCATTTCTTATACTTGTGTTTCACAAGGTATACAACAAAGTTTTTTTTGAGGTGTTTTATCACAGAATATTTTGACTATTTCTTCTTGCCTACCAGTGTAAGGTAGGCCGTTTTCGTGCTACAAATAAACATCTTTTGAGGATATCTTCTGAGACATTACCTATCTCTGGTAAGATCAAGTCTTCGTCGCCGCCTATATTGTCGGTAAAAGAATCCATTAAACAAAACTCAAGATATTGGATGTTAGCCTGATCGAAATCGGTCGTATTCAAAACTCTCATGATACTACCCCAACGATTTTGTGATGCATCTATGCCTGGGTTGAAATTGTATAATCTTCGCTCCTGAGGATGCAAAGTTAGGTCAAAGGTGTTGATTTAACTAACGTTGTCAGCTGCCAACTTTATACCGATATGAATCTCTCCACACGCCGGGTGAGATTTTTGCCGATCTCGTCTCTGGAGACATTCGATCGAGGTTGACTGTAAAACAAAGGCAAAATATTGTACCAAGAGAGCAAACCTCTGTTGTGGCCGTAACTGAGGTCTTTATTACTGTCTATAATTGGGGGAATTCAGGATTGTTACCATCGGATGTACTGGCCAAAAACCAGGTTTCTAACCAAGACATTAAGAAAATCCTATTCTGATCGCGATCAAAATTATCAATACTACCCCAGTCTGACCGCGCCAACACCGGGAGCTGTGTTTGGTGTAAAATAAGCACCCTCTAACGTGGTTTTGATGCGGGATGTGGTCTTGGTCTCGATAAGGGAAAGCTTATCGATCCACCGGGTCATAAATATAAGGGTTCCACCGAAAATACTATTTATCCCAAATATGATATTATATACTGGCTCACTGCCGTAAGGGACTTTTGAGTATTAGGCTTTTCGAAATAATTTACAATGATAGCTGAGATTTTTAAATTTTTGGAAAAACGATAGTCTACATTGACTTCTATAAAAGTGCGTTGTTGGTTAAATTTACTGGTTTGATCTTCATAGACCAACTGATAATTTTTACCTTTCAAACTCAGTTTGAAGACCTTTACGTCACCGGTTTAATAGTTGATATGTAAGTCGACACTTTATACCAATTTCCTACCCACCATAATCACCATAGCTGAGCATTGAGCGATAGACCCCAAATGAGTTATACCAATGTATCGCCATTGTATCGTGTAGTGATTTTTATTAGATTCTTAGACAGTATATACTTTTTGGTGGATATAAAATTCTTCAAAGACACACCTTACACTGTCTTGAGTATACTCTTTAAATATTTTTTTTCATCGTGTGGCCAAAGGGTTATATCTGATTAAAAATAACTTAGCCATGAGAGGAGTTGACAGTGCAGTCTTCTTAAAAGTCAAGGATGCTATCTCATTCGGATTGAATGGTACCAGGAGTATTCGTTTGTATACGGTTTTTTTTTAATTAAGTCGATCCAAATTAAGCGGGTAAAGCAAAGGTAACTTCTTCCTATCCTTGGTTAGATAAGTCACACCACCTTATCCAGGATCGTTGTAATAAACGTTAAGTATAAAACTTTTTGAGATGAACGAACTTGTGATTCGATAAATATTTTTCATTATTAATTGCCATATCGGAGAGGTGACATTGACACTCCTATCAGGTTTAAGTAATTTAACCATCAGAGGAGCAGCGGTAGCCTTATCGGTACTGAACCCCTCAACAGTATAGACCTGACCGATGGTATTGTTTCGATAGCGAAAGGACACGGCAAGTATCTGCCGATCTTATAAGCGCCTCTTGAGAGAGAAACAACCCAGGCGAGCAGTAATCAAATATTTATTAGAAAATAGTAGACGGGAGATATTCTTCATCAGTAAATATTCGTAATCGCGGTAAATCTATCCCTTGATTGTCTGGCATTATAAAATATTTCGCACTTGTTTGATGTCACTGATCCTAGGGGGCTTTTCCAACTACCCATAGAGGGCATTGATTTCATTGGCCGGTGGATCATTTCCAACCTCCTCACCCAGATCTCTAATGGCGATGACCTATCAGCAGTTTTCAGGCCTCGGTGTACCAATGTCCAATACCCAAACTTCGATCTGACAGATAGTAAAGTTAGAGTTGATGATGGGGGACTAATCCAGAGCTTTATCGTAACCGTCGCGAAAATAGTGCGCCAAGAAATAGTACTTATTATATTGATGATAAATCTATTTTTTAAATAATTTCAAGACATAGTCAGCATTGCTTGGTATAACTTTGGTTTGGAACTGTTGTTGGAAGAAGACTGTGGTGATATAGGTCTTCCCTAATTGGAACTCGCCTTTCATGCCGAAGAGGGACTTTGCACCACGGACCAAGGAGGTGCTTATAGGTATGTTTACATTACTGAATTTGACTTTTTTAACGATGTCATTATACTAATATTTGAAGCATATATTCATCCTGTTTTCGAAAGCAAAGTCCGCATGGGGATCGTAATTCATCCTCAGCTCGACATTTTTACATATACGGCTTAAGATGGACATTTGCATCTACCGGTTGATATCTATGGAACAATAAGATATGTTTCGCGGTGGTAAACGTGGATCTTCCTTCTGCCACTGGTAGAGGTATAGTATACAGAAGTCTAAGCCGATACGTCCTTTAGAGATCAGTTCGAGCAAAAACAATTTCAAAAAATTTAGATTTTACCTTGACACTAAGCAACAGCCGACGCTTTTACTCAAGAGTGGCTTTATGTCCTTTTTATCTAATTCCCGCGTTCGTAAAACCTCGTCTAGGGTACGGAATTTAGATTTATAATATTCGCCGATGCGTTATTGAAGGATATGATCAGCGTATTGCTGCTTGGTCATATATTGATTACACAGATCAAAATATCATCAACCTTTTGGTCGACGACATATAGGCCTTTTTATACATCATAATAGACATTAATCTTGGTTTGGCTATTCAAGTAAAGCCCCCCACTTTGGTTGGTGAAGGGGAATTTCAATAGAGATTGAAAACTATCTTTTTCTTGGATCGATAAAAGGGTGCCCAGAAGCACAAATAAAAAAAGGAGCGATTTAATGTGTCTACGCTGCAAGGGAACAGTGGATTATAGCCTTCGCACGGCTTGATTGATCAATTATTCGATGGAGAGTCTAGGTTATTGGGCCAATATATCGTTTATTTTTTTCGGTCTTCTTTTGGGTAAATATGAGTACATCCAAGGCATTCAAGGCTTCCTTATTTTTGTATTGTCCTTGAGTTCGATAAGGATCCATTAGGCCGTCTTGGTACCTACGCCTTTTAAACGTTTGAAGGCAGCAGCTTGGCCTACCTCTCCTAAACTGAGGGAAGATAAATGAGCATAACCACCCCAAGTTATACACCACTGATGGCGCGATCAGATGGCGAAACATCTCTCGATCGTCCATGTCGGTAAAAACATACAATACGTGTTGATTATCTATGATAAGCAGATGGTTGTAAAGTTGTACCTCTTCTGTATTGGGTAGCTGGAAATAGATGTTGAATGATATCTTGACGAGGTAACCCAATCCATGAACATATACAATCATATAGGAGGTGTTTTTCTCTAATATTTTACCTTTCACATGTGTGATCATCCGATTAGGCGATTAAAAACCCAAAGTGCAATTTTAATGATTTTTTTTTACAAAGGATTGTTATTATTTAATTATAACTTATTGGCAATAAGACTATTTATGTCTAAAGTAAACTTTTATAGGGACCCCCTTAAAATCGAAATGATGACGTAATTGATTTTCAATGAATCTCTTGTAAGGGACTTTGACGTATTGGGGTAGATTGGTGAAAAAGGCGAATTGTGGAGTGTGGGTAGGTAATTGGGTACAATATTTCACCTTGATGTATTTACCTTTCACCATAGGTGGTGGATTGGTTTGGATAATTGGTAGCATAAGCTCGTTGAGTAAACTGGTTTTCAATTTTCTCCCGCGATTTTCTACTACTCGTATGGCTGTTTCCATCATCTTCAACAAGCCTTTTTTGGACTGGGCAGAGGTAAAGAGGATAGGTATATCGTCAAAAGGGGCTATCTTTTGTTTGATGAAAGCTTCGTGTCGTTGGGCTGTATGGATGTCTTTTTCTACCAAGTCCCATTTGTTAACGAGGATCACCAGGCCTTTGTTATTTTTCTCGACTAGTCGTAGGATATTCATATCTTGGGACTCAAATCCACGTGTAGCGTCGATCATCAGTAAGCAGACATCGACATGCTCGATGGCTCTAACAGCCCGCATGACGGCATAAAATTCAAGATCTTTTTCCACCTTTGACTTTTTGCGTATACCAGCCGTATCGACCAGAATACATTCGAATCCGAATTGCCGGTAGCACACGTCTATAGTATCCCGGGTCGTGCCGGCGATATCGGTGACGATATGACGATCTTTGCCTAAAAGGGTATTGATCAGTGTAGATTTACCTGCATTGGGACGGCCTACGACAGCCAATCTGGCGAAGTCTTCTACGTTATGGTCTTGGGGGGGGGCTTTAGGAAAGGCCGCGACGATATGATCTAAGAGTTCGCCCGTGCCGCTGCCATTGGCTGCTGACACACAATAGTACGTACCTAACCCCAATTGAAAAAATTCTACTGCATGGTATACGTATTTATTGCTGTCTACTTTATTGACCATCAGAAAAACGAGCTTTTTAGATACACGCAATATCTGGGCAATTTCTCGATCCATATCTGTCACACCAGAGACCACATCTACGACAAAAATAATCACATCTGCTTCTTCTATAGCGAGTACGGCCTGCTTGCGGATCTCGACCTCAAAGACATCATCTGTCCCCGTGATATACCCCCCTGTATCAATAACGGAAAATGTTACGCCATTCCAATCAGAGGTGCCGTAATGCCGATCTCTAGTCACACCGCTCACTGCATCGACAATAGCTTCACGACGTTTCAACAGACGATTAAAAAGGGTAGACTTGCCCACGTTGGGTCGGCCGACTATGGCTACTATATGGCCCATAGTATGAATTTTGAAGCAAAGGTATGAAAGTTTGTAAGGAGTCAATTTTTTCTAGATAAATGAAATCATCCACCACCACCCCTCCACATTAATGCAGACAGGATAAAATACAAGCATTAACTTATAATAATTATTTTTTCAACGATTGCATATAATGGTGCTTGGTTTGGTGTTTCAAAAATATACCCCCACACCAAGATTTACCATTATCACAAATACCTAAATACGGCACTTTTGTTTTCTTATCCGAACCAGCCAAATAAGTTGTTATAAAAAGCCGCCTTAAAGTCAGGTAGGTAATTGTCGATCATTACGATGACCTTCGTCAAGATTGAGATGGAGAAATTAATAAGTAAGCGGAATATTCCTAGAAGACCAAAGAAACCCTTTCACAGGCTTACCATTAAAAATACCTATCCCATTGCTGTTGACACGAAATGTGTATCTTTCTAGTTTGCCCTCTGATGCGACAGCATAGACTCCTACATATATGTGACAGGTATACCACTGAAAAATTTATTCACATAGGTAGACCTTCGGTTATCACATGATTGTTCTGGGTCACCACATCGTCACGCATATTAGGGTAGTGTATATAAAAATATGTATCTTGAATTTATTGGATCCAACGCCCCCCATGATGGCTCTTGTGAGCCTATAATTCTCATATAGTGTGGCTCAAATAATGGGTGGGATCATATGGTCTATATTTCCCATTATACTACATATTGTTTTAGATTTTATATAAGATTATAAGAGGTCTTGTCATAATAGCCCCATATCAGAGTATAAGCCACCTCCAGTTATATCGCAATAAGTCTTGAACTTGGTCTTATTGATCTTAAGAGTGTATTAGCCGTCAGACGTACCGGGATTTTTGCCCAACATTTATTTACAACTTTTGTAAGCTATGTCTGATTTAGGAGGAATAAAGCTCGTCGTTGAAAGTTTCTAAATATTTAATATTCATGTCGTAGACAAAAAGTTATGTCATATTTTCCTTTTCATCTTGATATTTTTCTATGATAGCATCATGTGGCTTAGCAGTGTGTCTCGTCCAAAAACCTCCTTTATCGTCGGACCTGATATCTACGAGAGCTGACGGGTGAGGTTCTTTGGTTTTGCCAGGTTTTCTTATTTACTCGAGGCCCTACGGTCATCTGAGATTGTAAAAATAAAATACTCATGATAGCCACCCATAATAGTAATTATTTATTCATAAACATTATTATTAATAAAATAATGATATTTATATTACCCTATATCTACTTATATTAAATGATGGATTTATTATTAAGATGCATTTGTCACATTGCGTGAGTTTGAAACATTTTTCTTTATATTGACCGGTGGGACACACAACCACTCGCTACCATTGAAGAAAATTAAACATTTTATGGATTTGTCATAAGCAGAGAGTCCTTCGAGTGGATCCTTGATTTTTTCTACATACGTAGGGCTTATGCGCAGTGCCTTATCTTTTTATTCGAATTGTACTGCGGTAAATGATTATGTTTTTATATACCGATGGTCAGCCTTTTACCTTTTTCTTGTTTCGTAGCTTTGACTAGTATCATCATGTTGAATCCAACGAGTAGTAACACTTATTCCATATATTTTTATACTTCTAAGTTGGTTAAGTTATGTTTTTTTAGATGATACTTCTTTTAATTTTTTAAGTATTCATGGATTATTATCACCGATCAAGGTATAACCACTACACTTTTCTCTTCATCAGGTCAAAAACTTACAAGCAACATACCTATTGATTAAACACAACGGAATAGGAAGGGTCTTGAAAAAAAATAAACTCAAAGCTCATTTAGATTGTGATTCTCTAAATTTATTACAAAGGTAGTTACTTCATAGACAAGCTTTTCAAATTTAACTCACCTTAATAGTTATAAATGATTTGTAGGCATTGTTTCTTTGTGCAGTTGAAAAAAAATAAAAAAGAGAATATTCATATCAATTATCTGTATAAATATTTATCATGTTCAGATGTATAGTATTTTAAAAAAAAAAATATTAAATTTTATGTGGTTTGATTGAAGAAATGATATTATTTATTGCTCCTCTTGCTCAAATTGTATGGTTTGATATAACCAAAAAAATAAAAGGGCAAAAGAGATGAAGATAAATAAAATATTAGGGAAGTTGCCTAATATAGGGAGCAGACCAAAACTCCACTTAAAAAAGCCTTCCAGGAGAAAGATAATCGTTGTCATATAAGCATGATTAAGTAATTTGCACAGTCAAAATTAATGCAAAAAATGATCTCTCGCCTACTAGATAGGGAAAGTGTATTTCTCCTTTTCATTTTTTATATCCTGGTAGGTTGCTCTTGGTATTTTTTGTACCGTCCTTGTGACGAGGACAAGTGGTTGATCTTGTCGGTCGATTTACTGATATTTACATTGGCATTGTTTGGTCTACTTAGGAGGTTTTTGTCTAAAGATCAATACCCTGCTTTTTTTCTTTCGTTTTGGATGTTGACATTTCATAAAAGTTTTATCAGCTTATCTATTTCTATTGCCCTAATCTGGATCCTATGTGCGTTCATCCTTTTTCCTATGGGAAAGGACCAACCTGGAGTAAAGACAAGTCTTTTTTACAGTAGTTTTTTTATTGGCCTAGCTGGTATTTTTTTCCCCCCGGCGTTGTTATACCTCATTTGGCTTATACCGGCTTTGTTGTTCAAGGGAGAAAGTGAAGTGAAAAATTGGTTGATCTGTGCCCTAGGTTTACTTACCCCTATATGGGTATATTTGCTAGCCCTCTATCTCTTAGACCGTATGGATATGGGGGTTATGGATCGTTACTCGTATTTTCTCAATATTTCATTATTACCTCTAAATATGCAATTTTATCTATTCTGTGGGGTATCGGTATTTTGCTTTGGAGGGGGGGGTATAAAGGGTGTTATACTCTTTAAAAGACAAAAAATAACTTCGAAAAAAATATTCAAATATTATCTCCTGACTATCTTTCCAGGATTTTTAATTTTATTGTTTTATTCTCCCGAATCGGGTCAATATGCCTTTTTAATGATTCCATCATGTCTAATCTTATCAAATCTACTCACTCATATGAAAGATCGACGTCTTAAAGAAAGTATCAGTTGGGCCTTTATGGTAATAAGTATCTTATTTTTAGTATTGGATTCATACCGATGAAGGATGATCAAATAAGGTCTTCTATCAGCTAAGTAAACTATTTATTTGATTTGGGTAAGGATCCCATAAAAATTTGGAAAAATTATCAATCCACTCGAAGTTTAATTTAAAAAAGCTTATCGGGACGAATGTTGTATGGGTCGCCACACTTCCCTCAGAAGGTGAGATGTGGCTCGCTCTACTCACCTATGCATACCCCCTCATTACAAGGCCACTTGACAGAAGTGTTTTGTTGAGTATCTATGCTGCGTAAATCGCCATAGCACAAAGTAAGGTGGTTACATTCTAAGAACATCGGTATCAATTCCAGTTGCTCATGAGGAGCTACTCATCTATTTAAATCTTTCTTCTAAGATTTTATGCAATCCGGTTACCACTCGGCTCTCCGACCACTATACTGGGCAACCTTTCTTCTTAGATAGGAGATCATTTACAAGTATCTAGTCCTGCTTTTAGCCATTCTATCACTTATTTGAGCAATTTATATACCATCTTGAACGTTGTTACTTGGATGCGTGCAGACTTATGCGAAAAATTCATAGTAAGTGGGGCTTGAGCCCCACTTACCCCTTTTACCATCGCGCATATTTAGACCCTGCTGATCTACGCTCAGACGGAGGGCCTCTATTCTTGTCAGTCGAGTCATTTGATTAAAAATAAAATACCTTGGTTTTTGGGAAGGCGCTTTAGCCTACCATTGAAAAAGGGGTGAAAAGTCACGCATGGGCTATAATTAAGAGTGTCAGATGGGCCACCGAACTAACTTCAACATCACACTTCGATCTATCTATGTAGATGGGGAAGACTTACAAAAGAGTATGAAAATTGCCTTATCCCATACACTATTTACCGATATTGATGCAATCATCACGCATACACCAGAGACGGTTAAAGGAGATTTTTCAAAAAATCTTGAATATTGAGATTTTATTTAACGATCGCCCCGTACTTATCAACAACAAGTGGAAGACCAGGCATACCTTTGGTGCATCGGACGTATTTAGTCTAGAGACGGCTATATTCATATTTAAAAAGGAAGTCTTCATGCGCCCTTTCCGTTTTCAGATCAAAGACCCTTCCAGAAGACTATGAGAAAGGTCTTGGTTAATGCTGTAGGATTCGGTGTAAATACTGTAAGTATCTTATTATAAATACATCCTAAAAAAAATAATACGAACATGATCCAAAATCTACTGAGAATGAAAAATTCATTTTTCCTACCCTTACCCCGAAACTTTTTAAATCTCATTTTAAATAAAGCAAAGATTGCTCACGATTGGTCCAAAGAAGAGATACTCGAACTTTACTACTTACCCCTTATTGGAACTAGTATACCAAGCAAATAGTGTTCACCATCGATGTCACTATCCTAATACATCTCAGCTCAGCTCGTTAATCTCGACAAAGACCGGTGGTTGCTCCGAAGATTGTAGGTATTGTCCCAAAGCGGCTCATTATCATACGGGGATAGAGGCAAGAGGGGGGGGGTAATGTCCATCCGTTAAGTCAAAGCGCAAACGCTACGGGCGCCCGGAAGGCGAGTGTTTCACATCTCTGAATGGTAGCTGCTTGGATAAACGTCAAAGACGGGCCCCCGTCTTTGACCAAGTTTTGGAAATAGTACGTACGTTGAAAAAGCTTGATATGGAAATGTGTTATACATTGGGTATGATCACTTAAAACTAAGTAAAACATCTCTATGAGACTAGTTTATACACTTACAATCACAACCTAGACACTTCAAAAGAATATCACAAAAAGGTAATCTCCACTCGATCTTATGAATACCGCTTGAAGACCATTAAAAATGTTCGTAAAACAAATATTACCGTGTGTTCGGGTGGCATCATTGGGATGGTGTAAAGCTTGAAAGACCGTGCAGAAATCCTTAAACTAGCATCCTGAATCAGTCCCAATCAATGCTTTGGTCTCAATGACAGGCACCCCAATGGAATATTAAAAACCCATCGAGGTCTGGGATATGAACCGGAGGATCGTCATGCATCGATTTCAGGTGAAGCTCTCAACTGGAAAGACGTAACTAAGTCCACAATGGTACGCTTATTGTTTCATGGCTGGGACCAATTCTATCTTTGCCGATGATAAACTTTTGACAACACTCAATCCAGACATTCAAAAAGATATAGCACTCTTCGATAAGTTGGGGTGAAACCTCATAAAGCTTTTACCAAACATCTTCAACGGCAATCGGTAAAGGCTCAAGATATCCAACACCTTCCTTTGCAATAAAATCCACGTTTGGAGCAAGCCTGGTCACAATATCGAGGGGAACGATAAGATGCGAATTTAAAAAGAAAATTATTAATAAATGAATCTATATATTATGATGATAAAAGGGGTTACTTATATCTTTCATAATTTTTCCTCAGCTTAAGATCTCAATCCTCAAGCCTTCCATGGACGAGGTGATAAAAAGTTACAAGCCAGATTCACTTCTTATGGATACGGCATGAAACTGACAAGCACATTTGATTATAACCTTGCCTCATGGGTTTCTATAGGTAAAGGAGTCGAGTTGTATTTCTAATACAAAAATCAATTTTATCTATTTACCCGTGCCAACGGTCATCCAGGTAAACTTATTAATTTTTCAAATAAATTCGATATCTATCCTGGGGATCAGCATAGATACCGTGGGAAGTGATAAATTGAGTATAGGTGCTCATTTGGAATCAGGGTGTTTTTTCACTCCTTTTCTAGACGCTTGTATCTAACTAAGCTCTCAGAGTGAGCATTAACTAACCTCTAAATAAAAAAATCAGAAGTATTGGGCCAATACTTCAAAAGCAATTATAAGAACCTTGCCCATTGATCGAGATTGAATTAGTTTTGGTATTTTGGGCAGAAGTCGATCCAAAGCAACCTTTTGAATAAGTAGATTTCTATATCATTCAAGCAGTGCGCTCGACCTATAGATGTGGATGCGAATATCCCCCTCTTTTAGATGGGAAAAACCTAGACACAGCTCTCTGATATTGGGATGAAAACCGATAAAATTTGTCAAGCCGATCATAAAATAGAAATGAAAGTCCGTAAAATTATACGCTTTATTATCGAACCCTTGCAAAAACTTCATCAGATATTCAAACAGCCATACATTGAGTTGATCGTCCTTTAAAGGGGAGATCAAAAGATCGGCCAAAAATAAAACGATGAAGATCTTATGTGCTTATATATGAAGGGTCTGGTAGAAGTAAACATTCTTGACTTCTTTGATCTACACCAAACTGTTTTTGCTTAGGTGATAAACGATGAACTCTACTTGAGATAAAATTATAACGAAAATATCTTTACTTTTGGACCGCTTGGAGCCATTGAGACCTTATAAGATGGAAGACATCAACCTATGCTGCATCGTATAACAGTAACAGATCAAAGCATGTTCTTCATGTTTCACCGTATATGAATAACAAAGGCTGGATACCTATACTAACATCTGAAAGAAACTAACATTTCAAGCCTGATTTTACCATTTAAACTCTATTTAAATGGATGAGTCGTCTCCAAAGGTAATCAATTTGATAAATAATTAGATTTCATGTGTTTTCATAGAAATATAAAATGCATACATTTACCCTTCAATCCACATGAAATGTCGGAATTATGGAATCTTTTCCAATATTTAATCAATCCCGAATGGATTTTTATTCACTATGGACAGACTGCTTTGTTCATACTCCTGGCTATTGTGTTTGCTGAGACGGGTCTATTTATAGGTTTTTTCTTACCAGGTGATTCTTTGTTGTTTGCCGCTGGGATCTTTGGTGATGCCTTGGTTAAAAGTATTTACGATGTACCTTTTGTTGTGATAATATTATTGGTAGCATTGGCTGCAATATTTGGGAATATATTGGGCTATTGGTTTGGACACAAATCGGGACCCTTACTATTCATGAGGAAAGATTCTTTGCTATTCAAGAGAAGACACTTTATCATAGCAAAGGCATTTTATAAAAGGTACAAAACGATAGCGCTTATCATGAGCCGGTTTTTACCGATGCTTCGTACGTTTGCACCCATTGTAGCTGGAATTGTACGGATAAGTTTCAAGCAATTTATGATCTACAACATTATTGGGGCATTGGCCTGGGCATTTTCTATCATGTTGGCTGGTCACTATCTGGATAAAACTTTTCCCACCTTAAAAAATCATTTAGAATGGATTGTTTTGATTATTGTTTTAGTGACGACAGTACCGGTATTACTAAAGATAATAATACGGAAAAAGAAAAAGATATTCACTTAAGGTCGTATGGTGTCTCGAGACACCACTTCAACGACTCCAGACAGCTTTGTGGTCTTACTAAAGAGGGAGTTTGCCTATTTTAAATAGATTCATTCTAAAAAAAAAACAATACCCATTTAAGAAATCCTTGTAAAACAAACGATATCGTCTTACTTTTGTCATCTCGTCTTCAAGGTAATACTTTTAAAAATGGGAAAGTCTGCATTTATCCATTCGTCTGTAGGTAAGAAGATTTTAATGGCCAGCACTGGTTTCTTCTTAATGGTTTTTCTCTTTGTGCATTTGAGTGTCAATCTATTTCTTTTTGTAAGTGAAAAAGCCTTCAATCAGGCAGCACACTTAATGGCAACCAACCCCGTCATTCAAGTTTTACAATACATCCTGGCAACTGGTTTTATCGCTCACATTTTTTTGGGGATCAAATTGCATTTGGAAAATAGAGCCGCTCGAGGAAGGGTAAGTTATACCGTCAATAAATGGTCGGCTCACACTCCTTTCAATGCCCGTACGATGATCTATACGGGTATCTTTGTACTCTGTTTTTTGATACTACATCTGAAAAATTTTATACTCCCAATGAAAATAAGTAACACTCAAGGGATAAATGATTATCAACTAGTAATTACCTTGTTTAAAAATCCGGTTTATACGGCTATATACATATCGGCCTTCATTGTGCTGGCTATCCATTTGAGTCATGGATTCCAGTCGGCTTTCCAATCGATGGGCGCCAGGCACAAGCGTTATACGCTTTGGATCCAAAAGTTGGGCGTGATCTATTTTTGGTTGATATCCTTAGGATTTTCAGCCATTGCATTTTGGTTTTTTTTTAACTGATATAGTTTTTTTTTTAATGCTTTTTACATACATTGCCGCACGTCATGAGTAGTTTAGAATCAAAAATCCCCCAAGGTCCCTTGACAGATAAGTGGGAAAACCACAAAGCTGCACTGAAGCTTGTTGCACCAAACAACCGCTCTCGTATCGAGATAATTGTTATCGGTACAGGCCTTGCCGGTGGGTCTTCTGCAGCTACTTTATCCGAATTGGGCTATAAAGTTAAAGCATTTTGCTTTCAAGATTCGCCACGAAGAGCTCATTCCATCGCGGCACAGGGCGGGATCAATGCAGCAAAAAATTATCAAGGGGATAATGACTCGATCTATCGACTTTTTTACGATACGATCAAAGGGGGTGACTACCGTACGCGCGAGGCCAATGTATATCGTCTGGCTGAGGTCTCAGCTAACATCATCGATCAATGTGTAGCTCAAGGTGTGCCATTTACCCATGATTACGGCGGTTTACTCGATAATCGTTCTTTTGGAGGCGTGCAGGTCTCAAGAACTTTCTATGCCAAGGGACAGACTGGCCAACAACTGCTTTTGGGTTGTTATTCGGCCATGTCTCGTCAGATCGGTAAGGGGCGTCTGCAGATGTACAACCGTCATGAGATGCTCGATTTGGTCATCATCGACGGGAAAGCTCGGGGAATCATCGCCCGAAATCTGGTCACTGGTTCGGTCGAACGTTATGCCGCTCACGCAGTGGTCATAGCCTCAGGTGGCTATGGCAATGTCTTTTTCCTATCGACTAATGCGATGGGTACGAATGTAAGTGCAGCTTGGAAGATCCATAAAAAGGGAGCTTTCTTTGCCAACCCTTGTTATACACAGATTCACCCCACCTGCATCCCAGTACATGGTGCGCATCAATCCAAACTCACTTTGATGTCCGAATCCCTGCGCAATGATGGACGTATCTGGGTACCCAAAACAATCGCAGATACTGTGGATATCCGAGAAGGGCGTAAAAAGCCTGGAGATCTACCTGAAGAAGCTCGGGACTATTATCTCGAGCGACGCTATCCTTCCTTTGGTAATCTCGTCCCTCGCGATGTAGCCTCACGTGCAGCTAAGGAGCGTTGCGATGCGGGTTTTGGCATTGAAAACAATGATACCAAAGAGGGAGTCTTCTTGGATTTTTCATCGGCCATTCAACACTACGGTCAGGAGAAAGTTCATGAGCTCGGTTTGCATCATCCCGATACCGAGGAGATCACACGCCTAGGTGAAAAAGTCGTCAAATCCAAATATGGTAATCTCTTCCAAATGTACGAAAAAATCACCGATCAAAATCCCTATAAAACTCCGATGAAGATCTATCCGGCAGTACACTATACAATGGGCGGCGTTTGGGTGGACTACAATCTAATGAGCACTATACCAGGTTGTTATGTGATAGGTGAAGCTAATTTTTCTGACCACGGGGCCAACCGTTTGGGTGCTTCAGCCCTTATGCAGGGCTTGGCCGACGGCTATTTTATCCTACCGTATACCATAGCCGATTATCTGGCAGATGACATCCGTACAGGCCATATCTCTACGGATCACCCCGAATTTGAAAAAGCTGAAAGGAAAGTGAAAGATCGCCTCAGCTTTTTCCTAAAAAATAATGGAAACCAGCCAGTCGATCATTTTCATAAAGCCTTGGGCATTGTCATGTGGAATAAGGTCGGTATGACTCGCCATGCAGAAGGCTTACAAAAAGCCATCGCCGAGATTCAATCGATCCGTGAAGCATTTTGGAAGGACGTCCGTGTGCCAGGACAAGCAGACCTCTTGAATCCTGAGCTGGAAAAGGCTGGACGCGTGGCCGATTTCCTTGAACTAGGCGAATTGCTCGCTATGGATGCCCTCGAACGTAAAGAATCCTGTGGTGGTCATTTCCGGGAAGAATCCCGTACTGAAGAAGGTGAAGCCCTACGTGACGACGTCCATTACGCTCACGTATCGGCCTGGGAGTACAGTGGTGATCGCATTGCAGAAGAGATCATGCACAAAGAGATTTTGAATTTTGAATTCGTCGAGTTGAAGACACGTTCGTACAAATAACAACATCATGTCAATAAACAAATATTTGAGCCTCACACTCAAGATATGGCGTCAAGACAACCCTAAAGAAGCTGGACACTTTGAAACCTATGTGATGCATGATATTTCGCCTGAGAATTCTTTTTTGGAAATGCTCGACCTCCTCAACGATCAACTCATCCGTCAGGGTAAAGATCCCGTAGCATTTGATCATGATTGCCGCGAAGGGATCTGTGGGATGTGTTCGCTTTACATCAACGGCGAAGCCCATGGGCCTGATCGTTCCATCACCACCTGCCAGTTGCATATGCGGCGTTTTCGAGACGGTGAGACGATTTACATAGAGCCTTGGCGGGCAAAAGCTTTCCCGGTGATAAAAGACCTAGTGGTAGACCGCTCTTCTTTTGATCGAATTATGGCCGCTGGTGGTTTTGTTTCGGTCAATACCTCAGGAAATACCATTGATGGCAATGCAATCCCTATCCCCAAAGACGATGCTGACAAGGCTTTTGATGCAGCTGCTTGTATAGGTTGTGGTGCCTGTGTGGCCACATGTAAAAACGCCTCGGCCATGCTCTTTGTCTCAGCCAAAGTCTCTCAACTGGCGCTACTACCCCAAGGAAAAGTCGAAGCCCAGCGCCGTGTTCTTCATATGGTTCGGCAGATGGACGAAGAAGGCTTTGGCAATTGCACAAATACCGGCGCTTGTGAGGTACAATGTCCAAAAGAGATTTCTCTAGAAAATATTGCCCGAATGAATCGGGAATTTCTCATCGCTTCGCTCCAATCAGAAGATTGATATACTTGCACAAGAAAGGGAAACATACGTCCTCTGATCCAATCCGTGTATTTTTGTATCAAATAAATCCGAATGCGCATAGATATCATTACGGTAGTCCCTGAACTACTAAAAGGTCCTTTTTCCGCTTCTATTGTCAAAAGGGCTATAGATAAAGGACTGGTAGAAATCCACGTCCATGATCTTCGTGCTTATGGCCTAGGCCAGCATCGGAAAATCGACGACTATCTCTACGGCGGTGGGGCCGGTATGGTTATGCGTATCGAGCCTATTGATCGTTGCTTGGTACAGCTCCAAGCCGAACGGAATTATGATGAGGTGATCTTCATGGCTCCCGACGGAAAACCTTTTGTACAAGCCGATGCTAATGCACTCTCTCTAAAGAAAAATCTGATCGTCCTCTGTGGGCATTACAAAGGGGTGGATCAGCGGGTGAGGGATCATTTAATCACTCGAGAGATCTCTACCGGAGACTATGTGCTCTCTGGAGGTGAGTTGGCCGCCGCATTAGTAGCTGATGCGGTGATTCGTTTGATACCTGGCGTCTTAAGCGATGCGTCTTCAGCCCTTACGGATTCCTTTCAAGATGGTTTGCTCGCTCCGCCTGTGTACACTCGCCCGGCTGAATATAAAGGCTGGAAGGTGCCTGAAGTCCTCTTATCAGGTAACTTCCGACAAATAGAAGATTGGCGTGATCGACAGGTAGTACAACGTAGTGACGCACGAAGCTCAGGTCTGTCTGGCTTAGTTTTGGACGAAGGGGAGAAAAGTTAAACTATTTTTTTTTAAAAAACTTATCTAGTTTTTAAATTATAATCTATAAGCACTATTCTCAATCAAGGGGTTATATATTTATACAGCATGTCCTTTTTACTTACCGTAATCATATTTAAAATGGTTTATAGTAATATTTTACAAAAATAAAGAATTTATACTAGGTGATATGTTGACCAACTTGATCTTCGCAAGTATCAGCCTTCTCTTGGACATCCTTATAAAAGGATTGACCTTGATAATGTTAGACTTTTTCTATAACCGAAGACTTTTTATCTTGAGCATACGTGGTGGTATTGGCTATAATATTTTATCTTATATGGTCTGTTTTATTCCATCGCGCATTATCTATAAACCACCCCCCGGGCGATATTTTTCTGGGTGATGCACGTGATGCATCACAATTCGTAGCAATTCAATATCACGACGGAGATTCCTGCTAATATATTGGGGCTATTGACGTGTTTATGTCTTCTTCACCCTTATTAAGTGCTTGGGTTTTGAGCCCTTGTAACACCATATTTGTATATGCCCTAGAACAAATATATGATACTTTTATAAATACACATAGCGTGCGTGAATTGGACCCGTTAGAATAGATTTTAAACCATATCTTCTCATAACAGACTAACACCACGTATCAATGTGAAACACCTCGATCAGAATATGGACATGATACTAATCATACAGGGTAAGATCTTTGGTACCCTTTCAAAATAAAGGTCTTTACGAAGCTGTAAAACATAGCCTAAGCAAGCCAATAAAAGACAAAAACCTCTTCAATATGATTATCAATGAGTAACTAGCTTCATGGAAATACACTACTCAACCAGAATTGAACTTTTATCACACGACTGAAGTATATCTTTTATCCTCCAGCTGGAGGAACGATGGTACGGGTAATACCAGTAAAATGCTTCATAAGAAATTAGCTCAAAATAAATCTATTGATAAGTAAATCATTACAATATAAGTTTTTTTTATCAAACAAATAAGAATGTAAAAAAATAAGTCGAAACGTTTTGCATAAAATTAAACCTTCCCTAATATTATACAGCCCAAATTGGATGAAAAATTTCATTTAAAAGAATATTATGGGGTTAAGATTTTTCTAAAATCGAAATCCTATTATCTTATAACTCGGTTACGGACAGGGTAAATACACCTTGGATTTGGCCTATGTTTATCCTCATAAAAATTTCATCGGGAACAATATTAAGGAGGCATATTTTTAACGGGGTGCCAAAAATACCTTAGAAAAAGGATTGAAAAATATTACCTTCTTCAGACATGCATCGAGTGAATTCAAAATTTCTTTGGTCTACAAGAGGTCGACAAGATTTGGATCACCTTCCCCAATCCGCAGATAAAACACAAAAAGACCAAATACAGACTGACTTATTTATATTTTTTTAAAAAAAATATCATGCTATTTAAAAACCTGATGCGTGTATCCATCTAAAGACCGACAGCGAATTCCTTTACAGGTTATACCCAAGCTATTTTGCAATGTGGCGTACATGAAATCCTCTTATGCAGTCATGATGTATACCGCCCGATGTGGTACATCTGCCTAGCAGTATAACAACCATTCAAACCTTTTACAAAAAAAAATATTTCCTCAGGGCTAGCAAGCCCATTTACTACATTCAATTTCGGCTAAACTTTGCTCAGAAATATCCAAGCCTAGAGATGTCATGTTTTAGAAAAATATCCCATTCTAAGCTATCGTAATTCAGATTCGGTTTTGTTATAATGGTCTTACGTCTAAAAATTTTATCTCGACTAGAAAATATATCGACTTGTTTACCGATTTTATCGATAATTTTACCCTTCTTTTTCAGGACAATTTGATCATTGCTAGTGAATCCTATCATCGATGTCGCCTTGGGCATGATGGCATATCTGGTATAGAGTATAGCCCTTGAATGTCTGAAGACCAAAGTTTATACACTAGCTAAGATACCACTGAGCTTTTATTCGAATTATAAATTTCCTTTTCCCTTGCTATCTCTGGCAAGACTGATGCTGAGAAGTTTATATCTGCCGTTGTACCGTTGTAGATTTCAAGGTGTTTATTATACTGCTTTTTCTTATATGTATTCTAAGATGATCGGCCCTTAGGCCTCAGCATATGGAGGCTGACTCCCGCATCTAGGTTCGTTCATTTGTATATCATTCAGGTCACGGATAATGAGCTGGTAAGTATCCCTAAATTTGAGCAAAATCCCGCTGATATTCCCCCTGCCTTGTGAGCTACCCGATCTTTAGCAAATCGAGCATATCCATTGGTATAGAATTTAGCGACTTTGCTTAACAATTGATCAACTGGAGACTGATGTTTTTTTACTTTCTACATTTGCATAGGGTTTAGAAAATTCCGCATCGGTGAATTACTCCCCTACAAACGTATTAATATATCAAACCATGCATCATTGGAGCGCTTCAATACTCATGGGTGAGGGTGTGGATGAACTACCCACCATCAGTTTTGACAAGGTATTTCTGAAGTGGGTCTATCCTACCTAGTTTCTCTTGTCCATACAAGAAGTACCAAGTTGGATCTACCAAAAATTATTATTGAGATAAAGTCCCCCTTGGCTTGGACTTGGATCTTATGCCCGAAGGGATAGGCTTTAAAAAGTTCACTTTAGGCTAGTTTCACCCGAAGGCCTCCCTCCACTAGCATCTTGAATAAAGATTTCTCTAAAAAATTATTTTATTCATCGTTGGCCGTGACTGTACCCTATATGACGAGATCCTCTTTGGTCTACTTCCAACTCCAGCCTATATGTCAAGGCTTTCAATTTTTGAATTGTGATCACGACAGCTGTTTCCGGTTTAGGATTTACTGGTAAAATAGAGATAGAGTAATGATCTCCATGAATACAAGCACTCAAAAGGACTCCGATCAAGAGGTTAATTTAAAAAAGATAAGGGATAATTTTTTGAATATCATAGCGATGGGTTTTGCTTAAAATATCAGTAAGATGTTTAAGAAGAGGGGCACGCATTGGCCGTACCATTAACGCGGCCTGAATTGTGGCACCGATCGGTTTTTGTCTTGCATCAAAATCTCATGGGTCAATTTTCTACCTTGCTCATAGCCATCGGTCTTATAATGTCTTGTTCAATAGATTTATATCGTTTAGAAAAACCACGAGATATTTATCTCCCAGCCTACAATTTTTATCAACATTGAGGTTGAGAAAAAACTCGTCGAAAAAACGTTCTTGTCTGCGGAGTCTTATAGCTTGCGCCTCAAGTAGAATCGGATAGTCCCTCATATAAAGCTTCAGTACACAAGCCTGATACGATATTGACACAATTCACTACTAGGTAATTCCACACTGAGTCCCAGTCACCAATAGTGAGGTGATTCGTGTTTGAAACCCAGATGATAAGCCTATTTAGGACTTCCCTATACCCTATAGTTCTTGATATACGCCCGGCCTTTTTTGATAAAATTAAGCAATTTATTGTGACCGTAATAGACCATCGGATCATTCGTATAAACAAATCATCCAATCGAAGCCACACCTAAGAGTTTTCATACTGGTAAAAGCTTAATCTCCAGGCCGATTTCAGCCCCTATGTGTTGCCTTTCGATTCCTGTAGTCACTTCATTAATGAATCCGGCTTCATAACCTTAGGGGTAATATTGACTGACCAAAACCTAGTTGTAAAATTAGATATAACACAAATTGCTTCTAGCCCAGATCACCGACAAATTATAGAGAGAACTAAGTTCTCCTCTAAACGTTTGCGGAATTTTCAACTTAGACCTCACCAAATTATTGATCCGTGCATTGGGGAAAGCTCTCTCAACCGTAGGCGTCTGATTGGCATAAAGACCATTGATAAACAAGGTGTCTTGATTGTTAAGTTTTAGCGACAAACCTTCCTTAAACTCATGGTTGATGAAATTTTGCTCCGGCTCTTACTATAGGTAATTTTTGGAAAAACTGTAATGTCAAAACGTCCCTTTATGTCAAAAAATTATATAATTGTCCTGGACTCCCAAATAAAAATCAAAGCGAGGTATAGGAGAAATACATTAATATTTAAATATTGATGTATTTCTTGAAAAAGAAATAGTCGTGTTACATATGATTATTTTTGAATGCGACACGATTGGGTATGCGTAGGTTTGGATTACCCGATTAACCCCTGGCGATAAAATTGTCTACATCATACACGAAATATGATCCTAAAAGATCTTTGACCGTCTTGAATTGCTCCGAAGCAAGCCATAGATAAGTCAGAGTAGCTTTCAGAATGATGTGGTCAGAGAGCCGTAAAGAGAGGTAGATATTGAAGCTAAAAATCTAATTATTACTGTGGTGCGATCTTCGCCCAAATAATATTTGGCTACATTCCCTGAGATGCTTCGTCCCGTACCATTGTAGTCTCCGATTGTCTGGATATTGTCCAAGTCTTAGACATAGAGCATTGGCCAGTTGATATAACTATAGCTATATTGTCAGTAAAAAATCTTTCCGAAATACTGGCAATCTTTGTTGGTGTCTTGAAATTGCTTGGCAAATTTTTGTAATAATTTGGCATCGGATCAATGACTGGAATGAAGTCTTCATTGACTTTCTTTCTGGTAAAGCCCCGCTCGAGCCGTGAATAACCCTTTTTCCCGAATTGATACTCCAATGTGCTGGTCAATCTGGTTTTTGAATATATTTCCCAATAGTGACTGAACATAATAACCAGTCCTAACACTCTAGTTTGATACAGGTATGACGCTTACTACCATTTTGCCCCCCCCAATTGAGGTTGTAGTGGATGTCTTTGCTTGACCCCATCTTCCTAACTGAGAGCCCAATCCATACCCCCCCGCCAAGGTGTTCCAAAGGCGCTAATATTCAGGTCATGCCAGTAGTTATATTTTTTTTTACAGCAAAGAGTAAACCCAAACATCGTATAAATTTTCTTGTACTAGTCCCTATTGAGCCCAACGCCGTGAGTCCAATAGGTTAAAAAAATCCATCCGTTTGTCAGGAGATCAGGCGGCCATCAAGAGTTGAATATACGAAAGGTTTGAGAGCGAATCGACCCATCGTATACCCTTACCAAAAGTCGAAGCTAGAGTGCTGAAATAAACGTTTTCTCCAGCTTGGCTAAAATTTGTAGTCAGAAAGACTATGCCCCTATGACGACTTTCTCAGTATGACGGATAACGTCATTCAAATCATCTTAATTACTGAAATAGACTCATGATTTTTGAAATTATTGAAAAGGAATCCCATTGAAGAGCACTTGGCTCTGATCTAAGCCATAGCCTTAATTTAGAAACCACATCAACCACAAATACAAGGCCGCCAACTGATTATAAGGGGTTTTAGAAGATTGCAAAAGTGTAACCGGAGAGGATGATACCGTACTCTTCGGACTCTGGATTATACTTTAGCAAAATCTCCTCTAGGAGCACCTCTCTGTACCACGGACTTCAATACGTTTTGAAAGGAAGGATGGGGGTAATCCTTGGATTTCAAATAGAAGGCATTTAGGGCTAGATTCGCGACCTCTGAGAATTTAAATCGGCCATGCGCTCATCGGTGTTTACCTTGTATACGCACTCGATGCTGACTTTGACGTGCGGGAAGGCTTTCTAGACTCAAATGGTCTTTCACCAGAGCTTTGATAACCCTTTGGATTGATAGGTATGGGTAACAACGAAAAGAACATTCAAAACTATAAGTGCGACTTTTTCATATATAAAAGTGTTTTTAGTGGTTTTAATTACCATATAATAATATTTTTAAAAAAACTTAAATTATTGAATATAATAATTTTTAAATGCTTTTTTATTTATTTTTGTAGCTAACTTTTTACGCACAAAAAATCTATAAAACGGCTACCATCGATTCTCACAACGTAAATAATCTTTTCCGGATACCATAAAGTAGATCAGCTATATAGAGACGAGGGTGCGTTCATATCAGCATACCGGCAGAGAGCTAATTGGCTAAATCTACACCACCTTACAAGGAAGGGTATTCTGATGAAATCTTTGTATAAACAAATCAAAGTGCTTAGACCCCAAATCCAAAGCAAAGATTTCACTCCTGACGAGTCCCCAAACAACGGAACAACTATAAATATGGGCACAAGCTGAAATAACTCGCCAAAGTTCTGTCCGAAATAGGAACAAAAATAGCCAAAAGACCTTATATACCTATGGTTTTGGTATGTATCGAAAACAGAAAGGTGTTGGAAAACTTGATCAACCAACCGGCTTCACAAATGTGTGATTATGGTATCCTTCATCACAATTCGTATAACAAGCGTGGGTATCGACTATAGTTTGGTCTATCAAAATAATCGATTTGTATATAAATAATTTCAGGCCAATGAAGTTGAAGATCTATAATCAAAAGATCGGTTTTAGTGATTATATCCAGGATATCCTGTTAGTGGAAGGACACCTGAACGGAAAAGATATCTACTTAGTAGCCAACCACTAGCCTTCTCGTATAGGCAGAGAGGCTATAAGTGCACCAAAACGAGAAAGGGCGTCCAAGATATTAAGGTGTGTGCTATAAAAGATAAAGGCCAACAAACCCAGATACAAAGATAGTTATACTAAGGAGACTTCAAGAATAAACCCTACAAGTCCGTCGATAAATATGGTCCTGAAGCCTCACTATATCAAGAGAGTATTGCAAAGCAGAGATATTTACAACCCCATATGGATCGTATCTACCGTGAGGGGGACAGGGACATACGCCTATAAAAAGAAGTAGAATTATATCGATCAAATAATGGTGATCACTTATGTGGCCAAAGCCCTAAAATGAGACTTCCCGTTTTATTGCATGTATAAGCCGGGAATTTTTCAAAAAACCCTACTTGACCGTACGTGAAAAAGGGACTTACAAAAGATATCCTCTGAGGACGTTTAACGATAAATGTTACCTGGAGGGGGGGATAATATAGTGATCACTTACACGTATACACACCATACTCGTTCAAAAAAATTAAGCTAAGAAAACAGAATAGAATTCTCTATAAAACCTCTTCGTATTGTACCTGAATCACACCGCGGTCGTTGTGAGCAATCGCTTTAAAGGCTGCTTTGCTCAAGTCGAGTATCCTACCATTCGGGCTTGGGCCACGGTCGTTGATTGTTACGGTGACGGTCTTGCCATTTTTTGGGTTAGTCACCTTAAGCTTTGTACCAAAGGGTAAAGTTTTATGTGCAGCAGTGAATTTTCTCATATCAAAGATCTGCCCATTGGCTGTCTTCCTCCCGTGGAAGCCTGGCCCATACCAAGAGGCGTTTCCTTTCTTTTTGATTACTTTAGTCATCTTAAATTTTCTCTTCCTTTTTGCTTTATGCTTACCAACACTGAAGCCTATCGATAAGCCTAATACAAGAATAAAGGAGTATAATACTTTTATCATAGTAATCTTTTTAAGATCTCTTACAAAGAAAAGAATTTTAAAAAACCACTGAGATCTTCTTGATATTTTATAAAAACAAACCTATCTCTATTACCACATGGTACGTGTCAGAAATGAGATATACCGGCGATACGGTTCGATCGGTTGAGATTTGACACCTCTGAACATGGATTTAGGTTTTTGATATTAGTCTAAATAATTTCTTCTATTTGAATTATTTTAGAATTCTAATCAAATAACAAGATTTTATTTTTGCACTACTGACTCCAGCTTGAGGTATCAATCCGAGAATATGAAGCGAGTAAATGTTTAAACAGCATATTCATCGACAAATTTCGTTAAATAGACGGTGATGAATATTCCCAATTCAAAGAGACTATTGTTATACTAGAAGGTATCTTACAAGCAGTAAATGGAAATGATGATTTCTCCATAATTTTTCGTTTTTTTACGGTGGTTTAGTCTACATCATCATGCAAAAATGAGTTGTTGGGTCGTATCTTGGGTTGGTTGCGTTCGTCCATCTCTACCGAATATCTCAAACGGGTCTGGGCCGTTGTACTTTCGTCCAACTCTATGCCTTGGCGTTTGTAGGCTGGCGTGCGTTCATTTTCTTCGATATCCTTTAAGTGCTTCTTGAATTTATAATTGAACATTTTCAATCGTTGTTTACATTCTTGGATTTTTAGCTCAAGGTCTTCAGGTATTGGTGATTCAACAACTAAAGGAGGTAGCGTCTCTTGAGATATTTCAAAACTGAGCTGAATGTTTCTTTTCTCATCAAATTTTGCTTCTCTGTCGGAGAGGCATTGTTCGTTTGTTGTGGTGTTATTTTCTAATTCAAATACAATTTTTTGGCCTTCTTTCCCTTCTTCAAATGAGGCTGATGGGTATTTATCAAGGACTTCTTCAAGTAAATACCGTTGTTGTGATTCGACCAAGACTTCATTTGAGGTTGTCTTCAATGTTTGACCTAAGGGTTGGGTCATAGGAGCTTGTATTGGAGCATTTTTTTTATCGTGATACTGAGTACAGAAAAAAACTCGTGATGCTTTTGATATATGTTGATTGGATTTTGGATAAGATACAGAGGAAAAGAAATCATTTGAGGTAAGTGGTTTTTGCTCAGCGGTTTCGTCGAGACTATGAAAGACTTTTTTCTCCTCATGGCTGATACTACGTTGTACATCTGTAGGGAATCCTGTGGCTACAATAGTCACCGAAATACTCTCTTCAATAGTTTCGTCCTCTCCGATACCCATGATGATGTTGGCATTATTTCCGGCTTCTGCCTGGATGTAATCACTGATGATACCGATCTCGTCAATAGTGATCTCGATCTTTCCTGATACGATGAGCAGGAGCACATTTTGAGCGCCAGTGATTTTATTATCATTGAGCAATGGAGAATCTAGTGCTCGTACAGCAGCTTCTTTGGCTCGGTTTTCACCACCGGCAGTAGATGATCCCATAATGGCTGTACCGCTGCCTTTGAGTACGGTACGGGCATCGCGTAGATCGATATTTTGCTTATAATGGTGGGTGATCACCTCTGCAATACCCTTGGCAGCAGTGGTCAGTACTTCATCAGCTTTAGCAAAGCCGGCTTTGAACCCGAGGTTGCCATAGAGTTCTCGAAGCTTATCATTGTTGATGACAATAAGCGAATCAACATTTTTCCTCAATACTTCTATCCCCTTTTGAGCTTGCTCAAGACGCATCCGTCCTTCAAAATAAAATGGTATAGTGACAATGCCCACAGTGAGTATGCCCATCTCTTTAGATATCCCTGCGACGACTGGAGCAGCACCCGTACCAGTCCCCCCACCCATACCTGCAGTGATGAAGGTCATCTTGGTGTTGGTATCTAGGATGCTTTTGATCTCTTCTAGACTTTCTAAAGCAGCTTTTTCGCCGACCTCTGGATCGGCTCCAGCGCCTAAACCCTCAGTGATAGAAGCACCCAATTGGATTTTTACAGGTACAGAACTGTTGTTGAGGGCTTGTGCATCCGTATTGCAAATAATGAAGTCTACGCCAGTGATACCTTGTTCAAACATATAATTCACAGCATTGCTACCCCCACCGCCTATCCCGATCACTTTGATGGCGGCTGAGCGGTTTTTAGGAAGTTCAAATTTAATATTTTCTGTATGCGTAGGGTTTTCTTTTTTCATTGGGCTTGTAATTTATTCGGTATCGTTCAATATTTGACGGAATTTATCGGCCCAAATTTCAATGAAAGACCGGGACCGTGCTTTGCTCTTCTCCTCTTTTTTAGCTGAAGGGATTTCTTCGGAAATGTCTTTTGGAATAACGTTTTTGAATAATTCTCCTGAAAGGAATACACCATGAGGGTGTACGATATTTTTAGATCCATGGTCTATTTCGTTATATAACCGGTCTAGTCCTTTCATTACCAAACCGATGGCTGTGGCGTATTCTGGATGGGCTAGGTTGTGATCTTCTCCGCCAGCGATGTGCTCGTTGGAATAGCCGATGCGTACATCCATACCGGTAGTATATTCGGTGAGCGGACGGATGTGCTTGAGTTGAGATCCGCCACCTGTCATGACCAATCCCGCGATGAGGTGTTTTTTTTGCTCTTCGTGTCCATAGCTTTTGATTTCCATATAGACTTGCTCGAGTATCTCACTGATACGAGCATTGATGATTTGTGAGAGGCGTTTCAAAGAGATCTCCTTAGGCTCACGTCCGCGTAAGCCGGGTATCGATACGATCTCAGTCTCTTTGTTTTCTCCGGGCCAGGCCGAACCGAATTTGACTTTCAGTAGTTCTGCTTGTCGTTCGATGATTGAACATCCGGTTTTGATATCTTCGGTGATAATATTACCTCCGAAAGGGATCACAGCAGTATGGCGGATGATATTGTCTTTGAAGATGGCGATATCTGTAGTACCTCCTCCTATATCAACCAGAGCCACGCCGGCTTCTCTTTCTTCAAGGCTCAACACTGCTTCAGCAGAAGCTAAAGGTTCTAGGGTGATCCCAGCTAGACCTAAACCAGATGCCTTGACGCACCGACCAATATTACGAATGGAGGAGATTTCACCTACAACCAAGTGAAAATTGGCTTCTAAACGGCTACCATACATGCCGATGGGTTCTTTGATCTCTACTTGACTATCGACTTTGTACTCTTGAGGTAAGACGTGTATGATCTCTTCACCTGGAAGCATAATGAGTTTGTGTACTTGGCCGATCAGTCGCTTGATATCTTCATGACTGATGACTTCTTCAAAATCTTTCCGGATAATATAATCACTGTGTTGCAAGCTTCTGATGTGTTGTCCAGCGATCCCGACGATAACTTCCTTTATTTTGACATCTGAACTACGTTCGGCTTCGGTCACAGCCTGAGTAATAGATTCTATCGTTTGGGTTATATTGTTCACTACGCCTCTATGTACGCCAATGCTTTTGGCTCGTCCCACACCGAGAATTTCGATCTTATCATATTCGTTTTTTCGGCCTACAACTGCTATGATCTTCGTAGTACCAATGTCGAGACCTACGGCCAGATCTTGGTATTCCATAAGTTTATCTTTTTATTGCAACGATTTGATTTTTATATTGTAAATAGATCATCTTGTATTGATTAGTTTCTATTTTATCTAGGTATTGCTCATAAAAAGCTTTCAACTTACCAAATTTAACGTCAAGATCCATCAACGAACCGAATGCAATGATATAATGGTTTATTTGTGTGATCAAGTTAAATGAATTTGATGCAACTTTCCGGATACCAATGATTTGATTCTTCAATAATTTGTCTATATTGATGTATGAGATCAAGGAGATTAGTTTCTTTCGGTCTTCTTTTGAAAAGGGACCTTCGGCTAAAATCACTTCGGTAGCATAAGTCGGGCTGAGGGGCATCAATTGACCTTCTTTGGTTAAATAATAACTCTTAATGCCGTCTTTGATCCGCAAGACAGGCTCTTGTTGCCGGACAATAACATTGAGCATACCGTCGGTAGTGAGAAAAACTTCAGATTTTTGTATGAAAGGATGACTGTCGAGTTTTTTTTCTATTTCTAATGTATTGATTTCGTGAAGCTTTTTTCTACTTATGGCCCCATAAGTAGTGAATATAAGCCGTTTAATATCTTGATCATTTATAAAAAAAATCCTTACTGAAGTATCAACTATGATCCTAATATTTTTCAAGAATCTTTCCTTATGGTATTTTTGGGTAAAGATGATCAGGGAGATCACTGCTACTGTAGCCAATACGATTGTGAAGTATGTTAGTTTGTATTTCATTTAATCGTATTGTTCATTTAGCCATTTTTTTATAGGTTCGGCCAACGTGTCAATGTCTCCAGCTCCTATGGTCAGCAATACTTGAAAATCCTTTTTACGAATCCTTTCCATGGCGTTTGAAAGATTAGCTACTTCTTTTTCTTCTAATTGAATTTGTTTAAGCAGGGCTGCAGCAGTGATCCCTTCAATAGGTTCTTCACGAGCCGGATAGATCTCAAGCAAAATCAGTGCGTCTAGTTTTTCCAAACTTCGAGCAAAGACTTCTTGAAAATCCCTGGTCCGGCTAAAAAGATGTGGCTGAAATACACCTAGGATTTTTTTACCGGGGGCCAATACTCTTGCTGTGCTGATGAGTGCATCTATTTCTGTGGGATGATGAGCATAATCATCGATATAGATTTTTTCACCCGACCGATGTTGTATGGAGAAACGTCGTTTAATCCCTCGAAAGGAGGCTAGGGCCACCCGTACCTCTCCGGCTGTGACCTCCATCTGTATAGCCATAGCTAGGGCCGCCGTAACGTTCCCCATGTTGTGCTGGCCCGGTAGGGGAAGGGGCAAAGCTTCCCAAGTTTCATCGGGACTATGAAAATCAAAACACCATCCATTTGACTCCATCCGTAGATGGTCTGAATAGTAATCAGCGCACTCTCCAGCAGCGTAGGCAACGCCTCCTGATATAGGCAAACCTTTATACACAAAGAGCTTACCTTGGGGTTTCAATTGTTGAGAAAATGTTCGATAGCTGTCTTCTAGAGCATCTTTATTTTGATAGATGTCGAGGTGATCGGCATCTATCGAGGTGACACAAGCAATGTCGGGAGATAATTGTAGAAAGGAACGGTCAAATTCGTCGGCCTCGACCACTGATATTTCTTTACCGCCTAGGATAATATTGGATTGATAATTTTCTGCAATTCCACCTAGGAAAGCTGTACTTTTTTTACCAGCACCGTGGAGTATGTGCCCAAGCAGTGTACAGGTAGTCGTTTTACCATGAGTACCAGCTACGGCCAGGCAAAAACTATCTCTCGTGATCAATCCCAATACCTCGGAACGTTTCTTGATTAGGTAGGATTGTGCTCTCAAAAGCTGCCATTGTTGGTTATCTTTGGACATAGCTGGGGTGTAAATGATCAAGCTATGCTTGGGTCCGAGCCAAATAGGTAGAATATCGGGACTGTCTTGATAGGTAATGGGTATACCTTCTTTTTCCATTTGCCAGGTTAAGACTGTTGGGGTACGGTCGTATCCGGATACGACCTTACCCATACTGTGAAAATATCGGGCCAATGCGCTCATCCCAATGCCACCGATGCCCAAAAAGTAAAAATTTTGAATAGTATTTAGACTTATACTCATAAGTAATTTATAACTTCTTCTGCGATTGTATGTACTGCATTTGGTGTGCTGATAGCTAAAATATTTTTCGATAAGGTTTGCCTCATGGCTTGATTATTCAGCATATAAATGACCGTATCGATGAGTTTTTCATCTATTTCTTCGTTCCGGATCATAAAAGCGGCTTTTTTGTTCACCACAGCGTTTGCATTTATGAACTGATGGTCCTCAGCTGACCACGGTAAAGGGATGAGTAGGCAAGGTTTGCCCAAGACTGCAAGCTCTGATATGGCCAACCCACCAGCCCTCGATACGACAACGTCCGCCGCAACATAGGCCATACGCACATCATTGATGAATTCTCTAAAACGAATATTTGGATGTTGACACCCAGGATTATTTCTAATTTTTTCAAAATCAGGCTTACCCACCTGCCATAGGAGTTGTATATCTTTATCTACGAGTCTATTGACACCTTTAATCCAACCATTATTGATGCTACGTGCTCCATGACTACCGCCTATCGAGAGAATGATAGGTCTATTAGGGTTTAAACCAAATTTTTGGCAAGCTTTCTCACGGCTGGGCAATGGGGAAAGAAATTCTGAACGTACCGGATTACCAGTGACGATCGTTTTATTTTTACTAAAAAATACCAAAGATTCTTCAAAAGCTACGAATACTTTTTTGGCACAATACCCCCCTACTTTAATATTAGTATATCCTGGCCTGGTATTTTGCTCCTGAACGAATATAGGGATTTTATAGCCATACGCTAAGCACAACGGAATACCGCTAACATAGCCTCCTGTGCCGATAACCACATCTGGACGAAAGGATCGGATAATTTTTCTAGATTCCTTACAACTATTGATTACCTTCAAAATAAAAACAAATATTTCTTTCGAAATTTTTTCAGGAAAGCCTGATATCCACAGTCCTTTGATGTCATAACCTGCTTGGGGGACTTTTTCCATTTCCATATGATATTTGGCACCTATGAATAAAAAAATTCCCAGACGATCCATTTCCAACAAGCGCTTTTTCAGCGCGTCTGCAATAGCAATAGCAGGATATACGTGTCCTCCGGTACCCCCTCCACAGATTAGAATCTTAGGCGATTTTTTCTTCATTTTCTTTGATATTTTCTGTTTCTAACATAAATGGATCATCCTTTTGAATGGTTCGGCTGACGCTTAAAATCACCCCCAAACCAAAACAGCTTATCCATATCGAGGTACCCCCAGCACTAATCAACGGCAAGGTTTGGCCGGTAACTGGCAACAAATTGACTGCCACCCCCATATTTATCAACGCTTGACTGACTATGGGTAAGCCCATCGCCAACACGAGTAGGCTGCCGAAATAACGATCTACCTTCGTAGCGATGATTAGGACACGCAGAAAGATCATTACATAGATGAATAGCAATATAATACCTCCCACTGCACCGTACTCCTCAACGATGATAGCATAGATGAAATCTGATGAAGATTGTGGCAAAGAAGCCTTCAACGCACTCTTCCCAGGACCTCGTCCAAATTGTCCACCCAGTACGATAGCTGTTTTGGCACGTTTAACCTGATAACTCTCCTCGGCATTTTTATCCATAAATCGCTCCACACGGCCCTTCCAAGTATGTACACGATTGCTCGGTATTTTATCCCTCAACTTGAGCGCAACGAAGATAAAAACCCCAGCAGCAAAAACACCTATCAGCAACATGAGCAACAAATATCGGAAAGGATAGTTTCCAAGGAAAAGCAATATTAGCACCAAGATAAATAATATCACTGCCGTAGAACCATTGGCAGGAAAGATCAATGCAATAGTGATAAAAACCGGAACAAGTAGCGGCCAAAACGATTCCATAAAACTGATAGGCTTATCTTTATTCTTTGCCAGATACCTCGCACAATAGATCAGAAGTACCATGGTTGCCGCTGTAGAAGTCTGAAACAAAACATTGATAATCGGTACACGAAGCCATCGAGCTGCACTAGCCCCTTCTTCCGTCTGACCCTGGATGAGAGTAGCGACAAGCAAGACAAATACCAAAGGCATTGCCAAAACAGCCAGCCCACCGAAATATTTATAATCTATGAATTGGGTGAAAAACAAGATGATAAAACCCACAGCTAAGAAAAGTGCATGCTTGAATAAATAATGAAACACCGTACTACTCCCATGTACAACAACCAAATTGGTACTGGCCGAGTAGATCGGTAAAAACGAAAAGACTGCTAACAGACCAATAAAAGCCCACAGATAACGATCACCTTTGATGTATTTGCCCAAGCTATCCATCTACAAATTTTTCACCTCTTCTTTAAATTGCTGGCCTCGATCTTCATAGTTTTTAAACAGATCAAAACTGGCACAAGCCGGAGACAACAAAACATTGTCCCTCCTACATCCGAGCATGTAAGCACTGCGTACAGCCTCCTTCATAGTCTGAGTATCAATAATCGGATCAATCAACTCCTTGAAAGTATCAATGAGTTTTCGGTTGTTCAGCCCTAAACAAACCAGAGCTTTGATTTTTTTCTTCACTAGTGGGATCAGTTCGGTATAATCATTACCCTTATCCTGCCCACCAGCGATCCATACCGTTGGGGAATTCATGCTCTCCAAGGCGTAGAACACCGAATTGACATTGGTAGCCTTAGAATCATTAATAAATTGTATACCATGTCTCTTGAGTACAAGTTCCATACGGTGCTCTACAGTTTTGAAATCGACCAAACTTCTTTTGATCGATTCTTTGCGGATATTCACCAACTGAGCAGCCAATCCAGCAGACATAACATTGTACACATTATGACGGCCTTGTAGATTAAGTTCTTCTGTTTTCATACTGAGGACATCTTGTCGACTTCGTATAATAATCTTTTGGTCTTCCAGGTAGGCCCCCTGCTCAAAAGACTTCTCTAGTGAGAAGGGGATGCAACACGCCTTACTCGGATGCTTGGAGAATGCCCCTCGAATGACCATATCATCATTATAAATAAAAAAATCACTTTTGCGTTGATGGACTGTGATCTGAAATTTAGCATCGATATAGCGTTCGAAATCACCATCATATCGGTCCAAATGGTCTGGTGTAATGTTGAGCAAAATAGCAATATCAGGTCGAAAACCTGGTGAATCGTCCAGTTGAAAACTACTCATCTCAAGCACATAATAATCAAAATCATTTTCAGCCACATCCCGAGCAAAACTCCGGCCAATATTTCCGACCAATCCAACACGAAGACCACCATCCTTGAGCAACTGATGCGTGAGCATACTCGTAGTAGTCTTACCATTGCTCCCGGTGATCGCAATGATCCTCGCTTGGGTATAACGCCGCGCAAAGACCAACTCTGAGACGATGGGTATATTGTGGGCCCGAATCTCTTGGACCAAAGGCGCAGTCCAAGGGATCCCAGGACTTTTGATCACCTCGTCGGCATGTAAAATCTGCTCCCGACTATGCTGACCCTCTTCAAAGTGAATCTGATACTCAATCATCGTCTTTTTGTACTGTATATCGATATAGCCCTGATCGGACAAAAAGACTTCTAAACCCTGTTTTTTAGCCAGCACAGCGGCCCCTGTACCACTTTCCCCTCCTCCTATGACAACCAATCTTTTCATTATCTAATTTTTAATGATATAATCACCACCACGGCCAACATGATCTGGATGATCAGGAAACGACTAACGATCATGCTCTCATGATAACCCAGCTTCTGAAAATGATGATGCAAAGGTGCCATGAGGAAAATCCGCCGGCCAACACCATGTTTCAGTTTGGTATACTTGAAGTAGAGTACTTGAATGATCACCGAAAGGTTTTCAATTAAAAAAATTCCACACAATACCGGTAGGCTTAACTCCTTCCTTGTAGTGATGGCCAACACGGCGATCACCCCACCGACCGTCAGACTACCTGTATCACCCATGAAGACTTGTGCTGGATAAGTATTATACCACAAAAAACCGATCAGTGCCCCAACTAAGGCTGCTGAAAAGATCACCATCTCACCCACATTGGGGATATACATGATGTTTAGATAACTGGCAAAGATCACATTACCCGATATCCAGGCGAGTAGTGCCAGTGTTGCGACAATGACCGATGAAGTACCTGCTGCTAGACCATCGATACCATCAGTGAGATTGGCTCCGTTGGACACGGATGTAATGATCAGAACGACGATGGGAATGAAAACAATCCAAACATATTGATCCCAATCTTCATCGGCCCAACTCAGGAGCCAAGCGTAGTCAAACTCATTATCCTTTACAAAAGGTAAGGTAGTTTTGATCGTATGTTTTTCAGTATAAAAGAAACGATGGGGGGCTTTGCCATGGGCAATCTCAAAACGTGTGGAAGTTTTAATTTTCTCCTTGATCGTGATCTTTTCATTGAAATACATCACACTGCCGATGAAAATACCGAGCCCTACTTGACCAAGGATCTTGAGTCTTGCTTTGAGTCCCTCTTTATTCTTCTTAAAAACTTTGATATAGTCATCGGTAAATCCAACGAAACCCATCCACAACATGGTCACGACCAACATAATGACGTAGATATTACCCAACCTAGCGAGGAGCAACGTAGGGATCAACGTAGCGGCGACGATGATGATTCCTCCCATGGTTGGAGTACCTTCCTTCTCCTTTTGACCAACCAATCCAAGGTCGCGTACCTTCTCACCCAACTGTTTCTTCTGGATCCAATCGATAACCATCTTGCCGTAGAATAGGGCAACACATAAAGATAATATGAGTGCTATACCAGCTCTGAGAGAAATGTAGTGTAGCAGCCCAATGCCGGGAAGGTTATATTTTTTTTTTAAATATTCAAAAATGTAATAGATCATTTTCGACTTTATTTTTCTTGACTTAACAAAATAGTTCTAACGATCTGCATATCATCGAAGGGTTGTCGTATACCCTGAATCTCTTGGTAGGTTTCGTGACCTTTGCCTGCCACTAAGATGATGTCACCAGGCCTAGCTAAAACGATAACGGTTTTAATAGCCTCCTTCCGATCGGCTATACGTAGGATCTTGTTTCGATTTTGTATGCTCAATTCATTTTCCATATCGTCAAGAATTTTTTCCGGATCCTCGTATCTTGGGTTGTCTGAAGTCAGGACTACCAGATCAGAGTTTTCGCAGGCGATATGTGCCATGAGTGGACGCTTTTCTCGATCCCTATTACCACCACAACCTACGAGGCAAATAAGATATTCACGATCATTCATAATCTCTCGAATAGTTTGTAAAACACTCTTCAAAGCGTCAGGTGTATGGGCATAGTCTATTATATAGTGGACTCCTGCAGAAGATGAAAATTTTTGAAAACGGCCTTTCACAGCGCTGAGAGTGCTCATTGCTGTAAGTATTTCCCAGGTGTCCTCACCCAATGCAATGGCTGTACTGTAGACAGCCAACAGGTTGTAGACATTGAAGGTTCCGATTAGAGGCGTCCAAAACTCATAGCCATCGACTAGGAGTTTGATTCCCTCAAAACTTCTCTCTAAAATCTTGGCTTTATGATCGGCCGAGCTTTTTAGTGCATAGCTATGCTTTTGGGCCCATACATTTTGTAACATAACCGAGGCATGCTTGTCATCGGCATTGACCAAGGCAAAGGCTTCTTTAGACAGGTGGTCAAAAAAGGATTTCTTGACTGAGAGGTAGTTTTGAAAGGTTTTATGGTAATCGAGATGGTCATGAGTGATATTGGTAAAAATCCCTCCAATAAAATTTAGACCTGCGATGCGTTTTTGATCGATCCCATGTGAACTAACCTCCATAAAGGCATAGGTACAACCTGCTTCGAAGGCTTCTTTCAAGCATTTGTTGATCTGGATCACATCTGGAGTAGTATGTATGGCTGGAGTCTCTCTCCCAGCAATTTTTATAGCGATGGTTGAGAGCATAGCAGATTTTTCTCCCAGTTTAGAAAATAGTTCATAGAGCAAGGTGACGACAGTGGTCTTACCATTGGTACCTGTGATACCGATCAGTTTCAATTTTTGAGTAGGATGCCCATAAAAATTTGCTGCGATTGAGCCCAAGGTTTCAGCTGTATCCTCTACGATAAGGTAAGTAACAGCCTCATCTGTCGTCTCAGGTAGTCTCTCACAGACCACAACATTAGCTCCTCTTTGTATGGCATCTCCAATAAAGGTATGCCCGTCGGTCGTACTCCCACAGATGGCCACAAAGAGTGAATTCGATTCGGCTTGGGTAGAATGTTGACACAACCCGTCTACCAGCTTGTCACTTGAGCCTATCAACTGACAGACGGATATTTGGTCAAGCATATTCTCAAGTCGTTTCATTCTTCTAGTGTCAGTAATATGGTTTGTCCTCTTCTAAATAGTGCCCCCTTGGGGATAGATTGATCGATAACTTTTCCGAGGCCTTGATAACGCACAATCAAACCCCTATTTTCTAAAGCGGGGATGACCTCTTTACCAGGTATGCCAGTCACATTTGGCATGTGGCTCTGATCGGCGGCTATCGAAAACTTCTTGGTTCTGCACATCGCTTTGAATAATCCAGCATGCGAACGTCTTGAAGTAACCCTTCTCAAAGTCTTGGGATAGATAGCTTGAGCAATCCGGTCAAAAACCGGTGCAGCGATTTCACTACCGTAATAGCCTTTCTTGGGTTTAGCGATAACTACAATACAACTATACTTGGGAGACGTGGCAGGAAAATAACCCACAAAGGAACTGTTGTAAGTCAATGGTTGGCCTTTGATCCAATACTCGAGCTGAGTCGTACCGGTCTTGCCAGCATAGGGATACTCGGGATGATAGATTTTCTTAGCTGTACCATTTTTCACCACACCTTTGAGCATGGTCTGGATCTTTTTCAACGATGCCTCTGAGGCAATAGAGGCCTTGAGTGTAACCGGCTCATACGTCTTAACATTTTGGCCCTGGTACCGAATCTCTTTGATGAAAAGGGGTTTGACCAGTTTCCCGTCGTTAGCAATGGCATTGTAAAAACTGAGAATTTGTAAAGGTGTCAATTTTAGGTTATAACCGAGAGACATCCAAGGTAGTGTCAAGTGGCTCCAGTATTTCTCCCCAGGTCGAGGGATGAAAGGCATACCCTCACCGGCGATGTCCAGTCTGAGCTTTTGGTCTAGTCCCCAATCGTGTAAGCGACGAGTAAATTGCTTAGGTCGGTCTTTATAATTTTCATAGATCAACTTGGCCATACCTACATTGGAAGAGACTTCCAAAATCCGTTTTATATCGATCGTACCATAACCGTCATGATAACTGTCTCGTATCCGACGTCCTTTGAATACAAGCACACCATTGCCTGTATTGACCAAGGTATTTATATCGATTTTTTGGTCTTCTAGAACTGCGAACAAAGCCATGGTTTTGAAAGTCGATCCAGGTTCGCTAGCTTCCCATACGGCAAAATTTCTCAGGTCTTCGTAAGTGTTGGGTCTCGTTTTTTTTAAGTTGACCATCGCGTGGATTTCTCCACTCTTGACATCCATCAACACAGCACAACCGTGTGCAGCATCCGAGGCGATCAACTGTTCAAGTAAGGCATTATAAACGACGTCTTGCAAAGTGATGTCGATAGTAGTGTAGATATCTTTGCCATCCTCGGGTTCTATTTCATTCCAACTATTCAATGGTTTCCAAACCTTAGAACT
The DNA here is from genome assembly GCA_039954875.1 of Flavobacteriales bacterium. GTDB lineage: Bacteria > Bacteroidota > Bacteroidia > Flavobacteriales > Blattabacteriaceae. The sequence continues at coordinate 775,887 of CP157202.1, forward strand.
GATGCGTTGTTCGAGTCTCTTGCCATCCTGTCCACGAAGAAATTCACCAAAAGCGCCTTCCAAACCAGCTTTACCTCTGTGATCGTCATAGCCCATGGTACGCTTACCAATGTTTTCCAGCGGATGGATGCGTAAAGTCCGCCGCTCAACAATGAATCCTCCACGGATCTGTCCCTTGTTAAATATAGGGAATTGACGCAATGCTTTGAACTCGGGATAATCCAATCCTCTAGCCAATAGAAAGTAGCGGTTGTTGTGCCGCCTTTCGTGTTGAAGAATTTGATAAAAATAAAATTGTGATTTTTTGAACAGATATCCCAACGAATCGCATAAGGTATTGATGTTGGCTTTGAAAAGTTTCTCTGATATCGTTTTTAAATCAACACGGATGTCGTAACGCATGATAGATGTAGCCAACAGATTACCGTTGATATCGTAGACATTACCACGGCGAGCTTTGATCGGATTGATGCGTATAGTGGTCTCTTGAGCAAACTTTTCGTACTCCTTCTTTTTCGGCGAACTCTGAATACGGACTAACTTGAAGACAATCGCCACAGCAAAGAGAAACAACCCCAAGCCGATCAGATAAGCCTTGTATAAGATATATATCCTTAGTTGGCTCATTGTGATTTTTTTTCTTTTTTATTGGGTAAGATTAGTTCGTAAGGTGGTTCTCTGAGGGGTTTTAGACCGTTGGTAGCCATGAGTCTTTTCACTGTAGAACCCAACCGCATCTGCATGAGCCGGCTATGGATGCTGGCATATTCAGACTTGAGTTCTCGGATCTCCTCATGGATCTTGTCGACCTGCTGGATCTTCTTGTCGATCATATGCGAACTGGTGATACTGATCAAAGCCAAAACAGTCAAGAAGAGAATGAAATTCCAATTTCTATACGCATCCTCTTTGATTAAAAAATTCCCCTTGAGAATATCTCGTATCGAGATCTCTTTTTTAACTTTCCTTCTACTCATCATTTTTTTTTTGCAATTATCAAACAGGCGCTGCGGACACATGGACTTTCTTTTTCGATCCCTACTTCACTTAGGTAGAACGCCTTTGAATATATCCAATATAAGTGTATCTTTTTGTTTCCAAAGATATCTTTCTCAATTAGGCATTCGAAAGAACCAGTTTTTAAAAAAAACTTCACCAATCGTTCTTCAAATGAGTGACAAGAGATGACAACAGTTCGCCAACATGTTTTCAACATGGTCAAGGATTAGAATAAAAAGTTTTCCAAGCCCTTTGGATTTCGTAAATGATGAAATCCAAAGGGCTTGGAAAACTTGGGTTAACAACTGAAACCTTCTTACCTGAAGGATCTCCGGCGCAAACAAACTGATCAAGTCAAAGGTAGTTTCGATGGGTTTATAGATATGTGTTTTTACAATATTTTGTATATTTTTTTATATATTTCAATTCTTCGTAGGTGAAAAATATTTCTGTTAATACTTCTTCGTGATATTCGCCCACCACTTGTAACTCCGAATGATCGGCACAACGGTTCGTCTGCATATCAAGGCAGTGATCAAAACGAGTAAAAAAAACTCGCTCAACTGTATCTAATCAATACCAAAATACGCCCAGATCGGCCAAGATGCCTAACAATGCACTAATATGGTGAAAACACAATATATTTTGCATATATCTAATTTTTTAATAGGGCAGTTCGAAACCTTCATCTAGGATCCCATTGTTTTGTGTTATCTCTTCATATTAATAAAAAGCCCATAAGCACCCCAAGGCATTCAATAGTTTAAAGAGCACTGCTGAATGCCCCCCCACCAAAAGTCGCATCAATGCAAATGCCTCCCTAATTTATGATTAGGCTTATACTATCGTCCAGGAACAAGGGTTTATGATAGACTTGTTTCATCTCTGAGATTCCCCATAACTTCTTCAACCATTTCAGCAAAATTGGCTTCGTCGGCTTCGATAGTCTGTTCGTAACGCATCTTGTCCTAGATTTCGATAATATTGATCGAGATAAAAATCATCACCTCTTTTTGAATACCTGCAAAGGGTATGAGGTTTTTGACGATCTGTATCCCACCATGATTATAGGCTTCGACCAGCCTAACTCCTATCAAGAGCCGACGGATGAAATTATTATTTTTTTTTACAAAACGATTGAGCTTATTAACTTTGGCCATAATCGTATTCTACCCCTCCATCGGATACAGTTCCAAACAATGCTGGAAGACCTACAACTTGATGATAAAACCTTGATACCATACCATTTAGAGCTATTTTTTTTCAGAACAGCAGGTAATATGAACCAAGCTTTGACATCGAATTTATACGGATATCTGCCTATGAACAACATGTTTTGGATCAATCAATTTTGGTCAAAATTAGATTTTTTTCTTCCATTTTATTTCACTTTATTCCACTTTGTTTATAACTTTCCAATCCATATGGTATTTGAGTGATATAACCACCTGTTTCTTATTAGTATATGGATACTACACGATCCATTATGAATACATAATAGACTTATTAAGTAAAGCATAACTAGATGAAATAGCTCCATATCATTATCTTACATTATAGGGGCAGATTTGAATATATTATATATAAATTAACAATTATAAGTATATTATATAAATTATTTTTAATTAGTCATTCAGGGGACGAATCCCCCGAAAGTAGGTAAGGACTTACTCGTCATATGCCATCACGATCTCATTACGTATTTTTGGCGGTGATGAAATTAGACTTGATCAAAACCGATCTTGCTTTAAAAGCCAGGGCTGGGGTCTTGACTACAGATCACGGGCAGATCCATACACCTATATTCATACATATCAGCACAGCAGGCAGTGTCAAGAATATTAATCAAAGTGAACTTAAAGCCGATATCGGCGCGCAAATCATACTAGGGAATACTTACCATTTATACCTATTCCCAGGTACTGATATTCCATATCAGGCAAGGGGAGGGGCTGCATCGGTTTATAGGTTGGGATCATCGGATCCTAACCGATAGTGGAGAATTTAAAATCCATTCGTTGACCGACCGTAGGAAAATCACCGATAAGGAGGTAAAATTCAAATTGCATATCGATGGGTCTTATCATCTGTTTTATTCAGAAAAGGTCATGGAAATCCAACGCTTGATCGGAGCTGATATCATAATAGCTTTTGATGAGTTTACGCCTTTCCTTTGTGACTATACCTTTGCAAAAGCTTCTATAGACAAGAAACATTGTTGGCTGAGGTATTGTGAAGCCTATCTAAAAAAATCTAAAGCTATATGATCACCGGAAAAGACTATTTCCTGTTGTCCAGGGTAATGTATACACTAAATTTCACAAGTATTCAGCTGAGAAAATTCCCACCATAGGGACTGATGGGAATACCATCGGTGGTCTGAGCGTAGGTGATCCTGAAGCACAAATGTATGAGATGATCAACTTAATCACAAATCTTTTGCCTGTAAACAAACCTTGCCATCTGATTGGGACTAGGTACTCCAGTAAATATTTTGGAGAGGAATCGCTTTGGGAATAGATATATTTGATTGCATCATGCCTACACGTAATGGGATGCTATTCACCAGAAAGGGTATCATCACAATATCAAAAATAAAAAATGGGATTGATGATTTCTCGCCTTTGGATGAGATGGGCAGGGCTTATGTCGATCAAGTATACAGTAAGGCCTATGTGAGACGCTTGTTTGTTTCGGGTAAATATCTAGGCAAACAGATTGCATCAATACATAACTTGGCCTTTTATCTCGAACTGGTCAAAACGGTGCGTAGCCATCTCTTGAAGAAGTGACTTCACCTCTTCGAAATGTGTTATACTACCCGACTTATGGCGATGTCTATGAAGATCCTTGATCGATACATCATTCGGAATTTTTTAGGAACTTTTGTTTTTGCTACTGTGTTTTTACTTTCGATATCAGTGGTGATCGATCTCTCTCAGCGCTTGCATCGTCTTGAAGCACATCAAGGATCAGTCAAAAACGCATTGATCCATTATTATCCTTTGTGGGCGCTTTGGTTGGGGAATACGTTTATGCCCATCGGAGTTTTCATCTCCAATATTTTTTTTACTTCCCGATTAACAAATAATACTGAAATCGTAGCCATCAGCAGTAGCGGGGTGAGTTTGCATAGATTGGTCAGGCCTTATTTGATCTCAGCTTTAATCATTGCAATGATCTCTTTTATGCTGAATCATTACTTTTTACCGATTACCAATCGATCAAAAAATGAATTCCTCTATCGATACTTACTCAGTGTATCGAGCAAGGTTAAATACGAAGAAAATAAGAAGGTAAGTGCTCAGATCACAGATAACGAATACATCTTCATCGACAGTTTTTCGAGGAAAGATCATACCGGAAGTGGATTTATATATCAAAAATTTAAAGGACAGGAATTGATGCACATCATCACGGCGGCAAATATACATTGGGATCGAAATAAACGGAATTATATATTGTACGATTATAGGGAGCGTTATGTAGAAGGAGATCATGAGGTATTGAGTAACGGTATAGAATTGAGGAAAAAATTTATTGTGAAGCCTGAGGAGCTATTGCCAGAGGAATATGTAGCTGAAACTATGAATACTTTTCAATTGAAAAAGTTCATCGAAAAAGAAAAGATGAAAGGGACACATAATATTAATCTGTATTCGAATGAGTATTATCAAAGAACAAGTCTACCTTTTTCGACATTTATCCTGACCTTTTTAGCCTTTTCTTTGTCTTCTCAGAAACGACGTGGAGGTATCGGGATGAACCTAGCGTTGGGAATCACCTTGGCCTTTTTCTACATTTTTTTTATGGAATTATCCAAAAATTTTTCCACCAAAGGATACATTGTCTCCTTTTGGGCCGTATGGCTGCCCAACATCGTCTTTGGCCTTGTTTCGATATGCTTCTACTGGCGACGGACCCAACAATAATCTTCTCCTCATCATAAAATCTTGACCAAAAGAACAAGGACATGTCCAAGAATAATTTTTGTAATTTAATAGGCATTAAAAACCATCTCTATAGTACGTAAATTTCAATCTATAAAGTATTATAGAATCTATCAGTAAATAATATTTTTTTTTTGAGAAATAATTATAAGCTACAAAAAAACTAGTCATTGAAAAACTTACGAAAAATAGACTGGGTTACAAAAAATAAAATATCTCCTACATTAAAAATATAGCGGGTGGATAATGTAGTCCATTTGTACGATGATTCGTCCATCGACTATTCGAAAAAAATGAACGATCCCATACACAGCCCAAAATGAAGATGAGAGAATATCTGAATATCCTGGAGAAAGAACCTATAAATCTGCAGATATTCCTATACAACTTGATGAACCACGTGTCGCAATTAAAAGAAGATTTCAAATTTTCTCATCTAAGCATCCGTATTATCAAAGAGTTTCCCATATTGTTTTTTGGAAAGGCAAACTCTCGAATATTCATGCATTACGATATCGATCTGGTCAAATATTTTACATTTTCATATCAAAAAACAGTGTATATTACTACCTACTTCTGGCAGGAAGTACATGTATAAGACACCCCATTCTGTAATCCATCCCAAATCTATTGATTTTAAAAATATCAATTTTGAAAGCTAGCTTGCTTGGGAAAAAAACTCATGACTATATTGCACAACCCAATCATAGTAAAGCCCCCTATATGCCCAAAAACTGGTGGGATCATATAAAATATTTGACCTCATAATTTTCTGTAATTACCAGGTCTTTACCGAGTAAAATCTATCATATAGGAGAAGAGATATATAACATTTTTGTCGTGCATAACATCAACAACTTCATGCATAAATGGAAAAAAGAGAATTAAATCATATACAAAAACTAAAGAAAGGTCACTAATACTCATAAAAGATTAGACATAAACGATTAAAGGCAGCATTGCAATGGACGCACTTAGATATATCTATAGTATACCAAATAAACAAAGGCCGCCTTTTGAAAAGGCGGCCTTTGTTGTATCATGAAAAACTACATAATGAAAAAATCAGTTCATCTCAAACCCTCTGATCACTATTTGACCATTACTCTTGATGAATTTGATATAAACATCGCCTGAATAGCCTTTCAAGAGCAAATCAACATCAGCAGATTTTTCTACTTTCTTACCATTGATCGAGAGGATAATATCTCCTTCTTGAATACCTAAATTGCTCAAGCTACCTCTTTTTAGTTGAGTAACTCTGAGGCCATAATTGATACCAAAATCCCTTTTAGATTGATTATCCAAGGGTTTAAATTTTGCACCCAACCATTCTGATGAGGGAATTTCTTCCTTGCTGCGGAGTTTTGTGCTTCCCTCCATATCTTTCAAAGTAACGGTAAAATTCTTCTCTTTTCCATCACGCAACGCCTTAATCTTGACTTTATCCCCAGGACGTTTTCTGCCAATGACAGCAGATAGATCTGCAAAGATCCGTATCATTTGTCCATCGACTTCCTTGATGATATCTCCTTTCTTGATACCGGCATCAGCTGCACCACTGTTCTCACTCAATCCATTGACCATGATACCTTGTTGTGGCTTAATGTTTCGATTGAATTTCTCATTATACGCCCTCATTCGATGTTCATTAGCAAGATCTAATGCTTCTATTCCCATAAAAGCACGTTGCACGGTACCATATTGCTTAAGATCTTTGACAACCTTTTCCACCAGATTGCAAGGTACTGCAAAGCCATAGCCTTCATAAGCACCAGAGTTTGAAAAGATTGCCGTATTGATGCCGATCAATTCACCTTTAGTATTGAGCAAGGCTCCTCCACTGTTGCCTGGATTGACTGCCGCATCAGTTTGTACGAAAGCTTCTATAGGTGCTTTACCTCCCAATATACCTAAATCTCTGTTTTTAGCACTGACAATACCAGCAGTGACCGTAGAATTCAAACCAAAGGGGTTGCCGACAGCTAGTACCCACTCGCCTACTTGCACATTGTCAGAGTTGGAGAAGTAAAGAAACGGTAATTCTTTCTTTTCCTCTATCTTCAACAAAGCGATATCGGTATTGGAATCCGTACCGATCAACTTAGCTTTATAAGTCCTTTGATCGTTAAGTGTCACCTCTATCTTGTCGGCATCTTCGATAACATGGTTGTTGGTGACGATATAGCCATTAGGCGCGATAATCACACCTGATCCTCCGGTCTTAGGTTTATCATTTTTTTGGGGAGCTCTTTGTCTACCCCTGAAGTCGTCAGGGAAACCAAAGAAAAAATCAAAAGGGTCAAAACTTTGAATTCTATCATTAACCTTATTGAAATAATTCTTTACACTCACCACGGCATAAATACCTTTTGCCGCTGCTCTAGTGAAATCGGGTATACCGGCAGACCCCACTAAAACGGTAGAATCACTGACAAGTAATCTTGCCTTAGCTGGTGATTCACTCGTATATACAACGGGTTGCTTGTCTTCCGTATACTTCTTATAAGCAGTGATAGCAGCTACTGAACTTACCAATCCTATAGCAATATAAACCAATGTTTTTCTCATCTTAAAAAAAAAATGACTTTGTTTTACGGTGCACAAATATACGCATTAAGATAAATGTTAAAAAGTGTCTTGACATGAACTAAATACTTTTCACACGCTCCTACTATAGATCAATCTTATTGAATTTAAAACGTAATTTAGGCCGATCACCGAGTCTATGAAGATCAGTTTTTCCAAATACGAAGGCACGGGTAATGATTTCATTTTACTCGATGCACGTACTTCTACTTTGACCGAACCTGAGTTGGTCATTGCAAAACTCTGCCATAGGCAATGGGGTATCGGGGCTGATGGCCTCATCTTAATCAAGGAGGATGCAAAGTATGATTTTTACATGAAGTATTATAATACCGATGGCAAAGAAAGCAGCATGTGCGGCAATGGCGGACGATGTGCCGTAGCTTTTTCAAAACGTTTGGGGATAATCATCGATATGGTTAACTTCAGGGCGATAGATGGAAACCATACTGCACTAATCAAAGGAGATACAGTGACTCTTCAGATGATCAACGTCTCGACTGTAAAACATCATCCAACCTATGTTTTTTTGAATACGGGATCACCACATCATGTAATATTCGTGCCACGAGTAGATGAGGTCGATGTATATGAAGAAGGAAAAAAAATCCGGTTTGGAAAACCTTATTTCGAGGTCGGTACCAATGTCAATTTTGTAGAGGTAGCTGTAGACGCCTTGAAGGTCCGCACCTACGAACGTGGTGTAGAGAACGAAACTCTTTCTTGTGGTACTGGTGTTGTAGCTGCAGCTATTGCTGCGCATCATATCGGTAAAATATCTGTAAGCATGATTAGAGTAGAAACTTTAGGGGGAATATTGACCGTGCGTTTTACAAAGAACGCTAAGGTTTATGAAACCGTCTGGCTCGAGGGCCCGGCTCGATTTGTTTTCGAAGGCTGCATAGAGATTTGACTTAAAATGAGACGTATCAAGATCTTGTTATGGAGTATTATTTTATCTAGCACCGTATTCACGACCTACCATTATTACCTCAAGCTTTACGGTACCAATGTTAAACAATCTGGATACTTACTAATCCCTACAGGCAGTACTTATGAAGAGGTATTGAACATAGTTACACCATTTTTAAAGGACACGGAAGCCTTTGCTTGGGTAGCTGAAAAGAAGAATTATCCTCAAAATGTCAAAGCGGGAAAATACGATCTCAAAGCAGGAGAAGACAATGTGACACTCGTAAATAGGCTCCGTTCGGGGCAACAAGAGGAAGTAGACGTCATCTTCGGAGGGCAAGACTCCATCAAAGAATTCATCGAAAAGATTGCGCAGCAAATAGAACCTGATACCACTGCATTGCTAAATGCTATCCTGAATTCGTATTTCTTAGAGGAGCACCAGGTGACTACTGAAAACGTTCAACAACTGTTCATTCCTAATACCTACAAGATGTATTGGAATACTTCTACCGAAGTTTTTTTAGCACGAATGATCAAGGAGTATCATCACTTTTGGAACAAAATACGCCAGAATAAAGCCCAGCGTCTAGGTATTAGCGCTTTACAAATAATGACTTTGGCCTCTATCGTACAGAAAGAGACCTCAAAGATAGATGATATGCCCAAAGTAGCAGGACTGTACCTAAATCGTTTGAGACGTCATTGGAAATTGCAATCGGACCCTACAGTGATCTACGCTATAAAAAAGCTGAATCCAGATCATACACCTATAAAGAGAGTCTTATATGAAGACCTCCAGATAGCATCCCCATATAATACATACCTCCACCACGGCTTGCCTCCTGCTCCAATCTGCCTTCCAGAGATATCGGCTATAGATGCAGTATTGGACCCAACTTCTCATCCCTACTACTATATGGTAGCCAGTGTGAATCGGCCAGGGTATCACGAGTTCTCTCAAACAAATATCAAACATGAGATGCATCGTCACAATTATATCCATCGTTTGAATAAAAAGAACATTCGAAGATGACCTGATTGGCCACTGTACATATGTTGACTGTAACAAGCTGATACTTTACTTCTACAAGGTACAAGAGAGAATAAAAATTTATATACTTTTAATGCTTTAAACTAAAGCATCACTTAACATATAGTAGCGCCTTGCACGGTGTATATACATTGAAAATCAGTATAGAGGCTAACGTCGATCAAGTTATAGGTTTTCATCTAAGTTAGCTTACCTGATAATTCGGTCAAAGAAAGCAGTTACCGTATAATTTACGGTTTTGAAAAATTATGGATACAAAATACAGAGAAGAGAAAAAATCATAATCAACATAGCTTAGCAGATCTAGATCTGCGTAAAAAAGGTTCGACTTATGGACTTATCTATTTATCATAGGGTATATTGACCGCATCCAATAAAGTCCAAAATGAAGCTATCGGAGACTATATGATAATGAACAATTGTCTTTGGATGGGTATACTTCAGCCGATCAAAAGGAATTTACCCATCGCCACAGACACGAGAGGAGGTTTCAAAAGATTTTTCCTGACCGAGCAAAATATCAAAGAAGCAGCCATTATCCACGATCTAAGATCTATGGAATACGGTATATCCAATAAATCATAGGTTTTTAAAATCAATATAGGGCTTTAAATCCCGTAAAATTTAATATCAAACAATTGTTTTATAAAAATTTAAATACTTACCATTTAGACTTTACCGAAGTCAAGAGCCAAGACAATGTCAAAGCCCCTTATAGATTGCCGCTGCAGGTTGGTATAATATCCATCCTAATCGACCCGCCTAACGCCAGTAAGACCATGTTGAATAAGCGGATACCCCCCTCGATCTTGCCACCACTTACGATCGAAGAGGTATTCGAAACGACGAAAATACATAGTGTAACAGACCGGTTGGACTCACGCGATCTTTCCGCGCATCACATCATACAATATCCGGATTGTAACTTTATTAGGAGGTGAAGATTATCCACAAATCTGGGGAAATTTATATAACACACAATGAAGTACTCTTACTAGATAAATTTTCTGAGTTTAAGCAAAGTGTATTATAAGTGTTGAGGCAGCCCCTCCTGGAAGACCGAGAAGTGACGATCTCTAAAACGCCTTTTAAAGTAAACCATCCAGCAAGTTTTATGTTGATTATTTCGATGAATCTTCACTCCCTCAGACTTTTTCTTTGATAACCCCAAAGATACTTCATCAGAGATAGACATCTAATGGTATATGAGTGAAATATCTGTCCCACTCCTAGACCGTATCGACATGCATACGGAGATCAATCCAATACCTTTTGAATAATTTCTCAACTTTATAAAGGACGAAAAGAGTCAGATCATCCGAGCTAGAGTAGTACGGACTAGAATTATATAACACACATTATGCCAAATAATTTCATATACACTATAACGCTCAGATTGGTCCAAAAGAACTCGACGCCTACTATGTATTGAACGATCAAAGTAAAAAAAACTCTTTGAAATCTGCTATGGAACACTCAACTTCTCTGCCAGAGCCCACGACCGCATCTTGCGCGTGATTCGGACCATTACCGATTTAGATGAAAAAGAGGCCCTCGAGAGCTCACACCTTGCGAAGAAGCATTCAATATCTAACCTTAGACAGGAAGAGTGGGGGCTACGGTGAAACTTCTCAAGGATTGAGTTTACCATTATGTGAAAGACTTGCTGTAAGATGATCTAGATAAAATAGTCTTCCATATCGTTGTCCGGACCGTAAAGCGTCTTGAGAGAGATGTTATATAAATTAACTTTAAAATTCCACCAAAAAGTACTCCATCCACTAAGGAACTTTCGGATGATTTCATAAGTAGTCTTTTGAGTTTTTCAATTGATAAATTTGTAAAAGAGCTGTCCTTATTTTTTAGTAAACTTTATAAGTTATTTTTCATACTCCACTTCCAATTATTGAATTTTATAATTCACATACCTTCTCTTTTATCTTTTACTTTCTATTTTATTGAATTTCTCTAAACTTTGATTGTAAAGTATCACAGCGATCTTCGTATAAGGATATACCTTGTAGATTTTCCTCTGCAGAAAATGATAATAAGTTTTCTCAACACTGATGGGTTATTTGTATAAATCGTCTTTGAGGGAATATACGATCACTTCAAACAATTCATCAAAACTAATATTATTCTCAAGAGATTTCCGTTTTCATCCTTTGATAGCGGGAGAGTATCCATATAGGCTTAACCTGAGACAAACAGCTCATCCACAAAATAAGATCACTATGTAACAGTAACTTTTACTCATCTGAGTAGTACCACTCTTACAAAAACACGGTCTTTTTCAAAGAAATTTTTACTTTTAGGCAAAATTTAACGTATGAACAAATCATCATCTTTTTCGATCAGCAAAAAACATATACAGTTTTTAGAAAAATATTTAAATACAGCTTCACCTTCTGGCCACGAGAGTGCCGGGCAAAAACTCTGGAAAACCTTCGTTGAACCCTATGTAGATGAAATCCAAGTAGACGCTTACGGTACTGTTGTAGGTATCATCAATCCTGGATATTATTATAAAGTAATGATCGAGGCCCATGCCGATGAAATTTCCTGGTACGTGAATTATATTACAGCCGATGGTCTGATCTACGTCGTCCGCAACGGCGGCTCCGATCATCAAATCGCGCCATCTAAACGTGTCCATATTCACACAGAAAAAGGTATAATAGATGGAATCTTTGGATGGCCGGCCATCCATACGAGAAAACCTTCAGAAGAAAAATCCCCCACCGTAGAAAATATTTTTATAGATGTAGGAGCTGCCGATAAGAAAGAAGTCGAAAAAATGGGCATTCATGTAGGATGCGTAATCACTTACCCCGATAAATTTTTTATTTTGAATGATCGCTATTTCGTATGCCGTGCATTGGACAATCGCATGGGAGGTTTCATGATTGCAGAAGTGGCCAGAATGATCAAGGAAGATAAAGTAAATCTACCTTTTGCGCTCTACGTAGTAAATGCTGTGCAAGAAGAAGTAGGCCTAAGAGGGGCTGAGATGATCGCACATACGATCAAACCTCATTTAGCTATCGTGACTGACGTCACTCATGACACCTCTACCCCAATGATCGATAAAAAGATACAAGGTGAGATCAAATGTGGCCTAGGTCCGGTAATCACCTATGCACCATCGATACAAAATAACTTAAGAAAACTCATCATTGATGTGGCTGAGAAGCACAAATTGCCTTTTCAACGACTAGCCTCATCTAGGATTACAGGTACCGATACAGATGCCTTTGCTTACTCAAATGGCGGTGTGATATCAGCTCTAATCTCCCTGCCGCTTCGCTACATGCATACGACTGTGGAGGCAGTACACAAAAAAGACGTTGAGCAAGTGATCCGTCTCATCTTTGAGACTTTGAAAGCAATACGACCTGATCATGATTTCAAATATCTTCAATAAGTGAATATAATATCAAAAGCATCTATAAAGTAATTATCAGTGATTTAACCTGTTTTTTTTTAAAATTTAAATAGCTCTATCATGAGGAGGCAAAATTTGTAAGGGCTTGAGTAATTTACCATCTTTTTTAATCATGTAGTGGAGACGATCTCCAGTACTCAAACCTGTATAATCTACGTGCTCTATGATTTAACATTGTTTTATCCATTAGCCTTTCCGCACAATAAACCCCTTTAAATGATCATATAATGCACAAAAAATATTTAAATGATAAACATCAATATTATAAATACCTACCCCCCTACCCTATCATAAGCTATTATTTTTTATAACACTAGAAGCTGTAATGTAGACAGGTATCCCATATCTATAAGTTAGATCAATACCATTATGAAATTTGTATTTTCCCTAAATAGGATACCTTCGATAATCAAATTTTGAAAATACGTAAAAACGGCTGATCCGTTTCTATATCTCAAAGGAAAAAGGGGGGAAATGTATTCGATTAGGTTTTGATCCCAATTTAATTTTCTTAACTACCTGAGGATATTATCATAATTTTTAATCCCAATAATTTTTTTTCTAACCCTTTTTTACACTGTACTAACCCCCGTTACGGTCAAAAGGATATAAAAAAAATAGCTTTAAAATAGTTCATAAATACCACAGGCAGATTAGCTCGGACGAAGATAAAAACAGTCCATCAATTTATATCTAGAAGATATCCTCTCCGACCTCAAATAACAATTTCAAAGGAAGACCACATTCTAAATAAAATCTCGATGACATGGTTCTTCATCAATAAAGAGCTGATAGAGCATTGACTTTCGTATATGGACTTAAACCCATATATTTGCATTTTTAAAAATCAAAATAAACTACATGTTTGCAATCGTTGAGATATACGGTTTACAATATAAGGTTGCTCAAGGTCAATTTGTATATGTACCTCGACTAAAACAAGATGAAGGAACTCAAATTTCTTTTGATCGTGTTCGTCTACTAGATCAAGAGGGCGTGGTCACAGTAGGTGCTCCGATTATAGCGGGTACAGGTGTACGGGCCAAAATTTTACAACATCTCAAAGGAGATAAAATCATCGTCTTCAAAAAGAAAAGAAGGAAGGGATATAAAGTAAAACACGGTCATAGGCAACAATTCACAAAGATTGAAGTACTAGCTATAACTAAGGGAGGAACTGTTGAGGAAAAGCCTGCCAATAAAACTACTCCTAAGGTAAAAGAAGACGCTTAACAAGAAAAGGCTGGTGAAACACAAGAAAATGCTCGGGGATAATAATTAATATCATTCAATAAAAAGATCAAACCATGGCTCATAAAAAAGGTGTAGGAAGTTCTAAGAATGGTCGTGATTCAGAAAGTAAACACCTAGGTGTAAAGATTTTCGGAAGTCAATTGGCTAAGGCCGGGAATATCATCGTGCGTCAAAGAGGTACAAGGCATTATCCTGGTAATCACGTGGGTATGGGTAAAGATCACACACTCTATGCAAAAAGAAACGGCATTGTTCTATTTCAAAAAAAAACTAACAATCGTTCTTTTGTATCTATCCTTCCTGAGATAGAAATTGATTGATATACTATCAGAATTTTTTTTAAGATAGGCTCCATAAGTAATGGTATTGATACTTTGAAGTTTTTACCTTGTTCTTTTATTTTCCGGCTGGGTAGCTCAGTAGGATAGAGCAGCAGTTTCCTAAACTGTTGGTCGCGGGTTCAAATCCCGCCCCAGTCACGCTATTGTTATACAATTAGTTGGTTATCTCAAGCACTAATGATATAGATTTATAAAATAAAGGCAACATTTGTGTGAAGAACATTATTTCATTTTTTTCTCCCGATCTTCTTACATTCCTAGAAATTGGTATTTTTTTCATCCTAAAAACTTTTGACGGAACCTCTAGCTTGCCACTTGCAACGCTCATTAAAACCATATATACAAAGAAATAGCAAAATAACTAAATCTATCCCATCCATAACTTTCTATACCGCCACCCGGAGTCCATTTATATTGAATAGGGCCCATGTCAAAACTAAATGAGCGATATAGTTTAGATCTATATCGTTGTGGTTGATCAGATAAACGACTTATTTCAGGCCTACTTTGAGATGAAATATACATACTCCAATAAAATTTTCTATACACTACCGAGATTGTGATTTTCTTCTCTTCTTGTGATTTAAAATATTACTACGATCTCAAGCGGATTGGCTATTTTAGCATCGAGCATGTAATCGCCTTTTACATAGAAATGTTCATTAGATTCTCCAATGTATTCGAATATCAAATCTTCTAATGCGTTGACACTGTCTACTCCTACCATGATGTTCTTTTTATCCACTAGCATTGCGAAATGAAGTACATAAGCTTTTAAGGCTTTCGGCAACAGCTGATTTGCTTCCTGCAGGTGGTATAGCTGCAGGTTTAAATATTAAATCTTTCCCTATGATATAATCATAACCTTCTATCTGATTAACATTTATACCCTAATAGTGGGTTTGTGAGATACCTTATTGGATATTCTTCTGAATGCTCTCAAGAGCTTAGGCCAGCATCGGAGAAGTATTTGACATGGTTTCTTAAAAATGATCTTGAGGTGAAGAAAACCACTCTGAGGATATCATACATATAATCTCCTCGAGTAGCTCAAATAATTTCCTGGCATAATTTTTATCTATGGCCATTTGATCTTTCAAGGTCGACGCATTGTTTTCGTCAATATTGATAACACAATATTTGAAGCTGTACTAAGATTTTCAAATATTACAGGGTGGGGCAATAGCCTTTTGTCTATAGTATTATAACACCTTCTTCAGGTTAACCGTCTCTGAATATATGGAGTTCTAGATTTTTTTATACCCGAATAAGACTTGAGCCATCAGGTCGTTGGCTAGGGCTTTCTTGACGAAATGGGGGTAAGCCACTCCAAATCATCGGCTCCTTGGAGCTAATGTGCGTCATAGCTATTATTTAAACTCCATTGCAGGATAGAACTTTCAAGCTCTTTGTAACAAAATCTTTATGTATATCCTCACCCGGCATAGATCTCACGATTATTCGATGAACTGTTGTAGAGCGGTGTTGAAACAATCCCCACCGCAATCGATTTCTTTTACGGTGACATGTTCGAATTATCGTGCTATGACTATCTACTTTTTGCTCTTGATGCCTGGGATAATGGTGGCAAAGGTTTCTACTTTACCTATTTTGCAGCCTTCTTTCAAAATATCATTGATGACTTCTACACGTCAACGTCATTGGTCAATAGCTATTTCTTTAAATCCATTTAAAATATTGATTACCATGGTATAATGGTTTTTTATCTTTGATTGATTTTTATTTTCATATATTATTTGAATAGGATCGTTACAGCCTATGGAGCTGCTGGTAAATTATCAATACTATTTTTCGGGTGATAGTTTTTGAAAATACTGGGTGCTCCTGATGCCTTGGTTAGAATTTGGTAGCCTTAATCCCCTATTAGCTCGCCTTATTTTTAAACTTCTAGAATTTTAAGCTTCTTTGGTATAGAGGCAGCATTAGGTTGCGTAAGCCCAAGTATAAGGTACCTAAGCTTGGCTAGGTAGCACTCAAAGGGGGGGAGGCTCACATTGTGTGGATGAAAGTAAAAAGCCTTTGAATAGGCCATATCTAAGTCATCGCATATAATGATATAGGGCTTTAAGCTTTTCGGTATGCTCATAAGGGGTGGTTTTTGATATATTCCAAAAATTGCTTTTTGGTCTTGTGCCTAGTGATGGTCATAATGAAAAAATTAGGCAACTTATCTATATATATTCGTAGCAAACGACCTGCGACAGGCGTATGGATTTATTAACTAATACTTGAGAAAATCCTCTTCTTCCCTACCGAATGATATCATCTTGAATATTCATTCTTTTTTTTGCCATCTTCGAGCTCATTTCGAAAGAACCATCGCTATAAAAAAGCTATGAATAAGCTTATAAGAAAAATACATAAGCCTATGCAGGATCATCGTCATCTACCACACCTTCTAATAGTAAAAAGATCAATGATCTTTCATTGTTGAACATGGTATAATGATTCCTCCACCAAAATTATTACTACGCCATGGCGATGTGACAACTACCGGAAGTAAAACGTTGCCAATAGAATGAGGACCCTTTTCTTTCCTAATTATCCCTAGGAATACATTTTCAAGCTCTACAAAATCTGCACTCTTTAATTATAAACTTATCAACCGGTGCTAAAGGAATGATAGATATCTACTTGAGGCGTTTGCCCTCCTCGAACTGACCATAGAGGTCAAAGATATAGACATCATAGCTAAAATCATTGAAGGTTTGGTTGATAAGTATATATTACTCTAACATAATAGCAAAGAGGGTAGAGCACTACGTACTTTATATCCACCCTGCTCAAAGGGTGATAAAACGCAAACCTTGACCTTCCGAGTCTACACCCACAAGCATCTTTCAGACCATGCTTTAGCACAGGACCATAAGCCAGACGCTCACAATTTAATTTACCTATACACTTGATAGAATTATACACAATCATATTTTAGAATACCCACCAATCTTTAGACTATTGCAACAAGACATTGGCTTTTGAACAAAGCTCACTCGAGGCCATAACCCTTGGTTGCTGTAAAGCAGTATACAACAACCAATCACCCTGATAATCGGTAAGCAATATGAGTATACCCACAATGATCAAGATACGACATTTAACAACAATAAGCTGTTTTAAATTAAATAAATTTATAACATTTAACATCAAAACTCTATATCTACACCGACACAATGGTCTTACCTATTATCATAATCATAAACAACTTCATCTGTAGGCCAGCAAATAAACATATAAAAGGCAATCGTGTGAAGCAAAAAATTAGCCGGTCGGTTTGAAAAAAGATCAATCGTTATAAATTAATTTAGAATCATTATAAATAAGCTAATCTTCCAGTATATATAATAAAAGTATAGGGCTAAAAACTAACTTAAATCGTAACTTAGTAAGTTGTTATGGGAATATTACTTTTGATGATATTGGTCAGTGTCTCCCTAGGGGTGATCTTTCTAGTTATTTTTATAGTCAGTGTCCAACAAGGACACTTTGATGATGACGAATCTCCTGCCGTGAGGATGCTGCTCGACGACGAAAAAAAAAATAAATAAAGAAAAATTACATCCAACCCTATGGACGTGCAGAAATTTTATTACGACAACCGCATTGTAAAGGCCTTCTTATATGCCACGATCTTTTGGGCCATCATAGGATTTTTGGCGGGTCTGACTGTGGCCCTGATGTTGTTTTACCCACAGCTCCCTGAGTGGATTTTGGGCAGCAATCTGAAAGATTCTCAAGGTATGATGGGCTTCGGCCGTTGGCGGATGCTGCATACAACCACGGTTATTTTTGCTTTCGTAGGGAACATCATCTTCACCGGATCGTATTATTCGCTGCAACGGCTCTTGAAAGCCCGGATGTACAGTGATATACTGAGTTGGATCCACTTCTGGGGCTGGCAACTATTCATCCTGCTCTCCTGGGTGACCTTCTTGATGGGGATCAATACCAGCAAAGAATATGCAGAACACGAATGGCCCTTGGACATCCTCATCGCCGTGATCTGGATAATCTATGGAATCAACATGATAGGTGCCATCTTCAAAAGACGGGTCAAACACCTCTACGTGGCTATCTGGTTTTTTCTAGGCACTTGGGTAGCTGTAGCCATGTTGCACATATTCAACAATTTTGAATTACCCATCTCGGGTACCTCACTCAAGAGTTATTCACTATATGCCGGCGTGCAAGACGCATTGATGCAATGGTGGTACGGGCATAATGCTGTGGCATTCGTTTTGACCACACCTATCTTGGGATTAATGTACTATTTCATCCCCAAAGCATCAGGTAGGCCTGTGTTTTCATATAAGCTCTCAATCATACATTTCTGGTCACTGATCTTCGTATACATATGGGCCGGGCCGCACCACTTGATGTACACAGCCCTCCCCGGCTGGGCACAGATGCTGGGGACTGTATTTTCGATCATGCTCATTGCCCCCTCTTGGGGTGGAATGCTCAACGGATTACTAACGCTCAGAGGTGCATGGGACGAAGTGCGGGAAGATCCTATTCTGAAATTTTTCGTAGTAGCGGTCACTTCCTATGGCATGGCTACATTTGATGGCCCGATGTTAGCCACTAAGACATTGAATGCCATTGGCCACTTCACCGACTGGGTCATTGCCCATGTACATCTGGGGACTCTAGGTTGGAACGGTTTTATGGCTTTTGGGGTGATCTATTGGTTGGTGCAAAGGCTTTGGAATACCAAGTTACATTCTGTTGCTCTAGCCAACGCTCATTTTTGGCTCGGTACACTGGGTATTATATTCTATGTGATCCCGATGTATTGGGGTGCTATAACACAGGCTGAAATGTGGAAGGAATTCAAGCCCGATGGTACATTGATGAACAAAAACTTCCTCGATACAGTTACGACGATAATCCCATTTTACATAATGCGGTTTATCGGGGGAAGTCTCTATCTTCTCGGGGCTTTACTGATGGTCTACAACGTGTACAAAACGATAAATAAAGGAACCTTCCTCAACAATGAATTGGCCGAAGCTCCTGCCCTGCCAAAATTATTCAGCAAAAGGACAGCGGGAGAGACCTTTCACAGTTGGCTTGAACGTAAACCTATACAATTCACCCTATTGTCTCTCATCGTCGTGGCTATCGGTGGAATTGTAGAAATCATCCCAACCCTGGTGATCAAATCCAACATCCCAACCCTATCAAGCGTCAAACCTTACAGTTCACTCGAACTCGAAGGTAGAGACCTATATATCAGAGAGGGATGTAATAGTTGTCATTCGCAGATAGTGCGACCGTTCAGGGATGAGGTAGTCCGCTATCGCGAGTATTCCAAAGCGGGAGAATTCGTATACGACCATCCGTTTCTATGGGGCTCTAAACGCACTGGGCCCGATTTGGCCAGGGAAGGTGGAAAGAATCCAAGTTCATGGCACTTCAAACACATGTATGATCCACGTTCGACCTCCCCAGGATCTATAATGCCGCGTTACCCATGGTTAATCTACCAAAAATTGGACAGGTCGGCGACACAAGCCAAGATGCGGACGATGGTCAAGCTTGGCGTACCCTATCAGCAAGAGCAAATAGAAAACGCCTACGCCGAAATGGACACTCAAGCAGCCAAAATAGTAAAGGATGTTTACAGCGAATCTCCCGATATCAAGACACAGATAGATGAACAGAAAAAGCAACAGAGCAGCAAATTCATTCCCTTGAAAAAAAGGGAAATTATTGCATTGATCGCTTATCTGCAACGACTGGGTACAGATATCAAAGCTGAAGAGAACGAACCGACCCAAAACAAATAAAAACATGATAAAATTTTTCAAGCAGTACATCACAACAACCAAATACGGAGATGTGCTTCAATCAGGAGTCTTGGTGTTTTTTTTTCTACTCTTTTGTCTAGTGGTTTTTTTTGTCTACAAAAAGCCTAAGGGTTACTATAAGGAAGTCATGGACCTACCCTTGGAAGATCATGAAAACAATACCCTATGACACCCAGAACGCCTATTTATATCACCATTCCCTTGGCCTTGTCTGTCATTCTGTTTACTTTTTACGTATTCTCAGGAAGCGATACTTCATACGTTAAACATCCGATCGTATTGGCCTTTTTGGTCCTTGCTCTAATTCTCTTATTGATCTTGGAGGCCCTCAACGGAGTCATATATAATCAAAAACTCAAGTTCCTATCAGAACAAGAAAGATGCAGGCTCATTAAAAAAAATAGAGAAAATTATTTTGTAAGATTATACAAATCCGGTCTCTATACTCCCACAGACGAGAGTGAAAAGGCAGAAGAGATCGACCATGATTTTGATGGCATACTTGAACTCGACAACAAATTACCTGAGTGGTGGGTCAGTCTTTTTTATCTGAGCATTATCTTTGCACTACTCTACTTCTGTGCCTACCTATTTACGGATTTTGCACATCCTCAAAAGGAATACGAAATCGCATACGAAAGACAATTGGCCGAAGTGATCGCCTATGAAAAAACCCGCCCACAAGCTACGCTAGAGACGGCCAACTTCAACGAAGAACTCGTATCTGAGGGTAGAGTCTTATTTGAAGAAATATGTGCCACTTGCCACAATCCAGACGGTAGCGGCAGCACGGGTCCCAACCTGACTGACGAATATTGGATCAACAAACAAGAGAAAGAACTATTCAAAAACGCGTTTTACATGGTATGGAATGGTAGTGAAAATAATCCGACTATGCGTGCTTTCGGCGCCACCGGAGAGCTCAAAGGTAACGATATCGAAAAGTTGGCTAGTTATGTCTATGCCATCAATATAGGTCCAAAGAAACCGGACAATCCCAAAGCCCCTCAGGGAGAAAAAGTAACTTGGGAAGAACCTAAATAATCAATGAGATGAAATCCAAAATCAAAAACCCGGCATATCTTCTAGGAACACTTACACTTTTGACTCTCTCAAACGCTTATTATAGTGACAAAAAATCGCAAGAAATCATAATCATCCATCGACATACCACCCATCACTCCAAAGAGCAGACTATAAAGAACTTCAACCAGGTCCATTCCATATTCAGTCGTCAAAAAGAGTATATAGGGGTGAACTTTCTAAGATCAATAAACCAAAGATCTCAATACGGTTATCTGATCTTTGGTAGATGTAGAAACATCGAAGATTATCAAAAAGCTACCAAAAAGCAAACGGTCAAAAACCTGAGTAAAAATATCCACTTCAACGTCTACCAACGCATCCGACTCGAGGGGTATAAATGGGGTGAGGACATGATCAGCTAAGTGCTTTTCTTTAAGTTAACCGATGCACGCACAGAAAGATATTTCAGAAAGTCCATCGATCTAGTCATGGACTATTTAAACACGAAAAAAGGTTTAGTCTAAGCCGTAGCTTGTATGAGAACCCGTCCTGCTGAGGCTGAATATCCTTATATGGTCATGATACGATTTAAATATCTAGAACACTACTATACAAGCCTTTGATGGAGATGTAGCCACCTCATCTATATACAACCATTTGCCCAAATCCGGGCAAATGGTCTACGATCTCTATGAGCGTGTTAAGTAACCCTAACGATAATTGACAGGGAGTAAAAAAGTGTAAAAGTTTTGAAATATATAACTTTTTCAAACTATGCCGACTATGGAAAAAAATCTGAAACAAGAAACACTTCTAGAAAAAGAAAGTTTCCGTGACCATATCAATACCATGGATCAAGCGGGTGCTCGTAAATGGGTCTACCCACGAAAGATCAACGGACAGTATTATAAGAAGCGAACTTATCTAAGCTGTTTCCTCATTGTTTTTTTTCTATCAGCCCCATTCATCACGATCCACGATGATCCTTTTCTCAAATTTGACGTTTTGAGGCGGGAATTTTTCATTTTTTCTTTTCCTTTCTATCCCCAAGATTTCTTTCTCTTTGCCTTGGGAACGATCATCACTTTGGTGTTTATCACTTTGTTTACTGTGGTCTACGGCAGGATATTTTGTGGCTGGCTATGCTTACAAACCATCTTCTTAGAAATGGTCTTCCGAAAGATCGAATACGCCATAGAGGGCGACCGAGGCGCACAACTACGCCTGGACAAGCAATCCTGGGACGCGGAAAAAATTCGAAAAAAGCTCTTTAAATGGTCGATCTTTGCCTTAGTTGCCTTAATCATGTCACACGTATTGTTTACCTATCTCATAGGGACCGATGTACTTTTCAAAGCCATCGAAGAGGGGCCTATGGAGCACAGTGGTATCTTCTTAGTAATTTTTACCAATACTGGAGTGATTTATTTCGTATACGCTTGGTTCAGAGAGCAAGCCTGTACATTGGTATGCCCTTATGGAAGATTTCAAAGCGTCTTGATCGATCGGCATACCATCGTCGTTACCTACGACTATAAACGAGGAGAAGCCGCAGCCGGACGGGCCAAATTTAGAAAAGGAGAAGATCGCCAAGCTCTCGGGAAAGGAGATTGCATCGACTGTGGACAATGTGTAGATGTATGTCCGACAGGAATCGATATACGTCACGGTACGCAGCTAGAATGTATCAATTGCACCGCCTGTATGGATGCTTGTGATGAAATCATGGACAAGACTGGAGCAGCACGAGGATTGATACGTTATGCTTCCGAACATAATATCGCTACGGGACAAAAGACCCGCTTCAATGGCAGGATCTTAGCTTACACAACAGTTTTGATCATCCTGATCAGTGCATTGGGTGTGCTCTTGGCATTTAGGACACCAGTAGAAACTAAAATATTTCGCATACCTGGTTCGGAATATACCATACAGGCGGATCAAGTCATCAACCCCTACGAATACACACTCATCAACAAAACTTCACAAAAACTCAACTTGAGTTTCAAGATACTATCACATCGGGGTGAAGTACGCCTACCTTATGGACAACAACGCATCAAAGTCCAAAAAGGAGAAATCCTCAAAGGAGAAGTGCAACTTATCATTCCTAAATCCAAAATCTATCATGCGAAAACCGAGGTACAAATTGGGCTATATGACGAAAGAGGCAAATTAATAGACGCATATACTACAGCCTTCCTAGGACCGTTTAAATTTTAACCCATGCAGATCAAATTTCACTGGGGTATAGGGATCGTTGCACTGGCTTTGGTCAGCTATGTCAGCTTCATCATTTACATCGCCTTCTTACGGCCTAATATGGCTAGTGAACTGATTTCAGATCGTTATTACGAAGAGGAAATAAAGTATCAGGAGACTATCGATGAAAAAAAAAATACTTCCGCCTTGGCTGAAAAGGTGAAAGTCTGGATCGTCCCCAATGGGATACGGATCCGCTTCCCTGCACCTTTCAACGCCCACAACACTATTGGAGAGTCGTTTTTACTCAGACCTTCGAACAAAGATTGGGACATCCGTCAGCAACTCACTTTGGACACTCAAGGTGAGCAACTCATCCCGGCAAAGGTTTTGATCAAAGGAGCATACAAGCTCACCTTACGATGGCGCTCAAATGGGAAAAAATACTTGACCGAACAAACCCTTATATGGAAACCTTAATCGTCAGCACAGCATTCCTCTTGGGGATTGCCGGAAGTTTACATTGCTTTGGCATGTGCGGGCCGATCGCTTTTGCCATCACAATAGACCGACATCATCGGCTGAAGATGATCCTTCAAAACCTGACTTATCAATCTGGTCGGGTCGTCTCCTATATGGCCTTAGGAATATTTTTCGGACTGATAGGCTATGGATGTTCCCTGGCTGGCTTTCAAAAAACTCTTTCACTATTGCTGGGTATCAGTATAATGGCTTCGGTATTCCTCTCAAGAAAATTCTTAAGCAAGCTCAAACCATTCAAAATTTACACCTTAAGATTAGTTCGATTGCGATCTACGCTTGGTAAATTTATCATAAAAAAGACTTTTCCCGCTCTATTCATCACTGGTATACTAAATGGTTTACTTCCCTGCGGGCTGGTCTATACAGCCGTCACTGCAGCAATGTCTACAGGCGAAGCCTCTTCGGGTGGGCTCTTTATGCTATACTTTGGGCTGGGCACCGTACCTTTGATGTTTGTTACGGTGATGATGGGAAATTTCATTAGCCTTCATCTTAGGAATAAGATATTTAAGATGATCTCAGTGATGGTATTTTTTGTTGGCATCCTACTCGTGCTGCGTAGCCTAGGCTTGGGCATCCCCTACGTATCTCCTACAAACGGAGAATTACATCCAAAAGAACAACATCAAGGGGAATTTCACAAAACAAAACCTATCTCATCTGATCATTGCCATTGAAAAGATCTAATATTCATGAATAAAAAAAACCGTTTCCGCGAAGAAGCATTGGATTATCATCGTCAATTTCCTGCTGGTAAGATACAGATATCCCCCACGAAAAAATACAGTACGCAACGTGATCTATCTCTGGCCTACTCACCAGGGGTAGCTATACCTTGTCAAGAGATTGCCCGCTTCCCTCAAGAGGTATACAATTACACGGCCAAAGGTAATCTCGTAGCAGTCATATCCAACGGTACGGCCGTATTGGGGTTGGGAGACATCGGTGCATTAGCTTCCAAACCCGTGATGGAAGGCAAAGGCTTATTATTCAAAATATTCGCTGGCATTGACGTATTCGACATCGAGATAGATGAGACTGACCCAGAACTATTTATCCAAGCCGTCAAGGCTATTGCTCCCACCTTCGGAGGTATCAACCTAGAGGATATCAAAGCACCCGAAGCCTTTGAAATAGAACGACGGCTCAAAACCGAGCTCGATATCCCGGTGATGCATGACGACCAACACGGCACGGCAATCATCTCAGGAGCAGCCCTGCTCAATGCTTTAGAATTGGTGGGAAAAGATATCCAAGAGATCAAAATGGTTGTCAATGGTGCTGGTGCTGCAGCAATTTCTTGTACCCGCATCTATAAACAACTAGGCGTACGGACTGAAAACATCATCATGTGTGACAGCAAAGGGGTCATCCACAATGCACGTACCGATCTCAACGAAGAAAAACGGGAATTTGCTGTCAATACCTCCATACATACCTTAGCAGAAGCACTCAAGGGTGCCGATGTTTTCATCGGTCTCTCCATTGGCGGCGTGCTGAGCTCTGAGATGTTGATGAGCATGGTCAAGGATCCAATCGTTCTTGCTATGGCCAACCCTGATCCAGAGATCAATTACGAATTGGCTATCAATACCCGTCCCGATGTGATCATGGCTACAGGTCGGAGCGATTATCCCAACCAGGTCAACAATGTACTGGGATTCCCCTACATCTTTAGAGGAGCTCTAGACGTGCATGCTACAACGATCAACGAAGAGATGAAATTAGCTGCCGTTTATGCCATAGCTAACCTAGCTAAAGAGCCTGTCCCCGAACAAGTCAACATCGTCTACGATCACAAAAACTTGACATTCGGTAGAGAATACATCATCCCCAAACCTTTTGACAATCGCTTGATCACCCGTGTAGCTCCAGCCGTGGCCAAGGCTGCGATAGAAGCCGGTGTAGCAAAAAGTCCCATCATCGATTGGAAAGCCTACGAAGAACAATTACTAGATAGAATGGGCTTTGACAGCAAAATTCTCCGAATGCTCCAAAACCGAGCACGCACTAATCCCAAAACTGTAGTATTTTGCAACGGCGAGGAGTACAATATACTCAGAGCCGTTCAGATTGTCAAAGAAGACGGTATCGCTCACCCGATCGTCTTGGGAAATGAGGTACGCATACGTGCTCTACTTCATGAGCATAAGATGGATGAAACACTGACGATAATAGATCCCGAACAAGAGAGCCGTTCAGAAAAAACAGCACATTATGTTCGTACTTTCTGGCAACGCAAGCAACGCAAAGGCTTGACCCTCTATGACGCTCAACGGCGTATACGTACACGAGACTATTTTGGGGCGATGATGGTAGATCAGGGTGATGCTGATGCAGTCATCACAGGATATTCGAGAAGTTTTTCTCTAAGTTTACGCCCCATATTAGAGGCCATTGGCCCAACCAATGGTGTGCATAAGACGGCAGGTATGATGATCTTACTCACCAAACGTGGTCCATTATTTTTGGCTGACACGGCAATGATACCTAATCCCACATCTGAAGAATTGGCTCGGATCGCATTGATGGCTGCTCGTGTAGTCAAAGGCTTTGATATCGAACCACACATTGCCATGCTGTCCTTTCAAAATTTTTCGGGTACTTCTAAGACTTCAGCCAAGGTAGCTCAAGCAGTAAATTGGTTGCACAAGTACCACCCCGAATTGACCGTCGACGGCGAGTTGCAACCAGACTTCGCTTTAGACGAGATCCTCATGGCGAAGAAATTTCCCTTCTCTAAACTAGCAGGCAAACGAGCCAATGTATTTATATTTCCCAATTTATCTTCGGGCAATCTGACATATAAATTTATCCGAGGATTAGGGGATATCCAGATCATCGGCCCAATAATGCTAGGCATGCGTAAACCAGCTCACGTGATGCAAACACAATCCAGTGTAGAAGAGATTGTAAATATGACCACTATAGCCGTGGTCGACGCACAACTTAGAGAATAAACAAATCAAAGCATCCTCTAAATAAATAGAATTATAAGTTATCCAAGAGTGTCTCGTAGATTGCTCTCCAACCCTCTTCGGCTAAGTCCTGGGATAATACTTTGTTATTCATTATAAAAATATAAGTGCCCTGTACAGCTTTGACTTCTCGCATCAAATTTAATAATTCTTGTTGTATTTCTTTTTTAGAGAGTTTCATATAATGTTTCAAAGCCGATATGGAAGCTGAAAAAGGAAATAGCTTCAATGGGGTCAAAGCATCATTCTTGAGGTCATAGAATAAAAAAGGGGTACAAGTTCCAGCACGAAAACCGATGTGATCAGGGAATCCCATAGAATAGTCCTCTTCGATATCCAATTCGATCAGATTTCTATAAGTATCAGGTAAATGTAACTTAACAAAATATTGCAACGATCGAGTGACAGGATAGTATAAAATACCTTCCATACACTTTTTTTCTTCAACCAATAAATGGGGGTTGTAGGTAGATGCATAAGAACTATACCAACCCACCTTCACATCATCTGCCATATATTTGATCAACCTTCTGAAATCAGGATGATATATCGAGACATTTCTATCGTACATGTCATAACGCCCCACCAAAAAGAACAAAATGGTGCAAAGCTTATATTTTTTATGATAATTTATGATATCATCGTACGTATCAAATGGGTCCCGACACTTTCCAAAAATTGTAGCAGCTCTCTGCGAAAGAGCTTTAAAATCCGAACAGAGTAAGTCTTCCAATGAACCTGCAATATTGCGCAAAACCCCCATCCCTCGATAAGTCCAAACTTTAGAAACGGAAAATAAATTGATGAATTTAAAAGACCTCTGTGGAGGATTGAGATCCGGAAAATGCTTCTTCAAAACCTCCAACAGTCGCATGGCCCAGATATCTATAATCGGCTTTCTTATGAAACCTTTCTTATAAGCCAGACTTACTCTAGCAGGAAATCTATGATGGCCATCTGGCACATAAGGCAAATATTCCTCATAACGTGACATCAAATAAAAACTTGCTGCAAAGATATCAAACCCCATAGTACAAGCTGCAGAAGTCTTAAAAAAATAAGGAATGCCGTCGACAAATTCTATATGCAGATCCATGTTATCTCTGATCCCCCTCTCAAATAAAAGCGAGGAATGAGCTTCAAAAAATAGTCCACTTCTCAAATGATATCTCGTATAACTAATCTTTTGTGTACGATGATCGATGAAGGTTTCTATTTCAGAGGTGAAACTAATATCGATTCCTAGAATAGAAGTCAGCAAGAATTTAAATAAATATTCTACCCGAGATGTAACATTATCTACATATACCATTAGCATACGACAAAACTACGATTTCCCTTCGTCTACAAATATGTAATACTTGCGTTGTGTAATGATAAAATAGTCTAACACACAGTATCGAATAGCTCACAGTCACTTTTGATATTTTTAGTCAATGATATATCTACTTGATTGGATTTAAGATTATCCGTCGAATGGTTGTAGTAAATAATTATAGGAACCGTTGCATTTTCTAAGGCCTTTTTATAAATCAGTCTCACATCCAAGAGTGTCTGATTGGGTCCGTCTTTACTCAATTGCTCTTTATTTAATACCTTATTAAAATTATTAATATAAAGAATTCAAAATTCTTCGTTTTGCAGATCACCTAAAGTGGACACTAATCAAGTGAAACACATTTACATCAGAACGGATCTCAGGCTTTTTGATAACCTCTTCCGATCACCATAATATATACCCAGCAATACCGTAATGATACTGATAGTCTTAAGCCTGATCAATACTTTTTAATCGACATAGATCATCAAGTGCCAAACACTGAACAAACCTCATTGAGTTTTGTTATTAGGTCGAAGCTAAGATCCGTTTCCAACGATATACAGCACTCTCATTCCTATTACCCGACCCGATAAAAAATGGCAATGAGCTCTGCATCAGAAAGAGCACCATTTCCCTTGGTAAGAGATTTTTATATCGGACGGTCATCTTCAGCCCAATATTTAAAATCTCAGGTAGACGTATTGTCATAGATCATAGTAATTTAATTAGACAAAATCATAATTTAGAATTCATGAAATAGATATCTTCCTTGGCTTTCTTTTTCCACATACGATAACCCACAATCGATAGACCTGTAAAGATAATAAACTGAATACTGGTTAATACCAAGCCTTTATAAAAGTAAAGTGGTATGGAAATGATATTCCCGACAAGCCAAAATAGCCAACTTTCAACCTTTTTCATTACCATTTGATACATCCCAGCAAAACATATCCCTGTGGTAAATATGTCTATCCAAGCATAAGTTTGCCTGAGTTTCCCACTGATGTAATAGACAACAATGGTAAAGAATACAGTCGTCACAAAAAGCAAACCAGCTTGCAAATAATCTCTCCTTTTAGAAAAGGTAATAAAAAAAAGTCGTGTAGTTCCTCTTTTTATTGTCCACATGTACCAGCCGTAAAACCCCAAAACTGTGTAATAAATATTGATGATCATATCCCCATATAAAGTAGCTCTAAAAGTCAAACAGATGTAGATACTTGTACTCACAATACACATGGGATAGGTCCATATGTTGGTACACTGGGAAAAAACTACTCCTAAGATACCGAATAAGCCCCCTATTGCTTCTAGGACGATACCAGATAAATTATTAGTCTGAACATATGGTGTCCAAAGAAAATCAAGCCATTCATTCATAAACATAAATCAAGTGAAAATTATCTATTTTCTTATGATAAGCCCAAAATACTTTACTATGCAAATCATTAATAATCCAACACTTGATGCGTACATCACCTATCGAGAAAGGCGCCACCTTATAATGATCCAAAAAAACGGATAATCCCCCACCATGCAACTTATACAAACTCTCTTTAATCCCCCAGATGATGTGCAACTGATCAACCTCATGTGTCGAATTTACAAAGACAGCCTCGTCAGCCCTAAGGAATTTTTTTCGAATATTCAAAATTTTATCCGGCCTACATTTTTCAATATCTACTCCTATCGGACGATCACTGGTGGCTATGACTACCCTTTGACAAGTATGACTCATAGAGATGTCACATCTCTCATCGAGAAAAGGTTTTCCATTGACATCATAATAAACAACGGGAACTAACCCTAAACTTTTTAAGGCACAACGGACACCCAAAAATTCCTTTTGGCGCTTTGGAGCAAGATGATAGTATTTTTTCATTTCTTCAGTAGGCAGAGACAATTGCCTAAGCAAAACCTCCTCAGACTCTGTCACCTGCCACACAAGTATCTTCGTATGATCCTCTTGCTCAATCCTATCGATCACAGGCATTTTTTGTCCAATTCAAAACCCACTTATTTTCATAAGTGGTAAAGATCTGTAATTCTATGAATGCAATAGTTATCCCCCTACATTAATTTCTAAAAAGAAAAGAATCTCCCTCCAACCACTCAGTATACAAGCGGATTGTTCTACCCGGATTATATCCAGTGAAGCCTAATTACATTATAGAATACCTAAGTTTTATCACACCTAAAGTACCCCCCAATCAAATTTAACTCGGATTACGCTTTAATAATCAACGCCAGTCCATAACAAAAATAGGATGCAGACACCACTCAAAGATCTGGATGAATAAATGTCCTTCTCTCATTAGAAAAGAAATAGAGATGACAGACCCTGAACTGACAAATGTTCATATATCACATATCATCATGCTTAAAAATGAATTTTACAAACTCAATTATTCACGGACTTAAATAATAAATGGAAAATATTTTTGGAAAGCTTCCTGGATCAAATTATCCTCATAACCTTTATTTAAAAGGAAACGGTACATCCGCTCACGCTTTCTGAGGGTAAATTTTCCTGACATTTTTTCCAACTTTATCTCGATGAGCAATGAAAGCATTTTTTTATACTCCTCTTGATCGACTGTTTTCCATACCTGCTCAATGAGCACACCAGACACACCTCTTAATATAAGTTCATGAGCGATCTTTTTTCCACCCCATTTTTTGTAACGTATCCTACTAGAGGTAAAACTTTTAGTAAAACGTTCCTCATTGACAAGATCATGATCAACTAAATACTTTAAAATAGCATTACTTTCTTGAGGCTTCAAGTTAAATTGAGTTAATTTTTCTTGGACCTCTTGTTGGCATCTTTCTTGAGAATTACAATAATGGATTATTTTTTTATAAACATCTTCTATGAATAAAATTTGTTTTACCATGATTTTATCTTAAACGATCGTAAATATAATTATTTTTATCCAACCTTAGTTATCATACATACAAAGGAGTTTTCTTTCTTCAACAAGGTCTATCAGGTGGTACGCATCATCCCCTATGGAGAGTTACCATCTATGGCGCTATTGCTCAGTATTTAAGGTTTTTTCAATTTACCAGGATGGTGGGCCGGGCGATGAATGCTGGTCATATGTATGACCCAACAATTCCTGCTCATCGGGTAGTAAATCGGTGGGGGGTTAATCACCGATAAATACCATGTCAATTCACCAAAAATTATGGCACAACTCCTCGAAAATGAAGGTATGATTGTTAAAAAAGACGTTATCATCGGCTTGCCCTTAGGATGAAAAGCACAAACCCGACAAAAAGAAATCCCGTTGTTTGGGCTGAAGATCTCGGGTTACGTAGATATCTATTATTAAAATAAATTCATTAATACTAATGATTAGAGTGTTTTCAATAGAACCTTTTATGCCGAAGAAGCTACTTTTGATTTAAGTCACGTAAATATTCTTCTCGAAAAAACATTCAATAAGGTAGGAGTAGTTTCTCAATGGGACTTGGGTCCTCGGGCAGATGTAGCCAATGCTGCCTTCGAAAAGTCTAGAACCGCTATCCAACAACTATATGTCTGATACAAACCTTCTGAGAAAATCACTCTAACTTTGAGAAATTTTGACACCTTTATCGGTTATGAAGTCATCGATACACCGGCCAATTTTAACTACAGTACTTCTTTACCCTTCCAAAATAGACCATTCATTTTATCACACGGGACTCAAGGTAAATTTTGATCTGAGTAAAGGCTTTAGGACTTATGGACAGTCTATTCAATAAGACTAATTCCAAGATAGATAAACATGCGACCACGGTCAGTTACAATTCGCAATTTATTTATTCCCGAGGTGATTTCAATACTTATTTGAGTTTTATATACGGTAAGATCAACAAACTCTCATAGAAAAACCGGGCATCGTAGTCAATTTGATCTGGTGACCGATTTTATACTTTGGATGCTTGTAAACTGGTCGTCAATGCATCCTAATAGTACAATACTTTTTCAAAGGCGCACCCACCATGCTATATTGGGTCATGGTTAGCCACATTCCATCGAAAGCTCAATAAGGTAGTGAGCCTGGGCCACACGGATCGAATATTTTAACGATACAAATGGCTATATTGGAGTAGATGGAAAGGGGCAAAAAGCTTCTATATGGAGTTTTACCCTCTCAACACCTCTCATACACAAAGGGTTGAGGCTGATCCCCCTGTGAAATTAGGTTAGATCTGACAACCCAAACAGCCTACCCGGACACTGGTGATAAACTTAAAAATAATCAATAGATAGATGATATAACTGTAATATATTTATTTTAAATTAAATTTATACTCGGTATTAAAAAAAAACAATCATTAGAAAATATCTATTTATTAATATTAAATAAGTAATTAATGAGGCAGGAATCAATTTTTTTACCTATTAGGATGGTACAGGTATTGGCCATGAAAAACAAGGCCATGTCTATCGTGGGATAGTCTACAGTACCAATGACATACAAAGGGTATCCCCCCCCAATATTGGTTAATGATAATTTAAAAAAACAACCATCTAAACCCTATTACGTACAGCCCATACAGGCTAGATAGACAACGAGAAGATATTATTATCACCATCTTAGGAATCCTACCATATACTTATAAAAGAAATATACTAGCAAATATTAAAACTATTATTTAAATAGTAATAATATAAATTATCTATTATTAATGATAAGTGGTTATTTAGTTGTTATTTTTTTTTAGAATTTTTAACATTCATCATACACTTAAAGTTTTGCCACCTTAGAGGCTTGCTTGACACGTTTGAAAAACATGATCAACATCCTTTTCAAAAATGTGTCCATACTCTCCATAGTTTTGATCACTTACGCACTCAAGGGGGAGGCAATCTGATGTATACCGGCATCAAGGAAGGTGTTCTCGAATTCAACAGCTTTGGCCTCTTCCACGATAAGTCAAGGCGATACAACGGTCTATAATCCAAATCGTATGTGTTGGATCGATTTTTTATTTCAAGCGATGTGTGCCACTACAGCCGCTACCATTGTCTCTGGAGCAGTAGCAGAATGTATCAAGTTGAATACTTTCCTTATCTTCTCAATCCTTTATTTAGAAGTAGTCTATCCTATAGCCGGATATTAGCACTGGAATAGGGATTGATTGTTCGTCCGCGGTTTTCATAATTTCGTTAGATCGACCATGGTACAATTCAATAGGCGAATGGCTGCATTGATCGGGGTGATCCTCCTCGGAGCGCTTATATGCAAGTATACAATGGACAAGTTAAAACCATCGTCAGCTACAACCTATTTTTAGCTACCATCGGAGTATTCCTACTTTGATTTGACTGGTTTGGTTTCAACTAAGATTCTGTTTTATCGGCAGACCACGGAACAGTTTCCAATATATTGGTCCTCAACAGTATGGTAGAGGATACTGGTGTAGTAGCGTCTTTCTCACCTCTTTTCTATTATTCAAATCCTATAATTTAACCATGATACTCAACGGTATCACTGCCGGGCATATATTATGTCATTACACGATGGGATGATCATCGGTTTGATCTATGGAATTTTAGTCACCCTAACTGTGATCCTTTTGGATAAATTGAAAATCGACAACCTGATAGGTACCATACCCGTACACCTAATCTGTGGTATGTGGGGCACTTTGGATATAGGCCTATTTGGTTCTAAAAATCAGTGGACAACAACTCATCACACAAGCCGTCGGTATTTTGGCCATCAGCATTTTGTGTTTACTAAACTCTCCTTACTCATCTTTCTACTCCTGAAAGTAAACATAAGCATCCATGTAAGCGAAAAAGAAGAGTTATAAGGTCTAGATCTGTATGAGCATGGGGTGAAAGCTTATGCAAGTTTTTACCCAAATGACCATTGACCTGTACTACCTGTACTCAAGAAAAATCCCATCAATTTTTTATTAAAAAATCTGGACAACGATTTATAGAGATTGGTTTTAACTATATTTTTATAATTAAAAACAACCTTACATTCCTATAGTAAAGTAATATACCCATGTTTTTACCAAAATTTATATTAATAACCAAAAACACATGTCATCTCTAAAGAACAATTCATGTTTAGCTTATAAGATCTAAATACAGACGTCGTATATGAAGAATTATCAAGAATCTTATATACTTGGAACATTTTAAAAGGATAAACCCTAATAAAATATCCGTATTGAGTCCTTTATCAAAGCCTCAAAACTTATATAAGTCTTTACGACAAAGAATCCGGGTACTACTGCTGTGCGAGACGCCCTTGCATATGATCCCAAAATTTTTGGGATTTTCAAAATACTATATCCGAAGAAGGTGAAGGATTACGAAATAGTAGCCAATAAGGTCTATATATAAAAAGCATTCGAACCAAGGCCAAATGTACTAAAAAGGAAAATAGCCATAAGGAAACCACAATATAAAAAAACTTTTAAGCCCATACACTTAATCCCCAAAAAGTTAAGACGAACTTATTTTACAAAAAAATGAAAGAGCAAAAGAATAAAAAAAGCATTCCATATAACCTTATCACTTATCAACTAACATCACAATGGATAACTATAGTATCAAATAAAAAAATTAGAAGGGATAATGCTGAAGTTATATCGAATCAGCTATCACAAGTAATGATCAACAGAATACACTCCAACGATAAACAAATAATTAAAAATTTAGTTAATAATCATAATGATTTTAATATAAATATATTACAACCACTATTTGATGTGAATATAAATTAAAAACTTAGTTTTTAAATCAAAAAAAATAGTAATGACTATCACAATCTAATAAAAGTCTTGATTTTAATACAAAGAGAGGGCCTCTTTTTTCATTATCAATTAAGAAGTTACCAACAGAAAAACTACAGATACACATCAGTATCTAACCTTCATAATATAGAAATCCTACCAACTATACTCCTAAATATTAAAATAAGCGGCATCATATATTTAGCTAAAAAGCATAGCACATAGAAAGCTATTATATTTAAGTAATAAAAAATATTTGTAAATATTTTTTATTAAAGACTATATTTTACATATTTTTATATTTTATAAATAAACCTTATTAAATACAAACCATCATGATGAAAAACTCAATATTTAAACATAAGGATATAGTTAAACACTTAGAGGAGAATAATAAATGTTGAAAAAACTGCAAAATGAAAACTGGACACATATATTACTATTAAGTCAAGTAAGAAAGGCCTACCCCAAGACCACAGTGATGATAAAGTGCTCCAGGCCATAGAAGAATAAAGCCGGAGTAAAAAACAATCAATAAAGGGTCTTTAATATATACAATTAAAATATATAAAATTAAACTAACCCTCTAAAAATAAAAAAAAATAATAGAAATTGATATTAGAGCCATATAAAATGTAATTTAGACTAAACAAGAAGTATTAATTATAGTTCAGCATAAACAATCTTTATTGGATGAAATAGCAAAAAGAGAGAAAATATTACTATCTAAAGAAGGTAGGAAAAGACTAGAGCTAACGGAGAAACCAGAACTGTTAAAATAAAAACTACGGAAGCTCGAGGGTTCGGGCCAAAATCGACTCCAGTATCCCCAATTAAAAAAGTAATAGAAAAGTTAGAGGAACTAGAATATAAAAATAATCTTGACGTACAACAAAGAATAGAATTATTCAAAATATCAAAATATATCAATAAACTAAATAGAGAGATAAAAAAATGAAAGGAAGCAATATTTTTTAAAGGATTACTTGGGATTAACAAGACATGACATAAAAGATAGGATCGAAAATAATGAAAAAATTAAAATTGAAATACAGCATAAACTAACTAATTCTAAAGTCAATAAAACATCACGAAGAACTTTAGAAGCTGATTTACAGAAGACATAAATTATAATAATAGATTTAAACAAAGTATTAGAAATAAAAAAAATACCCAACTCCAGACATCCGAAAACAAGAAGCCTCTCTTTGAAAAAATAAAGAAAGAGCTAAAAAAAATACATTTAAACGTAAACATTATTTCTGCAGAACATACAAATAATAAGAAAGGTATACTACGTGTCACGGTCAAAGCCACATATCAAAAAGACGATTCTACTACTATCAAGGCAACGTTCATAGAAAAATTGAATGAAAATAATAGGTACATATTCAAGGAATACAAACAACTTTTATCACCTCAGGCCTATCATAAATCTATTGCAACAAGTCAAACCACAGTTCAGGCCCAAGAACAGCAGAATCCTAAGCTCATCATAACACAAGTCCCACCACGCCAAACAGTGCCAAAACTTTGTAAACAACTCAAGTCAAAACCAAACCCAACTACCACTTAAATCAGAGAATAAGGATGATTGAAATATTAATAAAAGTATAACTCCAAAACCAAGAAACAGAAGGTCACAAACCTCTCTTGCAAAAAAAAGAACGCACGAAAAGATCAAAACATAAGGCTATATAAAATCATTATACACAAGGGAAGCTTATTAAATAGAACACTTCTCTACTTTATCATTCTCAGAATGATTTCATTGATAAACACAAAGTAGTCCCACCACAACCTATTATATACTTATTGATACTCCAAACAAAAAGTTATTCATAAAAGCTTTAGGTCACATCTTTGTCTCAAAAGTAAAAAAAAACAACATTCTCAATAACCATATACCCCAAAAATTTTCAAATAACCAAAAAATAAGCGAATACCATTTCCTATCACCCCCTCATATACCCCAAAACGAGAAGATAGAAATATATATTCTTAAAACCATCTATTGGTATTTGATCCCAAGCTCATTTCAATAACATCTCACCAAATAATAAATCAATAATAAATAGAAAGCTTATAACAATATAAATGATCAAACTATTAGTTACATATTTACTCACCAAATAAATTCTATTAATATATACCAAAACAAGATCAGTCATCAACAGCTCAACAAATCATAACTAATGAGGACACTAAGATATTTCGAACAGCTTTTTATATCATTGGAATTATGAATGACTAGGCTCAACTCACTAAAAAATTAATAAGTATAAATGAAGAAGATGGCTCAATAATTTTCAAGACTTAATTCACTTACAATAAAAGCACTGATAAGGATAAGAAGGATAAAAAATATCGTTGAAATAAGAAAAATTTCGATAGACATATCAAATACAGGTAACTATATAACACAGGCTATTAAAAATCTTAGACCAATCAAAAATCTAATAAAAATCCACAGACTTCAAAAAGTTCAACGATATATCTTCTACTACTATAAAACAAGGCACAATACGAAAATCAGCGACACTTAGCTCACATAGAGTTACTCAAGATCAATCATGACCATCATCAGAGAAATCAACACTTTAACAATCCAATTCCTTTCTTTTACAAAGAAAAGGAAGTCAACCCATCACAGGTCGCTAATCATAACATAAAAAAAAGAGCTCTCTAAAAGCAAAGAGACTCTTATACTCTTCCAGAGTATTCCTACTCACAAGGACAGAATAGTTATGTACCTTTGTGTGTTTATTTATGCCATGGACAAAGAACAACTAATAAAAGCCTTGCGTCACGTCTTTGTGTCAGGAACACAGGGTAATATCGTCGATAATGGTACACTTCAAAATCTGCAAACAGTCGGAGAAGTGGTAGTAGTCGAGCTCCTGCTATACAGTCCCGCCATGCACATCAAAAAGAAAGCAGAAGTAGACATCCTCAAAGCCATCCATCAATATGCAGCCCCAAAGGCTAAAGTAAAAATAAACATACAAGTAGACGTTCAAGAAAAACCTAAAACACGAGACACAAAAGTCCCAGGGGTGAAAAATGTCATTGCTATTGCCTCGGGCAAAGGCGGCGTAGGCAAATCCACCGTAGCGGCCAATATCGCTATAGCCCTGGCTGAGATGGGTTTCCAAATAGGCTTGCTAGATGCCGATATCTACGGTCCATCTATCCCAGTCATGTTCGATATGGAAAGTGCACGTCCTATAGCAGTCCATATAGACGGTAAAGAAAAAATACGACCCGTCGACAACTATGGCGTAAAAGTACTCTCCCTAGGATTTTTTGCTGGAGCAAACCAAGCAGTCGTATGGCGTGGCCCGATGGCCACTAAAGCGTTGCGTCAACTCATCCACGATACCCATTGGGGTACACTAGATTTCCTGATCATCGATCTGCCACCTGGCACGGGAGATATCCACCTCTCACTCGTGCAAGAATTACCCCTCACAGGTGCTGTCATCGTCAGTACCCCCCAAAAAGTTGCTCTAGCCGATGCGCGCAAAGCCATCGCCATGTTTCGACTTGAAGCAGTCAAAGTACCAGTACTAGGGCTCATTGAAAATATGGCCTATTTTACACCTGAAGAACTACCCAACCATAAGTATTATCTCTTTGGAAAAGAAGGAGTCCAACAACTCTCTACCAACCTTAAGATCCCCTTTCTAGGCGAGATACCCATCATACAAAGTATCCGAGAGGCAGCCGACGTAGGCCGGCCAGCTATACTGCAAGACAATACTCCCTCAGCTGAAACCTTCAAATATATCACCAGAAATACCGTCAACCAACTAGTAAGTAGGAATAAAGAATTACCTCCTACTGAAGCCCTGCGTATCACTACCATGGCAGGTTGTATCGCCAAATAACCTTTATTCACATGGAAAAAAACCTGAAGGAAAAAATACTAAAAGCTCTGAACGAAATACGGCCCTTTTTAGAGACCGACGGTGGTGGAATAGAATTGATAGAAACCGATGGAAAAGTCGTCAAAATAAAACTTTTAGGTAATTGTGTAAACTGTTCAGTCAATCAAATGACTCTAAAAACCGGCGTAGAAATGACCATAAAAAGATACGCACCTCAGATCAAAAAAGTCATCGATATAAACGACCTTGACGAATAAACTTAAAAAGGCGTCTTGTGGAAAAGACACTAGATCAGGTGACCATATTATTCGCTGGAAATTCTGGTGATGGTATACAACTTATAGGGAATCAATTCACCCATACAGCTGCATGGATGGGTAACGGTGTAAATACTTTTCCAGACTTCCCCGCTGAGATCCGTGCCCCACATGGCACTATAGCAGGGGTTTCAGGCTTTCAAGTCCACTTCGGTAGTGTAGAGATAAGCTCCCCGGGCGACCTATGTGACGTATTGGTAGTGATGAATGCTGCAGCCTTAAAAAAACACTTATCCAACTTAAAAAAATATGGAATCATTATTGCAGATAATTCAGGTTTCATTGCAAAAAAAGTTCTCTTAGCCGGCTATCCCGAAGAACAAAACCCATTAAAAAAACTCTCCGACTATAAAATATATAAAATTGATTTCCTCGCGCAAACGCGTCAACTCCTTAAAGAGTCTCCCCTGAGCAAAAAGGACAAAGATACCGCCAAAAACATGTTTGCATTAGGCTTCATCTACTGGCTCTACAACCGCCCTCTAGATCATACTGAGCAATACTTAAACAAAAAATTCCAAGGACATGCTGAGCTTCTACAAGCCAACATTCAGGCACTCAAAGCCGGCTATCATTTCGGGGAGACCAGTGAAAGTTTTACCGAACGCTTTACTGTAGGCCCGGCCAAGATGAAACCTGGCTTATACAGAAACATTACAGGCAATCAAGCCCTAGCACTCGGATTGATAGCCGCTTGTAAAAAAGCCAGTTTAGAACTTTTCTACGCCAGCTACCCCATTACACCAGCTTCGGATATTTTACACCACCTATCCAGATACAAGAATTTTAGTGTAAAGACCTTTCAAGCCGAAGACGAAATCGCCGCAATCACCTCAGCTATAGGAGCTTCTTATGCAGGAAATCTTGGTGTGACAGCTACTTCTGGACCTGGCATGGCGCTTAAACAAGAAGGACTCGGTCTTGCTCTGATGCTCGAACTCCCTCTAGTCATCATCAACGTACAACGCGGAGGGCCTTCCACCGGTCTACCCACCAAGACCGAGCAAGCAGACCTCATGCAAGCCCTACACGGCCGCAACGGCGAAGCCCCCATGCCTGTACTGGCTGCACGCTCCCCCGCCCATTGTTTTCAAACAATCTTCCATGCCGTAAAAATCGCTATAGAACACATGACTCCAGTGATCGTGCTCAGTGAAGGCTATCTAGCCAATGGTACCGAACCTTGGAGGTTTCCTCAGAGATCACAACTCAACAACATTACACCACATCGTCCTAAAAACCATACAGGAAAACCCTACCAACCTTATCAACGAGATACAAGAGGCGTCAGACCCTGGATTGTCCCAGGAATGATTGGCTACGAAAACCGTATAGGAAGTCTCGAAAAAAAACACCTCTCCGGAGATGTATCTTACGATCCCAAAAACCACCAATTGATGATAGACTTGCGACAAAACAAGATCGACAAGATTGCAGAATCCCTCCCCAAACAACAGATTGATACTGGTATGGCTGAAGGAAAATTGCTTATATTGAGTTGGGGCTCTACCTATGGTGTCATCCGTGCAGCTATAAAACAACTTCTAATCGACGCATACCCTGTATCCCATACCCATCTCGAATACCTCTATCCTTTACCTTATGGCCTCAAAGAACTAATTTCATGCTTTGAAAAGGTAC
Organism: Flavobacteriales bacterium; assembly: GCA_039954875.1. Lineage (GTDB taxonomy): Bacteria > Bacteroidota > Bacteroidia > Flavobacteriales > Blattabacteriaceae. The sequence goes on from CP157202.1 coordinate 816,933, forward strand.
TAATACCTGAGTTAAACAATGGACAACTCATCCACATCATCCGAGACCGATTTCTGATCGATGCCATCCCTTTGAATAAAGTCCAAGGGATACCTTTCACCGTAGCCGAGATTGTAGAAAAAGTACGACAGATCATCCGATACGGCCCACAAAAACACAAAGAAAGAAACCAAAATTACAATGAGAAAGATTATACAAATAACAACGAATAAGACACCAATAATTATAAGCCAAAAAATTCACAAATAGATCTAAAAAAATAAAATAGTCATCCTCTTGATAAATTCATAGATAAAAAATTAATTTAATTGAGGGAATACGGCTTTTTAAACCTGAAAATCCCCAACCTGAAGATTATTTTGAGAATCATTTGAATAAGATAAAATTCTCCGGGTAAATCCATAAAGAACACAATTACTCAAAAATCTCCTCAACCGAAAAGGAAGCAAATACCCAAGACGATTTCATCCCCAATCATAAAGTTACAGGATTGAACACTAAAGAAACGCCACTGAATATAAAAAAAACCAAAAGCCTTTTCGGAAAATAAAAAAAACTCAGATGAGGCACATATTTATAATGGGAAAGATCTCCAAACCATAAAACACAACGCACTATGTCACAACTACCACAATACAACAAAATTTAAGGCATTTGGTAAATAAATTTACCAATATATTGAAGCTGTTTACTTCATGCTATAGCCCAGCCTGGTTGATCCCTGCCAAAGACGATGACACCGTTTTCCAACAAAGGTTTCAAAAAATATTTAATAATAATGAACGATAAGAACCCATGTCCATACAATCCTTAACATAAACCTATAACCATTTTTTAGATAATACAGCCATCTTTAATGACATGATTTAGAGTAAGTTTATCAACACATCTTATCAACGGCTCATCGATATATATGGTATAAAATAACGCACTATATCAAAATTTTTTCAATCCAAACAATACTGAGGGCCACTTCGCAAAAGACTTCGATGGCCTATCTGAAAAAAAATACATAGATCATCTACCTAAGGCGGCGAACTTGAGATCAAAGCTGCAAGTGATTAGCCAAATTGCTCTATCTATAGTTCCGTACCCCTTAGCTACAAACAACGTTACAACTAAACACACTCAACGGCCAAACCACAATTCCGCATGTTTCATGTTAGAAACATTCGTTACAACTTCAGTTTAGGTAACAATCTAGCGAAAAACCTTTAAACATAAGCCAATCAATAGCAACTCAAAAAATAAATCAAAAAAAATGAAGAATAAATTTTAAGCCTATTGGAACAAAACAAAGCATACAAATCTGCTCCACAAAAAAATTGATAATCAAAGACCCTAAACACTCGAAGAGAGAATAAACATACCTCCAAATGAGCAAGAAACACTACAAAAACAGCTCAAAGAAAACGAAATAAGAATCTCAATCACCTTAGAAAAAAACGACTCAGAAAACCTATCAAACAGCAATAAAAAAACAATCAACGCAAGCATTTGTAGAATAATTAATTCTCTCTTAAGCAAGCAAAAAACGTTGAAAAAAAGAAGTGAAAAGAAAAACATCAATCGCTCTACCTACATAATTAAAAACAGACCCAATAACCCCTTTGATAAAAAAGAAACCAGTAAATCAGAGATCCTCTAAAAACTTAGAAGCAAATAAACTATAAATCTAAGGAAATATCCATCATCAAAGACCAGAAATCTTACCTTTATACCAAAGAACAAAGACTAATTATGCCACTGAAGAATATCGACCCGACGAAGACCACTGCATGGAAAAAACTTCAGAAACATTACGACGAGATACAAAAAATATCGCTAAAGGTCCTCTTTGAAGAAAAACCAGATCGCTTTAAAAATTTCAGTATCCGTCTGGGTGATATTTTTCTAGATTATTCCAAAAACTGGATCAATACAAAAACTAGAGACCTTTTGATCGAGCTCACTCAAGCATGTGAATTGCCCGATGCCATTGAGAAGATGTTTTCAGGCGATCCGATCAACCATACCGAAAGGCGCAGCGTACTCCATACTGCATTGAGAAACCGTTCAGACAGGCCTGTATACGTCGACGGCCATGACGTCATGCCCAAAATCAAAGTCGTACTCAATCAAATGAAAAAATTTTCCCACGCCATCCTGAGCGGCTATTGGAAAGGCTACACAGGCAAGTCCATCACCGACGTAGTCAACCTTGGCATCGGAGGGTCGGATCTGGGTCCTGCAATGGTCGTAGAAGCTTTGAAATACTACAAAACCTACCTCAACGTCTATTTCGTTTCAAACGTTGATGGGACACATCTCACCGAAACACTCAAACCATTACATCCGGAGACCACTTTATTCATCATTGCCTCAAAAACCTTTACTACCCAAGAAACGATGACCAACGCAGCCACAGCCCGCCAATGGTTTCTTGATCAAGCCATCTCAGAAAAACACATCGATAAGCACTTTGTAGCGCTATCAACCAATAGTATAGAAGTACAAAAATTCGGTATCAATCCGAAAAACATGTTCCGCTTCTGGGATTGGATTGGCGGACGGTATTCACTCTGGGGAGCCATCGGATTGAGCATCTGTTTAGCCATAGGCTTTGACCATTTTGAAACCCTACTGCAAGGAGCACATCAAGTTGACGAACACTTTAGAAAAGCGCCATTCAACACAAATATTCCGGTAATGCTAGCCCTCCTGGGTATTTGGTATATCAATTTTTTTGGAGCTCAGAGCCATGCCGTCTTACCCTATGATCAATATTTACATCGATTTCCCGCCTATCTACAGCAAGCCGATATGGAGAGCAATGGCAAAGCTATAGATCGTGCTGGCTACCGAGTCAGCTATTCAACTGGACCGATCATTTGGGGAGAGCCGGGTACCAATGGCCAACATTCTTTTTATCAACTGCTCCATCAGGGTACAACCTTTGTCCCCTGTGATTTCATCGCACCTGTACAACCCTTGCACCCGATAGGTGATCATCATCAAAAACTATTCTCTCATTTTCTAGCACAGACCCAAGCATTGGCCTTTAGAAAGGACAAGCAAAAGGTCATCAATGAATTGAAAAGTCAAGGGAAATCCCCTGAAGAGCTCAAACGATTAGCCCCATTCAAAACTATTGAAGGCAACCGACCAAGTAATTCTATTCTCTTCAAGAAGCTCACACCTAGTGTATTGGGGAGTATAATTGCCATTTATGAGCACAAGATATTCGTCCAAGGCGTCATTTGGAATATCTTCAGTTTTGACCAATGGGGCGTAGAGTTAGGTAAAGAATTAGCACAAAAAATATTGCCCGACTTAGCTCATGATGAGCCAGTGACCTCTTACGATGTTTCGACCAATGGACTGATCAACCTCTACAAAAATATGTGTAAATAAAAATCCCTATCAAAATCGTTTAACCTAGAAAATTTAACAACGTTCCATACATTTTCATCAAAGGAACTCTAAACCCACCATGAGACAACTTTACTTTTTTTAGGTTGCAGTTGATATTTGGCCAATATAGAGTTGAGCACGACTTTGACTCACTAGTCTTTTCCTTCCAAATCATCTAAATCTATACCACCACATTTACCCCGCCATACCAGTATGTTTTTTTGAGCATCTACCAAGATGTACGACAAAATATTGAGATACAAACCAGGATTGGCATTAGTCTTTTTAAGCCCCTTCATCTCTAAATTTGTCTTGATAACTCTCACGATACGCCTTTTATCCAGATCATTCATATCAAGTTTTTCCAAATCATTTTAATGAAAGTTAAAGTTCTTATAATGAGAAAAATCTACGCTTTTATCATAGCCGAAAGATACCCTTAAGAGACTGCACGCATTCAACAATAGAGCTAAAAAAACACATATGTCAATAGTGGGATATTTCTCATAACAATCATTTTTTTGATCCGTACAAATAACTTCAATCATCATCCTTCTTCTTTTCAAAACAGTCCTTAACGATCCGGCCCTCCATAAGCCGAAGTTTAACAATAAATTCTCACCCACTTAAAGTTAAAAAAAGATACGCTTTAGACTTTTGTTCTCATGATATACAAAATCATTAAAAACATAATATTATATCATTTTATTTTACTTTTATTTCTCCACCATACTCTATTCTCCTAAATGATAATTTTAAACAAAAACGTGATCTTACAGAATATGGCACCCAACTCCCAGGAACTACAGTGCGGATAAAAACTCAATCCAAAATCGTAGAGACCAATTATTAGGGCAACTTTGAGATCGATCTATTCAAAGGAGAGGATACCCTAGAGATTTCTTACATCTGTTTCCAAACTGAAACAATGGTACTCAAAGACGATCAGAAAAATTACCATCCACACATGCAAAATGCTAACCTTGTCAGAGGTCATAGTCACAGCCTTAAGGAGTCAACAAGCGGAAAAATTGGCTCGGCTACACCCACAAGAGATCAAGGTAGCAATCTTGACTAAAATCGAAACACTTAGCCCGATATCGGTGTTAACAGGTAAAGCATCAGATCTAAATATCTACAACAAATATGGCTTTTTTGAAAACCTCTATTGGTATTTATGAGGCTATAAAAACCTTTAATTGCTATCGACAGGTGTCTTGTGATCAACTAGAACAGCTAAAACAAACACCAACGCCGAAGATATCGAAATCATCAATATGCTCAAAGGCCCTACATTAATAGCGTTATATGGAATCCAGACACTGCTCGCGATGTGGTAATGATCACGATGAAAAAGGTGTCAACGCTACAAAAAAAACTTTGACATCTCCTTGAAAATAAAAAATATTTTCAGTACCGATTGAGTCGCTTTCCCCGAACGGAAAACCTGATACGATACTGGCTTAGGTGACAAATACATCTTCGACAATGGTAAAAAGTAGTGGTCCAAAAAATGATGACAACTGGGTCTATGGAGATCTAAGCTCGACCAAAAAACTATTGAGCCCACCAACTGCTGATGGTAAACAACTCGATACAACAGTTCAATTGAGTCAATTCTACCAGGCCGATTAAAACCTTTACCTTAACGCCTTAAAGCCTACGATAATATAAATCTATTCCTACGCCCAGGATATGTCAACACCTACAACTTTTTGGCCGCCGTAAAAAGCTAAAAAGGAAATATCCGCCCAGGGCTTTCCCATCAACACACCTCCATGGCCAGGTGCCCAACACAAGCCTAAACATCACCAATAACTCGCTAACCGGCGGATATCGGTTGACTAAAATATTTTACTTTGATACGATTCTGAATTACAACCGTCAAGATTACCCTAACTATCCCCACCTAAGTTTACGACCCTTTGAATATCATCTACAATATAATGCTATGGATGGGGGAGCCGAAATTGACACCCTCACTCTAAAAAATTATTAGCAAACAGGCGAAAAAGGCATCTAACAACGCAACCACAATTATGCCTAGTACAAAAACCCTTGGTTTATAGCCTACGAACAGTTACAAACCCACAACCATAATAAGCTCTATTACAATATCTCTCTAAAATACGATATCACCTATCACCTAAACCTAGTACTCAATCAAGATTTGGAATCGGCTAACAAGCTCTACGAATTAAAGTAGCCCAAAAGTTTTCTCTACTATAGCCAAGATACTAAAGGTAACTATAAAGTCACACATATCAATTATGAGTTCTACACGACCAACTTATTGCTAAATTCATGAACGACTCTTTGGCCGATTTGACCTACATGGAGACTCCTAGGCGGCGCGAGAGTAAATATTTTCCGCTTTAGAGGCACTTTTATTCCACGACAGATGGGCTATGGGTACCCAGAACTGTACAATCTAGATAATGGCGTAGGCCCGGTCAACGCTATTTAACGTTTAGAACTCTTACAGAAATACAGCCTTTACGCCACACTCGACATCAATTATAAAAAGATGATCTACTTAGGCCAAGTACTATGACTACCCTTCGGTTCTCCATCAGTCTGATCCTTTCAAAGATGATAGACCTACCCCAATAGAGCAATTTCCTAAAAATCCGAGGATCCTAGCCCCGTGTCAGACGTGGCATCAAGCTAGACAATAGCTACTGGGGTTAATTCCAAATGACGAAACGGGCCAAGATTTTAAACTGTATAACTATCTGGCCACTTATTGACGTGCATATCCTTTTGGATTTGAAACCCCCAAGTTTCTTAGCAATCTCGACTTTCGCTCGAGTTTGACAACTACCTATAAATCCGGTTTGGAAGCTAATTTTTTTCACAACCGACTTATGCTAGATGCTACAATATATTAAAATCTGAATCAAGACGAAATCGTTAAGCAATCCATTTTTTTTTCAAAAACTTCAAGCTACAGTAAGGTCCTGATCAACACTAATCAACAGATCTACAAAGATATATAACTCATTCTAAACGCCAAGCTCCCAATGGACTACTACATTGAATTGGCCCTTATACAAGCACTACCTCACGGTTATAAATCTCCGTTTTGGAAACAATACTGGAAGGATCCGATCTGGTCAACGGATCGATAAACACATCGGTTCGGCATGGAAATATTTGCCTGACGGACAATTGATCATTGGTCAAGACGATATGGATCTGAGCTCTAAAAAAAATTGATATACCAAATACCCAAGCAGGGGCAAACATCACCAGAATATTTGTATTGCAATGGACGCCTTCCAAACGCTGATAGGAGGCAGAGAGGGGATCAAAATCTCTATAGAGGTTATGCCAACTGTCCTTTGCATAGGACAGTACTAATGTATACGGATTTTCATAGAATCTAGGAGATTTTTCTAAATTTGATACCCTGCGACAAATACACCGCATAATGCGTGAAGCAGTCGTACAGGAGAGACGTACTTATCTAGCCTCAGAAGAATTTTTCCAGGCCTATCCACATTCCTTCAACCTTACCCAAATCTATGAAAATATGCCCTATTCATAAGCCTTACAAGGGGACAAATATCTTGATCCGTCAATAGGTAGTAAGTTCCCCACATTTCGCCATTAGTATGATACCTCGAAAAAGATTGTTCTGGGTATTTTGGATAAATTGAAAACGGCTGATCAGGAACTTAGCTAATCCAACGGAAAGATCGCCGGACATCTAATTTATCGGGGTGACCAATCGCTTTGGTAAAAGCTGATCAACAAATTTCCAGCTGCACGTATTGCTCACCCTCTCAAACCAATCGAGCGATTAGGACTTGAAGATAAAAGGACAATTTCAAGAGATTTACCCCGCCCTACCCATATTTGAGAAATTGGACGAGAACACTTGATTTAAACATGTCTATCAAGATAAGCTGCGCTACAGACTATACAGAAATAATAGCCTAAAAACCGGCACTCAGATGAACAACTATTTTGTGTATTTACTCAAGCAACTCCAAGCCCTACAACCGCTTAAATTTGCTAACATGTTTCTCAATGCTCAAAAGTACGACCTATACCCTACTGATTTAAACACCAACAAAGGTGCCGATGCAACAATACAACTATCGGACATCCAGGTATAAGTAAGTACGAGCATCATCTCTAACCCCCTCCCCGATACTACAGCCATATCCAGTCAACAAACCTTAATGTTGATGTGGTATCCTAAGCTGCAATTCATCTTGGACAAAGCAGCCCAAAGAAGCTAAATTATAGTCGACACTAAAGATTTTTATAAAAAGGGCCGACAGGTTAGCTTTGCTTTATATAATCTTTTAGACACTGATTATAAACCCTATATCCAGTAATATAAAGTACAATACAATCCATCTAAAGGCCTTTAGTAAATCACTACCTTCAATATATAAAAAAATGTTTATCATTGCTCTATACTTATCGGCTTATCTATTGTAGGCCCCACAAAACCAAAAAACATCATCTAGATCATTCTAGACTACTTGCACTGGCAAGAACTCTTTAATAGAGCAAATTTACAACTGATAGACAACACCCCTCATACGTTAAAGATAGCACCCCACTCAAATAAGTCTTATGGAAATATACCCCACAAGGCACGGAGGATGGACCTTGTTACGCTTCTTTTGGAATGAATTGGCTACTAAGGAGCGACTCTATGGCAATCACTATTGTCAGAACTAAGTCAATCTAATCAACAAACTATGGTTTTTCTACCCAGGCTATAACGAAAATATCAGCGGCTTTATAGCTAATATACGCATCCGGAGCAACGACAAGTTTTACAACCCCAATGAAACCCTGCTCGAGTGATTGCACAAAAGACGAGATTTCAAAGGGAAAATAGATACTTTTGGCAACTAGAATATTTTCCCCTTCATCATCAATGACAAGCATAGTGGTGTAACCGTCCACGCAAACTATAAATCTACCACCGACACGCCCCTAACTGAGAAAGAAAAAAAACCTTTAATCAACTTCAAAAACAATTGCCCCAGATCTGGTAAGGGGTCATTTATGACATATTCACGCATCAATACGTTTTGGAATACTTGAAAAAATATCGTCTAAAATTTTTATACATCACTTTTAGATAGACCGAAGACTGTACTAATGAAGGCCATTATGACCAATACCTCTATACAACACACCGTGCCGATGCCTTCATCCTAGAGATCTGATCGTTCGCATAAAGCGATCTAGCCTATAAAAACAAGACTTGCCTTGTTGATCAATTGTGACCACGGTCGGGATACTCAACCTTTAGACAAATGAAAAAGCCATAAGGAGCCGCTACCAAAGGGTCTGATCAGACTTGGGTAGCCGTCATCGGGCCTGATACGCCAGATCTGGGCGAAGTCTGCACGCCGGGATAGTTCTACAACAAATAGTAGGCTACTAACATCACCCTATTCCTAGAATTAAAATACGTCACTAGAGGCAAAAAAGGAATTGATGTGAAAAAAATTTTAAACTGATAAGTTATAAACGACATAAAAGCTTTTTTTCAAAAAAGGTTGCCTAGCCTTTAGCCCGGAAATATTCATTAATGTCGGTTCTTTGGGCTAAAAAACAGGATTTTTACAAACCCTTTGATCCTAAGAAAAAATAGCATTACGCATATCCCACATCACCGACTATCATGTATTGAACCAAAACAATTGTAAAATAGTCTTCAAAAAGATGATCGCTCAAATCCACGAAATGAAACACCGACCGAATTTCATCATCAAAACCCGTAGATACCATCATGTACGACCAAAGATAAGCCCCCCGAAGTGATCAAGAGTCATTGGAAGGTCTGAACTATTTTTTACGAATTTGATCAACAAAAAACTCAGATTTCTTTCTCTATTATTGTATACATTACAGTATATCAAAGGCTCAAAACTACTTTTAGATAACATTATAAAAAATGATTATCAGTATACACACCTATTCTAGTATTAAATTGATGGATATAAGCTCTAGATAACTCATTTTAGATAATCATCTTTGGTTATGTATATTTTATTTATTTTAAAAAATTCTCAGTAGACTCATTTTTTTTGATGTTTTAGAGTAAGGTTATGTATAATTGTATTGCAAGCCAATACAATATGATATATATATAGCTAAATACCTAATTTTATTTCCTTATTTTATAATAAACAATGAGTTTTAACTTAATTAGTAATTAATTATATTAATCTTAAATTATACACAAATACGATAGTTATGTATATTATAGGAAATAAAAAAACACCTAAAATGAATAAGTTTACTACTTCATAAATCAATATAACCATCTCTGAAAGATGTATAATTAAAATGTGATCTCTTTTCTCGATAATCACTATTTTTCCCCTATCAAAATTATCTTAGATTTAAATCACTAATCTTTGACTTTCACTCAAGGAAAGTCATATACCAGAAGGATTTAAAGTAATATGTTGCACGGTAATATAAGATAGAAATAATGGTAAACAACTTATACATTTAATTAATAATTACCCCATTGATATATATATCAAACATTGATTTAAATAATTATTTAAACAGCAAGTATAAAAAAGCATTATTTGTTAGTGAAGCTTTTTTATTACTGTATGCTCTGCTAACAAATTCACTCATCCTGGCCTGGGCTATGAAACTATAAATAATGGAGACATGTTTCAAGATATCTTAGCAAAGAATAAGTATAAAAATACACAAACACAAAAATCATATGGAGATATATTTTTCCATAACGATCGTATAATCCGTTTTATTAGAATATACTATTTATCATTACTCGGGATGATATACCATACATAAGACCGTATTTACACAGGATACATAGATAATCCCTAGCTATTAGAACACTTAAGTAAAGAAAATTAAGGCTACTTGAGGGCTCATTATTATTATTATACCTCATTCAATGAGTGTTCAAAAAAAAATATAATAATAATTAATTGACATTATAATCACACGCTATATTATATGAAAGCAAATCTTTTAGACATTATTACACAAGAACAATCTATCCAAAGGGATCCCCAGAAAAAAATCAAAATTGCATTAATTGCTCTAAATAAAAAATACCATTACTAAAGTATATAAAATATTTGTCAATATACAAAAGGTAACCCTTTTTAGCTTTACCAATTTAAAAGGACTTCATTCAGGACTAAGAACTGAGATTCAAAACATAGAGAATATCAGAAAAAGATGATTATTAAAAACTTATAATTTTGACTCACTATAAAGGATAAGCAGATTCAAGGATTCTTATTTCGAATATATACTTGGCTTACTAAAAGAACGGATGTAAAATGTTATCTTGATTTTTTCTACCCTGCTTCATATTAGGTAAGAAATGATAGTGATAAAAATCAATTCATCCAACATTACAACTGCTATCAAGCCGCTTGGCCATGGCGTTATTGGTCTGGTCCCTCCAAACCGGCACGAACTATGGGGGTGTTGGCTGTATACCCCAATGCCTCGGCGGGAGAGCAGCTCTATGCGATCAAAAAAAGAAAACCCTACAAGCATCTGACACTCTTCATCCCTGATCCGGAAGAGAGATCTGCAACTTTATCGATTGGAATCGAGTGAGGACATATCTTTTGCAAGCAACCATGGAAAAATATTAGCCAAGAGCGCTGAACCTTATGTTGCCTAACAATATCATTCACTCAGCAGACGGTTCATATTTCGACGCACATTCGATCTCCATCGTTTGTGATGATAACGAAGCTTTAAAGCTTAAAGGACTTGACCTAGGCATTCAGTAAATAACTGGTAGTAATCTCGGCCAATTTCGGTGGATCGTGTCCCCGCTTTAAAGAAACCATTAATTTCATCGTGAAAAATGTCGCCAACACGCAGAGAAAGACCACACGCTCGAGCATTATTATCCAAATCAATGGAGACATAATTCATACCATTAAGCAAGGAGATCTTATCATCGATGATAATATCAGTAGTCTCTACTCATAAAATCTCATCGAAATGCATAAAAAAATATCTAATCGACGTATTTTCTATATAGTCCTTTTGGTTTCGCTCCTGATCAACACAAGTACTGGAGCAGTATCACCTTCTAATCTCCAGCTGAATGCGTTCTTATGGCTATGATCCCACACAGGCTTCGTTGCCCTTTGTCTTCTTGATTCTCGGACGAATCCTTTTAAAGTTTTTTTTGTGGGCTTATCAACACTTTTTTAGAAAATAAAAAGATTGTGACTGTCTTTTCATCAATATATCTCATCGCACTAACTTGTTATGTTTTCACTCAAAACCATGAACTAGTCTAGGTAGTTCACTTTTTAGAGGGGTTTGTCGAAGAGATTGTCATCATCATTTTGACCGATTACGCTATCAAATTCTCAAACACTGATAAGGACCAATAAATGAAGCTCTTTAGGCCTCGATTGGCTTAGGATTTATTATTGATCCTTTTTCGGCCAGCTTGATCGGCAGTTTGGGTTATCATACAATCGTTGTGTTTTACATCTCGGCATCGGGCGAATCGTTAACTATACTGTTTGCTGCTATTTTACTTATTGAGATCTTTTCCGAATCAACGCACTTTAAAACTGCCTTTAGATAGTTGTACAGGGGACCAAACGATATATTGGGTTTTATACCCCTATTTTCTTATAGCAAATAGTCTTTTATTCTTCATGACCCTGTTACCTTTTCACATGATGAATTTCTTCAGCCAAGGCTTTGATCAAGCTAGCGAGTTTTTCGTGGTCTCAGTACTCATCAGCGCCGTGGGTAAGTGCGCCGATAGATCTCATCCTAGGTAGAATCACCTTACTTTCGATAACTATCATTACGCTGAGCATCTCAGTCTTCCCCTTGGTAGAGGATTTAAAAACCTTTTGGGGACTGTTTATCGTTGAGAGCGTAAACTTCACATTTATGCTTCCAATAAATATGAAGATCTTCTCCGAAAAGATCCAAAATGAGGCTTTTCGACAAGATATCATTAGCTAACTAGGCTAGATGGCTGAGTTGATATCACCATAGTGCTCAATGACCCCTTATCCCTTGACTATAAGGATTATACCAAGAACCTATGCCTGATGGTTTATAGCCTAGCGCTGTAGTGCTGGCAGCTCTTTGGTTTTTCGTGAAGACAAAAGCCTAAAAAATAAACATAGAATACCCACTCTTCATATATAAACTTTTAATATATCTTCAGAAACAAATATAGTACCCTTGAATATGACCAATTCGATTGGTTGAAAAAAGAATTCTATCATACAATTAAAGACATCTCCGTTTTCCTTTTCTCCCATATACACATATTGTCTTTCTATGCTTTTATGAATGAACTCGATAGGAAAAGCCTTTCATAAGTATGATTTTCAATGGGTAGAATATACAAGAACATTACTGAGATCAAAAATTTACTTTACCAATATCTATAAGTGAAACTTTGCCTAAGTGACCACATAATTATATCGATACAGTAGATTATTTAAATGTGAAATACCTCCGCGATGGAACGATCTCGTCTAATTTGTGGAGGGGAGAACTTATTTAATTTCTAACTCCTACAGTTTGATATATTTCTACGAAGATGGTACAGTGATATGTAAAACCGTATTTTATTTAAGATCCTGATCACCATAAAGGGTCGATCTCTTCATACCTCAACTCGGTTCTTTTTCTAGTATAACCATCCATTTAATTTCCAGATATCTTGCCCCATTTTAAGAAGCTCAAGACAAGAAATCCTGTAAAGTTTTCACTACCATAATCACCCATCACTTCCATTAGAGACTGATTTCACCATTATGACTCGATTGAGTATAAAATTATCAATATTATTTTTTTTTAAAAAAAAAATAATATAATTATAGTAATATACTAACAATATTTACCACATCTACTTCAATATAAGATAAATTTAATATCTAATATTCAAATGTATATAGTTAATATTTGTTAAAATAATAAAAAAATAGGTGGTTTTTATTAAAAAACCATTTAGTCATAGAGTGTTTAAATTAAATGATATATTTTTTTTGTATATAAAAAATATTACAATAAATAAATTATTATATATAATTAATTAAAAATTATGAAAATATACCAACAAAACAAACACAGGAAAATCACTTGCTTTAGAAGCCTTGAATCCTTTTTCAAAAAGTATAGAATCTTATCCATTACAATTTATATCACATCCCTAGTGATCATCGGGATAACCAATATTAGGCGTCACATCCGTAGCGACGGGATTAACAAAGTCCAGTCATCGCAGAAGGCTAATAATAAGAGTAACTAGGTGGCGTATTACTACATGATATATCGTAAAAGTTGGTGGAAAATAATTAAAATAGATACCTTAAAGGCTAAAGAAGATCCGGTAATCACTACCATTCAAAACTAACTAAAAGCAATTAACTAAAACTCAAGTAAACTCATTGATAAGCTTCCAGAGTTGATCCACCAAGAGACCTCAGAAGCAGTTGATCAAGGATTCTATCAAATGCAATGGCTTAAATCAGCACTCAAAAAATGTCACAAGCAACCCCCTCAACATAAAATCCAAATCGATCAAAAAGTGCCCAACACGGATACTCCAAAATTCTCAGGCACAATAATATAAAAGACTCATGAATAAAACGTAGGGATAATAGACAAAATCAAACGGCTTAGAAATAAGATAAAAAAGACGTTTGTTTTCCCTACAAAGACAACCTATCTACTCCAAAAAAACCACTAGACCCCAAAAAAAGAATCAGGTCACACAAACACTTCACTAACTTATCTATATAAAAAGTCGTTTTTCTGGACTTTGGCCCAGCTGTCCTTGAGTGTAACTGTCTGATTGAAGACAAGTAGGTCAGCTGTACTGTCCGGATCTACACAGAAATAGCCCAGGCGTTGAAATTGAAAACGATCTCCACTTTGCGCTGCTTGTATAGAAGGCTCAGCATAAGCGCTGACCACCTTTAGTGAATCTATATTCAATAACTCCATGAAATCCCGCTCTTTATCCACATCGGGGGCGGCATCAGAAAACAAGCGATTATAAAGCCTCACTTCGATGGGGACCGCATGCCCAGCCGATACCCAATGCAACGTACCCTTGACCTTGCGTAGGCTAGCCTGAGCACCACTGCCTGAGCGACTCTCAGGATCGTACGAACAATAGATTTCAGTAATCTTCCCAACGGCATCTTTCACCACACGAAGAGCTTTGACGATATAGGCATTCTTCAGACGTACTTCTCGGTTAATGGCCATACGGAGAAACTTTTTTGGTGCCTCCTCCATAAAATCCTCCCTTTCGATATACAACACCTTAGAAAAAAGGATCTTACGCTGACCCGCTTGCGGATCTTCAGGATTATTTTCAGCATCGAGCCACTCAATCTGATCATCTGGATAATCCTCGATAATGAGTTTAACCGGATCAAGCACTACCATCACCCGTGGAGAAGTCTTATTCAAATGTTCACGTACACCATACTCAAGTAACGAGATATCAATCACATTGTCGCGTTTGGCAATACCCACCCGCTCGCAAAAGTCACGTATAGCCTCAGGCGTGTAGCCACGACGACGCAAGCCACTGAGTGTAGGCATGCGAGGATCGTCCCAACCACTGACCACTTTTCTCTCGATCAGACATTGGAGTTTTCGCTTGCTCATGACCGTATAACTTAGGTGGAGCCGGGCAAATTCGCGTTGCTTAGGCCGGACACCCCTACCATCATATACCTGCTCGAGATACCAATCGTATAATGGGCGATGGTTTTCAAACTCTAGCGAACAGAGCGAATGCGAGATCTGCTCAATATAATCGGATTGGCCATGCGTCCAATCATAAGTCGGATAGATACACCAACGATCTCTCGTACGGTTATGATATTTTTTCAAAATTCGGTACATAACCGGATCACGTAGGTTCATATTCGACGCGTTCATATCGATCTTGGCCCGGAGCACACAACTGCCCTCGTCGAATTCACCCATCTTCATTCGGGCAAAAAGATTCAAATTTTCAGCAATCGAACGCTCCCGGTAAGGGCTGATAACACCAGGCTCAAAAGGTGTATTGCGCTGCGCATTGATCAACTCCTGCGATTGATCATCGACATAGGCTTTACTCTCTCGTATTAGCTTTTGGGCCCACTCGTAGAGTTGCTGGAAATAATCTGAGGCATAGCGCTCATCACTCCATTGGAAGCCTAGCCATTCGATATCTTCTTTTATAGTTTCGACAAAGGCTTGTTTCTCTTTAGCTGGATTGGTGTCGTCAAAACGCAAGTTGACGGGAGCTTGATAACGTTGGCCTAAACCTAAATTTAAACAAATCGCCTTGGCATGCCCGATATGCAAATACCCGTTGGGCTCAGGTGGAAAACGAAAACGCAGTTTATCTTTTGGAAAACCCGCAACGAGATCCTCTTCAATAATTTGTTCGATAAAATGCAAATAGATCTTCTTTTTGCTCATAGACCTTAATTTGCGCAAAGCTATTGAAAAATAGAATTCGTAGAAATTCTGCCCCTTACTCCTATCCACTTTTTCAGCCCATCTCTTTCTTATTGAAAAGAAAACACTGACCTCAAAGTCACCCACCCCATACTAGAAGCAAATAAGGATATTTTGTTCAATACCATCGATCAACAAGCGTCCACATTTTAAAGCCAACGTCATAAATCCTATCATTTATATATGTAAATATCACTTCATCCGTTCGGACAAAAAACTATCCAAACAAACAAAAAAATATCCCCAAGCTGTGAAGCTGTTATATCCACTCGGAATTTCGACTGATTTCCTCCTGCTATTCCCTCTCAAGTTGTAAAAAAAAACATTCTAAAACGGATTCATATGGCTCAAAAGCCACCACTGAAATTTCATTAAAAAAAAGACCTTTCTAATGTGAAGATAGACTACTGTACACCCATGCTCAACATCTCTTTTTACGTCTTACTCTATCAAACCATTCAAAAATAAGCCGAAGCTTTGAACGTGATTTTTTCTCCACTGATAGCCAAGTCGACATTGCTAAACAATCTGACTACCGTAAAAAACCTAGTTTCTAAAGGTGTAGAAATGGTTATCATTAATCAATTGGGGTACAAAGCCCTGGTACCAACTATAAACGCCACCGCAAAATTAGGTATACCGGTAGTGATCGTAGATAACTATATCGACCACGACACCAACTACGTCACCTCTATCCTAGCCAACAACTTAGGCAACGGAAAATTGATCAGCGAATGGATCGTCAAGACAATTGGTGATAAAAAGATCAAGACCGCTCTAATCAGCTGTACTCAAGGAAGTAAAGTAAGTAAAAAAAGCAAGAACTCTGTTGCAGCATCACTGAGAAACAATTTTCAGATCGCAAGGTACTGTCAAGATCTAGATCGTAGCACAAGGCTGAAGCAATTAGCCCAACAACGATGGGTTGAAAGCTATCAAAATATCCGTAAAGGATAACTACATTCTCATTATAGGCTTCGACGGATAAAAAGAAGCATACTAACTGATCAAAAAATGAAAAATACGCACTACTACCCTAAACAGCTCCAAAAACCTAAGCAAACTCATTGTACAACCATCCGTAAAGCACCTTAACGGAGACAAAAATTAGTCCCGTATAATCATACACCTGCAACAGTAGTCAATAAAGAAGACAAAGATAAATATTACGATCCCAATTCGAATTTCTGATAACGTAGATAACGTAGAGCATAATTATTCAAAATCGTCCTATCACAATAATTTCTTACATGATACCTTTCTAAGGTCTCAAACGATTCATTACATTTACAACTAAAATTTCTCATTACATAAAACTTATACCTCAAAATTACATACCCCTTCCTCAAAATATTACTGTCTGCTATGGTAAGGTTTTATGGGGCCTTTTCTCTGCAAAATCAAAACCAGGGGGAGTCTTTCTAAATATGACTTATAACCTGAAAAACTTAGTATAGGATAGCTAGATCATCAGCCGTGTAGAACTAGAACAAACGAGAGGAAGAATCATTGTCTTTGATCCGTAAATGGGGTACGCTGACCGATTGGTGTCAAACAGACGATCGATACGACATAGGTACAGTCGTGCCAAAAATCAACAAAAACCACGAGGTAAGATATGAAGTCCGTAAACCGGCTATCTGGAATTTCATCATTTGGTAAGACACCTACGAAGCCTTGATAAAAAATACCATATCCTTTTCTAAAGCCTATCAGCCCGAAGCCAAGCACCCCAAAAGACTCTGTATACCATGCTCAAGATAGCCCCCACGAAGTTTGCGACATCAACCTACGCCCCCCCTACCACACGGCTATAGCTCCTCAAAAAGTTATTTAAAGAGCGATCTAGTTGAGATTCATCAAAACAAATTAAGGCAATTACTGTCCTGGTCTGACGGCTCTGCTTTGTCCGACATCGATGATGTCCACTTCCTACAAAATAACTTTTGTTTCAGAAAATACTCTTGATCACCAAAGATAGCAAAAAGACCTAATATAATAACACAAGTAGTGGCTTTAAGAGTTCCTGCCATTGCTGTCACAGTAAAGGACCCAGTAGGAAATGGTAATGTTTTCCTTGCAGCCTTTCTATCCAAAACACTACCCCATGCAAACCTTCAAAAATGCCATATCCCACACTACAACCTTAGGTGATTTCATCACAACGCAAGCAGGCACATGCCATGACTACAGCTTGGATCACTTATATAATTTCAAAACGACAAAACTTAACAATTTACAATGTCGATGAAGAAAAACTATTTTAACCCAGCTTATGTATACATAACAGATCTCATCAAAACAAAATATTCCTATACTGCATATCAAAACACCTCCGTCCGACCGTAGCCAACTCAGTGCAGAAGATCACTAATAATACCCAGCGTATGCAATTTCCATAGGGGTTTCACCAAGCGTTTTATGCACACCATTACCCACATATCCCAGGCCAAGAGACTTGGGCGATTTGTGGCATCGAACTCATGCCAAATCGGAAAGCTTTTGTCGAAACTTTCTGGCAGTAAGACGCTCTCTATACCTTGACCGAATACACTCCTCAAGGTAATAACAATGTTCACCTGATTAGTATGATCATACGCTATCTATCGGCCCCATAAAATTCTGATAAAGTCATCGAATGCCTGACAGGTAGTTCCATAAAAATTATATCGTTGACCATCACCCAAGGAAGCTACAACACTGACAGCAAAAGCGATACGTTCGACCTTAAAAATCCTAAGATCATACACGATCTACAGCATCCCAAACAATCTCAAACCATCCTCGGTCTTTTGGCTATTGCTATGGAGGATCCGTCACAAAAAGGGACTCGCACCATTCACTATACTCTCCTGTAATAATCTGCAGCACAACGGCCATGTGATGAAAAAAGTTTTACTAACATTTGCATAAACCCAAAATAAGGCATTGGCCAGATGGATAAAAGCTCAAATGACTTTTATCAATACCACAGTCGATATAATCACACCGTGCATCAAGCAGGAAGATATCTACCGCCTTCGTCATACCAATAAGATCAACGATAAAGTCCCTGTGTTCTGTGAGGATTTCATTCAATGGATCATCGAAGGTTAATTTTATTCAGGACGTCCCAACTAAGCATCTATAGGTGTAATGTTTACTGACGACGGAAGCGACTACGAAATAGCCAAGCTGATACTAGGCCTTCCCCTTGGCCTTGTTATAAGCATTACCCGGTTACCCAGGCTAGAAAGCCAACGACTTTCACCGACCACAAGCCAGGTATAGATAAAAAAGATTAGGAGAAAATCATCCATACTAATCCTAAAAATATCATGAAAATCAAAGCCTTTACATCTATTGTTTTTTCTTTAGCTTAACGCTCTTTTGTAGAAAGATATACAGCCTACAAGCAAGCATTCTATGATCGAATTACGCTGAGTATTTTATCTGACATTATTAACGAAGATTATTAAAACCAACGTCAACCTTATAAATCATTCTTTATACATATCACAATTCCCGTAAATATTAAGATAAAATACATTCTAAATAAATAAGACAAAAAATATCTGCCAACTATAATTCTGTTGTACCTACTCGGTTTTTTAGCTAGCTTCTTACTATTCCTCTTAAATTGCAAAAAAAACACTCAAACATGGATGCAGATGAATCTAAGATCATCAACGACATCCAATCAAAAAAAGATCTATCAAGATTAAAAATAAGGTACTGCATAACCCCTTGTTCAATACGCCCTTTTACGTAGCACTCTCCCAAATCATCTAAAAAAAGTCTGAAGGCCTAAGCATGACCTTTTTCTCGGCCAAATGCCAGGGTAATATTACCAAGCAGGCAGCCGCTATCGAAGATTTAATAGCTAAAGATATATATATCTTGATTATCAATACATTTAATCACAAAGCTCTGGTACTGGCTATCAATAGCACTGCGAAATTAGGCATACCAATAGTGATCGTAGAAAGCTATATTCACCCCGAGGCCAACTACATCACCTCTGTACAAGCCAATAACTTGGGTAATGAGAAATCGATCGGCAAGTGAATCGTCAAGAAAATAGGCAATAAAAAGATCAAATTTGCTTTGATCAGTGGTGCCTAAGAAAACAAAATCGGCAAAGAAAAAAGACAAGGACTATTCCGTGGCATCACCGAACAACCATTCAGATCGCAAGGTACTGCTTAGATCCAGATCGTAACACAAAGTTAGGGCCATTGGTACAACGAAAGCGGTTTGAAAGCCGTGTAAGGTATCCTCGTGACCCATAAGGACATCAATGCATTGTTCGCAGAAAAATAATACCATGGCAATGGGCAGCGATGAAGGTCATCCAAGAAGCCTACAAAAGCCGTGATATCATCATTATATGCTTCGACGGACAGAAAGAAGCCTACCAATTAATCAAAGAAGGTAAACTTAGCGCTACATACAGTCCTAGGCAAAACTAGCCCTCGAATCGGTCGTCAAACATATCAATGGGGATAAAAACATCCCCAAAGTGATCTATAGCCCAGCAGCAGCGGTCACCAAAAAAACGCATATCAATAATATGATCCCAAATCCATAGTTTGACCTAATCCTAATAATGAATACTAGTCCCCTCACCACGTCGAACTAATCAATATTTACAAAAGTTTCGGTTGCATCACGTTTTGAAACAAGTCACACTTAAAGTGAAATCTGGAGAGATACACACCCCCTGATGGAAAAAAAACGAAGCTGGCAAATCTACCATAATGAAAGTGCTCACTGGCACACATCAAAAGAATAGTGTAGATATTCGCATCGATGGAGCAAAAGTCTTCATCAAAAATCCATATAATAGAAAGAGACTCGGCATCATTTACCAGGAATTCTTTTTAGTCCCCGACATTTCAGTTGCTGATAATGTTTACATACAACACTTTCAATAAAAAGTCTCATGGATGAAGTGGCGTACGATCAAAGAAAAAAAACGATACGTCTCTTCGACGAAATCGGCTACCAAATCAACCCCATGACTAAAGTGAGCATACGAAGTATCACCCAACAACGACTCGTAGAGATCGCCAAAGCATTCTCATAAAACGTAAAGATCCTAATCCTTGACGAACCATCAGCCATGTTGAGGCCCAGATAAACCGAAAAAATCTTCAAGACCTTACATGGGCTGAAACAAAACAGCATAGCTATAATCTACATCTCACATCACCTATAAAAGATCTTCAAGCTGGCATATTAAATCACCATATTGAAAGACAACAGCTCAAACCAAAACATGCCCATATTCGATACCGATAAAAACAGTATCATCAAGCTGATGCTAAGCAGATCAACTCAATACGGTGTACATATCCTAAAAATCGCCCTCGGTCCGGAACTGCTCAAAGTGGAAAACATCGGAGTGACTGCGAAGGTGAAAGATATTTCATTTACCGTCAAGGCGAGCAAAGTCATCTGATGGGCAAATCTAGTAGATAACATATTTACCGAGCTCATTCGGGCACTATTCACCGCAGACAAAAAAACTCAAGATGTGATCCTCTCATTGTCCGTGAAGCAAAACATCATTCTGAACGATCTAAAAAACATCACCAATCGCTTTGGATTCATCAAAGTCTAAAAAGAAAAAATCAAAATCCTGATCCAAAAACTCATAATCAAAACCAAGGGTGAAAACCTATAAGTAAACAAGCTTAACGGCAGCAACCAGCAAAAAGCATTCTTGATCAAATGGCTCGGCATATATTACCAAAGGATCATAATTAACGAGCCCATACGTCGACGTCACGGATAGACTAAGATAGAGATATACCAACTGATCAATGAACTATTGCACAAAGGTATAGGGGGAGCATTCTGGTCTCCTCAGAGATCCCCGAGTTGATGGGTATATGTAACAGGATACTCGTCATGCAAGAAGATCAAGCACAAGACGAACTCAATAAAAAAAAATTTTTCTGAAGAAAACATTCTGCGCCTGGCCATAGGGTAATAAATAATTTTCCCAAAACGACTGTCTTTAAACAATAGAAAAATCCTTCACTTGATGAAAATCAACACTAAAAAAATAGTATAATTCCTCATCGATCACAATACCATCATCATCTTCCTACTGATAATCACAGATATCTGCACTGGTATGAGATGTATTTTTCACCGCAGTCAACCTATTTAATATAACCCGACAACGATAAGTGGTAAGTATCGGTGTCATTAGCATGAACACGCTCCTAGTGACACTCACCGGTGCGATTGACCGCGTCCGCGTGGGTTCGGACCCAGGGATGGTCGGAGTACTATATTGCCTTATTTTTCATCGATCATACCATTACCAATTGCCGTCATGGCCTCCATCACTGCGAGTATTGAAACAGAATATATCGTTGCCACCCACAAGATTACGCCTTTCATCGCTACTCTGGCCTTGATTACTATCACCCATGAACCAGGATTTATTTTTTCAATAGGTATGCTAATCCTCATTGGTGATACTGCCACAGCCTTGACCGACTTTGAAAACGGCTATAAGTTAGATATACTCAATACAATTTGGATATTTATAATCATTTAGGTCATCAACTCACTGAGCCTACGATACTTATAAATCTTCGGAGGGATCTTCATCGCTATCGGTAGCAATGAAGAAGCCGTACGCCTATCAGGTATCAAGGTGGCAACGTACAAATTCATCGTCTATGCGCCATCTTCGGCGGCTTGGCCGCAATCACCGAGGTGATTAGCACAGCAGGCATGGGTGTCAGATCGCCCATCATCGGTATAGGTCATGAAGCTCGCCGCCATCGCTACACAGTAGTCATTGGCAGAATAAGTCTGAAATGGGGCAAAGGTATGACTATCCACACACTGCTAGGTTTACTGATCTTGGGTATGATCGGCAATATCATGACCTTGATCGATATACCAACCTACCGGTAACAAGTCATCAAGGGTCTGATAATAACCTGCACTAGCCTCTTGCAAAGATTTCAATCGAAATAGCCTGAAACCCGGTAAAAAAAACAACACTATGAAACAAGAAGTCATGACAGCACTCGGTATTGCCGAATTTAGAAAAACACCCAACACTCGATCATTTGAATACCGAAGAAGTACTGTTGTACATCAATCGCATCGGCGTGTGAAGCTTGGACGGTAATATCTATCATGGCAAGCATCCTTTCACCTAGTACCCAGTGGTACAGAGATATGAATACAGCGGCGATATGGTCGAGAGAAACCATGATGTGACGCGGGTCAGGTCAGGTATAATCGCCGCTGCAAGGCCATAATTGGTCTGCGGTACACGCATCCCTTGCAAACGTGGAAGATACAACATGTGTCAAAACCTCAAAGGCCAGAAATTTTAAACACAGGGCTGTGTGCAAAACTATTTAGTCATCAACAAACAACAGCTCGTGGCCATCCCCTAAAACATACACTATAACCAAGGTGCTATGGTAGTGCCCACTTCAATGGGCACACACGTCACCAAGAGGATAGATATCTCTCCGATAAAAATGTCGTAGTATCTCTGGAGAAAGGACCATCGGAAACCTAATAGCACAATTAGCGTTGATCCGTGGTGACAAAAAAAGTACTGATCACCGATTTGAACAACTTAAGACTAGATATCACCAAGGCTTGTTACATCATAGAAATAGTCAACCTGACCAAAGAAATATTTGAAGACACCGTACAAATGATCTTCGGAGATGAAAAGTTTAATTGGAATCTGAAGCTATAGTCCCCTATGTCTCCTTAAGCCCTCTGATAGCCCATGTAGAGAAGGGCGACAGCGTAGTCATCATTGGAGAGTATACGAGAAGCAATCAGTCATACACATGGGATTTATCTGTGAGTGTAAACTTAATATCATTGGTAGCATGATGTACAGGCACAAGAAATACAAAGAGACTGCCTAATACATGTCCCAAGGAAAAATCAAAGCGAAAAAGCTGATAACCAAATACTTCTCATTCGAAAAACACCTAGAGGGTCCTCCCGATACATTGAACGATAAGTATAGCAAACCCTAAAGATCATAATCGACGTGAATGATTGATTTACGTGAATAATTGATTTAAAAGAGTTTTATAATTATTATATTTTATCAAATAGATATGGGATCTATATTTCTTTTACATACATTTAATAATATAAGTTTTTTTTTCTAATACACACATCCTGATCCTTGCGCCATATCCAAGATGTCCTGAATTCACTCTCTGTCTTTCGTATCGATAAGTAGGGGCGCGGGACCATCGTTGAGAAGGTTAACTTTTATATCAACACCAAAGCGGCCTTTTTGTACCGACTTCGGTATCTATGTCTATAGCCCTGCAACAAACTTCTCAAACAATGGCTCAGTCAACTCAGGCCAAGCCGAACGGATATAAAAAGGCCTATTGCCATTTTTTATCGAAGCATGCAAGGTGAATTATCACACCATCAATATATTATCACCAACCCCTTGTAAATAGCTGATTCATCAGCCTATCCCATCCGAAAAAATCCGCAAACGTATGACTTTTCTAGCGAGCGAGTCGATATCCTTTTGGGCGTCACCCGCCTCAAAGCCTACCAGGATAAAAATCCTTGCGCAATCTGTACAACTAGCTCCCCATAGACTGCCACAGCCACTTCACTGATCCTTTATATTACTTACCTTCATAACTACTTATTTTGATTTTGCATCGGGATGGCTAAAGCTGAAAAACCTTTTCTATGGTACCTTGATTATCAAAAACCTACTCTACATGAGCATCTAGGAGCAAAACCCGATCACACACCACCTCTAACTCTGAAAAAATATACATGGAAAAGAACACGGTCTTATCCCGACCCAAGGCTCGGACCAACCAACAGATCTCAAGAATTTGATCCGGATCAAGGCCCGTGCTAGGCGCATCGAAAATCAGCACTTACGGATCGTGCGCTCAAGCCTGAGCTAAGCCAACACGCCGCCGATAGCAATTAGAGAGTTGTCCGATATTCTTATGAGCCTCGAACGTTAACCCCATCTTTCTCGAGTAAAGTCGGTAGAGCCTCCGGCGACACACAACACAACATAACGATATACTTCTAGTACATACCATTTCTGGATAAAGCGGATTGTGCTCAAGCAAGTATCCAATCTAGCATCTGACGTCCATTCCGTATGTTACCATATCATACCAATGGACCTTCACCCCGAATTAGGAAGGCTTTGTTCATCAAATCAATATCTTGGTCAAAGTAGATTCTCCCGAACCATTAATCTCGAGCACCCCCACCTGCTCACCCAACACCACATCAAAAGACACCGCATCCAAGGCATTTTGATCGCGGTACTGTTTACTGAGGAATCGTACTTCTATAGACATTTCTTCAGAGAAAGATCCAAAATTAGTAAAATCAAAAATCAATATGTACATTTGTCCCACAAACACACTGTGAAATAAAAATTCAACAGACATACAGCAGTTTTTTTACTTCTTTTTCTGTTTGGGAAAAATATAGGGCTTTGTATGCTGACGCGAAACGAAACAAACCATATAAAGCCCCGCCACCGGGGCTTTTTTTATAAACTGATATAATGAAAAAAATCGCCATACAAGAAGTGAAAGATTCTTTTCATCATGCTGCAGTCGCCAAACATTTCGGAGCATCTGAATACACACTATTCAAATGCATAACATTCAAAGCATTGACCGAAGCTGTAGCCCAAGCCTGAGGTAGATGCAGGTATGATGGCGAAAAATAATTCGATAATCGGCACCATTTTATCCAATTACGCATTGCTCTTCAAGCATGCACTGAAGATCCTAGGAGAAGTCTATATATCCATACAGCATCAGCTGATGACTTTACCTAAACAAAACTTAGAAGACCTCGAAGTGATCTCCCATCCGATAGCTCTCTTGCAATGTGAAGTATTCTTCAACATATATCCCGGGATCAAAATATCAGACTATCCCGACACAGCAAAGGCCGCACAATGCATCTATGATAATCGGATCGCTCAACTGGCAGTCATAGCTCCAAAAAACACCGCTGAAGTATACGGCCTCCACATATTAGCGAGAGATATCCAAACGATCCAAAACAATTTCACATACTTTTTTATCCTCAATATCTACAACCAAGGATATCCGCAAACGGTTTTCGATAAAGCTTCCATCAGCTGTAGATTGCCACATACCACCGGTAGTCTATCTAAAGTACTATGTGTCATAGCTGAGTTAATCATAAACAAGATCCAATCGATCTACATCATATAAAAGCCCTGGAAATACACCTTTTTCATAGATCTAACCTTTGACCAAATAGACATCTATCAAGAGATGAAAGAACGCCTCAATAAAAAACTCAAGAGCTCTCGATCATGGGAGAATACAAAAATGATAGAAACCTATGAACATCACCCCAGCATCACGGATGGACCGCATCACAGAATATTACTTCTCCCGAAAATTGAAAGAGATAGGTAGCTTAAAGGTAAACGGCTCAGATATCATCAACCTAAACATCACAAGCCCACACATCTTACCCACAAAAAGCATCGTCCACGACATGCAACAAGTTGTTGATCTACCTCAAGCTAATACTTATCAAAGCTATATCGGTATCGACGTTCTTAGTAAAGCCTTCGCCGCTTCGTGCCTAAAGAATTATCAAGTTTCTCTCCACTCCAAAGAAGAAATCCTCTCTTTGATGGACTATAAAGAAGGCACCATGCATATCAGCATAGCCTGTTTAGAGCGCAGCGATCAAGCCCTGATACTTGACCCAGGCTATCCTACCTATGCTTCCATATCTCAACTCCTCGAGACCGAAATTCTTCATTATGAATTGAAAGAAAAAAAAATAATTAGCAACCAGATATCCATACCTTAGAGTACAGAGATCTATCTCGAGTCAAAATTCTATTGATCAACTACCCGCATATGTCTACAGATACTTTAGCAAAACTCGAGCAACTGGAAAAAATCGTTCACTTAGCCCACAAGTATAAAATTATGCTTATTCCCTACAATCCATACAACTTCATCCTCAACCTACAATCACTGAGCATCTTTCAGATCAAGGGAGGGGTAAAGTAATAGCCCTGGAATTGAATTCCTTGAGCAAAAGCCACAATATAGCCGGCTGGCGCATAGAGATGATAGCTGGTAAAAAAGCAGTCATCCAAAACATCATCAAGGCTAAAAACCATATGAACTCCGACATGTATCTACTACCCCTACAACTCGACGCCATCAAGGCGATTCAGCAACAATCAAAAGAATGGTTTCAAGAGCTCAATGCTATCTATACCAAACAGCGGACATTTATCTGGGCAATCTGCGATACCTTAGGCCTTCCCTATGACCATAAGAGTGCTGGACTTTTCGTATGGGCTAAGCCACCAGACTCCCAAGACGACAAAATTTAATCTAACCAGATGCTTTACCAACAGCAGATATTCATCACTAAAGGTAGCATATTCGGCAAATGTAGTAGGGGATATGTCCGATTCTCATTGTGCTGCCTTCTAGAAACTTTAGAAAAAATATAAAAAACGAATCAGCTCATGACCATCGGAATTATAGGCTTGGGATTGATCGGGAGATCCATGGCTTTAGCCCTACGCCTAGCAAACTTCGGAAAAAAGATTATCGGGGTAGACCAAAATCTGCAAAACACTTCACGCGAATTAGAACTCAAACTCGTTGAGAAGGTCTTATTTCTAGATACACTTAGTTCGCAATCCGAAGTCAGCATCCTAACTATACATGTCGATAGAATAAAAAAATTACTCCTCAAGCTGCTGGAGCAGATCCCCAACAAGAATGTAGTACTCAATACCGGCTCGATCAAAGACGAGATTTACCAATCTGTAGCCGACTATCCCAAACGAGACCGTTTCGTCGTCATACATCCCATAGCAGGTGCCGAATACTCCAGTCCTGAAACAGCCTTAACTAAACTTTTCGAAAGAAAGATTACAATCTTCTACCAAGCCGAACACAGCACTCCCGACTCCCTTCAAACAGCAGAAAAGGTCTACCCCCAACTTAGCATATCCCTGATAAAGATAGACTCTAAAACACACGATCTACATCTGTCTTACATCTCACACCTATCGCACATACTCTCCTTTGGATTAGCACGTACTATACTGGTCGTCAAAAGAGACGAACGAAATATCTTCCACCTAGTTGGCAGCATGTTCAACCCCACGGTACGTCTGGCTAAAAGCTATCCAGAAATCTCTGGCTACCAATCTTCCGATCGAACAAAACCAACCTACTCAAAGCAATCAAGGCCTATGGCAATCAAGGCCTATATCTATCAGCCGAGTACCTTTCGGAGAGTTCCTTACAAAAGGACGACTCCAAAGCGATCTACCGATACATGAAGGAAGCTAATGAAATTCGAAAAGCATTGAAAGAATAAATATTAAACAATGAGACAAATTGAATATAATGAAAAAACTAACGGATATTGAACATGAATGGATCAAACGCTTCGACAAACCTTTGATAATATCAGGCCCCTGTAGTGCTGAGAACGAAGAACAAGTCCTTAAAACAGCCCAACGTCTTGAAAAATCCTACATCCAGGTATTCAGGGCCGGCATCTGGAAGCCTCGTACCAAACCCAACAACTTCGAAGGCATCGGCCGCAATGGACTTCAATGGCTCCAAAAAGTCAAGAAACAGACTGGTCTGATGACAGCTACCGAGGTGGCTAAAGCCTCCCATGTCAAAGACGCACTCGAACACGATGTTGATATACTTTGGATCGGCGCACGTAGCACGGTCAACCCCTTCACTGTACAAGAGATCGCCGACGCACTCAAAAATACCGACAAGATCGTACTAGTAAAGAATCCCATTCATCCCGACCTCGACCTATGGATCGGGGCACTGGAACGCCTAGCAGGCGGAGGTATAAAAAAATTGGGCGTCATCCACCGTGGCTTTTCTACCTATAAGAAATCCAAATTCCGCAATCAGCCCAATTGGCAAATCACCCTGGATTTCAAAAACCGCTATCCAAACATCCCCATCCTCTGCGACCCTTCACACATTTGTGGCAATCGCGAAGGTATCTTCGAAATCGCCCAACAAGCCTTCAATTTCGAATACCACGGCTTGATGGTAGAAGTTCACTGCGATCCAGATCAAGCCTGGAGCGATGCCAAACAACAGATCATACCAGAACGACTCCTCGAGATCCTCAAAATGATCGAACTCAGAAAACACGACAATCCAGAGAACTCCGAATATCAATCGCAACTAGAGTGCATTCGAACTCAGATAGACGAGTTGGATCAGAACCTCCTATTCCTACTAGCTGAACGGATGAGAATCTCCAAAAAAATTGGTGAATTGAAAAAAAATCATAACATAGCAATCTTCCAACCAAATCGCTGGGAAGCCATCCTACAACGATACAAACACTCAAGCAAATTCTTAGGACTCTCAGAAGAATGCACCGAACAGATCTTCAAAACCATACATCAAGAATCCGTCAACATCCAAAACAAAATAATGATCCCAATCAACGAAAAGATCTAATGAAAGGTATAATCATCAAATCCACAGGCAGTTGGTACACTATCCGGCATACAGGAGGACACATCCAAGCACGCATCAAAGGGAAGTTACGTGTTGATGGACCCCGAAGTACCAACCCTATAACTGTAGGCGATTGGGTCAATATCGAGCCACAGACCGACGGCACAGCCGTGATCACACAGATACATAAACGGAAGAATTATATCATTCGCCGCGCGTCCAAGCCCTCCAATCAAACACACGTCCTGGCAGCAAACATTGATCAGTGCTTCCTGATGGTCACTCTAACCTATCCATCTATATCTACCGGCTTCATCGACCGCTTCTTAGTTTGTACGGAAGCTTACCGCATACCAATCATCCTTCTATTTAATAAAATAGATCTGTACGATGAGACCCTCTCCCAGCAAAAAGATACCCTGATCAAACTATATACAAAAGTTGGCTACGATTGCCTAAATCTTTCAGTTGAAAAAAGACAAGGGCTCGAGGCTGTCAAAATAAAGATGATCGACAAAGTGAGCATGATCGCAGGGGGCTCAGGCACGGGTAAATCTACATTGATTAACGTTTTAGCCCCCGACTGGAAACTGCGTACTGGCACGATCTCAGATTATAGCCAAAAAGGCCAGCACACCACCACCTTTGCAGAACTGTTCGAATGGCCTTTTGGAGGACAGATTATCGATACACCAGGTATCAAAAGTTTTGGATTGGTCGATATGGCACGAGATGAGACCCAAGATTATTTCCCGGAGATTTTTCGTCAGCGTGGACAATGCCGCTTCTATAATTGCCTTCACCTCGAAGAGCCTGATTGTGCCATAATCAAAGCTGTAGACGAAAAAGAGATCGCCCCCTCACGCTACTCGAGCTATTGCAAAATTATGGAAGACGAAAAGGGCTCCTATCGTAGATAAAACTGGACATGACTGGGGCCCAGAACCATACCAAAGAAGTATAAAATTATCATATCTTTACTGCGTTAGTCGAAGAAGTATGTGACTGGTTACAACATTACAAAAAGTGATAAAACAGTGTTTTATCTTTTAGAGCCGCATAGATACCCCCCCCTTTGTCTTAAAGATAAACCATCAAAATACTACAAGTTATGCCCTATCTCTTCACAAGTGAATCGGTCTCTGAAGGCCATCCCGACAAAATAGCTGATCAGATATCCGACGTCATACTAGACCAATTCCTTGCCCTTGACCCACAGGCAAAAGTAGCCGTAGAAACCTTGGTCACTACTGGCCAGGTTATCCTAGCCGGGGAAGTGCATTCGAGCGCTTGGGTAGACCTACAAAAGGTCGTCCGTAAACTCATTCAAAAAATAGGCTATACGAAGAGCGAATACCAATTTGATGCCGACTCTTGCGGCATACTCTCAGCCATCCATGAACAATCGCCTGATATCTCACAAGGTATTGAACAGTCTCAAAAAGAGTATCAAGGTGCCGGAGATCAAGGCATGATGTTCGGATACGCCACTAAAGAAACCGAAAACTATATGCCACTGGCATTGGAACTATCTCACCGCTTATTACACGAGCTTTCAACCATAAGAAGCAAAAGCCAAATGATGCCCTACCTCCGCCCAGACTCTAAGGCGCAAGTTACCTTGGAATACACCGATGAGCATACACCTCAACGCATAGACACCATCGTTCTCTCTACCCAACATGATGAATTCGATAGCGAAGAGAAGATGCGGCAGCGTATCGCCCGAGATATCAAAGGGATTCTTATCCCGAGAGTAAAAGAAACCTTGCCTAATCGCATGAAAAATCTCTTCACTGATAAGATCAAATACCATATCAACCCAACTGGGAAATTCGTCATCGGAGGCCCACATGGCGATTCTGGTCTGACCGGTCGGAAAATCATCATAGATACCTACGGAGGCAAGGGCGCACACGGTGGTGGAGCTTTCTCAGGCAAAGATCCATCCAAAGTAGACCGCTCTGCGGCTTATGCTGCGCGACACATCGCTAAAAACTTAGTGGCTGCTGGTCTGGCCAACGAATTATTGGTACAGATATCCTACGCCATAGGTATCGCAGAGCCTATGGGTATATACATCAACACCTATGGCACATCCAAACTAGGACTTTCTGATGGAGTCATTGCCCAAAAGGTTAAAGAAATCTTTGATCTACGTCCTTATGCCATTGAACAACGCCTGAAACTACGCCAACCGATCTATGAAGAAACTGCTGCCTATGGCCACATGGGCAGGACACCTGGAAAAGTATGGAAAACCTTCACCAATGGTGATAGCCAAACAATCGAGAAAGAAGTAGAACTCTTCACCTGGGAAAAATTAGATCAAATCCGTCTCATTAGAGAAGTTTTTAAAATCTAATCTTAGGCCGCTTCCTATTTCGGATATCATTCTGGGTAGGGAAGGACTCTTCATGAATCGCATTCATAACTTTCTCGACAAACTCTCCATAAAATCCCTTCTGAACACATGTTCTCTTTAGCCTTGCTCTATATCTCCCTTCAACGATCCGGTTAAAGTGTTGGCTTATTTATAGACTTTTTTCAATACTCTCACTTTCCTCGCGGAATCCATACAGTCAACAAGGGTTTTAATCATAGCATTATCGGCTATATCTATTTGCTTCCGCAATTCAGATAAATGAGTTTCATACGGGGGACCACCTTATCTTTTATACAGAATTTATTGGCTGTGCCCCCCCCCTGTCGTAAAGAAACCAATATTTCTTTTAATCCTATCAAACAATTCTTTATCCTGAGCTTTATGTGTATGCATCAGAAGAAAAGAGATTTTTTTTCAAAAGCTTTGTCGCTTCTTCAAACTTCTTTATGATGGAATCAAACTTACCCGGGTTGTTATCTTGTGCTTGCAAAGAATCCGTTAAAAAAATAAGCATGCCAAAGACAACTGTAACTTTTTTTCATTCCTAATGGGATTATTGGTTATAGCCGAAAAGGTATAAACTCATTTTTTATTGCAATCACAACTGGTACGCCTACTATCACACTTGGATAACAAGTCTAAGTAAAATGTAATTATATCTCCTCTCTTCCTAACTAATACGACCTGATATAATGATCATTGATATTATATAAACACATACTGGCACACTCCAAACCCTTAAAAGCTTTATAGTAGCACGTACCAAAATATTATATGTATGCACAGCATAAGAATACCTGGAAGGGTATTTAACTTTTACTTTCTCTCTGTAATTCAAAAACTTTACACCAATCGTATAGACTAGTGGTTCAATTTCCTTCTTATTGCACAAACGTTTTTCATTCCAAATAGCGTCTGCTCAAGGTAAATCTTGAGCTTAGGCGCATATCTACAGACAAAGTGCATATCCCACCCTAACGTACTCTTCATCGGTTCGCCACATAATACGTTTCTAAATCCTGTACGGTCACCTTATGGACTACAGAGTCTCTCTATCAAAAGAGATATAAACTAGGTCCAACTAGTCCTTAAACAACTTTAAAACCGCATTGGGCGTGAGCACTTGACTGTCAAATGCATTATTATTGCCCGATACCGTCTGCTGATTCTGTAATGCATCCGAGTAAAGATCTGAAATATCTTTTGCTTGGGTAAGCAAACCAGTTAGCACAGACTTCTAGCCCTTCCCCCACTTGTCAAAATATATCAGTTTATAGAAAAAAGGTATTAATTCTGAACCACTTTCGTAAAGCTTGAAAAAGAACCTTCTTCATCACACAGGTTCATATATACCCGATCCTAATATTAAAATTCATCTATTTATTAAAAATAGTATTATGTTTTTTTATATTTATATTATCATAAATATGTCATTTATAAGTATACATAATTAATAGTAATTAGGTGTAGTTTTTTTTATATTAAACTAATATAAATATTTTTATTGTAATTTATTATAAATATTTAAAACATCATACTAATACATTTATGTATAATTACAAGTAATGTAACTATATATATTAATCAATATATAAACTAATAGCCATTTACTAAAATTACTTATAGGGGGAATTATACTCATATCCTTATAATAACCATAAAAATAATACTATAATAAATAATGTACAAAAATCTTATTACTTAATATACTAAAATAAATTGAAGCCGTATCAGGTATCTACAAAAAGATGAATACCAAAAACGAAACGGAGAAGAAATTATCAGTTGGTCTTTATAATGCGATGGTCAAACACAACCATATATGCATTAAACTATCCAAGTTTATAGAATTAAAAAACTGAGCTGGAATTGAGAAAACCTGTACTGACTTAATAAAAAATAATGGTAAAATTAATGAATTTAAAATTATATACTCAAATTTGGGGAACTACAAAAAGAAAAAAGACTATAAAAAAGTATGCGATTTATTAATTAATACTGATCATTTTAGGCATTTAATAAAACAATTCTTCAACCCAGTTTTTTTTTAAAAATTTCGAACCAAATGAAAACGGACCGAGCCCCAGAACATAAGCAAATTCCCACTATTATTACAAACACCTCACCTCCAAGGTATATAAACGACATAGCGAACAAGAAAAAATACTCAATAAACTAAATCACAGTTTACAATCTTTTAAAAAGACTATATAACTTTTTTATACCTCAAAATGATATTCAATATTAAAAAAAATAAACTCATACGTAGGACCAGTAAAAAAGTTATTAAAAACATTAGATGAGAAAACCGATATAAAAATACTACAAAAATTAAATCAAGGAAAAGACATGAAAAAAAACATCAAACATCCGAGTTGCATTAGAATTTTAAAAAAATGAATTACTCAATTTACCAGACAAAGCAAAAGAAAAAAAGCTATAGCATCTCATACTCAAAAAGGATTACATATTTATTATTGTAATAAATAGTTAATAAAAATATAATAATTAGGATCGAGGAGAATATTACTAAATTAAACGAATAATACTTTATTTACAATGGTATCAAAACACGATACTAGAATGCGTTTTCAACGCAACAAACACTTTGCTCATCCATAAACATCTTCCGATTCAAGCATCACATCTGGTTCATCTAATGATTAAATACAAGGCCAAAAACTTCAATATAAGACAACATTAAAAAAAACATCACCCTCAATCAATGAGATAAAAGTGATAGCAGAGGTGCATTATCAGCCTGAGTCCACAAAACACCGAAAACCAAGTACCTCCAATAAATCAGTGTGAATCAGTATTATTAGAACTAAATGGGATAAATATATACATTCCAAAAAAAATACATAAACATCTCCCAAAGAGGTAAATAACATCCATCGAGAAAGTATGGAGATTTCAAACAGTGACCTATTCAAACCAATAATAAGATAAATATTTTCCAGAAATAGATAAATTATTCACCAAAAAAGGAAAGCCTATATCCTAAAAAGCCCATCTACTCATCAATAAATTGAGAAAAACACATAAAAATTGGAACCTCAAACGCTTACCAGACCTCAAGAAAGAGATAGAAAAAAAATAGAAAAACTAGGCAACTCAAAAAAACACACCCAAGCAGATAAATTAATGAGGAACAATAAAGAAACTGGGCAATTGATCCTTGAGCAATTTCAAGGACAATTCACCACCTTGAAAGGTAATGAGAAAAATCACATAATCACTCAACACCATATCCAACCCTAATAAAACTCTATTTTACCCTCAAAAAAAAGTAGAACTAGAACCTCTCATATAGCACTTTAAAATCCAGAGAGATAAAAACCATCTATCTAGACTCTTTCAAAACGGTTACTTAACTCTATTTTCGCAAAAAGAGAAACATCAGTCTATGAAAAAAGTAAAAGTGCGCTTTGCCCCCAGCCCCACAGGGCCTTTGCATTTGGGGGGGGTCCGAACAGCTCTGTACAACTACCTATTTGCAAAAAGGTATCAAGGAGACTTCATCCTGCGGATAGAAGACACTGATCAAGAACGCTTTGTCCCCGGCGCAGAAGGTTACATCCTAAAAGCCCTCCAATGGTGCGGTATCGAACCCGATGAAGGCCCGAGCTATGGCGGAAACTACGGCCCCTACCGCCAATCTGAACGTAAGGAGATTTACAAATCGCACATCGAGCAACTCTTAAAAACTGGCCATGCCTATCATGCCTTTGATACGCCTGAGGTGCTTGAAACGCTTAGAGAAGCAGCCCATTTACAAGGACAAGTATTCACCTATAATGCCCGTATCCGAGAGCAGCTAGATAATGCTTTAAATCTTCATTCTGAAGAGGTAGCTGAACGCCTAGCACGTGGCTTGCCACATGTGATACGATTCAAAACACCTATTAGTCAACCACTCAAATTACACGATGAAATCCGCGGACAGATCTCCGTAGACACCCGTACCCTCGATGATAAAATTCTAGTAAAATCCGACGGTATGCCTACCTATCATTTAGCCAATGTGATAGACGACCATCTGATGCGAATTTCCCACGTGATCCGTGGCGAAGAGTGGTTACCCGCGATGCCTATACACCTGCTCCTATACCGCGCATTCGGTTGGGAGACGCCTCAGTTTGCTCATCTGCCTCTGATACTAAAACCTGAGGGCAAAGGCAAGCTTAGTAAACGAGATGGGGATCGATTGGACTTCCCTGTATTACCCTTGAGATGGAAAGATCCACATAGTGGAGCCATCAGCCAAGGCTATCGCGATGCAGGCTATTTCTCCGAAGCTTTTATCAATATGATCGCCCTTTTGGGGTGGAATCCCGGCGGAGAACAGGAGCTTTTTTCTCTAGAATCATTGATTAAAAAATTTTCCCTAGAAAAGGTTAACAAATCTGGTGCCCACTTTAGTAAAGAAAAAGCACAATGGTTCAACCAACAATATCTGCAACAAAAACCGCTCGAGGAGCTCACATCACTATTCAGCCAAGAGCTCAAAAAGCACAAGATATATGCAGAGAATCATTACGTCCAAAGAGTCGTAGAAGCGATCAGAGATCGGGCCCACTTCATCCATGAGATCTGGGATCAATCGATTTACTTTTTCATCCCACCTGACTCTTATGAAGAAAAAGCAGTAAAAAAAGCTTGGCGTCCAGATACAGCCTCATATTTGGATCAGCTAAAAGACCTTTTGCAAGCCACAGAAAATTTTACAGCCAATCATTTACGGGAAAATATCCAAGTATTTGTAAAAGCCCGGCAACTCAGCTTTGGTCGGCTCATGCAACCTTTGCGTCTAGCGCTAGTCGGTGCTTTATATGGGGCTGATGTTTTTTTCATAATGGAGATGCTAGGTCGGCAGGAGAGCACACAACGCCTCACACGTCTCTGTAAAGTATTGAGTACATCGAAACACTAAGGCTTTGAATGCATCAAAGTTTCGATCTCATCGGCCAAAATGGGGATATTTTTCATCAAGTTGAGCGGTACGCCACTCTTTTGGATGACATAATCGTCTTCGATCCGGATACCAAGCCCTTCTCTAGGGATGTAAATACCCGGTTCTACGGTTAAGACCATCCCAGCTTGGAAAGGTCCTGAAAGGATGCCATAGTCATGAGTATCGAGCCCCAGATGGTGAGATATGCCATGCATGAAATATTTTTTGTAGACAGGCTGTTGTGGATCTTCGTTTTGCACATCGGCCCGATCGAGTAATCCTAATCCAATTAGTTCTGCCGTCATGATTTTCCCCACCTCCTTATGATAGGTATGCCAATCGTTTCCAGGCACGAGCATCTCGGCGGCTTGGTCTTTGACCTGTAAGACAGCATTATAGATCTGGCGCTGACGCTCGGTATAGCGCCCATTCACTGGGATGGTACGGGTCAAGTCGGCATTGTAATTAGCATAGCAAGCCCCAACATCCATCAACAACAGCTCACCGTCCTGGCATAACTTATTGTTTTCTATATAGTGCAGGATGCAAGCGCTATAGCCGCTGGCAATGATAGGTGTATAGGCAAATCCATTGGCACGGTTGCTGAGGAATTCGTGGATCCATTCAGCTTCGATCTCATATTCCCAGACACCTGGCTTTATAAAATTTATAACCCGACTAAAACCTTTCTTCGTAATATCACAAGCTGTTTGGATCAGGACAATCTCTTCAGGCTCTTTGACCGAGCGCAAGCGTTGCAGGATAGGGTTACTTCGCTTGTACTCGTGTAAACTGTATTGCCTTTGAATCCTTTTGACAAATAGATCTTCTCGCGTTTGGACCTCGCGCATGGCCCTGTAGTGCTCATTGAAGTTGATATAGACTTTTTCAACTTCAGTCATGAGCTTATAGAAGATACTTTCAAATTCGTCCAACCAATAGACGGTCTGCACCCCTGAACGCTGTCTAGCTTGCTCTTTGGTGACTTTAGGCCCACCCCAGATGACGATGTGTTCGTTGGTCTCTTTGAGAAACAAGATCTCCATATGCGCTTCGTGAAAAGCATCCGGAAATAACAGTAAAATGCTCTCCTCCTGATCGATGCCTGAGAGATAAAAGATGTCGCGATGCTGATGTAAGGGTAAGCTACTGTAGGCATTGATCGGATAGATGTCGTTGAAATGAAATATCGCCAGAGATTTTTTATCCAACCAATTAGTAAATTTTTTACGATTCTTGATGAAGAGTTGTTGGGGTAATAAGTTATATTTCATTGAAATGAATTAAAAAATTTATTAAAACCTAACTCTCCTCGGACCTTATAAAGGTAGATGATTGTCACTTATTAGACTAACATTTGGGTTAAAAATCACTCACAGGCCCGCTTCGAAATATTTCCTTGATAGGGATTTAATAAACCTTTAAGTTCCATAGAGAGCAAGAGACCCATCAACTAATAGATGAGCATATTCAATGCATAAGAGATCTCATCAAGTTATGTGTTGTGCTCACCTCTTTCCAATAAGCTAAGCGTAGATAACCTCTTCCTAAGCCTCGAATACACCAGAGAATTATGTTTGTTATGTCTTAGACGTTTCTTGAAATGGATCCTGACAATTGAGTAAATAAATTACATTTTGGATAGAGATGATTAAATATGCCTGATGTGTCTTGATCCGCTTAATCAGATGGTTGCATCCAGCACTATAAAGACCCCCCACCGAACAAAGCGGGGTAAAAATATATCTATTATGCGTATTTGGTATATTTTTTACTTTAATCATCGTGTCACCCTTCAAAAAGCCATCTCGATAATAATCGTCGCTTAACCCAAGATCGATATGATACTATTTAGCAAGAGAAAATTTTTCCCGTAACGGATCAAGAGCGGCATATTCGATCAGCAAGACCCCAGTCTCACACATCTCCTCGCTCGGCCAATTAAGATTAGGGTGGGGGATGATGAAACTTTCCCCTATAACTTAAAAAATTAAAAAGAGTTAACCTTTAACATCACCTTCCATAGATAGGGGTAGGTATCGAAGCTGTTCTTATCCTTACCGCAGTAAGATATACGGGCTTTGGATTGGGAAATGGATTTCTCTGAGCGCCTAAGGTTGATCAAAAGGATTATGGACAAATTTTTAGAGATCATCGAACTGCTACTACACGACAAAAAGAGTGATTCACCAAGCTAGTAAATACCTTTTCTCATAGAAAATCTGACCAAAAGAGAAATGTTTGAGCTCTTTGAAGAAACTCTAAAGCATGAGCCTTCTTCAGGAAGAGCTAACCCATTAATTATAATAATATTACTGATACACTACTTTATATTTTCCTACAAAGAAATCTTCTGGAAACTCAGTTATAGAAAGCTCGTGATTTTATCTGGCAGTGTGGGGGGTATTACAATGATGAATCACTAAAAGAGAACAACATCAAGTTGATTGACTTCATAAAAGATACTGCCGGAGTAGTAACCCAATGAAATGATATATGCAGACCATAAATATTTTTGATAACCTCTACAAAAGAATCCTCAGCAAAGATTTATATCAACATTTCCAAGATACATTGCGGGCTCTGAGGGCTGATTTTGACCACTCTAAAGCCATAGGTATGCTTAGCCATAATTTCACCTGGTTGATATCGAATAAAATTATCGTCATCCCAGAGGTCAAAAGGTGGTTTTTAAAAGAAATACTCGAGCAACAGAATATCTTTACCGAGGGCTCACATATACTCTTAGATCAAGTAGCTGTAGGTCTATGACAAGCACGGATCAAGGCCAAAGGCCATTCACAGATCAGCTTATTTTAAGGGAGTAAATATAAGGCTTACTACAGTGCATTTATCTGTGTTTTTGAGTTACTAATAAGCAAAACCTACCGACTGTATGGAACACTTCTTTGGTAATTATACATGCATAGAAAAGGGTATAGCCAAGATAGAAGGATTTGACCACTCAAAGATCTTGAGCTGTGACTATCATCCTGCCCCAGGCAAGAATGAAGATACCTCAACTGAGGTATTTGATCAGGCACATCTAATGGTCTTATCTATATAGACCTAACATAACGAAGTCCAATATATAAAATCCTTATTTTACTTTTGAGGGGACGAAGTAAAACAACCATCTATTACTACGATAAAAAGAACTTGTTTCCCCACACAAACTATCAAGGTAACCGAGATATACTTAAAAATAATAGTAGTGATATCAAAGCAAATAGAATCTCATGATCCCTTTACCTTCCATCAATTCATAAATCAATAGATGTTATCTATTGATACGTATACTTCATAACCAGGCAAGGTTGCGTTTAAGTTTTTCTAGCTTTCCTATCCCTTTATATGGAGCTTGAGTAATAGGTTCAAGCAAAATGGTGATCCTATTTTAAAGAGATTTATTCCCTATATTCTTCCAGCAGATCAGATATTACTTGGCCTCAGGTAAGAATATTATTTCCATAGATCTTCAATTTTTATGAGGCGTCTTTCTTGGTTTTTGGCTTGTTTGATGGCTCGTTCCAAACTCTCTCTATTGGCTTGTCTAGCTAATAATTATATGGTTTCATCCATTTCATCCAGAGGTACGAGGAAACAACTTACTTTTGCTTCTGTGCACAATAACTCTGTCCTTATCAGCCAAATAAGTGTACTTTTTTACGTTTTTTAATAAACTTGGATATATTGACGGTTTTCATAGTACATAATTTTGTACAAAAATCAAAGTCTTACCTATTTATAGCTCTATACTTTCCAAGAAAGTATTTCCTAAAACTACAGAAATTGATTATAAAATTTCTTTAAGTGAGTATTTCAGAGGACTTACCTTTAAAAGAAAGCCCGCCACTAAATATCCATAATTAGAGGAGAGAAATCGATCTTATTCGTTTTAAGATTAGACAACGAGCAGTTATAAAAAAAATAGTTAACGTTATATTAATAAAAACAACTAAAGACATCATCAAATAAAATATACAAAAAGCCCACAACCTGACTAGATCTACAATGAGAGCAATGGCCCTAGTAGACGAATTCAACAAAACCATAGGTAATGATCTGAAGTTCGAGTCCGGAAGCCTTTGATAGTTTGAGTAAAGCCCTAAACGCAGCCTAAGACGACGTGAAACAAATAGTCATTTTCTGAGACTTTCTTCAAAAGAAACTCAAAGAGATCAAAGACTCCTATGAGAGACTGAAGGAACTCACAGCCGGAGTCAATCTTTTAAAAAATCACTTCAAAATAGATGGGTGTAAGCGCTCGAATCATCATACGTAAAATACTCCCTCATCCAAAAGCAATTTATCTAAGAAAAACCTATTACTTAAAAGCCTTAGCACAGCATACAAGTCGGTGACGAAAAACACCTACCCAAGCATAACATCCAAGCCATAGGATCGCTCAAAAGATAGCTATCGGAGCATCCTAGGCAAAACCATTCAGATTGACCTCAAAGGCTTCAAAGTTCTCGAATGACTGCTAAAAATCTTCAAATATAAATTTGAACACATCGTAGTGCTGATAAGCTTTTTAAAAAAATTCGGACATATCTCTCAAGTCTCAAAAGAAGTCCAAGGGCTCTCGACACATATTAAAAAATTCAAAAAAGAGCTCAAGCATAGTGGTATAGCCACAGACCGACTATACGAAAAGACCAAACACAAAAGCTTTACCCAAAACCCAGGAAAAGACCAGCCCTTATTAGGCTCATTGGATAATCAAAAACCATCAAAGTCTATCAAAGACTATGCAAATCCACCAACAAGCGCCGAGATAACCGCCATGCGCAAAAAGGCGAAAAAAACGAAACCCAATACGAACAACTCAAAACCAAAGCCATAGAATTAAAAACAACCCTTTCAACTACCCACAAACATGTCAGCAGAACGGCTAGCAGTAATAAAAACCTCAACAACCCAACTTCACCTTCAACTAATAATATAGTAAGCGTCTTTGGCGCAGTGCAAGGCACCATATCCCTCTTTGGTAATGAGGATAAAGCTATAGAAAAGACCCCCCTAATAAAACTCAATGGCGTATATTTGCTATACTGAACTCCATACAATCCGTACAAGTGGCCCTACTTAATGGAAATACATGTACTTTCAAGACACTATCTAAGGCAAAAGCCCTCTATACAATAGCCACCCACAACAAGCTTCTATATTGAAATCTGATCAGCGCAAACGTAGAGGCAGTGGTGA
This sequence comes from Flavobacteriales bacterium, assembly GCA_039954875.1. Lineage (GTDB taxonomy): Bacteria > Bacteroidota > Bacteroidia > Flavobacteriales > Blattabacteriaceae. The sequence goes on from CP157202.1 coordinate 858,916, forward strand.
AAGCCTTCGATAACTTGTCTGAGAAGATCAAAGAGAAAACAGCGGACGCTAGGATTTCCCTCTATTTGCATAAAAAAAGCCAAAAACAGCACGGCAAAAGAAATCACCCACCTCAAACTACTGACCGAAAAAGTCAAAAACTAAAATCTTTCAAGAGAGGCACGCAACAGAGCCCTCAGTGAACTCAAAGACCTAAGCAAAGGAACACAAGACTTTTTCAAGTTCGAAAACATTCATTCAAAAAAGGCAACTACAGTCATCAAAAAGCAAACATAGGCTAATCCTTAAGAATGCCAAGGAAATAGCTTATGAGGAGAGAGGATGGCTTGAGCAGCTGCAGAAGAAAAAATAGAAGCCCTCCCCCAGCCCTATGAATCCCATTTATACTGAGCGGAAAAGTCAGGTACTAGCTCCATCTGAAGAGAGGCAAAATATATTCATTTATTCCCAAAGCCTGGAATATGCCCAAAGGCCAGGAGAAAGCCACGCACAAAGACTCGTCCAAAACAAAGCCAAAAAAGAACGCAAAAAGATCTCGGAAAATACGATAAAGAACTCAGTAGGCTAAAGGAATTGATGAGTAAAAAATTCTCCTTGGGGTCATAGACTTCAGCAAAGAAAAGTTTAGCGGTAAAAAACACAAAAAAAATCTTTAGATCTCTGATCAAACAATCCTAAAAAGCCCATGATAAGGTCAAGTAGGGTTGTCAAAGACATAGATAAAACCATCAGTTAAGGTTATGAGAAGATCCAGAAAGATAAAAGCACAAAAAGAAGTCGAAACGAGAAACAAAGACCCATAAAAAAAGAAACAACCGCCTGTCTAGAACAAATACACACCCCTGAAAGGTGAGGCCCTCAAAAAAACGCCTAAAATAATTCCTGGCAAAAGGAGCTTCACTCTCGAGTCGATAAAGAAAAACCCTGATCCAAGAGATTGAAGAAGAGAAAAAACAACACACCGCCAAAAACGAAAATCTACCTATCAAACCCATGGGAGCAACTGAAGAGAAACACAATGAGTAACTAACTAAACTATAATAAAAACATAAATAAGGTAACCTTTCGTCCCTCTACTAAAATAAAAAGAGTTAGAAGCAGCACTCCCCACAATAGTAAGCAGGGAAGCCATAACCACCCAACAAGAAAAGATCGCATTAGTTCAAAACAAAATCAACACTCTGTTAGGTTACAAGTCCGTAGTCTTCGAGATCATCGATGTTCATAAGCTAAGGCTACAAGGACTTGATCAAGAAATCAAAAAAAAACAAAAACAAATCCTCGAATAAAAAAGAAAAAACCTCGAGTTAATAAGCCAAACCTAACGCTCCAGTGAGGTCCAAAAAACTTAGATCAGGCTTTCGGTAAGACGTCTGCATCATAAACTACTTAATTGAAGATTTTATTTTTTTATTGAAACGCACTACCTCTCTCTTTTCGCTCGAAAAAAATCTTGTAGTAATGTCCGGCACTCCATCCCCAATACACCGGCGGTGAGAGAGGTCCTAGGATGCAACTGTACACCAGTTTTCAAAAAACCTCTTTTGGGATCAGGCGCCCCAAAGACTATTCGGCTGATCTGTGACCAATACAACGCACCAGCACACATTACACAAGGCTCAAGTGTCACGTATAGGGTACACCCATGAAGATATTTACCCCCCAAAAAATCTGCCGCTGCTGTGATGGCTTGTATCTCTGCATGAGCACTGACGTCATTTAAGGCCTCCGTAAGATTATAGCCTCTAGCGATGACCCTCTCCTGAGAGATGATCACCGCTCCTATAGGGACCTCGTCCTTCTTAAAGGCATAAGAGGCCTCCTTCAAGGCCAAATGCATCCACTCAATGTCTGTAAAAGGAGCTAACCCTTGCATCTCATTCATTCAATCAAGAAAAAAACAAGAAATTTTAAAAAGCAAACGATATCGAACTATTTACCTTTTTTCTCTTCCTTAGCTTCGGCCTCTGCGATCTTCATAGAGGTACGAGAAGCTCGTACCGCCGCCACGACCGTATTATCCGGATGTAAGATGGTATACTTATCGGTACGGATATCTTTGACCGATATACGATCCCCTATCTCCAACAGAACTATGTCTAAGGTAATATGATCAGGCAAGTTGGCAGGCAAGGCCTTTACTTTGAGTTTTTTCAACGGAGCACTGTATTCACCCCCCTTGGCCACTCCAGCGGAGTGCCCTGTAGTCTTGATCGGAACACTTAAAGTGATCGGCTTATCTTTGTGTAACTGATAAAAATCTGCATGCAAAATTTCATCAGAAACTGGATGAAATTGAACGTCTTGTAGGATAGTCTCTATATTTTTATCACCTTTTTTACTTTCAGCATCCCATTCGATCACCACGGTATAAACTTCCGGTGTATATATCAATTTCTTAAAACTCATTACAGGTGTAGAAAACTGGATATTTATATCTCCACCATACACAACACAAGGTACTTGTTCAACATTACGTAAGGCACGAGTAGCGCTTTTACCCACGCTCTCTCTTTTCCTCCCCTTGATGGTAATAGCATTCATATCTGGAAAATGTTAAATGATAAACTTACGACTTATAGATTTCTTTTGATGCACCAGGTGCATGACCTCTGCAAAAAGCGACGCGCAAGATAGAATTTTTATTTTAGATGGGTGATCTTTCTTCAAAGGGATGGTATCAGTAACGACTAATTCTTCTAATGCTGAATGTTCGACTTTTTCATAGGCATTTCCCGATAGTACCGCATGTGTAGCTATAGCCCTCACACTGGCAGCACTTTGCTCTCGCATTAGATCGGCTGCTATGGCCAGGGTACCCGCTGTGTCAACAATATCATCAACAAGGATAATGTTTTTACCTTTAACATCGCCAATGAGATTCATAAATTCTATTTCGTTCGCCTTTTTACGCTCCTTATAACAGATAACAACATCGGCTCCAAAATAGCCTGCATAACTTCTAGCCCGTTTTGCACCACCCATATCTGGTGAGGCGATAGTCAATTGGTCCAAACCTAAGTTTTGGATATAATCGACGAAAATAGCAGAACCGTATAGCTGGTCTACGGGTATGTCAAAAAAACCTTGGATTTGATCTGCATGCAAATCCATAGTCATCACACGAGTAGCGCCGGAGGCTGTGATTAGATTAGTCACCAATTTTGCCGCGATAGAGGTCCGGGGCTTGTCTTTGCGGTCTTGTCTGGCCCATCCAAAATAAGGTATCACCAAAGTAATGTTCTTAGCAGAGGCACGGCGGGCAGCATCACACATCAAAAGGAGTTCCATCAGATTATCTGCTGGTGGGAAGCTCGAACCGATCAAGAACACCCGTGATCCACGAACCGATTGCTCAAAAGAAAGCTCGTACTCACCATCACTGAATTCCAAGAAATGCATACTCCCCAACGCATCTCCATAATGCCTGGCGATATCCTCTGACAAGCTGAAGCTGCTACGCGTGGAAAATAAAAGCGCCTTCTGATCCATAGCCTAGTTAAACAATTTATGCAAAAATACTTTTTTATGCTAGAGCTTAGGGAAACCGCTTGGAACTAATTATACAAATTTTCAAAAACTGGATCGGGATACCTTTTTTTCAAACCAGATGTGAGGAAAAAACTTTTCACAAATAAAATTATATAAAAGACCACCAATATTAACTCGACAATCTTTCATATTTTATAACTAGCTGATCTTTAAGCTTGTAGTACAACTTTCTGGTTAAAATATCTTTACCAAAAGATATACATAAAAAAATCAAAAATACTACACCGATATAAAGAATAAATCCATAGAGATGAGGATAAGTGGCCGAGACAACCAAAACCACCGAGATCCAAAAGACCACCACATCTATAATTGACGAAATTCAATAAAAATATTTTGAAAAATAGTATAGAAATAATTGTTTGACGGAGGTGCCTCATCCTTAAAATAAAGATTTCCTTTTGATAGGAATATAAACCAACCGTAAATGAAGATAATAAAACCACCCAACTTGAAAAGTGCTGGATAGGTCTATATATACTCGGGGATCTTCCGGCCTACTACAGTAGGCCGGAACAATACAAACCACATCTACCAAAATGACTCCTAAATTCAGTATGGTAGCTGCTTTTGAGCCTTTTGAATAAACCAATCTCAATAAGTATAAAAAGCACCGACCCGATCAAACCAAACTCAACATGATACCTAGAAATATTGCGGATAAAATTAAGCCAAGCATTGTTACACAGAGTTCCAACTTTTACTTTATTTAGTATACCAATCGCAAATCTAATTGTTTTTTCTCTACATCGGCGCGGACAACTTCAACACTCACCTTCTGTCCAAGCTGATAACATCGATTATACCTCTTACCTGTCACACTGTGATTATCTGGATCAAAGGTGTATAAATCATCTGTCATATTGCGTAAACGGATCATGCCATCTGCCCGGACTGGAAGCAATTCAATGTAAATACCCCAATCAGTAACTCCTGAAACAATGCCTTCAAATACTTCTCCGACAAATACTTTCAGGTATTTCACTTGCATATACTTGATCGAGTCGCGTTCTGCTTCAGTAGCCAAGCGTTCACGCCAGCTACAGTGCTTGCTCTGCTCTTCATATCGCATGGCCGAAACAGACTCTCCACCAAGTAAACGATGGTGTAACAAACGGTGTGCCATGATATCTGGATACCGGCGTATGGGTGAGGTGAAATGCGTATAATAGGCCAAAGCCAAACCATAATGTCCAATATTCTCGGTGGAATAAGTAGCCTTGCTCATTACACGCATAGCCAAGGTATCGATCATATTTTGTTCAGGTTTACCCTGAACGGATTTCAACAACGCATTTAAAGAATCGGTAATAGTCTGACGATTTCTCAAATCCAACGTATAACCCAAAGGTTTGATAAATTGCTTGAGCTGCTGAAGTTTTTCTGCATCGGGCTCGTCATGTACTCGGTAAATGTACGTACGTTGTGAAGGTCGTCCTTCAATATCTAAACTGACAAATTCTGATACTTTCTTATTAGCTAAGAGCATGAATTCCTCGATCATATGATTAGCCTCCTTGGCCTCCTTGACGTATACCTCTATAGGTTGATGTCTTTCATCGAGGCGAAATTTGACTTCGACCGTATCAAAACTGATAGCACCTCGTTTCATTCGTTCTCTTTTCAACGTCTTAGCCAAACGGTTAAGCGTAAGGATCTCTTTGGAAAAGTCTCCCTTTTTTGTTTCGATCACTTTCTGGACTTCTTCGTAGGTAAACCGCCTATCTGAACGGATAACTGTCCTACCAAACCAACTATTCAACACCTTGGCTCGATCATTCATCTCAAAAATTGCTGAAAAGCTCAGCTTTTCTTCATTCGGACGTAAGGAACACAATTCATTAGAGAGGACCTCTGGTAACATCGGCACTACGCGGTCTACTAAATAGACGGAGGTAGCGCGTTCGTAAGCTTCTTTGTCTAACAAACTATCCTCTCTAACATAGTGAGATACATCGGCAATATGCACTCCTACTTTCCAATGCCCATTATCCAACTTCCTTATCGAAAGGGCATCATCAAAATCTTTGGCATCAAAAGGATCTACGGTAAAGGTAATGATCGATCTCATATCCCGCCGTCGGGCAATCTCTTCTGCAGCAATACGTGTAGAGATCTGTCGCGCTTCTGCTTCGACTTCGGCAGGAAATTGATAGCGAAGATCATATTCTGCTAAGATCGCATGCATTTCCACCTCGTGTTCACCGGATACACCCAACACTTCGACGATCTCTCCCAGAGGATTGATAGAGCCTTGGGGCCAATCGATCACACGTGCGATGACCTTATCATGATCTCGTACACCCTTCAGACCTTCTCTGGGGATATATATGTCTACATGGATAGTATTGTTGTCGACTACTACAAAGCCATATTTGGCTCGAGGGGCCAATTGTAATATCCCGACAAAATGTTTCTTTTTTCTTTCAAGGACTTCTATAACTTTCCCTTCGATACGTTTGCCAGCCTTTTTCATCCCAAGACTTATGTTGACCTTATCTCCCTCCAGAGCATATCCGGTCTTACCCTTAGGAATAAAAACAGCTTGATCCAAATCTCCTACAGTCACAAAGGCATAGCCACTACCACTGATTTTGATTGTACCTGTCAGTATTGTTTGCTTCTGAGGAATTTGTCGATATTTTTCTATGGCGATTTTTTCAATTTGCCCATCAGCAACCATTTTGTCTAACAAACGGGTAAAATCTTTATGATTTTTGGAAGAGATTAAGTCCAAATGTGTCATAATTTCTCTCCTAGTAAAAACTCGCATATTATCTTGGGCAAAGAAGCCCAAAACAGCTCGGCAAAATTTACTATTTTGTAGAGATCTTGTTTTGGATACAATCTGTTTTTTTTTTCGGGACATGAACGTTTATTGTAATAGGGATAAAGATAGGAAAAGCTTCTTGAAACAAATACTGACCAAATCTACATTCGTTGAGTAGATGATGTGACATTATATAGTACAAACATTTTTTTACTACATATACAAAATCAAAGTCTACCCCACTGAGTCGATGAATAAATGAAGAAAAATATTTTTACCCCCATCCATATTCATCTTTTTCCCAACAGCCTGCTTCACCGTAAAAAGCTTTTTAACAAATGAGGGTTCACTTTTTTTGAATTGGATTACCTTTGCCCTCATGCAAGTGTCCTCTTATATCGTTTCAGCCAGAAAATATCGCCCCATAAATTTTGAGGATGTTGTAGGTCAAAAGACCATCACTGATACCCTCAAACAAGCCGTCGAAGAAGACCGCTTGGCACAGGCTTTATTGTTTTGTGGACCACATGGTGTCGGCAAGACCACTTGTGCACGCATATTGGCTCGAAAGATCAATACCGCCTCTCATCAAACAGGAAAAAGTGATTTCAGCTTCAATATTTTCGAGCTCGATGCTGCTTCCAATAATTCGGTAGACGACATCCGTAACCTCATCGATCAAGTACGTTTTACCCCACAACAGGGCCGATACAAAGTATACATCATCGACGAGGTGCACATGCTCTCGCAAGCTGCCTTCAATGCTTTTTTAAGGACCCTAGAAGAGCCACCTCGGCATGCGATATTCATCTTAGCCACTACCGAAAAGTATAAGATTCTGCCCACAATACTCTCGCGCTGTCAAGTGTATGAATTTCGGCGTATCTCTGTAAAAGAAATCCAACTGCATCTGAAAAACATCACCCAAAAAGAGGGTATCGAAGCTAGTGATGAAGCCTTGTTTCTCATCGCACAACGGGCCGATGGTGCACTACGCGATGCGCTTTCCATCTTCGACCGACTGGTCTCCTTCGCTGGGAAAGCATTGACTGGAGAGATCGTGGTGGATCAACTAGGTATTTTAGACCGGGACTATTACTTCAAGATGACGGATCTCTTTCTCCGGAACGATATTCCACAAACCTTGCTGTTGCTCGATAAAGTCTTACAAACGGGGTTTGATGCCGAACTATTCATAATAGGATTGACTTCACATTTCAGGGATCTTCTCGTATCTAATGACCCACGTACACTCGCTCTCTTGGAGTTCGATGATGAGACCAAACAAAACTATATCACACAAGCAAAGCAAACGCCTTCGGATTTTCTGATCGACGCCTTAGAACTATGCAAACACACAGAACTAAACTATAAATCGAGCAAAAATCCCCGGCTTTCCGTAGAAATCACCTTGATGCAATTGGCTTCTCTAAAGACCGGCACTTCGATAGTAAAAAAAAAACTTTTAATATCCTTCCGAGTAGAGAAAGAAAGCCTAAACTACCTCCAAAGGATGAGACCGCTTCCAAACCGGTCGATACCCAGCTACAAAAACCCACAGTGGATTCCACTCACCAACAAAATACTTCAGAGCAATCGTTAGCTCAGCCTGGAAAGCACTCCATAGCATCTCCTTCACGCCCTACTCACTTCAGCATCCGCCAAGCTCTGGAGGAACCACGATTGGACAAAGATCCAGACAGATCACCAAAAGATTTACCTACTAATTTCTATACAGTTGAAGACTTTAGACTCTCTTGGGATTGCTTCTTAAAACATCCCTCATTACGTCAAAACACCCCTCTATGGAATATATTAAGCACACTCAAGTGGGAACTTATTGATGATAAAGTGTGTTTATATTTTTCTTCCCATGCGGCTGCAGGCGAATTTTCTTCTATACAACAAGTATTCTTAGAACATCTTCGCCAAGAACTTCATAACTTTCGCATACAATTTGAGCCAGTTGTAAAAACCGGTCAACTCCCCAAAACAATTTATACTTCAGAGGAGAAGTACCGTTTTATGGTAGAAATAAATCCTAATGTAGCACAACTAAGAGAACGCCTAGGGCTGGATCTCTACGACTAACAACTAATAGATACCGACAAGATTTACTCATACCAAAGGGATGCATAGCGACTGATCATTGCTGGAGTGACCCTATTCTCTTACTTCTAGCCTTCCAATGACGGGTAAGCTTCTATTAACCTGAATAAGCTCTTCTCGGTAGCTATATTTTTTTCGCACCGTTGAAGACGATGCCTATAGGCCGTATACCCGAATGCAAAAATAGGTATACAAAAAGCAAAGTATGATTGATGCCGCCCAAATAGTGCCGAGATACAAGGCTTACATGGTAGTACATACGGATCAAATCAAATACTATGTTTTTCTCATACAATATCACTAACAAACCATCAGCCGGCCCCTTCGATGATCAAATAACGATCAATCTTGAGCGAGATGATCTTTTCCATTTCTATGGCGCTCCCCTATCCAACGCTGCCACTACATGAGGCGAGAATGGTTGCGATAGGCAAAAGATTCCGGATATAACCGGTGCTTACCGTGACTTATGAGCGCTTATACCTCTTACGTATCTTTGTGATGTAGGGGGGGGGTCTCCAACTTGCACTGTGGCTTCCAATAATTAGTCTATAAAGACTCGGCAAAGGTCGCAGAGATCAATGCCCCCCCTATATCGATACCCGGAACAAAGATTTTATGAGCCAATCCATATGTTTTCTGATAATTACAAAATTAAACCGTCGATCTCTTTTTCAGCATTAAAACTTTGCGAGCAGATACGGAGACGTTATTTACATTTAGGCACAGTAGATTACAAGATAGCTTTGACAGCATAGCCAACACCATTCAAGTCGATTTCAAATTTATACAAATCGTCGTTCTCCTCCGGTATAAAAATTTGAATAGGCGTCCTATTGGGATAAAAACGATATAAAAAGTCATACTTTTGAATATATTTTTAAAAATCGTATATGACTCTTTGAAACCGTGTTCGCTCGACTGTAGAAGCCCTCAAATAGCGATGAGCTATTTGTATACGTATCAAAATTTCATAGGAGAATACTGTGGTGTAGATGAAGAAGGATGCAAAATTGATCAAGATATTTTCAACTATTTACAACCAATAACTACAGCCCCATTAATACCAATGGCTTTTCCAAAAGTATACAACCGGGCAAAAACATGGTCTTACAAACTCAAAGATGGGATAAGCCCCTCTCCATACTGCCCGTGAATAACTGTACTATGCGCCTCATCTATGATGATATAAACCGAATGTTTCTGACATAATGCTACAAGATCCGCCAAAGGGGCAATATATCCATCCATAGAATAAAGGCTCTTTACAACGATAAATTTCGTACCCTGCAACTTTTTAAAATTTTTCTCCAGATTTTGTGCAAATCGTTGTGCTTTAATTTCAATTAATTGACTCGCCCCAAACGGATCCCATAACGGATCAAATTATTTACTAGATAATCAAAAAGTACTGTGCCCCCCTTTGTAATATATTGGAGAATAGACACCTATGTTAGCACCATATACTGAATCGAACATCGATGCGGCTTAATGCTGATAAAACACAGATAATTCCCTCTCAATAATTTAATACATTTCCGAGTGTCCATTGATGAGGCGAAATCCTGTTACCCCTCATTGATAGTGATTTTTTAAGCGTTATACCACAGCCAATCTTAGACCAATATGCTTAGCCAAACTCAGATGATCATTAGAACAAAAATCAATACTAGTCGTAGGGACTTGCTTCAATTTCCGACATTGATTTTGATTAATTCTAATGTTTATCTTAGCTTGTAATTTTTCAGGGAATATCATGTGTTTGTACATTTAACCTCATTGGATCGATGGAATTAGAAAAGTGCCATATTGACATATTTTTAATGTGCGGTACTTACTTTTACATAAGTGGCATAGTTCCTGATTCTTAAAATATAAATATATAAAGTTTTGTAACTTTAAGCTATTATGATGAACGATACTTTTTCACCCAGACTCCAAGAAGTGATCACCTATAGTAGAGAGGAGGCCTTACGTCTTGGTCACGAACAGATTGGCACAGAGCATTTGATATTAGGCATCATTCGCGCTGGAGAGGGTAAGGCAGTCAATATTTTGCATGCACTCGATATTAATCTACAAGAAGTACGTAAAAAAATAGAGTCTATCATACCGGTCAAACCCTTTTTGAAAAACGAGGATAAGGAAAGCCTAGAGTTAACCAAACAAGTAGAACGGGTCTTAAAAATAGTTTATTTAGAAGCTAGATTATTTCAAAGCGCAGAGATCGATACATCCCATTTACTCCTATGCATACTTCGCAATGAACATGACCCGATCACTAAAATATTTAAACTTTTTAATATCAATTATGATATTGTACGAGAAGAGTTTAAATTTCAATACCAAAACGATCATACAAAAAAAAGTTTTCCACAAGCGGTCTATTCCGATGAAGAGATAGAGGGAGGAGGAGGCACTTTTGGAAGTAGTGGAGGCGCTTACCCAGGAAGTGCTTACACAAAAAGTCGTACCCCTGTGCTGGACAATTTTGGTCGAGATCTGACCTTGATTGCTCTAGAAGGTAAACTAGATCCCGTCGTGGGCCGTAATAAAGAAGTAGAACGTGTCTCTCAAATATTGAGTAGACGAAAAAAAAATAATCCCTTGCTCATCGGCGAGCCTGGAGTAGGTAAATCGGCCATTGCTGAAGGCTTAGCTTTGCGTATCATACAACGTAAAGTCTCCCGTGTATTGTACAACAAGCGAGTGATCACGCTAGATGTGGTCGGCATGGTAGCCGGCACCAAATATAGAGGCCAATTTGAAGAAAGGGCCAAAGCCATACTAAACGAATTGGAAAAAAATATAGACATTATCGTCTTCATGGATGAAATCCACACCCTAGTAGGTGCTGGTGGTACCACAGGTTCACTGGATGCCTCCAATATATTCAAACCAGCCCTAGCTCGTGGAGAAATCCAATGCATCGGTGCCACTACTTTGGACGAATACAGACAATACATAGAAAAAGATGGAGCACTAGACCGTCGTTTTCAAAAAATACTCGTAGAACCTACTACAGAGGAAGAAACCATCGAGATATTGGATCATATTAAAGATAAATATCAAGCACATCACAGTGTTATTTACACCGATGAAGCCATCAAAGCTTGTGTACACCTCACAGCCAGATACATTATAGATCGTCATCTACCCGATAAGGCCATCGATGCATTGGACGAAGCTGGCTCACGCGTACACATCAAAAACATCAAGGCACCTCCAGAAATAGTTTCTCTGGAAAAACAATTGGAAAACATCCGAACAGAAAAATCCAAAATGGTCAAAAACCAAAAGTATGAAGAAGCAGCACGTCTACGAGATAGTGAGAAACGCACAGGAGAAGAATTGCTAGGGGCTCAAAGACTTTGGGAAGAAATCTCCAAAGAAAATAAAGAGATTGTCTCTGAAAAAAACGTAGCAGAAGTAGTATCGATGATGAGTGGCGTTCCGGTCCATCACGTGGCCCAAGCCGAAATAAAAAAATTGGCCCAAATATCTGAGCTGATGAAAGAAAAAATCATTGGACAAGATGAAGCTATAGAAAAAGTAGTCAAAGCCATCCGGCGTAATAGAGTTGGATTGAAAGACCCCAATCGTCCAATAGGATCTTTCATTTTCATAGGAAACACCGGTGTGGGAAAAACCCAACTGGCCAAAGTACTTTCCGAGAAACTTTTCGATTCAGAAGAAGCCTTGGTGCGTGTCGATATGAGTGAATATATGGAAAAATTTTCCATCTCGAGACTTTTAGGTGCTCCTCCCGGATATGTAGGCTATGACGAAGGCGGTCAATTGACCGAAATGGTTCGCCGTAAACCCTACGCAGTCATCCTATTGGACGAGATCGAAAAAGCACATCCTGATGTATACAATCTGTTGCTACAAGTACTCGACGATGGAAACATCACAGACAGCTCGGGACGTAAAGTAGACTTTAAAAACACCGTGATCATTCTAACCTCAAATGTGGGTACACGGCAATTGAAGGATTTTGGAGAAGGCATTGGCTTCGGTACTACAGCCAGAAAAAACAACGCCACCAAACATGCTAAAGTCACGATAGAAAACGCATTGAAACGCACCTTTGCTCCAGAGTTTTTGAATCGCATAGATGATGTCATCCTATTCAACTCATTACAACAAGAACATATCGACCGTATCACCGACATCGAATTGAAAAAACTATTCAAACTAATGTCTCAATTGAAATACAAATTGAAACTCTCAGCATCGGTTAAAAAATTCATTGCCGAAAAGGGTTTTGATAAAGAATATGGCGTTCGTCCATTGAAAAGAGCTATACAAAGATTTATCGAAGACCCTATATCAGGATACATCATAAATGGAGATGTTCAAAAAGGCGACGAGATATATCTAGACTTAAATCAACAGAAAAATGATATAAAGATCAGCATTAATAAAAAACATGTCAATAGTAATTTATGATAAATAAAAGTCGAACATGATAGGAAAAATATAATCCGTCATGAACTAGGAGATAATTAAAAGATAAAAACCATGGGATACTTCCAAATTAAAATATTAAACATTATTAATATTCTAATCCATGATGTCCAACAATCGATCTACTACATAGTATTCAGAGATGAGGTCCATGCAAGCCCAATCTCCCCTCCAACAAATCTTATCTCCGAATACGGAACAAGGCCGGCAATCCAGCTTCGTTTGTACGATATTTTCAGGACATTGACCATAACCATAAAATCCAGCAAACGGATGAGTGGCCCCCCATATCGACACTACTCTTGTCCCTACTATAGATGCGAGATGCATATTGGCTGAGTCCATACTCAACATTACGTCGAGTGCTCGAATCATATGGAGCTCCTCGGCCCATGTGAGTTTAGCCACAAGACTGGTCACATTATCAAACTGTTGAGCTAATTGCGCTGCATACGTCTCCTCGGATTGTCCACCACCAAAAAGAAAGATTTTGACATTTTTTTTATTGAGGAGCCTGATGACCTTTTTCATTTTTTCTAAAGGGTAGCGTTTCTCCCTATAATTAGCGAAAGGAGCAATACCGACCCATATTTCTTTTTTTTCGTGACCTACACAAATGAACACACTCGAGGAGATTTTTTTTTTAGATGGAAGTGCATGGCTCAAATGGATTTGAAATCCAAGCGTACGAAAGACATCAGCATATCTCTCTATAGTGGGTTTTAAGGGAAACAAACGTTTATCTTGTCGGCGGACGAGGGCCTTTTTTTCCTTCCTACCTTTGTCAATGACAGCCATAGATACCTTTGAAAAACCAAAAAAACCTCGCAGGACTTTAGATCGGATCACATCGTGAAGATCGGCGATTTGATTAATATGCAACTCTTTGAGTGAGCGATAAAGCTTGTATAGTCCTCGAAATCCCTTGTGTGTTTGATGAGGATCAAAAGGATAAGGGTATACATTGGGCAGTCCATCCAGTATAGGAATGAATTCTTGCTTGGTCAGGAATATGAAACGATCGTCGGGACAAGTCCTGGCCAATAGATCCATCAATGGCACAGCAACAGCAACATCTCCTAAGGAGGAGAGACGTATAACCAAAATATTTCTTTGAGTCGAAGACATTTCATTTCTTTTTGTAAAGAATAGGATTCAATGTTTCGTCATTGTACATTTTTATTTGTTTGTAGACTTTCATGTATTTCCTACCAGTTTGGATATCTTCAAACAATTCTTCAATGGCCGTAGAGAGATCTTCTTGTTGGATTTGCAGTAGATGCAATTTTTGTCTACATTGATTTTTGTGAGTTACAGATGTGTCTTTCCTCTGAACTTGTTCTTCCATATGATAGATCTTTAGAGCCAATATCGAGAGCCTATCTACAGCCCAGGCAGGACTTTCGGTATTAATCTTGGCTCGAATCAAGGGCTTGGTATTCTGATACCAGTTTAAGAAATAAACGTCAATGAATTCTACCAAATCTGTGCGTTCTTGATTGGAGGCATCTATCCGGTGTTTGAACTTCATGCCTTCTCGAGGGTCAATCTTGGGATTTCGGATTAGGTCTTCAAGATGCCATTGTACCGTATCAATCCAATTCTTCAAATAGAGTAAATGTTGGAGATCGTTTTTCGAATAAGGATTTTGTATTGGGGCATCGATATCGTTGAGCTGATGATAGTCTTGAATACTTTGATTGAAAACCCCCCAACAGTTATCAATAAAACGTATACGCGCCATATGAATGGGGAATTTAGGTATACGTTTTTGGATCATATCTTTTGTGGACAACGGTCACTCTTTATTCGTACAAAGAGTTATTTTTTTCTTCGATGAAATTTTAAATGGGCTCAACTTATACCGGTTTTTAGTACCTTGCAATCTATTCCTAGATATCTTAGCGACAGTGACTTGTTTTCTTTCCTTTATTCTGGTATGGGTAAATCTGCTCGCCAAATATTTTTTCCGGGACCTTTTGAAAGCTAATGAAATTCTTGGAGACTTCTTGGAATTCTTAAAAGACTTCTTGTATCGTCTGCAATTGAAAATATGATCCGGTATGTTTTCTCCGCGAGCATATAGAATATCCTCTTTCTCTGCAAACAATACGATCTTATCTTTAGGCAACCTTAGGGAAAATTTGTCTCCCTTCGGTACAATCCCTAAGACATACTGAGGATTTAAAAATGTCAACTCCTCACGAGGGATATCCAATTCTTCGGCTAGAAGGTTTAGAGAAACTTTTTTATCGATGGGTACGACTTCAGTTTGATCATAACTTAAGTGGAGATGTTCAGGTAGGATATTGTGCTCTTTGTAATAATTCATCACATAGTTTACAGCAATAAATTTAGGGACGTAATTTCTCGTCTCTCTGGGTAGGTAAGGTTGCAAGTGCCAGAAGTCTTTTTCGCCTCCAGAACGTTGCAATGCTCTTTCTACGGTGCCCGGACCAGCATTATAAGCAGCCAATACTAATGCCCAATCTCCAATGCGGGCGTAGAGGTCCTTGAGATAACGACAAGCGGCTTCTGTAGCTTGGACTGGATCATTTCTATCGTCATAAAAACCGGTTTTGTATAGTTCGTATAACCTGCCGGTCTCAGGAATAAACTGCCATATTCCTTGTGCTCCTGCTCTTGAGATGGCTTTAGCATTGAGATTGGATTCTACAATGGCCAAATATTTCAACTCTTTGGGGATATCATACTTGGTCAATATCTCTTCAAAAAGTGGAAAGTAAAATTCGGCCAATGCAAAAACTTTTCCCAAATATTTCCCCATACGTAAATAGCTTTCTACAGCAGCGTGTACGGTAGTATTGTATTGGGGTATATTTATTTGAGACTTTTGATTAAGTGTTTCGAGACGCTCTTTCAACTGTTCGGATTCTACTGTAATTATAGGCTCTCCATCGATACCTTCGTCAGTAAAGAGTTCAGATTTTTGGGATCCGTCTCGCCATATGCTGTCTATACTTTGGATATAATCCACATCGGACTGCTCGACGAGTATATCAGGCTGATCTAAAGGGAACTCTCTCTGCAAATCAGGAGAAGTTTGGATCTGTATATCGAGATGTGCTTGGGCTTGACCCCAATGATAAAGCAATGAAAAAGTAAGGATGAAATATTTATTAATCATGATGTTAATTTGCTATCTCAATACTTAGGGAAAAATAACTAAGGAGGTAAAAGTAGAAAAAAATAAATTTTACTCACAAATCTCAAGTAGATAATGTTTTGTCTTTATCTGTTAATTCAGATTTATTTTGATCTTCCCCGACGATTTCCTTTTGAGTAGCTTTCTTGAACTCCTTCAACCCTATACCTAAACCCTTCATGAGCTCAGGGATCTTTTTTCCACCGAACAATAGAAGAGCTAGAATCACGATAACGACGATCTCTGTAGTTCCAAAAGTACCCAATAAAGTCAGTATAAGATTCATGATTGTGGTTGTTTGGCAGGTAAAGTTATAAATTTCCACATAAATCAAATTATAGACCTTTAACCCAATGGGCTGGGTTTTGTTTTAAAGTATTATACCAAATCTGGAAGTTCAACAGGGTTTGACTCTCGGCATTGGTATATATCCTGCCCAAAGACTGATTAATCTTCACCCTGTTCCCTTTGTGGACATAGGTTTCTTGCAGATTATTGTAGACGCTGTAGTAATTGCCATGTTGGATTAAAACGGCTTTCACACCCCCGGTGATCAAATATACGGCACTGACTGTACCTTGAAAAATAGCTTTGGCATCGGCTCCTTTTGGGGTAAGGATGTCTACTCCACTGTTATCCACATATACTCCTTGTAGACCTGGATAAGGCTGCTTACCAAAGTAATTCAGTACAGTACCTTGCGCCACTGGCCAAGGGAGTTTGCCTTTATTGCTAGCAAAATATGAAGCGAGTTTGCTTTCTTCTACAGACAATGAGAGATCGTGATAAGTATCATATTTAAAACCTTTTATAGATTCTTTGCCCTTCTTAACGAGTCCTTCCCTACGGCGTCTGGCTGCTTTTTCTACCCTAAGTTTGGCCAAACGGATTTCACTGGAGATAAGTATTTGGATTTGTCGGTCTAATCTTCTTGCTTCGGCTTGTTTCATTTGGATAGAGGAAATCAGATTTTTTTGTGTCTTCTGCAAGAGTCTCATCAGTTTATTTTGATCTTCCTTTTCGGATTCTAGTTGTACTTTTTGTTTTTCTTGTTGCTGAACAAGTGATTGTTTTTCTTGCTTATCCTGTTGCAACTTTTGTACACTTCTAGTCAACTCACCTTGCTTGTAGTGGAGTTTAGTGGCTCTTTCCTCTTGAAAATTGGAGTATTTCTCTAAGTATTTCAGCCTTTTGAAGACTTGCCCTAAGTTGGTGGACGATAAAAATAATAAGATTTTTTGTTGGACCACTCTGTTTTTGTAGGCTTGGACTAATACGTTGTTGTACTCCCTTTTTAATATGGTGAGATCTTTACGGAGTTGTGATACCTCATGCTGTCTTTGATCGATACTACGTCCGATGAAGTGCCTTTCTTTTTGGATATTGGAAATGAGTTGGGTACGTATTTTGATATTTTTACTTAGCCTCTGTAAATGACTGAATGTCTTGGAGGCTTGTTTTTTAGTATGCTGGGCCTGCGCGTTAAGTTTTTGGATTTCAGACTTCAGAATTTGACTCTTCTTTTTTAGGGTGTATCTATCCTGAGCCCATACCGCTATCACAAGAAAAGTGAAAAAAAAAATTAAATTTATGACGAATAATGAACGATGAGGTCTATCTTGCATTTACCAACTTCTTTCTTTGTACCCTTTTTGGATAAAAAATGATGTATCTATCAGCTTGTTAATGTTAATCCCTCCCACTGTTATAGAAATGACAGGATAGGGTTTTTCATTAATGAATATATCTGTTTTCCCTGGAAAGAGTTGATCACCAACTTTCTGCCAGTCATCATGGATGATGGTGAGTCGCATTGAGATATCTATTTTCTTAACCAACTCCTTTATAACATAAAAACTACCATCTATCTCTAATGTATGAGTGCATCCTTTGACAGTTTTTGCCGTACTGGTGATCAAAATATTATTTATGGAAGTTAAAGTATACATATTATCCAATGAACTTGCGAGCAACTTGTAGTTTTCACTATTCAACTCGAACAATGATTGCTCTAGAAACAATCGCTCGAATTAAGTGTAATCTAAAAAGTTTGTTTTCAAATATTGATTAGTTAGAAAAAAATCGCCCTTCCAATAGGTTTTTTGTATCTTTTCGTAGACCGCTATCCCTTCTGAAATAATCAGAGCCCGAGCTACTGGAAACCCGAAAAATAATGCATTGATCCAGATTTTTTACCAGGTTGAATATAAATATTAGTATGAGCATTCCGTCCTTGGCCTTTTCTTTCCATTCTCATATTTCCACTGAGGCTGACATTTTGAGCAAACGTGAGATAAAAAATTTGATAAGAATGAATGATCTGCCATATTTGAGACAATCTAGCCCTGTTGCTCAGAAGAGATTTTGAACCCGTGCATACCCATATGAGAACAAACAGAACTAATAGGATAAAACTACCACTTTCTTTCCAATACATGCGAGTTTTTTTTAAAAGCCAAGTACCGAATAGTCTCCTAGGCTAATCTCTCTAGCCACACCAATATAGGTAGTGTTATTTCCAATCATAGAGTTGGACAAGTTAGCATGAGTGATTTCGGCATGGTCTTGGATTAAAGAAGTCTCTATATTGCTATTTTTCACCATTGTATGCTTCCCGATCGAGACATAAGGACCAACTTTACTATTTTCGATCACTGCATCGGCGCCTATGAAACAAGGTTCAATGATTAGACTATTTTTGATGCATGCCTGAAGATGTATTAGTCTTACCCTGCCGCGTTCGAATTCGAGAATTTTAGAATTTGTGTCAATGATGGTGTTTTTGCTTCCACTATCCATCCATTCGTCGACTTTGCTGGGGAGGAATCGTAAGCCTTTTTTTCTCATATTTTCCAAGGCATTGGTCAATTGATACTCTCCATTTTCTTTGATGTCTCTATCGAGTATGTATTCAAGTTCCTCCCTCAAAAGGCTACTGTTCTTGACGTAATAGATTCCGATGATGGCCAAATCAGAGACAAAACTTGCAGGCTTTTCTACAAAATCCGTAATATAGCCTGCTGCATCACACTTCACCACGCCATAAGCACTTGGGTTTTCGACTTGCTTTGTCCAGATCAAACCATCAGCCTCAGTATTCAGATCAAAGTCGGCTCTAAAGAGAGTATCAGCAAAGGCAATGACTATCGGCCCATTGAAAGCCGCTTTGGCACAAAGCAACGCATGAGCCGTACCAAGAGGTTGCTCTTGATAGCATATACTTGCCTTAATGCACAGATCCTTTGCAACTTGGATCAATCCTTTTTCAATTTCCTGGCCGAAATCCCCTACAATGAAAACAATTTCCTCAATAGGTGTTTTGACCACTCTGGCAATGTCTTCTACCAGACGTTGTACAATAGGTTTGCCTGCAATAGGGATCAAAGGTTTAGGTACAGTGAGTGTATGCGGACGGAGACGAGAGCCTTTACCGGCCATAGGAATAACGATCTTCATAATGAAATAGGTTTGATAGATATAAATTTTCTCTTAAATCCCGGTGCTCCCAAAACCATGTACCCCCCGAATACTTTCATTGAGCTGGTCACTTTCCTCCCATTCTATCGAGATATAGGGAGCGATGATCATTTGCGCAATCCGGTCTCCTTCATTAATAGTAAAAGCCTCTGATGAGAGATTGATCAAGATAACTTTGATCTCCCCACGATAATCAGCATCGATCGTGCCAGGACTATTCAAAC
The DNA here is from genome assembly GCA_039954875.1 of Flavobacteriales bacterium. GTDB lineage: Bacteria > Bacteroidota > Bacteroidia > Flavobacteriales > Blattabacteriaceae. Next base: position 878,684 of record CP157202.1, read on the forward strand.
AAGTTAGGCCATACTTGAAAGCCAACCCACTCCTCGGACGGATTTGTGCCTCATATCCTCGTGGTAATTCGACACGAATCCCTGTAGGGATAAGTTTTCGTCCGAGTGGGCCAAGTGTTACAGGAGCCTCAATAGCAGCCTGAATATCCATACCAGAAGCCCTTTCACTTTTATATTTAGGCAAAGGATTCCTAGAGGCATTAACGATCTTTACTTTCATCATAATTTTTTAAATATTTCATTAACTCGTTCTCTCTCAAAGAAAAATACACCGGCCAAATATAAGAATTGTCCTATAATGTTAAAAAAACCTCCTTTTTTAAGGAGCACATAACTAACCACGGCAGACAACACAATATGCATAATCAATCGACCACTAGGATAAGGCACTGGATAATTTCTTTGCCCCCAGACATAAGAGACTACCAACATCATACCATAAGAAATCAGCGTACCCCAAGCACAGATCATGAAACTAGTCCCTGGCCACAAGAGCAATAGATTGAACAAAACCGTGACCAAAACCCCAATCAAAGAAATATATGTACCGACTATAGGCCTATCAGTCACCTTATAAGCGATGGACAGATTGGTATAAATACCTAAAAATAGATTACCCATCAGCACAATAGGGATAATGCCTAGTGCGTCATGATACTTTCGATCGACCATCAAACCAGCAATTAATTCCAGGTTTGCACAGACCAAGACATAAAACACTACCCCCATCAAGGTGAATAAATAAGTCAACTCATTGTAAGTCCTTTTTGCATCAGCATCCTCAGCCTTTTTTAAAAAAAAAGGCTCGATCCCTAAACGGAAAGCTGTAGCATACAAACCCATGAAAGCCGCGATTCGATAACAGGCTGCATACGCCCCATTGATATCATCAGAAAGCCACCTTTTGATCAACAGTTTATCAAGATTTTCATTAATAGCAAAAGCCAGCGTCCCCAACATGATTGGAGCACCATAAGCTAACATCTTCAAGGCAATAGAGCGCTTGAATTTTTTTAAACTAATCTTAAAAAACAAAGGCGACAAACAAAGCAAATTTGTCACTGAAGCTAATACATTAGCGTAAAAGATATACCCCGTCTGATTCGTATATGTAGTTACGAATGACAAAGGCGAGAGCCATATATCGAGAGGTCCATAACTACACCCATCGCATAACAACACCAGTAAGTACACGGTGACAAAAGAATTAACCAAAACATTCAACAGACGTATTAGAGAATATCTAACAGACATGCCATGCGCGCGAAGCCAAGCCATAGGTAGAGTACAAACCGTATCACAAAAGATGATAAGGAAAAACATTAAAAAATATTCCCACCTAGTTTCATAGCCAGCAAAAGAGGCGATAGGTCTCAAAAAAATCAAACCGAGCACTAAAAAAGAAGACGCGATCAAAAATAAAATGACCGATCCAGTAGAGAAAATCTGTTGCCGATCCTGTATCTCCTTTTTATACAAAAAACGAAAATATGCACTCTCGAGTCCAAAAGTTAAAAAACCTATCACGATGAACGATATTGCATACATATCAACATAAAGAGAATATTCACCTCGGCCCAAAACTCTAGTAAAAAGCTTCAAAAAGAAGTAATTGATCACCTTAGGTAATACGGCCCCTACACCATAGATCACTGTCTGACCAAGCGGTTTCCTGTACAAGAGTTGATCTTTTTAAGATACCATTGCAAAGTTGAGCTTTTAAATGAAATCATTCCGAACCCATCTGAATAATCATCAACTGCCCTTTAGCGATAACAAACCTCTCAAGAACCAGTTGCTTATTTTTGTCAAAATCAGATCCGAAGCTATGGAACGAAAAATCGCAATATTGGGCAGTGGGAGTTGGGCTACGGCACTCGCAAAAATCTTATGCGAAAATACCGCTCCCATCAGTTGGTGGGTACATAAAGAAGAGATTGCTACCCACATTAGGTCCGAACATCGTAATCCTTCCTATCTGAGCACTGTGACCTTTGATCCAGACCGATTGAATGTCTCTACAGAACTCGACCATGTACTGAACTACCACGAATACATAATATTGGCCATACCCTCGATCTTTTTGAAAGATGTCCTACAACGTGTCCACAAATCCATTGCCAATAAAATATGGATCTCCGCTATCAAAGGGATTGTCCCCGACACCTCAAAGACAGTAGCCGAGTACCTTCAAGAGACCTATTCCGTCCCAATACAAAACATCGGCCTCATCTCAGGCCCCTGTCACGCCGAGGAAGTAGCCTTAGAACGCCTATCTTATCTTACCATATCTTTTCAGGAGGAAGAAAAAGCCCGATTTTTGGCCAAATGCCTAACCTGTTCGTACATCAAAACTAGCACCTCAACCGATGTAGTAGGCACCGAATATGCCGTGGTATTGAAAAATATCTTTGCCATAGCTGCAGGGATTGCCTATGGTTTGGGTTATGGAGACAATTTCCAAGCAGTATTGATGTCCAACGCCATCCGTGAGATGGAGACTTTTTTAAACGCATTCCATCCGTTAAAGCGAGATATCAAGAATTCCGCCTATTTAGGCGACCTTTTGGTCACAGGCTATTCACCCTTCAGCCGCAACAGGACACTGGGCAATATGATAGGCAAAGGTCACTCTGTCTCCTCAACCTTAATAGAAATGAAAATGATCGCAGAAGGATATCATGCAGTGAAAGGGATCATAACATTATTGGCAACTAAACCCATCCAAATGCCTATAACAAAAGCCATCTATAAGATTTTGCACGAACAATCTCCACCTAAACCAATCTTTGATAAATTGACTGTAGCATTAGATTAATTTTTTTATCATTCATTCCTCCTAAAAAAATGAAGAGCTATTTGAAAATCGTACCTTTGCCTGGAAATTTTTTCAAACGATGTACATTACCAAACGTCAGTTCGATGATCTCAATGCTGTACTTATTGTATCTATCACCAAAGAAGATTATAAAAACCAAGTAGAAGCCTCCCTCCACAAGTATAGAAAAAATGCTCAGTTGCGTGGATTCCGAAAAGGTCAGGTACCAATGAGCCTGATCCGTAAACAACACGAAAAGGCTTTGACAGTCGAAGAGATCCAACGCCTATTGCAACAAAGTCTTAACAACTACATCAATCAGGAAAAATTGAACCTTTTGGGAAATGTGTTACTCAAAACGCAACAAGCACCGGATATTGATGCTCAAGAATTGTCTTTCGAGTTCGAATTAGGTATAAGCCCTGAATTTGAATTGGATCTCGACCATCTTAACCTCACCCAATTCGAAATCATTGCAGATGAGCAAGACATCGATAGATATATAAAAAACCTTCAGCAACGTTTTGGAAAATTAGAATCCAAAGAAAGTGTAGAAGAAACCGACCTAATCCACGGAAAGATCGAAGCACTTCTGGCAGATAAACAGGTTCCAGATCAAGAACCTTGGCACAGACATCATACCTTTGCTATTAATAAGCTATCCCAAGGGGCCCGTTCCAAATACCTAGGAGCCAGGGTTGGAGCACAGATCGATACAAACAGTGCTGAACTCTTCCCAAACGCTGAAGAATGGGCGTCCATCATGGGAAAAGACCCCCCCCCCCACTTCCCCATACGATGGACCATCGAGAAGATCTTTTACATTCAATCGGCCCAACTCGATAAATATCTATTTGACAAAGTGTATCCTGAACGGACTGTGAATTCTGGAGAAGAGCTTCGGGCTAAAATCAAGGCAGAACGCTCCGAAGTATACACTGCAGAATCCAATAGGATACTGTTGAACACAGCGATCACACAACTAATCGAAAACACAAAATTCGATCTCCCAACAGCTTTTCTACAACGCTGGATAAAACAGCAACATCCTGACATCTCTGACGAGCAAATCAAAAAAAAATACGAAGAATTAGAAAAAGCTCTCCGCTATCAATTGATAGAAAAGAAACTAGGTGAAAAATTTGATATCCAAATCAAAGCAGAAGATGTCAAACAAAAAGCCCGAACTATCATCCAATCCCAATGGGCCCACTACGGGAAAAAAGAATTGGATGAAATATCTTTGGAACAATTTATCAATAAGACCTTACAACAAAAGGAAGAATTTCGCCGCATTTTGACTCAAGTCTTCCACGAACGCATCTTGAGGGCTATGAAAGAACGTTTACCTCTAAAAAATCAAACATGTTCCTGGGCTGAATTTCTCGAAGAGCTCAATCAAAAAAACAATAACTTAGTTTGATCCAATCATTATGTTTCACCCAGAAGAATTCAGAAAATACACCATCAAACACCAAGGAATCAACAGCCTGACACTCGACCATTATGTCTCTTCTTTGACGCCCTACATTACCGAAGAACGCAAACTCAATGTAGCCCAAATGGACGTTTTTTCTCGCCTAATGATGGACCGTATCATTTTCCTCGGCACAGCCATAGACGACCAAGTAGCCAACATTGTGCAAGCCCAATTGTTATTTTTGCAATCGGTAGACGCTCGAGATATTCGCATCTATATAAATTCGCCTGGAGGAAGTGTCTATGCGGGTCTAGGCATCTACGACACTATGCAAATGGTTAAACCCGATGTAGCCACCACTTGTACAGGTATAGCTGCTTCTATGGCAGCAGTATTGCTCTGTGCGGGAGCAAAAGGTAATCGTTCAGGCCTCAAGCACTCGCGGGTTATGATACATCAGCCTCTGGGTGGTGCACATGGCCAAGCTTCGGATATCGAGATCACAGCACGGGAAATAGTCAAACTCAAAAAGGAACTCTACCAAATCATCGCCCAACACAGCGGACAATCATTTGAAAAAGTAGAAAAGGACTCTGATAGAGATTATTGGATGACGGCCGAAGAAGCCAAAGTCTACGGTATGGTTGATGAAGTAATCGGTCTCGAAACCAAAGAAAAGACCAAAGATAAAACCAAAAATAAAAACCGAGAACCAAAATAAATTATAAATCCTGACCGATGAAAAGTGTCTACACTGTCCTGGCAATATTCCTTCGATAATAGCTTATCGACATCGTTTTTGCTTTACCTTACTCTCCTTTGGATGAAAAATATAACGATCTATTAGATGGTTATAGTATGTTTTTTTATTTTTTTATGGAATATTTTTGCCTACGCCAACGTACAAACATTACTTTTATTACACCACTACATACCCTCAGGATAACGCATCCGTATGGAATAGTCATCCTATCTAGGTAAAAAGTCTAATAAAGCATTCTTTTTCAATTCACGACACCTCGAATGTTTTTAATATAAACAACTTTTACCTATAGATGAACACACTCTACCTGGAACTCATCGAATTGTTGGAGAAAAAATTTCAACTATCCTCTGAAGTCAGAGAAAAACAGATACGGAAAAAATCCTGAAAAAATATGGGAGAGAGATAAAAAACGTAGAAATATTTGCCAGAATCTTTGTACGGAAAAAGGATTAGACACCTCCAAATACACTACATTCACCCTTGAGATAGTGACCATCTCCACATCACCATTGTACAATCATAAATATTTTGAACGATTGATTACTTACAAAAATTTTCCGCATAGGCTACTGTACCACTTCCGGGGAAAAATCGTTATAATAGAGAAATTTATCCATTACTTACAAGAATATTTTCACTACATAAAGGCTTACTTAGGTTTCTGCGTCATATTGGGGACCATTCTTATATTGAGTCTCCTCTTATATTTCAACTATTATATCGAACTAACCAACCTGGACTGGAACATGATCTTACATCACGATAGAATACCTTTCTTGAAATATCTTCAAAACAACAACTACGTTTTCTATATCCTATATCTGATTGCCTTACTCCTATGGACACTGGGTATAGAACGTTATTTCACTTCAATCTTAATTTTTGTATTTTTTCCATCCATAACAAATTGCTCTTATTTCGACTAGAAAACTAAGGTTTGACGGTACTATCACGCCATTTACTATTTTTCTTTTTTTGTAGGCCTCCATGGGTTGATTCCTGATCGGGAATCGCTGCGCAAATTGATCTTTATAACATCCAATTTAGGAATCTATTTGATCGTTTTAAATCTGTTTTTGATCTATATAAACAATGATATTCAAACAACGCTTACTCCTACGTAGACTCTTCTGAATAAGGTTTTTATTTTTCCACCCAATACATGATCATAAACGGCACCTCACTCAAATATATCATCACGCAAATCCTCTACAGACAACTAATCATCAACTATTTTACATCATTTTTGAAGCATTGTTCATCTTTCTTATACTTATCAAAAAGACACGTTGCTGGACATTTTTAGCCGGTATTGTCTTTCACCTATCGATTGCGGTCTTCTTCCTGCTATTTCAATTTTTCATTACCTTTTTAGTTTCATACTTATTCTGTATACCGACCATAAATTATCCAAAACACAATGATACAAAAAACTCAAAGGCTCTATGCTTTTACGTAAATTTGTAAACTTATTTAAATAATTCCATATGGAAAGAGAATTGCAATGCGCCTTCTGTGGACGTAACAAAAGTGAGGTAACTCTACTTGTTGCAGGGGTCAATAGTCATATCTGTGACTATTGTATAGAGCAAGCCCATCACATAATCAATGAAGAATCTACTCCTAAAAATAGTTTTATAAAAAATGATTCCACAGAGACACCTGCCTTCATCTTGAAAAAACCCAAAGAAATTAAGAAGTTTCTAGATCAATATGTCATCGGACAAGAAGATACTAAAAAAAACCTTGCTGTAGCTGTATACAACCATTACAAACGCATACATGCCCCATCGACTAAAGGAGAAGATGATATCGAAATAGAAAAATCAAATATGTTGATGATCGGGCCTACTGGTACCGGAAAAACATTACTTGCCAGGAGTATTTCCAAATTTCTAAATGTGCCCTTTACCATAGCAGATGCTACAGTTCTTACCGAAGCGGGCTACGTAGGTGAAGATGTAGAGAGCATCCTGACTAGGCTCCTACAAGTGGCCAGTTATGATATAGCTGCTGCCGAACAGGGAATAGTATTCATCGACGAAATAGATAAAATCTCCCGCAAAGGGGATAATCCTTCCATTACTCGAGATGTATCAGGCGAAGGGGTACAACAAGGCTTACTTAAGATATTGGAGGGTTCAGTAGTCAATATACCTCCACAAGGCGGGCGTAAACATCCCGATCAAAAGATGATACCAATCAATACCCAAAACATCCTATTCATAGCCGGAGGGGCATTTGATGGGCTAGAGAAGCTCATCGCCAGTAGGTTAAATTTATCAGCCATTGGTTATCAAAATGAATCCCATGAAAAGATTGATAAAAAAGATCTTTTACATTTCGTTACGCCCCAAGATGTCCGCACTTTTGGTCTAATCCCTGAACTCATCGGGCGCTTACCAGTGATCACACACCTGACTCCTTTAGATGAAAAAGCTTTGAAAAAGATCATGATAGAGCCTAAAAACGCATTGATCAAGCAATACAAAAAGTTATTTAAGTTGGATCATATTACCTTAAATGTAACTGATGAAGCCTTAGACGTCATCGTCCAGAGAGCTATGACACTAGGTTTAGGCGCAAGAGGGTTACGCAGCCTTTGCGAAGAAATTTTTAAAGACTTCATGTTCGAGTCAGACGATTTAGGAGACCTCTTAACGCTAGACAAATCACTTGCAATGCAAAAAATCCAAAACTTCGAATCTATTGTATATAGCAAAGTATCGTAAAAATACGGTTTTTTTGTAATATAATAAAAAATTACACCCTTGTTGTCCTGCTTTTAATTTAAAGCTCTATTCTTCATGTCAAACAAATTGACTTATGAAAATAAAATTCTTCATATCCCCCTAAGTTATGTCCTAGTAGCATGGTCGATACTGGCATAATCGCAGCCGGGGATAACTGTAAAAAATAACTCTTTATAAATATCTATGATGAGGCTTTGGTCTACTCCATTATGGTCTTTACGTAGAAAAAAGGTAAAGTAAAAATCAATGGAAATCTTCAATTAGAAAAACCTTATACCAACAAAACCATGGCAAGCAGCGGTAGAAATATAATTCTACGTTACAAAACCGAGAACCAATATAGCCAAATGGATCCTCAAAGAGAAACAAAATATCAATGGACCAGCTACCGTTGAATACTCCGATCCTAAAGGTTATTATACCTTTTTTTACTTTGCCATTCAACAAAGCTTATGATCCTAATAAAAATCTAAAACACGACTTCTACGGTAATAGCAACCAGTTTAAATACAATGCTGAAAAGACCATTCAAGTATTTGAACAATCTACCTCTTAAATTCAGCAATGAGGAGTACAAAGGTAAATAGCTCAATGGGCCGTTGTGCCTAAAGGTATAAACAATAGCTTCGAAGCTACTAAAACTTATATCATTAAACCCAATGATATAAAGTTGAAAAATAAAAAATTTTCATTATCCAGTGTGCCTATTTATAAAGTATATAAAATGGAAGGCCAGGGTCTGAAAAATATAGACCTAGGCAAGGACATCACGGAGTATGTAGATAACAAAAATAGAGAACGCTAACCTGTCAAAAGAATCATTGGGAATGATTATTTCGTATAGAAGAAATTCACGTAACTGGGATAAATAGTTTTTTTCTTTGGAAATTCTAGAACAGCCAACGTAGATCTTTTGGAGATAAAAGATTTAAAGGAAAATACGCAAGGAATCATCATCCAAAAAAAGGAAATAAGCAAATATCAAGTCAAGAGATCCTATATGACTTCATATTCCTCCTTACTCAATGTTCATACCAATAGGGGATCCTGATGTACTTTACACCCCTCTAAGAGAAACTATATATATGAAAATAATAAAATGGTAAAAGCACCTTCATGCATTAATGATCAAGCCAAAACCTTTTCGAAGTCAAATTATAGCATAAGTGGCCCTACGGACTATAACAACTATGTCTATATTTCGGACACAAGAGGGTTTACATATTTACAACAGATGTAGCAAAAGATGAAGGAGTTTGCAGAAGGTGAAGCACGACAACTGTTCCCTGATACTGAAAAAAAATACATTCTACAATATACAAAAAAAAGACGAATACGGCTAAGAAGACAATAAAAAACCCCTCCACAACAACCTGATCAATAGTTCTTGTACAAAGAAGCCTATAAAACTCATCATCTATCGTAGCGCCAATGATATGCTGACTCCAACAATACCTAAGTACTACAACAATAAGGGTTTAGGAGTGTGCAATTCATTTTTACCTAAAAGAAAAAGGAAACATAAAAGTATATGGTATTTACTATGATGAATCAACCAATACACGAAGAAGAAGGGGGTATCAATATAACTGAAGGCCCTCAAAACAATACAAAAATAAAAACCACCTAGTGTTCAGAAGCTTAAATACGTTTCAACACTATAGTAAAAAAGTAAACATTTACGTTTTATACCAAGACGGAGTACTCTACAAAGTAGAAATAGTCTTTACTACTACACCTTATAACTTACCGTCAAATACAGAAGTACAAACGGATACAGTACAAGTTCGAAGGAGACAAAGGACGTAAAACATTGAAGGCACCAAGTATTGTAAATCAATAATGATTATAAAAGATAAAATAAAGTTCCTTTTCGATGTGTTTTTCTATGTTACCTTTGAATGCGGCTACAGTGTTTCAATTTTATCCCCCCCACTACTCATGATAAGTAGCATAGACGAAGCAACACCTATCTATAAATCTATCGTATTACTTTTGCTCGCAGCAGTGCTTTAGAGATCGATTTCTTATATTACCAAAAGTTACGCCTCAGTAAGCATAATAAGGGTCCATAATATATAATAACAAAACATTCATCTTTTAAAAAGTGTTGGCTTTCATATGACTCAATATGACCGATATATAGCCCCCCCACCAAAAACTCCAACATATCTCATATATCAGCACTTTTGATACCAAAACTTTTATTGAGACAAGGACGGTAAATCATCGAAAACTCAACTCCATTCAATGCCCCTCAACATCTGACTAAGCTCTGGATACACTACATCCTCTCGAAACATATCTTCCCCCGCTACCCTTTGGACTGAAAAGCTTACTACAACAGCATCCTCTGGATATGATAAGTTAACAAGAAAAAATAGCCAAATGTAACTACAATTCTGACAGTCCAAGACCTAAACCACCTTTGTATATTCTTGTAAAAATCATTATAAAACACCCATGGGAAAACATCCAATTCAACCTATACGCAAAAAACTTACTGAATCAACGCAGACACCTATATTCACAGCATTATCCCTGTAAACCTTATCAATCAAATAAATTACTCAATCGCAGTCCGATACTACCTTTAAGATTTCCTCCCACATTGGGTTAACATTTAGGTTAAATACAAAAAATCCATTTTTATATAGCATTCCTTGAGATACACCCCCCCCATCTGTCACTTTATTGTAGCGGGGACAGGACTCGAACCTGTGACCTTCGGGTTATGAGCCCGACGAGCTACCACTGCTCTACCCCGCGGTATCTTGTGACGACAAATATAAGACCTTTTGATAAAACAATAAAATCTCCCTATATAAAATTCATCACCCAACACTTATCATAAATTTTTAATACCCCTATATTATATTTATTAATTTTATTTACTATAATTATATTAAATATACATTAATAAAAAAATTAATTTACTTTATTATATATTTAAATTAGTATGAAAAAAAGTTATTGCTTCACATGGCAGATAAATAGCATAAAAACGTCTCAATCACAGGATAAAACTCAACTATTCCGAATGCGTCGCCATGATCCACCAATTACGTGATGGAAGAAGCCCGTCACCACATCAAGACCAATCAAATCATAGAAGATATACCCGAATTGCTCGACTCATAAATTTCTCTAGTGCCGAATCGGATGCGCATCACTAGAAATATAACCAATATCGGCGGTTATCCGATACAATTGGATTCACACTTTCACTTTTACGAGAGCAATGTAGCCCTTCTATTTGACCAAAAATGAACCGAAGGCTATCGCCCAGACATCACTTCAGGAACTTCTATTCTCATAGAACCGGGCAAAAGCCTAAAAGTAATCTTAGTAAAAACAGGAGGCTTACAAGAAATGTATAGATTCTCAGGTAAAAACAATAAAAAATAATAATATAAAAACCATCGACCTAAAGACATATGCCAAGATATATGGTCCGACCACTGGCGACAAAATACGCCTGAAAGATACTTATCTTTGGATTGAAATCTAAAAAGACAATACCCTTTACAGTGACAAATACGTATTCGGTAGTGGCAAAACTATTCGTGATGGGATGCCCCCTAGCCACCCGATATTAAAGCGTGTTCGATATAGTGATCACCAACGCAATTATCATCGATATCTAGAGCATAGTCAAGGTTGATATCGGTATCAAAGACGGTCTTATTGTCGACATTGGTCAGGCAGGAAAACCCTATACGATGGACAACGTTACACCAGGTATGTGCATAGGTTTAAGTACTGAGATGATCTCAACTAAGAACAGAATCATTCCAGATAAATGCGTAGAGAGCAATATGCACTATATTTACCCTCAACTATTTGATGTAGCGCCTTACACAATGGCACGACGACCATCATCGGCAGTGGATCAGACCCAGCCACAGATGCCCCTAGCGATTAATTGCACCTCTGGAGTCTAAAACATCCAACAGGTGCTCAAAGCCATCTACCACGCCCCGATCAACTTGGTTTTTCTGAACCGTGGAAAAATCTCTCGCCCAGAAGCTCTAATCGAACAGATAGAAGCTGGTGCTGGCGGACTCAAGATCCCATGAAGACTGGGTGGCAGTGCCCCCTATGTGATCGACAAATACTTGAGGGTACCTACGAAGCACTAGACATACAGATAAACATTCACACAGACACACTAAACGAAACGGGATGTGTTCGAGGATAGCATCAAAACGTTCGATGGACGTACGATACACACATATCACACCTAAGCTATACCACCTTTTAAGGGGGATTCTTTTATAGGCGGCGGTAGTGGGGGTAGTGCTAAGCTGTCATCTTCAATAAATCCTACGGTCATCCAAGCCCTCAAATAAATTTTACAAAAAGATCCCACAAAGCTTTTCAATTACAAAGAGCTCAAAAGTTGGTACAGTTCAAGCCAAGCAGTGATATCATAAGTTAGACTAAGGAACTTACCTACCTCTTATCCCTGGTGGGGATCCAATTGGAATTCACAAAAGATACAAGAATATAGTGGTACGCGGTGATCAACCTGGATTACTTTTCTGTTCAAGTAGAACGACTTCCCACAGTCCATGACCGCCGACTAAGTACCCAAAAAATCCTTAAATCATATTAGAAAAAATATCAATAACTTTATGGATACTAGTATGAATAAATTCAGACCTATAGACGAAGTCGATCGTGCATTTACGGGGGAAGGGGGCTACGGCACTATAGCAATTCAATAATTCCAAAGGAGTAATCATTAGCAATTAGCATCAAAATACCATTCAACAATGGTTATATCATCGTATCAGACATCAATAATAGATCATGGATATTCACTACAATAAGAAACTAGGTAGATGGTGATCATCCCGTCAGTGGCGATCGAAAATTAGGTTACAACCAAAACGGTGATGGCTCTTATACTTCCTATACATAAAAAATTAATATAATTACCAAGTAAATTCAATAAAATAGTATCTAGTATAATAGTCACGGCTTTATATAATGAAAATACTTTTGCTAAATATGATAGATTATGGAAGTCTTTTCAAAGTAGTATTTCAAGCTTTATCAGCAGCAATGGTGGTTGAGTAAACGTACAAGCCCCACAAATCAGCAGACCCTACTTACAAAAGGTTAAAGACGTACCGACACGCAAAAGACCTATCAATGATTTAGGGTGTAAGTAAATACAAAAGACTTATAAATAAAATATAATAAAATTACTATTGATTCCTTTATTTATTGTTTCTTTTTATTTAAAGTCATCTTACTGATTTATGGTCCTGGCATGTATTGGAGAAGGAGAGCAACCTTTGCTTTTTACGAATACTTCCCCCTTTTAATTATTATATCAATTTATTACTTTTATTTAAAAAGATGCGGTAATATTCAATGGAAACGGTATACAGTTGCTTTAGGGTGATCTTTATTCTGTAACTTAATTATATTGATCATTACAATAAATATTAAAAAAACACATCTTACCCCCATATAGTCATGGCATATGTAATAGTAAGAGCCATATCTATAGCTTGGTTAAATAACTTATTTTTTTTTACGTTCCTACCCCTAAGAAGGAGACTTTTCTTTTTTTATCAACATCTTTAGAGAAACGATCTTTTATTGATTAATAATAGTTTTTTTTTTAAATCAAAAACACTAAATAAAAGATTAAAAAACTATGATTTTTATTTCATATTATTTATTATATATTTTAATTATTTTTTAATATTATTTATATTATAAAATCATATTTAGGGTCTATGTAAAGGTAGATTAAAAAACCTTATTACATAGTAAATATACTTTTTATTAAACTTCTTATTTTTTTCGGTTTGGGTATGATTATTTGAATTTGAACGTATCCCGATGGATAGGAGATTTATTTTATCATAATAGGTTTATATGATTTACTAACAGGTTTACCCATAGCAATCTTGTAATGATGGTTTTTTTAGAAAGGATATTATTCCAAAAACAAAGGCTAACTCGCAGGATGGATAGCCTAAACTTTTAAGAATAAAGAAAATTCCCCTAAACCCATGAACCCATATAATTCCTTAATACACACGCAGCTAACACACCTTATCAATACAATGGATCAACACATTATAAATCCTTACCAAGTCAATATCATTCACCAGAGCATATTGAAAGGAACCGATACTTCAGACTTTTCTTCATCCATGTGATTTATGATACTTCCATGATATAAGTATAAAAGTATTGTATTTCGAATACACTACTTGCGATAATACAAAACTATATCTCCACAACTATTAAAACTAACAAAAACAAAGACTTATATCCATCGATAGGAGCTGCTTGATTATAGCCATTTTCTTCGAAAGAAAATCCCTCTTCTGAGACCACCCCTTTACGAGAAACGACAACAATTTCTTGTTCCACCATACCTAAGTGGATCATTACTAGAGAGGGTAGAACTCTTTCTTTGGAAATATGGATTCACAAAATATTCCTCAGGATAAATAGCTTTATATTTACCCACCCCACATATTTCCCCGTTTGAATATTGGGATGGCGATCGGAAACGACCCCATAAAAAACGGATCACATTTCCTACTATGACGATCACATTAGAAAATAAAATCATGTTGTGCAAACCTATCAAAAGAGCAGATCGAAAAGGTAAAACTGAAAAATAACAATCAAATTTTAATTTTCATGATTATAAGTATATTGGGTTAAATCCATTATGCCCTCGATCAAGTAGAACTTCAGTACTTTCATTTTCACAATGCAAACTTGATTCGGACAATTATCGGTAACGGACATAAACAAATATCTATATTTTTTTTAATAAATACGATTTATAATTAAATAATAAATAATATAGGCTATAATAAAACTGAGTATATAATAAAAAAAATGATCATGCTAAAGCAATCCTCAAATGCATCAAAGTCCTTCATTCGACACAAAATTAAAACGATCCAACCCTTTTCCATCACTCACCATACACCATAAGTTTTATAAGTAATTTTGCTATCACCATGTTTCTGGAAAGCATACAAACACTTCATTTTAAAAATTTGAAAAATATCGAGTAGGTGTTTTCATCCAAAATCAATTATTTTATCGGTCAAAACGGAGTAGACAAGACTAATCTATTAAATACGATTCGTTATCTGTCCTTTGACAACAGTTACTTACATCTCAGTAAACAACAAAATGTTTATTTCAAAAAAAACTTTTTACTAATCGAGGGGCGCTTTAAAAATGACGGATGCGAAGAGACAGTGAGTTACGCTCTGAGAAAGGGCAAAAAGAAAACACTAAAAAAAACAACAAGATCTACACCCGTATGATCGATCACATAGGCCAATATTACTTAGTAGTCGTCTCGCTATATAATCATGACTGGATCATCCCCGAAGGGAGCAAGACCCGGCGAAAATTTATCGACAATGTCATTTCACGGTCAGACAAAGACTATTTGTACACACTAAGCGGGTGTCAAAATACCCTACCACAACGCAACGCATTACTCAAAAATTTCAGCTAGCCACAACATACCCGATAGAGAGACCTTGGACATCTACAAAATCGTCAAATGGATACACTCAGACACACCATCTACGAAAAGCAAAAAGAATTCCTAACATATTTAGTGCTAGTTTTTCAGGAACATTACATAAAAATTATTGATACACGAGAACCATCCAACTTTATTAACAACACTTCACTAAAAGATACTTCTTTGCGCGAACCCCTCCTATCAAATTGGCAAAAAGACTTCTCACTACAATACACTTTCGTAGATATCCACAAAGACGACCTAGAGCTCCTCATCCAAGGCAAGCCGGTAAAAATATTAGGATTACAAGGGCAGCAAAAACATTTCCTCATCGCACAAAAACTGGCTCAATTTAACTTCATTAAAAAAAATCTAGACTCTATACCATCTTCCTATTATCCAACATTTTTAACAAATTAGACAAACAACACGCAGACCGGCTGATCCAGCTGGCCAATGAAGCCATTTCGGTCAGATTTTCATCCCCGATACCGTACCCACCCGAAACTCATGGAGATGATCGTCAGTCCTATTGTAAGATGAATACAAAATATTTTATCTGAAACCATGAAAAAGAATGAATATTCGCTCAAAGAAGCCTTCCAAGAGATGTTTGAAGAATACAAGATGAAAGAAAAGATCATCGCAGTGAAAGCTGTATCATCTTGGAGTAAAGTGATGGGGCCTTATATCGAAAAGTACACGGAAAAGGTCTCTATAAAAAACCGCAGCCTACACATCAAATTGAGTTCACCTGCATTAAAACAAGAACTCAGCTTCGGTAAACAACACATCATATCATTGATCAATCAAGAATTGAACGAAGACTTTATCCAAAAGGTCTACTTAACGTGAATCGTGAATCAAGATCTATTATACACCTTCACCCGAGCACAATGAAGCCATGACATAGTCTATGAAATAGGTAAAGGTCCACTTTCCAAAATTTTGATTTACTTTAGAATCCGATTTCAGCTTTACATATGGAAAAAACACACAAAAACCTACAAACCCTCAGAGTGTTGACAGGGATACAAAGCACTGGCATACCCCACCTAGGCAACCTACTCGGTGCTATCTTACCAGCCATCGCCATGGCTAATGCCTCCTCAACACCTTCATTCATATTCATCGCCGATCTGCATTCACTCACACAAATCAAAAATGCTGCGCTTTTGAGATTAAACACCTACCAAGTGGCTGCCGCGTGGATGGCATGCGGATTACAAACAGACAATGCGGTCTTCTTCAGGCAATCCGACGTACCAGAAGTCACTGAACTGGCTTGGTATCTCAGTTGTTTTTTTTCCTATCAAAGACTTACGCTAGTGCACTCGTTCAAAGACAAAGCAGATCGTTTACAGAACGTCAATGCCGGCCTATTCACCTACCCCATGCTGATGGCAGCTGACATCTTACTTTACGATGCACAAATAGTACCTGTGGGCAAAGATCAACTACAACACCTTGAGATCACCCGTGATGTAGCCGAACGCTTCAATCGTAAAATGGGCAAAACTTTCGTATTACCTAAAGCCAAGGTAGAAGAAAACACCATGTACGTACCAGGCACAGATGGACAAAAGATGAGCAAGTCCAAAGGCAATATCATAGACATCTTCTCTCCAGACAAAATATTAAAAAAACAGATTATGGATATACAAACGGATAGTAAACCTCTGGAAGCATCCAAAGATCCGGATACAGATCAGATCTTTAGCCTCTACAAACTATTGGCTCATAGAGAAGAAATCGAACACATGAGGAGAAGCTATCTAGCAGGAGGCCATGGATATGGCCATGCCAAAACATCCTTATACGAGTGTATTTTAGAAAAATTTTCAGAAGAACGGAAACGATTCGTCGATTTCATGAAAAATAAAATCATCCTAAAAAATACCTTAGGCCAAGGCGCTCAAAGAGCCCGAAAAGTTGCCCGTGCTACGCTTGATCGAGTACGAACCGCCCTAGGCAACACACACAATAGGCTCTGACAAGCCTAAAAAAATTGGAAATGCGTAACAATAGATCATCACTCCTCATCAGTTTCATCATAATCTTTTTGATCATTTCGTTTGGGGTCAGGGTAGCTTTGACTACAATGTCTTTTCCATATACCGAGCTTACCATTCTATCTACCCTACGGACATTTTCAGTTGGATCCTTTTTTGATCTCGGAGTCAGCCTATTCCTCTCCGTCCCCTATGCGGTCTACTTATGTCTTTGCCCAAAACATCTCATAGGTACATTCGTAGATCGGGCGATATCCATTTTCATATACGTACTGATGCTCTTGATCATTTGTCTAGCTTTTTTCGCGGAATTCCCCTTTTGGGAAGAATTCAACGCCCGTTTTGATTTCATTGCAGTGGATTATCTAATATATACCCATGAAGTGGTACAAAATATCCAAGAATCTTATCCCCTATCCCTCCTCATCGGAGGAATATTGCTTTGTGTAACTGCTTTGACCTTCATCATCCACAGAATGGGCGTTTTTAAGAAAACCTTCCAAGAAAAGGTCGGGATGAAAAAAAGAGGCCTTGTGCCAATGATCGTCATCTTAGGAGCTATATATTACGCATTATTCATCGCTAATGCCGACGCCGAACACTCAATCAATCGCTATCAAAACGAACTTTCTAAAGCCGGGATTTATTCCTTCTTTGACGCCTTCCGCAGCAATGAACTCAACTACGAAGTGTATTACAAAACACGAGAGCTTAGCACCGTATGGAAAGAAACACAAGAACTGTTAAAATCCGACCATGTATCCTTCTCCTCAAAAAATAAACTTTTACGAAAGATCACCCCACCTGGTATAGAGATCCGACCAAACATTATCCTAATACTTATGGAAAGCATGAGTGCTAACTTCATGGAACGTTACGGTAATAATCAAAAACTTACACCCACCTTGGATATTCTCAGCCGGAAGAGCCTCACCTTTGACGGCCTTTTTGCCACAGGAACACGCACAGTACGAGGTATAGAGGCCATTTCCTTGAGCATCCCTCCTACCCCTGGACAGAGCATTGTCAAACGTAGGTACAATACCCAGCTGTACAGTATAGGGAAAGTATTTCGGGACAAAGGTTACAGCAACAAATTTATTTACGGAGGCGATGGCTTTTTTGACAATATGAATCAATTCTTTGGTAACAACGGTTTTAGCATCATAGACCGAGGTCGAGGATATCTTATGGGTGATGATTTTAAAGCTCAAAGAGAAAATATCCAAAACGAAGAGGTGAGCTTTGAAAATGCCTGGGGTATCTGTGATGAAGACATCTATCGACGTGTATTGAAAGAGGCTGATCGAGACGCCCAGTCAAAGACACCATTTTTCTACTTCATTTTAACCACCTCCAACCATCGACCGTATACTTACCCTAAAGGTAAGATCGATATCCCTTCTGGATCGGGCAGAGCCGGCGCTGTAAAATACAGCGACTATGCGATTAAAAAAATCATTACACAAGCCTCCCAAAAACCATGGTTCCAAAACACAGTCTTTGTCATCATAGCCGATCATTATGCCAGCAGCGCTGGTAAAAATGAGATCAATGTGGGCAAGTATCACGTGCCAGGGATGATATATAACATACCTAACTTACCACCTAAAACAGTGAAAACCTTATGCTCCCAGGTAGATATATTTCCCACATTATTTAATTTGCTCAACTGGTCATATGAAAGCAAAATGTATGGAAAAGACATCTTGAAAATGTCTCCTGAAGAATCCAGAGCTTTTGTATCTACCTATCAAAAACTGGGCTTGATGAAACAAGACCGATACCTAGCCATATTGAGTCCTAAAAAGACGGCTCAAGTATATCGATGGGATGCGCAAAAAAACCTCCTCACGCCTGTAAAGGCCAATCAAAAATTGATCAATGAAACGATCAACTACTACCAATCGGCTTATCAGTTATATAAAACAAAGCTTTACCGCCATCGATAATAGAGACTATTCCAAAAAAAGAACATTGCAAAAGTAATATTTCTTTAACCTTAATCAACCTTTTTGAATACATCAGCCCACCGATACTCCGCCATCGATTGAGATCATCTGACCGGTGATGTACCCGGCCTGTTGTCCACAGAGAAAGGCTACCAAGGCACCAAATTCGGCTGGTTCACCCAAGCGTTGAGCCGGAATCGTAGCAAGAATTTTTTTCGTCGGATCTGCAGTGTCTTCACCCGAAGCATGCTGCCAAGTATCGAATCCGATTGCGTCGAGTGTCCTTCGAGTGGCAATCCGACCAGGTAATACCGTATTTATCGTCACATTTGTCCCGGCACAAGCTAGCGCCGCCGAACGTAAACCAGCGACGAGCCCCGCACGTGCCGTAGCAGACACATCCAATCCAGTCACAGGACGGACCACTGTCACTGAAGCTATATTGACTATACGGCCAAAACGGTGTCTGCGCATACCAGGGAGTGCCCTTTGGATCATCATAATCGGCACAAGTGCATTGCTTTGAAATCCACTGATAAAGTCTGCCTCAGTGAGCGCCTCAAACACCTTGAAAGGTGGACCACCATTGTTCGTAATGAGAACATCAGGCTGGGGATAAACGTCGAACACGGCATCCTGTACAGCCTTATCATCGATCGAGCCAAGCACAGTTGTCACGGAAACCGCATAATCACGTCTGATCTCTGTCGCAGCCTGCTCAAGTCGAGCAGGATCTCTACCATTAATAACCAATTGACAACCCTCAGCGGCCAAAGCGTCGACTACAGCTCGGCCTAAACCTGCCGATGAAGCACATACAATGGCTCTTTTTCTTCTCAATCCTAGATCCATTTCCCTTCAAGTTTTGAATGAAAAAAAACATGCATTTCAAATAAATGATACAAAGTAACAAAAAATAACCATCGTTTTCTTGGGTCATGTAGTCCTTTTTTTTGTGAAGTATAAAAAGTTTATGAATATGTAACCATGCAAACATTAAACACCCTGGCAAAGTACAAAGAAGATCAGAATCCTGTTCTGGATTTTTCTTCTTCTCCTTCAGATTGTGGTTTAATACCATTCATGCGTTTAGGGTCGAAACGGTAGTTAAAGAAAAAACACCATACTGCTCTAATCTTCTCTGTACATACGTATTTGGAGCAGCTTATTAATCGGATTGGCATTGAACTTCTTGCTATTGAAAAAATTATCGATATTGAGTGTAGCCTTGACCTTCCCTCCTCCAAAAGGACTTTTGCAAACTAAAATTGAAATAATATATCAGCCCGATCTGGAAATTCTCATCGTAATAGGTAGACAAATAATACTCACCAAGTTCCAATTTGCAACCTTTACCTAGACTAAAATGATGGTTGCTCTTACCTGATAAAACCATCCTTTGTAATTCCGTTTAACGGAATCGGTATCAGTTTGCATACAATTGAAAGTCATTCTAGATTTCCAGCCAACGAAATATCTTAAAATTCAATGAAAAATTCAATCCATAGTTGATCACTTGGTCGATATTGCCTTCTTGATAAACTAGACATTGCTTAGCTTCGAATAAGGAACTTTTTGGACTACATATTTTGAACTTTTGTAGAAAAGACCAAGGGTATATTTCCTGTTATACAGAAAATTCAATTAGAATATGGAGGCAAGTTAGCTTTAGACGAGGATTACCTTTGTAAGTATTGTATTCGCGCATTAGTGTAAACAAATGAATTGAAATTTTCGAAATATGAACGCTGGATCCGTTTGGAAGAGGACAATAACAATTGGCTCTTTTTTTGCTTTCCCAAATCATATTTTATCGAAAATGAAGGGGGAACCATCGAAGTATCCACGCCTGAAAAATCCCTTGAAAAAAATATTTCTCTTTGTCCGGGTGCATTCTATACGCTATCCTAGCTCAGTTTATTCTCCGAAAATACAATTCGAGAGCGAGATATTACAAGCAGCTGCAATGGACTTATTTGTAGACAAAACACTAACTTCTTTCAAAATCCTTGATAAAAGTTTCTCCTAAGAGATACTCGTAATCAAAGGAATTATCCACGTTCATATGACTGTATGTGATTCCTATAAATAGTTTGACTTGTTCGCCCAAAGCATACGAATAATCCAATTTAGGGGAGAATATTTTCGTATAACCGGCTCTCAGGTTTTGGAAAACATTGCGAAAATATGTTAAAGGATATTTCTGAGAGATCCGAGAATCCAAATCGTCATATCCTTTGAAAAACGTCCAGAGTCTCTCGGCTGAAAATTTTAGAAAACTTCACAACGAGTCGATCTACCCCTGGTAGTTAAAGGTCATTTCATAAAGCTTGCTCTGATCATCGGAAGCGCTAACGATACTATTAGTCTGTGTCAAACTATCTATTTAATGCTGTAGGGTACAACTTTTGAAAGACAAAGTTTTCATATTTTTCACAAGGAGATAAGATTATGAACCCAAGAAGTGTCGAGTATTATGCTTATAAAAAAACCATTAGCTTAAACTGATGAGTAAGATTTTTCTCCTCGCGATAAAAATTATAGAAATAATTAGTCCTTTCAGCACTTTAGGGCAAGATTCTCCAATTATTAAATCTTTGAAAACTACCCCTGAGTGCATGGTCGTATTCACCATAAAAGGACCCTTAATCCCTTTTTATATCCACGTTCAAACCACTTGTAAAATTAAATATCGACCTTATCCATAACCTGAGTAAACGAACAAGTCTTTATTCTTATTTCTCTTAAATACGATCTGGATCAAAATCAACTATACCTTTAGCCTCATAATGGATCGAAAGATTCTAGATAATTCCTCTTTTTTGAATGTTTCTGAACCGCAATGCATTCAAATAGTTGAGCAGCTGACCTTATTTCAATTTCAATAAACGTCTATTAACTAGGGTACTAGCGTTAAGCACCACGTTGATGTAGATGATGCCATCTTGATTGATCTGTACATCGAAAGAAAGATTGTGATCACATCTGTAGCATTTTTACCCTCAGCCAAAGCACTCTCTGACCAACAGATCGTGATTCTATTACTTTAAGTATTTACCAGAGGTTTACACCCTTTGACTAAGACCTTTTTAAATGTCTCGCCTGGGGATGTTCATTGAATAGTATCACCTTGAGATCTACCGATGTTTGTAAATCGATCTTTTGTTTACGATCCTGAAAGTCTGATGTGTTTATCATAAATTAGTAAAATACCTTGAATAAGCTCAAAGTCGAAACGTCCATTTTTATCGATCATCATCAACATCTCAGAAATATATTGATCGCCCTGCAAAATGGAAACAGACAGCACATCCAAAGACTAATAGACTTCATCGGTGATCCTTCCTTGAAGGACATACGTTTGGATGGTGACTGGGATCATCCATATAAAGAAAACGATGAGATAAAAGATCTTCATCAAAACTAATTTATTAATGAAACAAAAAATAAGGATCCCATTTTGTCATGCCAACTGGTTCTATATGATCCGGTAGAGTATCTAATTTGTGGTAATGAGAGAATTAATCATCTACGTGAAAAATTTCGAGTTCTTTAGGCTCAGTTTATTAAGTATATGATAATATACCAACTGGTCTTCAATAGATTTAAGTATGCCCATAGCAGTTACTCTTATATATTCTGAAGTGTTTGGCCACGCATGATGTATAAGAAAAATATTGATCCATAACAACAACATGCCCTCTTTCCATTGGAAGTGGAATTATGAAGTTAGTTTAGATATATCTAGTATATTTTTGCACAATAAAAGGGGCAGTAGGTACCACTGAGTAATAGGTTATACCTATAATTTATTTGAAACCACATCAAGGTATTCATTTTCTTTATCAACACTCATTATAAATAACCAAAGTGTAAGTCCTTTTCGATTACCTTCATAGGGTAGGGAACCATTGTGATATCTTGATGTATCTCTAAGGTACTTATTTCCTCAGTACTCAGTTTTACATCATATCCTCCATAGGGTAAAAACAGTTTATAAAATACTTCTGTACAATTTCAGAAATATGTTTACTAAATAATTCATAAGCTTTTTTTCCAGAAATAACATAATGAAGTTCAATAATACTTATATAACGTATATACAAGTAAAATTCTTTATAATCTAACCAATAGGAAATAAAGTCTCCTAAAGCAAGTTCTTTTAATCTTCCAGGCAGTATTACGCACCCATTTTTATTGAAATCATCTTGCAGTTTCTTACTATTAAAACATCTTTTTAAAAACCCTTCAGGTTACATAAATCTCTTGCCACAGGAAACATTGTTTTATTACATGTTTAAATACGATAAAAGCATTTCTGAAACACTATATTATTCATTTGTAAACATTTCTCCATACTCTTTCATTATAACGGAGTTGTCATCTGTCTTTTTTAGCGCTTTGATAATTAAATCTCATGTTGAAACTCCGCCTTAGAGCCACGGGAACGACGATTTTATGACAGAACTGTAAGTTTCGGGTAAATCTTCTAACTAGCATGGTATGAATAATTGTATTGATGTTAGAAAATCCCTTAAAAACCGCAAAAACTTCTAAAGTATTAGATGATGGAAGATATTTGCCTTTGTACTCTAAGATGTTAGTCTATTTATAATAATTGATAACTTCTAATATTCGATATATGTTTAAATCATTTTTATAGGTCTTTATCAAAGTGATGAAAAACTTATTTAATTTTTCACTCCTTATGGCAAAATATCCGTCCGAATAACTTCAATGATATAAGTGGTAATCATGAAATAACTCCGAAGCCTTTTAAAAAAATTCAATAACGTACGTCGGAAATATTATTTTTTCTTTTAATAAAAACAGGGAAGTGTATTTTATTATTACACCATCACACATGGCATTGTCAACTATCTTTTATTTAGATATTTTATATCTGCCATTAGGATCCTTAGAAAGCCTTAAAGAAACAATTATATCATTTGGCTTATTATTTAATAGTGTTGAATTGTATCCTCATACTCTAATATACTTTTTTCTGATTCATATTCAAAGGTAAGTGATACTCGCTCATATATTCCATTTTTAATATAATACATAACCTTATAACATATAGGGTAACTAAAAAACTTGGATGATAGGATTATAAGAAGTTTTATTTTAACATTAGAAGTAAGATTTTATATCGTATCTTTAGTCTTGTTTTATATTATTCATAATCTTTATAAGATTATACAGTTCGATAAATATTTCCCCATAGTGAGACATGAAACTTAATATACTTTTAAATAAGGTGAACATTTATTCTCTCTTAAGATACCCTAATAAAAAACATAAGCATATGACACAATAAAGTTTTTGATCAGTAGTAACCTGCTTAATAACCTGAGGAATAGATTTAACAATATACCGCTCAGAAGGGTTAAAACCACGTTTTAAAGCTATATTCTTACTTTTCAGGGAATTCAGAATTATTTATATAATATATAGTTTTTTTACATGGTTTTCATAAGTTTTCAATTAATTTAAGTAACTAGGTAAAAATTTATAATATTCCCCGATTTCATTAAATAATAAATATATATACTTATCAAGCATATTTTACATTAAGTTATCCATTATTAAAGGAATTTTTTTCTCTATTATACATAAATAGAATCGAGATAAACATTTAAACCAAGAATTATTTTTTTTTGTATATCGATTCTACTTAACAAATCTCTCGATACATTGAACTTTACAGTTTTCCTACTTCACTCATAAGATAGTAATCTGTATATTCCCATCAATGATTCAAAATCTGCACTAAAAATTTCTGTATCTTCAGGTTGTTCCTTTTGTTTAAGATCTTGGGGAACATAGGTTATTTTAGAAATGGATTGAGAATTACTCTTATTATTATTTTTCCTCCAGTTGCTTTTGAGGGCAAAAAGTAAAAGCAGGGAACCCTAAAATATTCAATTTTGTTTGTAACAAAGAAGATATCTCACCAAGATTTACCTCCAAAGTATCCACTGTCGTATTCATGTTAAATATAATGAAACTAAAGTTTTAATATATATAATATTTATTATATTAGTATATTCCTTAATAATATCTACTTTTAACCCTTTATTTAGAGTGTTTAGATCTCCAGGATTTAAGAATTAAGTACTAATAAAAACTTGTACTAATCCAGTATTTTTTCAGTAGATTAAATTTTAATAATACCTATACTCTATGGTATATTTTAAACTCAATATCAGGAAAATTATCACATATTGATCCAAGTAAAAATATTTTTTTTTTTAAAATGATGATCATTTTTATTTACCCCTAATAATTCGGGATTGTAAAAAAGATAATTCTTTATTCTCATATCATAATAAACATGCATATAGATTAAAATACTTTTATTAGATTGCATTTACCGTAGTTTATTATATTTTTTTTTGATTAATGAAACAAAAATGATGTCTAAATGAACATCCTCGTGTAGTTTAAATAATCCCTTTTGCACCCTTCCATCAAGAGTTCACTTAAGTCAGTTTATAAAAATACGATTCCAATGTGGAATAACCTCCAAAGTATATAGCTTCATATACGTTCAATCCAATTTACTTAGCTAAGAGGATTTTATTATGGTATACTAACTTATTATCACACCAATCATTAAACTTTTTTAATCGCGATATTTGACCATACAACCAGATGTTTTTATTGATTTTTATTAACTAATTCTTAGCTAATACTCTTACGTAATGGGCATTCTCTCCTGTTTCGCGAACAGTGATAATATAATCAGTAATATCATTAATAACTCTTTAAAACAAATATTTCCTAATAATTAAAAATCAAAAATGTAATAATTACAAAAAACTGATTCTCGTAAGTACTCCATAAAATAAGTAATTACGGAGTCTTCATCAGGCTTGACAATCGAGTGTTTATTCTGGTAAGGAGCCCGGATAAAACATAGTCGTGTTTTCATAGCAATAAGTTTTGATACTATTAAACAAAATGAGAAATAAAATATTTAATATATACGATTTTATTTCTTAAAACATTCATTATTCCTTTTATATAGATAAGAAACCTATTATTATTTTTTATAAATAGCTAGAGTATTTTTATGGTTTTATACCTGTGAACATGAAACTATTTAATATAGCACTACCTGTGATAGAAGCTTGTAAGAACACTTGAATCCCTATTTTTTTAGCCTTTGTAAGCTTGTCTTTATCAATACGGGTATCACTTTTATCAACAAACTTTTTAGTATTTGAGACTTTCATAATAGTTGAATT
Source organism: Flavobacteriales bacterium (assembly GCA_039954875.1). Lineage (GTDB taxonomy): Bacteria > Bacteroidota > Bacteroidia > Flavobacteriales > Blattabacteriaceae. The sequence continues at coordinate 905,189 of CP157202.1, forward strand.
TTATAAATCAAATAAGTATACGAATATATATCTCTCTATCTTATTTATAAATAAATACAGCCTGATCAATACTTACATATAGCATTTTTATAAATCATCTTACTATTTATAATTAAAAATGTATCATTATCATAGCGCTAAATCTTCAAATATCTATGGTAATTTTCTCCAATCTCACATGATTAGAATTATTTAATTTATATATTTTTATATATATTATTAGATATAAATATACTACTTATAATAAACTGTATTTTTTTTTATATAAAATATATAATTATCTTAAAACACATCAAGATGGTAAAACCCAAACATGAGCGACATCTATGATGTAAAGTGATTCAGCAGATTCAGAGTTTGGTATATCAGTGATAGATATACCCCCTTTTTAAAAGGTACGATGGAATCTTTCCTGGGGCATACACCCCTTATCCCCATTCAATACTATATCTACTTCTTTTGCTACTTCTTTAAATCTTTCTCGATTATAGTCAATAGGGGAAGTGTCTACCTTTAATCCTTTTGAAAACTAATATCTATATATTAAAGCTATTCCAAATATTATAGCTCCATTATTATTATTTAACAATAAATAACAGCTATCCTACCCACAACACCTGTAGTAGCATGTATAAATATTTTTTATCCAGATTGAATCTTACCATAACACCATAAAGCCGTAACAGCTGTTATACCTACCGGTGGTAGAGATTCCGCTTCAAAGAAACCCATCTCCTCTGGTATTAAACATAGTTCACTTTCTTGTACTGCAACGTATTCTGAATGTTTCACCCTTTTACTTATACAACCAAACATACGATATCCAATAGAATAATATTTTACTTTTTAAGATTACTGTATTTTAACAATTTTCAATCGATGAGATTTATAGAGGACGATTTTACTTTTATTAACATCTCACTATCATCCAGCTAGATAAATTTTATACATTCAACTTTGAATTTATTGATATCACCAAGATCTTTTACAATAACCACCCGCCCGCATCATATTTTTTTAACCTTTTGAAGGTTTAACAAATCCCTTTGGTTGATATTGAGTCTTTAAAAAATCAGTATTCTCTATTAAAATTCAAATATAACTTTCATCTTTCATTTATATTTTTCCTGGTCAATAGATTAATTTCGTAAAAAAAATAAAAGGATAAAGAAACTATTGTTTATGATCGTTTCAAACCATCCCTCCATCAAAAAAACATTATCACAACTCATGAATAGTTGATACCTTTGTAGACTAAAAAACTTACCCATCATGGTTTACATATCTGACACAGCCAAAGAAAAGATCGTCGATCTGATGAGAGAAGAGGGTCTTTCTCCTGAAGCATCTTTCGTCCGTTTTGGAGTGAGAAGCGGAGGGTGTTCCGGTTTATCCTACGACCTTTCCTTTGACCAACAACAAGGGGAGGAAGACAAACTTTTTGAGGATGGGGATGTTAAAATCCTGGTCCATAAAAACCATTTTCTTTACCTGGCTGGAACCAAACTAGAATATTCTGGCGGTCTCAATGGCAAAGGCTTCTACTTCAATAATCCCAATGCTACGCGTACCTGCGGCTGTGGAGAGAGTTTTTCTTCATAATAAGCAGCCCCCCCTATCGATGAGATCAGATAAAGCCCATCTACTCAAGAAAGAAAGCAGAAGAAATTGAATGATGAACAAAGACGAAAGATTACTTAAAGAGGTTACCGAATCTGAGTATAGGTATGGTTTTTATACCAATATCGAATCAGAACGTTTTCCCAAAGGGCTTGACGAAGGAGTAATTTGTGCACTTTCTCAAAAGAAAAATGAACCCGAGTGGATGTGCCAATGGCGCTTAGAAGCCTTCTATACTTGGCAACAATTGAGCGAACCAAATTGGGCCAATGTGAAATACAAAAAACTGAATTTTCAAGAGATCAGTTACTACGCTGCTCCAAAGAAAAAAAAACAACTCAATAGCCTTGATGAGGTCGATCCCGAATTGCTCGAAACCTTCAACAAATTGGGAATTTCGCTCGAGGAGCAAAAACAACTTTCAGGAGTAGCAGTAGACGTGGTGATAGATTCGGTATCGGTAGCCACTACCTTCAAAGAAACCTTAGCCGAAAAAGGCATCATCTTTTGCTCGATCAGTGAGGCTATACAACAACATCCCGAATTGGTAAGGAAATACATCGGTACAGTAATCCCCAGGCAAGATAATTTTTATGCAGCACTCAACTCGGCTGTGTTTTCAGATGGATCTTTCTGTTACATCCCTAAAGGTGTACGTTGCCCGATGGAACTATCGACCTACTTCCGTATCAATGAAGGGGGTACAGGTCAATTCGAGCGTACACTAGTCATCGCGGATGAGGGAGCTTATGTTAGCTATCTTGAAGGTTGTACAGCTCCTCAACGTGATGAAAATCAACTGCATGCCGCAGTGGTCGAACTCATCGCTTTGGAAGGTGCCGAGATCAAATACTCAACGGTTCAAAATTGGTTTCCTGGCGACAAACAAGGCAAGGGCGGTGTGTTCAATTTCGTCACCAAGCGCGGCTTGTGCGAAAAACATGCTAAGATCTCTTGGACACAGGTCGAAACCGGCTCAGCCATCACTTGGAAATATCCTTCCTGCATCCTGAAAGGCGATGATTCAATAGGCGAATTCTATTCAATCGCCCTGACCAAAGATTTCCAACAGGCCGACACTGGTACTAAAATGATCCACATCGGAAAAAATACCAAGAGCACAATCATCTCCAAAGGTATATCAACCGGTAATGCACAAAATAGTTATCGTGGTTTGGTAAAGATTTCTTCCAACGCTGAGAATGCCCGCAATTTTTCCCAATGTGATTCGTTGCTCATGGGTAATAATTGCGGAGCTCATACCTTTCCATATATCGAAGTCAAAAACCCTTCGGCTCAAGTCGAACATGAAGCCACCACATCAAAGATTGGAGAAAATCAGATTTTCTATTGCAATCAGCGAGGGATCAATACGGAAAAAGCTGTAGCACTTATCGTCAATGGTTTTAGTCGAGAAGTGCTCAATAAGTTACCGATGGAATTTTCCGTAGAGGCTCAGAAACTTTTAGAAATCTCCCTGGAAGGATCTGTGGGTTGAAATATTATTTAGATTTGATCTTAGAAATATTATTCGTGAGAAAAAAATCATGTTAAAAATTAACGATTTATACGCCTCAGTAGAGGATAAAGACATCCTGAAAGGGATCGATCTGGAAATCAAACCAGGAGAAGTACATGCTATCATGGGGCCGAATGGCTCGGGTAAAAGTACTCTATCCTCAGTGATCGCCGGGAAAGAAGAGTATGAAGTCACTCGAGGGACGATCCATTTCGAAGGAGAAAATATATTAAACCTATCTCCAGAAGAACGGGCACACTTGGGAATATTCCTCTCTTTCCAATATCCAGTAGAGATCCCGGGGATATCAGTGACCAACTTCATCCGTACCGCCGTCAATGCTTCTCGCAAAGCCCGAGGCCTGGAAAACATGCCTGCAGCAGAAATGCTGAAAAAAATCCGAGAAAAAGCCGCCCATCTAGGTATCGACAAAAATTTTCTTTCCCGTTCGTTGAACGAAGGGTTTTCTGGTGGAGAAAAAAAACGCAACGAAATTTTTCAAATGGTTATGCTCGAGCCCAAATTGACCATACTCGACGAGACCGATTCGGGTTTGGATATAGATGCGCTCCGCATCGTGGCTCAAGGTGTCAATGCTTTGAAGAATAGGGACAATACCGTGTTGATCATCACACACTATCAACGTCTGCTCGAGTACATAGTCCCGGATCGTGTCCATGTCTTATATCGGGGTAAAATCGTCAAATCTGGTGGTAGCACATTAGCTTTCGAACTTGAGGAGAAAGGCTATGATTGGATCAAAAAGAAAATAAAAACTACTTGATTTCATCAAAATAATCATAGTATGGAATTGAAAGAAAAGATCATATCTTCATATATTGCTCAACAGGATCAAGCCATCCCAGTCAACAAATATGTACATCGTCTGCGTTGTGAGGCCATTGATATCTTTGAGAAAAAGGGATTCCCCACAGTAAAGGAAGAGGAATGGAAATACACCAATCTTATACCTATACTAAGGCATGATTATAGTCTTTTCACCACTCAAAAAACCTCGGTAGAGCACAAAAACATCCAACGTTATCTCTTGGACGACCTTGACAGTTTTCGACTCATATTTGTCGATGGAGTGTATAGCTCCTGGCTTTCTGAGACGACACATCACGGCAAGGATATTTGTGTACTGTCTAATGCTCTTTCTCAGCCAAAACATGGAGCAGTCATCGAGAATTTTTACGGTAATATAGCCCCTCGGCACGACGCCCTGAGTGCCCTCAATACAGCTTTTGCGCAAGATGGTGCATACGTCTACATCCCGAAAAACACCTTGGTGGAAAAACCCATCCAAATCCTTTACCTCTCAACTGGGACCAATGCTCAAATGATGTTGCATCCAAGGAATCTAATCGTAGTCAGCGAAGGATCACATGTACAAATCATCGAGCGGCACCAATGCCTTAGTGACAATACAGTCTTGAGCAATTCGGTCACTGAAGTATATGCAGCAGTCAACAGCCAAGTCGAATATTTCAAGATACAGGACGATAGGCTGGGAGCTTCTCTGATTGATCATACCTTTCTAGCACAGAACCAAAACAGCCTTTGCTCCGTCAATACCTTCTCCTTCCAAGGAAAACTCATACGAAACAACTTAAATTTTTACCATCGTGGGCCAGGGGTTTCCTCTAATTTGAAGGGTCTTACCATCATCAGGGGTGAACAGCTGATAGACCATCATACCTTAGTAGACCACTTGCATCCGCATTGCGAAAGCCACGAGATTTACAAAGGCATCTTTGGCGGCAAAACCAAAGGGGTTTTCAATGGAAAAATCATGGTACACAGTGATGCTCAAAAAACCAATGCCTTTCAGCAAAACAATAACATACTACTCTCCAAAGAGGCTTGCATCGATACCAAACCACAACTGGAGATTTTTGCCGACGACGTCAAATGCTCACACGGTTGTACAGTGGGACAACTCAACCTATCAGCTTTATTTTATCTCCGTGCACGAGGCATCCCTGAAAAAGAGGCCAAAGCCTTGTTGCTATTCGCTTTTACTGAGGAAATCTTGCAAGACATTAGCATACCCCAGTTAAAAAACCGCATCCACAAGATGATCAGCAACAAGTTGGATGTAGATCTCAAATTTGAATTATAAAGGCTTATGTTGTCACAACAAGAGATCCGTGAAATTCGTGGACAATTTCCTATTTTAGCGCAAAAAGTTTACGACAAACTGTGGGTCTATCTCGACAATGCGGCCACTACTCAAAAACCACGACAAGTCATCCGAGTTATAGAAAACTATTACACTACAATCAATGCCAATATACATCGCGGGGTACACTATATCAGTCGATTGGCTACCACTGCGACGGAATACAGTAGAGAACGAATTCAACGATTTATCCATGCGTCACATCCACACGAAATTATTTTCACACGGGGCACGACAGAGTCTATCAACCTAGTGGCTTCAGGTATGACAAACTTGATACAGGTTGAAGACGAAATCATTGTCTCACAACTAGAACATCACTCAAATATCGTCCCTTGGCAGATGCTATGCCAGCGCACAGGAGCCACACTAAAGGTTATCCCGATCGATCAGGAGGGTGTTCTGCAATGGGATATTTTTGAAACACTACTTTCAGAAAAAACCAAAATAGTAGCAATAAACCACATCTCTAATGCTTTAGGAGTAGTGAACCCTATCAGGAAATTCATCCGGAAAGCTCACGAATACAATGCCTGGGTCCTGATTGACGGAGCACAAACGCCATGTCATATAGCGGTAGACGTACAGGAGCTCGATGCTGACTTCTATACTTTTTCAGCTCATAAGATGTATGGCCCGACAGGTGTGGGTGCTCTTTATGGAAAAGAAATACTTTTAAAAAAGCTCCCACCTTATCAAGGTGGTGGAGAAATGATTAAAGAGGTAACTTTCGAGAAGACCACTTATGCAGATCTTCCGTTTTGCTTCGAGGCAGGTACACCACATATTGAGGGCATCATTGCCTGGACTGCTGCGATCGACTTCATAGAGCAAGTGGGCATCGACCAAATCAAAACATATGAGACACAACTTCTCAATACAGCTACTGAATACATGAATATCATCGATGGGATTTGTTTATACGCACATCATACACCGTGCTCAGGTATAATTTCATTCAACCTAGCTGACGTGCATCCTTTTGATGTGGGCAGCATATTGGATCGTTTGGGCATCGCCGTACGCACCGGACATCATTGCGCACAACCATTAATGCGTTTTTTGAATATTACTGGGACAGTGCGTGCCAGCTTTGCCGTGTATAACACTCTTGAAGAGGTCGAACAGCTCTACGATGGGATCCTGAAAGCAAAAAAAATGTTGAAGAATTAAGGTCTATTTTACTCAACCGCTATACTTACCAAATACTAGCCTTCTTAAATCTATTTTTTTTTGAAAAAAAGCCCATTTCTCAAGCCTCCGACACAAAAATTCAAAGTATCTCTATCCGTTGAATGTTTTCAAGTAGGGACCTATATAAAAATCCGACATAGAAATGAAGGCTAAAATGATGATTTTAGAAAAAGCTCGTTACACCGTATCATAATGACCATATATTGACCCAAAAAAAGACCATCTTCACAAGGTAATTTTTTCCACTCCACATTACCATCGATCCAACCCTAGCAATTTCCTACCCAATAGACTCAATATAACTGTATTATGTTTTATTTCTTCCCATCACCTGGGGTCACCCCCACAAAAGCATAACCTTCTACCGCCCTTACAATATCTCCACAGAGATATCGTATATTGGCGTACAGTCTCGTTGTCCTTCATTCAGCTACAGCACCATAGAGATATATTGTTCTATACATATCTTATAATAATTTATATTGTGTAGGATATCATGAGGCAAAGGACTGTTAAATATCAAAAAATCACCGGCATTCATCTTGTCGTTAACGATATCAAATTTGGTGATATCAAGCTTGAAATGATCACTATTTTCCGGTTGGGTAAGTTTCCAAGTGTCATAAGTATGATAAAGCTATGGCATACGCTGAAATATCCTATATTTTCATCACTTTGGTCATTGAGTAAAAGTATACCTTGTGTGTTCTGTAACTTGACTTCGGGATAATAATCCCAATAAATAAAACCTGTGAGTTCAAAATCGGGAAGCATAGGCAAATTCAGATTGACTCGGTCGATCGATGATACCCAAAGCTTGTCAGTACCCCCGACTTCTCTAAATGCATAATATATCCTCGGAGACTAGTAGTTATCCCACAGATATTGGTGATTGTAGATTTCGACCATACCTCTATTAGTGAGTTCTTTCCCGCGAGGCGGAGTATACCATGTATCATGATCATTGGGATCTTTTTCTTCAAATTCCCACAAGAGATCTGATAACCTTTTGGTATGCTCATCAGTACAGCATTTTTGACGATCACATAGTCATCGTATTTTTACAATCGCCAATCTTCTTCACTAAATACCCACAAGGGCAGTTTATTGAAACAGTAATTAAATTTGAAGTTAACTGAAGTAGCCTACGGATTTGCTAGTATATCATAATTATTGAAGATCATTGTCGCAGTACATTTAATTTTCATAATAATTTTTAAATTAATATTTAGCAACTTAGTCTATTTATAGAAAATCGATCATATTTTAGATGACGGATTTTTGTACTTCATGAATCATCTTTTATAATCAAGGTTTTTTAGTATACCCATCCGCACACAATACAGATAATAAAAATAGAAGCGTTCATCATCCCCTTATATCTATTCATTTTATTTAACTATTTTTTTTTAGATTATATAGAGAAACACTTCTAATATCATGCATGATGAAAAGCATAAACAAAAGCTGCGAAATAATAATAAATTCAAAAAAGACGAATATCGACCAGATATTTTCCTTAAAAATATCAATAAAATCAAATCTACTAAAGTGATTAAAATGGCAAATATCCAATACATCCCAGAGCTAAAGGCCTAACCACTAGCTCTAACCATCGTAGGGAAAACCTTCGAGCCTAATACCCATATAATCATGCCTTGTGCCACAGCATGTAAGACGATAAATATCAAAATAAAAATCAACAACCATACTTGGATTCGTTATAGTATAAAAGGCATAAGCTATTATTAATAGGCTAATGATATATCTGACAGAGCCAATCAACATCAACTGTCTTTTACCCAGACTATCCGATTCAGACGCATGTCGATGAGCTTAACTACTAGGTTGGATAGCCCTATAAATCCAACTGTACATAAGAATATTTTATAGCCACACCAGCCATTTCTAAAATCTCTGGTGCATAATAAAGGACGAAATTGATCCAATACAATTAGTTAAAAAATGACACTAAAAAAGCCAATAGCAATGGGAAACAGTACTTTTTAGTAAAAACATTCTCGCTCTGTAGAATCTAATTATCATGATCGATCTCACGGATCAATCATCTCATCAATCGTGTCTACATCATAGATATGCATTAAGACCTTTTGGGGTTTTTGAATGTCCTTCTTTTTGACTATTAATCAACGCGGACTATTGAGGCCTAAGAAGCCCCCAATACCATGAGTATATAAAGACCGGTAGGCACAGCTTTTATCTCCATCATCTCCACCAAAACCTTCCAACAGATAATTGGAAATTATATACCATAAGGACATCACGGACGATATTAAACTGGTACAAAGTCCACCAAAGAGTTCAAGATTGTCCGCATTGGATATACTTAATACATATGTAAATGCAGCTACTGAAGATGCACCGACATACAACCCTTCAATAAATCGATAAAAGGGAAAGCTATACTGGACTAGAGCAATACCCGAACCTATGGTAGGATACAAAATATAATATACCAATCCAAAATAAAGCCTTTTTCCGACTAATCTTATCGTACCCCCCCTCTCTTAAAGAACATAAATTACCATACTCCACAACGCCATAGATATGATAAACATGCCCTGAAAATAGGTAGAAAGTATCACAAAGGGTTTTAATGGGAAAATTAACCCCCGAAAATAACCACCGTACCAAAGCTAAATAAAAATTCAGCAAAGGCCCCATGATGATGCTCCAAGATTTAATATTATTTTTTATATAATCATTTTTAAGGTTAGTTTTTCTAAAATCAACATATTCCTTTTAATATCTAGATTAGAAATCTACTCATAAAAACCGTATCTATAAAAAGAAGCTTTAAAACATAAAAAAAATATTTCCATGCGGCTCTCATTCGTGTATGAAAAAATAATCCTCTCATTCTTCTAATCGGAATATGATCATCTGTATTTTATACGCCCTTACCGGTCTACCATTTTGTTCAGCGGGAATCCATTTACCACTCTTCTTTATGGCATTCTCGGCCTCATCTCTCAATTCTTTAAGCCCTGAAAGGGCTCTCACATCACTCACTCTTCCATCGATATCTACCACAAAACGAACCATCACAGAGCCTTGTATTCCTACCTCTTGAGCATACTCGGGATAGTTAAGTTTATCTCTCAAAAAGAAATTCCAATTGCCTGGATATTTGGCTGGTATATCTACGTTGGTCAACGGCTTATCATCTACCTTGGGAGTTTGTACTAAGCCCTGACCCATATTTATAGGTGGAGGTGGCGGGAGATCTGCATATTTAATGCCATCTACTTTCTGAATACCTATGGCTTGATCTTTTAAATTCTCTTGTTTTTGGGGTATCTCCTCAGGCTTAACTTCATGATCAGGAACTACTTTAGGCGGAATAAATTTTTCTACAGCCTGCTTTGGAATTTCTTTCGGGGGTGGAGGTGGTGGGGGGGGGGGTCCAACGAATTTGGGTTCGTCTATTTTTATATCTTCTAGCTTGACTTCTTTTATTTTTAATTTATCCTTTTTATGAACGTTCTCATTGATGGTTAAAAGGAAAACAAATACCCCCAGAATCGATAATATTACAGATATTAAAAGGGCACATGTCAATCTACGAGCATACTTTCGCCTCAACTCATAGGCTCCATAAGACTTATTTCTCTTATCAAAAAGGATGTCTAAAAAATCGGACTCGAGTATTTTGTTGGCTTGCATCTGATATTTTTGTATTTAAGAAATTTCCTCACTCCCTCAATATCACTTACTGGATGTTGTTGCTTATTTGAATTTTTTGTATCAACTCGTACTCTTGTGGGGTAATATCCACCATGGCATAACGTTCTACTTGATTGATAGTCATTTCATCAAGGATATCCACCGTATTTTTATAAGTGGCATCAACAGTGGGTTTAATAATGACAACTAAATCTTTTGAGGGCGTCCGCATCTTCTTATCAATGATAAAGTCTCGAATCTTTTTAAAATTGGTCGTCTTCATCCCTAAGGGATCCATACCTTCGTAGTAATAAATATGATCGGACTTGCCCAAGAGAACGGTAAATGCTCCAGAGTCTTTCACCTTGGTTTCTTCCCGTTCATTATGAGTATCCTTTGGCAGGAAGAGGTCCATGGCGGTAGGCTGAGACATGGTTGTAGTGAAAATAAAAAAAGTAATAAGTAAAAAACCCAGATCCACCATCGGGGTCATGTCTATTCGTGTAGATAATTTTTTAGCTTTCTTGACGCCTGATTCTTTATGCCTACTGCCTTCTTGTACATCTATATCAGTCATATGCTTGATTTTTCAATTCATTTATAGGGAAGGATCAATCATATTCTTTTTTATGCCATTTTTTCTCATACAATGCTGTGCCTACGGGGGGCTGTATTGGATTGGTCACCAGGCTAAATTTGTTCAGGTCATTTTTTTTGAGAGCTGTCAACACCTCCCTAAACACTGAGTAACGAGTCTGATTATCACCCTTGATAAACCAATTAACCTGTTGTTTATTGGCTACTAAAGCTCTGACATCCCGTATCCACAAGACTAATTCGCCACCTAAAGAATCGATCGGTATACCAGTCTGATTGAAATTTTTCTGATCTTCAGGCGAAAAGGCTAAAAAAGGCTTGAGTTGCTGGAAAGAAACCCCTACATTGCCTGTAGACTTAAAATTTTTAATCTCCTTACGTGTGAGTCCAAGATTACGTGTTTTATTGAGGTTTTCTATAAATGGCTCACGCATCTCCGGATCGAGCTGAATGAATACTCTCCCTCCCTTGTCCATCAATACCATAAATGAATTCTTCTCTTCGATATATTGAGAAGATACTGAGTCGGGCGTAGTGACCGGGACCATCTCTTCGGGCTTGAATTTAGTAGCCAACATGAAGAATGACAATATCAAAAACGCCACATCCACAAAGGCTGTCATATCTACCCAAGTGCTCTTACGTGGTATCTTAACTTTAGGCATCTGTAGAAAATCCTTCATAGTTATTTGTATAAGGAAGCGAAACTCTGCGTTAACGTAAACTCTAATTCATCAATAGCATAGGTAATCGAATCGATCTTGGTCGTAAAGATATTGTACATGATCAAGGAAAAAGCTGAGGCAGCAATCCCTGTAGCTGTGTTGTACAACGCCTCGGAAATACCGACGGCCAATTCTGAAGCACCCGCTGAACCATTATCTCCCAAAGCGGCAAACGAACGGATCATCCCGATCACTGTACCCAACAGAGCGATCAATGTAGCCAAAGAAGTGATGGTGGACAAGAAAACTAAATTTTTCTGCATCATGGGGAGTTCTAAGGCTGTGGCCTCCTCAACTTCTTTTTGTATGGACACTATCTTCTGTTCGGTAGTCAATTCACTTTCGGTGATCATCTCCTTATAGCGAAGCAATCCTACCCGCATGACATTCCCTACGGAACCTTTTTGCCGATCACACTCGGACAGAGCAGCTTGTACGTCTTTTTTGGCTAAATGATATTGTACTTGACGGACGAAATTGGAATTAGAGCCTTTTCCTGTAGCTTTTGAAATAGTCAGACATCTTTCTATAGAAAAGACCAGTACCATAAATAAGAGGCCGATCAATACTGGTACGATGATACCGCCTTCGTACATGCGATGCCAAGGTCCCAACGGGCCTCTATGTTGCGGCCATAACCAACTACTATCATCCGGCTTGGTAAAACCCGAGGCATTACCAAGTATGAATCGCCAAATGACATACCCCAATACGATACAAATCGCCGGAGTGACAAAAGCAATGATATTATTACTCTGCTGAAATTCCTGATGATGAACATCTTCCACACCGGCAACCATTGCCTGATCTTGTTTTTTTTCAGTCATAATAATACGTTATCGGTTTTTATTTCTTAGGTAATACAAATCCTCGACAATTGTAAGAAAAAAAAACAACCGCCACAAACTTGTACCAAAAATTTATTATTTTTATAAATTTTAGTCTGACCACCAAGGTCATTCATAGTCTCAATTTTTTTCAACAATGCTACGAATTCTATAGCCTTTTGATTTTCTGGCTCGATCTCTAACACACGCATGAGGTATCCTATTGCAGTGGCACGATCATTCTTAATCTGGGTTGAATAAACTACTAAATAATACGATGCGGCTGTGACACTGTATTTCCATTGGGTCATATCGGCCGCCTTGGATAATTATACAAGCTTTTCATAACAAGACACAGCTATGCCTTTTTTTATCTCTGGATCCAGGGCTTGGGCATTATGAGCAGCCCAAAGGTATCTATGGATTTCCCCAGGATGCTTTTCCATGTACTTTCTGAAGATATCACAAGCTTTCTGATAATCTCCCGTTTGATAAGGGGCACCCCCCCCAATGGTAGAGATCTAGATTATTTGGATTTTTCTTAGTTTGATACAATTTGCCCCGTTATAGGATTTTCATCGGGTAAGCTTTGGTATTTCTAGTGATATGGGCAGTGTCTTTCATCAAAGTTTGTGGATCCTACAAATCAGTCTCAAGCGCAATGGCTTTATGAAAACTTTGAGTAATCGCTTCTTCATACCCGGAAAATTTCAACAGCAATTTATCCCTGAGTAGGTGATTTTTAGCGATGATACCTTCTTCGGTTTGTCACGCAAAATATTGTTCAATGGCAGCCTTGACATTGATCGAATCATTTATAGAGTCTTAAATATAAATTAATAATCTGTAAAACATAGGATCGGCCTTGGGCCCAGCCTTTTCGACATGATTTTTAGCTGTATGGATGTCTTAATCCTATTGTTTGGCTACAAAGATAATACTCGCATTTTCATAGTTAACATCATCAGTAATATCGGTCAGACTGAGGTATTTTTCATAATCTTGTTCAGCATTGTCGATATCGTGATAAAACCAGTAAAGGCATAACGTGCATAGTAAACCTGTGCATAGTTGTGGATCAAGCTGCAAAGCTTCATCCAGCTTGGAGAGGGAGACCCGCTTGTGCTTTTCAGGGGTATAGAGCTTAGCTTCTTTGTATTTAGCTGCAGCGTATTGAGAATCGATCTCCAATACTTTACGATAAGAGAGCGAAGCATCACCACCTTTAGAAAGTTTTTTGTAAGCATCACCCATCAAGATGTAAATCTCAGGATTTTTGAACCCCTCAATGTAGTGGCTTGTTGGAGCTTTTGCAAGGAATATTGGGCATCGCCCTTATTCGCTTTGATTTATGAGCACGGGCCATGGGGATTGAGAAGCTATACCCCCCCTGAGGCGTATCAACGCTTCTTCAAAGATATTTTTTTTTACTTCAGAGTGGAAGCTTGTTTTCCAACATATCGATATAGCGCTTACCGATCCCCCCATACCAACGGAAACGTGAAGTCAGCCAACAAAAGGCTTTTTCGTCCATAGGCTGCTGATCTAAGATCTTCTGAAAACTTTCATCAGCTCTCTTGTAACGTTCATAGTAAAAAACTTCTTCCCTTGCTCAATCCCTTATGCATTAAAAAGATGTGGGATCAAGAGAAATAAAATCGAAAATAAGTAATGACCTCTTTTTATGGTATGATTTTAATTTTCATGATTCACGCAGTTCGGCCTTCCGTACTTGGAAAGACATCTGAGCCGGCATCAAATAAGCTCGCCTGAAAATAAGCTGTCCTTTTTCATATCGCATAAAGTTAGAAAAGCCACTACCCAAACCACCATAATTTTCTTTAACAATATAGTACAATAACCGTATTAGAGGATAATTTTTCAACGCAATATTGGCTTGATAAGGCTTTACATAGGTCTTCTCATCACAAGAACCACATTCCAAAGCAGCTACTTTGACTCTTTTCAAAAAGACCAATTGCTCGGGATCGTCTTGATCTCCTATCCAACTCACACCGATAAAGCCTATAGCTTTAGGATGTGAAGCGACATAATCGATCACTGCCCGACTGTCTTTAGCTCCTACCACATTTTCAGCCAACTGTTTACCTTGTAGGACCATATCTATAAGATAACGCACTGTACCAGTAGCTCGTGTGCCATCCATGACGGCTTGAAATCCCGAATCGTCTATCCCCTCTAAAATATTGCGCAAGGCAGCCATGGAAAAAACATCCTCTCGGGCCTGTGAGTGTAAAATTACAGCGATGGCATCGTAGGCTAGCTTATTATATCTGGGCACGTAAAAGAGTTGGGCCTTCATAATATCTTCTTCTTCCGGGCTCAAACCTCGAGCCACGATGACCATACGGATGCTGTCACACATCAGATCTTTTAAGCATTCGGTTTCGGGCTTGTAATGAACGATGATCTGGGCTTGAGGATTTTGAGAGGTAAATACTTTAATCTGTTCTTGTATAACTGGCCTGAAGGATTCATCTACACTGATCTGTATAGTACCGGAAGTTAGGGTATCTGTCTTCATAACACCGGAGCCTTTCTTCTCATACCGGCAACTTACTCCTAACACTATGACCAGGACAAAAACGTGGTTTTTTATATAATTATAGTTAATAAATATTTTCATCTTCGGATACGATCTCTTCTATAGCCTCTATACATGCGCCATAAACCGTACATCATGCAAAGTAACGCATAGACTTGGACTACAACCCTATCGATGGTCTCCCATTCCCATCCAAAATACTTCCTCAATAAAAAAAATGCACCTACGCCTATCCACAATATCCCCATGACATAATCTACAAAGAACTTCTTGATAAAATTAAACTTTGGAAATGTTTTCATATATTGGAACAAATATTCAGCATTGTGCGATTTCAAAAAAATCATTTGAGACAGGTCACATCGCATTCTTTTCTAAAGCTAGCGACATCGGTAGGTTGGGTGATGAAATCGTATACTTTCTCATGTATGATGGTAGTTTTGCCTACAACATTTTTGTGACATCAGGTCAACCTACAGCTGAAATATATACTTTTCATAGTCCTTTTTTTAATAGGTGAATAAATCTAAAACTAAAAACTCAATTGTAGTAATTAGGGGCTTCTTTAGTGATAATCACGTCATGAGGATGGCTTTCTTTCAAGCCGGAATTAGTGATTCGGACAAATTTTCCATGGATCATCAAATCGGATATAGTAGAGGTGCCGCAGTAGCCCATGCCGGCACACAAACCTCCACAAAGCTGATAAATTACGTCTTTGAGCCGTCCTTTGTAAGGCACTCGTGCTTCGATCCCTTCTGGGACAAGCTTCTTGGCATTGGTCTGAAAATAACGGTCTTTACTGCCACGTTTCATCGCAGCTAAGGATCCCATACCTACATAAGTTTTGAATTTTCTACCTTGGAAAATAACTTCTTCACCTGGGGCCTCGTCGGTACCTGCCAACAAACTACCAATCATCACACAAGAGGCGCCTGCAGCAATGGCCTTGACAATATCACCGGAAAATTTAATTCCCCCATCGGCGATTACGGCAACATTCTTAGCCTTAGCGTATTCATACACTTCGTTGATAGCAGTGATTTGAGGCACTCCTACACCAGCTACCACACGAGTGGTACAGATAGAACCCGGCCCTACTCCGACTTTAAGGATTGTAGCACCTGCTTCTATTAGGTCCTTGCCCGCTACTGCTGTAACGATATTTCCCCCGACCAATGCCAATTTTGGGAATGCATGACGGATCGCTTTAACCGTGTCTAGAACTCCAATGGTATGTCCATGGGCAGAGTCTACAGTAATGATATCTACGCCTACTTTAACCAAAGCTTCTATACGGTCCATCATGTCTTCACTTACTCCTACTGCAGCTCCCACTCGTAAACGGCCACGGGCATCTTTGCAAGCATGCGGATATTCGATCAGGTTATCGATATCTCTGATGGTGATCAAACCAACCAACTTAGCCTGCTTGTCTATAATAGGGAGCTTTTCTACCCGAAATTTGAGCAAAATATTTTTAGCTTCTTCTAGAGTGGTATCTCTTCCTGAAGTAACCAAGCCTTCTTTGGTCATCACATCTTCTACAGGGGCATCCATATCGGTCCGGTACTTAATATCCCTATTGGTGATAATCCCTACCAAAGTACGGTCTTCCTCGATCACTGGAAGTCCTGAGATGCGATAGTGCTTCATGAGCTGGCAAGCGTCTTGAAGCGTAGAATGCCTGGA
Source organism: Flavobacteriales bacterium (assembly GCA_039954875.1). Lineage (GTDB taxonomy): Bacteria > Bacteroidota > Bacteroidia > Flavobacteriales > Blattabacteriaceae. Next base: position 921,801 of record CP157202.1, read on the forward strand.
GAGGGTGATAGGATCATCGACCATACCGTTTTCACTCCTTTTGACTCTATCCACTTTTTCTGCCTGCTCCCTCAAGCTCATATTTTTATGAATAAAACCGAGTCCACCTTCTCTAGCCATCGCTGTAGCCAAAGAAGATTCCGTGACCGTATCCATCGCAGCACTCACGACGGGTACATTTAACACGATATCGGGTGTCAAGGCTGTCTTGAGGGATACTTCAGATGGGGTGACTTCAGAACGCGAAGGTATAAGCAACACATCATCGAAAGTAAGGGCTTCTTTCAATATTCTATCTTGTAAAACCATAGCTTTTTACCAAGCAAATTTAACGATAATAAGGAGATGATAGGCTGGCTTCCTCTAAGAAAATGATCCAACCACTCCGGTTTAGAGAAATTGGACATGATTCATCTCCATTGGTTTACCTGCATAACTGCTAGATTGACGTAAAAAATTTACTTTAGCCAGGGGATAACGGCAGGTATGCGTACACTAAAAAATATTGGCCAATACTTTTTATTATTGGGTAAAGTTTTTAAAAAACCGGAAAAAGGTAGGATCTATGCTAAGATGGTACTACGTGAGATCAATGACTTAGGATCCAGTTCATTGGGAATTGTAGTATTCATATCGATATTTATGGGGGCAGTGGTAGCTATACAGATGTACAACAATATCAAAGATTCAGTATTACTCATACCCAACGATTATATCGGTCACGCTACGAAAATGATCTTAATCTTAGAGTTTTCTCCGACAATAATTTCAATCATCCTGGCTGGGAAGGTGGGATCACTCATCGCTTCGAGCATAGGTACTATGCGTACTACTGAACAGATCGATGCTTTAGAAGTTATGGGAGTCAATTCGGTTTCTTTTTTGATTCTACCCAAAATTATAGCCTGTATACTTTTCAATCCATTGTTGATTCTGATCAGCTTGTCTTTGGGTCTCTTTGGTGGATGGATCTCAGGAGAGATCACCGGTAACTGGTCTAGTGCAGAATATATCACGGGTATCCAGATGCAAAATACATCATTTTTTTATTGGTATTGTATTCTTAAGACCATCGTCTTTGCCTTTGTAATCGTCACGATCCCAGCCTACTTTGGATATTTTGTCAAAGGCGGTTCTCTGGAAGTGGGTAAGGCGAGCACCCAGGCTGTGGTGTGGACTTGTGTATTGATCATTGTCCTAGACTTATTGATTACCCAAATGATGCTTAGCTAATGATAGAGGTACACGATCTGAAAAAATCTTTTCAGGATACCGATGTACTCAAGGGCATCTCTGTGGCTTTCGAGAGAGGTAAAACTAATCTGATCATTGGGCAAAGTGGTTCAGGTAAAACCGTTTTTCTTAAATGCCTTTTGGGCTTGATAGAGCCCTCCTCTGGAGAAATATTTTATGAGGGAGTCAATAGTCGGGATATGGATTTTAACCGGCGGAAAACTCTCCGGGCAAAGATTGGTACGGTCTTTCAAGGAAATGCTTTATTTGACTCGATGACTGTATCGGAAAATATCTCATTCCCCTTGATGATGTTTACCAGCCAATCTGAACACGAGATGAAGGACAAAGTAGACCAGGTCTTAGAACGAGTCAGGCTCGAAGGGGTACATCACAAATACCCCTCAGAACTATCTGGTGGTATGCAAAAACGCGTGGCTATTGCTCGTGCTATCGTGAACAATCCTAAATTTTTATTCTGTGACGAGCCTAACTCAGGATTAGATCCTAAAACGGCCATCGTGATCGACAACCTCATCCATGAACTCACTCTAGAATATAATACCACGACCATCATCAATACCCATGATATGAATTCGGTCATGGAGATAGGTGAAAAGATTATTTTCCTCAAAGATGGTTTCAAAGGATGGGAAGGCAATGCTATAGAAATTTTAAAGACAGAAAACCAAATGGTGGTCGATTTTATATACTCTTCAAACTTATTTCAAAGGATCCGCCGTAGTCTTTTGAACGACGAATTCAGACTCATCAATATATACCCCCCCCCTAATCACATTATACTTTGATCTTTTGGGGGATACTTGCTAGACCGTCACTTATAATATCAGAGGGGACATGTTCTATAATTTTCAGGGAAAGTTGACCAAAGTCCTTAAAGGGGGTTAGAAAAGTGTACAACGACAACGGCCATGGCAACATAGATTGGTAAATCGGTTGATTTACCTGAATCAGACTTCCATTAATTTATCTACAACCTGAGTTGGCATTCCGTCATTTCTCTCACAAACACAAATCAAAAGAAAGGAGTACTTTCTAATCGAAAATTTCCAGATTAGACCTCTATCTATTGGTAGGTACTAGGGCATTCTGCTTGTTGCGCCTCTATGCAAATCCTCGTATTGTCCATCAACCTAGACAGCAAAGTCACCTTGGACTAAGTTAAAAATTACAAATCCGACACCTTCAACATGGAATACAGTTCGGCATTGTGGTAGACCTTTCAAAATTTACCCTTGATATGCGTTGGGAAAAATATATATCCAAAGCGAAGATCCGGTTTGTGAAAAAAAACAACAAACTTAAATTTTTAGATAGAAAACCCGTCCGACGATACTACTGCTAAGCGTATGATACAAATTCTGATACATCCACCTGTAGATAGACCCATATAGAAACGTGTCATCTCAAAAGCACTTCGAGGGGCTATTTATTAGATCCCAATATTTATGGTTTCTTTATTAGGCTCGTCTCGATTAATCTCCAGTTTCCTGGCCTTATTATCAAATAATAAGAAAAACTGACATGAATCATATAGGCTTTCCATCTCATTATAAGGTCTTCCTTAAAGGAATGTACAACGTTGATTCGTTAATAAAAGATTCCAAACAAATCGTTGAATCGAAGACTAATACTCCCCTTCCTATAAAAAACGTTTTGCGTAGAACCAAAAGTCTACTTTTGACATAGGCGTTACCTTACGCTAAATAAATCCTTAAGGCGAAAAGTATAGTCCAGAAAACTGTAAGAAGATCCCTTTTAGGAACTTAAACTCATTCAGCAAACGCGAAGACCATTGTGAGAAATTTTGCGCCAGTATTCCTTAAAGCTCTCTCTGTCGAGAGCCGTATAATTCAAAATCACTATTCAAAAACCATCATTTCCAAAGAAAATAATTACCATTGATTTACAAACCGTAAGACTACCTTTGAGTCTAATTAGCATAACCCCATACCAGAACATTGGGATCTTGTGAGCCTTCCTTCAGAACCTGTGTGATTACATTCACGCGTCAAATGTTAAAACAGGCTGGTACTGAAGTCTCCTTTTGTAAACCGGTGCAAATAGGTCCATTCGAGTGAATGGGTATATTCAGGTTTTAGATTAGGATTATAAACTTATTTTACTTTGAAAAATTGAAAACGAACCGTATTAATCTGAAACATACTAGGACGGGTAACTGGTCAATTATAATTCAAGAAAAATTGATTCTTTAGACTCAAATCATAAGTGAGATCTACAAGGATACAGGGAAAAACAACTCTTACATAAGATAACGTTTATACCTGAGAAACCCTATCCTTTGACTTATTCACTCCGTAAGCCCAACTACCAACCACAGTTACCACATCCACTCGCATAAATTAGATAAGACGAATAAATATCTATAAAAAATCAAATCGTTTGCCTTCAAATAATATGGAAACATAGTATGTATTAAAATTTATGCGACGATATTTAGCACCCAACTTCCATTTAGTCTTCCCTGAGAATGAAAGAATATAATTCAATTGGACTTCCAGATGTTCTTTTTTTTGAGCAAATATTTTTCCGACTCAAAATTTCACTTACCAACCTATTTGTAGTATTCCATGAATAGGAATAGATCGCATCGAGAACCAACTTGTGCCGATTTTTATCAAAATCATGTTTAAAACTTAGTCTATAGTCTTGGTTGTAATCATTTATTCTGAAATTTTATAATTATCTATCCACACGATCAGTGTCCCAATAATTCGACATGACAGACTCTATAGACTTACTTGAAGACAAATTTTGAAAGATGAAGACAGTCAAAATACCCTATCAAGGTTAAGACAGTCAAAATACCCTATATAGTTGATATAGTCGTCAAAGCGCCTGCTTTAAACACATAAGGAAGATCTTCTGAGAAATAATTACATTGTTTATCCATACAATATTCTAGCAGTCTCCTCGCATGAGAAAAATCTGCTTATGAAAATTTGTAGTATAAGATGTAAATAAATTTAACTTATATTTATTAAAATTCCTATTTAGCAAATTGCTATAACGCATCCTCTTGCCCATATTCCCAATCAGTGTTTAAGCTGATATGATAATCTTTCCATCGGTCTTTCTTGAGGATGATATTCAATACCTAAACTACCCTCGAGATTATATTTAACCGAAAGGTTGGTAATGATCTCAACCTTATCGATAGCATTGGAAGACAACTATTTTAAGAATTAATAGACAGGAATATTTGAGGGTTTACCATCAACCAACAATCGTACATTTGGAATTACCGCAAAGACTTACCTGACTACTCTACTGGTCTACGCGTAGGGAAATGTAGCTTGAGCTTGTCAAGCACATCAATGGCATTTTTTGGTACCAGCTGAGATTAGATCTTTGCCCACATGGACTTACATTACGGTTCTATCTCATTGACGATAGTGGTATGCTCGGCCGTCTTGACAACTTCCTCTAAAGGTTGATCGACCTGCAAATAGATCTTTCCCAGATCCAATATGCCAGAATCCACCGTGACAGTCTTTCGGTAGATCTTAAAATCCTAAAAGCTATTTAAAACACATAAGTACCCTTATCCACAAGGCCTAAGGTAAAGACACCTTGCTCATTGCTCAACCCTTCAATAATGGCCTTATTTTTTAATCATTTCTCAACTCTAAACTTGATATACGGGACCGGTTGTAGGGGCTTCTTTATCCAACAATTGGACTATGATTTTCAACACTTTTTTTTCTGAGCATACCAAAAGAAAAATTAATAAAAAAGCAAGGTAGTCACTCACTTCATCGATCCCTGTTTGATTTCGTACGATCTCATAGACGTATTACGTTCTAAAACATCACAATATGAAAAAAGACTTTAATGAAGCGCTCTTTTTTTGACCATACCACCACGGACATCTTTGACGCTCTGAGTGATGACAAATGCATATGGATCTATCTGTTCGATCTCATTTTTTAATCTAGCAATCTCCAAGCGGGTGATGACGATACATAAAATCTCTAAATTTTTCAAAGAATATCCACTCTTACCACTGTAAATAGTTACACCCCAACCGAGTTTTTGAACGATCATTTGATGCACTTCGGCAGACTTTTCAGTTACGATCGTCACGTTGGTATATTCTTCCAGACCATCAATTACAAAATCAATAGTTTTAGCTGCTACCAAATAGGTGAGTATAGAATACAAAGCAGATTCTACAGAAAGCACAAAAGTAGCTACCAGAAATATCACGACGTTGATCATCATGATGATATCACTGACAGAAAAACCCACTCTCTTACTCAGATAAATAGCAAAAACCTCTGTCCCGTCCAAAACAGCACCCCCACGTATAGCTAATCCAATACCAACACCGAGAAAAAACCCGCCAAAAACTGCTGCTAACAACTTATCATTAGTGATCAAAGGAAAATGGACAAAAGTCAATATCAAGGCCAATCCCAAAATAGCAACAGAAGTTTTCACTGCAAAATCTTTCCCTATCTGACTGTAACCCAACATAATGAAGGGTGCATTCAAAGCCACCAAGAAGAATTGCAACTTCCAAGGAGTTACCGTATCGAGCAATAAAGACATCCCTGTAATACCACCATCGATAAAATAATTGGGGACCAAAAAACCATCTAATCCAAAGGATGCACTAGCAATACCTAAGACAATACTCAAAGAGTATCTCACAGATTTAGGAGATTTTTCGTTCATTCTACAACAGATCAGAAAAGTACTTTTTCTCCTTCATTACAAAAAACACTCAACAAATAAAAAAACGCAACTTTAGCCTCAAAGGTATGTTTTCTAGCCTTATCATGAGCAAATAATGTATCTTTGCACCCCTATCTGCTACTGCTCAGGTTTAAGTTCATTGAAAATATGGGGCTGAATTGGATTTGACAGCAAGGTCAATGTTATATAAGTAAGCATACCGTGCCAAGTGAGGAAAACACGTAAATCTGGCCTTACAAACCATAAACGGCGAAAATAACTACGCTCTCGCTGCCTGATATCGAAATCGAGTACATATCAAGTCACGTCTACACCAAGTGTAGAAGCGGGATATCCCTCAGAAGCCCTACCTTATGGCGTCTAATACAGGGATACCGGAAAAGTAAGGATAGGAAAGTTCATGCCTCTAAGGCTTTCCGAAATTAAACGAGGCTAAGCCGTAAATAAGGTGTCGTGCTCTTAGTTTACGATCTAAAAATTAAGCCCGGCTAAGTATGTAGAACGCTTATAGGTTGCTTGTTTGGACGCGGGTTCGAGCCCCGCCAGCTCCACTTCATAAAATAATAACATACTAAAATACTAAAAATGATTTTTTATAAGGATAGAATCTGAAGCCTTGTCAATCAAATATCAAAAGAATTAATTATTCTTTTCTCTTCTTCCTTCACATGGGGGGAAGTGGGTTTTTTTATCGCCCTAGAAATATTTAACTCAAACTCTGGATTGCCACTTACGGAGACCCTCATAGCCCCATCTGCAATGAAGTAGAAAAAATTGAATCCATCCCATATATAGCCTTCTACACCGCCACCCTAAGTAAACAATATTAAATACCATCAATACCCAGGAGGTCCACTAGGGATGTAAGGCACCTTGATGGGTTTAATTTTATCCCGGTAGATGTATTTATCCGTGGTGAGGATTTTTTATCTGATACTAGCTGATGTCAGCAACGCCGTTGTGATCAAGGTCAAGAAGGAATTAATCCCGTATGGGTAATGGCTTACTTTTTACCATTATTAATTTTGTCAAAAGTCTAAATAAGGAAAGATTATAAAAGGTCGATACACCATGTATCAAACAATCTATTCAAAGTCATTTTAAGCCCTTATGCTGGTCTTGATTTGTAAATAGCCCTCCCCATTTTTTATACTAGGGATAAAATCCATTGTAGAGACCGAATAAAGCAAATAATTAATATTTAATAAGATTAATTCTTTACTTTAATTTATTATATGAATAAGCCTGTAAAATATTTCTTATTGATATTTTATTTCTCTTTTCAAACTTTTTCCTTCTTCATATTCTTACTTGACTTTTTTATGGAGTTATCGTATTTTTAGTTTATCCTATTAAAGTTGTCCTATAACGCATAGACCCCACTCCATTTAACATCTATCTTTATGGATTTGTTGAGCTATTTCTCTTACCTCTTTCTTTAGTATTGCGTGGTCATCTCCCAACCCAGCGGAAGGTTTTATACTTTCTTATCAAATTTTCTGTAAAAAGGTTTCTTAGACATTTATTGTGTACCATTGTCGTTGGGTATCTTCTCTCTCAAATTGGTCATAATACATCATCTATAAGAGGAAGTATTTTCGCTCTCTCCACATCTGAGTACCGGCCAGCATGCGTACTAGCATCATATAGTAAGCCCGAGTCTTCATAAGGATGGGATCTCTAGTTTTGCCATAGCGACTAAGCAGGCGGTCAGTATAAACAAGGAGATGTACGGGTGTCTAAAACCATATGCAAGAGACCAGCTATCAGAGAAGGAGGGTAACAAAGACAACACAGGCCAAGAGTATGAAGATCCTATGTGACAGTTGTGAGTAATGAGAAACTAACCTTATTACAAGAGCTCGGCATGAATGATCTTGGACAGATATGATTATACCACAAACCACATAAATAAGGTGATCACCAACCAGGATCCAGTTACACCAAAATCTGATCTAATAATTAAGAGAGAGAACGGATCATGCGCTTGACGTCTTGCCGGTGCGTGGGTCTTTATGTACAAGATACTGCGCACCCTACAGAGGATGTGTGGGTGAGTAAGAAGGCTAGAAAAACTATAAAGAAGTAAGCCTGTACTACTGTAGTGATCCAAAATTTTACTGTCAGCATGCTAATGATCTTAAAGCTAAACATCTTCAAGAGCCAGGCGATATAGATATGAAGTCATTTGTTGTTGCAATCAAAAAAAAATATATCCCAATTCATAGGGAGGGATCCGAAAAGAATATCGGAGAAGAAAATAAGATGACAGACATTTCCAAACCATCCACTTAGGATGAAGTAAAAGTCCTTTATCTGAGGGATAAATAAGTATATATAGTTAATTGATATACATAATAGTATCAGGTCTATCTTACCATAATATCAATAAAGTTAAGACCTTGTTTCGAGCTGGCCTTTGTGTACCTACTCCTCCCAACAGTCTCTATACATAAGGGATAAAACCCCAAAGCTGCTATGAGAAACATATCGAGTTCTTGATCTTCCTGTAGGATCCCAGCACCCCAATCCAACGAACACAAAATAATCCACCAATAGTTCAAAGGCTGAGTATACCGATGCATGGGCTATAGCGTTGCTTGCAGGGAAAAAAATAACAAGTTGATATGATACTTAATAATATACAAAAAAAATATATTGAAAATAAATTTTTAAAAATTATAATAATATCCTACTATAAAGAGAAAGAATACTTTTTTAAGGAAGTAGCTTGTGGATATAACAAAATGGTACATTTACCAATAAAATCAATATATTACGTTTGTTTGCTCTTTCTGAATAAGTTTTGCACTTATTCCAGAAACAGTTCCAAAAGTTTTTGGGACTTGGTTGGCTTAAATGATTTTTTTTATAGAGCTTTTTTTAATACCCTATTCTCGTATGTACCCTATGTTGGAATTGGCACAGATTCAAACACATTTGTATGGTTCTGTGGAGGGAAGGCCATCCCTATCGATTACTTTTGGCTTATTGAAGTCTTAGTTATGCCCTACACTACTTTTCTTTTAACACCTACTCGAATAAACTTCTTTCTACCATCCTTGCTTTTTGTTTGATTTGAAAAGATAAAGTTAAATATATCCGAGAGAGATTTTCTTAAATAGAGATATTTATTTTTTTATATAAATATATAAAAAAAACACTAAAATATAAATATTAATGGATGAAAATTTAATAACTATTCAATGATGAAATTTTAGTTTATTTTTTTTTTAAATCCTCAACTTGAGGTGTGTTGCCCAAGAAATAGACTTGCTCAATCATAGTGGATATATCTGGATGAATCTAGTGAGATAAGGAGAACACGCCAATAGTATGAAAATTTTACAGATTATACCGCAATATGTGCCATTTGGTGATACTACTAGATCTATTCAATAAAGAGGAAATCCATTTTACTTCCCTACAAGAAGGGATCAGTTCACAAATCGACAACAACTTAATTATCACAAATAAGGAGATATAAGTTTGCTAAATTCACTATACTCCTGTTATACTTTATTTCTATAATTTATATAAGGATCTCATGACCATAATTTGCTACTTTCCTTACCTTTTTCCGTATACAAATGCATATGTTTTCATGTGATGGTGTTCCCCCTTTGCTATATATTATTTTTTTATCATATTTATCTTATACAATATTATTGATATACTTATATTTATAACAACTTCGGGTTTATTTAATTTTACTCTATTTATAGTTACTTTTTATTCATGGCAGAGGCTACTTTGATGGCCTTTGTTTTTTACCCTGGTAGTTTCAGAAGAAGGTGACGTTTCACTAATAATATTCTCTTTTAAGGGTACTTGGTATTCGAAGAATACCCTGCTGTATTTTATCAAGTTTTGTATGTATGGTGGCGAAGTTCTATGTACAGAGGGTTTAATTGATCTTATGTGGCTTGATAGAGGGATATGATCTTACTGGCCTTGCCGCAAATTCAACGATGATCAATAGGTCTTGGAATAGGGAAAGGCTTAAGGGAGGTATAGGCAGTCTTTTTTTGCTCACTGACTAGACTTTTCTAATGATATAAGACGTATCCCCGGTCTCGTAGCGCTTTACATATAAGGCCCAAGCATCTTTTGAATAATTATGAAGCGAAGGAGGTAATGGATCTATCTACTGGCTTGACTTTTAGTTCCCCCCCCATTAGATCCACGAGAAGTTTTTTGAAGTCTTTTCTATAGCTTTTTTTCTTAAGACTGTAACAGTCCGAAGGGTCTTGATATATCAGAAGGACCAAAAATACACTTTTCTAAACTGCTTATCTATGATACTTTCTTTTTCCCCTTGTGTTCATAAATAATTTTGGTTAAAAGCCCTTCTTTGGTTACCCTATATGATTTATATAGTGTTATTATGATTCTCATTAATATAATTCTGTCCGAAAAAACTAGGTAATTTGTCGAAAATCCAGGAAATATATAAGGAATAAAAAGGCTAAGCTCACGACACAAACTCACCTTCAACCAGATTATACATGGTGGGCGATACTGGGTTCGAACCAGTGACCCCCTGCTTGTAAGGCAGGTGCTCTGAACCAAGCTGAGCTAATCGCCCAAATCATTATGCATGCAAATATAACAGTTTTTTTTTTTAAAAACCCTCAAACATGTCTTCAGATTATCACAAGACTTCTGCTACGACAAAAGTACTCCCTCCCACAAAAATAAGATCCTTATTTCCAGCCTGTTTTTTGGCTGCTGAAAAAGCCTGAGATACCGTGAGGAAATATGCTGATTTATCATAAACCCCCTCTGTGATCTCTTTCAACATTTCGATAGAGAACCGTCGGGGTAGACCAGGCTGACAGAAATAATAAAAAGCCTCAATAGGAAAATAAGACAAGAGTTGCGACACATCCCTTCCCTGGACGAAACCTAAAACCAGATGTAAATTCTCATACGACTCATGGGACAACTGTCGTACTACCCAACGAATACTGTCCTGATTGTGGGCCGTATCGCAAATGATCTTTGGTATCTCCTGTAAGCATTGCCAACGTCCTAGCAAATGAGTGTTGGCTAATACATTTCGAAAACCTGTCATCAAAACTTCTTCCGAAATATGCATATTCAAACTACGCAATACTTCCACCGTCTTCAAAACAGTGCCTTGATTCAATGCTTGACAATCTCCTTGCAAAGGCATCTCATAGGAAAATTCTTTTTTTCCTTCGACAAAATAAATCGATGCTTTTTTCTCTCTAGCCGTCCCCAAAAAGACTGATTGAGTATCGGCTATAGACGGACCAATCACAACTGGTATACCGGCTTTGATGATACCGGCCTTCTCACGAGCGATATTAACGAGTGTATCACCCAAAGATTTCATATGATCCCAGCCGATATGAGTGATGACCGAAACCATAGGGAGGATGACATTGGTAGAATCCCAACGCCCGCCCATTCCCACCTCAACTACCGCGATATCTACTCTTTTTTCTTTGAAATAATCAAATGCCAATCCCGTATTCATCTCAAAAAAAGAAAATCCACCTTGCTCTAAAAAGTTTTTATGCTGGGCAACGAATGTCACAATAAAACTTTCTTCTATCGGGCTACCATCACAACGGATGCGTTCGCGAAAATCTTTCAGATGTGGCGAAGTAAAGAGACCTACTCGATAGCCTGCCTCTTGCAAGATCGAAGCCAACATATGTGCTGTAGATCCTTTGCCATTAGTGCCTCCGACATGAATACTTCGAAAGGTATGTTGTGGTTGACCAAGATGAATACATAAGGCTTCCATACAATCTAAACCAGGTCGATAAGCACCTGTACCTTGTTGCTGATACATCGGTAAGTGGTCAAAAAGCCATTGGATAGTCTCAAAATAATTCATAAAAAAATAAATAATACCATAGAAAAAATTGCACAAAAACTTTATCAGTCATTTTATACGTAAACGGTAAATGATCTTACCCATCTGCCGGGAAGGTGCTTTTAAAGGGGCTGCCCAAATAGTTTTCATGACGACCGCTTTAACTGACCCCCTCAAGACAAGCTAGCGTATTGGTCATACCCTTGACTTCGGGAACTGCTTCGACAAACCTCACCCGCCCTATCGACAATGACCCTGACCACCACTATACCTTCCTGATCACATGGATAGTCTGGTAAGGATTTTTATAACGCACTCATCTCACTGAGTTGGTAATTACCACTGTGGTAGAAAATCTATTTACCTGTATTGGCACTTGAACATGGATCTCCATCTGTATAACCTGAGCTAATCCCACCCTTTTGGCTAGTACCATAGGTTTTTATTTTAAAGATACGTTCTATAGCATGCTTAACCCGATGGTCTAATTTTTCAACGACACGGTTTTTATCAGAATTCTCAACCGTATTATTCTTACTTGGCTTTTTCGGGTCGATGATTTCTCGAGCCATGACTTCTATTTTAGGTTGGCCGACTATATTCTTGTTTTTATGCACACATTTTTTCAAGAGAATCGCCTCATTAAGGTCTTGGATAAGTACATCTTTTTCTTCAGATGCAGGACCGACGGCTGCCTTTGGAATAGACTTAGCAGAAACTTGTTCTGGCTGAGCAACATCCTGCATTGAGGTAATAATCTCTTCTGATGTGGCGATTTCAAAGAGAGAAACGGCCTCTTTACACTCATCACCAAAATGGATAGTAATCCCTTCCTCAGCTAAAGGTACGACTACATAAAACTGCACATAAAACATAAGACACAAGAGCAAGACTGTCACAATCAGCGTGATGACAGTACTCTTCACCCGGGGGGCTTGTATGTCATGAGTCTCATTCATTGGATAGGTTGGGGAATTAAAACGGTTTTATATCGATGTTTATTAGCAACGTTAAGTATTTCCACCACTTGTTCTTTTGGGACACCTTGCTCGGACCGCATGATCGAGTGAATATCTGAAATATTTTTAAACCTCTTCTTCAAAATACATTCAACCTCACCTCTAGCGACTTCATCTCGATTGATATAATATCGTCCATCCCTTTTAATGATTACCGATACAAAGGATAAATTTTATTGCACCTGAACGCCATCATAACGGGGTAGAGCCATATCAATGGCATGTATCATAACCATAGAGGAGGTGAGCATGAATAAGATAAGAAATAGGAAAACAATATCTGTCATCGAAGACATACTGAACTCCACATTGATACGATTCTCACCTCTCATATCCATTATAAAAGGGGTTTATTGATCATATCGAGAAAATACGTAGCCACAGCCTCCATGCGGTGAAAAACTCTATCAATCCTAACGACTAAAAGATTATAAAAAATATAGATACAAATCCCTACTACGAGCCCAACTGCCGTAGTGTTCATCGCTGTATAAATACCGGCAGCCAACACCTGGGGATTAACCTGAGCGGTTACATGGGCAATCTGATAAAAAGCCATGATCATCCCAATCACCGTGCCCAAAAATCCCAACATTGGAGCTACCCTAGAGATCATCGCCAAGGTACGCAAGCCTTTTTCCAATCTATAAATCTCGAGTTTGCCGGTATTTTGCATAGCCTGAGTGATGTCGCTCAATGGACGGCCCATCCGTTCCAAACCTTTCTCCATCATCTTGGCTTCAGGAGTGGGATTGTTTTGACAATATTCTACAGCAGCCTCAAACTTACCTCCATAGACCATATCCGTGATATGGTCTGTAAAATACCGGTCTACCCTGGCTGAAGTGCGGATTACAAAAATCCGTTCGAAAAAGATGTATAAGCCGATGATAAACAGGATGAAAATAATAAAAATAATCATACTGCCTACCATACCTCCTTCGGTTACCAATCCCCAGAGAGAAAAGAACCGAGTCTGGGTCACTTCATTGGAATGCCATGGTACTGTGTTGTCTATCAAAACTCGTGCTTGTAAAACCATAGTATTCAAATCTAACTTCGTCGAAATAAAAATACGTCCCCATCCGATAACTATATCTACAAAACACTCGTCTCCTTACATACGGACAATACCCGCGCCTAACGCACAGAGACGGTGGTCGATATTTTCATACCCTCTGTCGATCTGTTCTATGTTATGAATAAGGCTAGAGCCTTGGGCCGATAAGGCAGCGATCAGAAGTGAAATACCGGCCCGAATGTCTGGTGAGCTCAACGTAGTCCCCCGTAAAGAAAACTTATGATCCAAACCAATGACTGTAGCTCGATGTGGATCACATAGGATGATCTGTGCTCCCATGTCGATGAGTTTATCAACGAAAAATAGACGGCTTTCAAACATTTTTTGATGGATCAAAACACTACCTTTAGCCTGAGTGGATACGACCAAAAGTACACTCAACAAATCAGGAGTAAGACCTGGCCAAGGAGCATCTGAAATGGTCAAAATAGAGCCGTCGATGAAATTTTGTAAATGGTAATGCTCTTGTGAAGGAATGTAAATATCATCTCCTTGTCTTTCGAGGACAATACCCAATTTCCTAAAAGTCTCTGGAATGATCCCTAAATTTTCCCAACTAACTGCCTTGATCGTGAGCTCAGAACGGGTTATAGCAGCCAAACCGATCCAACTGCCGATCTCGATCATATCAGGCAAGAGCGTGTGATCACATCCACCCAATCCCTTCACACCTGTGATGGTGAGTAGATTGGATCCAATACCTTCAATCCGGGATCCCATACGATTGAGCATCTTACATAGTTGCTGAATGTAGGGCTCACAGGCAGCATTATAAATAATGGTCTTCCCCTGAGCTAATACAGCTGCCATAAGGATATTGGCTGTACCAGTGATCGAGGCTTCTTCCAAAAGCATGTACTGTCCTACCAGACCTTTGGGAGCCTCCAAGCTATAAAAACAGTACTCCTTATCATAATGAAAATGAGCGCCCAAGGTGATGAATCCTTGAAAATGGGTATCCAAACGCCTGCGACCAATCTTATCGCCACCGGGCTGAGGAATATAAGCCTTGCCAAAACGGGCGAGCAAAGGACCGATAATCATGATCGAACCACGTATAGAAGCTCCTTCTTTACGAAACTCCTGCGTACCGAGGTATTCAAGGTGAAGATCGTCTGCTTGGAAGGTATAGTCACCCTTGTTGTTTTCTTGTTGCTTCACTCCAAGATAAGCCAAGATATGCATCAAGCGTTTAACATCCTCGATCTCTGGAATATTTTTAATCCTTACTTTTTCAGGGCTCAAGAGCACAGCAGAAAGTACTTGTAAAGCCTCATTTTTAGCTCCTTGTGGAAGGATTTCCCCTTTCAAACGGCGACCTCCTTTTATCTTAAACGTTGCCATTGCTGTTAGTAAACCTTTTTTTATTGTTAGAATAAAAAACCTGATTTTTATTTTTCCTTCTGGTGGGATTCAAAACATTCTCAATATCAATTAAAGGATCTTTGTGAATGGGCAAATGCAGCTTATCGCTAGATAATTTTTTTAAATCGTCAAAGATTACATCATCCTCTACAGTGTCTTTATTCCATTTAAGATAACTTTTTTTCATCGTATTAGCTATGGCATAGATCAAGCCTTCTTTTTTATCTTCCTCAGTACAATCTATCGCTACCCGTATCAAGTCTTTGATGATCTTTCCATAGTACCGAAATTCTCTCAGGCGCTCGGGATAGACCATCTTTTTGGGCGGTACTTGAAACTGGTTGGGCTCAGGCCTTTGAAAAGGCGAGTCGACATCCAATTTAAAACCTGACATGATAAAGAGTTGGTCCCAAAGCTTATGTTGAAAATCTGGTACATCTCTCAAATGTGGATTCAAATCGCCCATCACTTTGATGATACTCCAGGCACAATAGTTGCGCTCAGCTCTATCATTTATCTGTATAGCATGGCTGATCATCTTGTGGATGTTGCGCCCATATTCGGGTATGATCATATTTGGACGCTCCGTATTATATTTCATAATGATTTAAGGGGTGAAAAATTATTTCAAAAATAACATTTTATCCAAAGCTATGAAAGATTCTACACCGGATATCAAAACTATTGAACCTTTTTACCGGTCAAATCATGCCTGCTGCCTTGAAAGGTGTTGAGGGCCCAGGGAATCTTTTGCTGGAACACCACTTCCCTCACTGCACAATCTTCCTTGGTAAACAACTCACAAGACTTGGAAGTACAGACATATACATGTACAAAAACTCCATTTTCCGATCAAATTTTTCTCTGACCAATGCCGCTAATGCATCCACCTCGTCATGAGCCTCCCTCACCATGAAATACCAAAGCACCGGCAGAAGATAATCCACGTACAGAGCACTGCAATATTATATTATCATCAGGTTGCACAAAACCACCAAATTGCCTTTTATATGAACCTCTAGATAATTGACCAATTTCCTGATCAGGTACTTGACCGGACTCATCCATGATATCGACTTTACACCCCTCAAAATCGTCAGGCCGATGTATAAGATCAGTAACGATGATAGCAATGACTACACCCAACCCGTCAAGTAAAGCAAGACCAACCCTATAACCACTCCGAAGAGCAAATAAGTATACGCCTGAAAGTGCATACCACTGGCTACTAGCACAAGTGAATGATTTTTAATCCCTATATTCTACCAAATAGCCGACGAGATAATTGACTGTCGCTATCCCAGTAAGCAGAATGATCTCAGAATTTAAACACCTCAAGACTTTACCCAAATAACTCAATTGGACAACGGCCTATATAACCATGAGTAGACCAACGACCATGATAATCATATCTTCAATCGCTACCGAAATAAAATCGGCTTTCCAACGACCATAAGGCCGAAAGACATAAACAATACAATCCCATGAAGCTACTCATCACATTGGCAATGCTATCAAGTGTATAGGTCAACACAGCTACCTAATTGGTCAGATACCAGACGATCCACTTGATTACAAACAAAACCACACCTTCTGCACAGATCAGTTTCTGGGCATAGAAATGTTGCCGCGCCTCGATATCCATCAAAAACCATCTAAAAGATCAACAATCTTTATTAAAATAAAAAAAATCAACTTAAGCCAATGAGGACTCCACAAGGTCATTGATACAAACATGCTCTGGTAAAGTAGTCGTATAGTAAATCAATCAGCTACATCGGCAGGGCTGAGCTGTTGATAACCTTCATAGACTGACTTGGCACGTTAAGTGTCTTCCAGAAAACACACCTGAGAAAAATCGGTCTCTGTAGCCCAGGATTTATAACTGTCACCTTAATACTATGTTTGAGCAAATTAACGCGCAAAGCTTTGTTTAGAGGATGCACAGCGTGTTTGGTCGCACCATAAATGGTCGCCTTCTTATAGACCATCTTTACCCGAAATAGACCCTATATTAATAATTTGTCCCTTTTTTCTGTCTATCATATGAGGCGATACGGCTTTAGTTACATACAAAAGCTCTTTGACGTTGGTATCGATCACCTCATCCCAGGGACGGATCCTTCTCAGAAAAGAGATTCATACCTATTGCTAGGCCAGCATTATCGACCAATACATCGTTTTTATGATAGATTACCACTCAGTTTCGAGCAAGGCCACAACGCCAAAAACCACAGTACAGGCACATATGTCGCGAAGCAAAGTGTCTTGATTTGGACCTCATACTTCTCTTCTAGCCTTTGCTTAAGTTTTTCCAAACTCTATCTTCTCTACGTCCAGAAAGGATCATATCATAGCCTCCCTGTGCAAAATGTTTTGCACAGGCCTCACCAATACCTGAAGTAGCTACAGTGATAAAAGTCTTTTTTCTCATGATGAAATAATGTTGAGTTTAGCAAGCCTTAGCAGAAGTTTCTTCTCACCCACTCGTTGAAATCGAATCAAAACCGCCTTATCCTGACCACGCGCCTGTATATCGATCACCTCACCTCTACCAAAACGGGCATGAAACACCTTCATACCTTCTCGCAAATCGGACAATAAAGTAGCATGTGAATTCTCCTGCTGTGACGGATCGGCTTGTAAAGGTTTCATTCTCTTTCTCGACAGATTAGAGAAAGGGGACACAGATGTTTTTTGTGCTCCACGAACTGAAAGTCTATCAAGCAAAGAAGACCTAAGGCCAGAATGACTTATTATATCTGACATCGCCCATCCCCTATCGATACATTGCACATCGATCTCTTCAATAAAACGGCTTTGCTCACTATCGATAAGCTTACCCCAACGGTAACGAGTGACGGCATAGCTGAGTAAAACCAGCTTTTGAGCACGAGTCAAGGCTACATAAAACAAGCGACGTTCTTCTTCTAAATCAGCCTGAGAACTGATACTAAGCATCGATGGAAAAAGATTTTCTTCCAAACCGACTATGAAAATTATAGGAAACTCTAGCCCCTTAGATAGGTGAATCGTCATCAAAGAAACCCTATCAGTATCTTCCGAATCTACCTTGTCGATATCAGTAGCTAGGGCAATATTTTCCAAAAACCCAGCCAATGAAGTATTACCATCTTCCAGCTGACGTTGTTCCTCTACATAGGACTGGATACTGCCTAGGAATTCTTGAACATTTTCATAACGAGAGATTCCATCTGGACTATTATCTTCGCGAAATAACTTTACCAAACCAGATATCACGGCAACTTCTTCCGCCACAGCATAGGCATCTTCATCCAACTTAAGCCGGAAGCGTTGGATCATAAGCATAAATTCTTGCAACTTGGCCAGCGTGCCTTTGGAAAACTGGAGTTGGTCATAATAGAAAGAGAGGTTTTCCAAAAGTTCATTTATAGTCTTACTCTGTACCGCAGTCATCATAAGCAATTTGTTAATGGTAATCTGTCCCAACCCTCTGACCGGATAATTGATTATGCGCAACAAAGCCTCCTCATCATAAGGATTGATGATCAAACGAAGGTAAGCCAATAGATCTTTAATCTCCTTATATTGATAAAATGACATACCACCATAGATACGATAAGGGATATTTCTTTTACGAAGGGCTTCTTCCATAGCACGCGACTGGGCATTGGTACGATAAAGGATAGCAAAATCTTTGTTACGTCGTGCCTCCCGCATCTTGAATTCAGAGAGCGTATCGGCCACAAAAGCTCCCTCCTCGTCATCGGAAATGGCACGATAGATTTTAATTTTATCTCCACTCTCATTCTGCGTCCAAATCTTTTTCTCAATCTGATGTCTATTATAGGCGATGACACTATTGGCCGCCTGCACGATGTGGTCCGTAGAACGGTAGTTCTGCTCAAGACGGAAGATCTGCGCATCTGAATAATCTGTCTGGAAATTCAGAATATTACGGATGTTTGCCCCACGAAAGGCGTAAATACTCTGAGCGTCATCTCCTACTACGCAAAGATTCCTATAACGCGAGGCCAATGCCTTGACGATAAGGTACTGAGAATGATTGGTGTCTTGATACTCATCTACTAGGATATATCTGAATCGCTCCTGATATTTGTGGAGTATTTCAGGAAATCGGGTAAAAAGCTCATTAGTGCGTAGCAACAAATCGTCAAAATCCATCGCACCAGCCTTGAAACAACGTTCTACATAAGCACGATATACCTCACCCATTTTAGGCCGGATAGAAGCAACGGTCTTTTCTTGTAATTGTTGATCCTCATGGTAGGCCTGCACGGTGATCAAATTGTTTTTGTATTGGGAGATCCATCCCAAAACCCGCTTGGGCTTGTAGAGTTCCTTGTCAAGCTGCAGGTATTCGAGCACCTTTTTTATAACACTCTCAGCATCCTGCTGATCATAGATCGTATAATTGTACGGATAGCCTAAATACATCCCCTCGATGCGTAACAATCGGGCAAAAATCGAATGAAAGGTACCAATCCAAAGACTTTTTATTTCGGTTTCTCCAAGCAGCTGCACTATACGCTCCTTCATTTCACGAGCGGCTTTATTGGTGAAAGTCAAGGCCAAGATATTGAAAGCATTTACACCTTTTTCCATCAAATGTACCATACGATGAGTAAGCACACGTGTCTTACCCGAACCCGCTCCAGCAATGATCATCATAGGCCCTTCAGTCTTAGCTACAGCTTGATATTGAACTTCATTAAGCCCATCTAAATGATTTATCTTCATGAAAAAAGTTTCTTCTTCAAGAGGTCAAATATAAACTATCAAAAAATTCAAATGTTTGAGTTTACTTGATGTGTGGATGTATAACCCCATCCATTGAACCTTTCACTTACTATGCACAATAGTTCTCGCATAAATACTACCTACACATGACACTGCAATACGCCAATCTATGTAGCTACGAAAGGCTCAAATATTTATTGCTTGCTCCGAATACGACTAAAACACTTAACAGAAAATTAAATTATACGGCTTACAAAGTTTAACTAAAGACCAGCTTATGAGTATTGATCAGGGACTCGCGAAACGTTGGCCATCCAACAAAAAACAAGACTGGGAGAAATTTTACTCAATTGAACTTTCTCCTACAGTCAGGAACACGCCTTCTATTTTTAAAAAACAGTTTATGATCTATGATTATGATGTTTTATTTTCTACTATTTTCCGTTATGAGTTGATATGATTTGTCCTTTTGTCTACCGATTAGGTGTAATTCTTATGTACTGACTCAATCATCTGCTTTAGCCTAATTACGAGCTCAGATTTTTCCTCACGTCTTGATTCAGACATCTTCGATACTCATGCTTTGAATGCCTTAAATCCTCCCTTGAGAAAATTTTTAAGTATTTCAGAAATAGTCTCAATAAGAGATAAACCCGTCTTGCCTACAAACTTAGAAATAAGCTTGACAAATGTATAGAACAAGAACTTAAGCCCCGATACGAGTACTAAGTCTTCTTGCTTTTAATATTTATTAGAAATCTATGATTGATGTGATTCTTTAAGTCCTTGCATTTTTTATCTTTAATCATCTCTCTAAAAGAAAAAGGTATTCATTTAATGAAAATATCTCCTTCATCTAAATTGAGGTTTAACTATCAATAGGTTTCAATAGAACAAATTAAAGTTTTTTTTTAAATCTAAAATACATTTCATTTCTATACCAAAGTTAAAATAAAAATTACTAAAGGGTTATTTTTCTCAAATAGCCCTCTCGAGCATCGATGATAAAAATCCAACGATTGGTTAAGAAGAGTTCTATCTTCAACCCTACGAAGCCTCCATATAAAAATCTATCAAGATTATCCTTCAGTTGCAACTCTTTTTTCAAGACAGTATTTACCGTACCACTAAATTGTTCATAGCCCCCATTGAGAAAAATTCCTACGCTGAAGAAAATATTTTTACCACGATCACTTACAAAAAGTTAACCAAAAATAAATATCTGATATGTATTAATTTATTAGATATACTTTATCTTATTTTTTATAATACTTTTCAATGAAATTAATCTTATATATTCACCGATTCCTGTTCTCAATATATCTTGAAAACTAAAGGTTTAGATGGTATCAAAAATCGACTTCTTTTTTGAAGAGTTTTAAATCCTCAATAAATTTACCGGAGACATGCACCCCGCACATTGTCCTGGGAAATATAGCTGTACTTGTAAAGGGGTAATCGAAAGAGTCACGAAAAGCATGAGGATGAGACTTCTCATAACTTGATTTTTTTTGGGTTGATAATATAAGCATTATTTAAATGAATATTATAAGTACCTACCCTAATTTCATAAAACATTTCTACTTTCTAGAATTTTGTCATTTAGAATAGTATTTTTTTGTAACGTAAAAACCACATTATGCCTTTCTTTTCCTTTGACTATATATACTTCAGGAGGTATACAGTGATGGGGTTTCAATCTCTTAAATAGTCTCCGGTCGGCTAAACACCTTCTTATCTCCGATATAAAATTTAATAAAATCGGTATCGTGATTGATATGTAATTTATTTTCTGTCTTAAACGAATAAAAAATCACATTATCCATGACATGATATATATCCCTTCCAAAGAAAATACGATATCAAATACTCACATGCCCAAATATCACTGCTTTTTTATATATTCTTCAGTTTTAATATTCACTTCAAATATTCCGCGAATATACAATAAAAAAACCGGAAGTAGACTGAAGTTTATCTTGACGTCCAAAGATATTAAATTACCTCATATCTTAAGATCTATACATATTTACTTAACAAATCTCTTTTCAAATTAAACTACCTTTGTCCATCAAGCCTAATTAGATGAAACAGCTCTATTTTTTATATTCATTATTTTTTTTATACTGCCTTTCATTGACATCTGTAGCACAAGATACCAAATCTGAAAAAGGTGCAAAGGAGGAAGAAAATAGACCCTATAAAGAAAAAGATGGAGAAAAAGAAAAGGTGAAACCCGATAAAAAGCAAGATACTCTACAAATTTACAATCCTACCCCTGAAAACTACCGATATTGGCAAGAAGGACAAGCATCTCAACGTTTTGATACTACGCTGTCGATAAAAACATATTACACTCATAACTATCATCGCAAAGACAATTTTGGTCTATTGCCTTTTCCCAATATTGGACAGCCATTTAACCCACTGGTCTATCATCCTCGGATCAGTTTGATCCCCGATATGGGCTTCTCAGCCAAACGATATAATTATCTCCCGGCCAAAGAAATCAAGTACTTTGATGTAAAGACTCCAACTACGCAGTTTTTCTACGAAAGCGGTATATTTAGCGGACAAATGCTTCAATTCCTTTTCACTCATAGTCCAAGAAAGCAATTCAACTACTCGTTTCAACACAGGGGCTTGCGTTCGATGGGTAGACATGCAAGACATCTAGCCTCCAATAATTTCTTTCTCACCACAATCAATTACCATACACGTGATCAGCGCTACAAAATATGGGCTCATTACATCAGGCAAAATATCAATAATGAGGAAAACGGTGGACTCAAAGACATGGAAAGCTTTCAAAAGAATAAGACCTCCAATTGGTTTACACAAAATATAGTGATTCGCCTGAAATCGGCCGACAGCCAATTTTCTGCTCAAAGGTGGTACTTAAGCCAATCGATGAGATTATTTACCCCTCATAAGGACGATTCGACTATTTACAAGCCTTTACTCTTCACTCACAGGTTACAACACGAAACTAAAAAATACCTTTATCAAGAGAACCAAGTTGAAGATTTTTTTGGAGTGGTATATCCCAACAAAACTAGAAAAGACCAGAGTGACTACACCCATTTGAAAAATGAATTTACCATAGCTCTTGATATCAATAAAAAGCTTTGGATAGAAGCAGGGATAGCCTATGATAAAGTGAATTATAAGTTTTCTGCCGCACGGATAGACGACGCATCGATTGTGCCACAAAAGATAGGGGAGGATATTCTATCGGCTATAGGCAATGCTCATTATCAATACAGCGATCTGATCTTGATCAAGGGGGAGGGGCGATATGCTCTGGATAAAAAATCGGGTAATGCTTTCACCTTGAATACTCATACTGAAGTCCGTCTTTTTGAGAAATTTCGACTGGATGGCCAATTTTCGATCAACGCAGTATCACCCACCTTCAATACTATAGCCTACCGTAGTTTTTACAAGGATTGCAATTACTATAATCCCGATTTTAAGAAAAAAAAAACCCAATCCATACACTTGTACCTTCTATCAGATCAATATGTCAATTTGTATTTTAATATGTACAATATTAGCCATTATACATATTTCGCTCCAGATGGTAAACCCGAGCAGTATAACAAAAAATTGAACCTTTTCGATATCCATGCCCAAACCATATTTAAGTTTTGGAAATTTAGATTGGACAATACCTTACAATATCAAAAGGTCAATTCTGGCAAGGAAGTGCTCCCATTACCTACTTTTATCCTTCGAAATTCCTTGTATTATGAAGATCGACTCTTTGATAAAAATTTATTTCTACAGACAGGTATCACTTTGAATTATTCCACTCAATTCAAATCGAGAATATTTTTCCCGGTTTTGAATGAATTCATTTTGACTCCCCCCTTACAAGAGGGGGCACTTTGGCAAAGCATCGGTGGGTATCCTTTTTTGGACTATTTTATTAACTTTGAGGTCTATCGCATGAAATTTTACCTTCGTGTCAAACATTTCAATGCAGGTTTCATGGACAAGGATTATTTTGTAGCACCGGGTTATCCCGGTACAGATTTGATCATACGAGCGGGAATATTATGGAATCTTTTCACCTAATGAAACTCCAAGCATTATGTTGCCTCTGATCCGATCAGATTCAATCCAGATACTGCCCCTTGACGAGTTGCAAACAAAAAAGGGGGGTATAACTATGGAGCTGTTCGACTTTATTTATCCCTTCATCTCAGGAAACAAATTTTACAAACCGCGCTACAATCTTGTAGAGATCAAAAAGTAGAGTGCACGAAAAATCCTCACTTTTAGAGAAGGTTATTCCAATCACATCTTGGCTACATCCTCCGCCAGACATCTCTTAAGCATCCCAAGATTGAGGCTCATCCGTGACGAAGATCTCGAGCGAGACTTTTTAAAAACTCTTTATCATAACAACACACTCCGTACAGTAGACCTGTCTTGGTATGTATTTTCGATTCTTAGACAAATCACAGTGCCACTATAGAAAATACAGACAACTTCATCCGAAACCTGTAAAATGAATATCCTAAAAGCTATATACTCCCCAAAGGTGGCACCAATACGTTGACTGTGAAAGATTGCGAATAAATTATAGATGAAGATGGATGCTTCACAAATATGATCATCCCCGTATGCGTCTTGGGTGCCAAAAGTGTATTTTGTGGATTACTTAAGCGTACAACAAGACATTAGACGGTATTGGGATTCCCAGTTTTAAAGACACTAATATTTTTTTTTTCAATCGATCATTTCAAAACACAATAACAAAAATAATTATCATTTGATCGAAGACTATCATTTAAATAGATTTGCTAAGATGTCGACAGGATTGATTAATTTTATCGACAGTTTCAAACAACGTATGAAAATTACTTTGGATTCTATCTACACTGTCAAGATGATGTACGGCTTTCTTCAATATGATTCGAAAAGGCTATTTCAACAAAGGTGCCCAAAACAAAGGTGCCCAAATATTGGACACCTCCACTAGTTATCTACAGGGTATAGTAGGTATGGATAAAAGACAGTGTAACGAAAAAAAGCACTCAACTTACATAAAAAAAACATTAGGGTGGATTTTATTTCCTTTTCTGTATTGGAAAGGCTTTGCTCAAAGGTACGTAGTGGGCTATCTAAAAAAGTTTGCTCCTATTGCCGTCCAGGAGATGGAACGCTCAGGAATCCCAGCCAGTATAGAACCCGGACAAGGAATCTTAGAATCATCCTATGGCGATAGTTCATTGGCTCAAATAGCCAACAATCATTTTGGTATCAAATGTGGCAAAAACTTGTCAGGGGTCGTCTTTCACCATTATGATGACCATCGTGGAAAATGCTTTCGCAAGTATTATACACCTTGGCACTCCTTTCGCTATCATTCCAAATTCCTCAAAAAACCGCGCTATGCCAAACTCTTTTTCTTAGCTAGAGATGACTACCAAAACCTGGGCTAAGGCACTTAAAAAAGCGGGCTATGTCACGGCTACAGACTATGCCGAACGACTGATCGCACGGATAGAGACGTATCACCTTTGGCGATTTGATAGAGAACAGCCTCAAGGTTTAGAAAATCGGATAGATCATCTTTTGACTGATATCGGTTTAACCGAATCGGTTCATGCTACTGTATCTAAGGCATATGCCAAATCCAATAAATTCCGTCCATCGTCCGATAAGATCGTAACATTAACACCCCCCCAGGGTTTACAAAGTCATCTTTCATCACAAAAACGCATTCGTTATCATGAGCATGATGGGCTAAAATACATCATCTTAGAAGAGAAAGAGACTCTTAAAGAAACATATCAGATCTATAGCATCTCCATAGAACGCCTGATGCGTTATAACGATTTGTCATTTGATAGGTTACTCGTACCTGGTCAATATCTTTTTTTAGAAAAAAAACCGTTCTGTAGCAACTCGATTTTATAAGGTAATTGAAGGAAAAGACATGTACATCATTTCACAAATAACAGGAATAAAGCTCGAAGAATTGTATTATCGCAACCGCATGTAACCCGGCGACCAAGCCCGGCCTGGCGATATCTTGTATTTGCAAGGAAGAAAAGAAAATATATGATGACCCAATACCAACGTAGCAGCACCCTCTTTCAAGAGGCACAACAATACATCCCTGAAGGGGTAAACTCTCCAGTCAGAGCCTTCAAAAAGGTAGGCGGTGTACCGCTTTTTATCAAAGAAGCTCGGGGAGCTTATCTCTTCGATGAAGATGGCCATAGATACATTGATTACATCAACTCGTGGGGGGTGATGATCATGGGACATGCTTATCCACCTGTCATTCGTGCCCTGATTGAGCAGATCCAAAAAGGCACCTCTTATGGTGCTCCGACAATTATAGAAACCCAGATAGCTGCTTTGATTACCAACATAGTACCCGGTATTGATAAAATACGCATGGTCAACTCTGGTACAGAGGCCTGTATGAGTGCAATACGATTGGCCCGAGGCTATACGGAACAGGAAAAAATCATCAAATTCGCCGGTTGTTATCATGGACATTCTGATACCTTCTTAATCATGGCCGGAAGTGGTGTAACTACTTTTGGCAGACCCAAGAGTCCAGGAGTCACTCATGGGGCGGCAAAAGACACCTTATTAGCCCGCTATAACGATATCGAAAGTGTCCAAAAATTAGTGGACAAGCATAGAGGGAGAATTGCAGCGATCATCATTGAGCCTGTAGCCGGAAATATGGGATGCATTCGCCCTAAAGAAAGTTTTTTGAAAGACTTGCGAAACTTATGCAGTACAGAAAACATCTTGCTAATCTTCGATGAAATAATGACAGGCTTTCGGTTGGCTAGAGGTGGTGCACAAGAATATTTTGGGATCCAAGCTGATATCGTCACTTTCGGCAAAGTCATCGGCGGCGGCTTACCAGTAGGAGCATTTGCTGCACGTCGGGAGATTATGGCACAACTAGCCCCGGGAGGGGCAGTATATCAGGCCGGTACACTCTCGGGTAATCCCCTGGCCATGTGCGCTGGGTACGAGTTGCTAAAAACGTTGAACGACCAGCCTGCCATCTTTGAAAGCCTTCACAATAAGACCGAATATCTTCATCGAGAACTATCACGAGTATTATCAACTGCTAGTATTCCAAATTCTATCAACCGTTGTGGTTCGATGCTTTCATTATTTTTCACCGCTGAATCAGTGGAAGATTTTGATACGGCACAAGGGGCCGATAATATGCACTTCAAGAAATTTTTCCACGGCATGCTCAAACGAGGAGTCTATTTACCGCCCTCACCTTTCGAAACTTGGTTCGTCTGCGAGGCGCTTACTATTGAAGATATCGATCATACTATAGTGGCAGCAGAAGCTGTATGCAAAGAACTGTTTTCCTGATCATTCTCCTGTTATACCAGATATACGTCTCGATGACACAATTTAGGGTCGAATAGCATTTTGAAAAAAGAGCTTAACCTCATCCCAAAATCATCGATCAGATCCGTACAGAAGCAGGTACCAATAAAGTATAATCGCCACCATTTCTCACTACATCGCGCACGATACCCGAGCTGATATAAGACTTACCCGAAGAAGTTAATAAAAATACCGTCTCAATCCTCTCATCAGTCAATGTACGATTAGTATGAGCGATGGCTTTCTCAAACTCGAAATCGGCTGGATTTCTTAAGCCCCTCAGAATGAACTGAGCATCTTTTTCCTTACAAAACGCTACGGTAAGACCTTCGTAAGTCTCGACCACTATCTTGGGATGAAATCCCAAAGCTTCTTTGATCCATTGTTCACGTTTCTCAAGTGAGAACATGTACCCCTTTTCCGCGTTTTTTCCAATGGCGATAATTATACAGTCAAATAAAGGCAAAGCCCTCATAATAATATCGTAATGCCCCAAAGTAATTGGATCAAATGATCCGGGAAATACAGCGATACATTCTTTCATAACAAAGTTAATACTCATCAAAAGTAAAGAAAAAAAGACCACAAAAAATAAATACTCCAAGTATCCCCTCCATGCACTGAAAATCATATCAAATCCTTGATCTAAAAGTCTTATTTTTGCACTTTAAACCTTGAGGGTATGGCAGAAGGATGCAATAATTGTGCTAAGGAAAATGATAAAAATAGGGGATGCAAACACAGAGGGAATTGTATCAGAGGACAATGTGATAAACTAGAAGTACTCGATTGGTTAGCCAACATACGTCCTTTTTACTCAGAAATATTCGATTATGTAGAAGTCCGATTCAAAAATGACCGAAAAGATTTTTACAAAAACTCACAGAAGTTACCCTTACAAGCAGGTGATTGGATTGCCGTAGAAGCCCCACCGGGGCATGATATATGCATGGTGACCCTGACAGGTGAACTGGTACGAATACAGATGCGCAACAAAAAGGTCTTACCTATAGCAAAAAATGCCAAAAAGATTTACAGAAAAGCATCAGAGAAAGACCTCATCAAATGGCGGATTTCCAAAGATAAAGAACCTCAAACCATCAGCAAAGCTAAAGAAATCATCAAAGATTTAGAGATCTCGATGAAATTATGTGATGTAGAATATCAGGGTGATGGTGGAAAAGCTATTTTTTACTATACGGCGGAAAACCGGGTAGATTTCCGTAAACTCATCAAAATATTAGCTCAAGAATTCAATGTAAAGATAGAGATGCGTCAGATAGGTTATCGACAAGAAGCAGCAAAAGTAGGAGGAATAGGCTCCTGTGGTCGAGAACTCTGTTGCTCTACTTGGCTGACCGACTTCAGAAGCGTCAATACCACAGCTGCCAGGTATCAACAGCTCTCGATCAATACTCAAAAACTCACTGGGCAATGTGGCAAACTCAAGTGTTGCCTGAATTACGAATTAGATACTTATCTGGAAGCGATCAAAGATTTTCCGGATGCCGACAGTAAATTGTACACAGAAAAAGGTACTGCCCAATGTATGAAGATTGATGTATTTAAAAAAGAAATGTGGTTTGCTTACGCCAAAGACTCGCCCACTTGGTACAAACTGAGCGTAAAAGAGGTTCAAGAGATCATCATGTACAATCAACAGGGGAAAAAAGCCCTACCTTTGGAACAACTTTCTATGAACAATGAACTCGAGCAGCTCGAACCGGTATTTCAAGACATGACCGGAGGTCATACCCTAACCCGTCATTCTTCGAAGAAAAAAACATTTCCTTCAAAAAATGTCTAAGCAAGAAGTTTTTCAAAAGATTCTTCCTTTGTTTGTCTATACATGGACTCTTATGATCATTTCTTGTCAAAACAAACAATTGATATTTAAAGGAGGCGAAAGATTCAATGGAAGATGGCCTAAAAATAAACCGGCCGTATTTGATTTCAACATCGATACGCCACAAGAAATACAAGATTTCTTATTCGTACTGAGGCACAATGATTCCTATGAATTCAGCAACATCTTCTTATTTATCGAGACCCAATACCCTGATGGGAAAAGTACGCGTGACACTGTACAATACAAATTAGCTTATAAAGACGGCCATTGGAAAGGTATAGGATTAGGTCCTACAAAAGAGATCCTCCTTCGATTCAAAGAGAAAGCCACCTTGAAAGACAGTGGACATTACAAGATCATGGTTCTGCAAGACATGCGCAGAGACACGCTCCAAGGTATCGAAGACTTCTCACTCATTATAGAAAAACCCCAACATCCCGACGTATGAAAAAATCTTCTACCTCCAATTACCATCCTTCAAAAATAAAAAGCAAAAAGTCGAGGTCATCCGTACTAAAATTCATCTTTAGCTTTTGGGTAATTTTTTTCATAGGTATCATTGGAGTTTTGATATTTTTTTTTGCTACTGCCAAGGGTTGGCTGGGGACTTTACCCAGTACTGAAGATATCGAAAATCCTTCGATGGAAGTTGGCTCAGAAGTATACGACGCTCATGGTGAACTATTGGGGAAATTCTTTTCCGAAAATCGTACTCTTGTCACCTATAAACAACTACCACAAAACTTAGTCAATGCCCTGATTGCCAAAGAAGATATTCGTTTTAGAGAACATTCAGGTATCGATGGGAAGTCTTTCCTCAGAGCAGTTTCTCTATTGGGTCGAAAGGGAGGAGGGAGTACCATCTCTCAACAATTGGCCAAATTGCTCTTTACCGGTCGCTCGGCCAAAAACAAATTGCAAAGATTGCGTCAAAAACTCCTCGAATGGGTCTTGGCCGTAGAATTGGAGAAACGTTATACCAAAGAAGAGATCATCACTATGTATTTCAACAAATTCGATTTTCTCTTCAATGCCAAAGGCATTGAGACGGCTGCACAGACCTATTTCAATAAGAGTACTTCTGAGCTCGACCTGGGAGAGTGTGCCACCCTAGTAGGTATGCTCAAAAACCCATCACTATACAATCCCAAGATCCATCCCGAAAAGGCTCAAAAACAACGGAATCTCATATTATTTCAAATGAAAAAATACGAATTCATAGACTCGCCTACCTATGAAAAAGCATTGATAAAACTCATAAAGATTAACTTCAAGTTGCAAAAACAAAATTTCGGACTATTGACCTATTATACCGAATTCCTGAGAAAGGAAGTGCAACAGGCTTTAGACGAATATGAAGAAAAAACTGACCAAACCATCAACCTATATTCTGGCGGTTTGAAGATTTATACTACGATCGATGCTCGGATGCAACGCCACGCAGAAGCCGCGGTGAAAAAGCATCTCAACACACTCCAACTTCTTTTTAATGCTTCGCAAAAAAGCAACAAAACTGCTCCCTTCTCGGATATTTCCGTAAAAAAGAGAGAACGAATATTCCTAGCAGCCATGCGCAGGACACAACACTATCAAAACCTTAAACAAAAAAAGATGACCGAGGCCGAGATCATCGCTGCATTCAAACAACCACAACTTTTGAAAATATTCACCTGGGATGGAGACAAGGATAGCTTGATGTCTCCATGGGACTTCATCGGCTATCAAAAAAGTATCATACAGACTGGTATGCTATCTATGGAGCCTTCTACCGGATATATCAAGGCCTGGGTAGGTGGAATCGACTTCGACCACTTCCAATACGATCACGTCGCCCAAACCCGGCGCCAAGTAGGCTCTGCTTTCAAGCCTATCGTATATGCTACAGCCATCAATCAGTTGCACTACAACCCTTGTACAAGCATTTCGAATAAACGTTTCACTGCAGGGAAATGGAGCCCTAGGAATGCCGACGGCAAATATGGCGGATCGCTCACACTGAAAGAAGCTTTAAGTCGATCTGTAAATACAATCTCTGTCCGCCTGATCTCCATGACTACCCCACGCCCAGTAATCAACTTGGCTAAGGAGATGGGGATCTACTCGCCTATCCCAGAAAATCTCTCCATCGCTCTAGGATCAGCAGACTTAACCCCTTACGAGATGACAGGGGCCTTCAATACATTCACCAATTATGGTGTATATGTCAAGCCTACTCTACTGATCAGGATCGAAGATAAATATGGGAAAGTACTTAAAGAGCATACCCCTATGAGCCGGGAAGTTCTCGGCGAAGAGACAGCCTACATCATGTTGAAATTGATGCAAGGCGTAGTAAACAATGGTACAGCTAGACGTATACGCAGATATGGTATCACTGGGGAAGTAGCCGGAAAAACAGGTACAACCAATGAGCATGCAGATGGTTGGTTTGTCGGCTTAGTCCCCAACCTCACTACTACCGTATGGGTAGGATGGGAAGACCGTTTTGCTCATTTCCAAAACCTCAGGCTGGGACAAGGCGCTAGCATGGCCCTGCCAATATGGGCCTATTACATGTCCAATGTGTACCGAGACAAAAACCTAGGTTATCAACAAAGCGAAATATTTAGCAAACCTACCAATATCTCTTTTCAATGGAATGACTGCGGATCTTATGGTTACGATAGCCTATTCGAGGATGGTGAGAATCAAAAAAATTCAATTCCAAAAAAAAACCCGTCAACCAACATCGATCATAAATTAAACAAAAAAAGCAAAGTAAATTACGATGATTGAGTACCCTTAGGTACTGTATCGTTCAACGAGCGTATATAAGCTTTCTGCAGGGATCGATACAAACAATAGACTTCACCGATCTCTTTCGCCCCCCTATTCATCACCATCAATCGATAGCTCATATGCTTAACTACAGTCCAATCATGGGAAATGAATAGATATAGGTCAAACTAAATTTGATTTTTAGATCATTGGGTAGATTAAATACCATGGCCTGTACCGAAATTTTAGGGTAGAAGCCAATTTATCAAAAACAATAAATTCAGATTCGAGCGTCAAGGCCCTAGCAATGTCGATACGTTGTCGTTACCCTCCAGAAAACTCATGAAGATAACAATCATAATACATTGGTTCTAAACCCACCTTTTCCAAAGAGGTAAAGCACTTTTTCTTTGCATTCCTTAGCATGCATGTGTTATGATCTTATGCACATACATAGGCTCAGCTATTGCTTCTCCTTATAGTTAAATTGGAGGATTCAAACTGGAATAAGGATCATGAAAAACAATCTGCATCTTTCTGCGCCAAATGTTGTGTCGACTGGTTCTCTAAGCCGATCATATCTTAGCCCTTGAAAAGAATACGTGTCCTGATGTAATTTTTTCTTGCAGCAAGAAAAAAAGCTCTCCCCAAGGTCCTATTCCCACTGCCCGACTCACCTACCAAACCTAAAGTTTTACCCTTATAGATTTCAAAACTCACTCGATCCAAAACTTTCACTACAGTATCTGAAAAAATCCTCTTCTTTCTGAAGGAAACATTGAGTTGATATACCGACAAAATAAATACAGCAGTATAAAAGCTTTGATGCAAAGAAGCGCGTTCTGCCCGTGTGCAAACCTCAGGTTTCAAAATAATACGCAAAAAGTATTCCCACATTGTTGGGGGCCTTTTCAAACACTGATCTAAACGGGAGACATACAGGTAATCAAGCCACGGGGTATAAGAATGTTTAGGATGGTAGAAAACCCGTATCAATGATACACTTTCAACGATTGCGCCTTGATACATCATCATAACACGATAGGTAATATGGGTAATCACACCAATGTTATGTGGGATAAAAATCAGACTAATCCCAATTTTTCTGAAAATCCTTGAATAAATATAAAATATCCCCTTGTACCGTTGTGTCCAAAGCTGTTATAGTCTCATCTGAGATAATGAATCTAGGGTGACAAGATAAAACCACTTCGATCATCATCCATTACCGCTCCCCATCTAAAAGTTCATGAAGATAAGCGTGAAACATCCGTTCCATAATAGTAAATTTGACTTTTTCTAGCAAGTCTAGTACTTATCTTTTTTTTAATTGAAAGGTTTTTATGCGTACGTAAGACTTCAATCACTTGTTTTCCACACTTGAAAACAGAATTAAATGAACTTATAAACTCCTGAAAGATAATAGCCATATCACGGGCCTAGAAAGGCTACCCTCTTCTTTACAAAGACCTTGAAGAGGTTGATTTTATCTATCACTCTACCAAAAGATGACAGTCCATTAAATTGCCGTTTTTGCAAGCAATAGTCCCATGATAGCCAAGACAGGCCGGTCACCGATCTTTCCGAGTCTGATTCGCCTACTATACCGAGCTTTTTTCCCCTGCTCCAATGTCGAAAGAATGTCCCTAAAAATAGCTAGGTCACCGATTTGAAATATAAGATCCGATACTTGTAACAAAGCTCTCATCTTTCAAATCACGACCTTAAGGGTAGATTAATTTTTAGTCTAAAAACGTACAAAGGCTGAGGGGTTAAATGTTTTAGGGAAAAAAACTATATTTACCGCCAATTGCCTGGGTGGCGGAATTGGTAGACGCGTTGGACTCAAAATCCAGTGATAGCAATGTCGTGCGGGTTCGATTCCCGCCCCGGGTACAAAGTTAAAAAATCAATTAATATCAATTATCTGTGGGTAATAAAAACAAAATCTTCACAAGAAATTAATAAAAACTTTTTTACTCAATGGGATTGGGTATAATCTTGTCTTAAGATAAAAAATCGCACTA
Source organism: Flavobacteriales bacterium (assembly GCA_039954875.1). Taxonomy (GTDB): domain Bacteria; phylum Bacteroidota; class Bacteroidia; order Flavobacteriales; family Blattabacteriaceae. Next base: position 955,861 of record CP157202.1, read on the forward strand.
AAACATTCTTGAGATAGCTTAAAATACTTTAAAGAAGTCAAGCTGAGTGATCTTATAAAGGTCTTTTGACCATCGGCTGTATAAATTTTCTTTTCGAAACTCTTATTGTCAAGATTTTAATATTATCGCATGATCAATATCATAGAGAGATATATACTTTCGTGGTCTATAATCCTTTTTAAACGGATATTTATATCGGTCAATCCATCGCCTCTGTCTACTCTATAATATCAGACGCGTTTTTCTTTAAAGAGATACTTGAGCCGTCATACACCTTCTTTCCCTTTAATAATTTCTTTAAAATTACAATTTCCAATACGCAAGTGATCTATGGTATCAAATTCTTTAACCAAGAATTTAATTTTAATCTATTATTTTTCAACAAGTTAGTATTGGTTAAAGTATGTATACCCTTTTCATTGATTTCTGTATGTACATTTGAATTTAGTTTATTATCGATATTTCTGAAATTAGGTGTTAGTTTATTCTCGACTTTATCATCAATATTAGGAAATTTTAAAGTGTCTATTTTGTGATATATGTATATACATTTTATTGAGGCATTAGTTCCATATGTTAGAAAATTTTACATAGGTTGTTTCCACTCGCGTGACAAGCTACTAGTATGAAATATCCCGGTTTTTTTATCAATCTTGTCCTTATTAAGTTTCTATTTAACAGGATCTACATCCCAACTGGCGACTATATCCCTTAGATTTTTATATAAATATTTGTGTAGTCTTTTATAAAAGTTCTCGCCATAAGCTTTGTATAACTGCTTGAAAAATGAAAGCCTTATATCATTAAGATCATATTGTGAATAACATGTTTGATTGAAATCCAATTTATTTTAGGGTAAACTAAAATATTCATAAATTATTCTATAATATTCGGGGTCATAATCATCGGGGGTTCCTGTTTTTTTCTTTGTAACCCATGCATAAATATTTGCATCTATTTCTTCTATTACATTCCATATCCATTCTGACTGTTGATGCATATGCCCCATTTCATACCAAGTTGTATAACCGCCTACGATGAGCTCTTTCCTTGTAATTATATTATGAACATAACTGTTTTCATTATAAGCGATACGATAATAATACACGTATACTAACAAGATGAACCATTTGATTTTGTCATTTGTGTTATCAGATACTTGTGTACGTTGAGTAAGTGTTTATCACTTAATCCATCTAAACAATTAAATTCGTCCTGGAATCTGATGATATTGTCCGCAGAACGAATCATTCTTCCTGGATCTTCGTCTTTATATTTAATAAGCATTGTCATGAGAAACTACGATCATAGTACGTTTACCTTCTGATATTACATCAGGAGTATTTTTATATTTATCTTCTTGGAGTATTTTCAGCCACTCGATATGTGTAGTTTCTCCAAATTTGAAAAAAAAAGAAGCGGATTTCATCCTCTCTAAAAAAGATATATATATGTCATAGTCTGAAGGGTGATCATTCGTATAACGTATGTCAAGCATCCCTTGCAAGGGATCATAAATGATATTTTCTTCTTATATTAATTTTTTCATCTTGATAAATCCACTTGATTCACTTACTCTTTATTACAACCATCTTTGTATTGCAAGGAACAATAATATCCGCGATGACCATAGATATATATAAGCAGTTTGGGTAAAATAATTGCCTTTTTCAAATTTTACATTGATTCTAAGAGTTGTATTGGGCTGGAGATAAAAACATATTAGGGGTAAAGTCAGAGGTAGAAAATTATTATCTCAGTCTGCAACGTTCGACCTTACCCAATATTTTTTCCATTACATTGAAAACAACGATACCGATTTTTAATCGTCATTTTTGTCTTTTTCGGATACTTCCATTGGTTTCATCGCCTGCTGTATCTTTACAGCCGCTTCCTAGTGGTTGCCTAATATTTTATATTCCATTACTTTTCTATAACAATCCCTTCCTTCTCGGAAAAATCCATCGCATCTGTCTCTATATTTTACCATAGTTCCTTTTTTCACATGAATTATCAGGATGATAGTATTTATTTACTATGCTTTGATATGAGTCAGAGGCTGCTGATTTTTTTTATTAAGTTTTGTCATTCCATTCTGAAATACCACCTTCCATCTCTTTTCCTCTTTCTCTTTTTTACGTTGTTATTTTTCTTATTAACTTTTTATATTTATATTTCTATATACTTTTTTTACACAATCAAAAAAAAATATTAAGTATCTCTCAAACTTTACCTATAGTCTATCTATATATCTATTATATATTTGATATATGGTCTAAACACCTTGGTAAGGTTTCTTGATCGTTTATTAAGTTGTATTGACAATCTAAGGCTTGACCAATGGAGTGATAACATTTAGCTTGTGAAAACACTATGAATAACATCAAGGCATTAAATATCAAATATTAAATCATTTTTATACATATTTTTTTTATGTTAATTTTATATTTTTTTATATATCTCAATATATTTATTTTTAACAAATAATCACAATAAACTAAACATTTCTATTACTATACTATTACAACATATTTTATTATAAAAAGCATGCCATTATTATTATTATTTAAAAATAAGGTACGCAATCCGTACACCCTGTGTGTGATCAAGATCCTTGCATTTCTCTATCAAAAGATATTGAGCATATCTTGTTTCGGGATTGATATTTTCTATAAAAACACAATCTAATATGAAAAATTATCATAATAAATCTGTTTTACATCAACTCTCAAATTAACTTCTTTCTCCAAAGCTTCAGCAATATTTACATAAATTGCATCTTGAGTAATTTGCATACAGTTTTAAAAAATCTCCGCAAGGTGGATCCTAGGCTTAAGTTTACCAAATATGGATGTAAAACCATCTAAAGTATTAGTATATATATGACGGGTAAAATTCAGTAAATATTATGTTATATTTACCCTTTCCTTTAATATGTGCTAATATATCAGAAGGAAGATTATTCTCACCAAGGATTATATTAATATTTTTCACTTCTTGTAAGCCTAGTTCTTGTGCATAATAATCTAACATAGCTCTCTACATTTTATGAACTTCGGTCTGACAAGAATTACTTAGCTGATCCTTACCTTTTCCGCTATGATACGAATATATTAAATCACTTGATGATCGGCCTCGAGTGTGTAAATTGGATATTTTTGTCCTTATTTAATCTTGAGTTCTTGAGTGAGGTTGCTTCTGACCAACTTCATTTGATGATTCTTTACCTTCAACAATACTGGCCTTATATTAGTCTTGACTTCCCGGGTTTTATATTATTACATATCCCCCCCCTTTAGTAATTTCTCGTCCATCTTGTGGAGTAAATTTGTAAGACTTAATCTCAGATCTAAGATAATAGCTCTTCTCTATTTTTAATACCCTTGACTCTTAGTTAGCACGGCTTTATACCTGGGAAAAACCAAGGAAGATAAAAATGTTATTAGGATAATAAAGGCTCTGAAACGGCTTATGGTTTTTATATTAAATTAATTTTAGTATCACCTAGAATCATTATAATATATTCAACTTATATTAAATTATAATTTAATAAAATTAACACAGATAAATACTATTTTAAATATAAAACGATACGATTGATCGTGTGGTGAGTTAAACTTACTTAATCATTAATTTTTATAAATAATAATAAAATTATATACCTAAATAATTATATTATTAACATGTCTTATTAAGATATAAATTCAATTATGACTGCGACTAACTTAGATATAAAAAATATTAAAAATACTTAAGTGGTTCAGGAAAAAGTCAGCTTTATTATTCAATATATAAGTCTAAATAATTAATCTTTATACTATAAACACGTAGTACTTTAATATATTATAAATTGATGTACAATAACCTCTATAGGATAGAAGAAGGTTTAGTTTTTACATACTTTTGGATAATATTATAAAGAGCTGTTTTTTTTAACACAAAACACTATTAGTTAGTTATATTTATAATTTTATTACGTTTTTAATAGATAATAAATTATATTAATACCTATATATAGGTATTAATCATCTTAGCTAACAATATTTTATTATAATGAGCAACTCCATTTGAAATAGCCAAAGGACTACTAGGATAATAAAATATTCTAAACAAATGGCACAGATCAAAAGATAAAATTATCAAAAAAAACAGCAACAAGATAAGATGCAATCTCATAAAGTATCTTCATTTTTTCATACCGGAAAGACCCGAGAAGATAGCAGTTCAGATAGAAAATATAACGGCATGGAGGAAGTATAGTAATAATATAAAAATAGTCATACATTTCGACCCTAATACTCACTTGATATAAGAATTCAATGATTACTTTATAAGTAATGCAGATCTAAATATTCAACTATTATAAATTTATAAAAGAACAATAAAATATCTTTTTACAAATAGTATAGTTAGTCAGAATGATATATTTATTTCTAGACTGAAGTCTAATTTCAATCACCATTTTGAATAACTAATCCGAGAATAATACAACCTATATTCTCGATAGATATAGATAAGATTCTGGGTAAATTTATTTATCATCGGGATGGTTTAAGTAACTATCAGATAGCTCAAAAAGGACACAAATCGCCGAGGGGGCTAGGAATCGTATTGTACAAATATTAGGACAAGAGAAGTATGAATTTTAAATATCAATAATAATCCTATCATTACGTCGAATCCATTGTTTAAAATGTATTTGAAAGAATTGCACAGTCGAAGAGGATTCAATGCAGCCTTATAACATCATGTTAAGCCTATTGGTGGGTAAACACGGAGGGCTAAGGAATCAATACGGTATTATTTGCCGGGGGGAGGTAGGTTAAAAACTCTTAAGTAGAATAAATATTACTAGAGAACCTGGTACGTATGATCCACCCCTAATTGTAAACCTCTTAACGGATAGGGACCCTAGATCATGACTCAGGCATTACCATCCAAAACCAAAAAACTCTGATGACGACACTCATGGATATTATCACTAATAAACAAAGGCTTATTGACCTTAGAAAAAACGCAATACTTTTCCCTATCAGAAAAAGATCGGGTTTACTTCCACTGCCTGGCATGGATTATATAGAATATCATGAAACCGAAGTAAGTTTCTATTATAGGACAAGCCAAGCCCTCAAAAACATTATGGATGCAACAGGTGTAAAAGATTTATTCAGAAATATGAGACCAATATAGCATTGAAGTTCAATATCATATGCACAGATCTAATCATCAATAGAACACCTCGATTGAGTTACATCGCCTCTCAACTAGCAAATCCTAATATGGAAATACTCTTGGATAATGTCTTACGGTAAGATAATCATATTTCCCAAATAGTAGATTAAGAATCTGAACTTGTAAAACAAAAAATGGTTTTGTTAATAAAAATAGATTAGTCAAAGCCAATATATCCGTATGGGAGGGAATATTACAAAATTCAAACCTCACCGAGCAAACGTGGATAGGTATTTAAACAAAAATACAAATACTACGAGAAAGACGCCAAAGGATACAGGACATAACTCAAAGAGTATATTGGGAAATAGAACAACGTAGACTGAGTGGTAAAGAAGATATTACGTTTTCATACTTTAGTGAATTGTTTACAGAGGAAGTATTATGGTCATAGATTCATATTTGAGCAGAATCGGAGGGTTTGTAACGTATACTTTATATGATTTGGATGGGCGGCTTTGGTGAATACAAACACTTGACATAAAAGTAGCCAAAAAAAATACTCCCAACTTATCCAAGAAGTCCACAGACGCATCCAAGGTAAAATCTTAGAAGATCGGTTGAGTATCTCTCCAATAGACATAAGCCAAACGGACATAGATAAAATCGTAAAAAGATTCCTATCCTTAGCCCCCCCGTCCCCCTTCTATTTATCCAACAAACAGAAGATATCATAGGAGGAATCATGAAAACCGACCGTAAACAAAACTCAAACATAAAAATAACAGCCGCAGACCGCTACATCGCTGAACATATAGAGCGCGACTTAGAAGATAGGGGTTCCAAATTATCAGAGCAGAGAAAGAAGAAAACGCAAAAGACCATATCAACCTACTAAAAACTGAACGGGCCACAAACTCAGTTAATATAAAAAGACGGTAAAGAACAGATCAAGACGATCAAAGGATAAGAAGCCCCCAGCCTCGAAGGCTTTATAGACATAATCAAACACGGCATCAAAGTAGATAAAAACCTCACCACAGTGCTTGACGTACACTATTACGTGGGCAGATATCAGGCATCTTTCAAATAAGCGTTCAAGTCGGTATAGAGGCGTTAGCTTGGATATTTTGGGACAGTCTTCCGTACATCACTCGATCAAATTGAGCTAGCGAATTCCAATGTTACTGTTTAAGTTGAAACGATTAATTAAATTAGGAGGTAAATCGATCCTAAAAATATTCTCGTTATTGGGCAATGTGATCGATACGATCAAGGCTAATACGAAAGCCATCTTGGAAATAAGGTATTTTTTAAGGTCTTTGAGACAAGAAAAGGAGAGCGGGGGATATTGTTATAATGCGCAGGTAAATATATCGCTGCACCGTAATATATCGTTATCAAAAAGCTCATGCTGGGCTTAGAGCAGATGAAGGTAGAGTATGCCCTGCAGAAATATACGATGTATAATAGAGATGGTAGCAATACACCCAAGCCGGCTTGGATATGGACCCCTTACCGGATTAAGGTCTAATCCCAAGTCAATACATGCAAGTTTCTTATCCGAAAGATTGTCGAATGTTGATAATACCTACCATCTCGGGGAGCCAATTGTCTTTTGACTGGGACGTAATCGACAGCTTGCGCAACGATACTGAAATACAGGAAAACAAGGCTATGCAAAGTACGCATCCAGGCTTTATCTATGAGATACAGGGGTCTGTATTTACGATGGGGTGGACGGTCAAATACATCAGTAGGATTAATTTTGCTTATGATTAGACTTGAGGTCAAAGTAGAGATCCAAGTAGATAAATTGAGCATTAATCTTTCCTCATACGAGTCCTACTGATGGAGACGATCCAAAGGAAAGAGCAAGGAGCAGACCACCGAGCAGATACGAAAATACCATGTATATCTGAGTTATAAATTAGTTTCTGAGGCCTAAGGCACTCAGATGATAGTCATACCCCCTTGAACCATCAAGTTGCAAGTGGGTGGTAAGGTACCCTAGGACTAGATCCTAGATCTGATCAATCATGGAGTTTATGATGAGATCGCATCGGAATTGCACTATGAAGTAACGCAGGGCTATGAAGATCTTTTATTCTAGATAAGCTTGTATCAATTTTCTTTTTAATGTGCGCCCCCCAACTAATTTATAATTTTCTAAATCATAAAGGAGCATAAAAGACACTAAACCATCCATAAAACGTCACAAAAAGGTTAGATCAATCTTTTACAAACCATTGTTAATCACAAGTATAAGAAAGGATGTGGTCCCAGCTGGGCTTGAACCAGCGACCCCCTGATTATGAGTCAGATGCTCTAACCAACTGAGCTATGGGACCTAAAAGAATTTACAATTATACAATAAAGTTCGTCAGCTTGCAACCCTCATGATCAAGAACGTAATTTTTGACCTCGGGAATGTCCTCATCCCATTAAAAATAAAACCACTTCAATTTGAATTTATTAAATTAGAACTTTTCTATACTCCAAAATAATTGAAGGACGTCTTTGTTGCTATCTATCTTTGAAATTGGACAGATCAGCACGAATGATTTCATCTCGGTCATACAGAAACACACCCCTCTAGGAAATCCACAAAAGATCCAAAAAACATGATGTTCCTTAATAGGCTTTTTCGACTAAAGAAATCTTGAAATCTTATGTTGGACCAGAAACCACCACCGAATATTTCTATTAAGCAATATAAATACTTTGCACATAAAAGCCACCCAAACTCCAATGTCCCCCTCTATAAAACATTTGAAAATCACTTCGATCAATTATACGTTTCTCATAAGGTGGGTATAAAAAAACCTCACAGAACCCTATATGAAATGGTATTAAACTAAAATTAAATCCCCCCACATGAAAGCCTTTTTATCGACTATTTAGCATAAAATATTACAGTAGCAGTTCAACTTGGTATATATACTTGTCATTTTGACATCCGAGAATCATACCTCATTAACCTGAATAACAAGATCAAACATATCAACCTCTTAGTTAGTTAACTATTGGGATGTTTTTTCGTTGGTCTATATTTGCAAACATGGATACCACCCGACAAAAAAAAGCCGCATCGCTGATCCGTAAAGAATTAGCAGAATTGCTTCGCCGTGAGGCGAGTCGTAATCAAAACGGCCTATTAATCAGCGTAACCCAAGTACATGTCACCACTAATTTAGGACTAGCAAGAATTGACATCCGTTTTTTTCCCTCAAAAGGGAAGGAACATCTCTTAGAGACAATACGTACTCGAGCCAGCCACTACAAAAAACTACTGACTAAGCAACTTAGGTACCAACTTCAGAAATTCCCTGAATTATATTTTCGTATAGATGATTCATTGGAATACATCGACCAAATAGAAAAAGAACTCAGAGGAGAAGGACAAAACCCTATAAAGTAAGCACATTGCATATATCTTTTCACATAGCAAGGAGATATTTTTTCTCGAGAAAAAACACCAATGCCGTCAATATCATTACACTGATCGCTATAGGAGGATTGAGCATAGCCACGATGGCCTTATGTGTAATTCTAGCTATATTCTCAGGACTTAAAGACCTGAACATAAATATTTATCAAAGCATTAATCCTGACATCAAAATCTTACCTTCAAATGGAAAGGATTTCTATGTTAAAAAGGAATTGCTTCAGAAAATACGTACAGTACAAGGGGTAGAAGCCCTTTCACAGACCATCGAAGAGAAGGTCTATCTACGGTATCGAGACCGTGATCATTTGGCTTATCTCAAAGGGGTAGATACAAACTACGAACATGTAATAGACCTCCAAAAGCATATCATTTTAGGTAATCCCATCTCATCAAGCTATCCGGATGGTATTGTAGCCGGTATTACGGTAGCCCAACGCCTCTCTTTAGTTTTGGGCGACTGGCAAACTCCAGTGAAGATTTTTGTACCTAGACCAGGAAAGGGGCAGATCACTAAAGTATCTTTCGTTCAAAAAGATGCCATCACAACAGGGATTTTCAACATCCTCGATGAGGTCAACGATAGATACGTATATGGTCATCTTTCTTTTGTACAAGAATTGATTGACAAAGGCAGTAACATCTATGCTTTAGAACTTAAAGTAGTTTCACAAGCCAACATCGATATAGTGAAAAGCGCATTGATCAAAATATTAGGCCCCGGATATATTGTAAAAACACGTGCCGAACAACAAGAAACCTTATCCAAAGTGATGAATACCGAAAATTTCGTCATCTACCTCCTATTGAGCCTAGTTACGTTGATCACCGCTTTCAATCTGATCGGAGCCATCATTATACTAAAATTAAACAAAAGAGAACAAAACTATACACTCTGTAGCTTAGGTTTAACCATTCTACAGCTGAAAAAAATTTTTATTTACACGGGATTGATCATCACCTTAATAGGATGGGGCGTAGGTATCTTAGGAGGATATACCTTGGCCTTCATCCAATACAAGTACACCTGGATCAACGTCAATGAAACTACCGCCTTCCCTGTGAAATTTACAATGAATGACTTTTTACTTACTACAATCACGGTTTGGACTATTGGGTTATGTACCTCCTACCTTTCATCACAAAAGATATACCTATCATCAGAGCAAAACTAAATCCTAAAGGAGCCAGACGGCCTATTTCTGGACAGCTTTAAGGCCTACGCAATCTGAAAACTTTTCCTATTCCTTCATAATAAAACCCTGGAAAAATGATTCCCTCAGGATCCAAGATATTCCTACCATAAAAGATCACTTTGTTTTTCAACCAGAAAGCTACCAACTAAAAATAAGGTTAATGAAATTAGGATTATTCCGTAGCAATGATCAAGGCATCTGCATCATCTAACACCTCGTACATGTCCCAAGCATATTGGATATTATCCCCAAAACACCTTCCTACATTGTGCATAACCACAGAATCAAAAACTGATAGAGGGTTATACCAGACCGCAAAAACCTTTCGATCATATTAAGCGCGAGGAGGCCTTTCGAATATCATCTGTATTGGGTTTAAAGTCTAACCCCAAAAAGGCGATCTTCTGAATGGTCAAGTATCCGATCGGAATATCTATGGATCCTTTTTAACCAAAATAGTCTTTTAAGCTTCATTTACGGTTTTTATGGCTTCCAAAACACGAAAATAGCACTCCTGTAGTTTACCTTAGTAGATCAAGGCTCTGGACATCTCCTGGGTAAAAAACTCCCACCATAACCTATACCGGGAAATAAAAATCTATGCCCAATGCGCTCATTATAGCCCATCCCCAAATATACTTTATCAATACCTACTCCGATGTACATTCACGAAAATTAGCCACCTCATTCATAAATGGTAATCTTGATCGCTATAAAAGCATTGGCAGCATACTTGGTTAAATATCCTGATCTCTCATCCATGATCAACAATGGATCACCAACATCGGTAATAAGATTTATAAATATTTCTCATCAACTTAATAACCTTTTATGTACTAGCACTTATGATGATCCTGTTAGGCCTCTTGAAATACTTTACGGCAAAACTTTCTCATAAAAACTCAGGATTGGAAACTACATCAAAAAGCACATTAGCATTTTGAGCGATACCTTTTCGACCCCTTTCAGCTATGCCCACCGGCACGGTACTCTTGTTTAAGATAACCTTATAACCATATTGATGATCTTATCCAAAGATTCAACTACACTGAAGCACATGAGTGAAGATCCACCGAACCATGTTCACCTGAAGGAGTAGGCAAAGCTAAAAAAAATGATTGTAGAAGCATAAATAGCCACCTTCAACTCAGTAGTGAGGTAAAGACTTTTTACATCGATATTGTATTTAAAAATTTCTTCGAGCCGGGGTTCCTAAATGGGAACTTTCCCATCCTTCATCCATTTGACTTTTTATTCATTACAATATCCATATAAATGATCTTATTGCTCCGATCCGCCAGATAAGTATCCGTGACCAAACTTACGTATCCAGTACCTATAACATTTATATTCATAATGAAATAACTTTCAAAGACATAAACAAAAGTATCGATAAAACCCATATCTTTGTTCAGTATTCATTTTACCTAATCAACAATTATTTAAAAAAAATCATCATAGTCCATATAGAAGCTATTAGAAAGAGAAAATACCAAGGCGAAAAGATCACTGTATTGACCGCTTATGATTATTCAATGGCTACACTCCTCGACGAAGCGGGAATTGATATTTTATTGGTAGGAGACTCTGCAGCCAATGTGATGGCAGGCCATGTAACCACTTTACCAATCACTCTGGATCAGATGATCTACCATGCAAGCGCTGTGGCCCGAGCTGCGCAACGTGCATTGGTGATTGCAGATTTACCGTTTGGTAGCTACCAAACCAGCCCTGAAAAGGCTTTTGAGTCAGCCGTCCGCATGATGAAAGAAACCGACGTACATGGGATAAAGTTAGAAGGCGGGGCAAGAATCAAAAAAATAATAGAAAAAATCACCACTGCAGGTGTCCCTGTGATGGGGCATCTAGGGCTTACCCCACAATCGATCTATCAATTCGGCACTTACACCCTGAGAGCCCAAACAGAGATAGAAGCCGAAAAACTTTTAAACGACGCAAAAAGCTTGGTTGAAGCAGGCTGTTTTGCTTTAGTCCTAGAAAAAATCCCAGCACAGCTAGCTGCCAAGGTCACCACCTCAATCACAATACCTACGATAGGTATCGGTGCTGGGAAAGATGTCGACGGACAAGTTTTAGTCATCCACGATCTACTTGGCATGAATAAAAATTTCCAACCCAAATTCGTCCGACGTTACCTCAATCTACACGAACAGATCAATCAAGCAGTCAAGCAATACATTGAAAATGTAAAAAAAGAAGACTTTCCAAATGAGGACGAACAATACCGAACATAGCCCTCGAAACCATCTAAAACCCTATACGAAGATAATCATCTGATCGCGGTATCCCCCCTCTTCAAACACCCCTTACAATGAAACAAAACAGGTGGTATCACTTTGAGTGAATTTGATAAAAACTACCTAAAAAAATCAGAAAAAGGGAGAAATCTTCCTCGGTAAAGTACACCTACTGGACCAGCCTACGAGTAGCCGTGTCCTTTTTGCTCGGACAAGTAAAGCACTAGAGCGATTGAACAAGATACTTCAAACCAATCAATGAGAAAAACGCATTGGAAATGGGTAAAAATGCCACCAAAAAAAGACAAAGATATCTCAACCCATTACTTGGTGAGAAATTTACAAAAAAACGATCAATATCCTATTGATACAGAAAAGCCAGGAAACAAGAAAACCGTGTTGGACTATAAAATCTTAACCATACTCAAACACTACTACCTCCTGCAGATCCACCTGCATACCGAACGACTCCATCAAATTGGAAGCCAACTCCCAGTCATAAATGGGTTGCCCGATCAAAGGCAGACGTAAAATACGGAGCAGGTAGACCCAATACTGACCATAGCATACATCTGAATGCACGAAGTTTATATCTAACACATCCAAATCTGTAAAAAACCTTTGAAGATCATAGCCCCACCACCCGACGAAACGTCATGGAAATACTGCGAAAAGCAACTTAAAAAAAATGATTGGTCTTCACCCCTCATGTTAAAAAAAAATATTTTTTATGAAATATATTAAAATCACATTAACCACTATCAGTAGTTGTTGACCCAAGCTTGTAGGAGCAGGGAGCAGACATTATCCTCTTCTTTGACTTGTGGCTGATCGGTGATATGAGTCGATGGGGTGAAAAATGTTTAAACAAAAGTAAAATAGACTCTACACTCGCACCCTTTTTGGTCACGGTGATCAACTTAGGCCTGAAGATCTTACTCTTCATCTCTATAGCAGGAGTTATTGGGATACAAACCACCTCTTTTGCAATAATTTTAGTAAGTATTTCATTGGCCATAGACAATGCTTTCAATAAATCATTAGGCCGTCTAGCCTCAGGCATCATATTACTGATATTCAAATCTTTTAAGGTGGGTGGATTTAATCGAGACCAATGGAGTGATGTGCATAGTTAAAGATATCTTATCATTTGTGGCCATACTGTCTGACCCACAAAACCGTACACTGATCATCCCCAATGCGAGAATCACCTCTGAGGAAGTTAAAAAATTTCTCTATAGAATCGATTTCTAAATTCAATATTTCCCTCGCAATTCATTATGAATCAGATATTACTAAAAAGTCAAATAGATCATACGGCAAGTGCTAGACGAATATGCCTTCATGGTGAAAGAACCTGCGGCCCATCGTAGTTGTATGAAAAATCGACAAGAATGCAATAGAAATGATCGCTATGACCTACTCGTAAAAAGAAAACCATTGAACTGTTTATCAGGAGACCAAGTAAAAAATTACAGAAGTGCTAGCCCAAAAAGATTACAAACCAGCACACCCTCAACGCATCGTCCAAGTCATTAAAAAAACATCTTAATCATCAGGAGGGGTGAAATGGGCCCCATGATATCAGTAAATTTCACTAAATTATCATGTAAATATTTTCATATGCTAATCATAGGCGTCAGTGGAGGCACTGGATCAGGAAAAACTACCGTAGTAAATAAAATCCTGAGTAATCTCCCCCAAGAGGACATCATCATCCTTGCACAGGATCATTACTATCATGACAACAAACTCCTCTCTTTCGAAGAGCGAAAAAAAATCAACTTTGATCATCCACGATCGATCGATTTCGACCTACTGGTAGAGCATCTCAAAGCACTCAAAGCCGGGAAAGCCGTCGATCAGCCGGTCTACTCCTTCATCACTCATACACGTACAGGAGATTTCACGCACATCCAACCCCATCAAGTTATCATCGTCGAGGGGATATTAGTATTCACCCATACCTCTTTGAGAAACCTTTTCGATATGAAAATCTTCATACATGCCGATGCTGATGAACGCCTGATCCGACGTATCAAAAGAGACATTGTTGAACGTGGCAGAGACCTCGATGAGGTGCTACGCCGTTACCAAGAAACCCTCAAGCCAATGCATGAACAATTCATCGAACCAACAAAATCTTATGCAGACATAATAATCCCAAATATGCGTCAAAACTACGTAGCTATCAATATCCTTAAATCAGTTATCCGAAATAAGATCAAAATAAAAAACTAATCGTAACTTTGTCTATCGCCGGACAATAAAGTTCCATGGAAAGGTTTGGTCTAGAAGAAGACGAAGAATACATCCAAAAATATTCTCTTTTGAAAAATAAGTATTTTTGGATAGGGATTTCTTTCACCCTATGGATGGTGTTTTTTGATACTAATTCTTTTATATCACATTGGAAACTTGAGCAAAACATCCGTAAAATTCAATCTGAAAGGAACTATCTAAAAAAAGAGATCGCTATAGAAAAATATCAACTCGAAAGGATACATACAGACCCAGATTATTTGGAAAAATTAGCCCGAGAGCATTTTCATATGAAACGCGACAACGAAGACCTCTTTATCGTCACAGAAAGTAAGACGTCTAAAAAACAACCCAAAAAAATCGACGAACCATAGATCATTTCTACTTTCATTGGGCCAGAATATCTGGAAATATACATACAAATTTATTTTCACTACCAGACAATAAACACTCTGTATACATCTCAGCAACAGCTACGAAATCACCCTCTAAGTCTACCCTAAATGACCTCATCACCAGAGGGTATGAAAGGGCACCATCAGAATCAGCCTCCTTGCATTGACCACTTATTTTATTTGGAAAATTTGGAAAGTATTTTTCTATATCACTTTTGCTATAATCCTTACATTGATCGAAAAACCTATCGTCCGGTTTTATACATGCGACGGAGGTTTCCTGCCATCTTGAGCATGACGCTCACCATGTTTTTACTCATCTTTATCACGATAGGCCTCATCGGTCTAATCATCCCAATGATCACCGATCAAGCCAAAGATTTATCCTTGCTTAACACACCACAACTCAGATAAAACCTTATCAGACAATATACCTTGATCAATGCCTGGCTGAAAAATCACGGAATACACCTATTCACAGATTTTAACAGGACAAAGATTTTTTCAAACATCAATTACGAATCGTTAACCAAATACCTCAATTCTTTCATCACAATCATCAGCAGTTTATTTATAAACGTTTTTTCCATCTTGTTTCTGACCTTTTTCTTCATGAAAGATCGAAAATTTTTCATCCACCTAGCACTTTTCATATACCCTATAGACAAAAAGGAGAAACATACCCATGCCTAGATACAAATCAAAGAGTGACTAAGCGGGTATTTCCTGGGTATTATCTTGCAATTGACCATCATATTTGTATTATAAATGGTTATACACTCATCTGTTTTAGGATTGAGAACGCATTGCTTTGTACCCTTGCTTAACGCAGTCATACCTTATCTGAAGCTTTTGATCGACGAGGGCGTCTTCGGCTCTTGCTCTCGATGACGAATATGATACAAGGTGGAGACGATTTTCAGGAAATCGACCCTATGATACTTTGGATCCCACTCTGCTATATCTTTGCTTAGGGGATCGACATTTTTTTAACCAATCGATCATCTATTCCAAAAGCAGACCCCCCCCGGTAGATATCTTTTTAACCATCATCATCGGAGGGATTCTGTTCAGTGTATTAGGGATGATTCTAGATATACTCATCTATACAATCTTGCGCGTGATTCTACGATAATTTTTTAGCGAACACTAGTGGATACACCAATGGATCAAACACCAATAAAAAAGTTACCCTGTATAAGAAAGCTCTTTTCTCATCTCAACTAAATTCATACCACGTCAACCACACCATATTCAGGCTGAAATAATATCATTAAGACCTCTTTAACTTTGCCCTCTTGAAGATAGGCATGTGCCCCCCCCCCCAACTTATACAGCACTCGGTCGGAATGCACAGACGAAAGATCCATTTGAGTAGAAAATTCAGTAATCTCTTCAGCAGTAGTAATCGCCTCGACATTGACCAAAAGGGCCAAACCATTCCCTATGAGTACTAAACCGCGACTGTATCTCCTCACAAGGATACGGATCTACTCCGATGATCTTAGCACTCATAGGCTTTAAATCCCCCAAAGAGAAAAGATTCGGTCACACACGTACATCATTAGTTCTTCAAAGCGCATAAGAGATTCGGTTTTCTGGAATTGGACAAGCCATTTTCATTTAAAACCTCCTTATCAACATGGATCCCCCAGGACTTCGCAGAGGACTAGATTGCCAGTATCAGACTCTTGCCCCAATGAGATGATATATTTGGACTCGGCATTCAAAGGTAAGTCTACTCTCACCCACTCTGAGTGGTTGTACTTTGTCCGATGAGGCAGCTGTAAAACTCGACTTATCAAACTTACTGGTCTCCTAATCGTAGCCAATGCTAGCGAGGAAGTTCTACTGCATGATGTCATGACTAACGACATCGATAACCAATTAGGGTATCTCTAAAATATTTTTGTGCGGATCTTTTAAAACATACTTTTCCTCAGAACGATGGATATAAAAACTGAGCCTAGCCGGATTGATCCCAATGATGTATAGTAATTAAATGGCTAAAAATTGACTGGTCCTGTTTTTATGATTTTGCCCACTAAGGCAATAGACGGTGGGGTCTACGGCCTGGTGTACAAGGTATTGCCATCCCCAATCGCAGAGCAGCTTGGGATCTATAAACCCGGATAAACATTTAATTTATAAATAATTGATTTTAGAATATTTATTTTAAAAACCCATTAGATTACTGTTAAACTAAGTTGTAAAAAACTATGGAAAGTATCAAACAAGTAGTTTAATATTTTACAAATCATTAATACATGAAAATATACATCATATTCCTAATCATCCTATCGATTTTCCTACTCATCATAGGCTACGTACTCAAACTACGTTTTATAAAATAGGCCTCTTTTGGAGTAGTTATCCAAAACTCACCGACTATCTGTTTTTTTTCCAGCATTATTGATCCTAAAAGGGTGTTGAATATTTTTTTTGGGGAACCGAGACCACTTCTGTCTTGGCCGCCACGATAGGGGCTATGCTCCTTGTTGTCAGGATAATCTTCCTCTTGTGTACGCTGATCAAAATGCCGGACTATCTATTTACCTAGATCTTTCAAGAAGGCGTGAGATACAACTCCTATGTATCCCCTTATCACACATGGCAAGCGCCCTATACAACGATGCGGGAATAGCACTCTCAGGAGTCTTCATCGCGCATATATGATCGTGCTAACCAATGTGCTCAGCACTATGGTGATGACTCGTTACGGCCAAAGCAACAAAAAAGGGCTTCCTCCTAACGATAGAGGCCTTATTGCAAAACCCGTTGATCCTCGGAGTACTCATTAGCTTAGTATGTAATATATTGAAAATAAACCTATCAAGAGCTTTGAGTATCTTTATTCATTACCTAGGCAATGCAGCCACGCCCTTGAGCCTGGTTCTCGGTATACGCCTGACTCAGTCTGACCCTACCTCGACCCAAAGTCAAGATTACCTTCTACACTATGGGGCTGAAGCGCCTCGTCCTGCTTCTCTATACGGGCCTCTTACCGGCTCAAGTTACTAGATACAACAACGGGGGGGGGGCGCCTAGAGGTCTAGATCGCATTGCTATACACCAACCCACCCCGTGTAAGTAATTTCCACATCCTAGCACGACAGATGGGGTGGGGGGGGGCTATGTGAGGATGCCGAAGCCATGGCCTCGATCCTCACTTGGACAGCCTTTATCTCCTTGATTATCATAACCCTTTTTATGAAGATATCAGGCTGAACGGGTTTATAACTTCTATAAAATGATCAACCATGCTTCCCGTACCAAACCCTTTTGCAAAAAAAAGCTTGGGCTACTCAGTGCAAGTCCCCTTCTAAACATATTTTTCAAAAATCTAAATGAGTAGTGGAAAAGATTATGACTTCCTGGACTTCGGGTAACTCTTCTATACCATCGAGTTGAGCCAGCTCATTGCCGATGATCACATCACTGCGATGAATCCTATCGGGAACACTAATCCCCCCATGCCATCTAGCCAAAGGCCTGGGCAGCCTAAATATCCTGTCAGGAGTGACGCAGCTATACGACGAACCACCTAAACGGTCGACCTAATCCATCTTTATAGGATCAGATAGGCCTTTGTTATCCAAAATTGATTCTTTAGCATGGATGCATAGGATCTTACAAAGGACCAAATAGCCCGCGCTGCCTTCCTCACCTAAAGGGAAATAGGTGACCATATCGATCTTGCATTCGAATGCTATTGTACTCTCAGTCATCCTAATAGAACGGACCAAATCGGATGGGACAGCTATGAAACCAGCTTTTTGGAATTCATCCAGATCTTTTTCATATTCTCCGCTCAAAAGGGAAACCTAATGAATAATCTCGTTACTCGCTATATGGACTATCACCTCAGGCACTTCAAGGATATTTTGGTGGGGTATACTTGAGTGTACCACTACGCACCCGCCTAGAGGGTATAAAAACCCAGATAAGTGGCCGAATACTGAAAAGGTTGGAATAAGTGAAAAAGGGACAACTTGGCCTGGCTAACCTAATCTACTGTACTAACCAACACAATAAGTCGCAGCGCTACAGCACCGTGTAAGAAACCTGTCAGCATCGGGATAGAAAGCACACCTGGATTAATCCCACACTCATATAAAATATTATTTATTCATGTCCTTATTTTTCATAATAGTGATAATCTTTAATTGATTTATATTTACTACCATACTCTCATCCTATACTAGTGAAGGCTCGACTGGCTTGCCCACCTTATACGATTTATCCAGGGGATGACTTTGGATCGATCCAAATAGGTCTTGCCTTCAAGAGCTAATATCACATCCATCCCCTTTGATATAATGATTGATTAATGGGTTGACATTGATATCCCAACCGTAGACATGATTCGGGTGTTTCCCTCCCTATCACTAGTCTACAATTGAAAACAGAGGTATTATTGACAGTCATTAAAACATTGTCATCTTCTCCGAAATCATAAACTCGTTTCATACTCTATATGGAAAATTCTTGACAATAAAGTTATATGAATGCCTCCACAACATCTTTACCCAAACTCTTGTGCACGATGAAGATGGCCCATATAGGGCTTGTTATCAAAACCGTAATAAAACAAGTTTAAGGTAGGCAAAATTGTCCGTGACAACCGGATAACCCTCACGCCAAGTATCTAAGATCATTTATTCCCTCATACCTCTCCTGATAAATACTACTACCTCATATTTGAAAGGAGACAACTCATTGCTAGAAGAAAAGGTCATACAGATAAGTAGCACTACAAATAAAAAATTACAAATTAATATACATATATATATATAACGTTATGATATAGATTAAATAAAGATATAATAATTAATTTTTTAGTTAAAAATTATATATTCTTCATAAAATACGACGTGGTTGGTTTCGATTTCGTACTTAGCCGGTACGATACCTACTTCACTATTTTCTATCATCTCTTGCAGCACTTAACTCTTTTGCAAGAGATCTTTTGCGATTTGATACAAATGCAGATCACAAACCCTCTCTACTAATTTGGGATTTGTAGAAGTCTTATTGTCAGCGACAATTTTCTCTACATATACCGCTGGCCCATATCAGGCCAGCAGTTTGGTCATATTGACTAATTGAACATCATCACAAATAGCCTTTATAGTACCACACTTGGTGTGTCCAGAGATGACGATAAGTTTATAGTCAATTATATTACAGGCAAAACCCAAAGAGCCTAAGGTATTGGGCGAGATAACATTTCATGCAACACATATGCTAAATATATTAAACTAAGCCTTGATCAAAGATTAATTATACCGAGGTGCGTGAGGCCATACATACACCTCACTATAGTGGCAAAGGGCCATTGCCCTTCATAGCTCTTATTAATCATACGTAAATGGTCATAATCACTGTTTAATACATTGACAAAACTAAAATTGCTTTCTTTCAAATATTATAATGCATTCTTTGAAGTCACTTCATATCTGAATATTTTCCCGTGATATCCCATAAATTTATTTTTTTACCGTTTTACTTTTTTTTACTATTTTGCTCCAACTCTCTAATCAATTTTCTATACTTACCCGAAGAACGCTTGGGCTTTTCATTAATCGATAAGAGTTCCGGAGTTCCCATATCAGATTCAGAAGTATTTTCGATACGGTAGATGTTTTTAAATCCGATGAAAGAAATTTTTATATTTTTAATCTCAACCCTAAAGTCTCTGAACTCCTTCAACAAATCCAACACATCAAAGTCAATGTATTCCGTACGGCTGGCATCTATGATAAGATTGGTATTTTCAGGGATATTCTCCAAGGTCTTCTTGATGCTGGCCTTATTCAAAAAAGAGACTTCTTGAGCCAGGGTTATACGAATGATATCGCCATGAGAATAGGTCACCCGATTATAATAAAAAGGGATCCTCATATTCTTACGGAGCATAAACAAAATACTCACCACCATACCGATAGCAACGCCTTTGAGTAAGTCGGTGCATACTACAGAGATAAGCGTGACAATAAAGGGAATGAATTGAGGAAGCCTGCCATCCTTCCACATGTGTACGAATATAGAAGGGTTACAAAGCTTATAGCCTACCATGATGAGTATTGCAGCCAAAGAAGCTAATGGAATTTTATTGAGCAAACCAGGAATCAAAGCCACACACAACAACAGCAATACTCCGTGAGTGATGGCAGCCAATTTGGTACGAGCACCAGCATGCAAATTGGCCGATGAACGTACGATTACCGAGGTAATGGGCAAACCGCCCAAAATCGCACTGACCATATTGCTTATACCTTGTGCACGCAATTCCCTATCGGTAGGTGTATACCGCTTGTACGGGTCCAACTTGTCAATAGCTTCGATAGAAAGCAACGTCTCAATAGAGGCCACTACAGCTATGACAAAACCCGTTTGCCAAACATAAGGATTTTTGAGTCCTGCCAGGTTCGGTAAGGTGAATTCCTTTAAAAAGTCTCCCATATTGCGAGCTATGGGGAGATTTACAAAGTAAGACATCTCTCTTATAGTTAGTCTATTGTCTAATAATAGGAACAATCCATTCGTCAAAACACCTACTACGACTACTACTAGTGCTGCTGGGATAGCTTTCAAATTTTTCATAAAAGGCTGCTCCCAAATGACCAAAATAGCTAGAGAAATGAATCCTATGATCAATATCCCAGGCTCGATATAGTTAAACGCACGCGTGATAGAAATAATCTCAGTTTCGAGCAATATTAATTCCATAGCATCATTCAGATCAAAACCGATCAAATAAGGGATCTGCTTTATGATAATAATGATACCAATAGCGGCTAACATCCCGTCGACCACATTCGAAGGAAAATAACTTGAAATGCATCCTGCCCGCAATATACCAAGCAAAAATTGAAACAACCCAGCAATCAATACTGCACATAAAAAAACATCGAAAGCTTTCAAATCCGTTATGGCCATAGCAACAATGGCTGTAAGACCGGCAGCTGGCCCAGCCACACTGAGCGGTGACCGGCTCAAAAAACCGATAACTATACCACCCACTATTCCAGAGACAATCCCAGAATACAAAGGCGCTCCCGAGGCCAATGCAATGCCTAAACACAAAGGCATGGAAATCAAAGACACAACCAAACCCGCTAAAAGATCTGCTTTTATATTATTAAATAAATTAATTTTCATGAAAATATTTTTTTAAAAAAAACTATACGAAAAAAATAACACTCTTTCCTAGAAGAGGCCAAAACAATCAAACAAGAAGTCGGGTTCAATCACTTCATACAACATGTAATATTCACCCCATCCCCCCAGAAGGGGATTAGTATATATTCTAGATAATCAACTCATCATGATAAAAACCGCACTGGAAGACGCTTTATCTAACCCGTATTTATTCCAAACTTATCTTATCAAAAGACTCATATCTGAAAAAAATAGAAACCATTCCATCCTTTATTACAAGGATCACTTTCTTCATATTGAGAACATTCACAAATATCTCCTTGGAAAGACCTCATTTCAGATGAAGCTTTTACATGATGATATATTAAAAAAATAATATACCCAGCAATACAATGCTTGCGATAGAGATAAAATTATATTTCAAGAATATTTTCATCTTCAAGACCACCCTACAAAAGTAAAGAAAATAGAAGGATATAATATAAATAAAGAATTAAAAAAAAATATAAATTCTACTATAATCTAGACAAGTTTTGTATTATCAATATAATTTTTATATATACCTCAGTAAAAGTGAAATATTTATAATAAAAAAACTGTCTTTAAAGACAGTTTTTTTATTCGACTACAATCATACGAAATCAAAACGTATAACCTAAACCCAATTGAAAAACTAAATTTCTATTCGGCTGACCACTAGGTGACCCTTTAATGTCATATACAGGGATTAGATCGTAATTATAACGAAGGTTTACAGTCCAATTTCCATCGAAACGATAGCTAATACCTCTTACCAAACCAAAATCAAACATATTAGGCTTAGACTTGTAAATATATACGCACCAATTGTTTTCACATCCTTCCCCACAAGAAACCCAAATTGAGCCCAACCTCTAAATAAATCCATACTGGGAAGGTGTATTAGAGCAAAATAGGTACATTAATGTAAGTATTTATGATGGTTACTTTACTTTTTACACTTTTTAGATTAATATATGATTGATTCCCTTGCATAGAGACCAATACCTCTAATTGGATGCCAAAATTCTCACTGATATATACCCTATGTACAACCAACCATTCACATCAAACACTAAGCTGGAAGACTAACATTCATCTTTACTTTATTCTAACCCTGTTATGTTGGCAATATTCATCTTTGCCTTGAGGCTAAAATAAAATCAACCTACTGGTTGATTGAGCTATTATCTCAAAAAATATATTTACCATTGTAGTTAGGCTGCCAACAAAACTCTCGCAAAGGCAATTGTAGATAATAACTTTTTCATAATCTTGAATTGATAAATTGAACGACAAATCTAGGCCATTACTTTAATATATTAATATACCCCCCTCGCCGATCTTTATAGATAAAAACCTCATTTAAAAAAAATCTCGGACTTACCCAAGGCTCTTATGTAAGAGAAGTGAAAAACCAGAATGTATAACCCAAACCCTCTTTAAAGGAGTAAATTCTTATTAGAAATCACATCCTTTTGTCATCAATGTTATCGCCCAAACCCACAACTATACCAAAATCAAAAGGCTTATTATTAAATGATTGACTAACCGAAGTATTGTCTTCCTTAGCTTTCCTGCCTTTGAATGTGGTCTCTATCCCTATCTTGATCAGATTGATTTCTTTATTACCCATGCTATGGAAAATCCAACCTGAGGGCCTGCCTGCAAACTGAATTCCTCGATCATACAATATTTATACATGATAGGTAATGACAAATATGAATTATCCAAATTCATCCTTTTTTCTGGATCAGATTTATCATAAAGCCCCCCTCCTCTTACACCTTACATTGGAAAAAGCAAACTCAGGCTGACTAGCTAAATTATAATCAATCACATACCCAGCATAAAAACCAAAAATATAAGTCCATTCAATCCACTGACACCATAATAATTTGGCCCAGCTTTCACATCAAAATAATTCTCTCCAGCCGTACGGTTGGATTGTCCTTTCACTTGATCAACGAGCAAAAATAAAACTGATACGCTTAAAAATAAGTAGTTTTTTAACTATTTATTTTTTACTTTTCAAGTCTCATGCGAGAGATAAATTTTTCTAATAAAACACTCTCTCTATCAGATACTTACTTAATAAAAGTCTCGAATTGTTTCAAAGTTTTTTTACATTTTCGATACATGGTCAGAAGGCGTATGCCAAACCTATCTGAAAGACTGAGTTTTTATTGGAAGTATTTTTTGTTCCCTTGTATACATCGGTCAGACCAATAGTATAACGACCTGTAAGATCCAAATTAGGTAGGTCGAAATGTCTTCCCACATTGTAGTCTAGACCTATAGCCAAACTAAAATCAAAAGTCTTTGCTTTCAAAGTCTCATTATCATTATAATTGGCAATTTTATCTTTACTCAATGCAAATCCAAATTGAGGCCCTACCTCTAGGTGAAGCCCTTTAACCACATGATATCCAAACATGATTGGAACATTCAGATACGTATTGACAATAATCTCTCTTGATTTATTATTGAGCAAGGTAAGTTTAGAACCTTTACGTGATATCAAAAGCTCAGGCTGGATAGCCATATTCTCATCAAAGTTATATCTACCATACACTCCAGCATAAAAACCCACAACATAAGAAGATTTATACATCTCGGTAACGTTGGAGATGTTTACACCAGCCTTAACACCGTGCTGCATCTCCTTGAAAACTTTTTTGGTCTCATCAATGGTTTTATCTATTGTTTTTCCCACCTTCTGCCCTATCGTTTGAGCATTCACAAACAAAGTGAGGATCAAAAGACCCGTTGTCAAAAGTAATTTTCTCATGATATGGAAATATTTTATAGGTTGAATGCGGCCAAAATTATATCAAAATATTCTCTCAGAGTAAAATTTCCTTTTCTATTTCCTAGGCGATAAATTTTGGCATACTTTTGCCAATAATCTCGAAAGATATAAAACCTAAATAGATCATGACCTCTGCTTATTATTTAATTATTGGTATTACTTTTGTTATCAGCTGGCTCGTGAGCAACATCTTAAAAAGTAAATTCCGCAAATATGCCCAGTTGTTTCTACAAAACGACATGAGCGGACAAGAAGTCGCAGAAAAAATGCTCAGAAACAATGGAATATATGATGTAAAAGTGATATCCGTAGAAGGCCAATTGACGGACCATTACAACCCCTTAAACAAAACGGTCAACCTCAGTCAAGAGGTATATTCTCAAAAAAATGCAGCCGCAGCAGCTGTAGCAGCTCACGAATGTGGTCATGCTGTGCAACACCAAGTGGGCTACAGTATGCTCAAATTACGCTCTCAACTGGTACCCGTGGTCAACATTAGTTCAATATTCACAAATATTGTCATTATGACTGGTTTAGCGGTTTTGTATAGTTCTGGTGGTGAGAATACTTTTATCCTCAAGCTTGGCATTGGCCTTTTTGCCATGGCAGTGCTCTTTTCGTTGATCACTCTTCCAGTAGAATTTGATGCCAGTCGTCGTGCATTGGCTTGGCTTAAAAATGATAGTGTCGTAACTCCTCAAGAATACTATAGTGCAAAAGATGCTCTCCAATGGGCTGCTATGACTTATATTGTAGCCGCTTTAGGAGCTTTGGCTCAGCTATTATACTTCATTTCTCTACTCAACCGAAAGGATTAATTGTCCAGCACAAACAAGCCTAGTTGAAAAAAGAAGACAAAAAGCTGTTTATACCATTTATCCTATTTAGTTCCTAAATGAAAAATGACAAGATATATTGCCTCATCAAGCTTAAGCAACATAGTCCTACACTAGCTTATATACATGGTTTTTTTCATTACATTTTTACTAATCTTTTATAAACAAGCCATCTTTTATGAAGAATCTCATCACTACCGATCCAAAAGAAGGCATGTCCCATCACGCCTCAGGCCAAAAAATGATACGGGGACTATAACCCTACCTCATCAAACCATGGAAAATATCCAAGAAACGAAATTATAAAACAAAACCTCTATCAAAGTAATGAAAAAACAAAACATAAAAAAGTAGCCATCCTAGGATCTATAAGCATGGGAGCAGGTATTACCTATGATTTTGTCAATATATGCGTTCAAGTGTTACTATTAAATATTTCAAGCAAAGACTCCTTTTATTTAATCCTGCCTTAAAAAGGCCTAACGGTAAAAAACCACTGTACGCAACCGTATTATCAATGACAACTTACAAAAAACACTTTAATCTACCCCTCCTCCTCTTTATCATCAAGACTTCAATTAAAGGATACAAAATAGTAAATTTTGAAAATAACATCCACTATATCAAATATATGGACTGAATCGTCGAAGATATAGTGGAATACCTAGATATCAAAAAATTCCTTTTTGAAAAAGTCGAATTCTACCGTAAAGCCGGTACGCTCATCAGCTCAAATATATCAGAAATCCCCATCCACTTGATGACTGTAGGAAGATCGGAAGACTTCAGAAAAAATTATGGAACTCACTTTTTCAATCTTCCACGATATCTCAAGATACTCAAGATCCTCCTCACTACTAAGACAACCCCTCAAATTATTCGCTTTTTGATGGATTACGGATCTCGATTTCTAGGGAAAACCACCATATTGTGCAAATATACCCCGGACTTCATCGTCAACCATATTAGACTCTTGAGCATAATAAATCTGTTCCACACGACAAAAGATCTAGGGCTGAGTGTTGAGGAAGTCGACCCATCGACCAACCCGATTCATTGGACGACCCACATCGTCTACCTTCCGTACCACGAATATCATTGGTCTAGATATCTTGGCTAATTTAGTCAATGGCCTATTTCAATCGGCACAAAACGATGAGCAAAAAAGTTTCAACTGCCGGGGTTTATTCAAAACATAATAAAAAAATAACCTATTAGGCTCTAAAACCGACCTATGATTTTACAAAAAGACTAAAAATCAAGCAGGCTTTAACCGAAATCTTAACCTTAGATTTAAATACTTTAGAATATCTCCTACAGCAAAAGGTTTCTATACCAGTTCTAGAAAAATAAAAAGCCATAGAAAAAATCTCAGACCGATTCAAAGTCCTAATCGGGAGTCAAGACAAGTACGGAAATTTTTATTGAAAAACCCTAGCAGCCCTCTTCAGCTATATCTCTCACCGCATCGGCAAAATTTCCGATTAGATATATATAATAGATGATGCTATATGTGCAGGCTTCGGTTGGAAGCAAAGCCCTTTCCAAATATAGGACGCCATAATCGTAGAAAAAGGATATCAACTCATCCAGACAGAAGGCTACCTCATTGCCTCATGGATAGAAGACATGTTAGCAAAAGATATTGAGATCTTGTATCCAAATCTATTCCGAAGGCAAAAACATCTATTACGCTCCATCTATACCGCCATACAAATAGCAGAAGAATATACATCATCTTAGACCACATCCGATCGGCTAAAACCGTTTAAAAAAATGCAGGTGAAGTCATCGAAAAGCTTGAGAATACCATACTCAACTTGGAATTCCGTTCAAAGATGAACACAATTAGAAGAAAGGTACTATAAGACATCCACAAAGTCATCAACCTGACCTAAAAAGACTTCGAAAAACTAGTCATAGCCAACCAAATGACTCATTTCTCAGCCAATGCCAACCCAGCGATGATCATAATGATAGCTATAGAATAGGAATAAAATGAACTCAACGCTACCATCCAAATCTTTCAAAACACTCTGATACGTATTCGATATTCCGAAATACCTGTCGTAGTCGCCCCACATAGTATGACCCATATATAGGGAGAAATGGATTTCATATCATATATCCTCTAGTCTGCGATCTCCTATCAGGAGCTACAGGTCTCTCTTAGAGACTCCTTTGGTACGCAAACTGGCATCGGCACCCTATATACCCATATACTCTACAACACTGAGAAAAAAAACAAAAATATCTACCCAAACTGACTACCGGCGAATAGTTTAGCGCCTACTGCCTGACAGAACCCAAAACAGGCTCGGATGCCAACTCAGGCAAAACCAAAGCCGTACTCAACGAAGATGGTAAATATCACAAAATCACCGGGCAAAAAATGTGGATATCTAATGCCGGATTTATCCGGGTATAAACCGTCTTTACCCGCATCGAAATAAAAAAAACAAATGCACAGCCTTCATCGTCAAATACAACCCGTATATAAGATCACTCTAGGCGAAAAAAAACAAATTTGGCATCCGGAGCTCCTCTACCCGGCAAGTATTTCTTCAACGAGACACGAGTAGCCGTAAAAAACTTATTAGGCCAACGCAATGACTGATTTAAAATAGCTGTCAATGTGTTGAATACTAACCGTATCAAACTAGGAATAGCCTACCTCTAGATAACCAAAGACGGGGGATCATCCAAGCGATCCAACACACCAACTAACGCAAATAATTCAGTCGTCAGATCTCCGACTTCAGAGCAATACAATACAAATTAGCCGAGATGGCCACCCAATGTTACGTTCGAAAATCAGGTTGCTATCGAGCAACCTACGATATCGAAAAAATCATTGAAGCCTATTGTACAATCAGGGGAACAGCGGGCCCGAAGCCAAATTAAAAGGGATAAAATAATACGTCGAAAAATCCCACCCTGTTAAAAGTCTTTTGCTCAGAAGCCTTACAACACGTCACAGACGAAGATATTCAAATATACGACGGTATGGGGTTTTCCGAAAACACACCGATGAAAACAGCCTAGCGCAGCGCACACATCACCCACACCTACGAGGGGGGGGGTACGGAAAAAACAAGATCAACCACCTGCTCACCCTAGGTATGCTGCTACGCAAGACTCAAAAAGAAAGATTGAATTTGATCACTCCCCACCAAAGCTATAGCAAATGAACTAATCAGTATCCCTTCCTTTGAAACACCGAATCAGAAATAACTTTTATCCCAAGAAAAAACATTGATCAAAAATCTTATCTTCTTTATCTTTAGCAAAGCTGTACAAAATTTTGGAAAGCAATTGGAAACCCACCAACAACTCCTAATCAAACTAGTCGATATCACCATTTGGATCTACCTGTCCAAATCCGACCTACTTGGCACATAAAAACACTTCGCAATCACCACTGGAAAAGAAAGTTAAAAAAACATTACCATAACAACTACAACCATCCCAAACATTAGAAAAAGTCAGTCGCGATGGACGTGAAAAGACGCCATCCAATACCTATCTATCGACGACGAGCAACACCATGCTCCTAACCATATTAAAGAGATCCATACAAAACACTACCCATCCCAACGTGATTCAATTCAGAAAAACAGTGGCTCAAAAATTGAACGATGATGGTAGATACAGCTTCTAAAATCGAAATCTCTGACCTAAACACTCACAATACATAAAAAGTCTATACACTTTTAGAAAGCCCTATTCAACCAGATTATATATATGCAACCGACCAAATAGCCCAACACAGCCAACCAACCTATCTTCTTTAGATACCAGAAAAAATCGATCCTTTCCATACCCATAACGGCCACACCTGCTGCAGAACCCATGATGAGCATACTACCCCCAGTACCAGCCGTATAAGCGATGAAATGCCACATCTCATGATCAATAGATTCAGAAAACATCCCTATACCAGCAGCTACCAAAGGGACGTTGTCAATAATGGCAGAGGCAGCACCCAAGATCATCACGACCATCTCCCAAGAAGGGACGGCACCATTAATCCATTCTGCAAAATGAAACAACTTCCCCAAAGATTCTAAAGCGCCTACGGCTAAAAGTATGCCCAAAAAAAATAAAATACTGGACAATTCTATACGTCCCAAAGCTTCGTGTACAGAAAATCTATGAGGGATCTTTTCCTTCTCCATTAGCGGCTTGATGTAGTCTGCCACCATCCAGACCACCCCCAAAGCAAACATCATACCCATATAAGGCGGCAGGTGCGTCAATGTCTTGAATATCGGAACGAATAATATCATCCCCAAACCCAGATACAACATCAAAGCACTACTCTTAAACTTTTGGTCGGACAACTTAGATCGATTCATTCGTAAGTTCCCTCTGAAAGCTGGTAAAAATGAAGCAATCAATGTGGGGAAAACCATACACAACACAGAAGGAATAAAAATATGTTTAATAAGATTGAACGGGGTTATTTTATTGGTGATCCACAACATGGTAGTAGTAACATCCCCGATAGGGGACCATGCACCGCCAGCATTAGCAGCTATAACGAGGAGCCCAGCATAGTAGATACGATCCTCACGCCGAATGACCAACTTTCTGAGCAAAATTATCAAGACGATGGTAGCCGTGAGATTATCAATCACAGCCGATAAGAAAAAAGCTAACCCACTCAAAACCCACAACAACTTACGCTTATTTCGGGTCTTCACCATGGCTTTCAAAGCGTCAAAGCCTAGATGCATATCGACAATTTCTACGATGGTCATTGCACCTATCAAAAAAATCAAAATTTCAGCGGTCTTACCCAAATGATGGAGCAATAGCTGCTGCATATCGGCAATTTCCAATTCCTTCAAACCAGGATTCACCTCAAAAACAGGCAAGCCGCCTAATGCGATCAAAGCCCAACTAAGTGTAGCCATGATCAGCGCCGTTACAGTCTTGTCCAAGCGCAAAGGGTGCTCCAAAATGATAGCCAAGTACCCCATGACAAAAACAAAAATCACTACTGATTCCACGTTAAAAAAATTACTTTACAACTTCCATAGAGATCTCCCTCCAACAGAAATACTAATACCTCTCCAAGAGAGATTTATATCATAAACCATAGCCGAGACACCATAGTACTGCGCTCCCCTGAACTACACAGCACATCACATATACTCCCAAAAAATAAGTATATCACATCATGTATTACAAAAGAGATTTTAAAAGTTTTCTCATACCTGTCTCGGCTTCTATCAATTCACTAAGTGTCATTATCGGTGTTCTTTTTTGTTCCATAGTATCTCTGAAACGTACCGTCACAGAGTTATCTTGCAGACTCTCATGATCTACAGTGACACAAAGCGGTGTCCCAATAGCATCCTGACGACGATAACGTTTCCCAATGGACTCTTTCTCCTCATAAATCAATTGATGATCCAATCTGAGCATATGGAAGATCTTCTCAGCCATCTCAGGTAAATCATCTTTTTTAACCAAAGGGAAAATAGCAGCCTTGACTGGAGACAAAGCCGGGGGTAACCTCAATACCAAACGGCTTGTACCATCTTCTAGTGATTCCTCCTCAAAAGCTGAAGCAAACACAGCCAAAAACACACGATCCAAACCCACCGAAGTCTCCACCACATAAGGGACATAATGCTGTCCCTGATCCGGATCAAAATATTGCAGCTTTTTCCGCGAATACGCTTCATGACGCTTCAGATCAAAATCAGTACGAGAATGAATCCCCTCTAACTCCTTAAATCCAAATGGGAAACGAAACTCAATATCTGTAGCAGCATTGGCATAATGTGCAAGCTTCTCATGATCGTGGAAACGATATTTTTCCGCACCTAATCCCAAAGCTAAATACCACTTCAAACGGGCCTCCTTCCAATACGTATACCACTTCATCTCTTGACAAGGGGCTACAAAAAATTGCATCTCCATCTGCTCAAACTCACGCATGCGGAAGGTGAACTGCCTAGCAATAATCTCATTGCGAAAAACTTTACCAATCTGTGCAATTCCAAAGGGGATTTTCATTCTACCCGTCTTCTGCACATTAGAAAAATTGACAAAAATGCCCTGAGCAGTCTCCGGGCGTAAATACAAGTCTGTAGCGCCTTCTTCCAAAGAGCTTGATTGAGTCTGAAACATTAAATTGAATTGTCGAACATCCGTCCAATTTTTCGATCCAGTATCCGGATCAGTGATACCCAACACATCGATTAAAGCTTTAACATCTGCCAGATCACCCACCCCCAACGAATGGGCCATACGCGTGAGGATTTTTTCTTTCTCGGCACGGTAAGCTATCACTTTAGGATGTGTAGCTAGAAATTGTACCTCATCAAAAGCCGCTCCAAAACGCTTTCGAGCCTTATCAACCTCTTTCTCGATTTTCTGCTGAAATCTTTCAGCATACTCCTCGATCAAAACATCGGCTCGATAACGACGTTTACTGTCCTTATTATCGATTAAAGGATCATTGAATGCATCGACATGACCAGAAGCCTTCCAGGTAGTTGGGTGCATAAAAATGGCCGCATCGATACCAACAATATTTTCATGCAATTGTACCATAGCTTTCCACCAATATTCCTTAATATTATTCTTGAGGATCACACCATACTGACCATAATCGTAGACAGCACTCAACCCATCATAAATCTCGCTCGAGTGGAATACAAAGCCATAGGCCTTAGCATGAGAGATGATAGCTCTGAAAATATTTTCAGAATTTTTCATAGGCTTCAAATACTTAATAAGCAAATATAACAAAAGTGCTAAGCATCTCTCATCATCATACGTAATACGATAAAAAAAATCCCCCCCCTACCCCACCATCTAAGTGCATCACAAAGGAGTAATAAAATATCCCCTTTCGAAATGAAACTCATGTGAGGGTCGACCAACTGATTTGATCGTCACCAGTTTTTGTTCAATAAAATAATCCTCATCAGGGAATTCGTACAAATAATAGACCTGAAAATATTTCTTAACCGCCAACGCGGTTAAACTCAAATCTTCAAGATGTTGCGATAAAATAGGGAACAAAACGGCCCTACCAATAACAGAACACCTCACAAGCCGACTGGGAGCTACCCCTACAGATCTTGGTAAGTCATCCACCATAGACCCCCCCGTTTTATTTAGATTGGGAACGTAGCCGACATACATGATAATATAGATAACAACATAGACTAGTGTCAAAAGCTATTTACCCTACTCCATCAAATAGGAAAGTCTTTGCTCAGGCGAAGCAGCCGACTGATCTAGCATCTTATCAACGTTCACCTGTACCGAAGAATATAGCGGCAAATATATACCAAGAGTGGCTTCAATTCCGCCGAATAATCACTGTAGAAATACATTTCACCCCAGCCATAAGGCCGGCCGATCAAAGTACTCATGATCTTCAAAAATTGGCAAGGCGTAGACACAAACGGCATGAGCGTTATATGCTTCGAAGCAGCAGACCTATATTAGATAAAACCATATTACAATTTATATCTGATATAGATAATAATGTTTTAGCCTTAGCTAAGTTTTCATCAACTGGAAATACCCCCCTATATAGGTTGATATCACCCCCTTCATCGACTAGAGTAGTTTGTGTACTAATTTCGCCACTAACTTAGCTTTCGACACCCTCTACCCATGTATAGATAAGTAGCATATACGTGTACTATACAACGAGTCTCGACCCAATCTATATGGCCAGATATTTAATTTTATCCTCGATCTGGGCTAGTATAATATCCTCCAAGTAGTACGTAAGGGCTTTCGGCCCATTGGCACCTATCTTTTCAATAAGTATATGATATATTTCCATGATAATCGGGCATGAGCACCAAAGACTAATCGTTGTCCTGTTTTTATATAAGGACATAAACCAGTATACCTACCCACATACTGAACAATTGCAAATTATCAAAAGGATAACCCTATGCAGTCAAATGACGATCATAAAAGTACACATCAATTGTAGGCAACAGCATCGCATGCAAATTGTTAATCGCAATAGCTCGACGATCCTATTTATGATTGGTATGATCCCATTGAAATAAGTTAACATTCTAAACGATATGATTGATCCACGCTTATATATAGAGACTAAAATTTACCCCATACCCAACCAATCGGCCTGGCCGATTGGTGAAATGATCGATCAAACCTTGTTCTTCTGTTTTTAGATCATTTGGCGGTGATTGTTGTAAGACCTCTTTTACATAATTCGGATTCCATAGGAAACACGAAACTAAATAGTGATCATAAAACATATAAAGACGTCTTTTATTCATTTCAGGACTTAACAAAGGCTTATCATAACCGGGATCAATATGCTTTATCCAACGATCAATCGATTGATCATAATAATCCAATGGAAACAAACTGATCGGATCCTCCACATCAATACCGTTTATCTCGTCATACTATGCTACGGTTTTTATGTCTTTATCAAATCACCGATAAGCAAATTTAATAAACAGCCCTAGGATAGCAGATCTAAGCTATAGCATTAGTAAAAATGCTGATTATACCTCAATATCCTTTCCCTCTTAACAAATTAAATAGCCTCTTATGAAGCAAAGACCGTGTCTATATTGAATAGCTAATAAGTGTAATATCCCGCTGACTTGAAAAATTTCCTTAAAGCTTATGTTTGACCCTAACGTTATAGATGTTACCAGGTTGGTAATAAAAACCTTGGATCTGTTCCCGTCATAGGATCTTTGGCCATTGAGAATTTTCTTCAAAAAAGATGTCGCCAAAAACAAGCCCAAAGGGTTTATCTCCTTCCCAAAGTGGGCGTTTATATTTTTTTGCTGTCGATCCACAAAGTGATCTCTTTTTCAGCAGGAAGTTATGATTTTTAGACTAGTTTAAATAGTACCAACTCATGTCCGTACTCTTCAGTCGAATCTTGTTGACTGGGTAACTCGATCAGATGGTCACCTTGAACTTTGAATCGGAACTATTGCATTCATTATACCTCCTTTATCGTGAGATTCTCATTAAACACACTGTAATCAGTCTTGTCGAACTCTTTATATCTTTAAAGAGATTGAGGTAAATGCCTCGGTATACAGTCGTTCTACAAAATCCTAAGAACTGACATTTGGGATTAAGATATTTTTCAATATAGACTACCACCTCGGTATATCCCCCTACTCTCAACGAGAGGGGGTATCATTACCCAATAAACATCCTATGGTGACATTATTAGATTGGTAGTGACAATATACTGAAACCCCATTCTCAATGATTAGGGGAGAAATGTTTTTTTCCTTTTTACAGGCACCAATACCGATCAAAATCAAGAAATGTACATTAAATCTTTTAATAGCCTTTTTTGCATTGAAAATACAAATGTAACAAAAAATATAAAAAATTTTTTAAACTACCATTTTCAGACGAAATTTTTGGTTTGTTTTACTGCTTACATGCTCTACCGTATCCTTGACTAAGAGTGGATTCTACATTGAGCAATTCGTAAATGTAATGGTCTTCCTCGCTATAATATTTCTTGATTAGTTTGCATTTGACATGAATGTAATAGATCTTACCGGGTTGATAATAAAAATATTGTATCTCATAAATAATACTATCCCACCCCCATTAGGCATAGGTGAAAAAAGATATTTTTAATATGAGATTTCGCAAATATTCTCCTTTGAAACATGGATTCTTTGACGTTGCTTTTTGATTATATACCATACCCAAAGATATAATTCCCTTTATGTATATAAGGGCCATGTTTTCTACCTTTTCAAAACCAATGATAATCCAGCATCTATCTTTTCAATAAGACTATCACCCTTTTGAATAAATT
Organism: Flavobacteriales bacterium; assembly: GCA_039954875.1. GTDB lineage: Bacteria > Bacteroidota > Bacteroidia > Flavobacteriales > Blattabacteriaceae. The sequence goes on from CP157202.1 coordinate 991,245, forward strand.
CTTAGGACTCACTAGGTTATTGCATGCAAATTATTACGGCTTTAGGCTGGAAAACAGTAATGGTCTTTCCCCACAATATGTACTTTGATATGGCCCTCAGACACGGTGACATTCCATACTCGATAGTATTTGAATTTAGGGCTATCAATGAAATTGTTGTAACCCTGGACCAACTCGGCATCCATCACTCTTCAAAAGCATACGGATTTGCAAGCCAGAACAAGAGGCTATACGTAAGATATTTGAGGTATAATAACACTCATAGGTCTATTTTATAGAAGATCTTTGTATATTGAAGTACTTTTGCACGAAACTTCTTTCTTGTCAGATTTAATGGATCTTTGACAAACAGCAATGAATATACACAATAAAATTACATACTGCAGGCCTTTCATCATGACTGGACTTGCAAGTACATTTTCTTACCAAAAGGATTCTTTTGGTGGAGATATCAATCTTTTTTCTTAGCCTCGGTAGTAGTAGCTATTACTTCAAAAAAGAATTGGACTTCTAACTGACGATGCAGGCGTATGCTGGCTTGGTATTTGCCCGTGGTCTTGATGGTATTGCCAACAATACGTATGAACTTTTTATCGATCTGAATACCTTCTTTTGCCAGAGCTTCGGTCAGATCTTGATTGTGGACCGATCCAAACAGCTTATCTCCTCTACCTGCTTTAGTAGATATTTTCAGATTTAAGGTATTGAGCCTTTCAGCTGTTTGCTTAGCTTGATTGATCAGGGATTCTTCTTTTTTGGCACGTTGCTTCAATACCTCATTAAGCTCTTTGAGCGCACTGGGTGAAGCCGTAATGGCATAGCCTTGAGGGATGAGATAATTCCTAGCATACCCAGGTTTGACATTTAATTCATCGTATTTAAAGCCTAAACCTTCTGCATCTCTTTTTAAAATAATCCTCATCTTAAAGATTTTTTATCTCAATGTTTACTTGAGCTCATCAGTCATAAAGGGTAGAAGGCCAATATGCCGAGATCTTTTTATAGCAGCAGCCAACTTACCTTGATTTTTTAGTGAAGTACCTGTAAGGTGACGTGGTAAAATCTTGCCTTGAGCATTGAGAAACTTTTTTAAAAAAAAGGGATCTTTATAATCGATGTATTTAATACCTCGCTCTCTAAAAAAATCACGTTTTTTTTCGGGCTTGGTCTCCAGTTTCAAAGGCGAAAGGTATCGTAATTCACTTTCACCCCCTTGCTTAACTTGCTTTGTTAGATCGTCTAATACCATTACACAGGTTGTTTATTGACTAGACCGTAGTATTTTCTCGGGCAGGTTGTTTTTCTTCTTTAAATTGCATTTCTTTTCTTCGTTTTTCGGCATATTCGATTGCATATTTATCGAATTTGACTGTCAAGAAACATATTACACGCTCGTCACGTTCTAATCTCAATTCAAATTCAGATATCAAGCTGGGTGCTACCGAGTATTCTAACAAACTATACCAACCACTTTGTTTTTTTTTCATGGGATAAGCTAAGCGCTTCAGTCCCCAACGCTCTTTATGTCTGATTTGGGCATCATTCTTTTTTAAAAAACCCTCGTATTCTCCCGTCACATCGTGGGCCTGAGCATCAGACAAAACCGGCGTGATCACTATCATGGTTTCATATACGCTTTTTAGCATAAATTCTATTTTTTACGTGGTGGGTCTATAGTGGACGCAAATCTATATCTTTATATTGGATTTTCAAAATAATTATGTTTGATTTTTTTATTCGGCTCGGATCTCATCGATATCGGTTATGGACATTACTATTGTTTTTTTTCTCTTCATTGTTTTGAATCATAAATTCAAATGAGGTTATTTATATACTTGTGGGATTTTACACTCTTTTTGTGGGGTTACAAGTCATTTTCCTCAAAAAAAACTTCGCACCATACTTATCACCCAAGAAATATGAATATCTGATATGCAAAGGGGGGGGGGGGGGAGGGTATAATGATGCCTCGCAGGAAATCCGCACAAAAGATCAAAAGATTTATATTTTGCAAGAGGATAGACCTGTTTTTGCTCATCTGCCGATACAAAGATGTGTAATCACTGCTACGCCCATCTTTGGTTTTTTAAAGGTACTGGACTGCAAGAGATGATCGTTTGGGGCTACGGATGCCGGACCGTTATTGTTATATTACATTCAACACAGCCCGCCAAAGAGTACAGATCATAGAGGTAGGTATAAATGTGATATCTTAGACATAGAAAAGATCGTAGCTATAAGCCCTGATATGATTATCAACTTATAACAACGTCAATTATCTGAAAGCTAATGAGCAATTGGAACGAATGGGTATTCCGGTAATTTTGGTCGATGATTATCTTGATAAAAATTCATTGGGCAAAGCCGAGTATATCAAATTCATCGGAACTTCTTTGACCTGCAATCTAAAAAGCTAATATACTTTTTGCTTTGATTGAAAGAAATTACATAGAGGATCATAAGTTGACCCAAGCCCAGTAGAACTTACACTGTATTCACTGGTATCTTGTACAGTTACCTTTGGTATATACCTGGTAGTAAAAGTTTTGCAGTTGCTTATCTCAAAAACGCCGGTGGGAAATATATCTATCATGAGCCCTTCCTCATATTATAGGGACAATATCTCTGTATTTTGAAACGATCTACAAAAAATGTCATACGACTAACTTCTGGCTCAATGTCAACGATATAGAACAACGTGCTATATTGGCTCCAAAAATATGCGTTATACGCTTTTCCAAGACTTTCATCAAATGCAAAGGGCCTATTCGTCTATAAAACAGAAAAAATCGGCATGCGAATAATTATTTCTAGGATGGTACAGTACTATGTGATAAAGTCTTGAAAGATCTCATCAAAATTTTCCATCCTCACCTTTTCCCTGAATATGAGTTATACTACATATAAAAAATTGAAATGAATTTATTCATTTTCGATACAAGACTCCTCTAGAGGTAGGGATCACAAGCCTTTTTGTACCATCAAAGCCTTCAAAGCCAAGACCAAGGCATCGACATCTTTTTTCTGATTGAATACGCCAAAAGATATTCTCAAAGAAGTAGTATTCTCTACTTGTTTTGGATCGGAGAGCGCATCGATGACATAAGAGCTCTTACCCGAACCCGAGCTACAAGCACTCCCTTGCGAGACGGCGATACCTTTCAGATCCAACTCAAAACCGAGCAAGTCATCCTTGATGGGTAACGAAATATTTAATACCGTATAAATACTACGTACCATATCATCTGAGAGTCCATTGAAAACAACATAGGGAAGGGCTTGCTTGAGTGACGAAATACAATATAATTTGAGTGCTTCTATACGCTTTTTATCTTCTTCCAAATTAAGACAGGCTAAATCTAAGGCTTTGGCTAAGCCTATGATCCCGCAGATATTCTCCGTGCCAGCACGCATACTCCGTTCTTGATATCCTCCAGTGAGGATCGGCCTCAAGCCCAATGCCTTGCGAATGAAGGCAAAACCCACTCCCGCTGGCCCATGAAATTTATGAGCGCTCGCAGAAGCAAAATGAAAGGGCAATTGACTCATATCCAAGGAATAATACCCAACTGCTTGTACGGTATCCGAATGGAAATAAGCACCATATTTTTTACAAGTCGCCCCAATATTTTCTACATCCAAAAGATTGCCTATCTCGTTGTTGGCATACATCAGAGTCACTAAGGTGGGAAGAGAGGTATTTTGCAGTTTTTGATCCAAATCTTCTAAATCGATTATGCCCTTTTCCTTCAGCCGGACCAATTCTACTATCACTCGCCGGTGATGGGCTAGATCCAAAACAGTCTCTAAAACAGCCTTATGCTCCAAGGGCGAAGTGAGGATACGCCTAATTTTAAAATCTTGTACAGCAGATCGTAAAATGAGATTATTCGCCTCCGTACCTCCTGAGGTGAAAATGATCTCAGAGGGGAGCGCATTGAGTCGCCGTGCTACTAAAATCCTAGATTCCTCAATAAATGAACGTACTTCTCTCCCAAATCGATGTGGAGAAGAAGGATTTCCAATAGACTTCTTCAAAGTGTTCATCATCGCTTCTACTACTTCGTCCTTTATTGGAGTGGTAGCCGCATTGTCTAAATATATCCGATCCATCCTTATATCTTTTAAATAAATTTAGCTTATTTCTGTTGTCTTATCATTTTTAAGCTTAGGAACGGATAAAAATACATATAGATGCGTAATGGTCACAGCAACCACCTGATGATCATATTTATTGGATTTTTAAAATAACACCTTTATCTTCCACTTCATGATGATAAACTCTTCTACTACTTCAAAGTTTCATACCTACCGGACTTCACCAAATAATAAGGTCAACACAGAATACCTATAAAAATCTACTTCAGGTAAATCAGGTAAGGGCTTTTAATAGGAAAATTTTATCGGCAAATATTTTCCCTTTCAAAAAAATCATTCTTAAAGGATTTACTTTTACCTACCCAAACAACATTGGCACGCTCCCATTTCACGATTTTATGATCAATAACAAAGGGAAAAACATTCAACTTAGATAGAAAAAATAAAATTAATATCATAAAGTTTTTAGTAAAATTAATATAACAAATACATTAAAAACAACGACTAGTCAATCTTTTTATACTCAATAAGACGCGATATCCTTGGTGCGAAAATTCCTAGGAAAATTCCTCTGTACTCAGATCGATGGGAAATATACTTGTAGAATAATCATAGACACCGAAGCAGATAAAGCCCCCGAAGACTATGGCTATCATGCCTTTGGCAATAAGAAGATCAATCACACCGAAGTTATGTTTTGCCAAGGGGGTAAATGCCTAAGTCTATATGATCTACGAGGTGTACAAGCTCTTCAATATTGTGACCAATAAAAAAGATATCGCCAATGCCGTACTAATACAAAGCTTAGAGCTGGTTGAAGATAAATATCACTGGCTGGCCCAAGGCTACTCACTTAGGTTCTAGGCATAGAGCTACAACACAACAAAACAAAACAGCACTCACAGGTGAGGTCATCTGGATAGAAGATAGGGGAATAACCATCCCCGAAAACAAAATCATCGCTTCACCGCAAGTAGGAATAAACATTGCAGAACCCTACAAAAGCATTTATTAACGACTTCGTATACAAGACAACCCCTGGACCAGTCCAGCTAAATAATTAACCTCCTCATGACCATCTTCAAAACATTACATCAAGATCTGAAAAAGTTCTGATTCTCTAAAAAAAATTCTTCGCTTTGATAAGTAAACCCCACCCTTAAAGGTTATTCGCAAACCTCTTTAGATTTATGCCAAAGTTTGATCGTTTTGCTCAAGCGGAAGTATAGTTATATCTCTTCGCCCAGCCAGCCTTAAGTGGTTCACAAATTGGTGGTAGGGCAGATGTTTAATCCACAACCAGCTGCCGATGTGGAAAAAGGCTCCGCTACCTTCTTGTAAGGATATCATAGTTAGGGGTCACAATAGAAAAATAATCTATCTCTTCGGTGTTTATCATTCCTGAGAAAACGATGATCTTTATGGTAGGATTGCCTTTGGGGTTGATCTGAATGTTGTATCTTAAGCTAAGTCTTTCTAGTTTTTTTTCGCTGTAGTGGTAGCTTTCTTTGAGGATGAGTTTACCGAATTGGGTCTCTCAGCTGGTATGTAGAGGTAGTAGTTGGCTTTGAGTAGCGGGGTATCGTGTTAGCCTAATAATTTTACCTGTCTTGAGATGAGGGTCATCCATAGGATGATATTTTTGCTCGGGGAGGTGATTTCGTTGTTGTAGGGTTTATAGAAGTAGATATGTTTTTTGTCGAGGTGTATGATGCTTACTTTTTCTTGGGTGTGATCATCTCGATATAGGGGCTGTGTAATTACCTTTTTTGTGTATCGGTTGATATTAATGTGGAGTAATAGAGGGCGTGGATCAAGCTGTTTTTGATATTAAATATGAATTTGGTGTCTTGAGCTGATTAGCCTGAAATCTCTACTAGTTAGGCTCGGATTGTTTTGATGGAGTCTGTTTTCTTTAGGTCGAGTTCGAACACTAGAATATTTTCTCATTCGTAGGTGCTTTATATCTTCAACGGAGGGGCTAAGGGGGGGGTGAGGCTTTTGGCTTTGTTACTAAGCTCTGTTGAGGCGCCTTGGGATTTCTGAAAGGCTTTTTCTAGAGGTTTTAGGCCTCTTGATCGTAGAGGCTTTAATAGTCTTTTGTGTAGATCTTCAAATAGGTTTAGGATTCGTTCTCTAGGGTTTTGAAAATTTCATTGAAATCTATTATTAGGGATTGGATTATTTTTTGAGCTGGCTTATCCTATTATTAGCATAGAGTTTTAAATATTCGTCAAAGTGCTCCTCGAGCTGGTATACAGGGGGATTGATTTCTTTGATGAGGACGTTTGCTGGGTCTAAGGGGTATTTGAAAAAAGGGGGGGGTATCAGTCTGAATTCTTGGCCTTGTCTTGGGTCTGGGAGTCTACGGTATGAATGCTCAACTGACGGAGATCACAGATGGTACCTTTTTGGCTTATATCGATAACTCACTGAGTGGCGGATCGGTTAATCAGTGTCAACGATACGTGCCATTAGGGGTAAATGGGTGTTTTGTGGGTCGTCTGTTGCGTCTTCGATGATATACTAGATCTGATTTTATTTCTTCTAAATATCTTTGTTGATTTGCTTTTTGGTCTTTATGCTCTCTGCATCGTCTTTTTCGTATTCGATATGTACAAAGGGAAATAATAGGTTCCATGTGCCTGATATTATTTTGATGAGCAGGCTCAGGGTTTGATCTGTAAAGTTTATGTCTAAAATTTATAAAAAATATTGTCTCCTAAACAATTTATTGTCTAGGGGGATGCCTTTTTCTGATGAATAGGTATAAATAAAATCTCATACTTTTAATAGCATGACGTAGCTGGTTCTGTATTCTGCATGTTCCTTATTATCCCCGTATGAGAGATTGTACTAAGGATAATTCTCCAACTTGATATTTTGTGCCAGAAGGGATAAAACGATATTTGGACAAGAACGCGGTAAGACTTTCCTAGTAGGGGTTACCCCCATGGCTTTAACTAGATTGCTCCAGAGGTGGGTCAGCTCTCTTAACCAACTCTTACCATCTTTGACCAACTTCCACTTTTCAAACATTATACCACCAAACTCTTGTACTCTAACATTTCTGTAGAGTCTCAGACCCCTGATGGGCAGGTAAAGGTTTGACGGACTTAGGTAATTGTCCTTCTTTTGACAAACATAGCCACCTTGATCTATCTCATTTTTGAGCAGTTCGAGGCATCGATCATGGATCCTTAAGGTCTTTATAGTATTAATAATCATCTAGGTTATCCACCAATAGCGATGACAGAAATGATACATAACGCAACCAAACGCTATAGTCTATATCTCACCAAGGCCATGGTCAAAACTCCTACTATCACTACTACTACTCCAGCAGCTACCACCTAATCCTGTAGCTACACAGCCATCACGATGGTACCGCCTATAGCAAAAAACCTCACTGTATGCCCAGTATTACTATCTCCTCGTCGTCAGATTCATTGAATTCATAATCGCTCAATATCGCATCAGCCAAGCTGATATCTAAGTTCACCAACGGTAAATGGTACGGCATAGGCTACCCTCTGTATAAATTTGAGCAAAATCCTCCCCAACGACCTCCTTTGCAGACGGGTAGCCAGATTTAGGTATTTGAAATATATCATCACCATGTCTTTTGTGATGTCAACTACACTTGTTTGTCACCCCAAATAAGTTGATGTACAAATGTACACCTTCATAGCCAATAATAGACGTAGACTCTCATCTCCCTTAGCCTCCGATTCGAATCCATAACGAATAAGTCTATAGATGAATTAGGTGCCAAAAAGACCATCGACAATGTTTGACATTTGACCGGTAAGGTCTGCTATGGGATATTCAAGGCCTTGTACCAAATATTTAACTCATTTATCTTTAATTTCTATAATTACAAGGGCTTTACTCGGGTCTTGACCGTCGACAAAGGGTGCATTCCACTTATTTTTACCGTGTAATAGCTTATCGCTTTGATGATCTTTACGTGGTACGAAGCGATCCTTCTTGATATTTCTTTAATCAGGCCTTGGATGATGTGTTTTACTGTGATGATCTGTTGTTTCTTCTCTTGTTCTTGTACAAGGCCTCTCTGGACTCGAGTGGTGTATTCGGACGTGAGGTATGATCGCTCAAACTCACTGGATAACTTCAGAGCTTCAATAGCCTGAGTCGTTATGACCTGATCTCGATCATCCTGATATACAAGCTAAACCTTTGAACTCTCAACACTCCCATGAGTAAGTTTCTGGTAATTATCTAGTGTGCTCTTCATCTTGTCTATCCGATCGTTATGCACCTGATCGCGCGGTCCCCTCCTCAAACTCGATTCAAAATCTTCTATGCTACCTTGGTCTATAGAGATCAACTAAACTCTCACCCTGATCTGCATCAATAATATTTTCGGTAATGTTCCCGCCATAGATCAACAAAAGATAAGCCCAGGCATTCATAACTTGCATATAGTTCTGGATCACTCCTCCAAAGCCTTATGATGATAGCTCTTGATACTATAGGGACAGTTTTTCTCCTAGAATCTTTTGGTTGAATTCAACATATTTTGATTGCTTCTATCCTCATGCTTCTAGAATAGACCGGATCTATAATAATGTGACTGTATCGATACAGATGACTGTTTATTCTAGATCTTGTACGCCACCTGGTTTGGTAAGATAGCCATCGACTGCTATCAGTTTGATCGCATTCCTTATTTCCGGCTAAAGCTAAGGCTCCCACATAGGCTATTCTGGTTAATGCTGTGTTTTTTTACCCTGAACTCACTAGAAGCTTCTTTAATTATCCCTCTATCTCCTCATGGGTGTATTCTAAATAAAAGATATAATGACTCACGTTTGTACATGGTCCAAGTGCTCCTTGACTTATATTGATTTCCTATGACAACGGGTTACCACTGCCATAAGTTTTGTAATAAAACTCATCACACCATCCTTATCTATCTATCCGAGTAATAACATTAAGAGATCGCTCTCGTGGTAATATATTCATTTCCTTGTCCACTAAATGCCTTCTTTCAAAATATATAATCATCCTATGGCTATAAGCTGTAAGACCATTTACGACAACGATGCCTCTTTTTGAGAGCAGCCTGAACGTGTTTACTATCATACCTTTTGTCAATATACCAATACCTCTAATATCGACATATGCGGCAAACTCACAGCATATGACAATTAACTTTCATATACCCCATCATAAATAGGAAGGCGAAAAATCACAGAACCTACTATAAACGATATCGTCCATATCCTATGCAGTAAGATGGTGACCCTCTATCATAATTAAGATCTACACGTTTATGAATAATGATAAACATTCGGATAAACTTACTAAAATTCGAGTTGTTTTTATAATATTTTATAAATCTTTCGTAATCATTGACCCTTTTTATACCCGATTAGCTTTGAATAAGTATGATCTTGTATCCATACGAAAGATGACATCTCCAGAATACTGCATTCCTTTATCTTCTAAATATCAGGATAATACTTCTTATCCATGATCTGGTGCCAAAAATTTAAATTAGCCTACAGTGATGTCTAGGAGATGATTTTTTTCTTTCTAAAGCACTTTCTAAGAAATTTAGCATCAAATCATAACTGAGACGATTATCATAAGTGAATGGGCGGGGGCCTATTAAGAAATGCACTATGAAGCAAATGATTTTTTACCAATTTATTTGATTTAATATTAACCCTGTGTATTCCCCTATTTATATTGGCAATTACCCATACCTTATTTTGATATTCGACTCTTTTTGAATTGAGTATTTTTAGCTCATTTTGTAATTTTAAATATTTTTACTTTATTTATTCCATGTAAGGTTTAACAACCTCAGTATTTATAAGAAAACTACTGCTCGACCTTTCGTATTGAATAGTTCAGTACTCCAATATTTTTATTATTTTTTTATCTTCTTTTCTGGCAAAAATGTAAGTCGATTTTGGAATTTCATTTCCAAGGGTACTCCAAAAAATCCCATTGGGATAAAAATTATTAATATTCTTTAAGAAGTTTTTTATAGGTATTAATTCTATCATCTATGTAACGATATATCGCATATTATCTAATAGATCACTGGAGTATTTTTTGTTGATTTTCAGCACTTCACTAACCTTATAGAGCGGTATCCTATCGACGGAAAAATAAGCGGTATTTTCTTCGAAACCCATGACTATAAGTTATTTGAATTCTCTAACCTTGAGAGTTCCCAAACTGCAAAATACAACATCTACTGATCTACAACAGACATCCTCGTATTATAGAGGTATATATCCGGAGCTGCTAGTACTCTTTGATTTCCTCTCCTCAAGTGAATACTGTCCCTCACGTTGAGATCCTGATAACTGTACATCAAGTCCTACTGTCGCCCCGTTAAAAAATTGAAATCAGACTTGGCGATAGTTTGCAGTTGATCCCTATTCCACTCCACTCGGATATAAAGGCCAGCATAACGATAGCGATATAGAGAATATCATACTGATATACAGTCAACTCCGCGTCATAAAGCGTAAGAAAATTTATCACTTTAGAATCCTATACATCCTTAACTAAACAATATAAAAACCTTATTATAACCCTATTAGCATATTCTTCTTCTAAGTTTTTTTAATCGTACTATCCAAATACTTTATGATATTTTGTATCATTTTGCTGACATCAGTCCCTGAACTATTATCACTTATATACCTTTTGAGCAATATATTGGTATCATAAGGTATTTCCGTGTTAGGATTATTTAGAATATTGTTTATTATAGATTTTTTTTAAATATTTAAGATAGTCTTATACATAATACTATATAAATAAATTATTAATATAATAATTATATTTTTATTATTTCAAGTAAACCATATACACCCCTTCTTTCATCTTTTATAAATAATTTTAAGAAAAAATCCTCCATATTCCGAATCAGTCAATCTTTTTCATAAAAAATTAGATAAACCTCCTAATTCTCTCCAATAATCTTGAGCCAAAGCTTGTGTTATCTATTACCCACATAAGGTAACCTTTGTCATTAACGAATTCTCACAATAGAGGAATGAAAATATTACCGATAGACAACTGATTAATCCTAGTTATAAACCTCTCTAAGTTAAATCGCTCTAAAGCCCTTATATTTTAAAAACAAATCGTCTATAAAATTTTCCTGAGCCCTTATATACTTTCTATTCTAAGGGTATCACTTTTAACCTTTCTTATCATTGTAACATAATTTAAAGCTTGAACTATAAAGGGATTTATCGTCTCTCATCCGCTTGGCAACTGCCTCAAGAATATATATAATTGCTCTAAATTTACTTTCTTAGCCATGATGAAATGATTTGGTATAAATGATACCAAAATATATATACTGTAGTCACGCAAAAGTGTTAAAAAAACATAGGATCGTATAATACAAAATCAAAAGAATAAAGAAAAAATTAATATACAATTTTTAATTATAAAATCTAGGCTTAATAAGTCCTCCGAGAGGATATTCAATGGATAATACACCCCGAGATACACTCGGCTATAGGCTATAATACCCGGCCACAACAAAATAATAAAAAAGATTTAATGGGTATAAAGTATGCCATATAACAGCTACCACTTATTAATCTAAAAATGTATAAAAATATCCCTATGTAAATCATACTAAATATTGCTTCATCTGATGTATCTATTCAATTCTTCTAAAATGTCCGCACGATTTTTTTTCAGAGCATCATAATAGTCGACAATTCCTATTTCCTAAAATTCTCTTTTTTTGAATGCTGACTTCACACCTCAGAAGCAGTTCAAGGACAACCCATTTCAGTTGATCTTCTTTTCCGACTTCGTCTTTGAATTCATCCATTTGTTTTATGTGTTCGAGAACTTTGTAAAGTTACCCACTGTAGATCCCTACTAGACTATTTGGAAATCTATCGATCTTAAACGTCGTACTGTCTTTAAACACCATCTGAAGCCTCTGGATCAAAATTTAGTTTCACTTTTAACATCTTTTTCTAAATCAAATCGCAGCCTATTTATGAAAGGTTCATACATATTCGTCTTTGTTTAAATTACTGGGATAAAGAGCTTCACTCCCCCTGATCCTAACTGGACAAGACAAAGGGTTGTTTAGGAGCGTCCCACATATAGCAATTCCCTGGGACGGGTTCAGCAATCAGATGGGACAAAACGTATTCAGAATAGTATGAATTATATTTACTGAACATGCTTACGTTTCCAAATGAAAACAGATTAAAAAAATAACTATCTACTTGACTAAAAAGTTATGGCGCTATGGATTTAGGTGGTTGGTGACTAGAATAGTATCCAAATCGTATTTCCTCCCCTCTTTGACCCATTAGACGAATAGATTAGATTTTTTTTTAGTTTTCCTCCTAAGACTCTTTATGTTTATTAGATAATAATAATGATAGAGATAAATATTTTTTTTTCGTGAAATTTTATTGATTATAGTTAAAAATACTGCACATTAACAAACCGGCTAGTTTATATCCAAAAGAGGAACTGAGCATGCTGATGTCGATCACTAAACACCATCCGTCTTTCAGTTCATTCATAGTTTCGCTCAAGAATTGGCTGTTGGGATCGTGAAATTATTGGACGACGTTATACATGTTGCTATTAGAAGACAAGATTTATGCCTTTGCATTTTTAGGTTTTTGATAACCGAGGATCGACATATCTCTCAATCCCCTACATTAAATTTGTCTTTAGCGATTAGATGGACTAAATCGCACCATTCTGCATGGCTGAATGATCTAAGTTTGATAATGTTTTATTGATTTTGTGTATCTATTGAGATGTAAATCCCAATGAAATAACGGGGCGATAATTGGTGCATATCAATGCGAATATCATCGGCATTCCAAGTGTTGTAATATTTATTTTTTTATTGTCTCGGTTTGAAGACAATGATGTGTTCTTCCAATTGTCTGACATCACATAGACTAGGCCTATTTTTGAATTCAGGCCAAAAGTATTCTCTGTCGGCGTTGAAGATCAATATGCCTACATTTTTACATCGATCCGTTTTAGGGATCCTTGCATAATATAATTCTGAAACTAAAAATTTTTATCAAGTTGTCTTTGCCATAACTAGTTATGGTAAAGACAACTGAACATCTTGTAACCATATTATTGATGTTGAAAGATACTTTAAACTTAGGTGAAATATACTTCATGACCTTTTCGCAAGTAGAACCCTAATATGAGTAAACTAATTCGCCTAGGACATTGTATCCCAAATAAGTATGACCGCTACTAAATTCACATAACGTTCTCAAAACTTCGTCAATTGGTAAGGCTACCTTTACGATAAGGTGTGGCAATCATTTTTATGAGGGGATAAAAATTATTTCTTCTTTGAGGCTTTTTACAGTACATAATAGCTTGATTTGGACTCTATATTTTAGTTTGGATGGTTTTAAATCTTCACAAATTTCTTACTTTCTTTCTTGCATTTTATTTATATAATCTTATGATGAAGCAAGTAGTACAACGGGGATAAATTTGCTAATTATGCCCAAAGAGGCTTATTTTGACGTGGAAAGTAGTACCAAAAGAAATTGCCCTAACTGCGAGATATGTTGCATGCTTATATTATATAGAGCTATAATATCTGCGGTGAATTCAGATCCATTTTACTAAAACCTTTGAAACCCCCACAGGTTTTGATCTCGAGAATAATTCAATCACTACAGTATCTTACATTGGTTATATTTCTATTAAAGCAAAGGACATGATCCTTGATAGTTTTTCTTTTTCCTCGGGGGAAAAGTCTCGGATGATGCGTTCGAATAGGATATCTTTTAAGATGGTTATTTCTAGTCTATTCATCTTAGCTAAGTCTCTGCCTTTTTGGATACACATCGGTTAAGTTCGGAGATGGAATATACATCATATTAGGGGATTCTTTGGGTCAGCTGACCCAATGTTTTGTCAGCTTATCCTACTTACCATCCTGATATATAGACTAGCCAGATGGGATCAAAAGACCTATTGCAAAATTTTACTAGAAACAGCTTTCCTATGGATTGATAGTGATACTTCTCTTCTCGATCGAGTTGGTCTAAGTCGTAAGTATCGATCCATCTTTTATCGTGATAATATCTCATTTTATCTCTTCACAGGTATCCTCACATAACAAGAATGGGAATTATATAAAACGTTTTCAAGATGTAATACAAGTGAAGATATGCTCTGAAAAATACTTTGTCCGTAACATCCCCTTTCTAATGATGATGGTGTCGAGATCCCCATTGGATATATTTGAATAAGTCATATAAAGAGCCCATTTGATCATATTTCTATAAGTCCTTATGGCTTTTGTGCTTTTTCCAGATTTTACCATCATTTCCTTCAGAAAGGAGGAGAGTTCAGAAACATTTTTATTTGAGTCTCGACATGATTTTTTCAAATGTTCTACAAAGGCTTTACCAGGTTTGTATTCATTGATTACAAGTGATTATTTTCAGTATTTTCAGCAATAACGTCTAGTGTAGATTAATTGCCTCTTAAATTTAATTACTCGTACTAACTCAATAATGACTGGACCTAAAAACTAAGTCATCCCCCCATCGGCAGAGACGAAAGAAACTGCATTATATAAAAAATAATCCACTGGTCTTTAATAAAAACAAGTGGATTATTTTTTTTTCTTATTTAATATACATTTAATCTCCTTGTATAACCCATTCACCTTTTTTGAGAAAGGCTTCTGCTTGTTTGAATTTTACCTCTATAATCTCTCCTGTAACCACATGGCGTATACTGACACGATCATTTCTGCCAATCTTTCTACCAATTTGACGTGGACTCATTTCTTGGGATTCGATCGATTCATGATATGATGAAGAGCCTTGAACAACATCAGCACCTCTGCTAAGTTGGATTTTTTCTCTTCTCATCTCTTGAGGGGAATGGATCTGTGGGGATTCGACTTCAAGCAAACCGGATCTAAACAAGAATGAAATAGTCTCTATATTGATCTGATCCATCGCTCTCTGAAAGATATTGAAGGCTTCTTCCTTGTACACCAAAAGGGGGTCTTTTTGTTCATAGACAGCATTTTGTACTGAGCGACGCAGATCGTCCATCTCTCGAAGATGTTCTTTCCACCGCTCATCGATTATAGTCAATATTGTGGCTTTTTCTAAATCTTGGATCAACGATTGGCCTTGACTTGCGTGAGCCTTATATAGATCTGATACGGTAGCTATACCTCTTATACCATCTGTGAATGGGATTTGAATTTTTTCAAACTGACCCGGTTTATTTTTTAGAACATCAGTTATAATTGGAAAGGCTTTGATTGCTACATGCTCTTGTTTGGCTCTATAGTGAGCCATAGCCGTACGGTAGAGTTGACCTATGAGGTTTTCCTCCTTAATCGAAGAAAATTGCCCCTTGGCTATGGGTGACTCAATGGTGAAGTGTTTGATCAGTTCGTATTCAAAATTCTTAAAATCATCAGTGGCTTTATTTTTCCAAACGATGGTTTGTAATGTATTATAAATCATGGTAGCAATGTCGATATAAAGCCGTTCTCCAAGCAAAGCATGCTTACGTCTTTTATAGATAATTTCGCGTTGTTTATTCATAACATCATCATACTCAAGCAGGCGCTTGCGCATGGCAAAATTATTCTCCTCGACTTTTTTTTGAGCTCGTTCTATCGAACGGGTCACCAATGAGTGTTGTATTACATCGCCTTCTTTGTGTCCAAAACGGTCCATCAATCTAGCCAGGCGATCTGACCCAACAAATAGACGCATTAAACCGTCTTCTAAGGAGACGTAAAATTGAGAGGTACCGGGATCACCTTGACGACCTGAACGTCCTCTCAATTGCCGGTCTACTCGTCTTGAATCATGTCTTTCGGTACCGATGATCTCTAGACCACCTGCTTGGCGCACCTGTGAAGAAAGCTTAATATCGGTACCTCGCCCTGCCATATTGGTAGCGATGGTGACTATGCCGGAAAGCCCAGCTTCGGCAACGATATCTGCTTCTTTTTTATGCAACTTAGCATTCAGAACGTTGTGAGGGGTTTTTCTAAGCTTCAACATACGGCTGAGCAACTCGGAAACTTCCACAGAGGTAGTCCCAACGAGTACGGGGCGTTTTTCTTCTTGTGACAGGTATATGATCTTTTCGATGATAGCATGATATTTTTCGCGCATGGTCTTGAATACGAGATCTTGTCGGTCTTTGCGTTTTATCGGTTTATTGGTGGGGATGACGACTACGTCGAGCTTATAGATTTGCCAAAATTCGCCAGCTTCGGTTTCTGCTGTACCTGTCATCCCCGCCAATTTGTTGTACATCCTAAAATAGTTTTGCAGGGTGATGGTAGCAAAGGTCTGGGTAGCGGCTTCTATTTTGACGTTTTCTTTAGCCTCGAGAGCTTGGTGCAATCCATCGGAATAGCGACGACCTTCCATGATACGGCCGGTTTGTTCATCAACGATCTTGACTTGTCCGTGCAAGACTACGTAGTCTACGTCTTTTTCAAAAAGCGTATAGGCCTTGAGTAGTTGATTGAGGGTGTGAAGGCGTTCGGATTTTATGGAAAATTTTCGGAGTAATTCTTCTTTTTGCGTAGATTCTTCTTCTTTAGGCAAGTTTTTATTTTCCAGTTCAGTGATCTCTATAGCGATGTCTGGCAAGATGAAGAAATATGGATCATTTACATCTTCGGATAGAAATGCGATACCCTTATCTGCAAGTTCTATAGTGTTGTTTTTTTCGTCTATGATGAAGTAGAGATCTGCATCGACCTTAGGCATTGCTCGTTGATTGTCTTGTAGGTATTCGGCCTCGGTCTTTTGCAAGATAACACGAATATTTTCCTCGCTCAAAAATTTAATAAATGGCTTGTATTTGGGTAGACCACGATGCACTTGTAGGAGCTTGAAACCGCCATTTTTTTTATCACCAGACTTGATAAGATCACGTGCTTCGTTGAGGATCTTACTGAGCTGATTACGTTGTTGATGTACGATCCGTTCTATCTTGGGTTTTAACACGTCGAACTCATGGCGGTCGCCTTGAGGTACTGGACCTGAAATGATCAAAGGGGTACGGGCATCATCGATCAATACAGAGTCTACTTCATCTACTATGGCATAATTGAGTTCGCGTTGTACGAGTTCTTCGAAAGAGTGTGTAATATTATCACGTAAATAATCAAACCCGAATTCATTGTTCGTTCCATAAGTAATATCGGCTTCATAGGCTTGACCGCGCATGGGAGTATTAGGTGGATAATTGTCGATACAGTCTACTCTCAAACCGTGGAATTCCATAATTGGAGCCATCCAGGCGGTATCTCTTTTAGCTAAATAGTCGTTGACCGTGACTACGTGTACACCTCTCCCAGTGAGTGCATTGAGATAGATAGGTAAGGTGGCCACGAGGGTCTTCCCTTCACCGGTAGCCATCTCTGCTATTTTACCTTGATGGAGCACAACTCCACCAATAAGCTGTACGTCATAATGTACCATATCCCAACTAATGGATTTGCCGGCGGCATCCCAACTATTTTTCCAAATAGCTCTATCTTCGCCATTTAAACTGACGTAAGATTTTTGTGTAGCCAACATACGGTCGAAATCTGTAGCTTGGACATCGATCTCTTGATACTCTAGGAAACGCCTAGCTGTTTCTTGTACTACGGCAAAAGCTTCGGGTAGGAGTTCGAAAAGCGCTTTTCCTTCAGCTTCATAAATTTGTTTTTTGAGTTTATCAATCTTAATATATGCTTTTTCTTTGGAATCGATGTCATAATCCTGCTTGACCTGGGCCTCAAGTCCCCCTACTTCGCTAACCAACTTTTGGGTAACTTCTCTGATATAAGTTTTAAATCCGGCGGTCTTACTCCGCAACGCATCGTTGGACAAGGAAGAAATGTCAGGTATTACTTTTTTGATGTAATCAAGATATTTCCTAACTTCTTTAAGATCTCTTTCATTTTTGTTTCCCAGGAAACTTTGTAATATTTTATTTAAAAAATTCATGAGGTGCTGGGCTTAGCATAAATACATTGGAACACAAATATAACTAAATACCAAGGGTAAATAAGAAAGAACTTCTTTACCATCAAAAGCATCTACAATTCATATTCGTCTCTATTCCAATAAAAATCTTCATCATCTCGGGGATAATCTGCCCATATATCTTCTATCGACTCGAAAATTTCCTCACTATCTAGTTCTTGAAGGTTTTCTACTACTTCTGTAGGCGTACCACTACGAATAGCAAAGTCGATTAATTCATCTTTAGTAGCAGGCCAAGGGGCATCTTCTAAGTGAGAAGCCAATTCTAAAGTCCAGTACATAATGTTAAAATCTTGGTAAAATACATTGGGATTATATCAAATTTCTTGCCAAAATTTTTATCATCTCCTTTTATTGACGATTGGAATTTTATAGACTATAGCCCATTTGAATTCTAGGTTTTTCTTATCCAAATCTTCTCCAAATCCAGGGATGGCCAAAGGATCCATACCTCCTTGTTTGGTAGAAGTTATCAAAAAAAATAGATTTAATGAAGCATCCAAATATATGGGGGTATTGAAAAGCGCTACTCTCGCCCCTATTACAGGTTCTAACCATTGAGCTATCAAATGAATCTTAGGTAACCCCCCCCCTGTATACACTACGCCAAAGGACCGCACAGGATAGGCTTTTACCTCTTGTTGATAAGGTGAAAAGGTATAGCGCAGGCCTAAATAATACATCTGATCAGGATCTGTCGAATGTTCGTACAAACTCCAATTGAAGCCCACCTTGTAATAAAGCCCTTGCATCGTCGCTTTCCAATCCAACCGATCATAGACAATAGTCGATTGACCAATTTCTACGGCCAGATGAATTTTTTTGTATACCCTAAAGGATGATACTACTTGATAACCGGTATTTTTTCGAGCAAACCATCCCCGTATAGGTGCAAAAGCATCTATGCCAACATATAGAGCATGATCATAAATCATAGATAGTTGATCTTGAATGGAATTAGTCGAGGTTGTATCCATAGTTACTGGTTCTTGGATAGATGGTTTGGTAACTAATTTTTCTCCCTGAGCACAAGCTATGCCAAAGGATAATAGGACAATGATAAATATCTGGATGGAACACGTGATCATCAATGATTTAAATTGATAAAGGTATTGTTTTTTTAATCTTGCCAACGAATTTCTAAGTGGGGGCTGCTCTCGTCAACTATCTCACTTTGTAGGCCAATCACCCTTTCTATTTCTCCTAGTTTATATTGATATTGATCATAAGTAACATCCTTATAAAACTGTTTGAAACCACAAGCTATAGAGATATATTGTCGTTCTCTATTTTTTGCAGTGATGAGGATCTCACCTAAAGGAGCGTCCTCCTTCCTACGGAATTCAAAACGGGTCTCGTTTTTGTCGGCATTCAAGGCGATATGCAAAGAATCCGATTTATGCATCATAACTTCTGGACTCCTATTACCATCACGGTAAACATACAGTGTATCCAAAACTAATGCATCCCCTCTAACATCTTTGAAAACGATATTCAACCGTGGAGATACCATCTGATCGCAAACATCGGTCTCTTCGCAAGATGAATTCATCATTACTAAAATAAGACTCAAACACCGCAAAAGACATTTATAAAAACTGGTACCATTCATTCTTTTCTTTCTAAAAATACGACGTTTTCCACATGATAAGTTTGATGAAGCATGTCCACCGGTTACACCTTCGACAAGATGTAATACACCTTCATCAAAGCTAAATCCCAGGCTTATGTACCTAAATTACGACCGATATAGATAACTGATACATAAAAACTTTATTTACAAGAGTATATACATAAATTTTTTATGTATACCCTCACGAGGAGGATCAGTGATCACCACATCATAACAGTCCTGTATCTCAATAAAATCGGACGTAAATATCTCCTTCATATCCCCACAAAAAAAGGTGTGATTATCGATGGTATTCAAAAGAGCATTTTCTCTAGCCAATGCAACAGCCTCAGGTCCGGACTTCAACCCAATCGCTTTCTGAGCCTGGGAAGTAACGAATCGTTCAATGGTGCCTATACCAGTACGCAAGTTATAAAAGACTTCGCCACCCGAAAGTGTGGCAAAATCCCGAACAGCCTTATAAAGCACATAGACCTGCTGCAAATGGATTTGATAAAAAGACTTGGTATCAACCTTAAACCACAAACTCTCCATCTCTTCGTAAATAAACACGGCCTACCAAAAAAAACATTGTACCTAACAATCGTAAATCAAATCATGTTTCTTACCATTCATTAAGTAAAATAAGGAAGTGATCTGTGGAAAATATTCCTTTAAAAAACCAAGCGATCGTCGACGTTTTGCTTTATCATTAGATAAAAATTCGATCAAGACCATAACTTCCCCTATCGACGACATCCGGATGATCAAGATTCGCAAAAACCATTCCTGACTCTTTAAATCTTAAAAAAACAACCTTGTTGCATAAGGTACGTCTTAGCCTCCAAACATATCTCCTCCGAAAATGCGTCCCGTCCTACAAGCAGCATTCTTCCCAAATCGAACACCTTGTTCCATCGTTGCGGTAAGTTAAATCCCAAAGCCTACTATCTAAGTACAGGTCCGCTCACTTCAAATCTCTTTATCGCTAAGCCACCATGCATTGGAAAACAAAAATCCCATCTTATTGCGGTAACGATAGATTTCTACAGCTGCTAAAATCTGAAACGCAAAAGGTATATCTAAGCCACCGATACAACTCAAATGGTCTTACACTTCCTTTTGTTTGAATTGCAGCTGAACAGCATACTCGATATGTTTTGCAAACGCCACATATGCCAAAACACCGGCAAATAGGCACAATTGTCCTTTCGGAATACTGGTGAAAATATACCGGTATGACTTGATGAAATACTTTTTACGCTTCTTCACCTGCACATCTACTTTCTCCTGGAGCAACCTTCTAAACAAAAACAACACATACATCCTTCGCCTTGCCCATACTTATCCCCTTGTCGGCTACATATGTCAAAAGCACACGGTTAAGTATCCTACTTTTTTTTCATAGAAAACAAAAGTACGCAACCATTTCGTATAAAAGAAAAAATCTTTTACAGTAAAATACCGACACCACATACGTATGACAAAACTTAAGACTTTCCATAATTCACTATCAAGCGTACCACTTTCAGTAGACTATTAGACTATATATTCCCCTAATAACGATACACCATCGGATCCTCATTTATAGTGGTCTCCTGCGGTATCAAGGCTTTACGAATGATGACCTATTGAAAACAACAATAGGATCACAACACCACAGCCATAAACAAAACTGTCAAAACCATGTTAACGTAATCATTAGAGATGATATGCTGCATCTGACCCATATCTTTAGATCGAGCCAACCACCTACCTACCTTGAGACATAGCCTCAAAAAACATAGGGCATGAATCAAAAATTTAATCTTTGGATCAAGACTAAAAATCTTATACAAAACAGCCACTAAAATTATCATTAATGGAAAAATTATGGACAAAGCCGTAACCCAAACATGTAGCAGCTTTTTCATTTTGATCAATACCACTGTAGCTAATATTGGCGCCATCCCAGCAAGTATCTGATTAGCAACACTAAATAAAGGCCATAAGATATTGATCCCACCCAAAGGATAGATTATACCTTGGTATAGAAAATATCCCCAGTCACCAATAGCCAATAAAGTAGCAATCACGTTGGCACTCCATGAATTTATATTGCCTATAGGTTGGTGCAAGCTTTCAAGCAAATTATGGATAATAAAACACAACCCTCGCATGCCGACATCTATCGTTGTGAGGATAAACAATGCTTCATAAAATATGGCAAAATGGTTTTAAAAAGTCATCATCGTCTGCCCATCTTATGATAATTGAAAAGATATGCACCATACCAACAGCTAGAATTAGACCCCCCCCTCCAGCCCATGATAGTATCATACCCTTCACCAACCATCCCTAACTGTCTACTCCATCGCTTCAGGTGTGACAAGAAAAACTCAACTATATGTTATCTGTGCAGCTTCCCATACCGTCTTACCAATAAACACTTCAGTACTATTCATTGTAAAATAAAGACCCGGATCCAAAACCTAGGCAGACACTAAAGTCATGATGGCAACAAAGCTATCTATCAGCATAGCTCCATAGTCGATCGGACACATATGGATCCCGTTCTAGAGCAACTTAGGCATAGTACCCAAGGCGATAAATATATGAAAACCTGATACAACACCACAGATCAAAGTGATAAATAAAAATGGAAACAAATCGCCCGAAAAGACCATCTACCACTATCGTCGATAAAGCACGTCAAAATCGGCATTTATATGTATGAAGCAACGATAATCAATATACCAATGACTAAATAGACAATAGTACCAATTTTGATAAACATAGATAGGTAGTCCCGAAGCATCAACAACAGCCAAACGGGTAAGACCGAAAGCACAAAACCATAAATAATCCATGACCAAGACAATGTCATACCCTGTAATGTAAAACCATGGTATCCAAATCTCACTCTTAACGATCTCGCCACTACAAAAAAAATGGTTAAGATGAGCAAGTCCAGGACGGATAAAGCTACCATAGATCCCCATGAATCAAGCAATCGGAATGGTTACAACGATAGTAAATCCCGACGAGTGCATTGACCACTACTAAGGCCAATACTATCAATAAAATGATAATGATCAGTAGAATGCCTACCGAAACAACCAAACCTAGGATCTTTCCCAACTCCATGCGAACCATCTCACCTAACGATTTACCATCACGACGAGTGGATAAAAACAACATTATCAATCCCGCACAGCATAATCAAATATCCCCCCGATTGGGAGTCATAAAGTACCCGATAAATACCTCATCTAAGCCGATAAGACATGCCCCCGGCTAAAGGACCTGCTCTGGTAATAGTTGCAAAATGTGATAGCCTAAAGAATACCCATCTATTGGTTGTGATATAATCTAGTCCATCGTCACGTCTCACTGAAGGGATTAGGCGACGGGTATTGAACTCAAGAGCTTTATCCACAATAAAACAAATATAGAAACGATAGACGATCACATACATCGAGATAGTAGCCATCACCAGCCACACTACATTGATAGTTTTACCCCGATTAAGAGCAATAGTAACTAGCGCCACAGATACCATCAAAGTAATTATCACCCATATCAATCCTTTCTTAATATTCTGTATCATTATAAAGTTTTATATAGGTAACTAATATAAATTAATATATATAAAAATATCTAGTAAGAAAACAATGATTATTTGAGAAAAATTTTTCAACCATTCTGTCTAAAATTTTTATAAGAACTTCAATATTTACTGAGGACAGAATCTTACAAAGCATTATATATTTTCACAAGTTTATATTTAAGACCATCAAAACATAAAGGGACCATAAATGGTGACAATAGTACCAACAAGCTTTACTAAGTCATTTAATTCTTAAATCATCTCTTTTTAATATAAAAAATATTTATGTATATTATTAAAACTATTTATTATAAATTTTAAAAAAAAACACATCTATCATAATAATCTATAACACTTAAGTTATTAAAGAGAATCCCATATCTAAAATAACTTCTAATTCCCCTAACAATTTATATATTTGAAAAATAAAATACTTCATCTTATTATGAAATACTTTTTATTCTGGGCAGCATTTTTTTACGCTTCGTTAAACTACGGCCAGCCCTTATCAAAAGAAAAAGCAGATCCATCTGCTGCTTACCAAGCATTAGTTGTCAGTGCGCGTGAAGAAGCTTCCAATATTGGAGCTGACATCATGAAACGAGGGGGAAACGCCTTCGATGCAATGATTGCTACAGAATTAGCCTTAGCCGTTTCCTATCCAGTGGCAGGAAACATTGGTGGTGGTGGTTTTATGGTCTACCGCACCAAAGACGGTCAAATCGGAGCCTTGGACTATCGAGAAAAAGCACCCCTAGCTTCCAGTAGAGACATGTACTTGAATGCTGAAGGGAATGCCATCCCTCAAAAGAGTATTTTAGGAGCATTGGCCGTAGGTGTTCCTGGCACAATAGACGGTTTGTTTAAAATACATCAGAAATTAGGTTCGTTACCCTTCAAGGACTTGATCCAACCAGCGATAAAACTGGCTAAAAGGGGCATCATTGTTACGGAAAAACAGGCTAAAAAGCTCAACAAATGTCGCCAAGAGTTTCAATTAGCCAATCAGTGTACCATCCCGCTAGATCGTTCATGGGAAGCCGGTGAAAGACTGAAATTCCCCGAATTAGCCAAGACCCTCGAACGTATTCGTGATGAAGGGCGAGACGGATTTTACCGCGGAAAAACTGCTGAATTGCTCGTAAACTATGTAAAAAAGCTTGGCGGTATCCTCAGTAAAAAAGACTTAGCTAACTATCAAGCCCAATGGCGTACACCACTGCATTTTTCATACAAAGATTTAAAAATCATATCGATGTCTCCCCCCTCAAGTGGTGGGATTTGCTTGGCCCAAATCATGCAGATGATCGCCTCCTACGACATCAAGCAATATCCTCACAACACAACAAAATACATCCAACTCCTCACCGAGGCTGAACGTCGTGCTTATGCCGACCGAGCCTACTATCTCGGTGATCCAGACTTTGTCAAAATTCCGATAAATACCCTTTTAGATACCACATACACTCGGAAAAAAA
This sequence comes from Flavobacteriales bacterium, assembly GCA_039954875.1. Taxonomy (GTDB): domain Bacteria; phylum Bacteroidota; class Bacteroidia; order Flavobacteriales; family Blattabacteriaceae. The sequence goes on from CP157202.1 coordinate 1,016,079, forward strand.
TGACTGACTTTTCATGGATACATGCCACAAGTTCTTTAAAAGTCTCCCATTGGAAAATCCCCGGCCACGAAAGTGATGAGACCACCCACTACTCTATCGTAGACTCACAAGGCAATGCTGCATCAGTCACCACCACTCTAAATGGCCCATACGGCTCGAAAGTTTTCGTAGAGGGTGCTGGATTCTTTTTAAATAATGAAATGGATGATTTCAGTATAAAACCTGGGGTACCTAATCTGTACGGTTTGATTGGCAATGAAACCAACGCTATAGCTCCAAGCAAACGTATGCTCAGCTCAATGACTCCAACCATCATAGAGCGCAACGGCCAGTTGTATATGGTCATAGGAACACCCGGAGGCTCGACCATCATCACCTCAGTCTTGCAAAACATCCTAAACGTGTACGAATATGGTATGAATATGCAAGAAGCTATCAATCAACCTAGATTTCATCACCAATGGCTACCAGATGATATTTTGATCGAAGGTGGGAAATTCTCCAGAGAAACTCAAAAATCTCTAAAAAAACTGGGATACAAAATCCGTAAAGAGGAACAATCTGTCGGCCGAGTCGATGCTATATTAGTCTTACCCAACGGTCGATTGTCTTTTGGAGCAGATCCCAGAGGGGATGATGCCGCTGCAGGTTTTTAAAAACCCAAGAACTGGTCAAGACAAGCCAATGAGCACCTCATTAAGAAATGTCTATTACCGCTGAGAGCTCTTCTAGAATTGCATTCAAATGAGAACGAAAACGGACGGTTTTCTCCCCATAGGGGTAGGAGAATCGTCCACTGCTCAAAACACTATTTTATAAGAGCATCTCTCGATTGAATATCGGCCAGGTAGAAGGCACACATCAGGCCACAACCACGAGTATTAAATATTTTATAGGGATATTTCTATTGTAATACCTGCAAACAACCCAAGAAGTATTCGTCTTATTTTTTTCATATTCTATATTAAGCCTTATTTATCAATAATGTCCAAAATGAATTTGAAATAGACCATATTGATAAAGCTATCTCCAAAAATAAAATTAATCCAACTAGGCTCTCGGAAAACATTTTTCTTTACACGATCTGGTTTTTCTTTGTAAGCCAAAATGCCACATACCTGATCCTTTTTCCTAAAGATGATGATGTCATGAACGAGATCAAAATATTGGTAATCTCATATCTTACTGATGAATCCTATACCAGTGTCTACACCTCATCAAGGATCAGAAAGATCTCATGGGTATCACAGATCTGCCACAGCAAACGTAAAAAATATCCTCTGAAGTGGGTGATTCCGTCCTTCAGACTATACCCAGCTCGATAATGATGCAAGCGATCCTATGTGGATGATCTTCCAAAGCTTATAAGATTTATATTTCAGCCTGCTTCTCAGCTGCAATAGTATTTTATAGACTTTGTACCGTAAGTGGAAAATGTATCTTTGGATTGAGAATGCGTAGACAATTAAAATATGGGAAACACATGTACTTCCTCAGATCAAAGGTATTGGTCAGCGAAAAGGTAGAACACGAACGACCGTGAAAGGCTCCTATGAAATGGATAACTTAATCAACTTCTATATCGATCTCACGAAAAAAAATTAAACGTGTACCTCAATTAAATAAAGCCTTCAAAGCATTTTCTAGAGGTAAAGCTCCACCATCGACAAAAAAGATATGAGATAGATCTACAGACAATGCAACCTATTCGAAGGTTTTGATAAAATATGCATAATGCTCATTGTAGACATCTAAAATAGTAGATTTATTGACAGTCATATATTCCAAAATATCTATTTTTAACAAGCTGTGGGTGATTGTAACTCAGCGAAGCCGAAGAGGCAACATTAAAAATATATCCAATTACCTATGGCTATCCTTGTATACTATCTAAGAGCCATGAGAAGCCTCAATGTCCATCAGAAATGGAAAACTATCGACGAAAAGATGCCTCTCTAAAACTTTGAAAGTATCATCTTGTATCATAGCAAATCATTTTAATATAAAAATCATCCTTCGCTGCAAAGCCAAGCGGATGAAGCCATCCCATCAGAGTTCAAAGCGTATCCCTTGTGCCAAAGGTAAAGGGACCCTACCCAAATTAACCGTATTGGTCTACCAACGCATATAAGCCTTGCACGCATAAAAATCCAACTAACGTCCACCACCGCTAGCCTTTTCTCCTCCAAAGACTCCACCGATTACCCACTCCATAGGTGCCGATATTGACATTGGTTATCCCACAGTCTATCCCGCAAGATGAGAGAGAAAATATTCGGCGTTTTGCAAGCTATCCGTAAACAAAGTATAAGAAACACCATGGATCGTCTCGTTGTTCTACGCAATAACTTGTTTAAGATCACCAACAGGGATCAGATACAAGATCGAGACGAAAGTTTCCTTTTATACTAGGGAAAAATCATATCGTACTGCGATCAGTGTCGGTTCGACAAAATGGTCTTTCCTAGGCAAAATCTCCCCGCCGTACAACAATTGCCCGCCTTCGGATAATACTGCTCGACCGCAACTCTCTATAATTACGCACCGCTTCGTCATCGATCAAAGAACCCGTTTAAAGCATGCTCCTGTAAGGGATCATCGATTTTAACCCACTGATAGGCGGCCATAAGCAGCCCTTCAAGCTCTCGTGTCGTGCACGATGGACCACCCCCCACTCGGCGGGTACTCGTACAGCGTTGATCAGCTGTGCCCATAGCCCCAAATACAATGACTGGCACGGCTAAAAACAGATTTGTTATCTCATCGACGATCACTGCATTGTTACCCCAAAGCTTTAAGATGAGTGTTTACCAAAGCGGCCAGCCATCGTTTGTACCACCGTCTACCCTACCTGAAAAGAGTCAGTGAAAGAGATCAAACGGGTTTTAGGCGAGGACTTCCATACATTTACATTTCCACAATACTGCTGCGATGAAGATATTCCATGACAATACGACTACCGGGAAATTGAAAACCGATAAAATACCATAGACCCCTCTATAGGGCACCATTACTCATACATACAATGCATAGGGAATTCTGAATGCATGCTCAGGCCGTATAGCTGACGAGATAAGCCTACGGCAAAATCAGTCATGTCGATCATCTCTTGTACGTCGCCCATCCCCTCTTGTTTGATCTTACCCATCTCTAAAGAAATCAGTATACCGAGTTCGATAGCGATACTTTTGCAACGCTTCGCCGATTGATCTGATCAGAAACGCACGTCTCGGAACAGGTACATCCTGCCAATTATCAAAAGTTTGTTTAGCGGCTGAGATGATCGTTGCTACCTCTTCATCGATCCAAAAATTTGCGCCAATTATAAGCTCCTAAATTAATCGGATCGACTGCAATATTTTTTTTTAAAATTTGAGCTCTATCCACAACGAGTTTATTGAAAGAAATTAAATTAAAATTCAAGGAAATATTTCATATCAATCATCCTATATGCCCCTATATACAAAGGAAAAGAAAATCACCATCGTAGCCGAAATACCTACAAAAAACCAACGCACTAAAACAAGAAAATTATTAATACCAATCGTAAAAGCGCTCCAATCAAAAAGTTAAATATATTTTTTAATATTTAATTAATATTAGATATTTTTAAAAAAACATAAAAAGAATAATGTTTTGATTTAAAAATATTTTTCTTACCTTTTTTCAAGGATTTCAGCCCCCTTGAAAAGCTCAGCTATGAATAAGAACAAATTCCAATTTCCAGACCATTATCTCATCGATGAACTCTTGAGCGAAGAACACGGTCTAATCCGATACACGATACGTCTATGGGTAGATCTACGTATCCTACCTGGAATTGAATAAAAAGATAAAAGTACAGAAATCACCCCTATATAATAAAAATATTTGATAACTTTAGCGCATTTGGACACTATATTCCTAATGAATACGGGGGAGAGAGGCCTATGGGTATAGTTAGAGACTTCCTCATCATGCGCCATATAATGAACCTCAAGAGTGTCATCACCTATGAAGGCACACATGACACATCCACCTCTTAATAAACTGAGATAGACATCACCTGTCATAACCAAGATCAACCTAGTATATCCTCCTAGAAATATACTCAAAGCATTAAAAAGATTGAATTCGGGCGCTAATCACAACCATACTTGAGTGATAAACTCAAAATAACCTTCGGAGGTGAATCCGTATTGGCGCAATACATGAACATCGCAAAAGATCTACTCAAGGCCATGGCTTTTGTATATCCAAGTCGAAACCGAAGTAGTGTACATCATATAGACTGTCTGCCAAGAGACAACTGTACCCTCTGCGAGTTGGCAAGCAACAGCTCAGCCTTTGCTCTAGGCTATATTCCTTTTCAGCACAAGTATGCTCTCAGACATGAAATAGCCTCTCGTATAGATAGGTCTACTCCGATCAAACAAGCCCAAAGGGCCTCCTCAATCTTGACTACATCAGGTCCCCGATCACGTAGCGTAGTAGTGGACTAGAAAGGTGTCTTTTGGCCAGCAAGTGCCAAGAACTTTACAATAGCTCCTTGTGCTAGGCCAAGGATAAGTCCCGGAGCGGAAACTAGAATAAGAATCATAAATGGTAACCGATAAAGTAGTCCTTCATAAAGGGAATTACGTGTCTAGTCGATACCTATGCGATAACCGTGTTCTTGAGGGATAAACACACTGTATATCACTAACTCGTTTGAGGCAATCCCTCACATTCCAAGGATATCCCACTTATGCTCGATCTTGGATTAGTTGGCGGAAAAGAGACAGAGACGGACGACAGACACTCTCTCTATATTTTCGGCTTAGCCGTCCTGCGTACCCAGCTCTGGGATAAGAATCCACTTCGCATCATACACAAATGAGACCAGTAAACGCTGCGAAGAAAGACTAAAAACTATCCTCTACTATATTGACCTTTATGGGGACCCACCAAACTATCCTACCACCACTTGATCTGGAATTACACCATAGACCTCTAGAACCACAAGTAGAGAAATATCCCTGACCGAATTGATAGCAAATACCCCCCCACCAACTAGGTCGTTACCGGATCATGGCGCACCCTCCTCTTGTATGCGCAGTTGTGTGAATATGGATCTACCTGAAGCGCCCAAAGCGAGTGGGGGTAAATACAAACGTAAAAATCTAGTCTCTCGCAAGGCTTCTATAGAAGAAGGCGGTAGACAGTCCTCACGGTATGCCTACTTTGTGTTTTTGTAAAGCAATAGACCGATCTGCCAAACTTTTTTAAGCAATTTTTTGTCGATTGAGCATCTCGTAGTATATTGTTTTTAGCTTTACTTAAAAATTTAATTTCCCTTAATGCCTATAGGCGTTTCACTATTCTTTTAATTCTATAGGTTGATATTTTATAGGATCTTTATTAAAAAAATAAACCTAAGGCTTGGATCATTTAGCGCGAATAATCAACTCGTCGATCAGCTGTCTCAATGCCTTTTTCTTCTCATCACCGACCGAGACTTGGGCAAGATGCTTGAGGCTTTTATCTCGGTGATACTCGAGCTCTTTTTCGACATCCTGTTTGACGCGGAGCTTTTTGAAGAGGGTTTCCACAGCGTAAATCTTATCCATGCTTCCATCAGAACTGTACCAATAGAGGATTTCTTCTCTTTGTGCGGTATCGGCCTTTTCTAAGGCTTTGAAATAGAGGATAGTTTTTTTATTATGGTAGATGTCTCCCGCACGTTTTTTTCCGAAATATCCTTCATCTCCAAACACATCTAGCAGATCGTCTTGGATCTGAAAGGCGATACCAATATTTTTCCCTGTTTCATAAAGGTGCATGGTATCTTGCTCGCTTGCTCCTCCGACCAATGCCCCGATCTTGAGCGATGAGCCCATCAAGGCAGCTGTCTTATAGGTTATCATCTCCATGTATTGCTCAAATTGGACTTCCTGAGCCCGTTCGAGATTTAGATCCATCTGTTGGCCTTCGCAGACCTTCACGGCCATCTCTGAGAATTCAGCAGAGACCTTATGGAAAATCTCAGACTTGAGATTTTTAAAAAATTGATAACTCTTTATCAGCAAAAGATCCCCTGAGAGGATAGCCTGGTTGAGGCCCGATCTTTGGTATACGCTGAGTTTGCCTCTGCGTAAGGGGGCTTTGTCCATGATATCGTCATGCATCAAGCTGAAGCTATGAAAAAATTCTAACGCCAAAGCCGGATTAATAGCCTGGGCAATATAGTCTTGAAACATTTGAGTAGCCATCAGGCATAGGACAGAACGGACACGCTTGCCTCCTAAAGAGAGCATATAGTTGATCGGCTCATAGAGCTCCTTGGGTAGGGCATCAAAACGACGATCTTGGATCTCTTGCTCAATAAAGCTTTGGTAAGGAAGTAGAGTTTTCATTTTTATATGAGAGGATATTTTTAGGATTTATTTCTGATACAGTGTCTTTAAAAAACATATTTTTATAGTTGTGTCTTTTGGTTCCTAGATACCAAATCATATTCCCATGTGTCATCAGTTCCAAATTAGAAATATAACACCTCATGCCTTCGTTTGTTTTATTACTATTGCCAAAGTCCGGTGGAAAGGTGGTCAGGCTTATAAATTCTTCCAACCTTGCATCGTTTATATGGAACATCTCCTGATAAGCTTCTTGTAAGCTACAACCTCGCCAGTGTCGCGGGAGTAGCCAATATTATATTTATCACTTCATTTCGATATAATTCCTTCTCCACAGAGAAAAGATCGTTGCACAGATAAGTTATATCAGTGCTCATATATCTCAATCTTTGTACAAATGGATATGCCGCTACCTCAGCAGAAAATATTAAATCTACACCTAATTCTTTAAGGTCTATCACAGGATATCCAGCCACTAACTTTATGCGTATGCTCTTGTATTGACCTATAGAAGGATAGCGCACAGGATATTATAATTATAGGTCTTTTCTTCGATCACACTCTCAAACCAAATCCTATGGCTTTATATAAAACGCTACAGCTATTCCGAAATAGCACCACAAGCAAAACATTAATCACGTATAAGGACCATTTGGCGAAAGCACTAATCATATTGATTGCTTGGTGTAGCACCCCGTAATACTTCCATCGTATATTGGCCTGTATCACAAATTTCCTCAGCAGGATATGAGCCATAAAAATCATTGTAGATAAAAAAAACAGGTCACCCATCATGCTTATATTTTTCACTTTGATATTTGGGTAAGAAGTTATATTGATCAATATATTGATGAAGAACAAATTTTTCTACTTCAGCCAAATGAAGGTTTTCTTTACAGAGGAAGGGATAGATAATGGATAAGTGACGTTGTGGTTTTGTTTCCATGATATAAGAGTTTTAATGTATAAGTCTGATATTGTGGAGGGTCTTTCGCTCTGGAAAAGAGATTGGAATCACTAAGTCGCAGACTGCGCCTTAACCTCTATAAAGTAATTGGCTTAGTAGGGATCCTCTTAAAAAATAAGCTAGACCACCAGATACAGAGTAGTAAAGATGGATATCCATAACAAAAATATTTAAAAGTTTAGTATTAAGAGAATATTAATTTGTCTACAAATCTAGGCAAATGACAGATTACAAACAAAAATGAAATATTAAATTTTTACTTTATATTTTTATTATTTATAAAATAATTATATTCTTTTACTCAGTAAATTATGAATTATTAAAAATTAAAAACAAAAACATCATAGCTTTATAAATAAAATCTATTTAATGCAAGATACCTATCAAAAGGGATCTTTCATATGATTCATCTATCCTCAATAGCAGTATCAACAAGTACCGGCGGGATATCTATAGGCGATTTATCGTCTCTTCGCAGATCGATATAGACGCCTCCGCAATTTACTGAGTCATCAGGCTCACGCACTAGGACGATGTTGTCTTTAGGCCTCTTGTAGATCTATGGCCTCAAGTGTGCGTTGGATCGTTAGATAGTCTTGTTCTTTGAGCTTGAGCTCTAGTGACTAACATGCTTTTAGCTTGTCAGGAGAGCAGAGAATGATTTCTAGACTGGCAAGTGTCCACAACTCTGATATAATCTCTTTTATAGATAGTATCTTTTGATTGATCATCACATATTTACCGTCTAAATTACGCTATATCCATGCGGTAAATCTTTTGTCTGCATCGGAATGTTTTCCTATAAGTAAATCGATGATGTATACGGGTGGTCGCTTGACTTCATTCAGGTGACTTATGTAGTAATGTGTCCCGTCTTTAGTGATGCCTAGTACTACGGTCTATTCTTCGACTAGAAATAAGCTTTTCTATTTAAAAATCGTAAAACCCATAGCCTTATATTGATACAATATCAGGTAGAATGACTTCAAAGTGTTTTCTTATTACTAGGGATTGTTGGGCTTGCTTTAGGTATTTGCATAGGCCTTCGGGCTTGAGTTATTTTCTACCCTTGCAGATAGACTTTTGTATGCGCTATCTAAGTTGATTTCATAAAAGTTTTTAGCATCTGAGATAAGTATGAAGATCCGCCACTCAAATCCTTTGTGAATGGCAAAGGTAATATTTTCGCCTTTCTTATCGGCTTATGTCACTTCACCTCTTATCAGTTGCTTACCTAGATTACTGATGTCGTTCATGTCTTTGGTCACAGGAAAAGCTCTTTCTTGCTGAGATCGTTGTAGACGAGCTGTCTATGGTCTTTATCGGATAATAGGGTGAGGGGGCTTTCATCTTCCTGAGGAAATCACCTATGGGTAATACGTGGGTATTCTTTTAAGAATAATTGTTCGTAAACAACAATAAATCAGTAGACAATTATTATCTTTTCCCATCCGGCTAGAGTACACCACTGGATCGGATAGTTTGTGTAGAGTGTTTTCGATCTAATTGTCATGATTAAAGACTGAGAGAAAGTACTTGATACTTTTAGGTCTTCTCCTTCGCGCTCCATATAGTAGTCTCGGGTATAAGTCATTGCATTTGTTGGATTGGTCGGTGATCTGGACTATACTCCTGGAGCAATTAGTGCCCAGTCGCCGATGAATATCTATCTATATGCCTAATCAGTCGAGGTCTTTCAAAAATTCTTATTTTTTTTTGATTTCTGGGGTTTATTTAGCCCTGCTTTATTTGGGGTATGATGGGATAGATCTTGGACTTTATTCATCTGCTGGCTTCTGGGGTTTTATCGGATTTGGGGACTTGTTATAATGGGGCAATAATGAGTTTCTTTGTACTTGGCAAGAGTTTCAACCTCACATGATTGAAAAAGACCAAGGTAGAAAAGTGATCTGGATTAATTTTTTTTCACTCATAGGAATCCCTACAAAAGCTTGGACAGTCTGTTTCCCCACTAGACTTGCTCAAAAAAACAGGAATACGGTATTCGCTTCCTCATAAATGGTACAAACCGTGGGTTTCTTGAGTTTTATCGGAGATAGAGCATACTCGGCTATATTGAGAACATTTATTGTGATGAGTTTCCCATGATCTGTCAAGAAGTATACGCTTATATAGATTTCTTTACCGCTAAAAATTATATTCTTACCCTCAACAAAGGTCAGGCATTCTGCAATTTCTACCACAACCGACGGATGGTTTTGCTTGGTGCTGACGTACTGGTTAGTGACCAACTTTGATAAAAACAGGTCGTAGATATCGTCTTGCAATAAAATTCCGTCCAATACATTAAAGACGAGGAAGAGGATTTGTGCACTTCCAAATCCAAAATGTCCTCATACTCTGAAATAATTCGGGTACCGCGATCAGATTTACTGTGTCTCCCGCCTCTAAGCAGTATAGGTTTGTAGTCTTACCGGACCGAGTGTACCCTTTGAGAACGGGAGATACTTTGGATATCAATCAAATTCAGTACACCATCCTTTCAACTCGGCAGATTTGATGTATGAGAGTAGAGTTTTCCTGACTTTTGGATTTGAAACATCCCAAAGTATTTTTATCTTGTAATCAAACAGTACTTTCCTTTTCAGATAGAGGTACAATACTTCTAAGACCTCTGTCAAAGACTAGATGGAAAGGACTTCTGAGGTAAATGGTGTATAATATTTTACAAAAGCAAGCTTGTTTTTATACGCTATCAACAGCCAATAGATGGAGATTTAGAGGCTTTCCGAGACTTCCTTCAACGAATACTTAATCGATATATTTTCATCAGACTTGAAAGCTGATCGAAGTGTCATGGTATACGTAGATATCCAAGTATATTTATTGATAATCAGATCATATCCTATTTGCTGAATGGTATTACTGTCATTAGACACAACAAAGTTGAGATTGTCCCATGCTGCTTCTTCAGAGAGGTCTATGACGACTTGCAACGGAAGCTCATTATTGAGCTCAATCTTCATTTCTTATTACTTTTATAAGCTGATCTTTATATAGGACCTTTTCTATATCTTATTTTTGAAGGAGTTGGCAAATTTTTTACTTGCTAAAAATACCATTACTATTGATAATAAAAACATTATCATTCCTAAGTACTTCTCTTTGATAAAATTTGGACAATTCCTTATAAATTAGCTATTATTAAGGCTAATTATTAAAAAGAGTTAACTTTGTAAAAGGCTTTTTTATCGTCTTTTACTGTAGAGAAAAAGGCTACATCTCCATCTTCACGTATGGGGCTTTCATAAATATACCCAAAGGGATAACTTTTGTATAGATATTGAGATCATATATGGCAAAAATACTTTTAAAAATATCTAATTTTTTGTAGTAGCAATAGCCGTATGAGGATAGCTTGATGAAGAAATCACCGTACCTAGCCAGTATCATGGGATAATCTTTCAACTCTTGGATACGTTTTGTGATAAGGTCTCTAACCCGATTACGGATTTGATGGAATTTAACATCTATTCTATATCAAATATTTTTCCATTGTACAACTATCCTTCTTTTATACGGATGGAATATTTATTTCCTCCATCCAACAATACAAAAATCTCCCAATTGAGGGCGTCGAGTTGGACTTCTATCCCCTCAACATCTTATGAAAAGATGACACTGATGATCTTTTTGTCTTAGAGCTATCGGAAATCCTTTGTATCAATGTAAGCATCATCAGTCCAACTTTCACCCTATACGTAATAATATGTCTTCTACCAAAATCAAGGATAAGATGAAAGCTTTCTGAAATCATACCTCTCTATAAGGTGGTTTATCGCTCTTAAATATATAAGACAATACATCGGTGAGAAGCACTGCTTGATAGCATTCATGGCCATTTTTTACCCATACTCCCGGGGCCACCTTTTTGTAAGTATCTACCAAGGTGAACATGATGGCCTTATCCTTGGTGAGCGAATGAGGGAGCGAGGTATTTAATAGTTCTGTAGCTTGGATACTAATGCTGATATTTTCTGCTTAAGGTAAGTGAGGAAGGTCTCTATAATATTTACCATATGGCTGATCTATAGGACTTCCTTGAGTTTTATCTCGTAATATCTTTAATCGTCTTCTGCAGGTGTATACTTAAAGATAAGATTATATATACCTTATATCTGTAATAACTAACTTTTATCTTGGGAGAATAGGAGGGCCTCAATGTACAAAGCGTTATCTTGACTCATAATCTCTTTAGAGATAATGCAGAGCAATGATAATTGCCAGCTTTTATCCCCAAAAATTAAATCATCGTGTTAACTTGCCCATAATTCACACGCTTGATGATCACCCACTAGATTTTACCACTTCAACGAGACATAGACCTTGATCTTATCTTAGTCAAGCCCGAGTTGTCTAATACTCATATGGATCGGATTATGTCTCAACTCTTCGATTAAAGTGAATCTTTTTTGTTGAAATAGTAAAAACCGTGGAGACCTAAACTTATGACCTCAGATACTACAGTTTCGATACCGGAAGCATCGACTATAAAATATTTTTCAAAGTGTACTTTTTATTTCACGATTATTTTGTCGAACTGCCGTGTGGTTACAGATTTAATTTTAGACGAATAATGCTCATCTATGCTGATAAGGGTGATGCGACAGATGTTTATAAGGGGTCTCTTCTAATGAAAAACTCCGTATGAAGCTGTAAAGTTGATTCTCTGTATTGACATGCTTAATTTCGCATAGGATTCGATTCTCTTATTTGAAAGGATAGTAGAAATTTGAAGGAATTTGTATACTTTTATTCAACTCTAAATTCCCTACAAGGATACCTTCTTTGGGGAGGAGTTGGATAGTTGAAATACCTGAGCAAATAAAAATTTTTGCCATTTAAATCATACATCGATAGATCTTTTTTTCATCTTAAAAACCATCCATATAGACAGCTTCTGTGAGACTTATGGTATAATACTTATTGCTCACTGTATTGTAGTCCAAATCAAATGTTCAGTACAGCAGATAAACACTCTACGATTTAAAAAGACGTCACAACGACGTCTACTGGATCGACTCCTACGCAAATACACCAAAGTATTAAATACCCCTGTAGAAATTCCTTTGTATGAATTATTCAAAATTTTAGCCTCCACCCTCGATCAATGGGAAAAATCACTGGAACAACTTCATGAAAAAGAATTCATCACTTATAAAAAATTCGATGCAAGGAATCCGATTACTAATAAGCTATTTGGGTAAACAAAATCAGCTTCATGTGGCCAGTGTAACATCCGCCCGAGAGGAAAGCCTATCTATCCAAAGGAGCCCTTCTATACGCTACATGCCTTACTTGAACGCGCGCTCCCTCGAGACGTTGAAGATCTCTTACTAGATTTGCGTTCTTATCCCAAGGAGACGGTAAAAACACAACTTTCCAAATGGGTGAAAGGACGAAAAATAAAAATTACAGAGCTTAATCATATTTCTCTATGATAGACTATCCACGTATCGTATTTATGGGCACCACTGATTTTGCTGTAGTTTCTTTAAAAAAACTTATAACGCATAGGCATACCATCGTAGGCGTAGTCACTACTCCTGATAAGCCAGCCGGCAGAGGGCTAAAAATTATCGAATCTCCCATTAAAAAATTTGCATCAGCATGGGGCTTATCACTTTTACAACCTAAAAATCTCAAAGCACCCGACTTTCTAACAGCCTTGCGCACATTGCAGGCGGATATTCAGATCGTCGTAGCTTTCCGCATATTACCTAAACAAGTATGGACTTTGCCCCCCCTAGGCACCCTCAATCTACATGCCTCACTACTCCCAGAATACCGTGGTGCAGCCCCGATACATTGGGCTGTTATCAATGGCGAAACCGAAACAGGATTGACCACCTTTCTCCTCGACGAACAGATAGACACTGGAAAGATTATACTGCAAAAAAACACCCCTATAGGTGCACAAGAGACCACTGGAGCACTTCACGACCGTTTAGCAGAGATAGGCGCTGATTTGATCATAGAGACTATCGAGGGCTTTACACAAAATACCATTCGACCTGTTCCACAGCCCTCAACAACCATTCTAAAACCCGCACCTAAAATATCTCGTGAAGACTGCCGTATCGATTGGAAAGCCCCTTTGAATGTGATTTTTAACAAAATTCGTGGTTTAAGTCCCCATCCCACCGCTTGGGCTTTATTAGCTTCAGCATCGGACAAGCCTATACCTTTCAAAATCTATAATGCCGAGCCCATCAAACAAAAACATTATGACCCGATTGGAAAACTCCTTATCATCTCATCAGAGATGAAAGTAGCTGTCGAAGGCGGTTACCTATCCATCACCGAGATACAAATGGCCGGAAAGCGACGGATGTATATCAGAGAATTTATTAACGGCCTGAAAGAAAAATCACTATTAAAAATTTACTGAGGATTTTTTTAATCTAATCAATATAAAAATTTCAAACAAAAAAGTTTTTTTAGCTCTAAAAAAAAAATCTCTAGGCCAAAACTTGCATTATATACTTTAAATCCTATATTTGTTCATCTATTCTCAATAGAAATATTTTTTTTGTTAAACAAAATTTTTCAAATCATGAACAAAACGGAATTGATCGATGCTATAGCTGAAAAAGCTGGAATATCAAAAGTAACAGCTAAAAATGCAATGGAAGCTTTTACTTCAATTATTATTCAATATGTATCTGAAGGAGATAGAGTGACTATAGTAGATTTTGGTACATTTTTTTCTACCGAGAGAGGCGAAAGATTTGGAATAAATCCTCAAACACGTCAAAAACTAAAGATTGCTGCAAGAACTGTGGTCAAATTCAAACCTGGATCTAAGTTTTCAGAGACTGTAGATATGACCAAAAAAAAGAAATAATAAATTTATATTCTAAAGGTCACCTATAGAAAGCCGTTTAGGGCTTTCTATCTTTCTAAGGGAAACGCCTTCTCAATTGCCACTCCTTTCCTTCAAGCATATAGCAGAGCCTGTCATGTAAGCGATCTGGACGACCTTGCCAGAATTCTACCTCATAAGGTTGTACCAGATACCCTCCCCAAAAAGTAGGACACTCAAGCGAATGTGTCTCAAAATATCTCTTCCAAATTTCAAATTTCTCCTCCAAATAAGCTCTAGAAGGGATCATCTGACTTTGTTTAGAAGCCCAAGCCCCGATCTGACTGTTTCTTGGTCTTTGAATAAAATACTCATTCGAACATTTTTCTGTTAGTTTACTAGCCCGTCCTTTGACGATTACCTGCCGCTGCACATCGGGCCAAAAAAAAGAAAGGCATACGCGTGCATCGCGTGCTATAGCCTGTCCCTTCCTACTTCTATGATGGGTGTAAAACACAAACCCCTCTACACTATAACCCTTGAGTAAAACAACCCGTGTCTCAGGTGCCCCATCCTGACCTATTGTAGAGAGCGACATAGCGTTAGCTTCCGGCAGACCTCCAACACATTCTGCTTCTTGGAACCATATGTGAAATAATTCCAAAGGATCTAATGGCACATCGGACTCTAACAATCGATCTTTTGTATAAACTTTTCGGTAAGCACTTAAATCTCGATTCATTTATACAATCTTTATACCTTTATTTATTAAAACAAATTTTCTTATCAAGACAAAGGTACCATCTAAAGGACATATTTTGATATCAAAGCCTGTCTTGAATAATCCGCATTTCAATAAAACGGTAATTTTACTAGTCGAACATGGACAAGGAGGCTCGATAGGTTTTATAGTGAACAAACCGTTACATTTCTGTATCTACGAATTAGTCACTATACTAAAAATAGACTTCACCTTATAAGGGGTAGGAGTTGTAGCCCAAGATAATGACCCCCCTTATATACCATACTCGACCAGATCTCATCAGCAACAGCAAGGAGATATATAAGGGTCTATATTGGGCAGGAGTAGTACGAAAACATGCTGATGGGTATCGAATCAATGCTGACAAAATCCAGTTTTATCTGGAATATTCTTGGTGGGATACCGGACAACTGTAAAGAGAACTCCACTACTACGTCTGGATACCGATAGAAGATAAGATCAATGTTTTTAAAAATTTAGAGGAAGATCTATTTAAAAATCAGATCATAAAATTTAGGGAAAGACTTTTCAGTCTGGATCAACGCATCGAACAATCCTATACTCAATTAAGACCCACCCTATATAGAGGCTTTTGCTCCGCTAAAAAGTCCATCAGAAAACCCACTCCCGGCAGCTATCCACCGATGCAAAGCTTGAAAAATCTCTTTGGAGATAACAGCTTCATAGGTTTTCTTTCGATATGAATGCACAGGACGGATGCATAAGTTGGCAAAAAGAAACACCTCATCAGCTGTTTGCAATTCATAAGGAAATATTTCTCTTTCAGAGATGATACGACCTTCAACATGACGCAGGTACTCGACAAATTTCTGTCTTGCTACGGTTTTTTCGCATCCTTCTTCTATCCTAGGCGTATATATCTCGTCCGCTTTGATCAGGAAAATATGTGCCCACAGTGTACGGACGACCTTATTTTGAGTATTAACCAAAATCACATCATCCCAATGATGTTCCCTGGCATATTTTGCAGCCAAATGCAGTTCTGGTAAAGTGTGGAAAGATAAACTACTCAGGAGCCGAGGCGTAAGCTTGCATTCTTTTAAAATATTGATACAGCAAGACTCATCATCCCAAAAAGGGACCGCATGTACTACTGAAGGACTTATCCAAAAACAAACTTCTCCATTAGTTTCAAAAAATGAAAATAAGACAAGCCCTTCGTGAAAAACATTGCTTTCCAAAACCTTGACGACTTGACTTTGCAAATACTCTGGAGTGAAATACATTGGGATAGCCATACGCAAGATGCGCATTGAAGCCATCAATCGAAAATAATGATCTTCCCAAAACAATATATTTCCATCTTTGACCATGATGCATTCGGTCAAAAACATCGATCGCAAATGATTAATAGAAAATAATATCTCTGTTTCCGGATAAAGGTTACCTTTATAATTAATCTGTTTCATAGACTATTTCGATTCAAATCATCTCAAAAATACTACTCTTCTCCCAAATTATCTATAATTTTATTAAGCCTTTAGATTTGATTTTTTTCACCACATCTTTAGATTGCTATATTTCATAGGGGTACGAAAAGTCGACGATAATCAGAGAGGTATTACCAATAAGCCCACCCACATCAATCAATAGTTCAAACACCTTGACTCTCCCTCATCCCTCCTAAATCGCACATGATGATCTTGTTTGTTTAGGATTAAAAATACCTCTTCCTCACTCCCATCCGAGACAAAGCTATATTTCTCCCCCCTAACATTGACATCTTCAGTAAACTACTCGGACAAGTTCGAGGGCGAATAGATATAACTGTACAACATAGTAGGAAAGACATGGATCCATGAATTCCAATTAAAACTTCTCGCGCGTAGTCATTATTTCCCCTAATTTATTGAGGTTGTAAGATGAAAAAAATGGGCTATTGTAGAAAAAATCATCCTTATAACCAATATAAAGTACTATTTTGCGGTGAATTTAATATAAAGCAATAAGAAGTATTATAAAAACATAATATAAATAATAGTACTATATATATTCACTATTCAATGTTTCGGTATTTTCAACCATTTTGAGTGCATCGATCATTTCCTGAATACGGCCATTCATGAATTCTTCGAGAGCATAGATCGACTTATTCATCCGATGATCTGTCACTCGGCCTTGAGGATAATTATAGGTACGGATCTTGGCCGAACGATCCCCAGTAGAAACCAAAGACTTTCTCTTACCGGCTCGCTGCTGTGCTAAACGGTCTAACTCAAGTTGGTAGACGCGCGAACGTAAAACGGTCATGGCTTTTGCTAAATTTTTATGCTGTGAACGCTCTTCCTGGCATTCGACAACTATCCCAGTAGGGATATGAGTCAAACGTACAGCCGACTCGGTTTTATTTACATGTTGTCCCCCTGCCCCACTGGATCGGAAAGTATCTCTTTTGATATCGGCTGGATGGATTTCAATATCCACCACTTCGGCTTCAGGTAATACTGCCACAGTAATGGCTGAAGTGTGTAGCCGACCTTGTGATTCAGTTTGCGGAATGCGTTGTACCCGATGTACCCCGGACTCAAATTTTAAAGCCCCATAAACACCTATGCCATGTACACCAAGGATAACTTCTTTGTAACCTCTGATTGCTCCTCCTTGCGCATTGAGAACCTCAAAACACCAACTGGATTCCTTGAAATACATCGTGTACATCCGCAACATGTCTTCTACAAATATGCAGGCTTCATCGCCTCCGGTACCCGCACGTAATTCTACGATGGCACTTTTGTCATCTTGAGGATCTTTAGGAGTCAACAAGAGTCGTACCTCATCCTCGATTCGAGCCAAGGCCGTCAAAGCATGATTCTTTTCTTCTCGAGCTATTGCCCACATCTCGCCATAGTCTTTCATGGCCAATATGTCACCAGCCTCTTGGATGATTTTTTTCTGAGTTTGATAGGCTTGGAAAGCTTGTACGACTTTTTCCAATTCCTTGTATTGACGAGAGAGCATTACATATTTTTTCTGATCAGCAATAACATCGGCCTGGATGATCAGATCGGCAATCTCATCAAAATGTTGCTGCATAGTTTGTAATTTTTTTATCAATGCGGCTTCTTTCATGAGTTTTGTCTTTAGGCAATCAAAGATAATATCTTTCTCTTCATAAATACTGCTGTATGTTTTTCGACAGATTTTCGCTCTCTAGCTACACTTGTATACGAAGAAATCACACAGTATAGAATCTCTTTAATAAGTTTAGTAAAAAGCAAGGAAGTCTTCTAAAGTCTTCAGGGGTCTGTAATTGTCCCACAAAGGGGAATGATGTTTACTCTATCCTCATATATTTAATAAAACATTGAAGTGTGTTTTGTAATAAAACACTTCATTTTATCGACGCTACACCATTTCCCTAAACGGAACACTTACCTAACAACCCTAATCTTTGAACTCCTATACAACAACTCGATTACCTCATCATTAGTCAAGGTCTTACAAGAAGCTGCTTTGCATTGGAATGTCTACAAAATGCTTACTCTTTCAATTTGATCGAGCAAGGCACATCAAAAACTTCAGAGTTGGCCACCGGTCTTTTCAACCCAGCTGTATTGAAACTATTCACAGCTGTATGGCTTGCTGCTGAACTTATTCAGCAATTGCACTACAATTTCGACCGATGTGAAAATATGTTAGGTAGAAACTACCGTAACTACTTACCTCTCCTACCAATTTTTTCACAATGAGAGTGAGGATCTCATCTGGAGGTAAAGGCTATTGACGATCCGTCACTTATTTTTTTTTTTAGATCTTGATATTCAAAAAATCCTTATCCTTTCCTCCGTGCCCTTTACGGCTTGGGACAGGTCAAACAGTCCGGACGGATCGCTCCGGGCTAATGGCTCGAAGATTTCAAAAATTATCTAATCGAGCAAGGTATCTTTATCACTGAACGCTTTGATTATGCATCCATTTAATTTGTAGAAGAACAGGGGTGTTATCAAGACTTATATTACCGTTATATCGTCTTTTGTGAAGGCTACCAACTCAAGGAAAACACTTTTTCTCAACGAGTTACCTTTGATAGAAAAAAAAAGAGAAATCCTCCGGATCCAATCACCGGGCATCGGTCTTGATGCTATAATACAATCGAAAGTGTTCTTATCCCCCTTGGAAGCTATGAATATTTGGTCGGAGTCATATATGGACGTGACGAGCCCGCCACAAAACCTACTGAAAAAATCAAGCCAGACTTTTAGTCAAGCTTGAAAGATTTTTCTCTGGAAGATTTGATGTAATAGCTCATCAAGTGGGCATTCGTCCCACATTGATCAGCCCTAGGTTTTAATAGGCCAGCATGCTGAGTATCATCCTTCACTGGCCATATTGAATACGTTGGGCTCGCGTGGCACACTACTGGTCCAAATACATGGCCCGCTTGCTCTTTGAACACCTCGAGTACGGATATCGCCTCCCTCCGAAAGTAGACATTAGACGCTTATGAATATCTACTCAAATGAGGCATACCTGATCAATAAAAAACCTTAAACCTTTCTCTCTCTAAAATAAGTAATAATCTTTTCGGCTCGGCTACGTCCCACGACACTTTCCAATGCTTCAAACGAAGATTCTTGGATCTGCTTCAACGATTTGAAATGCCTCAAAAGAATAATAATTGTCTTCTCTCCTATGCCAGAGATAAACCCGAGCCCAGTGCTAAGGCTCTGCTTCCTACGTCGATCACGGTGGTGCGAAAGGACAAAGCGATGTGCTTCATTGCGCAGACGTTGAATAAGTTTTAAGGTTTCGGAATTTTTATCCAGATACAGGGGAATAGGATCATCTGGAAAAAAAATTTCCTCCAAACGTTTGGAGATACCCAATATAGCAATCTTCCCACGCAAATCAAAGGCTTCGAGACTTTTGAGCGCTGCATTCAATTGGCCTTTGCCCCCATCGACGACGATGAGTTGAGGCAGGGATTCGCCTGTATCCAACAAGCGTTTGTAACGCCGATAGACCACTTCCTGCATCGTAGCAAAATCATCTGGCCCTTCTACAGTATTCACATTAAACTTACGATAGTCCTTATTGCTCGGCTGGCCATCTTTAAAAACCACACAGGCAGAGGTAGCTTGTGCTCCTTGGATATTGGAGTTGTCAAAGCATTCGATATGACGGGGCTCTTCAGGCAAACATAGATCGGCCTTAGCCTGTTGCATAAGGCGATCGGTGTACATGTCAGGATCTACCAAACTAATCTGCTTGAGACGCTCTTGGCGATAATACCGTGCATGACGTTCAGAGAGCTCAATGAGCTTTCGCTTATCACCGATCTTAGGCACAGTGATCTTCACTCCAGGAATCTTAAGCTCTAAGGACATGGGTAGATAAATCTCCTTAGAGGTCAATTGGAAACGATCACTGATCTGAATAATTACTGACTCCAATAACGTTTCGTCGGTCTCGTCTAGTTTTTTTACCAATTCTGAAGTGTGAGATTGAACTATAGCACCTTTGATTACCTTCAAAAAATTTACATAGGCATTATCATCGTCACTGACGATGGTGAAAACGTCTACGTCATCGATAGAGGGGTTGACCACGGTAGAGCGAGCTTGATAGTGTTCCAACCGAGCGATCTTCTCCTTGATTTCTTGAGCCCCCTCAAAATAGAGCGCTTGGGCCAGCGCATCCATACGCTCATGCAATATGCGTAAGGGTTCTTGAAAATTTCCTCGAATGATCTGCCGAAGAAGATTTATATCCTCCTGATAATCCATTTCGGACTGCAGGCCTTCACAAGGTCCTTTACAGTTCTTGATGTGATATTCCAAGCAGACTTTGTATTTGCCCGCCTGGATTCTATCAGGACTGAGATCAAAACGACAACTGCGTAGAGAATGTGACTCAGCCATCAACTCCAGGAGTGCCCGGGCTATCTTGACCGAGGTATAGGGCCCATAATATTCTGAACCGTCTTTGATCAACCGGCGTGTGAGGAAAACCCTAGGGAAGGGCTCATTCTTGATACAAATCCAAGGGTAACTTTTATCATCTTTGAGCCGGATATTATAAGGCGGAGTATGCTTTTTAATCAAACTATTTTCAAGCAGCAAGGCGTCATATTCGTTGTCGACGACGAAGTACTCGATCCGTACAATCTTATTCACCAGGGCCCGCATTTTTACCGAAGAGTGATTTTTATGAAAGTAAGAAGATACACGTTTTTTTAAGTTCTTGGCCTTGCCGATGTACAAGATCCGCCCTACTCTATCATAATATTGATACACTCCAGTAACCGTGGGTAAGTCCTTAAGTTGTGATTCAAGTTGACTATTCATTATCAAAATAAGTTGATGGCTACTGGCTTTATTCTAAATTTATAATATTTTATGCACCTCAAAAATATAATTTTAATCAAAAAGACCTTTAATTTTTTATCATAAAAAAGATTCGTCTACAAAAAATATATTTATAAATTTTAATAATTAATAATTATATATAATATAATGCTTTATTAGGGTAATTTATTTATATTTATATCATATTTTTACGCTAAACACAAAAAAAACAAAGAAGTATAAAATAATTTAACTACTAAAAAGATCTATCAAGGACTTATAAAATATCGAGAGATATAATATTAATGATAGATATAAGGCTTTTAAAAAAGTTATGTGAATATGTTTAAGAATAAATATACCAATTATCAGATCAAATCAACATGTAGTAAGGTGGCGAAAATGGAACTTATCAACCCCTATGATGAGAGTATCTTTCGTTTTAGAAAAAATGCAGTTATCACTTTTAACTCTAGATTTGCTTGAAATAGTGATATATTTAATACATTATTATAAAAATAAGATGCCGTTATTTTAGATATGTTTGTCCATACTAGCGTTATAGATGAGCATCTTTTAACCAATCAAAAATTCTTTCTATATAATAATTTAAATTATTTAAAAAATATTTTAAAATATACTCAAGAATATTTTAGAACTAAAATGGTTATAGTAGACTGTATATACTCGAAAGCTGGGGATATAGCTCCTTTAGATAATATACGTAAACTCACAAAAACATTACAATGCATATTTAGTTGTATATGATGCTCATGGGGTAGGGATTCGTAAGATCAATAGGAAGATGAACCATCGAGATTTACAATTTAATGGACAAAGTAGATATGATTACAAGCACCTTTAATAAAACCTTTTGACCCGTTGATGGTTATGCAATTGCAAATGAAGAAATTATCAATTTATTATATTATCAATCAAGATTTAACGTTTTCTCACCAGCAACTACACCACCAGTTGCTGGTGGTGATATCACAGCCATAGAGCTTGTATATGAAGAACCTCAATGGAGAGGCAAAATACAACAGAATATAGCTTATTTAAAAAATCGATTGACTACATTAAGTTTTGATTATGACCAATCTAAGTCAGCCATCTTTCCCATTATGATTAGAGACGAAGAAAAAATAAAGAGGTAAAAAAACCACTTCTTGAATTAGATATTTATACTAATCCTATTCTCCATCCTGCAGCAGTACCAAGAAAATAGATCCGAATAAGAATGAGCTTATTAGTAACTCATGCACAAGAACAACAACTTTATAAAGCCTTAAATGCTTTGGCATATATTAATAAGAAATTACGGATCACCAAAAAAAAATAAAATATATTTCCTTCTGTTTTTTGCTCATAAATTTACTTTTATCTATAACGCAAAAGGACGTCCTGAGACAAATGCTTTATTACGGCAGACTGGCCCCAAATAATCATAATGCTCTAATATATAAGATACAAATCGTGTCGGATACAGCGACCAATATATAATTTTATATTACAAGAATCATCACTTAAGTATATCCTTATCAATGATAGTGTTGAATTTCTTTAGGGGCCTTTGTAGAGAACTGCATCATTACTGCTTATGACAAGGGATGGGATACGGAAATATCCAAAATAACTGAAGGACTATTCCTTCGACTTAAAACAGCAAACCAAACAGAAAAAGATGAATTCATTCTATCTATTTTCCAAAGAAGTACCTATATAAAACCTTTCCTAAAAATATCGCTTTCTCCTGAAAAAGTACATAAATTGATCAAGCCATTTGAAGAACAAAGGAGAAAGGATGGTTTGACTTTCAAAACATTGGGATTGAATTTTATTGAGCATTTGTTCTTATGCCTTTTCTCTTCAAAAGAGTATATTTATTCATAATAAATATTTTAAAAGACGGTTTAAAAAAACAATTAGCCCATTGCCTTAGATTTTTCTTCATCAATACAAAAATGCTTGGATACAAAGCTGGAAAAACCCTGGAACACCTTTGGATATAAGTCACTAGGCACCACATTGCTGCACATCCGATGATTCAAGCCATAGAGGAAGAGACTTTTTATGAAGGTCTCGAGAGCCAATTTAATCTACAAAATATTAAAATTCAAATAATACTTCGCGTTGGACATTTGAAAAAATATCCAAGGCCTTACAGTAAAAGAAGCCTACCAGAGGAACTTATCATCGGCCAAGGATGGCAACCCTGGGTAAGTACTTAAACTGTAATTCGAATGGGTATATATCATCAAAATGGATGAACGGGAATTAGTTTTATTTCGTCGGCGATATGGACCAGAAATCCTTTAATCGTTGGTCGGCCCATGGCTAAAATCGCCTGCATATACATATTGAGTTGTTCGCGATAGGCCTCGATGGTTGAACCTATTTTATAGTCGATCACCACAATCTTCTCAGGAAAGAAGATCACCCGATCAGGCCTCATAAGTTTTCCTTGAAAAACAAGTTCCCGCTCAGAAAAAACGCGATATCCAGGTCGGTAACAATCCCGCAACTCAGGGTGATGGATCACTGCCAAGAGCTGTTTTTCTAGGGTCAGACACTCACGATCGCTTAAGCTCTCCTCAACGCACAGTTTTTGTAAGGCCTGCTCTAGGTCCGAAGCGATACGGATCATCGAGAACGCTTTGTGCACGAGATTACCACTCAAACGTGCCACTGTCAAGTTTCCCTTGCGAACTTCAGAAACAACCGGTTTAATCCACACACGATTTTGCCAAGGTTCTGAAACCCAGGAAATAACCTCGTGATGTAAAGGCTTTTTGTCGCCAAAACGAACCCACTTTTGAGGTGTCCCAAAGCTGTATTGCTGCCGGCCAATCTCCCAAAGCTTTTCTTGGCGGAGATAGTATCTAAGATAGAAGGCGATCGTCTCGTCTTTGCTCTTTTCATCACGGGTCAAAATTATCAATTGCTCGATAGCACGGGTCGTAGCCACGTACATAAGATTTAAGTTGTCAAAGCGGAGTTTATCGGCATAATCTTCATAAAGTGCACCAGCTGCACCATCTATCCGTTGCATAAATGATTTAATCCCCACATGAAAGATATCAAAGTTATTGAATATCTGTGGCTCTATATCGAGCCAAGCACTGGGGTTTTTTTCCCTAAAGGCAGGCCAGTCGGCAAAGGCGAGAAGTACCACAGAGAATTGTAAGCCCTTGGACTTATGGATCGTCATAATACGTATCGCATCCAGATCCTCTGAATAAATAACGCTTTCTTTATCCTTCCTGGCCTCCCAATGTTCTAAAAAATTGGGAATGGAATTTCCAAACTTTTGCATGCTCCGATGGACGAAATCTAGAAAAAATTGCAAAACTGCCGTATGTGAGCCTTCAGCCAGGCGTAGCGTTCGGATGGCCGTCTCGGTCAAGTCATATAGCGATAGCATATACCAGGATGGACCTTCGAATGACAATCCGTATGCGCCGAGTCTTTCAAAAAAGGTATCCAAAGGCAAAGCGATCATCTCCAAAAGGAAATCATGAACCGAAACCGACAAAATGATCCGCTTGTTCTGTACAAGTAGGAGGAGCCAAGTAGCTCGTATCTGACGGTCGTCCGGGGTAGCAAGGATCTGAAACAAGCCGATGAGCAATTGCACAGACCAAGCGCGCTTCAAGAGTAAAGATTCGGAGGAGCATACGGCGATTTGATCACGACTCAATGCCTGTGCTAAAAAAGCCCCGTCTTTATTACTCCGGACCAAAACAGTGATCTCAGCCAAGCAGTATCCCTGCTCGAGTAAGGTCTCAATCCGAATTTTAAGTATTTGGTAAGTCTGTTCGGAATAAGTCGTAAAATTCCCATCCAAAAAATTTAACTCGACATAGCCGCCGGGCTTATCTATAGCCTCCTGTACAGTGGTTTCAGTATAAATCTTTCGGTGGGCTGCATTATCGAGCGTTTGAGCTGCTGAGGTATAGAGGGCATTATTGAAGCGTACGATCTGAGCACAACTACGAAAATTAGTCCCCAATGTCTCGACCTCCTGACGATAGGCCTTCGAGGGTTGTTCGACTAGATCGATAAACTGTTCGGCCTCTCCACCCCGCCAACGATAGATAGATTGTTTAGCATCACCTACGAGTAGCACTGTGCCATTTTCGGCTAAAGCATTTTCGATCAAGGGCTTAAGATTGCGCCATTGCAAGCGTGAGGTGTCTTGAAACTCATCGATGAAATAGTATTGATAACGCTCACCAAGACGTTCATAAATATAGGGCAAGGGTTGCCCATAGATCTCATCGCTGATGAGCTTATTGAGCTCGGCATTAAGCAAAATATTGCTTTCTTTTTTCAAAGTTTCGAATACCTCTATAAGTTCGTGGATCACTGCCAAAACAGTAAGATTATTCAAAATTAAATGATTTAGGAGATATCCAGGAATCTTTTCAAAATAGGCTTCTCTGGAAGTTTGGTATACTGCGATGAACCACTCAGCCTGTGCATCGATCAGGGCTTTTTGAGACGCTCCCATACCCTTGGCGTAGAGCTGACCAGTAGTTATGCTATTTTCTAAGGTCTTGTTAAAAGGTTCCTTGAAAGGCTCTCTAAAGATACTGCCTGTGGATAATTTTTCAAAAAAATTGGGTAAGGCCGAAGAATAAAAAGATTTCCTAGAAATATTCACCTCATTCAGCTGATGGAAAAAACAGTCAGCCTGGGCTTTAAAGTCCGTTTTGATCTTCTGAATCCTATGCCGTAGCAATTTACGCAATATGAGAAAATCTTCTAGCGAATGAGCTTTAAGC
Organism: Flavobacteriales bacterium; assembly: GCA_039954875.1. GTDB lineage: Bacteria > Bacteroidota > Bacteroidia > Flavobacteriales > Blattabacteriaceae. The sequence goes on from CP157202.1 coordinate 1,042,104, forward strand.
TTCCTCAAAGGCTGGATGCTTTGTTCTTCTACGAGTAATCCGGCAATATTCATCAAGTCCTTACTGAGATCCCAACTCTTACCTTCTTTAAATTTCTCCAAGGCAAAATCGATCAAGATCTGGGAACGTTTTTCCGAATCATTTAATCTGGAGAGGAAAACTTCTACGGTTTCTTTCAAAAGTGCTTTAGCTTCCATCTCCACTTCAAAAACTTGAGAAAGGCCCAAGTCTGGGATGAAACTCCAAATGATCTTATGAGTAAATTTATCTATCGTACTGACGGAAAAATCAGCATAATGATGCAAAATAGTCCGTAAGGCCGCTTTAGACCTGTGCTGCAACTGATCCGGTGTCAAGTCCAAAGCCTCCGAAAGACTGCGAGCCAAAAGGTTGCTTATATCCTGAGGCAACCCATCGGCCAAAAACTTTAGACTCTGCAATATGCGTGTCTTCATCTCGCCAGCGGTCTTATTGGTAAAAGTCACGGCCAAGATACGCTTGAAGCGGTATGGATCTTCATCTTGGAGCAATACCGAAATATATTCGTAAACCAAGGTATAAGTTTTGCCCGATCCGGCCGAGGCGTTGTATATCTTTAAAGCAGCTGGGGTCAACATCCCAACAAAGGTAAGAAGCTGAATGATCTGAAACTAAATGAATTTTTATAAAGATCTCGGAATCCTTGAATATCTATAAAAATGTTAAAATGATCAGGTATATCAATTGTACTGTGAGGACAAGATCAGTTTTTGATTCATTACTGTTTTTGATATTTACTAAAAATCAGAAAGATTCCCCTACAAAAGATCCACGAAAACACGACCACGAAGGGAATGAAAACGTCCCACTTATTAGAGATCATAATACAAGAAAAAACTGATCTCCCAGATAGTAAACACGGCCCTATTGAATGAGTGTCCAGTATTTTCAATGAAAAATTTTACCAAACCAAGCCTTTCACTAAAAAAAATTCAAAGGCAACGATTACCCCAGAAAGAGCTAAGATAAAACCATAAATCCCTCAAAACCTAACAATTTCATCGCGATAGCCAGAAAAAGCCCACCCACAGTAGCTAAAACACCGGCAATGATCGTAACCCAAAAGGTAGAAGTCGTTGGCAACATAGCTTAAAAGACCAATCCCGCTCGATATATCTTCGGGTTGGCTGTAGTCCATCCGATCAAGAGGGCGGTAGTAACAATGCCGAAAAATCACAAGGTATCGAAGGCCAACGGGCCAGGTGCAACAGTATGTGCCGCTCCACGGGTAACATCCCAGTTGGCCGTTTTGGATATGGGTCTCATAGCCCCCCATCATGCTACGATGGAGATAAACACTCATACGATTAGAACGATCACAATCCAACTCAGACTATTGGGTAGTGTATGTGTTAGCTTGGACATGGGTATATCAAAAAGTACGACTACAGCTGTAGCAAAGATCGTGATCATCGACTCAATCAAGAAACAAAACAGAATACCGTTGGCTAAGTTGTATCCGATAATCATTTTTTTATCACAGTTCTTTCCCGGATGATAGTAAAAGAGTGTAACGGTATTTCACAGCAATCTCAGCCGTCAGAAATCGCCAAATCAATACGGATAAGATATTTTCGACGATAAGACTAATGATCAAATTAAAGGCATTCACACCGGTAGTCATAAACAGAGGTCCGATCATGAATTAGGTACCTTCATCAAGCTCCTCGATGTACATTCACAAAAAACTTTTCCAATCTTTCAATTTTGATATCTGGATGGCTTCTCTTTCAAATTCACCTAGACTAGGGTGCTTCAACTATAGGGTCTTCATAACGGCTCATAAACTTATGTTTTGATGAATCAAGTGGTGAAGAAAGACTTTTACCTTTTCGCAACAAAGTTGCTCCATAACCTACTGCAATTGAAATTGCAAAATCAAGATAGTATGATCCCCACCCCCCCATTACTACCTAAGGCTATTACTACTCCATACATAAATAGTCGTACCGTGAATGTAAGTAAATAACACACCACTGGCCATCGTCCGAGCTATATCAGGGCCTAAACGTATCCAGCCCTACATCATTACGGTGAAAGATGGCTAGGGTGGTATATAGAGCTACGATTTTTATCAAAGGTTTTATGGTGGATTGGCCTGCATCGAGCTAACGGCCGCCATGGTTGGATACGATGATCATATCGACGCTCAAGTGAATCGCTTTTTCGACATCCGCCCCACTGATCAGACCTTTCAGAACGATTTTTCCTTTCCACAACTCGCGGATCGGGCCGAGCTTTTCTTCATTGAGCTTTCCGGAAAAGATCTGATCTATGAATTATCCCAAACGTTTCAGATTCATGTTTTTTAACATATAGAGCTATAAAATTTCGAGATTTGGTTGCCCGTGGGGAACGGTATGTAAAATTCAATAAGGTTTGCCCAGCATCTGTAAGATGCTTCGGATTGACATTTTGGGTGGCATGGACAGTCTACTGCAAATATCTCTAGAACGGGATCCAAAAATCGATACGTCTACCAGAATCCCCAGGACGGGATATTGCGCTACCTGAGCTCTTTTGATCAAGTAATTTCTCAGTCTATTTTCTGTAGGATGATAGAGCTGAAACCAGGCCCACCCTTCAAACTAACCAATACGTCCGATATTGCTCGTCGGCAAGGTGCTCGGAATGAAAAGTATATTGTGATCAAAATCCACTTTGGTTAGGATCTCCGGGGCATTGGGCTACATCAAACCTTGTAAGCCTATAGGAGCTATCCCAAAGGGAGCATCACAGATGTGGCCGAGCAGCTTCATACACAAGTCCGAGCTATTGTTTTTGCTCAAATAATACGGAAAGTTCGATCCGTCAAAAATCTGAAATATTTTTATACGGGTTGACATCGTCATTGTAACCGCCGTCTAAATATTCAAAGGTAAACTTAAGAATCTTTCGTTGGACTTTTTTCTAAGATCCGCCACATCTGGTCACCTCGGATCATAAGAAATAGATATAATCTTATGAATGATCGGAACCCTAACGATTGGAGACATGTCAAAACTTTTGAGCTTAAATATATTTTTTTTTCTAGCTTTAAATCTCTAATTGGAGTCTATCACCCTCTTGCATTGAGACGGCTTTTGTTTAAACTAATTCCGTTCAACACCAAGTAAGTATGGTCAATCCTAAGTCTAGTTATTTCTATAATAATATTATCAGCTTGTTTCTTATAGGGGACTTCTTTCATCGCGGATAAATACGTATTTATCAGTTTTAATCATATCACGACTACAGAATTGTGCCTTGTCATTTCTGCTTTATTCGTCCTTCCAAAATTTATAATTCACAGAAGAGGCTTGACCTAAGGGAAACCTTATGATCGCTGCTTTGATGATCCGAATAACTTTTATATTTCAATTTCTTAGTTTAAGTCATGCATCGAACTCATCTAAGGCGATCATCATCGGTTTTGAGACATTAGTCTTAAATGTAGTCGGGCATCTATTTTTCAAAGAAAGTATGAGACGAAGAAATACATCAGCTGGCACCCTCTGCCCTGATCTGGATTGCAATCATCATTGACTTTCCTGAAGAAATTGATTATTGGTAGTATTTTCTGATTTTCCTTTCTACTGTAATCGTAGCTGTATGGGTAGAATTATCCAAAAGTCTTATAAAAAAATTCCTTTGACCATCTTTACCCTGATTGTGATCGTACTAGGGATTATATTACTGCTACCTTTCTTGTACTTTTCAGTTGTGGAGGATACAAAAATAGACCTACGCAGCCTTATGGCTATTATCTACCTGGATATAGTCTACAGTTGGTTGATTAATCATTTTTGGAACAAAAGATTGGAAAAGATGGACTCAGATAAAAACGGTTTATTTTTAGCATTGGAGCCCGTCTTTAGGATTATCTTCGGTATATTATTGCTAGGCAAACGCATAAAACTTTCGATGATTTTAAATAGCATATTTGTAATCCTACCCATCGTATTAATTGCTATACGAGACTTAAGATTATAGAATTATAGCGGGGAATAGTCCTTCAAAAAAATAATTGCTCTAAGTAAATTGTCATCAATAGCTCTCATGAAAAAAAATAGCCCTAGAACCCTTGTACTATAAGATCGAGATAGTCTAAATTGTAAAGTAACAATTTCGACCTTTGATCTATGAATGATCATATCACACATCCAAATTATTGTTCGCATGTCTATACATGTTCGGCGGATATGTGGCCAGACTTAGCTAGCACCTCTCTACTATCTGGGTCGCAAAAATATTGTTCTATATCTTTATATCTTTAGTCACGTTCAAAGGGGCTTTGTACTCGGAAATCCAATCATTTTTAATGTTAACCTTTCTATAATTTTTGATCAATATGTTAATGATAACCGTTGCGGAATTTTTTGCAAACCGATTTCATGGTCTGCTTTCACTGGTAGTGTTGAATTACGCTTTTAGGTATGTCAATATCGGTTAGTTTGGTATCCCCATTGTACAAATCGCTTTGGAGGGTAAAGCGTAGTGGTACTCACCGGTCTCTATATCTGAGGAAATTCTTTGGGAATACACTGGAATTTTTGCTCATAGTTTCGGATTATAGCAAAAGTAGGCATCCGCTTCGTGAATTGTTAAAAATCCACTTCTCTATGCCTAGTCTGTCGGGATTCCCTCATCCATCACTTCTGTGTTTTGGGTATAGCCTTTATAGCAGATGCGCTGATAAGGCATATGGTGTGGAAGAAAATCGGTCTTTTGCTCGGTAGGTATTTTTTTTTGATAGTGTACATCATCGCAAAGAGCTTACTTATAGGAGTATCTGCATTGGATTACCTGAAACTACTGGAATTTGAAAGTGCTTACACTGATGTCGTTGTTTCTTATTGCAGCTAATATCTTGATTTTTGCTACCACTACGGAAAATCGAGACGTATCACTCAGACTAATTTTACTAACTCCGACACTATTTTCTTGTTTACTTTTAGGAGTCAAAAAGTGCTTTTATGAATTCCCAGCTTTACTTTACCCCTTCAGTATACTTTATGCCAAACTTATAGTTCTCATGAAAACCTAAAAAAACACCTACTGTTCATAAACTTCAGGAAGCTTCAAAAAGAAGCCCATGCAGCCTTGGCCGCGAAAGATCTGGTTTATAGAGTCTTAATATTCACGAATAAAGAAACCTCTCTATATTTACGTGAACTCCTCAATAATTCTATCAAGTTAGATAGATGTGATTATCAAGCTTCACTTCATAATATCCTACATTTGGCTAAAAAATTCAAAATCATTTGAATTCCTTTAATCACGGATATAGATGTATCTCTTTGCGTTTATATTACCCAGACAGTCGACTTGTCTAGCCTTCCCATTGAGGTGGCAATCAGGGCAAAAAACAAATATGAGATGAAATCCAATTTAGAAAATTACCGGACGCTAATTCCTGGATTAAAACGGGTAAAACGTTCCGAATAACTTTTCTCTGAATTGGAAGAGACTAGTTTTCCGGCTACTCTCAAACCTACGGGTATTTCGGGCTGCAAAAATATTTTCAAGATCGAAAACTTTGGAAAAGTCAAGCAGGCCTTTGAGTAACTCATATGGATTACTCAGCCTTCTTATGATGAGGTATTTAAACGATTTAGTGCTGGAACTGGTCCTGAAGAAATACATCGAAGGGGTTAAGTTCACAGTAGAAGGTTTCGAAGTGGGGGGGGTGAAATGATGATCATAGGAATCACTCACAAACGGATCATGGAGCCTTTTTGCTTGAAATACTTTAACATTTTTTCATCGAACTTACCTGAAGAAGTCCCAGCAAGAGATCATCAAAAGTACAAAGACTATTGTCAAGGAATTGGGTCTTAAATATTGTGCCTTACATGTAGAAGCACTCTGATGTAACGAAAAAGGCTTCAAATTGATCGAAGTGACTACATGCTCTGCAGGTTGTTATATTGCTTCGCAAATGGTGAAGAAAGCCTATGGTATCGATATGTACAAAAACCTGATCAAGATCTCTATAAGCCAAACGCCTGTATTGAAACACGCATACCAACATTTATGTAGGCATAGGCTTTCTACTAACTGAGAAAGAAGGTGTTTTGAAAAGTTTTAAAAATACTTACCGAGCTCTGTCAACTCCCCATGCTCGAAGAGATTTTATATATCACAGTCATTGGGAACACGGGTTGAACTGCCACATAAACGTTTTACCGTTTCAATCGTAGCAGGTATTATAGTTAAAAAATTCGATTACGACCACTGTATCGAATGTTTAGAACACCCAGCAGCCATACTAAAACCTGTAATAAACCTAAGACTTCATCCATTCGAGAAAGGCGATATGAAAATGATCATCGATGAGCAACTTCACCATATTTTATTCATTCCAAACCGGGCCAAACCTAGGACAATCAATACTATGATCAGCCCAACAACGATGTCTAATATCACCCACATAACTTTCTTACTAAAAATAGAGATTAACAATAGGACACCATAGTCTATCCCCAAAAACTATATACATAACATAAATAAGGGTCCGATCAAAAAGTTGATCTTTTGCCTATAGGACAAAATGCCTCCTATTCCACCGATCATGACTCTACCGTATCCAAATAAACGTATGTATTCAACAAGGCTATCACTAAAGTATCCAGGACTGTCTTTCTTAATAGTTGGCGCGCCCCATTTACCCTCATGGATATCTATATAACTCAAAGAGGAGAAAGCACTTTTAAAGGCACGATACGCATACCAAAGTAGAAAAATACACCCACCCGTGGTAAGTAAAACTATAATCAAAACGTTGTTACTTATCAAATTTCCAATATCCAATATCCCTACAGTCATCAAGATAGTGTCACACAGAAAACAAATCAAAGCAACGAAAAAAAATATTTTATTTCATAATATCTTGCTTCAAAACAAAAACATTTTATGCTCCTATTTTTGATATCAAACTACCGGATGATAAAATATTTTTTTTATTATCTCATGAATATTCATAAAAAATATTCTATATGATTTTCAAAGAAAGAAATCCCTAAAAAGTTTCCACTGAATTAAATAGATTATAAACTTTTCAACCATAACAAATCAGCCTTAGAACATCAACAGGATCAACTTTTCTAACTTATAATTCTCCTTCAAAAATTCTAATGAAGCTTCCGATCCGACATAACCATAGCAACACCTATAGGAAATCCCAGCGGAGAGGTTTTCATCTGAATTTTAAAATCTTTGAAATGGTAAGCTGATAGCTTGACAAAAATATCGTTATTTGTAAAGTCCACATCGATATAAATCTTCTTGATAGCTATCTAACCCAGAGTCATCCGTATGGTTTTCACTTGAAAGCTGCATCAACTCGATCATCAGTTAGTGAAAGGTCGTCTCAAAATCCTGGAAAGAAGCCCAATCAGTCTGGTACGCCTTATCATAATTGATCCGAATACTCTCAAAATTGAAATAAGTTCATTTATATAGATCAAAACGAATGCAGCTATGATACCCCTGAGCCTTTCCATAAAACGCTTCAAATCTTTAGATATGAACCTTATATTCATTACCTATAAAAAACCGTGCCAACTTAACTATACCATTATCAATCTTCATATAATTTAAATGATTACCTATCAATTCATCAAATATAAGCCGTCTCGTTTCAAATGGATTCAAAGAGACACTTCAAGTACCAGTATAAATCAATAAAAACGATTTTCATTTACTCACAAGGTAAGGTAACAAAGCCAAAAACTTTCATGTATGCCTACACCGACACCTTCATCTTTTTGCCCAAATAATCCAATGTTTATGCTGGTCTAGATCGATACGATGGGAGCCAACTTCTCAACCACGCCATCCTGGTACACACAATCGTGATAACAATGTTTTCGATAACTTCAAAAAACCGAAGGACAACCTACATTCGTATAGTATCTCACAGCGATACCCGTGAAAGGATAGGATAAGTACTATGATAAATATAAATAATACCTAGCCCTTAAAAAAAACAGTAACATATCTTTTATTCTACCAATAAAATCGTATACCTGAGTTTAACATCCCAAACTGTAGCGAACCGGTATTTACCGAACATGCAATCTAATTTCCATAAGCCTCATAAAACATCTCCTTGACCCCTTCAGGCAAAGGCTTGATATAGTTGTAAAACAGTGTAAGCACTTTTCCGTGAACATTCAAATGGACAAAACTCGCGCCGTAAGTAGAAAAATTGATCGCCTTAATGGACAAATTCATCCACGCTCAAAATCTTCTGAAAACGCTCCTTGAGTCAATCCTGAAACGCGTCTAAATCCTCTATGGGATGACCATCCTCAATCTCATCCAAACGGATATACTCCCGGATGCACCTCCTGATCATCCTCATCGAAAAGAAAAAGTTTTTTATTGGTCTTTCCGATGCCAAATACAAATGTTTTATTAATCGTATCCATCTTTGCAAATTTTACAATTCCATAGCGATGGAATGTCTACCCCGCTCTCGTATCAAACACTTACAAATCTTCAGCTTTTTATAGTATCCAATTCAGCACCGACCCTCCTCCACGCTTCGCGAACCAAAAGCCATACATCAGTACGACAAACCGCTTGAAAAATCTCTTTCATCAGAATGATGTCCAAGGCCTGCTGTATAGATTCTAACGCTTTTCGAGCGATCAAGAGCGCCTGGGCATAAGTGATACTAGCCACCTCAAGCAAGAGATTGCAAAAGATCTTCCAAAGAATCTTACAGATTATGAATCACATCGATCATCTAGGCCAAAGGTAGATTTTGAGAATTATTTTACACGCCATAGACCAATCTGTTGAAAATTAAAAACAATGTATATAATTTGATAGCCTCTGCCAGCAAATCGTCATTCTCGTATTTACTATCATTGAATTAAAAATAGCCCGATCTGGACATCAATATCAAGGAAGCACCTCAATTCTGTATAACCATACTATAAAAATAAAACTCATAAAGCTTGTACTCGACAAAAAGATTCCTAACCCTCAGGTAAGATCTGATAGATCTGACAAAGGCTCTCTTGAGTATGTTGCAAAGCCTTCTGAAAATGAGTTTACCCAGGTAAGGAATCCCCATCAGCCAATCAAACCATTAAACTTTTCGATCCCAAGTGGATCCCCCAGAGTCATCACCTCAAGATTATGTTATACGACTTAAGCCTTCACAGCCCGACTAACATGGTTCAACGAACCTAATTAATAACTCTCTTTGGCAGCCGGCAGGGTATTAAAAGGTATCGAAATTTATCGCATCTAAGCGAGTGCTATACGAAGCAGGCCATTATCTGCTCGCCTATACATCATTTACAACAAGCCCATGGGATGTGCAAAGAACTGCCACATCCAAACCACTGAGCCGATTCGGGATATCAATGTCATCCAATTTTTGTTCCAAAGAGATCGGCTCACCCCCATAATCGGCTCACCTCCATAAGAAAACCTATCGAAACGAGTCCCTCCGGCACCTAAAGCTTAACTGGGTATAGCAACTTGAAAATTTGAAAGCTCATCAAAAATATCAGAAAGTGTACAACCCTTCTTTTAAAAATATTCCGGCAAAAAGTCGAAAACACATTGATGGGCAGCTTTACCACTCTTATTGATATTTGAGATTCGATCCTTCTTAATTTTCATAGTAAAAACATGTTTTAGTTTCATTGAAAACTCAGCTAGGGGAAACTGCAGACCCCCACCCACCCCATCGATATTGATCATATTACCAATACTATTATCCAAAAAAAACGCGACAAAAGCAAAAACCATTTTGGTGATATATTGATATAAAATGATCTCGTGTAGGAGATTTATCGTAGCATAATACCCGGCTCGGGTAATTTTCCCAAAGTGATGACATAAACTTCAGCAGGTCCCTTGGCCCAATCACATTCTCAAATTTTACTACCGAGGATTACTGCATCAGTATTGACCGTATTGACACGAATTTTATCCAGCCTCACCTCAGTAGAAAAAAGCCGGCTCATATGCTGTTTGGCAACCTTTACCGTACCCTAATCTACGTTATTAGGGCCCAAAACTAAACCATTTTTACTGGCAATATAGATCAGATTTCCACTAAACCTTGCTTGCGTAAGACTGCTATATCCTGTTTAGAAAATTCAAACTGAACTTTCACGAGTACATCCTAGAGTATATCTCAATCTTTTATCGAAATATCTACCAACGGTTTAGAAATAGTTAAATCAGCACTGTGTACGACGATATCCAATCCGCCAAAAACCAAAAAATTATTTTCACAAGCAGCGGCTATCGACGTCGGATTACTCACATCACAAACAACCCAGATAACAACATTTTTAATATAGCTATTATGGGCCTCATTCAAACGACTTTAGAAGATATTCGTCAATACGACATTGGCCCTTCTCGGCAATCAATTGATCGGCAATAACTCTACCGATCCCACCAGCAGCACCGGTAATCAAAGCCACCCTGCTGATCAATACTTTAGGCTTGTGCAAGCGTTGCAATTTGGCCTCTTCGAGCGACCAATATTCGATATCAAAAGTCTCTTGTTTAGACAAATCAATATACTCGCTAATGACCTCTACCCCACGTATTACATGGATCACATTGATGTAAAAATCGGCAGAAACACTGGTAGTCTGTACCCCTGAAAAGAGGATAACTGAATTGGGATTAAGGATATACAGACGTTTACAACCTTCATAATAAGCACCATATATTTGACTATAGGCTTTAAAGATTGATCTTAATTTTTTTTTTGAAATCATCCCAATCTCCAAAAGATATTCATCAAGTTTCAATAGCAAGATAAAGGGCTGAATCTTCGTATATAAGAAGTAATCCTAACAGAAAGTACCCATCGCACCCAATTGCTCAAGGTCATAGCTGTTTACGAATTCTAAAACCACATCATCATCGATAAAATGGTCAATCACCCTACTTTCATAAGCGCACAACCCACTAAGTATAGGAGACAATACAACAGCTTTTTCAAGCCTTTATTTTTTCAACAAACCCTGGATCATAGATCTCCTAAAAACTTTCCCCTGAACCTGAGGCTTTTCAACAATGTACTCAGAAACCCACTCTATGATATACAAACTATTGAGATAACATTGGTACGACATTGCTCCCCAAATAAATAGCCTATAACCACCTACACACTCAGGCCAAAGCCAGACCCTCCCTTACCAAGAAATCCATCCTATGGTGCCCCCCCATATCTCTTGAGTAAAGCGTTGATCATTTTTTTTTTGCAGCAGCTATTGTAATCAGGACATCAAGATGTAAGTAATAGATTTATTTAAATTGAAAAACACCATGCGAAGGACGCTCGACAGAAGGATATCTACTATCAGGATCAAAAACGTAACGGTTGACTAAGCCGGCGGGACGTATGCCTTTTTCAGGTTCCTCAATTTTCCAGTATAAAGACCCGCAATACCTGCATGAGTCAAAATGCCTAAATCGCCTCCATAACCTTTGACCTATACCACTTCAACCAACTTATGGGTAATCGGGTCTTTTTCTACAGTCTTGCAAATGGTATTATCACCACCATAATTGGCAATACATAAATTAGACCCCAAGAGGTTTGAACGATACAAAACAAAAATAATCTAATCATCTGCAATTTTGGTAGATTTCTGATCATCCCATAAATAGTCAACAAATTTGAACGATTTTGATTTCATATAATTTCCCATTAGAAAAATTAGACCTTCGTATAGTCAATATACAGGATTTTTCTCTCAACGAGAAATCAACTTTGATCAATCGGACACCGCAATTCATTCAAAAGAATGGCCGCAACCATAGCCACATTCAAACTCTCCACAGTAGACCCAGAATGCATAATCTTGAGATACTTACCTTTTGGGTGACGTAGCTTTTACCAAGGCCAGAGATATCCCACGATGCTCATCTCCCATCAATAGAATTACAAGCAGAGGACAAGACAAGTTGTATACAGACTCTCCCTACATATAAGCCCCCCAAACCGACAAAGACACATAGGGATTTACCAATTAAGTATAAAAAACCTTCACACGGACAAAAGAGGCCATCGAAGTGTGAATCGCCTTTGGATTGTACACATCTACTACGGTATGAGGAGAAATCAAAACCTTCGAGATGCCAAACCAATCGGCCAAATGTGAAGGATCGTGCCAAGAGTGCCCGGATCGATCAGACTATCTAAGATAATCATCCATCCGCAACCGATTTCAGTTCATTGCACAGCAGGAAAAACACACAATGCCAGAGCTTTGTTGGGTGTAGTCAAAAAGCTGATGTATTAAAGCGTGCTCTCAGTGACGAACTGATAAGTATAATCCCCTTGTACTCCAAAGTAAGGATAAATATACTATACAAAAGAAACATTTGACTTCAAAAACACTCTACAAGGACCCCCCCGAATCGATTTAATTCCTTCGACTACAAAAACCCCATATACCCTCTCTATATTTTTTTGAGATGCAACTAGCATATCAATCGGACGTCATGCCTCGATAATATATATTTGTAGTAATTTCAGCTTATGAAAAGCCATCTCTTCGCAAAAATATTGCTATTCCTATTATCCATTTTTTTTCTCAGTTCATGCAGCATAACTAGAAAAGTACCCGAAGGAAAATACTTGCTCACAAAAAACACTTTCAAAACCAATGGGCAGAGGGCTATATTTTCTAATCTAGACGAAAAAGTAGTACAACGACCCAATAAAAAAATATTTGGCCTGTTGCCATTAGGATTGATCCTCTACAATCAATCCGATTCAAAACTCGACGAAGTCTTTACAGCATATTTTTCCATTGCCGAAGCCTATCGAGCCGGAAAGGAAAAAAAAACTTTAGACAGCTTATTGCTCAAATATGGATTGAGTGAACACATAGATAAAAACATCTGGTGGGATAAATTCTTCTTTAAAAATGGGGAAAAATCAATCATCATCGACTCATCTGCTACGACAATATCAGCCAAAAATATCGACCACTACTATCACTCCAAAGGATTCTTCGATGCGGTCACCATCGTCGATCTTAGCTTGAAAAATAAAAAAGGAAAAATCACTTACAATATCAATACTGATGACCCGTACTCCATCCGTTCTATAGTATATCATTTTAAAGAGCCTGAGCTGGAAAAAATCTTCCAAAAATACCTTCCACTGAGTCAGATAAAGAGAGGGGAAACATTCGACGAAGAAGCTTTCAAAAATGAACTCGAACGCATAGAAAACCTCTATGAAAACAACGGCTATTACAACTTCAACTCATCAAATGAAGATATCATCTTCGACATAGACTCTACTGTAGGCAACCATCAAATAGACGTACGGATGAATGTAAATGAGAAAACAGTTACAAATGACGGGGTTAAAAAAAGCTATCCACACAAAAAGCACCACTTCAACACGGTCGAGATAAAGTTCAAAACAGATCACCCCATCCCTACAAATGTGATCACACACCAAGGATATCAATTGATCCTCCCTCCAACTTTGAAATATAAGCCAAGGGTCATCACAGACGCCATCATCATCCATCCAGGAGATCTGTATCGAAACAAGGATGTCATAACTACAAAGAGAAATCTATACACCTTACAAAACTTCAATATCAGTGGATTCAAGATTGAAGAAATTCCGTCAGACCACTCAAATTCTAAAGCACTTCTCAATGCTAAAATCCTTTTAAGTCCACTGAAAAAATATGATTTACAACTCTCTTTCGAAGCGTCTGTATCAAACTTCACAAACCTAGGGATCAGCCCCGGTATAAGCCTACTGACCCGAAATCTCTTCAGAGGAGCCGAAAACCTCGAATTATCTCTCAAGAGTAACCTTGTCTCGATTAAAAAAATCTCCAATAAAACAAACGGTTTCTTCAACGCTTGGGAAACAGCTGCACAAGCCAAGCTCAACTTTCCGCGCTTTCTACTACCCCTCAATACCGAACGGCTTATCCCAAAACATTACAACCCTCGATCTGTCATAACAAGCCGGGTCAATATGCAAAAAAATATCGGGATTGGTAGACTTAACTTCTCAGGCATATTGGATTACAAATGGAACACTATACCCTATGAGACACACAAATTTGAACTGATCAATTTACAATTCATACAAAACCTAGAAAAAAACCGTTACTTCGACTTCTACGACAATGACAGAGCTACTAGAGACGCATTTTGCAAAGCATACGATGAATGGCAACCAGGAAGAGAAAACCATTGCTTAGAAAATAATGACGCCACCTACACCGAAACCTTGAAAATGGCCGCCAGCGGGCAAAACCACATCGACAGAAATATCCTAAAACAATACTTCAAGATGCAAAGCCGGAAGACACGCATCATCAACGACTATCTAATTCACTCCATCTCCTACAGCTATGAATACAATCAAACCCTCGATAAGACTAAAAAAAATCCTATCTTATTCTACAAAAGGTTGGAGACCGCTGGGAATATCCTCTCCTGGCTAAGTAAACCCTTGTCCTTCCGATGTAAAAAAATAGGTAAGAAAGAGACATTTATGTTGTTTGACATCCCTTATTCTCAATTCGTCAAGATTGATCTAGATCTGAGAAAATATTGGCATTTCATTTCCAACCAGACCTTCGCCTCGCGTATCTCCATCGGAGCGGCTTTCCCCTATAGTAATTCTGACCAACTGCCTTTCGATCGAAGCTACTTTGGCGGTGGTTCCAACGATATTCGGGCGTGGCAAGCCTACGACCTAGGACCTGGCAATGTGAGTAACCATTCCCGAGACTTATCCTTCTCCGACCTGAAACTCACCATAAATACCGAATACCGATTCAAGATGATATCTAATCTTTTTGGCGCCCTCTTCCTCGACGCGGGCAACATTTGGTCATTGAAAGGAGAAGATAGTGCCGACCCGGGCATATTTCAATGGAATACGTTCTACAAACAACTAGCTCTAGGCGGAGGTATTGGTTTCCGTTACGACTTCAAATTCTTCATCGCACGCGTAGACTTAGCCTACAAACTCCACGAACCGGCAAAACCTATTGAAAAACGTTGGCGATTCAATAAACTAAGCTTTGATCAAACCTTAGTAAACTTCGGTATAGGCTATCCCTTTTGACGAAAGATTGTCGTTATATTTGCTCACATCATTTGAAATAATTTTAACCCATGTCTAGAAAATTTCCCGCCGGCATAGCCACGGGCAGCCTTGTCAGTGACATATTCCAATATGCCAAGGAGAATCACTTTGCGCTACCGGCAGTGAATGTCACCGGATCCAATACGATCAACGCGGCTATGGAGACAGCTGCTTCGATCCACGCACCCATCATCATCCAGCTCTCCAACGGAGGAGCAGTCTTCCATGTGGGTAAAAGCCTTAGTAATGACCATCAACGTGCTGCCATATCTGGCGCCAAAACTGCTGCCTATCACATCCACGAATTAGCTGAAGCCTATGGCGCTACAGTGATCCTCCATACGGATCATTGTACAAAAAAGCTCTTGCCATGGATTAATGGCCTACTTACAGCCAATGAAGAACATTACAAACACTTCGGCAAAACACTCTTCAGTTCCCATATGCTCGACCTCTCCGAAGAGCCCTTAGAAGAAAACATTCAAACTTGTCGACAATACTTTGAAAGGATGAACAAACTGAAGATGACATTGGAGATCGAGCTAGGCATTACTGGCGGTGAAGAAGATGGCATAGATAACACTGACGTAGACAATGCTAAACTCTATACCCAGCCATGGGAGGTGGCATATGCCTATGAAAAATTGAGAGAGATCAGCCCCAACTTTACCATAGCAGCCGCCTTTGGAAATGTCCACGGGGTATACAAGCCAGGCAATGTCAGCCTTCGGCCAAAGATCTTGAACAACTCCCAACGATACGTTCAGGTTAAATTTCATACCTCAGAAAAACCTATTCACTTTGTATTCCATGGCGGATCAGGCTCTTCTCTAGAAAAAATCCGTGAAGCAATAAGCTACGGTGTGGTCAAAATGAATATCGATACTGATCTTCAGTACGCTTTCATGACTGGAATACGAGACTATATGAAAAATAAAAAAGATTTTCTACAAGACCAAATCGGCAACGCTGAAGGTCTCGATCAACCTAATAAGAAGCATTATGATCCCAGGGTATGGCTCCGAGAAGGTGAAAACACTTTTAAAACCCGTTTAAAACAAGCCTTTGAAGATTTAAACAATATTAATACCCTATACTAATTCAAACGCCAATCACTTTGTCTTAAATTAGGATCGGATTTTCCCAGCAAAATTTTTTATTTTAGAAAGCGTCAATATGGCTTGGTTTCTGAGAAAAAAGAAAAATATCACCACCCCAACCGAAGAGCGCAAAGACCTACCCAAAGGACTTTGGTATAGGACACCTAGTGGGAAAATAATTGATACCGAAGAGCTTAAACAAAATGCCTACGTCAGTCCTGAAGATGACTACCATGTCAGGATCAACAGTAAAGAATACTTTGAAATACTATTCAACAACGGCAAGTTCAAAGAACTTGATACCAAAATACTCAGCAAAGACCCCTTGAAGTGGACAGACTCTAAAAAGTATACTGATCGGATCAAAGAAGCGCGTAAAAAAACCGGCCTTCACGATGCTATCCGCACTGCTGTAGGAAAAATGGACACTCAAGAGGTGGTCATCTCTTGTATGGATTTCTCATTCATCGGTGGCTCGATGGGGTCAGTAGTCGGTGAAAAAATCTCTCGGGCTATCGGCTACTGCTTGAAAAAAAAATTACCTTACGTACTCATCTCTAAGTCTGGTGGGGCACGTATGATGGAAGCCTCGTTTTCTTTGATGCAAATGGCGAAAACTGTAGCCAGACTTACTCAACTATCCGAAGCACGCCTCCCTTATATTTCAGTACTCACAGATCCCACCACAGGTGGAGTGACAGCCTCCTTCGCTCTACTCGGAGATGTCAACATCGCTGAGCCTAACGCATTGATTGGATTCGCCGGTCCACGTGTGATCAAGGAGACCATTGGTAAAGATCTTCCAGAAGGTTTTCAAACAGCAGAGTTTCTCCTAGAACAAGGTTTCATCGATATAATTACTTCTAGAACTGAATTGAAAAATACCGTCACAGACTGCATCAGCATGATGGTTTAGAAGGATCAGTAAACCCGCCTTCAGATCCGAGGACAGAAAATCAATTTTTTTTTTGGATTACAGTAAGATCACCCCAAGGGAAAACACTAAAAAGCTAAAACCTCTTTGTAAAGCTACGTAAAAGCCTGAATCATAGTAATCTTTTGAATTACATATTTTTTAACTATTCATATTATAGGTAGGGTTTTATAGGGACACCCGAAGTAAATGATATTAAAAATCAGTAGGCCCCACCCTCATTTGTAGATCTACAGTATGCGAACGATTTTAACCTTATCGCAGAAGTAGATTTTGTCAACGGTAACGATCTTTTTAACAATGTTCTCCTTGCTTGAATATCCTTCGTTTTTGGCCTTGATGTGTATGGCCTAAATGGATCTCATGGATTTTAGCCGGTGACGGGTTTGTCTTGGTTTTCAGGACAGTCTACGGGCACTTCGATATAGTTGATCATGGGTTCGGTTACGACTTCTTTCACCTGGATGGCTCTAGACTTGTTCCTGATTTTTTTCTTTTTTTCGGTGATGCTTTTCGAGATTAAATAACCCATGAGAAAGCCCGTGATGAGGACCCATGCTATGGGTCCTCATAGCCCCGAGTATTTTCATTTGACGTATGAGTTTATCTCTTCCTTATATTAGCCCTTTTCTTATGTTTCATCTAGAGTAATTAGGTAATGATAGCCAATCTCTCCCTAACCAAAATATTTGTGCTATCTGTTTATACCTTTGGCTTTAACCCCCCTCTCGTGGCACTGCAATGTACCTCTATATGATCAAAATATTGCGCATCTTTTCTTTCCTCTTTAAAACATTGCATATACCCTTTTTGATCCATATGACGCAGCTTGTCCAAAAACCAAGTTGGGATCAACTGCCTTACAGTGGTCAAGTTTTCTATGATCGATACCGCCTCCCGCAACACGATCCGTACAATGAGGTAACACGTGAACAAATCTAGCTCAAAATGATGATCCCCGTCAATGGTACAGTTCTTTAAAATATGGTATAGCATCAGCACAAAACCATAGATTATATTCTTATGCAACATCCCATCAAATAAGTAACGGCTAGGACTCTTTTTTTTTAAAAGTCTCTATAAAGCCCTGAAAGAGGCTCAACGACCATGATCCATACAATATAACCCAACAGCTACCAATATGAAAAAAAAAGATACTTTTTTATCACTCAAAACTTAATGAGCCCAAAAGATAAAACAACACTACCACAGAGTGCATTAAGAAACACCCGAATCTTTTACTATTAATAATTAATCCCTTGAGCATATGTTATTTGATTTCATTGATATCTACTTTGACTATTTTGCCCTCTTGATTAAGGCCTAAGAGGTATTTGACTTGATTTTTTGCAACTTGTGAAATACTTTTGACTTCTTCATCGGTCAAGATCTTTTGCAAGGTTTACCACCAGAACGTCTCAGGTTTATCCCAGTCTGCAGCCATCTTAGTTTTACGGAAAATAGGAGCCTGGATAATTCCACGCCTATTTGATAGGCTCCTACCAATCTTAAATCCGAGTTGGATGTGGCCATGATTACTGAGGTGTATTCGTCGCAGGAACCCGCAAACACCCGAGAGGGTTTTAATTCAAAACTTATAATACCGAGGCGTGGTCTTTAGGGTGATCATTGCTCCAATGCGTGTCTCTTGATAAAATATTGAATCTAACTTATTGCACCTAGGCTTTGATAGTATCAAGTTTTTAGGCTTCTTGAAGAATGCGATTTATTTTGAATTAATTATCCTGCTCTAATTAATCTAACTTTTTTCTTTAATCAAAGTAGTATTTCTCCGAGTTGACCAGATCAAAGAAGGCTTGGTAAAGTTTAAGAATGTTTGGATATCTCTTACTCTCAAAACCTCGTAAGCCTGATAGGGCAGTAGATCGCGGTCAACCTCTCACAGCTACCGGCCGCTTTGATCCTAATCTTATTCTTGAAGACGTTAAAATATACGGCCCCATTATGCAAGTCTACGTTCTATAAATGATTTACTTTGAAAGCATATTTCTCACCCGAGAGCTTCTTTACAGTAATTCCCATATTTGCCTCTATCTTTCAAAACAAGGATATTCGAGTGATAGACTTATGGGGCAGATATTCCCCCGATCCTTTCGATCTTTCGCTTTTTGGGTTCTTAGACTTGCTTTTAGGAACTTTCTCCGATAGACCGAGCAATCATACGTTTGTATCAAAAAGAAAAAATACCTGGAATAAGGCCAAGAAGCAGTTGGTATAAAATATGGTTTATTACATTCAACCAACAGATTTCACATCTTAAAAACCAAATGGTTCGATGGGCATTTAAACCTCTATTAGTGACGATAATTTAAAATATGTTCTTTTTAAATTTAAAATCATGAAATTTATTGGAATTGACTTGGCAAAAAGCTCATTTATGACTACTTTTCCTCATAACCGGGATTACCTTACAGTCACATACAAGAATGACAAAAAAGGTATTGAAATCTTTCTAAAAAACTTGATAAACAAGAGTATCACTCCGTCTTAGAGACTACAGAAAATTATGGGGCCTTATTGCTGCATATACTCACAGAGCATAAAATACCCGTATCAATCAATGATCAACCATAAACAAACCAAACACTTTGCTCCTATGATGCTAACGGTAACCAAAATATACGCTCAGTTTATTGCCCTGTATGGAGAAAAGATGCATTCACATCTCTACAAAATGCTAAAAAAGAGCATACAAAACTTAAATCAACAAAAAGGGCTGTTTTTTCATATGAAAAAACAATTCACCCTGCCCTACAATCCGCAAGAGTCTTTCAGTGTGTTGCCCCAAGTGAACACCTTGATATTAAAGACTTTAAAGTAGAAAATAACCTTTTTTGAAAAATGGATAAAAATACTAGATAAACAAATATACTCTATCTCTCAAGAAGTTTTTAATGAACTATATAAATGCATTAATTCCATCAAAGGCATCGGAAATAGAATCTCTCTAGATATCACCGTGACTAATTCTTAGGGAAAATACTTTCATAGCCCTCCCCCCCCCCACCAAGCAATTCTCTAAGCACATCGGCATAACTCCCAATTATGAGCACTCAGGCTCCTCTATGAGGAAAAAGGAATAACATAAACCGTTACGGAAATCTCGAACTGGTTCTTTTCTTTATATGGCTTTCTTTCTCATCCATACGTTTCAACAGCATTTGCAGGGGGAGGATATAAAAAATTAAAAGCCAGAGGAAAACCTTCAAAAGTGACCCTCATTATTGTGGCCAATAAGCTCATTCGACAGGTTTTTACTATCCTTCGGAATTATAATCTGTATGTTGACTGTTTTATTTCCGATCAGTACATAAATATTTCCATTTCCTTTTACTTTTTAACATAGTTCGTAAAAACTCACAAAGGACACCTCGTGGGTGGATAGAAACTATTCAACTTTATAAAGTATTATAAATATACAATATTAATTATGAGATAATTGATTACTAATATCAAAATAACTTGTTTCTCCAAGAATCTCTTTTCTTAAAAACTTTATTTTTTATAAACTTGGCTCTTTGCTTATTGTTCTCCTGTTGCACTTGGCCAAAATCTACACACCCTTATTTCTTTGCTCTATTTATTCAAAGCATGATTGACAGATCTTGTACTTTGGAGTACTTGTGAATCTTTGAGACGCTTAAACAAACGCTAAATAATCATTCCCAGTAGCATCACCAATATAACAAAGCCAATCAATAGATCCATACTGTTCTTTCATTAAAATTAGGCTATCAAACTCAGGGGTTGTGCCATCAAGTTACTACTTATGTTCATTCTTAAATTTTATAGCCTGTTACGCTAATTTATCACTGACCAACCCTTTGATTTTTTAATCCCCTCAAGAATGGAAACCATGCCGCCTAATACCGTATCACTTTTACTCTCGTATGTCTCCTCAAATTTTCTTATCCACCTTAGGTTTGAAATACACGATGAGGTTTTATAAATGAACATTTTTAACACACTTAAAGATAATTTTTTTATCTTTCTTTATAGATATATTATATCCATTAAATCTATATTCTTAACCTTCATCTGTTTAATTTTTAATAAGTTTTAAGCTTTTTTACATTAAAAATAGTTATTGTAGCTTTTCGACTAATATCCCCCCCTATATTCAATCCATAATTCTAATTCCCATGTATCATCTATATATTGCTAAAAAACCTGAAATATCTATAATCTCATCTTCTATGATTTTTATATTTTATATTATTTTTTTTACTATCATTAAGTAATATTATTTTTTATCCAATGTTTTTTTATTCAAAATCTTAGAGGTTATGAAATTCACAAATGCAGTTATTTTCTTTTTCTCTAGTTACAGTTTGACTCACACCTAACCCATTAAGCCAACGATAAATTTCATGAGGATAACTATACGTTTCGAGGAGATCGGTATCCTTAATTACCTTTAATCTAATATGCAAAAAGAATGTAATGAGCCCTTCAAAAATCCCTCCGAAAGCATCCGGAGAATTGCTTTCTTTTGCTACTCTTCATGCCAAAAATAGCTAATTTAAGAGTATTAAAAAATCCCTTAAAATTAACATTTAAACCTATATGCCCGGAATAAGAGGCATCTTTGGATACTTCTATTTTATCCCAATCCTCTGAGAGTTGATTGAATAGATAACTTGCCCTCTTTGCTGTTCAGGCTGACAGTTTTATCCCGAGAGGTGATATCACCTTCATCGATGCCCCAGTCTACCAATTAGCCCTTTTGTATGATGGCTCCTTTCACCGTCAAGGTATCTTTTTCCGAAACGTTCCAGACCAGTCCGCTTTGTCCATTACCTATGGTAAATTGATTCTCATCGAGATTAATAAATTCTACCCATCAACGCTTTTGATCCACCCCTCCCCCATATAGTGACAAAATATCAATTGACGGTGGGTCTGACCTTGGGTTAAGGAGACAGCTCCGCACGACTTCTTGTACTGAGTTAATAACCCCGAGGATAAAGTAGTAATCTACCGTATCCCCCCTGGGTCTTCAATTGCGATTTAACTACAAAAACACCTCACCTTGTCCTTCTTTTGAGCACCTGGCGTAGATATAATAAGGATAATCCTTATCGGATAAATCCACCGTAAGAGTAAGTAAAGTCTATCGCCTTACCTAATCAGTTACCATAAAATGAAACAATGTGTATCACCCAAACCTGACAACGTTCTTGTTGCCCAAACACGTTCTTGTTGCCCAAATAATTAAACTCAATAAGGAGGTTTTAGATAATGAACTGCTGACCCCTCATACCTATCGATAGCATGCAGGTTTCTATGGATAATGGCTTGATGTTTTTTGGGATCAAAGTCCCCGTCAGGATCAAAGATTTTTTTTCCTGATCTACTTTAAATTCTTTCTATTTCTGTTCTCTTGTTTGGCATGCTCTGCAACCTCTGACGATATTGTTCCTAAGTTCCCTCTACAAGAGACTAAAACCACCAATCAGCCCTACGCTAACCTCGCCTGTAATGGTTATTTCATAATCATAAAGGTTGGTCATATTCTGATTGATGCTGATGAGGAGTGTTTTAATATTGAGATTAAAATACTATTCTATCAAGGTAAAAATACCCCCCACGTAGGGTTTCCATTCTTGTTTCTTCTAAGCCACACATAGTCTGAGGTAACTCTGGATTCCACCTTATAGGCTAGCTGCATCTAGAGAGATACTCTTGAGCTTTTTTGCTCAGTATTTTTTTTCTTTTTACATAACTCTCAGGTATCAGAACATCGTGTATGACATAACTATCTCCCACTTTGATCTTAAAATGTTCATCAAGCTGTTGGATGCGACGCTCATCTTCATAGCCTACAACATCGAATTCTTCCCTTTCAGTATGATAGGCATGAATCTCGAATTCATAGCCTGACAAAGCGCCACTATTAAAGGTGATCTTGGACGTAACTCCCGGAATCAATTATTCATTCAAATCAAAATCCATTGTATCATCACTGAATCTCAAAAGATCTTTGGAATCTATGGCTCTTACTTTACCTGGATTGGGAAGATAAATCTCTTCAAAGGTCTTGACCGTCCGTCTCAATTATGCCGAACTGCTCTGTATTCTTCTCCAAGAAACATTATGAGAGCTGCAGGCGCTCAGCCCAATGACGATAGCTTGAAATGATGTTTTTCTTACCTCAATAAGTATATAAACGAATGAGGAGTTCTTCATTGTCATAACTAAGACGCTCGACACCACGCAAGCCGTGATAAGTTTTTTGATCTGAAAAGCGTGGGTTCTTTACAAGATGTCTGCAGTACCTCTCCCTCTTGGCAGGCATCAGCCCCATAAACCATCTTCAAATTTTATATAAGCAGATACAAAACTTCCACACATCGGAGTAAAGGAAAAATTCACTTCTGCCATCCAAGAGAAACAACACATCATAAAGTTTGCTTAAATTGATATCAAAACTAAACTGATAATCACACTGCACAGCACTCACCTTGTGCGCCTGCGGAACACTCTTGAGGGTATATTTCTTACCTCGGTAGAGTACGTAATCTCCGAGGAGAGAATATACATAATCTTGCAAGGAGAAAATCAACTCTATGTTATCTTCTCTCATAAAGTGCTGTAAATAATGACTATTATTATCTAAGCGGAATTCTATCAAGCTTTTCTCATTTCTATAAATTTGCATTCCAACTTTTGATTTTATATGTTACATTCAAAGTCAGTGTTACTTCGGTAATATCCTCTCTCCGGGATCGTTATTTGTATCCCTAAAGTTGAATAGCTGTAATACTAATAGCCTTTTTAGCTAACCACCCTCGGCACTGCAGAGGTAATCAATGCTTTGAATCTTTCTATTCTTTCTGTACAATAATACTTCTCACGATCGAGGTCTTCATCACTACGTATATAATCGGCCTCTATGGTCACAGAACGGAAATTGAATTGAGTATTTAGAACTAAAAATTCCCAATAATTTTTTTTTAGCCTCTTGAAATACTTAGTAAAACCAACGTGTTTGTACCTTAACTCAAAAAAGATTACCATTCTAGTTGAGGGAATATCCCAAAGGATTCTTGACCAACTCAATACCTTGCTATTTAAAATTTACGTTTGTAAAGGAAATATGCTTCTTTTTTCCTATCCCAGAACCCCCTTCTTTGATTTTTTCCTCATAGCCGTATACCTCGAGTAATCTGTCAGTAGAGTTATTGACTACCTAAAATTGAATTTCATGATATTTCATCGGCTTATACACAACATTGACCCCTGTATAGAAGACATTAATATTCTGGAAGACATGAGAATATTGATAGATATAAAGAGGATTATAATCAAACTCGATACTGCTAAATACCATGCCTTATTTACTAGCCATGACAGACAATCAATCACTAAACTTATGGGCTATAAAAGCAAAATCTATAGCTGTAGAAAGTGCATATATAGAATTCGATACGGGGCCCACGCTCATATTAAGGAATTGTCTGAATCGATAACTGATACGGCTATTGATATTGCCCAAAATCTCCAACCGTAATTAGTTTCACCACAAAATGAAAATCTTGATAATTGACGTTTGAAATAAACGAGTTCCAATTGGTTCAGAAATTCATGTACATATTAACTTGATTAAGTCGCTTCTCAATGATAAATAGTCTCTGCACTAAAGATCTCTCCAACAGATTTTGCTATTGTGTTTCAGTATGCGTGGATATTATATTATAGCCGTAGATCCGAATATACAAATGTAAAAATCCTCTTTTTATTCATGTGTTATTAATAGTTAAAATGTTTAATAACTCATTTATTAATATTTATAAAAATATTCTTGTGTTTCCTTCTAGTACTTAGTTTTAGTCAATGCCAACATCAACAATATCCTAGCTTTTTGGGAATTTAATGTTTCAGCAGCGACAAAATGGTATCGAGCATCGTCTACCTCTGCCTCTCCAAGGTAGTGGCACCACCTGGCACTCTCGACGAACGCACCACTTGAATCTCTTTTTTTTGTACCTGGATCAAACAGTCAAAAACTCATTTATAAATATAACCATTACCCACCCCAGCATGAACAATACCTTCAAATTTTTCATCCATCAGAGCTTTAACAGGAGCTAAAGAAGCATGAGCATGGCCGTAAATGATACCTACTTTAGGCAAATATTTCAATTCGTTAACATCAAATTCAGATTGATAAGTATGCAGTCTTTGAGGGATCCTTGTATGATACACTTTCCCATTATAAAGGTATCCCAAAGAACCGAAATTGATCGATCAGAAAGTTTAGATCCCTGTGGTATGAGTTTTTATTACATCACGCTCTCCCCCCAATACTACATCATTCATCGCTACCAACACACCCCTTCCTTTAGATTCGTGAGCCGAAGCAGCCACAACAGCATTGCAAAGATTCACAGGACCTCCGGCATTCAAGGCATTATAGACCCGCATAGCACCCACCAAGACGATAGGTTTCTTGCCGTGAATGGTAAGATTTAAAAAGCAAGCAGTCTCCTCCATCGTATCCGTACCGTGTGTAACGACGATGCCATCCTATTGATCTCCATCAAGTAATCTTTGGATACACTGAGTCAAGCGCAACCATATCTGGTCACTCATGTGTCTTGAGAACCCATATTGACCAGTTACTCTGTCGAAATCACTGCTAAATCTTGTATCT
This sequence comes from Flavobacteriales bacterium, assembly GCA_039954875.1. Lineage (GTDB taxonomy): Bacteria > Bacteroidota > Bacteroidia > Flavobacteriales > Blattabacteriaceae. Next base: position 1,067,966 of record CP157202.1, read on the forward strand.
CAGGGACAGCTTGAGTGAGTTGATCTACACCTATCTGACCTGCTTCATAAATTAGCCCCGGTTTTCAACTAACTCACCCCCGCAATGGAGCCTCATGTAACAATGATCCTGATACGAGATTTATTCTCTGCACTAAGTTGGCAAACAATAAAAGTGACAAAAATAAAATTTAATAGCCATTTTATTCGTAAATACTTACTGTACATAAATAATCGTTTTCATATGATACTTCACATTCGGACAAATATAATTTTAAAAAAAACAAAATATTAATCTACCTCTTCATTTTTCTTAGGATAAAAACCACTTTCTACAAATTCGTACTTTTGTATTCTGGCATTCTTAGTGGTTTGGTGCATAACATCATGAGTATAAATCCTAAAATCGTATCTTCTAAAGAAAAAAACATCAATGTCATGAAAATGATTTTGGTTTTACTGTTAATCAGCAGTAGCGTTGGGTTATGTCTGAGTTTCCTTTCCTTTCTGATTCACTGGCAACAAGATCAAAGTCAATCTTATGATCTACTCAGTAAAGAGACAAAAGTCGAAAACGTTTTGGGTAAACTAGGTGCTATGACAGGAAACTATTTGATGCATCATGGGATAGGAATCAGTATATTTCTATTGCCTTTGCTCCTTTTTTTTGTTGGGCTGAAAATCTTATTCCGATGGCGGTGGATTAATACCAAAAAAATCATATTTCACAGCCTTTTTTTTGTAATATGGATCCCCATCAGTTTGGCCTTTACCTTTCCCAACGATGGAGTATTAAGCGGTGTCTTTGGATTTGAAACTTATGATTTTTTTACCCATCTCATTGGAAAAACAGGCGTGGGTATGAGCATCGTGACCAGTGCATTGCTCTACAGTACCGTAGTATTTAGGATCACTCCAGATCAGTTGAGAAACATAATATATCAAAAAAAATCCAACAATTCATTTCAAACCGCCACCCAAAACCATCCAAAAATAGAAGGATCTACCCTCTCTCAAAACAACAAAAGCACTTCCTCAACTCCACCCCTTCAACGTGATGGTACCTCAGCTGTATGGGAAAAAATATTAGAACCAGAACTCAAAATAGTTTCTCCTCTTCTTCACGAATCTATCTACAAAAAAAATAGTCCTCACCCGATTAAAGTTACCTCCAAGGATAATACACACCTCGTGGAAATGATTGTTGAAAATACTACAGCCAATACCAACAAAGCATACGACAGACAAAAAATTAGAGTACAAGAAAATGACCCTGTTAAAGTCTCATCATCCTTCTTCCCTATGCCCAGTCCAGATTTGATGCAACTCCCGGCAGACCATAATCAAGAGATCTCTATCAATCAACAAGAATTAGAAGCCAACAAAGACAAAATCATAGAGACACTTGGGCACCACAAAATAGGTATCGAAAAAATCAAAGCCACAATAGGACCCAGTGTCACCCTATATGAGATCATTCCTGAGGCAGGCATACGCATCTCAAAAATAAAAAACCTCGAAGACGATATCGCCTTGAGTCTATCTGCCTTAGGTATACGTATCATCGCTCCGATCCCAGGCAAAGGTACCATTGGAATTGAAGTGCCCAACAGCAAACCAACTACCGTTTATATGCGGACAGTACTCTCATCGCAACGTTTTCAAAACACAAAAATGGAATTGCCCATCGTATTAGGTAAAACCATTTCTAATGAAACCTTCGTCACAGACCTGAGTAAAATGCCCCACCTACTCATGGCAGGAGCCACCGGACAAGGTAAGTCGGTAGGGTTGAATGCTATCATCGTAGCATTACTTCATAAAAAGACACCACAAGATTTAAAATTTGTGATGATCGATCCAAAAAAAGTAGAACTATCTCTCTATAAAAAGATCGAAAAATATTACCTAGCCAAGCTTCCCGACACTGAAGAAGCTATCATCACCGACACAACTCAAGCCAAAGATGCGCTCAACTCACTCTGCATAGAGATGGACCAACGGTACGATTTGCTAAAAAAGACTTCCGTCAGGAATATCAAAGAATACAACGAAAGGTCTCATTCCAAACAAGAGCATCTGCCATATATCGTATTGATCATCGACGAATTTGCCGACCTGATCATGACAGCCGGTAGAGAGATCGAAATCTACATCGCACGTCTGGCTCAGTTGGCCCGTGCTGTAGGTATCCATCTGATCATCGCAACACAACGTCCGTCAGTCAATGTTATTACCGGTACAATCAAAGCAAACTTCCCAGCACGTATAGCATTTAGGGTCAGCTCTAAAGTGGACTCTAGAACCATATTGGACGCTAAAGGTGCAGACCAATTGATCGGAAAAGGAGATATGCTCTTCTCCAACGGCAACGAGTTGATTCGTTTACAATGCCCCTTTATCGATACAAACAATGTGGAAAAAGTGATCGATTTCTATCAAGGGATACCGCCGGGCCTATCTCTCAAAGAGTTTCAGCTCCCTCAACCTAATCAACAGAACAACAGGGTGAAACTTTCTGAAGGATCTTGTGAACGAGATCCGTTCTTCGAAGAGGCAGCACGCATCGTAATTACTACACAACAAGGCTCTGTTTCCATATTACAACGCAAGCTTTCTATAGGATTCAATCGTGCAGCGAAAATAGTCGACCAATTGGAAAAAAATGGTATCCTAGGTCCTTTCGAAGGTAGCAAAGCCCGACAAGTACTCATGAGTGACGAACAAACATTAAACCCGTAATCCACAAAAAAGTCCAATTTTTAAACCTTCTAACCATATGAAAAAATCCATTTTTCTATGTATTTTACTTATAATAAGTCTCCTATCTACAGCTCAAAACCAGCAAAATAGTGTTAAAAAAATATTGGACAAAACCTACGAAAATATCAAGAAGTATAAAGGATTAGCTTTTAGGTTCACCTATCAATGGAATTACCCCAAAGGAGATATTCAAGGTACTGAAGAAGGCACTTTATACGTTTCGGGGAAAAAATACCGTCTAACACTCATAGACATCATCCAAATCTGTGATGGGAGTAATATTTACACCATTTCGCCCAAAAACAAAGAAGTCACTATATCAAACATAAAAAGTGGCGAAAATCTCCTATCCCTTATCCAAATACTCGCTACCTATGACGAAAATTATACTCTTACAAAAGATACCTTGAAAAAAATAGATAAGAAAAATATTCGGTTTACTCGTCTAGATCCGAAAGACAAAAAATCTACTGAATACTTATTAGTGGGTATCAACACTACCGATCACACCTTGTATCAAGTAATAAAAATAGGAAAGGACAATAACACTACTACTATAACGATACGCAAGCAAATACCTTGGACCAAGGTAGAGTCTTCCTTGCTAAAATTTAACCCAAAAGATTATCCTGATCATATGATCACTACCTTAAACTAATGTATAAAAAACTTAACCTCTATATCATCCGTCTGTTTATCGGCCCTTTTTTAGCAATATTCAGTATACTTTTTTTTATCTTCATCATACAATTTTTTTGGAGCAAGCTAAATGAATTCACGGGCAAAGGCCTTGATGCCTTCACTATTTCAAAACTATTATTTTATTTCGGACTCTCACTCGTCCCACTGGTGACACCCATCGCTGTATTACTGACCTCTATCATGACCTACGGGACACTTGGTGAACACTACGAATTAGCCGCAATGAAATCTACCGGAATATCGCTTTGGCAAATGATGAAACCTCTATTCTTACTCACAATAGCCATGGCTGTAGGATTATATTTCTTTTCCGATTATGCGATACCAGCAGCCCAAAAAAAGGGGAAAAACCTAGCATATAACATCTCAAGGACACAACCAACATTGAACTTCACTATTGGAATATTCATCCACACCATCCCAAACGTACTGATGAAGATCGACAAAAAAACCGGTAAAAACAAAGACCACCTCGAAGGTATATTCATCCGACACAGTAAAAATATCTACGAAACCCAAAATACCATTCTATCCAAAAGAGGCATGTTAACACCAGCTGAAGATCCTCGCTACATTCGCCTAGAACTCTTCGACGGCACGGTCTACACGGAAAATAGAAACAACCAAAACCACAATGAACAACAAAAACAACCTTATCAAATCACAAAATTTGATACATTAATCCAATATTTTGAAATCCCCTCATTGATGGATCAAAATGTAGAAGAAGAGAACTTCAAAGACAACTGCAGTATGCTCAATACTCAAAAACTTATAGAACATATAAAAACGATAAAACAAGAAGCTCGAGAGGATCACACCAAATTTCAAGAGCAAAGCCACACAACTATTTCGCATAAACACTCACCACAGAAAGAAGAGCAAAAAAACATTACCCATATGAACATAAATAATTTTAATAACCCACCTTTCACGGAAAAAAAACATGCACTGAAAAAAAAACAAAACCAACCGAAAGGTCTCATAGAAACACTCCATGCCCAAAAAAAATTAAACAAGCAAAAAAATAAATACCTGGCCAAATACGAATTGGAATTACAACGCAAATTTTCATTTGCCATTACTTGCATCGTGATGTTCTTCATCGGATCACCCTTAGGAGCCATCATCCGAAAAGGAGGTATGGGATTACCAGTGATCATTGCATTGATCATATTCATCATCTATTATACCATACTTACCATCAGCCAAAATATAGCAGAAAAAGGGCAGATATCACCATGGTTGGGAGCCTGGCTACCCAACATTATCATGTTGCCGGTAGGCCTGTGGATTACTTATAAAACGATGAGGGACAACTCTGTGATACACTTAGGCCACTATTCAACATTGAAAATACTCTGGAGGAGACTTAAAAAAGAAAAATAAATCCATAAAATATATTAATAAGGAGTCATGAAAGACACAATCATAAAATTAAATTCCATAGAGGAGGCTATAGAAGAGATCCGCACTGGAAAAATCGTCATTGTTGTCGATGATGAACAACGCGAAAACGAAGGCGACTTCATCGTTGCAGCAGAAAAGGTGACACCTGAGATCATCAATTTCGTCATCACTCATGGACGAGGTTTAGTTTGTGTGCCTCTGCCTGAGAAACGTTGCGATGCATTGAATCTACCATTGATGGTCACAGACAGTACAGCCCCTAAAGAGACCGCCTTCACCGTATCAGTAGACCTTCGAGGACAAGGCGTCAGTACGGGTATTTCGGCTGCAGACCGAGCCAAGACCATACGAGCCTTAGTCGACAAACGGATCAGGACAGAGGCATTTAACAAACCTGGGCACGTCTTCCCCCTACGAGCAAAAAAAGGTGGCGTTCTAGAACGTCCTGGACATACTGAAGCAACTGTCGACTTGACTCAGATGGCGGGATGCGTTCCTGGTGGAGTAGTCGTAGAGATTCTCAACAAGGATGGAACAATAGCACGTTTGCCCGACCTGATACGGATAGCTGAGAGATTTCAAATGAAAATAATATCTATAGCAGACTTGATTATCCATAAACTTCAAAAGAAGTTAAAGTGATAAGTCATTATAAAAAAGACTGGCCCCTAATGAAAATTCTTTAAAAAATCAAATGTCGATCATTTTTTTTAAGCAGCATTTATCTTACTGTATGCAAAAGACGTGTCTTGTTCTCTCTTAGTTTTACCCTCTCCTTTTATCTTCTTTGAAGAAGTGCACTTTTTCAAAAACCTTTGATGTTGTTTTTCTTCCTTACCACCCCACAATTACTTCCTCTAGATTTTCCCTCTCCGCAAGCCAACTCTAAACGTGTATTCATAGTAGAAATGAGAAGATCTCCTTTCCTCAACAATTATGTACTGAGTTGGGTAACAGATCTTAAATCCCGAGTTGAAAATAACGATAAAGCTGTAGTTTGTGTCGTAAAGGCCAACGCACTTGTCAATAATGAACCAGCAAGTTTGGTAACTTTCATATTTTTTATTGACATGTCCTAATCCTATTATTGGTTTGAAAAGATAAGTTTGTTTTTTAAAACATTATAATTATCTTCATTTTTTAAACCTAAATTTTGCGGCTATCCTCTGGAGAGTGCTTCTCTTTCGAAGAACTCTAAGCATAAAGATGTCTCATCTACAACATATTGGTTTAAAATTAAGATGTTATATTCTCCATGAGTTGTTTGAGTTTGAAAAAAACCAGACATCTTTCGTAGAACTAGCTCCTGGAAATTGGATAAAAATAGGTGGGTAATGGAAAAAAGTTTAAGGAAACAGCTGAAAAATATCCTATCTATAGCCACGGCCTGTGTATCTGTATAGACAGTCCGGACAATTTAGCCACATATTTTATAAAAATATTAATATTTTATTAGATTAACTTTAGGTCATGATCTATTAAGAACATTTGAATTACAACAAAGCAGAAAACGCTCACTTATATAATTTACTATATATCCCATTTAGAGAAGATGCCATTAAACATATCCGTAGCGCAGATCAATATGGTACAAGACATATTGGAGCGATCACTTATACTGGAACATGCCTCTTATTATACACCTATGACTGCGGAAATGGATGAAGCGACTTTCATCCGATAAATTTTTAGATTCAGATTACAGTTTGTTATTGTATGTGAATAATGTCTATTTAAATGGATTCAATCACAAATACCACCCCAAAGATTTTCTTTTGAACATACTCTTCCAAACGATACGATATCTCAACGTAGCTAACGAAAACCTGATTATCGATATCTATAGCCAGCCCATCATCTTGGATATATATGGAACTCTATGAATGGGCACTTGAAAAGACAGAGCCAGTACTGGTGCTACTAGAAAGAGATTTCAATATTCCTGATATTAAAGAATTAACCGATGAGATATATTACCTTGAACACATCACAAAATCGCAATGAATAAAATCTTATATTCCAATCTGATACTCGAGAAATTCGAAACGCTTTTGGAAGATATTACCGTGACGATGAAAGTCTAGTTCCAATTTTTTTTTCAAAAGAAAACTTATCTCAATATAGAAGGATTGTTTTTGGCCTTATATCAGATACTTTACAAAAAGCCTATCCCCTTAGTTACAAAATACTGGGCGATAAGAAATGAGAAAAATGGTGAGAATATTTTTTAGAAAGACATCCATGTAGCAGTAATCAACTCTGGGAATTGCAACAATAGTTTTTGGAATATACTCGCAAGGATGTGTTCAATAAAAAACAGGCATCTCCATATTTACTAGCCCGATTAGTATTCGAATAAGGTGATATATAGGTTTTTATGACAATTAATCAAAGAGCACCTTTTCTCTCTATAAATGATTATAAAAAAGACATTTTGGTGATCAACTCTGATCTAATATTTTATATCTGAATTATTCGATTATAACGAGTTAAAATAAAACCTTTCACACCTAGAAAAACGTTCCCTGGTATCCTATTGAGGATGGGAGGACCTTTATGTATATTATCTCAAATATAAGATTCTGGAAGAACTACATTATAACGGCACATACACGAGCAGAGTTTCAACAAAATGTTGAATACTCCCCCTCATCGCTTTAATAGCACCTTGCGTTGAGCTATTATAAACTAAAGCTTATTTTTTATTTATTTAAAGGAAAGGATTTAATGTTTTTTTTTCGAAACAAGTTTTTTACCTTATAAATATGACGACTTCTTTTTTTTACGTTCCTTCTCCGTCTGTTTATGATATTCCACCTCATTCTGATCATGTTGTTCTTCGATCAGCTTGTATTTGTTTTCCTGTACCTTTTCTAATTCACGACAATCTCCTTCTTCTAAAACTATCAATATAAAACCTTCTCCATGAATATTTTCAATCTTGACACAAACATCACTTTTTAAATAGCACCTACATTTGGCGACATATACATCCATACTTCTACTAGTAAAGAAATTATCATTTCCCCACACACTCATAAGGGCTTGATGTCTGGATAATAAATCATTCATATTCATACAAAGACATTTTAATAAGCCACATTCCTTGGGTGATAACTTATACCTTTCTCCAGTATCGTCACGACGAAGAATTCTCAATCTTGAATTGAAAATAAACTTTCCTATTTTGAAGATCTCTTGTTCAGCTTTATTATTATTGTTATCTAAATTAATCTGCAAAACAGCTCTCACCTTATATAGGAGAATTTCCGTGTCAAAAGGTTTTGTAATGTAATCGGCTGCACCAAGGCTATATCCTTGTTTGACATCTTCTTTCATATTTTTGGCTGTCAAAAAGATGATCGGAAGATCTGCCCGTATGCTCTTGAGCTCTCTAGCTAAGGTAAAACCATCTTTTTTGGGCATCATCACATCACAGATGCATAGATCATATTTGTCTTCCTTAAAACGTCTGAATGCCTCCTCTCCATCTATAGCATGGGTAACATCATACTTATTCATCTTTAGATAGTCGGTCAGTACACCACCAAGATTTCGATCATCTTCTACTAGTAGTAATTTGGGGTTTCTCTCTTCACTCATATATTAATTGTTTAAAGATACTTGTATGGTAAATTTGCTACCTTTCCCTCTTTCACTTTCAACAAAAATGGCCGCTTTATGCAAATCTACTATTTTTTTAACATATGGTAGACCCAACCCATGTCCCCTTACGTTGTGTGAGTTGCCACCTTCAGCCCTAAAAAACCGTTCAAAGATCTTTTGTTGTACTTGTCTAGACATGCCTATACCTTTATCTTGTATCTGTATGAACACGCTTTCCTCCTTTATAAAGGCACGAACATTGATCTCTGGAGGATCTAAAGAATATTTATTAGCATTATCTAGGATATTCAAGATCGCACTTTCGAAATGAATTGGGTCTACGTGTATTTGAACCGATGAAGCATGGTAAGTTTCAGAAATTTTACCTTGGCGTTTTTCTACTACCAATCGAATACGCTCAACGGTTTTAGATACTAGATCATTGATGTTGACAGCTTTGAAATCTAATTCTAATTGATTGTAATCCAATTTTGACATTCTTAAGACCATTTCTATTTGATTATCCATCCGTGCATTTTCATCTTTGATAAGGGCAGCATACTGTTCTACTTTTTTTTGAGGTGTATTAACTATGGAATTTTTCAAGATATCAGTCACTACGTTAATCGTGGCAATGTGGGTTTTGAATTCATGCGTCATATTGTTAATGAAGTCATTTTTCATCTCAGATATCTTTTTCTGCCGATCCATATAAAACAAAGATGCGGCATAAACACCCAATATGACAAAGATCACAATGACCGAAAGGATAACAATACCAAATATAGAGTTGAAAATAGTTATATTTTTTCGGGGAAAATAAACTGAGAGAAAATATGTGGGTTGGTATTTTTCATCGAGGTACAATTCTTGTTCATATTTTCCTTCTTGTTCCTCGTAACCTTTGGACCTTGTTGGTGTAGGACGACGATCTTTATTTAAAACGGCAAATTCGTAACGGGGTTTTATGTTTTGGTTTTTAAACTCTGCGTCAAGTACAACTTCGATCGATTCAGGTCGGATACGCTTCCCGATAGGTGTTTCATTACTTATGATCATTATGTAACGATCTAAAATAAAAGCACGTTTCTCAATGGAAGTAGCTTTAGATCGAGATAGATATTTGGGTATTTTTTCGATATCTTCTTTTTCTTTTTTGAGACTTTCTTTAAATCCACCCCTATAATATCTTAAATTCACTATATTTAAGATACCTTTTATTTTGTCATCAAGCTGAAGTATAGGGGTATATATGTCTTCTATGGTATAACCTTGCCGATAAACATATTTTTTTTGAGTAACTGAATCTATTACTTCACCTTTGAAATCAAAATTCTTTTTTAAAGTCTTTTTTTTCATGGAGCCAAAAAAGTCTTGAAATTTCTTAAAATAAAGAATCCTTTCTTGTTTTCTCAACCTTTCGGTGGCTTCAGTCAAGGCTTTTATCACATTTCTAGAAAAGATTTCTTCGCTGGTATTCAATGTTTGCTTGAGTAAATAAAAATGCATGAGAATGATCCCTATAAGGGATATACTCATCAATACAACCAAATACTTAACGAATCCTTTTCTGATCATATTTTTCATAACAGTAATGCTTTCCTTCTAAGCATTCTCAAAATTTGTTTATGGACCCTTTCTATGGTTTCTTCTAACACTTTAATATCTCCAATGTTCTCAATAATAATGTCCGAACGACTATGTTTTTCTTGATCTGTCCATTGATTTTTTACACGTTCTAGTACTTGAGCTTGACTGACCTGATCTCTTTGCATAATACGCCTAATCCTTTCGCCTAGGGGAGCTGTTATTGTGATGATCAAATCACACATCAAATGGGTTCCACTTTCAAACAATATAGCAGTTTCTTTGATACAATAAGGCGCCTGATGATGACACATCCAGCTTTTAAAATCTGATAAGACCCATGGATGGACTAGAGCATTCAATCTTCTCAAAGCAGAGGCATCTTTAAAAACTCTTTGAGAAAGGTATTTCGTGTCTAATTGCCCGGAACTATTAGCTTGTCCACCAAAACTTTTTATGATATCTTTTTTAAGTTGACCCACCTGTTCCATAAGCATTTTAGCCGACAAATCTGAATTATATATAGGAAGATCTTTTTGAGAAAATAAGACTGATATTGTACTCTTACCAGCCCCTATACCTCCAGTAAGTCCTACGATATACATATTGGATATTATTATTACGCGATCTAATCAATGTAATTATTTCAACTTTATCTGGCTATATTATAACATCGGTTCCAAAACATGGAACTTTATCCAGTACTAATGGTAAGTGAGTGATTCCTGCCTTAAACTGTTCCGCACCACATGCAAACGAAAAATCGAAACGAGAAATTTTAGCATATTTTTCATAACTCACTTCAAAAATAAGTATTGATATTTTTAGTTCTATTTGTGCTTGGAAATCTTTAGGTGGATTCAAAACTTATATAGGTACTTCAATGACTTTTTCAGTAAAACGTTATACTTCCAATCGAATGTCTACATTAATGGGCACTAACTTTCACTTCATAAGGCGGAACTAACTTCAAAGTTTTAAATTTGTCCTAGTTTAATTCTTTTCCAATCCGTTTTTATGTAAATACCTGATCTAAAGTATCCAATACTTTAGTATAACCAACAAATCGGATCATCTCAGGCTTAATATTGATCGCCTTTTTTCTAAACTCTTCTTTATATTCGAAGTCTATATCAGGTTTTACCCTAACGGTTTTTGATACCATATCAGATAATGGCAACCAAATAATATTAGGGGTAATATTCATAATCAATTGACGACCTATCTTCTCACTTAATGTCTGAATATGTTCTTCAGGCATCCAGAAAGCCTTTTTACCATCGGTATTTATGACTTTACTGACGTCTATTTGAAGCACGTTACGACGTAACATTCTGTTAATCAACAAAATATAACCTGTACTACGTTGCCGTATAAAGAGCCTACCTTCTGGTTTTTTATAAAAGGTTCTTTTCAGAGGTAGGTTTATATACTTAATTTCATAGGCGATTTCCTTTACATATTCCTTTGAAAGCTTAACAAACAACCAGAAATAAAAAGCGAAAAATAAACATACTGAAAAAACCTTTAGAAAAGACTTATTAAAAATCATAATTTTTTCACTTAATGCTTTTTCCACCCTTTATATACCCTAATTACAAAGCAAAGATACAAAAGGTATTTAATCTATTTTTAAATCAAGTATTATTTTTTCCTTCTTGATCTTTTTCTTTTTTAAGAGATTCTGTCTTTTGTGTGTAACGCAGCTGGGTTATATCTCTAGAGATAGTGCTACGTTCAAACTTAATTCTTCCAGCTGAAGTTTCTATAACACATAAGTCATTGGTGAGCTCAACAATTTTACCATGCAGACCATCATTAGTTACTACTTGATCTCCTTTTTTGAGGTCTTGCTGAAATTTCTTTTCCAATTTCTGCCTCCTTAATTGTGGCCGTACCATAAAAAAATAAAATATCAAAAACATTAAGACAAGCATCCATATCGTGCTTGCCAAAGGGTGTTGTTGTGCTTGTAAAAGGATAAGTGTAGAAGTCATAGAATAACAGTTTATTTTCTTAATAGTTTCACAAAAGCTCTGATATGAAGTATTTCTTTTTTTTTAAATATATTAGTAGAGAGGGTGACGGTTTTTTCTTGAAAATACATACGGCCTTTTAAATCAAAAATCGGTTTTACCCCCCTGAATCACCAGGAATGATAGGCTCCTATAATTAATGATCGGGGATCGTGCACCAACATGATCCTTTTGCACCGTAAATTATCAAGGGATATTTACCAATATTTTTGAATTGAAAAACATGACTAACCTTCTGTCCTTGTGAAATAACACCAAAATCAAATAAAGTCTCGGTTAACATTATTACTGGAAGTTCGTTAGTTACTGATGTAAAATTTTGTTCATTATGATCTCCTTCTTGATCTAAAATCCTTGATAAAGATTTGGAAGAGAATATCCATATCATGACAATTATAAAATATTTCATATAAGTATGAAAAATATTATTCTTCATATATATTATGGTCTTAAATCTCGCAATATGATACACATTTTACCGATTTACATTAAGCCTTTACCTATTTTTAAGATTTTTTCCTGCTTATATAATACCTTAAACAATTGATCTAACATACCATTAACAAATATCTTACTTTTGCCCGTGGAATAAATCTTGGTAATTTCAATATACTCATTCATTGTAACTTTAGGAGGGATCGTTGGAAAATATATAAACTCACATAGAGCCATTTGTAGGATAATTTTGTCCAAGATGGCCATCCGTTCCAGGTCCCAATTACTTGCCACACTACGGATCAGCTCATTGAAGGGCTCACAATTAGAAAGTGTTTTCCTATATAACATGATAATGAAGTTCTTATCTTCTATATCTTTATAAATGCTATATAAACGAAAATGAACCGGTGTAGTATTCTTTATGAATTTCAACGTATCATACGCCATACTATGAGCTACCTCTAGATCATCTACCCATGTGATGTATTGATCTTCAAACCATTCATGAAGTTTTTGATGAGGTTTGATATGTTTTTCATAGCATTTCAAAATAAAATCTTTATCCGCCTCAAAAGAAGACTCTTCTTGTATCACATATTCTTTATAATATGGCCAATGCTGTAATTCTTCAAATAACAGAATAACATAACTCATGTGTTCTTGCCAAGTGAGTTGTTGATTTTTCGCACTATAATCTGAGAGATAAACGTTTTTTGAAAGGATTTCTAAGAGTACATTACCAGCAAATTTTCTACTGAAAGCAAAATCCCTACGGATAATCAATTTCCTCTCTTTTACCGCCTTCATTTTTTGTAAGGCTCTATCTCTGATCGCCAAAACTAAATTCAAAAGGCATATGTACAGATCGTATATTTTATCAACGCTTTGCAACATATTGTTTTCCACAACATTGCAATCTAAGCCAGATATGTACTGCGCATACAAAAACTGCATGGCTCTAACTCTAAAACGACGTCTTACCGAGATTTTCAAAGATCAAATGGTTTCATGGTCTCAAAATTCCTCGGCAAAGGTATATAAATAAAGGCTCGGGCAAAAAGTATTTACTTTTGCTAACTATGGATGCTCTAAGATCCCTGAATATTTACTTACGCCCGTATAAATGGCGTTTTCTTTTTGGGGGTATGCTGATGGTCATTTCCAACCTACTCATCATACTGCCTATCCCTTATATAGGCAGAACCATCAATATAATCAAAGAGATTCTCTCACAGTTCGAAAAAGGCTTGATACCTTATGCCTTAAACAAAGACATCATTCAATATGGGAGCATTATTATCACAGTACCGATAGTAGGAGGAATCATCCGATATTACATGCGGCAGCTGATCATCACCACCTCTAGGATGATTGAATTCGATATGAAAAACGAAATCTATGCCCATTATCAAAAGTTATCTCCTGCTTTTTATAAGAAAAATTCAACCGGAGATCTTATCAATCGTTTTACCGAAGACGTTTCACTCGTCAGACAGTATCTCGGCCCGGGAATCATGTATCTTGTAAACCTTTTCATATTGACTTGCTTCGTGATCTTACAAATGTTACGAATTGATCCTACACTCACCTTTTATGTCCTATTGCCTATCCCATTGCTTTTTATAAGCATCTATTACCTGAGTAGTACCATCAATAAAAAAAGTCAGGAAGTCCAAACCCATCAATCATTGATATCTTCCTTCATACAAGATGCATTTTCGGGAATTCATATTTTAAAATCCTTTGTAGTTGAAACTTATTTTCAAAAAAATCATGAAGAAATTACACGAATTTATCAAAAGAAAAACTTACAGTTGGTCATATTCAGTACCCTATTATCGAGCATAATAATCCTTTTGACTGGTACAAGTCAGCTACTAATCCTTTACATCGGTGGTAAACGTTACTTTGAAGGTATGGTGAAAGACATCGGTACTCTTGCCGAATTCTTCATATACATTAATGTTTTAATTTGGCCATTCATCACCCTAGGATGGGTGGTTTCTACCATACAACGGGCCAAGGTTTCACAAAAACGTATTAATGCATTTCTTAAAGAAAACCCTGATATCATCAATCAAAGTGGTAAGTGCTCAAAAATACAGGGGAAGATCACTTTTAAAAATGTCAGTTTGGTATACGCCAATACAGGTATCCAAGCTCTAAAAGAGCTATCTTTTACCATAGAAAAAGGGAAAACTTTAGCCATCATAGGTGCAACGGGTTCAGGAAAAAGCACTATCGTACAATTGATCCCTCGTCTGTACGATCCTACCGAAGGAGAGATTTTCATCGATGATCGGCCTCTGAAAGAGTTGCACCTCTATGATCTGAGAAAAAATATCGGTTATGTTCCACAAGAATCTTTTCTTTTTTCGGATTCCATCCACAACAACATCGCTCTAGGCGCAATGCCTAAAACACTCGAAAAGGTCATAGATGCTGCTAAAAAGGCTGAAATAGAGGAAGACATCCTAAGCTTCAGAAACGGCTATGAAACCATTTTGGGTGAACGAGGTGTGACCCTATCCGGCGGACAAAAACAACGGATATCCATTGCCCGAGCTCTAATCAAAAACCCTCAAATCTTAATTTTTGATGACAGTCTTTCGGCCATAGACCAACAAACCAAACAATCGATACGTCATCATCTACAGAACGACACCAAAGACCGCACTACCATCATCATCACCCATGAGATTTCTTATGTCAAAGATGCGGACATTATCATCGTATTGGAAAAAGGAAAGATCATAGAACAAGGCGATCACCAAAGCCTAATTACTCAAAAAGGGCATTATTTACAATGGCATTACGAGCAATTGGAAAAAAAAAATTGGTTAGATAAGGTTTTTTTTAGGGGAAAATAAGGATTTCATCAACAATGAAAGGGATGGACTAAAAAAAAATTTATTAGAAAATAGATGAGGTTTACTCCCTTATCCTAAGGGCAGACAATAACATTTACTTTTTCAATTTTAAAAAAAAACGTAAATAGGACATCACTAGCTAACCATCATCGAAAGTAAAAAATATCTTTCTAAGGAAGGCCCCCTTAAGTATAAAAAATATCAGTTAACTTTGTGCGAAGAACAATTCTCAAAGTTTCGAAAAACATTTGATGAAATGTTTCGATTCATCATAGAGCAGAAGAAAACCAAACCACTTCAGTGCTTCCTACATATCAAAGCAATAACGAGAAAATCGCAGAAACCTCTACTCTCAAAGATGGTTTAGAACTTTAAAAACACCTGAGCCTATATACAATAAAAAGATATATGCCGATAACTCTCTCTTTCTATGTCTCTCTAAAAAGACACCTCCCTTTCAAATCGATCTACACGGGTTACAGAGGTGTTAATCCTAGCACAGGCCATATAGATTTCCATCTAAGCAAAGCTCTATCAAAAAGCAACATCAACCTTTAGTAAATCTACAATCTTACCTAAAAAAAACCACCATACAATTAGCTCAATCACAACAGAAATTTCAAAAATAGAAAAAATAAATCTTTACATCATTGCTACAAGTGATGAGGCTATAGAAGAAGTTTTTCACCTTATCCCTTTCGAAGATACCTTAGCCGTACACACCTCGGGTAATACCCCTATGAGTAGCCTCAAGGACAAACACCTCAAAGGGGTATTTTATTCTCTACAAATCTTCAGTCGGGAAAAAAACATAGACCCTAGTCAAATCCATTTCTTGATCGAAACTGAGGAAGAAAAAAATCTCGTCCTGCTAAAAAAACATCGCCAAGAAGATCTCTGGGAATATCATACAGCCAATTCCGCTCAACATGCTCAAATCTATATATAGCAGCCGTATGGGCATTCAACCCTATCAATCATTTTTACCACATCAATCAGTAATTCTGCCAATAGGCAAAACTCCCTTGTTAACTGCTAAAACCGCTAATTTTAGAAACCACTGAAAAAAAATAAATCTTATCAATCCTTATCAAACACAAACAAGTCCAGTGATCAGAAAAAATCAAAAAATCATTGCTAAACATATCGAATTACTCCACCACGAACAAAAAAATATTTACCGGCTCATCTCCCAACCTATAACCACCATTTATGAATAATTATAAAACCATAATGAATGACATCAACACCTTCATATTCGATGTCGATGGAGTATTGACAAATGGTATACTCAGTCTATTTCCCGACGGGAGATTAGTAAGGCACATGTCTGCAAAAGATGGCTATGCCATACGATTGGCCCAAGAAAAAGGTTACAACTTTTGTGTCATCACTGGAGGGGCGGACTTGATGGTCTTCCGGCGCTTAAAAGAACTGGGCATACATCATATCTATCTGAATGTCGACAATAAAATAGAAAGATTTAAAGCTTATTGCGCCTCTGAGAAGATCCTGCCTCATAAAATATTATATATGGGAGATGACATCCCAGATATCGAGGTGATGCAAGCTGCAGCTCTTCCATGTGCACCAAAAGATGCTGTAGCAGAAGTGAAAGCAGTATCAAAATACATCTCTCCTAAAAAAGGTGGGAAAGGTTGCGTACGAGATGTGATCGAACAAACACTTAAAGTTCAGGAAAACTGGATAAAAATCCCTCATATAATCTCCGGATAAAATGTACGGCATAGGTTTAGAAAACTATCACACAATCTTGGTTTCAGACTCACGATCAAGACAGGAGTTGCTAGCCGGGACGGATATCGCATTCTCATTACATCCTACCCGGATTGAAGTAATAATCCGATACATATCAAACATCAAGAGATCACACACCACCTATCAGAACTCAAGACAATATCTTTCCCCTTTACGCGAAAATGAAATCGTCATCGCTGCAAACACCATTATCTGGTTTAAAGAAAGAGCATTGGAAAAACCTCAAACAAAAAAAGAAATCTTTACTATGCTCCAAAACCTATCAGAAAAAACACATAAGGTAATCACTTCAATATTTATCAGATCCTTAGTTATAAAAGAACGGTTCTACGATACAACCCAAGTGCGTTTTAAGTATTTAACTGAAAAAGAAATCCACTATTACATAAAAAATTACCCACCCTTGGACAAGACTGGTGTTTATGGTATACATAAATAGCTTAGCTACATCGACATTTCAAAAATACAAGGTTCACATTTCAACATGATAAGATTACTCGTACATAAGGTCTATCGGACATTGATATACCTCATCAATTCGACTCATAACAGTAATCACAAAATTAGTTATTAAAAATGATCACGATCCAATAAGTGTTTTTTTTTTTCGATTTACGATGCTAAGTAGGAAACCAATATGCTGCTACGAGAAGAATGCTTGAGTCTTTTCAAAGCAGTACCTAGGATTTGCCTGACACGCTCACGGGTCAATCCACACTCTTCCCCCACTTCTTCTAAAGTCATAGGTGGACAATCATCTAAACCATAATGCAATCGTATTACAAGACACTCACGTTCCGTAAGCGTTTCTAAAACCCTATCAATATCTTTACAGAGAGATTCTCGTTCAAGATCTCCATCAGGACGAGGGGATTCATCCGAACGAATCACATCATAGAGATTGGAATCTTCCCCTTCTACCAAAGGAGCATCCATAGATACATGTCTACCTGAATTTTTAATAACCTCTTCTACATCTTTCTCATTCATTTCTAAGAAATCAGCAATCTCTTTGATAGAAGGTGCTCTTTGAAGTCCTTGCTCTAAGTGTGCTTGAGCCTTGTGGATCTTAGTAGCCAACGCTATTTTGTTGGTAGGGTTCCGTACAAGTCGTGATTGCTCACCTATAGCTTGCAAAATGGATTGACGGATCCACCACACACAATAAGAGATACACTTAAATCCTCTAGTTTCATCAAAACGAAGGATGCCTTTGATTAGACCTAAATTACCTTCATTGATCAGGTCACATAAACTCAAACCTTGATTTTGATACTGTTTAGCTACAGAAACAACAAAACGTAAGTTGGCTTTAACAAGTGTTTCTATTGCTTCAAGGTCTCCCCCTCGGGCTCTTCGAGCATATTCAACCTCTTCTTCTGGGCTAAGTAGATCAATCTTACCGATTTCATGGAGATACTTGTCTAAGGACTCGCATTCACGATTGGTAACCTGCTTGGTAATCTTCAGCTGTCTCATACTTTTTAATTATGGTTCTAGATTAAACAACATTTCCATATACGTAGTTTTTTTCAAAAATGTCACACCTTGCAATGATCCTTTAAGCGATAACATAGCAAATTGACCAACAATCAACGCCTTATAATCTTTTATCCAAAAAAGAATTCATTAATTGACACTTTATAAATTAGGCAAAAGAACTTTTCGAGAGAGTTTCATCTTACCACTTTTCTTATCTATTTGCAGTAATTTCACTTCTATCTCATCCCCTAATTGTAAGGCATCTTCAACTTTATTCAACCTCTTATGTGCAATTTCAGAAATATGTAGCAAGCCCTCTACTCCTTTAGCAAGCTCGACAAAGGCCCCAAATTCTTTAATCGACTTTACCTTGACGTTATAAACCTCACCTACTTGAGGGATAAAGGCAATAGCCTTAATACGATTGACGGCTTGGCCTATTTTAGCATAATCTTTACCCAAGATCTCGATGAGGCCAAGATCTCCCTTTTCTTCGATGACAATATTGGTATCTGTATCGGCCTGAATTTCTTGGATGACCTTCCCACTAGGTCCAATCACTGCACCTATACAATCCTTAGGAATGTCAAAAGTGAAGATCTTTGGCGCATTAGGCTTGAGTTGCTTGCGAGGCTCAGCCAAAGTCTCAAGTATCTTTTTCAAGATATGCAAACGACCTTCTCGCGCTTGGGCCAAAGCTTTTTCCAAAATATCATAGGTCAAACCATTGATTTTGGTATCCATCTGACAGGCTGTAATACCGTGTTCGGTACCAGCGACTTTAAAGTCCATATCACCCAGTTGATCTTCATCACCCAGGATATCTGAGAGTACCACCCATCGGCCTGTGGCATGATCAGTAACCAATCCCATAGCAATACCTGAAACAGGATTTTTAATCGAAATACCAGTATCCATTAAAGCTAATGTCCCGGCACATACTGTAGCCATCGAAGAGGAACCATTAGATTCTAAAATATCAGATACTATTCGAATAGTATATGGTACTTCGGTAGGAATAATATTTTTCAAAGCGCGTTGGGCTAGATTACCATGCCCTATCTCACGCCGTGACACCCCACGTATAGGACGTATTTCTCCAGTAGAAAATGGGGGAAAATTGTAATGTAAGTAAAATTTTTCCTGATCTTCCATGATCGCGTTATCAATCCGATTGGCATCAATCGAAGAGCCCAAAGTGACCGTGACCAAAGACTGAGTCTCTCCTCGAGTAAAAAGAGCCGAACCATGTACACCAGGTAGGTAATCTACTTGGCTCCATATTGGACGAATCTGTTCGGAAGTACGGCCGTCTAAACGAAACCCTTCTTCAAAAATCATCTTACGGACAGCCTTTTTTTTAACTTCTGCGTAATATTTATCTATAGTCACCTCCTTTTCTTGAAGCTCAGTCTCTAAAAATTCAGCTTTGAAAGCCTTAAGAATCTCCTCATAATCATTCGAACGTGTGTGTTTATCAGTAAACTTTTTAGATACTTGATAGATCTTTTCATAAGCAAAGTCAGAAATCCTTTGTCTTAAATCCTCATCAAATGACGCGTCCATGACAAGTTGCTCGGACTTAGAAGGACATCTTTCGATCAGACGAATTTGGGCATCTATCTGTGATTTGATAGCTTCATGGGCCTTTTGAATGGCTTGAATCATTTCTGCCTCGGAAACTTCTTTCATCTCACCCTCAACCATGATGATAGAATCTTTAGAAGCACCCACCACCAAATCTATATCTGCTTGATGGACTTGATCAAGCCTAGGATTGATCACAAATCTCCCATCTACACGTATGATACGCACTTCTGATATAGGTCCATCAAAAGGGACACCTGATATAACTAGAGCCGTCGAGGCGGCCAAGCCGGCCAAACCATCCGGCAATACACTCCTATCGTAGGAAAGGAGAGAAATCATCACTTGGACCTCTCTATGAAAATCACTTGGGAAGAGTGGACGCAATACTCGGTCTACCAAGCGCATAGTAAGGATTTCTTCATCGGAAGGTCTACCTTCACGTTTAATAAATCCTCCAGGTATCTTACCCCCAGCCGCATATTTCTCTCTATAATCTATAGTCAACGGGAAAAAATCGATCCCTTCTTTGACTTCTTTTTCAACCACTACAGTGGCTAACAACATAGTATCGCCCATGCGTACTACAACAGCACCGTCAGCTTGTCTAGCTAACTGCCCGGTCTCTATGGTGATGGTACGACCGTCTTCTAACAAGATACTCTCTTTTATTGCTTCTAATATCATATCTGTAATCCATTTTTTATTGTAGTGACTTTTTAAATAAAAAGGGGACATTGTATTGCCCCCCATTGATTGCTTGATAATTGCAGTGAATTATTTTCTAATCCCCAACTCCTTGATAGTTTCTCTATAACTATTTACATTATTTTTTTCGACGTATTTGAGTAATTTTTTTCTCTTTCCTACAAGCTTGATCAATGCTAGCTCAGTATTGAAATCTTTTTTATGAATCTTAAGATGTTGGCTCAAATGATTAATCCGGAAGGTAAACAAAGCAACTTGCCCTTTGGCAATGCCTGTATCAGCTTCGGATTTTCCATATTTTGAAAAAATATTTCTCTTTATCTCTGCGGTTAAATACATACCTTTTCGATTTGAATGGTTTTATTGGATTGGCATCTGCAAATTTAGTAAATATTTTTACTTAGCGATCCATCAAAGTGAATATTCCAAAATGGCTTTGATATTTTCGTATCCACCGCCATCATACACCTCTCTAATGCCTTGTTGGACGAGATATTCTTGGACCTTTGCAGAGCGAACTCCTCTTTTGCAAAAGACGACGACAGATCTTTTCATTACACTGATCTCCTCAAGGCAATGAGACACAGAGGCCATTGGTATGTGTATGGCGCGTTCTATCCTTCCATCTCTAAACAGTTCACAGGACTCGCGCACATCCAAAAGCATCGTATCGGGCTGACGGACCATCTTGATGAGCTGGGGAGGTGATAACTTCAACACATGATTAATATTTTTTTTTTACATTATATTAAAAATTAATAAAAAGATATATCCTTCTGATTCGTAATGGACCCTATGATCAAGATGATAACAAAAACCCTCAAAATATGCAACATATTTTACATCAACTTTTATTCATAGATCCGACTCACATACTTGACTTCATAGGATCGGTTTTCTATTTTATCTAAAACCTTCCAGCTCTCATTTCCTTTTTATATAGGTACATGACCTTTTAGACAACGTCTTGTCGGATTTGCTCGCATCGTTCAAATATTCTATCCTTTCATAGAATCCCGCGGAATAGATTTTTGATTTACAAATATTAGCATTTTTTATATTTATATATCTGAATTGAATCAGTCACCATATTTTTATCCTCGATCCAAGCGATTTATACATCCTATCTCCTTCTTTTTCTTTTACATTGAATATTTTATGAAAAATCTCAATATTTTTTTTTACAAATCCTATGGCTCAATATTTACCAGGGGTATAAAAATATGTTTTGATCTGGTCTATCAAAGCATCATCTCTAAGTTTTGTCCGCCAAATAATGACCAAAAATATAAAAAACCTTTGTGACGGGATGAAACCGTCTATCAAACCTGGAATTACTTTATCTTTCAAACACGTTTGCAAAACATCATAGGCTACATTTACTCCACCTAGGTCTGCAATATTTTCTCCCTAACTAGTCTTTCCATTGACGTGTATATTATGAATAGGGGAATAATTATCATATTGTTTAACTAAGCCTATAACGAGAGCAGTAAAGCGTTTTTTGTCGTCAGCCTGCCACCAATTTCTGAGATTGCCATCGTCATCAAACTACTAACCTAAATCATCGAATCCATGAGATATCTCATGACCAATCACGCAACCTATACTACCAAAATTCATGACCGCATATCTCCGAAAATAATAAAAAAGGATTGAAAAATAACCGCTGGGAAAATAATTTCATTATTTAGTGCATAATAATAGGCATTAACCGTTTGAGGACTCATCCACTACTCTTTTTTGTTTACAGGCCGATCAATATTTTTCACATTGTCTTGAAAACCCCATTTTTTTAGGTTGATGTAATTAATTTAATAAATACCTCAGGAAGATTTGGGTTGAATGTCCAAAATATTATAATCATTCCAATTACCCTCATAGGAATAGCCTACCTTTACAGTAAATTTTACCAACTTATCCAAAGCGGTTTTTTTTAGTAGCAGCGCCCATCCAAAACATATTTTTGATACGTTACCGATAAGAGGCTACTAAGTATTGGACCAGTTCCTGCATATCTTTTTTTGGCTTGTGGAGGGAAATACTTCTTTGATGTAAAGCTTGCCGAGAGGCTCTACTATATGGAGATTTATTTCGTCTAAAGCGCCTCTTTCAAGCGATTGCATTTTAGGGATGCCTTTAAGCACTTTTGAATAAAAATCAACATGAGCACGTTCTAACTCTGATGACAATCTAGGTACCGCACCATTCAACACATGCCAACACAAAAGATATTTGACCTCATCTATAGAAGTTGTCTTTAGAATTTCATATAAAATTCTTAAATATTGGAGCTAGTTTACAATAACTTTTTCGATATTTTTCAAACCTAGTTCAGCAAAATAAATCCTCCAATCTATCACTATGGCCAAGTTGCTCAACGCACCGTATAAGGATTGTAAATATTTTTGGGATCCTAGAGCTCTCTTTTAGACAACATTGCTTTGGCCAACTTAGTCTCTAAAGCAACAATGGCTTTGGCTTTGGAAATAACTGTAACCCTATCCCAATAAATATATTGTAGCATCTCATGCCACATGAGCATGATATTTGCAAATCTTCTCCTTAAAAACTTAATCTGGTTTTTAATAAAAATCGCAATCTAAGTCCCAATTGACAGAGCCTAAAAATGCAACATTGATTTTGCTATCTTTCATGTCAGAGTGCGCATATATACGAAATAGTAGATTCATACCATACGGCACATTTTTAATAAGATATTGTTGAAGGAAATGGAGATCCTTGACAGCATCAATATTTTACAAAAAAAATTGATGGGCTAAAGTCTTTTCACATCACGAGTAGTTATATTAATAATTATTAAAAAACAATCTATAAACTTCTACTGATAAGAACTATGTAAACATTATTTTCCAATATATATTTTCAACACAGCCAATATACGAGAATAGCATTGCTTTCACGAAGTTCAAAGAAACCATCCCATATACCTTTATCAGGAGGAATAACAGTACTTTTTTTCCATCCACCGTTTACATATTAATAAAAGTCATATTGCGGACGCAATTTTGGGTTCATATATTTCATTTCCAAACCCCTGTTCTGTCTTTGAGCATAAGAAATCAAAGTAAAGAAAAAAACATGTTGTACATAAAAAAGTTTCTTCATGCCCTAAATGTTTAGATATTCATGAAGTGAATTTAGTAAAAAAATAGACCCATCAGTCATATAACTGACATTTTTATCCCCTTCGAAAGATGATAAATACCATACAGGAAAGGAAAAAGTCTATAAAATAGCTTGAAAAAACCACAAAACACCTATATACACAACCGTATATTAAAATACAATTAAAAAATATAGTATTAATCATATATTGAGAATTATTTTTCATCATACCTCTAGCTAATAAAATCTTAAAAAATAATATTCATTATTAAAAAAAAAACATTAACGGTAAATGCTTTTTTATTAGAGATATTTTTAGCTAACCGTCAAGAATATACAACACCTTTCTCAAAAGGAGACAAATTCATCACCGGTACCTTAGACTATACCTATGAAAAAAGCAGTACAATAAAGAAGGTATCCCTGTAAGTGATATCGATGTGGTAAAGTAAACGCCTTATCTATCAAGATGGATTTTGGTTATTCCATAGCCAATGATTAGGCCTTAGGGAGTATTTTGAGTTTTACAAAAACTAGTTGCAAACCTAGAAATAATTCAACCACAACGACCAGTAATACCTTGACAATAGATCCTTTTGAACGAAAATATTTCTATGTGGGTAGCAATAGTTTTATCCCTTGCCTACACAATTAAAGGTAGTTTTTGAATGGAGTAACAAGACTACAACAGTCAAAACAGATGATATGAAGATTACCCAACGTGACACAAAAAAGACATCTTCGTTTGGGGACATCAATCTAAGACCTGAATTTAACTGTAATTTTTTTTTTAAAAAGTAGCTTTAGGCGCTAAAATGGGTAAGTTTGGATACAACAATAACAACAACCTAGACGAAAGTGAAAACTATAGATTTGGTATCAACTTAAGTGATATGACTTTTAGTGTATATTAAAAAAAAACGACCATTAAAAAAGACTTATACTGATTAGCCTTTTCACTCATGCACAAGTGGTTGAAGACAATCTATCCAAAAAAAATGCTTAGGTGACAGCATATAGGTATACTAAAACAAAAATTACGAAGATACTCCATCAATGTAATGCCTCTACCATCGGGTGTTTCTTCACCGGTAAAATAGCAAGCTGTCTAAAACTTGGATACGCATATGAATATATTAAAGAGACCAAACGTGATAATTATATCTTTTTTACAACACCTTTGATAAGGAAATGTTATTAAATAGATTATTATTTTATATTTTTATTAATATTAAACACCTGTTTCAATTCGGAGCTACAAGATAGGGAAACACTTATCCTGCATCCAGAGAATAAGGGAAATTTCACTTAGGTCATAGCCTTAGTACCCATATTTTCTTATGGATTATCCAACAAACCCTTTTTATATACACAACCATAGGCCGATTTGGATACACAAACAATGACAAAAACAGCGATAGTCATCAATTTGGTATTGATCCAACCAACATCTTTCTAGGTGTCAATTTCTTTCTATAAGCAATAGAAAAACGCTAAAAATCCCAAAAGGGCGTATTAAAAAATGAACAGGATAGAGACGTAGAATCTTCAGTCCTTTTTTATATCTAAGATGGGATTTTTTGTGGTATGGTTTAGAAGTCGTATCATTAAAAATTTAATTATTTAGATTTAGGTCTGTATAATTTCAGTCTATATGAAATAAATCCTTATGGATTTACACCACTTATCAAAGATTTTTTTACAAAAAAACATTTTGATTCATCTGTAACAAGATATCCAGATAAGTACGATCGTTAGCTAAACGAGGTACCTTATTTTGCCCGCCCAATTTGCAACATGACTTAAACCAATCGTAAAAAAGCCCTTTTCTAGCTATTCGTATCATCGGTGGGAGCAAAATCATATTATTGTATCGTTTTACTTCATAGTCTGAATTTAAAGACTGTAATGTACTGTCTAAAATATCACAAAAAACACTCATATCAGTAGGTATTTTTTCAAATTCAATAATCCACTCATGAGCACCTGAAGACCTTTCTGTCATATAAATAGGCCCTGCTGTATATTCACGAACAATAGAATCTGTCCCTTTACACGCCTTACTCAAAGCCTCATCTGCATTTTCAACGATCAACTCCTCCCCAAAAGTATTGATAAAATGTTTTGTCCTACCCGATATGATAATACGATAAGGCAAAAGATGAGTAAACTTTACAGTATCTCCAATGATATATCTCCACAAACCCGTATTAGTAGAAATAACCATGGCATAATTTAAATTTAATTGTGCTTTTTCAATAGGAAGGACAGGGGGAAATTCACTATCTAACTCCTCCATAGGAATGAACTCATAAAAAATACCATGATTCAACAAAAGTAAAAGCTCTTTTGAATGCTTTTGATCTTGTATAGCAAAAAAACCTTCTGATGCATTATATGTATCATAATAATTAATATCTTTACGAAAGATATTTTTATATTGCTCTATATAAGGCTTAAAACTCACTCCACCATGAAAAAAGACTTCCAAATTGGGCCATACTTCATCTATATACTTCTTTTGAGAAGTTTCCATAACCTTACTCAATAATACCAACATCCAAGAAGGCACACCAACTAAGCTACGTACATCTTGCTTAACCACTTCCAGAACTATGGCTTTAAGTTTTGATTCCCAATCACTCATCAAAACCACCTTCTTACTAGGAGTACCCCTCCACTCAGCCCACAATGGTAAGTGCTCTACCAATATCGAGGATACATCTCCATATAAAGTACCATAATCATATAACCTATAGCTACCTCCTAAACGCAAGTTTTTCCCTGCAAAAAATTTCGTATCTGGATGATTATGCGCATAGATGGCAAACATATCCTTTCCTGCTTTATAATGACACTTATCCAAGCAAGATTCGGTTATAGGTATGTATTTGCTCTTAGCGTTAGTTGTTGCAGATGATTTAGCAAACCATCTGACCTTTCCTGGCCACAAAACATCAGCCTCTCCTCTACGCATCCTCTCAATAGAAGGGCATAAGTCCTCATATTTACACAAAGGCAATCTACTGGCAAAATCTTCATATTTCTTAATTTCTCGAAATCCATACTTCCGGCCGATCTGGGTATCTCTAGCAGTATAGACAAGATCCAACATTAAACGATTTTGAACTTCCACGGGATGATCAATAAAAGGCTGCATCTGATCAAGACGTCGTTTCACAAAAAACTCGTATATTGAGTTCATAAGAGTTTTCACCATAAAATACTCAATTTAGCGTGTAAAGTTAGCAAAAATTAAGTCTATATGCGATTCGAAGGATTACTTACAAAAATGAAAAATGAACATACAAACCCCATAAAATATTACTTGAATCTACGAAATGATTTCTTATACATGAACCCCATCATCGGGAAAAAAATCCGATTGATACATCTGCATTACGAATGCATTCACTGCAGATCTGATACCTCCATCTACCGTCAAGGCTATTGTAAAAAATGCTTCTTCACTTCACCACAAACTAATCCTGGTGTACTACGACCCGAGCTCAGCATCGCACACCTAGATATCGAACAACGAGACCTCAAATGGGAAAAATCTTTCGAGTTACAACCTCACATCGTATACTTGGCCATCACAGGCGGTCCAAAAGTAGGCGTCACACAAGAGATACAAACCCCTACTCGATGGATCGACCAAGGCGCTATACAAACGATAAAAATAGCTCGTACACCCAACCGTTATCTAGCCGGCATCGTAGAAGCAACCCTCAAAGAGAAGATTTCTGACAAAACTCACTACAGAGCTATGCTTAGAATCGAAATCCCTGATACAGATCTCCTTGCAATGAAATATTATTTGAAAAAATTTTTCCCTAAAGAGTCTCAAGATTATTTCATCCAAGAGGACGAGATCACTCACCTCCACTATCCGGTAGAAAACTACCCCGAGAAAATTGAGACCCTTCATTTGAAAGCAACAAAAGACTTTGAAAAGAAACTGGTGGGCATCAAAGGGCAATATTGGATATTTAAAGATGGTAGTGTGATCAACATACGAAATCATGAAGGATTTTATATCGAAATACACATTCACAATGACTGATCTACCATCTATAAAACCTTACCAATGAATATTCTTACCCTAACCCATCACAAATAAAGCAGTCCTGGGGGAATATAGATAAACCTTCAAACAATATCTATTTTACACTTTAAACTAATTTTGTCCTAGAAGCACTTAAACACCTTTTTCCATTAAAAAAATGATGCTACTTACCGGAGACGTTACAGAAGACCATGAAGTGATGGTACCCTTCCAAATGCTAGAAATGATGGGTTTTGAAATCCATGCTGTATGTCCAGGTAAAAAAAAGGGGATACTATAAAAACGGTTATTCATAACTTTGAAGTAGGTCAAACCCATAAAGAAAAACGTGACCATAATTTTATGCTCACCTATTATTTTGATGAAGTTAAAACCGAATATTACATTGAATTATTTTTACCGGGTGGGAAGGTCTACTGAATACCTACGACTGAACCCTCGCATACTAGAGATCACGCGGGGGACTTTTTCAAAAATGATAGACAATTGGTTACCGTTTGCCATGGTCCTCAAATACTGACGATAGCCCAAGTAGTCCAAGGAAAAAACTTATCGCCTATCCCCCCCCACATTCAAAACTTAAGTAGGAACAGCTGGAGGACACTTTATGGAAGCTACATTAAACAATACAGTGACGTACAGTACTCTCAATCACTGCTCCAGCATCATAGCCAACTCATCCCAAGCTGATATGTGAATTTTTACTACTATTAAGATTAAGTTTCCCTTAAAAAAATAACCGGCTTTTTATCTCAATCCAACCAATATGATCACTCAAATCAAAAATAAAAAACGATAGCACGCTTTTGTAAAGAATTGATAGATCCTACCCACATCCTTGATGTCTAATGTTTGTCACCCACCTATTTATTATTAAAAAAACAAATCTTTGCTTTGACTGAAAAAACCACTTTAAAATATGAGAAATAGATCTCAATACCAAATTCAGCTTACCAATTAAAATTGTGGATTTTCATGCGAAACACGCCATCTAAATTATCTTCTTTCTTGTCTTATTTTAGACTCTAAATTGAAAGCGTATCCAACACCTCCAGTCACAAACGAACGTATATTATTAAAATATTCTCCATAGAACTTTACGATCAATGGAATACTCAAATAAGTAGACTGTATTTTGCTCATATATACCCTAACTTTATCAGAGAGACTAGGAAAATCCCCCTGATTTTCGAAAAATAATCTCCCCCCTTCACAAAGTGTACATCAGACTCCAGGAGTAGATCTCCATAGCTATGGAGACGCAATTTTCAAATCAAACCTACCGTGAAATCCATCCTTCCTTGAGTATCTATAGTAAATCAGCACTTATCACCATCGGAAAAAATCCAAAAAAATTTAGCATCATATTAAAATCAAAATGATTCATAATTATATAATATACTAAATCCCCAACATTTTTTATCAATCTTATGAGAATTGTTATACATCTTAGTCACACGACAAATTTAGGCATCAATACCCATCATGAAAAATACATAAAAACGTACCACCAATACTTCATAATTAATCAAACATCACATAACAAACACCTAACGCTTCATAGCTATATAAATAGAAACAAAACCAAAAGTAAGTGACAAGACATGTGGTCTCAAAAACCCACAAGACTTCAATATATTTTTTATCTGGACACCATGAGGAAAAGCCATTACAGATCGTGGTAAATAATCATAAGCAGCGACATCTTTAGAAAATATCCGCCCTACGAAAGATATATAATGAGAATAAAGATTGTACACAAATTTTACAAAAGCCCCTTTAGGCTGAGAAAATTCTAAAATTATCATAACTCCGGCGGGCTTCAGTACCCGATGAATTTCTTTCAAACCATTTTCGAGTCGCTCAAAGTTACGCACACCAAAAGCTACAGTCACCGCATCAAAACTTTCTGCTTCAAAAAGCATAGCTTCTGAATCACCGCGCACGACGCTCACACGTTCTTCCAAACTTCTACTTAAAATTTTTTTTCGAGCTATTTCCAACATCTTTTCAGAGCAATCCAAACCCACCACATTTATGCCCAACACTCTTCTTGCCGCCATGATAGCTAGATCTCCCGTACCTGTAGCCACATCTAAAAGCTCATCCGGAGAAAATCTATACAATAAATCTACTGCCTTTCTACGCCAACTGAGGTCGATACCAAAAGATAAAATATGATTAAGCAGATCGTACCTTGACGAAATACGATCAAACATATATTCCACTTGTTTCTTCTTGCTCAAAGGGGAATTTTTATAAGGTTTTACTTCTGTCTTCAATGTAAAATGATTTGTGACAAAGATAGAAAATTGTCCAAGCTTACACATTGCCATCGACCCACTCAAAAATAAATACCTGACCAGTATAGCCCCCCCCCACAATGCGTTTTAAACAAAATTGTTTTACTTTACCACCCGTTTTCTATCTAAGCCTAACAAAAATGATCCGATCAATCATCCAAGCCACCGGCCATTATCTACCGAAAAGAATAATAAAAAATAGCTATTTTTTGAATCATAACTTTTATGATAATAAAGGATTAAAAATCAATAAATCCAACCAAGAGATTATTCAAAAATTCCAAGAGATCACAGAAATAGAAGAGCGGAGGTATGTGAGCGATGATCTCTCTAGCTCAGACATTGCTACCATTGCTTCACAAAGAGCCTTGAGCGAAAGTCAAATCGATAAAGAGCAACTCGACTATATCATCGCAGCACACAACTATGGAAACATCCATCCGATCTCACATCAATCCGATATGATGCCTGCCATCGCTGCCAGAGTAAAAAACAAACTAGGTATAAAAAACAATCATTGTCGTCCCTATGATATGATCTTTGGTTGTCCAGGATGGATCGAAGGATTAATCCTAGCCGATCAGCTCCTCAAAGGAGGACATGCACAACACATACTCATCACCGGATCTGATACCCTATCTAAAATGGTAGACCCTTATGACCGCAATGCGATGATATTTTCAGACGGAGCTGGAGCAGCCATACTATCAGCTGTAGAGACAAACCAAGACATCGGCATCCTCCACTACGACTCTCAATCAGACAACGGTGAAGAGTTACATTACCTATTCAATGGTCTTTCTTTGAATACCAATTATACAGAATCTATGGTCAATATTAGTATGAATGGTAGGAGAATATACGAATACGCTTTGACCGTAGTACCCCTGATGTTAAAAAAACTTCTCGATAAAACCCAGTTGCAACTCAAAGATATTAAAAAAATCCTCATCCACCAAGCCAATGCTAAAATGGATCATGCCATCTTAAAGCGATTTCTAACCTACTACGAGCATCCAAACGATGAGAAAACTTGTGCAGACCTCATGCCAATGAGCATTCAAAAATTAGGCAATTCTTCTGTAGCCACTGTCCCCACCTTACTCGACAGAATCCTCAAAGGGAAAATGCCTCCCCATGAACTCAAATCTGGAGACACTATCCTAATGGCATCCCTAGGCGCAGGGATGAATACCAATGCCATGATCTACCGTTTCTCCCCCCCCTCCCCCCACCACCGATAATAACCCTCTCCACCTTAAAAATAAACTTTGTAAAGACAAAAAACATCATTATCTTTGTCGTCCATCATTACACCAATCACAGTACGATGAAAAAGGGAATCCATCCAGAGAATTACCGAGTAGTAGCTTTCAAAGATATGGGCAATGAAAGCGTATTCATATGCAAATCAACTGTCAAAACTAAGGATACTATAAAGGTAGAGGGGGCAGAATATCCCTTATATAAGATGGAAATCTCAAGCTCCTCCCACCCCTTTTTCACCGGTAAATTGAAATATGTGGACACATCTGGGCGAATAGAAAAATTTAGGAGCAAGTACGCAAAATTCGAAAAGGAAAAGTAATTGGTTTTCATGGATTATTGTTGATCGAATGACACAGCCCCCTCCCCACCTCATAGAAGGGAGGTAATCATTTTTTAAAAAGTCATTCCAGCTTATTTAAAAAAACATTTCTTCATGAATTTTATATTAGCTGACGGCCCCGAATGGGATACTTTACTTCCACTTACATTCACACGCCCAACAGCAGAGATCCGTATAGGCATACTAACCCTGAGAGAAAAATGGGAACATTTGCTGAAAACAAAAACCTTTACAATTACACAAACTCACTTAACCAGAAAGTATCCTACCCCTTCAAAAAAAGATTCCTATATCTCTATAAACCCTACCTTCCTCCCAACCAAAAACTTGATCCAAGCAATTCATTCACTAGAAGAAAACCAAGCATTGACGAAGGGAAAGACGATCATCGCCCTTTATAAAAACCCTCACAAGATCCC
This sequence comes from Flavobacteriales bacterium, assembly GCA_039954875.1. GTDB lineage: Bacteria > Bacteroidota > Bacteroidia > Flavobacteriales > Blattabacteriaceae. The sequence continues at coordinate 1,100,441 of CP157202.1, forward strand.
TTACCCGACCCTCATAAAAGAAGTCCCTTATCCTCATGATCTGATCCACATCGAACATCCATGGGATATCTTTCAACAAAATACCATAGCCCTCGAACAAGATTTTAAGCTCTTGACACAAGGCCGAAAATCTGCTCCCCTGAGCAAAAGCAATCGTGTCACAGGTAAAGACATCTTTGTCGAAGAAGGCGCTATTGTAGAACACGCTATACTCAATGCCCAATCTGGCGCCATATACATTGGAAAAAAAACCCAGATCATGGAAGGCTGCCTCATCCGCGGCGGACTAGCACTATGTGAAGGTGCTGTACTAAAAATGGGGGCCAAAATTTATGGCGCTACGACAATCGGTCCTTATTGCAAGGTGGGAGGAGAGATCAACAACTCCATATTGTTTTCCTATTCCAATAAAGCCCACGACGGATTTTTAGGCAATTCTGTGTTGGGACAATGGTGCAATCTGGGTGCCGGCACCAACACCTCCAATTTAAAAAACAACTATTCAAAGGTCTACGTGTGGAATCATACAGCTGGACAGACCATATCGACAAAACTACAATTTTGTGGACTTTTCATGGGGGATTATTCCAAATCAGCCATCAATACCCAATTCAATACGGGTTCAGTAGTTGGTGTATCGGTCAATGTATTCGGATACGGCTTCCCACCTAAGCACATTCCTTCCTTCACTTGGGGTGGAATACAAAAAAGTGATCTTTTCGATTTTGAAAAAACCTGCGAAACGGCTCAACTTATGATGTCTCGACGAAATCAAACCTTCTACTCCATAGATAAGGAAATCTTGAGATACCTTTTTTACTTGACTCAAAAGAGGTACGAAACATCTCCCTAAAACTCCTCAAGCCCTCTCACCCTATCCTCAAAACATAAGGCCAAAGCCAACTCGAGTTGCTTGGAAGAAAAATTATCTACCAAGCCCGATCAAAATCGTATAAACACCCGTCTTTAACTCAACACACTTCTTCAAAGACTATCGCTGAAAATCCGTATCACAATGCTCAATGAATTTTTGTCTAAATTTTGTGGAAGACGAGATAAATCATGATAAACCAACGGTTTATTTAAAACAGGTAAATATACTTTGACCGATTGCTTCACTGTCGCACGAATGATTTTCTACCCACGGTTTATATTGAACTTTCTTCACTCAGAATACTGGCAAAATAAGAGGTTTATCCAAGCTCTATCCCGATCTCAGTCACTTTTTCTAAAAACCATCCACCAAAACGGTCGGCATATTTCGTTGGAGCAATGCTTATATGTACTCGATAAGACCGATCTCCCCATAAACCGTATGATGTGGCTATAGCCCCCCCCTTGGTAATCGGAAAAGCAGATCACAGCCCCCCCCACATGTCACCCTATACCATTCGTCAAATACACTTCATGGCCTGATCTGCATCCGCAAAACCATGACCAAATGATCGCTTTATTCAATACCTAAACGCATAACTATGGACGTGATCTCTTCTACAAAAAAGAGTTTCATATCGACATCCTATCATATCGGGCACAGGGAATGATGTCCAAAGGATCAAACCACTGACGTTCGTATTTGAGTTGTCCCACCATAGCGACCATCGCCCCATTATCTGTAGTGTATTCGACTTTAGGAAGGTATATCTGCCAAGATTTTTCAGCAGCAACGCGAGAAAACTGTCTACGTAATTCTGTGTTAGCCGAAACACCTCCAGCTAAAGCTATATGCCTCACTTCAGTCTTTTCTACAGCCTGCTCGACTTTTCCCAACAATATCTCCACGATAATCCGTTGTACAGAAGCACACAGATCGGGCAATTGCTTTCGTACAAATCCAGGATCAGCTTTCAACCCCTCTCGGATGAAATACAGGATATGTGTCTTGAGCCCACTGAAACTAAAATCCAACCCTTCAATCTTAGGTTTTGAAAAGATAAATTTTTTCGGATCACCCTTCCGTGCATAACAATCTATCAAGGGACCACCAGGATAATCCAGACCTAAAATCTTAGCCGTCTTATCAAAAGCTTCTCCAGCCGCATCGTCTATCGTATGCCCCAAGACAGTCATCTCAAAGAAATCGTCTACTCGGACAATCTGAGTATGCCCACCACTGACGGTCAAACACAAGAAAGGGAACCGAGGTGGATGCCGATGAACCCCCTTAATGAAATGTACTAAAACGTGTGCCTGAATATGGTGCACCCCAATCAATGGAATCCCCAAAGCCATAGCCAAAGACTTAGCAAAAGAAGTCCCGACCAATAGAGATCCCATGAGACCAGGTCCACGAGTAAAAGCTATAGCATCAATTTGATTTTGCATTATATTTGCTAGAGAAACGGCCCGATCGACCACGGGGATGATGTTTCTCTGGTGTGATCTAGAAGCCAGCTCAGGCACGACACCACCGTATTTTTGATGGATCTCCTGAGAGGCGATGATGTTAGATAAAACATAACCGTTTTGGATAATAGCCGCAGCTGTATCGTCACAAGAAGATTCTATACCTAAGATGACGGGAAGGTGTTTCATTGCAAGCAAAAATAAGGATATTTAAGTGCTGGAAATCTTTCGATGGTTTTTATCTCTATTCCTATTCCTACTCAAGGGTGCCTTCAAATTCCTAGGATATTCGACTTTGATTGCTCTATTGATCGTAGGCGGGATCCTCATCGTCATCAATACTCCAACCATACAAACTAAAATTGCACAACTGACCCTAACCAAGCTCAATGAAAGCTTCGGCACAATGCTTTTGGTAGACAGTGTAGATGTCGATTTCCTAGGAGATATTCAGCTCTACCACGTCAAAGCTATCGATGACCACAAAAATACGCTAATCTCAATCCCTCATGTTAAATGGCAAATTGACTTATTACATCTATTTTTAAATCCCAAAAACATTAAAATCAAAAAACTCGTACTTGACCAACCCAAGGTCTTCATCACGACTTACCGAGGAGACAGAACAAGCAATATGAATAGATTTATCGACAAGTTTTCTGACAAAAACACCACGACCTACTCCAAAACTCTCTTCAAAAGCAATTTCGAGGTCAAAAGAGGTCATCTACAGATCAGCGATCAAAACCTCAAAGAGAAAGACACTTTGATACTCACAGTCAATCCATTGGATGCTTGGATAGAAAATTTTCGAATGAAAGGCCATACAATCGAAGCCCATATACCCTCCATAAAGTCAACCGGAAGATTGAAAAAAAAAGATTTTCGTATCGATGAATTGTCGACCAATTTAACATTTACTACCAACCATCTACAGGCCTATAACCTCAAATTACAAACCTCTAGAAGTACGATCAAAGGCAACATAGCCTTACACTATAATCAACCTAAGGATATGGCAAAATTCATCGACAAAATATATATTAAAACCGAGTTCGAAAAAGGCTCTCATTTAGGTTTTGAAGATCTGAAATTGTTTATCAACAACTGGGATTCAAAAGCTGTGGTCGCATTACAAGGGAAGATATACGGCCGACTGGGCAATCAACTCACCCTATCGGACATCCATCTAGAAAGTGGAAAAAATAAAATCCAAGCCAATCAAATTGTGCTTTCGCATATCACCGAGAGGAGGGGATTTAAGATCGTTCAAAAAAAAGACGGTATAATCGAAAGCTCCTATACAGCAGCCACTGCCCTGCTTCCAAGTTTCATCAGTCGAAAAATTCCAGTTTTTCTGAAAGATTATGGCAATATGAGGTATTACGGCGCTATGACCATCACCTCTGAAACTATCACAGCCGAAGGAAATCTTAGCAGTAGCGCCATAGGGACTGTCAATACCGACATTCAACTAGACAACTACACTAGGAAAGTCCCACAATATAAAGGAGCAATTTCTGCCACAAATATCGATCTATCCATTCTCACGAAAAACAAAAACCTTCAATCCATAGGTGGTACATTCCATTTTGAGGGAAAAGGCTTTTCATTAAACACATTACAATTACAACTCATCGGAACATTTAATCAATTAACACTCTACAACCGCAAAATCAACAAAGTCCAAGTCGATGGTCGTATAGGTCAAAAATCATTCGAAGGACAACTTGTTATAGAGGATCCAAAAGTTAAACTAGATTTTGATGGAAAAGTAAACTTTACCCCTAAAAAATGGCTTGTCCAAGCTAAAATCAAAATTGAGTACATTCATCTGAAGGCCATGGAGTTGAGCGAACGTGAAAAATCCTTCCTCAATACAAACCTCGAGATCAATGTCCAAGGAACAGACATAGACCATCTACAAGGCAATATCTACATAACGAATACAACTTATGAAACATCAAAGAAAAAATTCAACTTCTCGGAAATATCCATCGAATCAAAGATCTTAGGTAAAAAAGATCGAGAGATAACCCTCTCAGCACCTGAGATGGCCCAAGGCTCTTTTCGTGGAAATTTTAAACGGTTCGAATTGACCAAACTTCTAGAAAATGGAGTAAATCGTGTGCTCAATGAAAAAAACTATCATTCGGTCACACCAAACCAATCTCTCACTTTCGATTTAATACTTACCCAACGTTTCATAGAACTCTTTGAAGAAAAAGTGAAAATTTTATCAGACAGCCACCTACAAGGTCAATTGACAAACGATGCACTCAACTTAGATATAGAGATCCAAAAAGTCCAGATCAACGAGCACACTATTCAGAACGCACATCTAAACATCAATACGTCCTCTGAAAAAAATATAACTTTCAAGATCGAAAATGTTATAATCCAAGGTATTAGTTTCAAAAACATTAACCTCACTACAAAACAAAAAAACGATATCCTACTAATCAACACCAGATTTTTAGCCACTTTGGCCGGCACCGAACAAGAAGTCGATCTGAATTTTTACAAATCCGGTGGCTGGAATAGCAAAGAAAGCACATTTGTCATCGTTCTACAACGTTCACGTATCACAATCAATGGTTACGACTGGTGGATAAATGATCAGAATAACCACCATTCCAATCTAGTCAAAATCGATTTAAAAAAGAAAAGATACACCATTGACAAATTGACATTCACTTCCGAAACACAAAACCTAACCGTCTCAACTGAGATCATCGGAAATAATTACAAGATGGCGCAAGGCACCTTTGATCAAGTACAACTCAAGCAACCAATCCCTACCAAAGAAGAAGGTCTAATTATAGATGGTGTAGCCCACGGGAATTTCTTCATCGAAAATTCAGGAGATGACCTCAATCCTAAAATTGATATGAAAGTAAACCAATTAGTCATTAACGATATCGTACTGGGCGATCTTAATATCAACACCTCTTATAACGAAAAAAATAAACTTTATCAACTCAATATCACTTTGAAAAACGAACAGATAGACATCCTAACAGTAGTCGGCAACATCGATAATACATCTTCCAAAAAAGCACAATTAAACTTAGATATCAGTACCAAAAACCTACCAATCAAATTTTTACAAGCATTCCTAGGAAACATATTTAGCAAAATAAGAGGTACTGCTGAGGGTAATATCAAAGTCACCGGAGATTTTGATCGTCCGATCTACCAAGGAGAGCTACGTTTGAAAAAAGTTGGGATGAAGGTAAACTATCTCAATACAGACTACGAATTCATAGGAATACCTTCCCTTCTGATCAATCCAGAGACTTTCATTTTAAAAGACTTCCGTTTCAAAGACACACAATACAATACCCAAGGATACATCAGTGGTGCGATCCTCAATGAAAAATTTACCAAATGGACCCTAGCATTATCAATAGATACAAAAAACATCTTAGCACTTAATACCACCTCAATACAAAATAATTTATTTTACGGCACTATTTTTGCTAATGGTAAAATAGAAATCTCAGGAGAAGCTAATAATCTAGACATAAGCATACGAGAGGGAAAGACTACAGGCTTTTCACAATTGTTCATTAACACAAAAGGATCCCAATCTATGACTGAAAATAACAGATTTATTCACTTTCTGAATTTAAATACTCAAGATAGTACTGAACTAATCAACTCTCCTCCAAAACAGCATAAAAATAAAAACATCCAAAAAGGACTCTCTATTAGCATAGAGACCGACATTAATGAAAATGCCAAAGTACACCTCATCCTAGACCCTTATTCGGATAATTTCATCCAGGCCAAAGGAACGGGAAATATATCATTTAAAATGAGGTCTGGAGGCAATATAGAAATGACGGGGAAATATAATACCACAAAGGGCTCTTATCACTTCTCCAGCGAACAGATCCCCTTTCTAAAACTGAATAAACAATTTCAAATCAAACCGGGTGGATCTATTACCTGGACAGGCTCCGCCACTAATGCTAACCTAAATCTGACCGCTTTCTATCCTAAATCAGTTTCCAATGTAGGAGAATACATCAATTTGCCCAACTTATCGAGAGTACCTCAAAATATCCTTACAGAGCTTAAAATCAATATTTATGGGCAACTATCTCTTCCAAAATTAGAACTCAACATCGACTTTCCAAACATTAGTGAAAGTATCAAACAACAACTGACACAAAAACTCAATACCCAAGACGAGAAACTAATACAATTCGGCTCCATACTATTATTAGGTAAATTTTTTCTCAACACCAAAAATATAGGAAGTGGACTTTGGACTTACTCTACCTATGATTTAGCCCTCAAACAGTTAGGAAATATTCTGTCGAGTATCAATGATGCATTGAATGTAAATTTCGAATACATCGAAGGCAATAGAGATACCAACTCATCAAGTGGTTTCAGATCTTCCATATCTTACAATATCAACCGGCGCTTTTCGATCAAAAGCATCGTAGGAGTCCCATTTAATACAGTAAAAAAACAAAGAAGTCCTTTCACTGGAGAAATCCAACTTGATATGGATATCAGCCAACAGACAGACAAAAGCTTAAAATTAACTTTATTCTCTCGCCCGAATACCTTTGGCAGAGAAAATATACAGTCAACTAAATTTTCCTCACAAAATTATGGAGTGGGGGTGATTTATACCACTTCATTTAATAGTTTAAAAAAATGGGATATCCCCTTCAAAACCAAAAGAGATGACAGCAAAAAACAATTTCGGTAAAAAACAAAATAAATGTCTATAAGATCAACCTAACGCACTAAAAATTAAGAAGTTTTTTTATTCCTAATTTTTTAATACTTTTACGCCATAAATACAAAAATTCCTAAATAACGTAAATCTATGACTTCAAGATATTACCTAGACGAGATAGATAAAAAAATCTTAACAAGTCTTACTGAAAATGCCCGTACACCTTTCACTGAGATAGCTAAAACCATACAATGCTCTACCGGGACTATCCATGTGAGAGATAAAAAACTCGAAGATGCTGGTATCATCACTGGCAATACGCTCAAAATCAATTATAAAGCATTAGATTATCATCTGATCGCATTTGTTGGAATTCTTTCAAACTCACGTGAGACCAAAATAGTCAAAAGAGAATTGGTAAAAATCCCTAACGTTGTACAACTCTACATTACCTCTGGGAAATATAATCTCTCCTGTAGAATCATTGCGAAAGATCCTGCCGATGCTAGAGAAGTCATCTCAAAGATCGGTGAAATCACAGGAGTTCTTCGTACCGAATCTACTATCTGTATGGAAGAAGTCATCAATGATGAAAATAGATTATTGCTTAGCATCCTCGAATAGTTTCATGTAAAAAATAAACCTTGAAGAAAAAAAAACCATTTCAAAATAGCCCTAACTACAAATGTGGTTATTTTTAGGTTCGATGGAGAAATACTCAAAATGTTAATCGATAAAAAAGATTCATCTTTTAAAAGAGCATAGATTTTACCAAACAAATACATCAAAATAGACAAAAGTGTCGAATGTGGTATAAAAATACTTTTACAAAGGCTTTTTAATACAGATCAAGCTTATTTTAAACAATTAAAAGCATTTTATAATATCTTTCATAACCCCAGTACGTGTTGTAAATATCAGCTTTTATTGTTTAATCAAAATAGATCCTTCTCAAATCGTTAAACATAAAAAATAGACTCTTATGGTTTAAATACAATGAAATTCCCAACTTAGCTTATGATCATAACGAGATTATTTCTTATATTAAAAAAATGTTTGAAAAGATATGTAAGAAAATGTTTAATAGGTTTGAATCCCATATCAAAATAATTTGCCATTGCTAAATTTCAAACGCTATATGAGACCACATTAAATATACAATTGGATAAACAAAACTTTTGAAAAAAAATATTTAACTCACAAATAATTATCGAAACTGGAAAAATCATCAACTCTTAAAAAAATAAACCGACTAAACCCTATAAGTTTAATAAAAAAAACACTAAAAAAAATGAGCTTGAAAGGATATGATTTTTTTTTAAATAAACCATCAGTTCATGAATTCTTTAAAACCCAATATGAAAAAATCCTCCGGATTAAAAATCATCATTATATTACTAATGATGATCAATATATGGTACATTATATATGTAGCAATACCTGGGTTGAGAGATGAGAAGAATACTTTGAGTGGGTTCAATCTACCCAAGTATTACTTTTCGATACTTTTGTTATTAAACGTAATAGGAGCTGTTGGTGGATATCTTATCTATCGATTTAAAAAACTAGGGGTCTATTTCATACTAACAGAGATATCCCTCCAAATTCTTATCCAACGCATATATGGCTACATTGATACAGATGTTTTATTTCATTTATTTCTTCTATGTTTAGGTAGTGTCAGTATCATCCCAAAATGGAAACAATTTTCTTAACCATATCAGAGCATGATAACCTGGTTTTCAAGATTATATCGATATAAGAACCCCATTTACAAGATCTTGTTATTTTTGGTTTCCACTTGGTTATTGGTTAATTTGTTCTCTAAAAAACAAAACTTTAAATGTGAATTAAAAAAAAAACAAGTATGGAATCATACAGATCTAACTCCTTTTGATTTCGCATCATTGAAACCTCGTGAAGAGTACAATAAAGAGGTTAAACTAGCAATAGATAATATTTTTTTTTTTTAAATAAAGATAAAAATGTTCTTCCCAATATAATCGATAAATTCAATAAAGTCGTATTTGCTCAAAAAGAGAAAACACTTATCGAAAAAAGCAACTTTATTATCTATACCATTTACAAATACGGCTACATCAACCCTTACACTCTTCCACTTAAGTTAAACAATAACAACATCATTACCATAAAATCTGATGGTAAAATATTATCTACCGTCCCTTATAGTATGATTTATACATCTGATAAAGTAAACACATTTATCGATGAATTAATCCCAGGCTCAAATTCTCTCCAGCAGTATTATAATCAATTATTAAAAAACACACTTTCCCCTAATCTTTATTATGATAAAGAATCAACCGAAAAACTCCTTAAACAAAAAAATAATACCATTTCCAAAACACAAGAAATTCTTCCTAAAGAAATGGTAATAATTTATCAAAACAACAAGATAGATGATAACAAATTCCTTATATTATCATCATTAAAAAATATATATAAAAATCAAATACAAACAAAAGAAAGTATATATTATTTAACCATAGGGTATTTATTGTTAATAGTGATGATTATATTAATATTTTCACTGTATTTATTTTATTTTCAAAGAAATATATACGATAATAATAGATATTTTACTTTTTTAATATCAAATATTCTCTTAACAGCTCTAGTGACCGTAAAGGTTTTGGATAGTTATCCCTATCTTTTATATTTAATCCCCCTTTGTATTCTACCTATTATTATCCAAGCCTTTTTCAACTTTGAATTGAGTATTATCACTCATGTAACAAATGTCCTTCTATTATCGATCATCGTACCTAATAGCTTTAATTTTATTCTTATTCAAATTAATGCAGGTATTGCAGTATTAATCACACAAAAAACAATCTATACAAGAACCAATTTGCTTATTGCAGTAGGAAAAGCAATGCTAGTCTATATGATAACCTATTTCGGGCTAACATTGATATGTGAAGAAACATTGAATAAAAATATAATATACAATTACATATGCCTATTTTTCAACAGTATATTGATCTTATTTGCGCAACCCTTAATATATATCTTTGAAAAATTATTTAAGCTCACTTCAGATCTTTCCTTATTAGAACTCTCCGATACCAAAATGCCAATTTTGAGAATATTATCTCAAAAGGCACCAGGAACACTACAACATGCCCTTACAGTAGCTAATCTAGCAGAAGAAGCCGCTTTAGAAACGGGAGCAAATCCTTTATTAACAAGGATAGGAGCAATCTACCACGACATTGGAAAAATAGAATATGCTATCTATTTCACAGAAAATCAACAAAATATGATCAACCCTCATGAAGACCTTAGCCCAGAAGAAAGTACTCAAATCATTTTAAGTCATGTCCCTTTAGGGATTAAATTAGCCAAAGAATATCACTTACCTGATAGAGTCATCGACTTCATACGCACACATCACGGTGACACATTTGTGTACTACTTTTATAAAAAACATAAAAAACAATATCCTGACAAAAAGATCGATAAAGAAGCGTTCCGTTATCCAGGTCCCAAACCCTTTTCCAAGGAAACAGTTATTGTCATGATATGTGATGCTATAGAGGCTGCTTCAAAAAGTATAAAAGAGCCTTCTAACAAAAACTTGGAAGACCTTGTAGAAACTATCGTCAACAAACAAAAGAAAGAAAATCAATTTTCAAATACAAACATCACACTTAAAGAAATAGAAAGAATAAAACACATACTCAAGAAAAAATTGATCATGCTCCATCATACTAGAATAAAATACCCTGAATAAAATCTCTTTATATATCAATTCATCAAATATATTCAAAAATATTTATTCCTTCCCGACCTATACATGAGGTAAATTGTTTATTAAAAAGATCTATTTACATTTGCAGATCTATTCTACTCCTAATAGGAGAGTTGCCGGAGTGGTTAACGGAGCAGTTTGCTAAACTGTCGTCAGGAAGCTGTCGCGTGGGTTCGAATCCCACACTCTCCGCATATAAACGGGGTGTAGCGTAGTCTGGTCATCGCGCCTGGTTTGGGACCAGGATGTCGCAGGTTCGAATCCTGCCACCCCGACAAAGCCGTTTGCATGGTCTTAATGAATAGGCCACGTAGCTCAGCTGGATAGAGCAACTGCCTTCTAAGCAGTAGGTCACAGGTTCGAGTCCTGTCGTGGTCACAAGGGTAAAATAATGAAAATAAATTATCCATATCCTGAGTTCGACTTTTTTACTTCTTATTTATCTTCTAATTTTTTTTTTCGAAAATTTCCTAGCTTTTTCGGACAAAATCGTTAGAATGACGATCAGAGTAACATTCTATAAACCAGACAGGGTAACCAAAAAAGAGTTTCTAGTAAAAATTCATTTGCGAATACAAGAAAAAAAGAAAAGGAAAAATACTGGATTTTATACTTTCGAAAGCCAGTAGGATCACCGTGCTGATTTACCCCTGTCTAATCATCCCCAATACCAATCCTTATATGAAGTAGCATTGGAACTGAGAAATCCACATATGTGGTCATCACCAATCATTGGGAGGACTTTGATAGGATTTTTAACCATGTTTTAAAAAATCCTTGGTCAAGATGCTGGACTTCTTCCAATTTACTTATAAACGAATATAAAGGCTTAAAAAAGCTGGGAAAATTTCAAATATCAAGCATTATGAGATGGTACTACATCTATTTCAGAAATTTTATAATTGGACTCATTACTTTTTTACCCATTTCTATGGATCATTGATCAACATCTTTAAAATCAACAAAATATCGACAAATGTAAAAAACAATTCTATTCATGACTATCTACGCACTTTAGCTACTATTTATAACGAAAAAAATATCAGAGAATTACCACTGATCTACGACCCTTAAATAAAATCATATCCAAACTCGAAAAGACACATAATAAGTTCATAAAACCTGAAGAAACACATATAATCTTTCAAACAATCTTCCCAAAAGGAAAGGGAGAAATATCAAGACTTTTTGATCTTTAGAATTATTTTTTACTACAATTATTATTCGGTCGGGTTGATCTGAGGTATCTGGCCAACTTACGTTATAGGCAAACACAACATATAACTCAACACCAAAGAGCCTAAAAAATAAAAAGCATAAGCTTAAAATAATAAATAACTAATATTAAAAAATAAAAAAATATATATCAAAAAAAATAAAATATACAAAAAAGTTTCCTAGGAATTCTTATCGAGTCAACAGAGCTAAGAAAAACCTCCAATGAAGAAAAAGAATTTTCCCAATTAGATCGAGAAGTAGAAATGGTAGAAAACCAAGGGTTGATCCACCTTTGAATACTTCCAATGCATAGCCCAGATGCTCAACCGTTCGAATATGATTCCGACAAGTTCTACCAAGACAACAAACAAAACATCATGGGTAACCCTCTGGATATCTCAGAGGCTACATGAGTACGCTAGACGTCATGCAAAACCTCCATATCATACAAGGCAAGCACTCATGATCGAGTGATTTTATTATAAAAACATTGAACTCAAATAAAATATTCAGCCCGCTTAAATTTGAAATAATGAGGAAATAAAACACTGATGACTATGGCTGCAGAGTCTGTTCCGTAGAGCTATATACAAGATCGGAAGCAAGTGGAAGACCATGCTAGCTCAGATACTCAAATACACCCCGTACTGCAGTTTTCTTTCGTGGGATCTATGCCCCCAAAATGCTTATGGGGATATTATATACAAGCGATGCATCATCCAAGATGATCAATACCCCCAACAAAATATAGAATATAAAACACAAAACATCAAAAAGGTCCAAAACATTTATTTACATGCAAAATTAAAATCCTGACCCAATAATAAAATGGGGCCAGAATCGACTGGGTGAGATCACCACCTCAGAAGCCTGGAAGCTGATAAAAAATGGCAGAGACAAAAACGGAACATTAGGTCAAATCACCCTAATCTACATCCATAAGAAAATAACCTAACTACTCACCAAAAAGTTAACCGTAAAAGCCTTTTACATCAAAGCCACCTAATAGGGCAAAGCCTACAAGTCCCTAGCGGCGGCACTATTAAAGGAAAACCACACCCCCGATATAGAATACTTCAGCGTAAAAGCCCCCCCCTCTTACAACCCCCATAGTAGAGCCTAACTCGATACGATGATCCTAAAAAGATATTTTGATCTATATCAAATACCCTTAGGCCTCGAAATATCACATAGAAAACCTCCTAGAGGCCGACCAAAGACGCCGCAAGGGACTGTTAGAAAAAAACTGTTTCGAATACTACATCCATATCAAATTCAACATGCATGCTGTGCACAAGCGGATAAAAAGCCCTATTAGTAAGCTACGACCCGTGGATAATCGAAACATCCCAACACCTAACCCTGATCAAATGCCAAGCCTCTGAATATCTACAAGAAGACCTAAAAAACAGACTCAAAAATCCCACTCAAATCATCAGTAAATTATTAAAAACACTCAAAATAAAAACCTCAATAAGCTCTACCAACCCAAAAGAAATCACCTCAAGATTAATAAAAACACAATAATTATGATGTAATAATATAATGAACACAGAAGCCTGACCTACCTACAAATCAGCCAAATAGGGTAGACTATAGAAAAAAACATCAGTAGCTTACAGGCACACAGATATATCCTTGAAGCCCTGCCCAACAAGCTAGATAGCTAAAAATAAGCAGTATATAAAACCAGGACACTATAAAGCAAGTCAGTGTAATAAGCAAGGAGATCAAAATCTAAAGGATTTTAATAGAAAAAAACTGATGAGTATTTACGAAATTCGCTAACAAAATTAAGCAATCACATATACGTCAAATAAAAAAATTGACGAAGTGGTCGAACTCATTGAAAAACCTCTACTGGCACAAGAACGTTGGGGCGAAGAAGAAAAAAACATATACGTGAAGAACAAAAATAAAAAGAACATGTCAAAATACGATGTCGGATCGATCAACTAGTAAAATACTATCGTGCATGGCCTGAAGAAGAACTAGCCTTGATCAACCAGGAGACATTTAAAGCTATCCTAAAGATAGTTAAATCTGAATACTAAAAAGAAAAGTTAGAAAGACAAATACTAGAAAAACAAGAAAGAGCAGCATTAAAAAAAGAGAACTCAAATAATTGAAAAAAAATAACCGCCCAAGAGTCTAGCCAAGAAACATCACAACAATCAACAGAGAAAAAATCATCCCATCTAAAGATAAACCCATAATAACATACCAAGAAATATTCAAGAAGTAAATCCATCAAATAAAGTAGATTCATATCCCCTCGATGCAAGAAGCATCCCACAAATAATTAATCGAGAAAATCTACTGATTATTAAAGCTTATAGAAAGAGTAATTCAATCGAAAAACCCCAGGGCAGTCCAACAAACACACAACCTACTCAAAAAAATAAAATTTAACCTCATGCCCACCACAGAGATTAAAATAAAACCGTGCAAATTCACGGGCGAAGAAAAGACCCTTGGAACCTATTGAAAAATAACAATAACAACTAAAACTAAAAATCATTAAATCACAAACAATCCTATCAGTCATCATGTTCATTGTATCTATTCTCGTGTTGTTATGGGATATCTGGCCAAATAAAAAAGGCAAATATTGCATAAACAGATACAAAATCAATAAAGTATAAAAAATCAAATATGCAATTATTAAAGCAATGTTATCACCTTATAATCACGCGACGGTAACGTTATGATCAACGCTACAGAAATGGACAGGCCTTTCGGAAAATCCTCAAAAGACTTTTTAAAAACAGAATCCACTCAGGTATTTTTACAAATGCTTGATAATAAACGAAAGAATAAAAATTATATAGGTTATTATCGGCTAGTTAAAATTAAAAAAAGAGGCGCCTAAGAACACAATGCACCTAGTTTGATGAGGACGTAGCCCTAGAGTTAGCCCGATGGCTAAACCCAGCCTTTGCCCTATGATGCAACGCGCCAAGATCAAAGATCTATTAACCCCCAAAAGGACAGACCTCTATAGGTAGCAATCAAGAAGATACTATGGGCATCCTTCAAAAGCGCCTAAAACTTCAAAGTGAAGCACTAAAAAATACAAGCCCTCAAGATAGCCTATTACGAACAAGTACTACAAAGCAATTGCATTTATACAGCTAACCAAATCGACAAAGAACTAGGCATGAGCGCGGTGATTTTAAATAAACTACTATACGAAAAAAAGATCCAATACAAACAAAATGGCGATTGGCTGATTTATTATGACCATCAAAACAAAGACTACACCAAGGCTATAACCCACATCTATACCCACGAAAAAGGTGAGATCCAAATCATTATGATGACCGTTTGGACTTAAAAAGACGGGAAATTACTCCATGAGAAGATCACCCCCTCCCCCGAACCTATGAAGCTGCTAAGAAAAGAGATACAAAATATTCTAATATAGAACTCAACAATGGCTCGTCCAAACAAACAAATAATAAATTACTTTTTATTTGATGTATATTTTTTTCCTCGACCGTAAGGTTAGAAAAACCGTGCATGATTGTGCTGCCAATAGTATATTAGTGCTATACTTTGCTGCTGTATGATATTTATCCAGAACAAGGGTATTACATTAGTTGGCATGAGGAATTGGGTTTTGATATGTCGTATCAATTGACGGGGGTATCAGAGGTCTTCGCACAAGAAAGCATCAAAAAGGCTATTCAAGTAGTATTCTTCGAGAAGAAATTGTTTCAAGAGCATCATATTCTGACCTCTACCCGTATTCAAAAAATATTTTTGGAAGCTATCAAGCGGCGGGAAAAACTAGAAATAGACGACAGATACGAGATTACAGACGACAAAAGTAAGATTTTTTATATAATAATTCGAAAAAATATACCAAAATGAATAAGGTAAAATATATCCCTTTTAATTTCCCTTTCAAAAACCTCAGAAGAAAAACCAATAGTCATTCGAGCCCCTTGGCGAGATTAAAATCAGGAGATATCACCTTCAAAGGCTTTGCTATTAAGTAAGCATCTGACCTTCATAAAGGTGATTTCTAACGCTTTCATGAGAAATAAAATTTAAAACAGCAGGAGCAAGAAGCTTGTGAGGACAAAAATGGCAAGCAACTATATACATACTTAGGTAAACACCTAAATAGTAGGGTATACAACAATAAAAAAGAGAAAAACCCAGATCAAAATGCATTTGACATCAGTAAATACATTGTATACAAGCTCGGATAAGCCTTCATAAATTCACAAGCTCTGGTGAGCCTCGGATATCGGGTAAGCCGTCTTAGGAGTTTGCATCGTAAATACCCATGCCATAGGAAGGATATTAAAATTTTTAAGAAAGTAATATATTGACGAGGTACAAAAATTCGATCTCAAGCTCCTCGTATACGAGGTATTTTATTGCTTTTTGCTCTCAGGCCTCACAGATGAAAGATATTACTACTATTAAAAGTCTTCACTTACCAACAGAGGGCTCACCGGGCCCAGCTGATCTAATTTAAGGCGGTTTTGATTCAATTCGTTTATGCACATTACCTCCTCAAATCCAATATCGTTGATACATCCTTAAGCTTTATACAAAAGATGGACAAATCTTACTTACCAGTAGATTTCAGAGAAAAAGTCCGGCTTTATCAACACTACCTGCAAGCAAGGGCGCGAACTCTTCGAACACTTCAAAAAATATACGAATCGCATAAAGGACTATCCCGAGTGGCAAGCCTGTAAAAAAAATGTTCGAGCACACAAGAGAGAAACAACTACTTATAAATGATTATTAAATGAAACTCCATATGCTCACCGGATTACTTATAAAAGTAAAAATATCCTTGCGTTTTTAGTCCTACCAGAGATCATGATCCTTTCGACCCTGGGAGCCCTTACGTTGAAATGGATCTAGAAATAGATCTTTGCCGACTAGGAATTGCTTTGATGGATCATCGTCTTGATCCTCTTCTAGACCCCCTCCCAGGTAAGCATTCACAAGTATTAGACTTCTTTGCCTGTTATGGGGTTATCGGCATCATCCTGAGATAAGCGGTCACAATCCTCTAAAACCTAATTGCTGTGACCAATCTGAACCCCCCCAATGCCTACTGAAAAAACTCCGCAAACTCGATGACAAAAAAATATTAAAACAAGAGTGAAAAACCTCCGAGCCTCAAACCTACAACAATATTCCCACAAACAGATACACACAAAACGGCCCGGAGAGAAAAAACATTTATAACTATTTTAGCTTGTGGTAATGCAAAGCTAATAAATACCTCCCTCTGATGAGAAGCATTAATTACATCGTATTACACTATACCGCTACGAAAAAAGGCAAAAACTTCAAAGCCTCATACGACCGCTGGCATAAGGCCTTAGGATGACAAGACATCGGTTACCATTACGTAATGACCCTCGAGGGTGCGAGGATACAGGAAAGGTCACCCTGAAAGGTGAGTGGGCGCCCATGTCAAGAGGTTACAACGTACACAGCCCAGGTAATCACATATACGTCGGAGGACTCGATGGCCAAGGTGAATCCAAAAATACTCCCACACTAGTGCAGAAAACCACCTTACTCAAGCTTTTGAAAACACTCAATGGAAATTATATCCCTCAGCTATAATTTTAGATCATAGAGATTTCCCAGGAGTCAAAAAGGCCTACCCCTGTTTCGATACCCGTGCAGAATACCAATACTTATGAAAGGCCACAATATAGCCATATCACTCCTGCTACTTCAGCGTAAAGCAATCGAAAAGAGTATCCATTACCCAAAATACCGCATAAAATTAATGATAGCCATCTACAGACACGATAAGTGATCATCAAGTCAGTCTTAAGCTTTGTAGAAGAAGTACCTATCAATTGCCCCGAATGAGAAGCAAAACTCCGTACCAGACACTATAAACTCCAATCAAACAAATCCATCTTCAAAGCCCAAATCAAAGACCATGCCCTAAGGATAAACACCAAAAATAGGAGACAAAACTACAAGGAGAGCAGTAGTGAAAAATACCTCACCATGGATAAATACATTATCACGACAAGATCAAAATCGTCAAAACACACCACATCCCCAAGTGGGGATATGGGTGTTAGTGGCTTTCAATATTATTTATTTCGGGTGGAGGTATAGAAAATCACTCGTGAGTTTTTGAATCAAATGATAAATATTTATTTGCTAAATTAATAGCTATGTGAAGCTAGAAAAACCACTACAAATTTATCACATAGAACTCAAAGCAGTATTTAACATGTTTATATCAGGGAAGTTCGAAAATTTTTCCTAGAAGAATAGATCAGAATATATCTACTGGAATGAGCTCAAATATAGCAAATATATTCCTTTCCCTAAAGAAATAGTTAAGAACTGGACGTTGGCTAAGTTCATAAAAGGACTACGATATCAGGACATTTGCATTAATAAGTATTATTTTCAACACCTTTTGACTTCCAGCCTACAAAGGCAACTGCATGAATTCGATCTTGAAAACGCATCGAGCGACTAAACTCATTTATAGAGACCCTCTAGATGTGTTGGATAAGGTATATCTTGGGTTTTTCTATTTATAATAAGGTGGTTGCCCACTCTCAGATGGAAGAGGTTTCTACCACTACAAAAATAACCTTAGAAATGCTCAGAATCCAGAAAAAACTCAGAAATGAGTCCAAGCAAATAATCTTCAACAACTTACTGATTATAAGATGCATTCAAGAAAATAAAGAAAAAAGATAGATAGGAAAAACTTTTTGATAGAACTAGATACTATCGTGACAATCGCTACTTCGGCTAACGATTAGGCGGGCAGTACAGAAAAGGGCCTGCTTATATGAAGGATTACATCAATGGAGAAATAGCCCATATACCACCTTCATGGGAGGATATTGACGATTTAATGGAGGATCTTTTTGAATTCATCAACAACCATAAGAATTTCATTCATCTTATTATGAAGGCTTCTATCATTCATTTTATTCTCGGATACATTCACTATTTCATCGATATAAATGGTAGTATAGTTAGAGTCTTATTTTATTAGTACCTTTTGAAAAACGATTATAAATTAATCAAAACCTTTCCATTTCTAGAACTATTATCAGATCTAGGAAACAATATGACAATGCTTTTCTTAAGGCCGAATACGACAACAATGATTTCACCTATTTTATCCTCTATTCGATAAAAAACTAAACTAGACTTTCGGTAAGATGATGGATTATTACAAGAAAAATAAGAAAATACTGAAGATCATTCTTATAAACTTTCATACCAAGAAAAAGGATTTCTCAGATATACAAACCGCAGCTTTGGCCTATCTACATGTAGAGCACAATAAGGATTTTTCCTTTAAAGATTATGCTCATATTAGCGATATTTTTTGAGCCACAAGCGCGTAAGGCTTTTTCGCACTTGGTTCACTTAGATTATCTTAAGGATGAAAAAAATAAGCATAAACAAAGAGCTTACCATAACTTCAATAGATTGGATCAAAAAAGTTATCAAATAAAATTCATTATTCAATAGCGAATCTTGATCCTTTTAAAAATAGAAAAATCAGAAGGTATCTAGATGTTTCTCTTTCTGGGCCAAACTACCTTTATCTAGAAAAATGAAAAAATACAAGGGGCTAGAAACCCAATCTAGAAAAGAAGTAAGGACCTCTAGCGAGGAAAATCCTATTGATCCATATGAATGGAGAAAGGGGAAGAGGAAAATAAAATAATATTATTTTCGTACGAATATCTAGAATCTAATTATATAAATTATTGATTTTAAGATATTTACTATAATGTATTATCACTACTACTGTCACGCCCAGGGTAATAGGTTCCAATTTCGTTCAGATCGCTAGAGTAAAAGCATGAAAATAAATACTTTAATCTTGTTTTCATTTTTTTTCTTTGATGATTTTTTCTTGACTTTATAAAAATCCTCGCCCTACCTTTTTATGGCGAAATCATATGAATAAAAGTCATAATATCAATCATCTAACGAATCAGCTCGCTTTTGGCATTAACTATCTATTCTTTGAGTTCATTTTTGGCCTAGATTACTTTAGTTTCTATCTTAACCACGTCTTCTTTAGTAACAATATATTTAATACTATCCTAAATCTCAACGAGTATTTTCTCTTTCAAATATCCATCAATACTTCAACACCTCCACGATCTACCCTCCCAAACAGTATTATAAAATTTTGGAGTGGACCTTGCTTCAGGTTTAATACTACAAATGTACGAAACTTTACGACTGGAGGGTAGCCACTCCAAAGGAATAAAGCCGAAGAATTAGCTTACTCTTTACAATCGAGAAAACTATAAAAAGCTTGAAAATTCATAAAACTTAATTAACAATCTAGAGTAGATAAATACAGTAAATATGAAAAATATCATATTAAAAATAACTTGCGGCAAGTTGGATAAATAAGAACTACTAGAACTGGTCAAAAACAGTACGGTAGATTTTTGAACCCTTCTCGCCTATCCGACTAAATAATGGCTGTTACATATATATTACACGTACCTAATTCTTCTCCTACTTGCATATGATGGAGATCAAGCCGGATCTCCCAACGGATTTATCTCTGGCTACTTCGTCATATGGACTCGTTAGTTTAAGGCTACTTAGGCTGTGAGGATCTCTTGATAAAGTTTGAGTTTTTGTATTTCATAGTATTGATCACTTATCATATGCTATGATATCTTTGTCTATGGCTACAGTCACTCCTTTTACTAAGCAATGAAGGTTAAAGACTACGTTTTGCTTGACGAATATTAAATAGGCCTTTATTAAGGGGACCTTATTAGAGGCATAACCTGAATCAGCTTTTGTTTTTTAAAATCAATCCTATTTGATCGATCAACCCTTTTCTTGATAGTGTTTCCATTGGACGACAAACCCAGGCCTGCAATCGTCATATGACCTAGATCTGTGTTGTGAACCCTGAGATCGTGATGTTATATAATTTTCAAGTATGCCTCTATAAAATTATTTTACCTCTGAATTTGAAAGTAATTCATTGTAAATTACTACCAGTAGGTTTAACATATCAAACAATTATAATAAATCGTATTTACCACTTTCCCATGGTAAATCTTCAGCAGACTGTCAAAACTCATCCCTACAACTAGGATCCCATCCTTATTTCATCCAACTGAAAAATATTTCTGTAAACCCCATCCTGACTTTGAAAACTTTGGAGAATGTCTCTCTATCAAGCCGAGTATAACAAAGTTCTTATCAGCTTATTGAGATGAATTATCAGTAATATCATATGATAGAAGTATCAGCACCTTTTGTGAGTTAGAAACTACCCCCCAATGTGTCGAAAAGATTCTTTCGACCCTTTTCAGAAAATTTATTTATAGCTTGAATAACACACTCTTTTTGATCGCCAGTAAAGCCCTAATTGATAATTAATTTAGCGACAGTTATTTGTTGTGAGTCTAGGGAAAACTTACGAGCCAGTATTGTAATTAAACCACTATGATCATCTTCAGTAAAACTTAGTATAGAAAATAGATCAGAATCCTGAAGGGTAATCACTTACACCGACTAGGATTTGAATATACTCAAAACTTTTTTATAAACCTGGAGAAAAAAATAATTCTCTTTCGTACGGAAAATACACTAATCCTTGGATACCCCTACTAGGCTTAAAAGTGACACCTAGGTCTAAACTTACCGTAAGTTATATAAGCTCATCTAACTTTTCTTATTTATCGGACTATTTATTAAAATATCTTAATTATTATTATGTTTTTTTTTAATAACTCTTCATTTTATCTACTAACTAATAAATGTACGATAGGATTTAACAGTATAATAATTAAATTTTTAACTGATTAATTATTGAAATAATAGGCATGGAGGAGATTAGATCTAAAGATCTTTCCCGTTATTGGATATAAAACCTCCCCTATATCATTTTATTTATTAAACATATATATTTTTTAATAATCAAAATTAATACAAGGAAATATTTATGTAAATAATCTTCTTCTATGGCTTCATATAAAATAATCCAGAATACTACGATTATGCATTCAAAAAAAAATTTTGTATTCAGCTTATCCCCCCACCATCACGTCTTAGTCTACGGCTACCATGATCCGTCTCTTATCCAAACGATGGAAGTGATAAACTACGTTTTGCTTGACGGATATTACATCGGCTTTTATTAAAAACCTCATTAGAGGCATAACCTGAATCAGTCTTTGTTTTTTTTTGAATTAATCCTATTTAATTAATAAAACTATTTTTTAAATCTGATTTCTTCAATGAATATATAAATAAGTTTGACTATTAATAAAATTTTTAAGTCTAATATGAAATATTCTTATTAGATAAAAAGCCGATATTTTCAATTGTTGCGTAATCAGATTCATCAATTATTATATGATTAGAATTTTTACGAATTCTCTCTATTTTACCATTTGATGTAAGGGAGGTATCCATTTGTAATTTTACCATTAACTCCTGACCTTCATCATCATTCTTAAAAAGGAAAATAAATTTTCATTTTTTTTACTAAGGAGATATCATGCTACCTTTTACCAACCAATACTTCCACTACTTCCATCATATATTTTTTTTTCAACTGCTCAAATTTTTAAAAGTATAACACGATCCTCATCTCAGGATTAGGAACAGTATGCTTTCTATCTCCTATATAACATTTTACTCGGTTTGAGTAAGATACTTAATACTTACGTTCTAGGATTCCTCCGATTTTATAAACAGTTTACTGATTATGTTCAATACACTTTCCTAAAAAAAAACTTTATGATTTTTTATTTATCTTTAAACATCTTTATTCAACCTCTTTTTCAGTAAGCTCAGAAATCAAATTGACCTTTTATGTCAATAACACTTTGAGCTATTTTTAATTATTTAAGAACCTTTCTTTATAAAATCTATCAAGCTCTTTTTCAATGTCTAATAATTCTGCTTCTGAATCAACACTTCCTCTTATACGTTCTTGCAATAGACCATATCGCTCTTATAAAGAATCTAGCCTCTTTTTCAAGTCATCTATTTTGCTCTTAAATGATACACTCTTTTGGCCTTACTCATTCAACAGTCTACACCTCTGATTTCTCTCACAATTAAGTGTTTGTGAATATTCTTACTCTTCTCCGGCAGAATGGATATAGTTAATGTTATCTCTTTTATCATAGTCCACATGGGTATGCTGGGTATTTTTTTCTATGTATCTGAGGACCTTTTTTACCTCATCAGGCTAGAATGCATCTAAATTAATAATCTCTCCAAACACTTTTTAGACTATGCTCAAAGTGAGGATATTGGATAAGACTTACTCATCTCCACAGAATTTCAATTCTGTTTTGTAAGCTTATATATTTTACCTGCTTATTATCAAAGGCTTTATATCTTTCAAAACGTTAAACGATTGTTTAATTAAAAATTTTGATGGTTCTAATGCCTTCACATTTTAGACTTTCAATCTTCCCAAGGTATCTAGGACTTACCTAATCTTATCTTTTATTAGGCCAAAAACGTTCCGTCAAAATTTCCCTTTAAATGATCATTGGTTTTTTAACTAAATATTATATTTAGTAATAAAAATACTAAATATAAGCTTAATATATTTATAAGATATATAAATCGCTCCAAATATCGGATTCTATCTCGCAAAGTGTTTTTCTAGTTTATATTTTCTCTTTTTTATTCAAAAATATTTCCATCCAAAAACACTTATCTAGTAGGTACAATTTGATTCAATTTTTTAAGCATTATCCTTGTTACAGATCTATCAATGGCTTGATAAAAAATATTTAACCTTTTGTCTGATTTAGGTGAGACGGTCCAAAATATATTAACTTCATGGGGATTCTTGGGATTTTATTTCAACAATCCAGTTACTATTCTATTAGCTTTTAACATATTCTAATCCAATTTTTTATCGTTTTTCATTAAAGTTAAGATATAGATCTTATTATTGTTATTAATAGTGTTTTTTTTATAAATATAAATATTAATAACATTACCTAGATATTCACAACTAATAAATTTATATTAATTTTTATTTACGTGTTTTTCTTAGAAAATTAAAGAAAAAACTACATGTGATGATATTTTATTTAACTTGCATCATAACAACTATTTATCTACAAAAATTTTGAAAGAGTATGGTATTAGAGCCGGAGGATTGCCCTACCCCTCTACAAGGCAAGGAAAAGTCACCTCAAAAAGCCCCTCAAACATTGCGCTGATAAAGTATTGGGGCAAATACCCTGAACAGATCCCAGTCAACCCTTCCATTAGTTATACATTGAACCAGTGCCATTCGGAAACCCAATTGTACTATAAGTTCCAAGAAGATCGAAAAAAAAAATTTTCCGTACAATTTCTCTTTGCTGGGAAAAGCCGACCGGAGTTTCTGACGAAAATATTAGTTTTCTTCGAAAAGATCTCACCCTACTGTCCTTATTTATATGACTTTGATTACACCATCAAAACAAACAATACTTTCCCCCACAGCAGCGGTATAGCATCTTCAGCCTCTGCCATGAGTGCTTTAGCCTTATGTCTGGTACAACTCGAGCAGAAATTAGGATATATTTTGACTACTGAGGATTACTTACAAAAAGCCTCGTTTTTATCCAGATTAGGCTCCGGAAGTGCATGCCGGTCAATATATCCTGGACTAGTGATCTGGGGATCTCACAAGGCGATAAAAGGCAGTGATGACTACTATGCCATCCCTTATCCATATGAGATACATGAAGCATTCACTAACTTTCAGGACACTATCATGTTGATAGATGAGGGTGCAAAAAAAGTATCCAGTTCACAGGGGCATGAACTAATGCACCGACATCACTATACACAAAAACGTGCTGAATCAGCTTACGAAAATCTCGAACGACTCATCCCTATTTTGAAGACGGGGGATCTTGAATCGTTTGGTGAATTAGTTGAGCATGAAGCCTTGAGCCTACATGCAATGATGATGTGTTCCCGACCCTATTTTATACTGATGAAACCCAACACACTCCACGTGATCGAAAAAGTCTGGGATTTCAGGACACAGACTGCTAACCCGCTTTATTTCACACTAGATGCTGGGGCCAATGTACACCTTTTATATCCTAATGAGTATAAAAATATGATTCATCCTTTCATCCGTGAAGAATTGTTGCGTCATTGTCAACTAGGACATTACATCGAGGATTCTTGTGCCTACGCCTAAGACAGTAATACCAAGGATCAATAAAAGCTCAAAAGACCATGAAAATCCGCTGGGGATTTTTATATTTGCACACATGATCACGGTGGGCGTAGCTCAGTTGGTTAGAGCATCAGATTGTGGTTCTGAGGGTCGCCGGTTCGATACCGGTCGTCCACCCCATTTTAAAAAGGTTTTTCATGAATCCCTCTCACTATTCAAAGTGAGTTTTAAAAACCCACTTAAATGCTCAAAGAGCCTCCTAGGAGGTTCTTTAGTTTTAAAATTTAGTTTTTTACTTCTCACCTTAAAGCTTCGCTAATCCATTGAAAAGCCTCCCTCAACCTCTCCTCTGAAACAGCATAAGAAATTCTCAAGCTCTGCTCATCGCCAAAGGCTGCTCCGCTCACTGTGCCTACATGGGCCTTTTCAAGGAGAAACATCGCCAAGTCGTCAGCATTGCGGATGAAGCTACCGGAAAAACTCTTTCCAAAAAGATTCGACACATTCGGGAAGACATAAAAAGCTCCTTGAGGTACATTGGACAGAAATCCAGGGATGTCGTCAAGCAACGCCAGAATCAAATCTCGACGTTTTTTGAAAGCTTCGATCATGTATCCAATACGTTCTGGAGAAGCCTTCAATGCAGCAATAGCGGCACATTGAGCAACAGCATTAGCCCCTGAAGTAGTTTGACCTTGAACTTTATCGCAGGCTTTGGCCAGCCACTCCGGCGCACCGATATAGCCAATACGCCAACCCGTCATCGCAAAAGCTTTCGAAAGACCATTGAGAGTAACGGTCTGCTCATAGACCTCCGGAAATACCGCCATACTCGTGTGCGAGCCGGCATAATGGATATGCTCATAGATCTCATCAGAGATGATGATCACCTCAGGATACTTCTGAAAGACATCTGCCAAGACTTTCAATTCGTCTCGTGAATAAACACTGCCCGATGGGTTACAAGGCGAGCTGAAGAGAAAGCCCCGTGTCTTGGGCGTTATCGCCTTTTCCAATTGCTCGGGTGTAATCTTAAAATCCGTCTCAATCCCGGTTGAAATTACTATGGGGATAGCCTCACAAAGTTTGACCATTTCATAATAACTTACCCAATAAGGTGCTGGGATAATCAACTCATCACCTGGATCAAGTAGCGAGAGGAGTACGTTAATGATTGATTGCTTCCCACCGGTGGATACGACGATCTGAGACGGTTGATAATGTAGCCCATTGTCACGTTGAAATTTTTTACAAACCACCTCACGCAACTCAAGATAGCCCGGAACAGGCGTATAATAATGATGTCCTTCATCTATGGCTTTTTTAGCTGCATCAAGAACAAATCTAGGTGGTACAAAATCGGGTTCGCCAACACTCAAGCTGATTACATTATGACCTTGAGCCCGTAATTCTCGGGCTTTGGCCGTCATAGCCAGGGTTTGCGAATAACTCATGTTTTGCAAGCGGTGGGAGAGTCTTGACATGGTCTTTTGAGTTTGAAATGATGACAAATCTAGTAAATTAGGCCGTATGAATCTGCAAACCACTCAAAAAAGATCATCATGCAATTGATCCAAGAATACTTTCCAAAGCTCAACCCTCGACAAACCGAGTGTCTCATACGTATGGGAGCACTTTACACCTATTGGAATGTACGTATCAATCTAATCTCACGAAAGACAGCTGAGAATTTTTACAAACAACATGTATTACATGCTTTGGGTATCGCCAAGGTGATAAATTTTTTACCGGGGGCATGTATCATGGACGTCGGCACAGGAGGCGGATTCCCTGGAATCCCTTTAGCAATCCTATTCCCTGAAAGCCAATTCCTACTCATCGACTCCATTGTTAAAAAAATCAAGGCTGTTAAAGCTATCACGAAAGAATTGGATCTAAACAATGTCCAACTCCAATGTATACGCGTAGAGGCCGTAGAAGAAAAATTTGACTTCATCCTGAGCCGTGCTGTGACACAGATACCTCAATTATACAACTGGGTCAAGGATAAGTTTCGGACTAAATCACAGCATGTACTACCAAACGGCATCTTATCCCTGAAAGGCGGGGAGCTTTCTGAAGAATTAAAAAACTTTCCTCAAGCAGTGGAATTTCCTCTAACTGATTATTTTAAAATAGCCTTTTTTGAAGGTAAAAAAGTGGTCTATATTCCTAAAAACCATACGATACACAATATCAGGATTTAATCCGACGTGTCTCTGCTGCCCAATTTAGGAAGCCTATCAGATAGGCAAATTCAGCGCCATAGGAAGTGTTAACACAGCCCATGCTATCGCGACAGAGGACAATGACCAAATAAACATCCTCCTCAAGCAATCGATATTGATTATAAAAGACCAACATACCGGTGGAATAGGTTGAGCAGCCATGATCGCCGAACTGACATTCAAAATATCATCAAAACCAAAAGCCTAGGAATAAAAGATGAGTAAAGCCGTGACGAACGGACAAAAAAATTCTTGATAAGGATTATAGAAAATCCTACCCGAGATGACTTTTTTGAAAGTACTTCTCCTCAATCTACTCAAGCTCAAGCCCAAAGTAAACAATGCGACAAGAGCTACTGACTATGCCAACATATCTACCGTTTTCGAAACATAGATAGGGGTATCTACACATCATTGAAGCTTATTAGTACCCCTAACCATCGTCGATAAAATAAGAGTATGGATCAATAGACTCCTTGTGATCAATATAAATCCGTATTTATAAATATTCCCACCTTTGTTATTTTTCAACTTTTGATTAAACTCAAGTACGAATGTAACCACCAATATGATAAGGATATTATTTAAGATCACTGCTATAGAAACCGGCACAAGTGCTTTTTTAGAAAAAATCAAAATCTAAATAGGCAAGCCCATATAGCCCATCGTACTGTAAGAATAGGTTATACCTAAGATCAATGCATTCAGAAGATTGGCGATCAATTTTTTAGATACAAAAAAAATATAATAAACTCAGACTAATACCCACCAAAAATATAAAAAAAGTCAAAAGTCAGCAGATATAGGTACACATTCTAAGTGAGTACTTTCAAAAACAGGAGTGGTAACGCCACATACAAAACATATCCATTGATGATATTTAAGTTCTTTTCTTTACGTCTGAGCCCAAATAGCAAGCCGATAAGAATAATGATAAAAACGAGAAACGTGATATCAAATATCTCCATAACTATCAACTATTTTAAAAAATTTCTAATATAACTAGAAATATACATATAAATTTATATAACATCAAATCATACTTGATTTATCGACAAAAGATTTAATGTGATTATAATAACCAATACATGATGAACGGCTACCTTTGAAAAAAAAATATCAAAATGCACAGATCACATCTGGTTATTCTCCTTAAACTGCTTGGGGTTTATCTCTGCCCAAGCTCAACAAAGCATAGTCTACTTCTAGCCAGAACAGAATTTCAAAACAGCCAAAGCCCTTTACGATGAAAACCTCTACCGTGCTGCACAAACACTATTTCAAGACATCACCCAAGAGAAAAACATCACTTCAGACACAAGAGGAAAAACAACTTTTCACGAAGCCATCTGTACTGCCGTACTCAATACCACCCCGGAGCTGACGGGACGACTATACACCTTCCTAATCAACCATCCTAAATTAATCTATGGAGCCAATACCCACACAAAACTAAGCGACCATTATCTCATTTAAGACAATTATATCAAGACCTACGACAGTTATACCAAAACCTTAGGCAACGATACAGGCTCAGTTGAATACAGCTTCAAACGTGGTTATGCAGCCCTAATGCTCGAGAAACATGAACGAAACCCCGCTCCTAATCAAACAGGTAGCCCAACTCCCTATACCGTTAAACAAGCACTCTACATACGCTGAACATGCTGCCTACGCCCAGAAAAACTATCAGGAAGCGTTCGAATACTTTGACCCCATTAGAGAGAATACTATGTTTATCAATAAAAGGAGTTGCCTTACATAGCACAGATCTATTACCAACAAGACAAACACCATGAAGCCATACAAGCCTGCAAAACTTTTTTAAAGACCCAACCCCTAAAGACTGTAGACCAAGGATGAGGTCTCCAAAATAATCGGAGAAAGCTATTTCTGCCTGAAACGCTACGAAGCAGCTATCCCATATTTCTAAGCTTATGGATAAGCCCAAGACGATCTCTCCAACAGCGATCATGACCAATTTGGCTATGTTTATTATCAAAAGAAAGCCGACAAAAAAGCCATTGTCCATTTCAACAAAATCATTAATGAAGAAGATGCACTGGCCCAAACAGTATATTATCAATTGGCAAAATCCCTACCTCCAGACAGGTCGAAACCAAGAAGCTATATCGGCCTTCCACTCAGCTGATAACATGAATCACTACCCAAGTGTCAAAGACGACGGACCGATACAAATATGACAAGCTGAATTATGACCTAGGCAATCCCTTAGAATACACACCCCCGGATATGGATACAAAAACATATATAAAACCTATCCACGTAGCACACGAAAGACTGAAATCCACGCCTATTTGATCAGTACCTATAGAGCAGCCCTCCCACCCCCCATTCTGGGAATCACAAAAGAACACTGGAAATACTCAGCAGCCTTAAAGAAAAAAGCCCTGCATTGAAAGCTGCCAAACAAAAAATCGCTTATATAGCATGGAGTAAAACCATTAAAATCAAAAACATTACGAAAAAATCCTCACCGCCTTTGAGTGTGCTATAGGTGTCCCTGGCAGCGCCATCTGGAAAGAAAAAGCCACCTATTGAAAAGGAAAAACCCTATTCCGCTTGAGCCATTATACGGAAATATTAGAAGCCTATAAAACAACCCACATCCGCTCAGAAAAAATCTAGATTATGGACTATATTATACTTATATCAAGTTGATAGATTATCCCCAAACGATTAACGCCTTCAAAAAATTCATTTCCAGGACAAGTAATAAAGCATCTAATAGCTATACCCTGCTACGTCTAGCAGATAGCTATTATATATAGCATAAAAAAGTATCCACATGCCATCGAAATATACAAAAATCCGAAAGAGGTCAAACCCGTCGACGCCTACCACACTGCTTATCAAAAGATGTTCTCCTATAACTGGACAAATAATGTTAGTCAAAAAGTACAAGCATTGAAATAATTCCTATCAAAACATCCAAACTCCTCCTAGCAAAAATAAACCCTCCCCTCCTCGCATTGGGAGATACAAAACTCGAAGCAGGCCAAGTTACATAATCCATCATTTATTACGATCAGTTAATTAAGCAATATCCTCAGAGCCAGAGCCACGTAGCAGCCTCATCACAATTGAAAAAAAAGGTTTGGCCTGGATCAATCAAAATCAAAAGGCTGTATAAGTATATAAAACCGTTGTAGAACGATATCCCGAAATAAATACGGCTACCCAAGCGATGCAGTATGTCAAAAATATTTATATAGAAATAAGCAAGATAGGTGGTTATCAAAAATGAAGCTAATACATAGGCCGCTCAAAGCGTTAGGAAATGAAAAAACTCTCCTTCGATGCCGCCGAACGGTAGTGTGTCAACGGCAAATATCCCGAAGGTCGAGAAGCTTCTGAAAACTTATATCAAGACCTATCCCCGCACTGAAAAGACTTTTTTAACACGATATCACTTGGGTAAAACAGCAATCCAGGTGAAAAAATACGATTAGACAATCCCATACCTGACCCCAAGTGTCGATGACATACCATCCGAACAAAGGCGAAGGCTAACTAAGACTGATAAAGATCTATCTGAAAAAAGTCCAAAAGACCAAAACCCTGCTCGTACTTGAGTCACTCTATCAAAGCACATAAGACCCTTCGCACCGCGCATTTGCAGCTCAAAACTCATGCAACTCTATAGCTAAAAGTGGGCAATCACCCCAAAGCATTGGAATTGACCCAACTCCTTGATACAGATCCCAAATCCGACCTACTAGTGAATGAAACCACAACACTCATACAAACCGGGACTGCTCTCAATCACCAAGACCTCCGGCTTCCAAAGCCTTTACTCAAGCCTAAAAACCGTCCAAAACCCAGCGATACGGTCCGAAGCCTTTTACCACGAAACATACTTCAAAAACCGGGAGAAAAATACAAGGCCTCCAACTAATTTATCTTCCAATTAGCCAGTCAATATTATGAACAACAGTATTAGAGGACAAAGACAAAGTGTTGGTAATTATAGCTGAAAACTACCGACAATTGAAAGACATCTATCACTCTATTTACACATTGAAAAATCTCATCAAAAACTTTAATCAACACTCAAACATCCAAACCAAAGCACAAAAACTATTGGATCAAATCCGTTTAAAAAAAGCAAAAAGTCAAGATAAAAAAATAATTAGCATTACCTTACCCTCAAGCATTACCTACTTGGCTTTCTCCCAGATCAAACCCTAGGGGGAGGGTGAAGTAAAGAAATCCTACGAGCCCCAAGTTAAAGAAGCCTTCAAAATCCCTAGATCAACTGCCCCAGAACTGCCAGAAAAAAAACCGACCGTACAGTATGAGCCGATATAAGTCCCGGTTCAAACACAGTTCTAGATCAGACTCATCCAAGCCGAGGTAATAACAACACTTCCTGAAAAAAAATTTTTGACAACTATCTGAAAGCTGGATATGACAACAACAATACTCTACTAGGGGCAGGTTTCATCGACTACAAACTCAAGCCGGATCATAGACTGATCCCCTCTTTCAGACACTGGTCTACCAATGGAAACATCAAAGGCACCCGACTCAACGGCCAACAGTGACAAAACAAAGCAGCTCTATCCTACAAAGTATATACAAAAAACTAGTCGACCAAAGTCACGGAAGGATATCAAGGACAAGGGGTGAATTTTTACAGTCTTCCCACGATACCTGCTGAAGTACAACGAAACCTTGCAATCAAAATCAATTCTAAATAACCCTTCCATAACGTATACGCCAAAGTAGACTAGACTTCCTATCAAAAATATTATCTCAACCGGCTTATATTCACCACATGACGGTTTTGAGGCTGGTAATAAAGCCAATAGACTCATCTCAAATTGCAAGGCCACTTATCAAAACATTCACTGATCGGGTAAAAATTGGGATACTTAGGCTCCAGAAGCCTATATGGACTTTGACATAGCCTATCAAAACACAGCTTTCAAAAAAAGGATTACTTCTCCTCTAACCACTTTGAATACTGCACAACGAATTTAGCTCCTATCTTTAAGCTAAAAAATGGTTAATCTTATTTCAAAATCAATTTAGACATAACTTACAATACGAACACTCAAAGAGGATTATCCCGATTTTATTTCTATCCACTCACTAAACTCCTCATCAAAACTCGGGAAAGCGTAAGCCTATCTGTTGGTATAAGGAGTGCTTACAAAATCAGACTTATTATGGGATGATTCAGGAGAATCCATACTTGGTGCCAAATCGGGAATTAAAGCCTATCAATATACCATTTAACGTGTACGGTGGACTCCGTGGAAAGGTCAGCATCCAACTTAGATACAAGATCGAAATCTTTTATGCCTAAAAAATAGATGAACTCTTTTTCATCAACGCAATCTCTCAAGCCTTCAAAAAACTACAGCTACGAAAACGTATTTATGGCTCAATATCTCAACAGTAATATTTTCGGCTTATCGACTCAAGTGGATATTATATGCCAATAAAAAATCTCGAACCGAATTGCCCAATGAGCTTTTAAAAACTACGATATAAAGTCTCCCTAAGAGGCTTGAAACCGATCCAACTTCAGTGCAAACCTGAATGCATGTACAAAATATTGAACGATAAACTATCCATCGGAATCGATCTCTTATACGTGAGTCAACATTATGATGTGGTCTACGACTATAAAAACGGATTCCACTGGGCGCATAGGGAATACCACACTTAAGGCTTATTTAGACACCAATCTAAAAAACGTCTAACAAATCACACCACATTGGTGTGTTTTTTTTGAAACTGAACAACCTCTTCAACAATGTCTACTACAGTTACAAGAACTACCGGGTACAAGGCTTTCAGGTGTTAAGCAGATTAACGTTAAATTTAGTTGGCCTTCTTACATACCTTACCTTATGGCCTTATAGCATAACCCTCATAATAAAACTGTGAGTCGAGTTTGAGGAATTAAAGAAACCCTTCAATGGTTGAAATATACATCTATTTTCTCAGTTACGCAATCGATAAACTCCTGCAAGGGCCCCCCTTCCACCATCGAGACTAATGAATTGAATACCCCTTCAAAATCTAAAAAAAAGTTCACTCCTTTATTCAGCTATGGATACGAAATTCAAAGCCAAGTAAAAAAGAATATTTCCATTGCACTGACTCCAACACAATCCTTTTATCCGTCGACTGAGCACTGATTTTGAAAGTGATTTGTTGTTATTCCAACAAAGAAAAATGGAGTTGTTTTTCATCACCAATCTCCAACGTTTGGACAGACTAAAGTAGAAATTACTTATAATTCTTGGTCAAAGAGAAAAACCCATAAATCTCTACATCATATCTTTTAATTTCAATGGTTTTTCCAGTGATTTTCATAAATTGGCTCCATTTAAAAAGGACGATATACAAATGTATAAAATTTCAATAAATGAAGGGGCTTTGTTTCTTACAGAGACTACTATAAAGAGTGATAAAAGCTTTCCATTCACATCACCTCATACGTTTGACACAGCCATAGACCTACTGTGGAATGCTTCGGTACAATCGGTCAACGTATATCACAGCGATGTACAAAAGCTATGGGAATACTTCCGTAAACATTTCAAATACATAGAGGCAGCTGGTGGCTTGGTATATAACGCAGTTAGGCACACCTTGTTCATCTACCGCTTGGGAAAATGGGACCTACCCAAAGGAAAAGTAGAAGAAGGTGAAAATCTAGAAGAAACAGCCATCCGTGAAGTGGAAGAAGAATGCGGCATCTCCAATTTGGAAATCATCAAACCACTGAAAATTGCCTACCACATCTATCACTACGAAACCTACATACTAAAGGTCGTCCATTGGTACGAAATGTACACACCAGACATTACTTCACTGAACCCTAAGAAGGAAGAAAATATCCTGAAAGCAATCTGGAAAAATCCGCAAGAAATACCTGAAGTACTCAAAAACACTTACGAAAATATCCGAGCCTTGTTTGACGATGATTCGAGCAAGACTACCCCAAAAACCTCTTGAAATTTTACTTTCAATCTTTCCTTAACTTCCTCTATGGAGACTTCATAGTGGAGTTCCTGTGCCAGAGAAGTCACCGCTTTATCACGGATTCCACAGGGAATGATATGTTCAAAATACCGAAGATCTGTATTGACATTCAAAGCAAAACCATGCATGGTGACCCATCGGCTAGCGCGTACACCCATCGCACAGACCTTACGCGCATAGGGTTTTCCTACATCCAACCATACACCAGTTTCTCCCGCCGAACGAGCTCCCTCCAATCCATAAATCGACAAGGTGCGGATAATGACCTCCTCGAGCAAACGCAAGTATTTATGCATATCTGTAAAAAAATGATCTAAATCCAAAATGGGATAGCCTACCACTTGCCCGGGACCGTGATAAGTGATATCTCCTCCCCGATCGACCTGATAAAAGGTGGCACCCATCTCTACCAAAAGCTCCTCGGACAAGAGTAAATGCACATATTTACCACTTTTACCCAGAGTATACACATGAGGATGCTCGACAATCAACAGATGATTAGAGGTGGGTCGCTGATCTAT
Source organism: Flavobacteriales bacterium (assembly GCA_039954875.1). GTDB lineage: Bacteria > Bacteroidota > Bacteroidia > Flavobacteriales > Blattabacteriaceae. The sequence goes on from CP157202.1 coordinate 1,135,437, forward strand.
TTTGGGCAACCTCCTATTTGAGAGCTTCAAATTCACGATATCCCTGAAACGCTTCTGTTGATAGTTCCAGACTTCTAAATAATCTCTACACTCTAAGTCTTCAAAAAAAACCGTTTTATTTTTTATAATATCGCTAATTCCATTACAAAAATACTAGATTCCTTTCCAATAGCTTAATGCTCTGGATAAGAAAATACATCACCCTTGACCAAATGTATTGATCTCGCCCGTCATCCTCATTGATAAGTCGATATTTTAATGTAAGTTCATAAAAAAATCTGAAACCGACCCGATTAAGCAAAAATCATAAACTTACTTATAATATAACTTGGGTTATTTTTGCATCGGACCAAAAGCCTCATTCATGCAACAGCTGTCAGAACAAGAAATCGTACGCAGAAACAAGCTCGAGCAACTAAAAATCTTGGGTATAGATCCTTACCCGGCGGCAACTTATTCTATAGACACTACTGCTCAAGATATCCTTGAAAATTACGAAAAGGGGAAGGAAGTGCAAATCGCCGGACGGTTGATGCGTATGCGTATCATGGGGAAGGCTTCCTTTGCAGAGCTCAAGGATCATAGTGGCCGCATACAAATCTACATCACTCGGGACGATATTTCCAACGATACGGAAAAAACCGCTTACAATACCGTCTTCAAAAAACTCATCGACATTGGAGATATCATCGGGATACAAGGTTTTTTGTTCAAGACAAAGATGGGCGAGATCACCATACACGCTAAAGCACTCACGCTGCTTTCTAAATCTTTGCGCCCACTTCCACAGGTGAAACCCGACAAAGGCGGGCAAGTGCACGATGCCTTTTCTGATCCTGAGCAACGCTACCGTATGCGTTACGTAGACCTAATAGTTAACGAGCAAGTCAAAGAAATTTTCCTCAAGCGCAATCGGATCATCCAATCCATACGCCAATTTTTAAATGATCAAGGTTATTTAGAAGTTGAGACCCCAATCTTACAGCCAATCCCCGGAGGAGCCATTGCACGTCCCTTCATCACTCATCATAATTCACTCGACATCCCACTCTATTTGCGTATTGCCAATGAGCTGTATCTAAAGCGACTGATCGTTGGAGGATTTGAAGGGGTATATGAGTTTGCTAAAGACTTCCGCAACGAAGGTATGGACCATACACACAATCCAGAGTTCACCATCCTAGAACTTTACGTTGCCTACAAAGACTATCATTGGATGATGGACTTGACCGAACGTTTACTGGAAAACGCCTGTCTGGCGGTGAAAGGCACTACGGAGCTTCAAACCGATGGACAAATCATCAGTTTTAAGCCACCTTATTTCCGTGTGCCAATCTTTGAAGCAATCAAAACACATACAGGATTTGATATCAGCGAGATGAACGAAAAAGTGCTTCGGGAGACCTGCCAAAAATTGGGTATCGAACCCAAATGCAGAATGGGCAAAGGAAAGCTCATCGATGATATTTTTGACAAGAACTGCAAAACCCATTACGTACAACCAACTTTTATCATCGATCATCCGATAGGGATGAGTCCATTGAGCAAAAAGCATCGTGAAAAAGAAGGCCTTACCGAGCGTTTTGAACTCATAGTCAATGGAAAGGAAATCACGAATGCTTACTCTGAGCTCAATGATCCGATCGACCAAGTCGAACGCTTCCAAGAGCAATTTAGGCTAACTGAAAAAGGTGACGATGAAGCTATGTTTATCGACTACGACTTTGTACGTGCACTAGAATTCGGCATGCCCCCTACTGCAGGTATTGGTATCGGAATCGATAGATTGGCTATGCTGTTGACTGGGCAACGCTCTATCCAAGAAGTTTTATTCTTCCCACAGATGCGTCCAGAAAAAAGGAATTAAAGTAAATACGCATCAGAGCGTCAAGACTCTCACTCAGCCCGTTTTCAGTAGCGATCTTGACCAGCTAATCTATATCGTAATAGTAACACACCTCGAGCATCACACGCAACTCAGTCCAAAAGTCACCGTCAGAAAAAGGCTTATAGATATTACGAATAGTGTCCGTACAAAAGACTACGGTGAACCCGGTAGGGATCACATTCCAATATACTAGAGTAACAGAAGGTTATGACTCTGAATCAAAACGCTAGATACGGCTATGATCAATTCAAACTGTGGGCTAGTAGCTCATCATCAAATCAGCTTCCTTCATCAACACATATACTTCGTAGCGATATTTCTTAGGATAGGCTTGCTAAAGAGATGCTATATAAAGCCGCTATCCGTACCTGCACGCCGGTGCTCTATGGTCTTTCGGGGCAATTGCTAAATCTCTCGTTCTTCATCAGTGTTTTGAATTGATCTACATGTACGTACACGAACTTGTTGCCCGATTTGGCTATACTGAGCAAAACATCCAGATATTAGTCTTCGTTTACCAAAATACTTTGTCTGGTAATCCTCCTATGATATTAACGAATTCTACCAACACATCAAACTAATAACGCACCTTCGTATCCAATACCCCTTGAACACCTGATTGGTAAAACGTATGTGAAGATCCTTACCATAGAACCCCCAAAGCTTCTGGGCAGCCTTGGGCTGGGCCATACGGTCTTCAATCAACCTCATCGACATCCATAAAGGTATCTATGACTTGGGCTACCTGCTCTAAAAAACATTCTCTACCACTCTGGTGGTACACACATAGATATCATCTACTGTGGCCAGAGGTCTCATCTCATCGACGAAAGATATCACCATCTCCTTGAGACTAAGAATAAGTGTGATTAAAATTATCTTCCGTGAATGTATAAACCCCATCCAGATGCGCATGAGCGTTAACCTAGCTTATATTTTGTTTGATCTTTTGGATGACACATTCTTTAAAATCCATATGGATAGATTTTATCACATATTAAAAACCCCATCGTCTTGATGAAATTCGTTTGGAACATAACATCAATCATCAGCCTCCTTCCCCAGCAACCGGCTGATAGCCTGATGAGCCTTTTCAAAATGAAATGCTTCCAAAGCACGTTCCATCCCCCTTCTAATATCTTCATTACAAAGATTTCCAATACTCCCCTCATGCGAATGAGTCACTTGCATAAGAGGTTCAAAACAGCCCTGTTGGATGTCAAGCCCCACTTTTTTATAGGCATCTCTGAATGATATTCCTCCTTGCACAAGTTGATTGACCACCTCTACACTGAAGATATACCGGTATTTTTCATCCTGAAGGATGTCCTTTCTCACAATGATATGTCCGAGCATGTATTGAACAATGCCCAAGCAACTTTTCAATTGATCAAATACTAGCAAAAAACTTTCTTTGATCAGCTGCAGATCTCGATGATAGCCAGAAGATAGATTAGCTGTAATCAAGGCGATTTCGTTAGGTAAAGCAAGCATACGGTTGCAATGCGCACGGATCAGCTCAAAAACATCAGGATTTTTCTTGTGTGGCATGATGCTCGAACCAGTCGTCAAGTGATCTGGAAAGCTGATGAAACCAAAATTTTGTCCCATATATAGACATATGTCCTGAGAAAGTTTGCCCAAAGTAGCTGCTATAGCACTCAAGGCTTCAGCTACGACACGTTCGGTCTTGCCGCGGCCCATCTGAGCGTAGACTACATTATAATTCAAGTCTTCAAATCCGAGAAGCTCGGTAGTCATACGGCGATTTAAATGGAAAGATGAGCCATAACCAGCTGCCGAACCCAAAGGGTTTTTGTTCGTGATGCGATAGGCTGCTTGTAGAAACAACAGATCATCTACCAAACTCTCAGCATAAGCAGAAAACCAAAGTCCAAAAGATGAAGGCATAGCAATCTGATAGTGCGTATAACCCGGAAGCAAGAGGTCTTTGTGGCGTTCGCTGAGCTGGATCAATAATTCAAAAAGAGTTTGTATAAGGATTACGATTGCTTGGATCTCGGCACGGATGAAGAGTTTCAGGTCGACCAAAACCTGGTCATTGCGCGAGCGTCCACTATGGATTTTTTTACCCACTTCACCCAGACGTTGGGTCAATAGGAGCTCAACCTGCGAATGAACATCTTCAACCCCTTCCTCTATTTTAAAATCCCCAAGAGTAATCTCAACATAGATTCTACGCAATGCTTCGGTCAAGATGGGTAACTCCTCCTTGCTCAGCAGACCGATGCTTTCGAGCATACTGACATGGGCCAAAGTACCGATGACATCATGCGGCGCTAGGAGTATATCAAGCTCACGGTCCTTACCTACGGTGAAGCGCTCAATCTCCTCGCTAATCTGAAAATCTTTTTGCCAAAGTTTCACGTGTTGGATATTGTATTCAGAACACGTTGGCTAAAGTAGCTTAAAGATCACACCGAACAAAATGTTTTGCTGTATGAAAAATAAATCTTGAGAAGCTTTATCTGCAGAACTTTTCGTAGTACGGACCCATGGAATGTTGATGTATCCCCCTTTGAGTTCGGGTTGAATAAAAAAGTATTAAAATAAAATGAGGTTCAAACCCACTTTGGCAGCAGTTCTGAAATTATCCAAGCTCCATTCGGCACTTCTAGGATAGTCCATAAGCCTTATATAAGTTTTAAGGCACATCACCCCCTTAACTTATCAAAGTACTCACCTGTATGTATTTAAGGTTCAGTATAATGTATAGTGTCATATAATTCTATCGAGTAAGCTCTAAGTTGAGATGGTTCAGTCCGAAAGTATGCCGATAATAGCCGAGTAATTTCCCAGGGATTTTTTTCTCCACTCCACTGTATTCTCCATCAAGTTTCGACCTTTTACAGACATAATGCGATACACTGACCTCTTGTGCTCTTTCTACAACACATCTCATATGATCGGCCAAAAAAAGTTCATAATGATCATTGATGGAATAATCTATGCGGGTTGGTCTAAGTAAGAGTCCAATGATAGGAAATAGCCATCTAAGACTTTACCTTAACCTCGTTCAGGGTGCAGTCATAATATTGGGGCCATCTGAAACACATGTCTGATCTAGTATACTCGGCAGTATTCCATCCCCAATAGAGTTTGATTTTCTATTTATTACTATATTAATATTATAGTTCGGTATTTTATACCTTACTTGAAACGAAGAAAAAGATCGTAAAAATCAATGGAGTAAAAAATTTTATATATCTAATTTTAATATATTTTTAAAGGTCAAAATCTATCTGTATGCAGCTAGCCGACAAGTTTAAAGAAAGAATGCAAAAGCGATTGTTAGAAAAATAGCAATCATTTTACCAATGTTTACAGGAGATTCCGCCTGTGAGCATCCGTCTAAACAGACTCAAAAAAATTGAACCCCAAGGGGAAAATGTACCTTGGTGTACAGAAGGTATCTATCTGTCAAAACCTAAAAAAAATTATCACCGATCCGTTATGACATGCTAGATATTATTACGTGCAAGAGGCTTCCTCAATGTTTCTAGACCATATCTTGAAGTTTTTATACCCTACTTAGGAGCCAGAAATCATCTTAGACCTCTATGCTGCTCCAGGAGGAAAGAGCACCTTACTAGCAACCCATTTCACAAAATACCTACTTATAGCAAACGAAACGATACGCAGTCGCACAAATCCACTTATAGAAAACGTAATCAAATCGAGCACTCCCAATGTAATAGTTATCAACAACGATCCGAAGGAGTTGGGAAAGCTCATCGACTCTTTTGATCTCATTCTCACAGATACACCTTGCTCAGGAGAAGGACTATTTAGAAAAAAATTATAAAGTACCGCAGCATGGAATCCTCGATTACTCGACTTGTGTGTATCAAGACAAAGACGGATATTTTTTGATACCTGGGACATACTTAAACCAGAAAGTCATATGATCTACTCAACTTGTACTTTCAACCCGGAAGAGAACAAAAACAATCTCGCCTATTGGAGTCAAAAACTCGATTTTAATTCGCTAGAAATCCCTTTTCCAGAACATTGGAAGACCTGTCCAGTGAAAAAGGGTGAGATTTTCAGTTACTATTTTTATCCCCACCGCATCAAAGGTGAAAGCTTTTTTGTTTCAGTGCTTCAAAAAAATGTAACAACATCTCCAAAGATGGCTTTCTACAAGAAGGGAAGGATTCCTTTATCACCCATCGACAAGACTAATAGTGAAAAAATACACTCCTGGATAAGGGCCGATACAGTCGACACACTACGGCTCGTGAGAAACAGAAGCTCAATCTATGCCCTGGATTAAAAACATGCTGAGTATTTGAACGTTTTAAAGACATCAATGCGCCCCATCTACCAAGGGACCATAATGGGTGAAACAAAAAAATATTTTTTTCGTCCCAGCACACGCCTTCACTCTATCCAGTATCTTATCCGAGCTGGTACCGAATACCTCTTTGGAACTACCTAAAGCCTTAGACTATCCGCGCAGAAAACAACTCTATCCAAACAAAAACATAGGATAGGAAACCGTTTCCTTCCAAGGATGGCAGCTTGGTTGGATAAAACGCCTTAAGCATCGTACCAATAATGGCTATCCCAAAACATATGCTATTAAAAATTATTAACTCATTTACCTATTATTAATTAATAATTATTTATTGTAAAATGTATATATTAATATAATTTCATAAGATAATATTAGATAATGTTTTTAATTTATTTTTTTTATTAAACTTTATCTCTTAATTGATCTAATAATATCAAGTCTATGTCAAAAAGCATTTTCATCGCTCCCAAGGGCTACCAATCTTCTTTTTCACTGAAGGAAACCGAAGCAGCCATCAAAACACTGAAAGATTACTTAGAAAAATAACTGACCAATACACTCGGTCTAAACATAGTATCTGCCCCACTTTTTGTCTTCCCAGACACCGGACTCAATGACAATCTAAATGGTACAGAAACCCCAGTTTCCTTTCAAGCAACATTAGCTTCTGAAAAAACAACCGAAATCGTCCACTCCTTAGCCAAGTGGAAACGCATGGCACTCCACCGCTATGGCTTCCAACCAGGAGAGGGCCTCTACACCAGACATGAATGCCATCCGTAAGGACGAGGAGTTATCTAATCTCCATTCCATCTACGTCGATCAATGGGATTGGTAGATGATCATACCCGAAGGACAACGAACAGTATATTTTCTAAAACAAACAGTACGTAAACTTTTTTCCGTGTTCAAAAAAACAGAGGCTTTCATCAGTACAAAACATCCTGAATTGGGCACAACCTGGTTGCCGGAAGACATCCACTTCATCACTACCCAAGAAGTAAAAGATACTTATCCTAAGCTTAGACCCAAAGAAAGAGAAAACGAAATCGCCAAAAGACATAACGCAGTCTTCATTATGCAGATCGGTGACGTGCTCAAATCAGGTCTAAAACACGCGATGGACGCTCTCCCGATTATGACGACTGGCAGCTAAATGTGAAGACATTGTATTTTGGGTATCCAATCCTAGAATACACCTTTGAGCTTTCGAATATGGGGATACATGTAAATGCTGAAAGCCTCAAAAGCCAGTCAAAAAAAGCAAGTACCACAACGCACTTCAACCGCCCATTCCATGAGATTATCCTCAAAAAAGAACTCCCCTTGACCATTGGTGGGGAGGTATAGGTCAATCACGTATTTGCATGTATTTCCTAAGGAAAACACACATCGGAGAAGTACAAGCATCTATATGGGATGCAGAAACCGAGAAGAAAAGCAAGGAATCAAACATCACTTTATTGTGAAACCATCAACCCTTAGGAAAATCCCGTATTTGATCCGGGATTTTTTATTGACTCCACCCCCACTCACTGCTTCAATCTTCCACTTCATGTTCGAGATAATCCTTGGCCCTTTGCGTGTCAAGTTCGCCTTCTGAACGGGCAATGACACAACTAGCCAAACCATTTCCAATCACATTAACCATAGTACGGGCCATATCCATCAACTCATCGATGCCGATGATAGCCAATATAGGCCAAGTAGGTAAACCAAAAGAAGCAGCCGTACCAAGCAAAATCACCAAAGAAGCCCGAGGGACCCCTGCTACACCTTTACTCGTCAAAATCAGCGTCAGACCGATGAGCAACTGCTTGCTAAAACTCAGATCTATCCCTGCAGCTTGGGCCACAAAAACTGTCGCCAAAGACAAGTAAAGTGTCGTACCGTCAAGATTGAAACTATAACCAGTAGGTATGACAAAAGCAATGATCTTACGCGGGACGCCCAATTTTTCCAGATGCTCCATCAGGATAGGCAAAGCCGACTCTGAACTCGTCGTGGCAAAAGCCAGAGAGACAGGCTCAGCCAAAGCCTTGAAAAAAGCCTTTACAGGTATTCCAGTCCAAAGCAATATGGGAAATAAAACAACCAATATAAAAATAAAAAGGGCCACATAAAGCGTTAACAAAAGCTGAAAAAGATTAGCCAAAATCCCCACCCCCATATGTCCCACCGTATAAGCGATAGCAGAACCCACGCCGATAGGAGCAATATACATGATGATTTTAGTAAATTTAAACGTAATCTCAGCAAGACTTTCCGCAAAATCAAGCATCGGCCTACGTTTCCTATCCTCTAAGAGTACCATGGACACACCAAAAACTACAGAGAAAACCACTATAGGCAACACATCTCCATGATAGATCGACTTGATAAAATTTTCAGGGAATACATGCAATATCGTATCCTGCCAGCTCTGACTTTCCACTTGTGGAAGCTTTTCATTAAGTCTCTCAGGGATTGCAATCCCCACACCTGCCCTTGAAATATTGATAGCCACCAGGCCAATGATCAAAGCCAAAGTTGTGACCATTTCAAAATAAAGCATAGATTTCCACCCCATCCTACCCAATTGTTTGATATTGGAATGACCTGCAATACCCACAACCAATGTCGAAAATAAGATCGGTGCAATGATGGTCTTGATCAGTCGTAAAAATATCTTAGACAAAAAACGGAGTTCGACGGCCACCTTAGGGAAGTCCAACCCAACCTCTATCCCAATGAGCATGGAAAACAAGATCCACGTAGTTAAACTTCTTTTAAAAATGGCATAGTAAACAAAAACAACAATCACCCCCCATCGTAACACAGACAACAAACCTCCACTTATACCTAAAAAATTCCTCGATAAATGAATAGCTGCATAGATCAACGTGGCAATAAGCCCCACCAGCAAAACCCGATTAATTTTCGTTTTCATCATAATTTATAAACTAACTTTTGTTCGCTAATATCTTCCCACCCCCCTCACGCCATCACTGTCCAATTAAAATTTCTGGTGCATAAGTATGCACAAAAAACAAGAATACAAAAAATATCGATGCAAATGGAAAAAATTATTAATCATTGCCCCATACCAACAATGGAAATATTTCAGATAACCCTACAGATCAAATAACTTATTATTAATTATTTAAATGTAAATATCCTTTAAACAATAGATCTTACTGCTAAAGCATCCTATCAAAAATCCATGCTATAAAAAATATCTCTTACGTGAAATTAATTGTTACAACGATTTCCACAATCAAGGTGATAAAGCCATCAGCTGAAAAACATTTATCTATCCAAACAGATCAAAATTTTTCTCTTCGATATATCGCATCAGTATCAAATTTTTTTTTTTTTAAATTTGCTCAATATTCAAAAAAAAACGGCATTAAGGTATGAGATTGATCACAGCGATAAAGGAAGGTGAATCCATTGAAAAAGCATTAAAAAAACACAAAAAAAAATTCGACAAAACACGCGTAATTAGAGAACTCCGTCAACGCCAGCAATACACCAAACCCTCTAAAATCAGAAGAAACAAAATTCTCGAAGCACAATACAAAGAGCGAATGAGATCAAAAGAATAATAATCTAGCTTTATATCATAGATTCTAGGCAGCAGTCAGACATAATTGAATGCATTTATAAAATAATCGACTTATGTACATAGCAAAGTTTTTAAAATACATCTCGTGTGAGAAAAGGTATTATGCTAATACAGTAGCCAATTATAGTCACGATCTGAATGAGTTCTACCCCCACCTTAAACATATTGGATACATAGGAACCATACTTGAGGTTTCCAAGCAAAACATTCTATCTTTCATCATCAGTCTATTAAAAAAATCAGAGCAACAGTCCGATCAATCGGAAGCTCGTTACATTGACATCTTGCTATCACTACATGTAAAAAATAAATGCACTGAGTATCCATCCTCTTCAATAGATACTTTCACATTCACGCAAATAAAAAAAAAGAAATACAAATCCTCTTTTCAATCAAAGAAATGGATATATTACTTTATGATCTGAGTCGATTCCCCGACACATTCATCGGCCAAATAGATCGGCTAGTTATCAAATTATTCTATGCCACAGAAATACGAAAAAGCAAATTGATCAACCTCCATCTGACAGACATAAATGTAAATAACGAAAGAATTAAAATGCTCGGGAAGGGAAAAAGAATAATCCCTATCCTTTCCTCATTAGGAAAGGACATTCTTGCATATATCGCTCAAAGGGCATCAATCGCAACACCATCCAACTCTTACCACATCGTAACCAAAAAAGGGAAAAAACTCTATGAAAAACTGATATATAGTGTAGTGGATACCTACCTTAGACTAATCAGTACAAAAATCAAAAAAAGCCTTCATATTCTGAGACACACCTTCGCCATACGTCTATTAGATCACGGTACAAACTTAAACACTGTCAAAGAAATCCTTAGCCATAGTACACTAGCCTCTACCCAGATCTAAATGTACATTACAATACCTAAAATCCGTTTACAACAAAACACATCCTCGTGAAACCAAAACTACCAAATTATGAATATCAATATTCAAACCAGAAATTTTCAAGACAACAAAAGTCTTATTAAGACCTATATCAAGAAAAAACTTTCCCAACTCAGCAACTATTATGATGAGATCGTTTATGCCGACGTATACCTTAAAATGGAAAATGCTTCTTCCAAAGAAAACCAATCCATAGAGCTTCGCTTTACTCTACCAGGAGATGATTTGATCGTAAACAAATCAAGACAAAATTTCAAATAATGGTATAGATATATCCATAATATACTATAAGAAGACCAATCATCCAAAAGAAAAAAGAAGAAAAAACATCCTAAACAATTTTTACCCTTTCAACCAGTAACTATAAGCTCAAAATCACTAAAGCCTCGAGTATCCCACATAAATCTAGAGATACAAATTCTACCCTAACATCAAAATCCCCCATTATGATACAAGCTGTATTTTTAGACGTAGATGGCACCTTACTCAAACCCAATCATGAGACCTCCCCGAAGAATATCATTGCTATACAAACCGTACAAGATCACCATAACGTACCCGTCTTCCTGGCCACAGGACGTACTCCACAAGACCTAAAGAAATATTACGACCAGTTGAGCTTATCCACGCCAGCCATTTGTATGAATGGTGCTTACATCACAGACTTCAAGAATAACAAACCGATTAAAGAAGAAAAAATATCATTGGACATAGTCGACGCATTCAAAAAAGAATGCGACCAATATCCCGTAGCACTGGTCTACTACCACGGCTCACGATGGATGACTACAGAACCCTCTTCCGCGGTCGAAAGAGAAGTACAAAATGTCGACAACGTTATTGAAATAATCTCCTTTAAAGAGATCATAAACGATTGGAAAAACAAGAATGAAGCCCCCCACAAAATGGGAGTACTTTCCAATGACGAAAAAATCCTCACAAACACTTGCAAGGCACTTCAAGAAAAATTTCAAGGGATCTTGAGCATACAAAGATCTCAATCAAATTTCATAGAAGTCGTTACTCCTAACGTGTCTAAAGGGAAAGCTATTACTTTTCTACTACAAACCTATCCCTTTCAACGTGAAAATATTTTAGCCATAGGCGATAGTGACAACGACATAACTATGCTCGAATGGGTAGGCGTCGGGATAGCCATGGGCAATGCCCAAGAACATATCAAAAAACTGTCCAACGACGTAACCCTAACCAACCTAGAAGATGGCGTAGCACATGCTTTGGAGAAACACATCATCTCCCAAAGTAGTTCCCTAAGATGACAGGTCTTACGTTGTACATTAAAAAAGATGAAAACACAAATAAATCCTCGATACCCAGTCCAAAAAATAGAAACAGAGTGGAAAACCATCCTTTCGTATGAGGCCTATCATGTACTAAGACAAAAAGGCACCGAACCTCCCGGTACAGGTCAATACAACCACTTCTTTGAAAAGGGTCATTATGGATGCAAAGCTTATCGAGAAATATTATTCGATTCAGAAAGCAAATTCGACACCCATTGCGGCTGGCCCAGTTTTGATAAAAAAATCAAAAATGAAAAAATCCTCGAACAAATCGACACCAACCATCGCATACATTGCACAGAGATCATATACGCTAGCTACGGAAGTCATCTAGGACACCTATTTGACGACGGCACTACCGAAACCGGTCTGAGATACTGTGTCAACTCCTTTTCATTAAATTTTGAATACGACTAAAAAAGTCATCCTCCATATGAGAACCTTTGGATTGATCGGACGAAACATAACCCATTCTTTTTCAAAAATATATTTCACAGAAAAATTTCAAAGAGAGGTAGTCACAGACGCCACCTACGAACTATTTGACCTAGCAAACATCAACTTATTACAAGAAATATTAGATCGAAAACCTAACCTTTGCGGTCTGAATGTCACCATCCCATACAAGAAAACCGTCATCCCTTTACTCACAGACCTCACCCCAGAAGCGTCACAAATCGGCGCAGTGAATACAATAAAAATAACCTCATATAAACGTATTGGTCACAATACAGATACCCATAGTTTCGAACGATCCTTCACTAAACACCTCAAGTCCCATCACAAACAAGCCCTCATCCTCGGAACGGGAGGCGCGGCAAAAGCCATCATCTTTACACTAGACAAATTGGGCATACCTTACCGCTCTGTATCCAGGAAAGCAAGCCCCATAACACTTACCTATACAGAACTTACCCCCGATCTTTTAAAAACACATCATATCATCATCAACTGCAGCCCAATAGGCATGCACCCACAAAACCATACATATCCCACCTTACCTTACGAACACCTCACTCCCAAACATTATCTTTATGATCTTGTATACAATCCAACCGAAACCCTATTTCTCAAAAAAGGCCGGGAAAAAGCCTGTACCGTACAAAACGGTTTAGAAATGCTTCACCTGCAAGCAGACCAATCTTGGGAAATATGGAATACTTAAATCTATTATAATATAACACCTTAAAATTCAATTATTACATAAAAAAACCATCAATTCTATTGTATTTTTTTAGCTTTATATAAAACCAGAGGCCCTACATCATGACCGAAGAAGTCAATTTTACCACTCAATTAGTAGAAAAGAGGGACATGAATCCCTTGAAGACACTCAAACAAACCATCACATCACATCAGCCAAATATGACATTGGCGAAAACAAGATGGGAAATAAAGATCTATGAAGATCTATACAAAGAGATGACAGCCGAACAATTTATCAAAGTATTTGATAATTTGATCAAACAACATCCCAACCCCACTAAGTAAATTCAGATTCAAGTACACACACTTCGTTACACCCTAGAAAATATATGACAAAAGACTAAAAAAAATTCCTTGTAAAAAAAGGAATGAAACGGACTTTTTTCTACACTAACCCTACAATCAACCAATTCAAAGCCCTTTATCAAAAAAGAACGAAAAACTCAAAGCCTACCAGGAAAATATCGAAAAAAGACAAAAACAAAACATTGAGATATGTCATCAAATTATCGAAGAATTAAAAGGTCTCTACCTATCTCACCAACCGGGTAACAAATCCATGAACATCCTGAATCAATTCAGGAAATCAAAAAAATGTTAGTACAATGCTGGTAAAGTACCTACCTTCAAATTCAACTACATTCATAAAATCTATCGTCATCACCTAGAAAATTTTTATCATTATCTGTAATTTAGCAAAGAACCACAAGAAATGGAGTACAAATACAATCTTGAGAAACGTAAAATCATCATATCCATAGCCAAAACATCCATGTAATAAACAAACATTTAAAAAACCTCAATGAGGTTAAACACCTCAACCGGCTTTGAAAAGAAGATGCCATACCCGTAGCCGACGAATACAATGAGTCCACCTAATCCAAATTAAAACAACTCATCAAAAAGATATATACCCGAAAAGATAATTAACCACATAAATATAATAAAAAACAGTAATAAAATATTAATAAAAAGGAGCTCTTATCAAAGATATCCAAACTTTGAGCCTTAAAAATTCAATCCATCCTATCCAGTGGCAAGACTTAGCTCAGCAAATAGTCTAATTACAACAAAGCCTTCCTTTTTATAAGCAAAGTCCCTCAAGAAGAAGTCAAAGCATTTGGAACGCATTGAAAGAAGCAATCAAAACATTTCATCACCAGAAGAAAGAATTCTACAATCACCATTAAAAACTCAGACAAAAGCATCGAAAAGAATATTAAACTGATCGTAGAAGCCAAACGATTGCAAGACAGCATAAATTAGAAAGAAACCGCATAAATATTCAAGAAAATGCAGGTCGGATGGAAAAATTCAATCCTCATTATCTCCAAGCCTGCTAAAAAAATATGGAAACGCTTCCAAACAGACTGCAACAGATTCTTTGATCGATACAAGGCAAACCACACCCTTAAAGAAGAAGAGTGCAACAAGAACTACGACAAAAAACTAAAATTTATGACCCAACTCAAAGAGTTTCAACTTCCTTCATAGGAACAAAAAATCGTTCAATCAATCGAGTAATTGCTCGAGCAATGGGAAAATATAAAAAAAGCACCACACAAAAAACTAAAGATCAATACAAGCTTACATCAAGCTATCTATCAACTCACATAAACATTACCCCTATATGAAGAAAAACGCAGCAAAATACGTAAAACCACATCAAGATAACCCCAACTTATACAAGAAAAAAAACGTATAATAAACTTGAAGACGAAATTCGCAAAACCCGCAAACAAATCATTGATCTAGAACATAAACTGATGCAACTCGAAAACAATATAAAATTCTTCTCTCGTGCCGATCATAAACAACCCCTTGATTTATGGAAAAGAAGATTACCAAAACCTGATCAACATCCGCTAAGCCCCCCCCCACGAAAACCAACAAATCCAATACCCCCTCAACTATAAAAAACGAATCGTATAATCATCAATATATGAAAGAAGATCATGAAACTTTTATGAAAAGAGCCATCCAACTAGCCGAAAATGGACGAGGTACCACTATACCCAATCCTATGGTGGGTTGTGTGATCGTAAGAAACGGTACTATCATTGGAGAAGGCTGGCACTACAAAAATGGCATATCACACGCCGAAGTCCATGCCATCCAAACTGTAAAAAACCCTACCTTATTGACCAAATCTACCCTCTACATCACATTAGAACCTTGCAGCCATCATACCCCCCCCACCTCCTGCATTGATCTCATCCTTCAGAAAAAGATTCCCCGAGTAGTCATTGGCATCCAAAACCCACACCCCCAGATAAACGGTCTGGGCATACAACGGCTCAAAGAAGCAGGTGTCGAAGTTATAGAAAACATATCGAAAATAGCCTGCTATACCCTAAACAAAAGATTTTTCACCCTCCATGAGCAACGCCGTCCTTACATCCTACTGAAGTGGGTTCAAAGCTGTGACGGCTTTATCGACATCCCACGTGACCAGTCCACCCCAAAACACCCCTTCTGGATCGGTAACATATATGCCAGACAACTGGTACACAAATGGCGTACAGAAGAAGACAGCACCTTAGTCGATACACAAACCATCCTAGATAACAATCCACAGCTGATTACCAGAGACTGGTATGGAAAAAACCCCATTCGTATCATCCTAGATCGACAATTGTCCATCCCCGAATCTTATTCGATATACGACAACAACCTACCCACTTGGATCTTTACCGAAAGGAAAAAAAAATTAAACCAGAAAAACGTAATATTTGTACCGATATCCTTCGACCAAAATTTTTTAAAAAATCTACTCGATCAACTCTATAAAAGAGATATCCAATCGGTAATCATCGAAGGTGGAAAACAAACCCTCGAAGAATTTATCCAAAAAGACCTTTGGGACGAAGCAAGGGTCTTCATCGTCGAAATTCAGTTACATGAAGGACTTAAAGTTCCAGAAATCAAAGGAAAAATCCGTTCTAAAACCAAGATCAATACCGACACCCTATTGATATTGACCCCCAACTGATACAAGCCAATACCGACACCTTTCTTTCCATATCATAACCCATAAAAGCAGTACCGTGAAAATTAAAAAGAAAGTAAATTCCTCGGGTAGGTCTACCCACTCACCTAATTAGAAACGATCAAAAAACCATCTCACCTCAATACGCTAATTCCATACAAACACACCGCATTGTTGTTATGCATATCGTATCGGAGCACCCCATGCCACTACGGATTTCACGATGATGGCGAACCGACCAAAACACTATAACTACACATCTACAATTACATATTATCCAGAGAACTCAGCGATATATTATTGATCGTAATATGCTATTTTAGATGGATCAAATTGGACACTATTGCCCTGATACATGCTTACAGGAATTGTATTGACGCAAGACGCTCAAAAACACTTCAATAGTTGAGAAGTTTCTCTATGAAAAATATTTACTCAAATTTAGATACGATCAGACGATCAACCTCTATCAAATAGTAAAACGATGGGGTGCCATTGTCCATGACCACAACCATCGAGAAAAATACCAGCTCCATAGCTCACTAAAAAAATCAAAAACCTCCCTCTTTAGAAGAAGACTTGAAGCGGTATCAGCCTATATATACTACACTAATATGTATGGGGTGAAATGAAGTCCGTATCTGCTCATAGATCTTTTGAGGACAACATATAGGCCTCCTACTTGCACCAAATACAAAAACCAAAATAGTCTCTGCCGCGGAAAATAATAAACCATTCTCATTACGCACCTCATATTTAAAATAAATCCGAACACTAGGAAGTTTTTATATCAAAAATTTGATGTATAAAAAATCGTCATATTTAGCCGGATAGAAATATTTGCATCTCCACTCAAATACAGGCAACATCCCCCCCCTGATCTTCTAATAATTTATAAGATATCCCCATAGTACGTAAGCATTCCACTCTAACCACTTCAAAATACCGGGCATAATGACCATGGTATACATATCCCATACTATCAATTTTATAGTAATATACTATTATACAGGTAGTTAAATTTATTATTTCTATAAAATTTGATCCCCTTTATTACGAACATATTTCAAAATAGGCAAGAGCAAAATGACTTTTTTTTTAAAAATTTTCTTCCCATTTTTGGATGCTTTACTAAGCCCTCTCAGTAGAGGCAGTGAGTTCTCATACTGGTTTGTTTAATCACATAAATGAAAGTTTTTTCATGAAAGACCACGCAGTTTATGTCTGGGAAAATTGTTTAAAATTTATCAAAGATAATATTCCCGAGGAAGTCTTTAAAACTTGGTTTGAACCTATTGTTCCCATACGCTTACAAAAAAGCCTTTTGACCATACAAGTGCCCAGCAAGTTTTTCTACGAATGGCTTGAAGAACATTACATACACTTGCTCAAAGTTGTCTTACAAAAGGAACTTGGCCAAGAAGCCAAGTTGATCTACAATATTTTGATAAAAAAAAAGACTGATTGTGACAAAAATCTCTATACAGTAAACATCCCCAGTACCAATAAAGAACGTATCAAGCCCCAAGAAGTCCAAAGCCCCTTGGCTCTCACGACACCACAAATCAAGAATCCTTTCATCATCCCAGGTTTGAAAAAAATCAAAATTGATGCTCAGCTAAACCCTAATTATACCTTTTACAACTTCGTCGAAGGAGACGCCAATCGCCTGGCTCGTTCTGCAGGTTTGGCTATTGCCAAACGCCCCGGAGGCACAGCCTTCAATCCACTATTTATCTATGGAAGCGTGGGTTTGGGAAAAACCCATCTAATCAATGCCATTGGCTTAGAAGTAAAAGATCAACACCCGGAAAAGACCGTCTTATACCTTTCTACCGAGAGATTTACTCAACAATTCATAGAAGCAGTCAAAAACAATACACGAAATGACTTCCTTCATTTCTACCAGATGATCGACGTTTTAATTATCGATGATATTCATTTCCTCTCAGGGAAAAAAGCTACCCAGGAAGCCTTTTTTCATCTTTTTAACCATCTACACCAAAGCGGCAAGCAGATCGTTATGACCTCTGATACCCCCCCTATAGATGTTCAAGACATGGAACAACGTTTGATATCACGATTCAAATGGGGACTATCGGCAGACTTACAACTGCCCAGTTATGATACCAGAAAAACTATATTGAAAAATAAAATTCACAAAAATGGACTCCAAATTGAAGAACCCATCGTAGAATACATTGCACAGCAAATAACTACCAACATTCGCGAACTCGAAGGAGCTCTGATCTCCCTGATCGCACAAGCCTCTTTGAATAAAAAAGAGATCACTCTAGAGTTAACTCAAAAAACCTTGGACAATTTCATATCGAGAACATGCAAAGAAATTTTTATTGAAAAGATCGAAAAGATCATTTGCGACTATTTCAAGATAACACATGATCAAATTCAATCAAAAACACGTAAGAGAGACATCGTACAGGCACGCCAACTGGCTATGTATTTTGCCAAAGAATACACCAATCATTCACTAGCCAACATCGGTATGAAAATAGGTCGCCGAGACCATGCCACAGTGCTCCATGCTTGCAAAACTGTACGAAATCTATCAGATACGGACAAAATCTTCAAGAAATACGTAGAAGAAATTAAAAAGAAGCTTATTATAAACTGACCGGTATCTTTAGATTCAATATCTATTTTTACAGGTAATTATAAGGTTTTTTACTGTTTTTTTTTATTAATTACCCTTATAAAAATATCGAGCAAATGAGAAATCTATTAAAAAAAATATATTACCTAAATCCATCAAAATAAAACACATGAGAAAAGGGAGCAAGAGCCCTAGTAGGGGTCGGTATTTTTAGCACAATTAGGAGAAGCAGTATATATCATGGTAGCCAAGTGATGGTTTTCCTTGTTATTATATCATACATAATAAGCTATTTTTACATAAATTTATTATGTATAATTTACTTTTTTATATATCTATATCAAGAAACATTCGAACTTATTTTTATATAGCCTTTGGCTAATTAATGGCCTGGATCATCAATTGGGCACTAATCCTCGAGTACATCATTGGAAAGATTATCTTAAACATCTCATGGGGTTAGCTATTTTGACAATATACTTCAAAGAACAGGGGTCTATCTAGCACAGTAGATTATCACTGATACCCCAAAAATAGCACGATAACTCTACGAAACAGCCCTAGCTGCTGGGAAACCCACTACTCATTTGGCTTGGGTGACTACCCCACCTTGTTCGGTAAAAAAAATCATCTTCAATATCTTAGCTTTTGCTGTAGTAACCTTCATAACCTGATTGATATACAGGTATCAGAGGTAGTAAAAAATGAACCAATATGATGATCCATATCAAACCGGCTATCTTATTCATCATCATCTTGGGATTGTCATATATCATTACAGACAATTATATACCCTTATCCCAAAATGGTTTTAGCAGAATACTTAAGAAATTCTCAGCAGTATTTTTTACCTATATCAGCTTCGACGCGATATCGACTACATCTGAAGAATCAAAAATCCACAACGCGATCTCCCCCGAGGAGATGGGGTATGCACTACTCATCTATACTATCATCCACGTTACAGTGACCTTAGTCATCACTGGCATCATGTCAACCACAAAGAATTCAGTAATGTTACAAACCCTATAGCTTTTATTTTCGACTACACCAATTTGAAATTCGTCGGACAAATCGTTTCTTTTAGTACAATAATCACTGCAATGAGTGTTTTATTGATCTTTCAAATTGGACAACCATTTATATAGCTGATTATAAACCATTACATGTTAATTTATAAAAAGTTTTCTATCATTCACCTCAAATATAAAACAACCCTCTATTGCCACTATAATCACAAAGGTCTTAGTAGCACTTACATCACTTTATGGCAGCAAACCTAGTACTGTACCTGACTAGCATTGGGACACTCATTGCCTTTTTGTTAGTATATAGAGGTATATTTTTGCGACCGCAAAACGATGTTCAAATCAAAAAAGCACCTCAAAGCACCTTACATCGATGGCAGATGGATCATACCCATAGTCTCCCTCTTATTCATTTATTTCTTTAAGGAAAGGTTTCAAGAACACTCTCATGAGATTTATAAAATTCCCAAGATGGGATTTACTTGATTTTTTTTGATGATATTGGCATTGATGTTTTTTTTTGACATTTTAGAAAAATTGTTCGTTGATCCCTATTTTGGGTGCTGTCTTTTACTTATATTTGATAACAAAAATCCCTGTATGTAGTTGGATTGCTTTTATTATCTAGATGGGAGCGGCTTGATTATCTATTCTTCATACGGATACCACAATAGTGTAATAAATAGGAATAAATAAACAATTCTATAAGATTAGATTATATAAAAAATATAAAGATCAAATATAGCATAGCATTTAATAATAAAGTACGACAAAATATAATTTTTTCTATATACAAACTACTACTATGGATGCCATTAAAGCCCTTCAATGGCGGTATGCGGTGAAGCGATTCGATCCGCAAAAGAAGCTCTCTAATAAACAATTGGAAAGTATATTAGAAGCCACCAACTTGAGTGCAGCCTCTTATGGAGTGCAAGCTTATAAGATGATTGTAATAGAAGACCCTGAACTTAGAAGAGAAAAACTCAGACCTTTGACTTGTAGCCCTCAAATAACCGAAGCTTCTCATCTGATCCTTTTTGCCATACAAACCGATTTAGAGCCTTCCTATGCCGAAGGCTTAGTCAACCTCATAGAACGTGAACGGCAACTCCCTCTAGGTAACTTGACAAGTTACAAAGAAAGCATCATGAATTTTATCAATAGTCTTGATCGAAGAGAACGTGAGGTCTGGCAATCCGAACAAACCCATATCGCCTTGGGAACACTACTATATTACTGCGCCCTTGAACAAATCGACGCTTGTCCTATAGGAGGCTTTTATAAAGAAGGATTCGATGAAGTATTAAGTCTAAAAGAAAAAAAAATAAGATCTGTCGTATTGGCAGCAATAGGATACCGCTCTGCCGAAGATGAGTTTCAACATTTTAAAAAAGTTCGTAAACCCCTCTCAGAAATGATATTAAAATACTAAAATCAATCCACTTTAATTAAGTACATCATCTAACATTTGTTATAAAAATGATATTTTTTTTTATTATGATATGTTTTTAATTAATTTTAGTAGGGTATAGATTATTTTTTATGATTTTAAACACCTTTTTTATATATTTTATTAGCTTACCTTCTATGGATGATCTATAAAACCACACACCAAATCATGTCACTGAACTAAGGAGAAAGATTAAAAAAATATCAAGAAGAAAAAACCACAATTTATAAAACTATCCCTAAAAAAAACTTAGAAATCGACGCAGAAATTATCAACTTTGAGAAAATAAAAGATGACAAAAAATCATTGGGCCATCGACCCTAATAAAAAAAATTAAAGATGTAACTCACGCAAATATCCTTACTAATCCCTCCGAATATAACGAAAAAATCGATTTCGAGTTGATTAGAAAAAGACGATATATTAAGTATAACACATCTAGCCACCACTATAGTTTATCCTAAAATATATACAAAAGGAGAAAAAGTTGTAAAAATAAAAATATCAAATATACAGAACGAGCAGAATCTACCAGAGAACAAGTATTCTTATGAGGAGGATATCATTACGGGTTAGGCGGATTGGGAATAGACCAAGCCCATCATTTTTTAAATACTACAACCGCTGTGGATCGCTCAAAGATACATCTTATAATCAACACCTAAGGCATTAAAGGACAAGAAATAAAATGATGCTCAGCAATGCAAGAGATTTTGTCACCGAAATCCACCAGTAAACCGGATCTTGGCCGATCATTTATGTCGGATGTCTTCTACGAGAATTGGTTAACCTGATCACAAGGCCAATTTTAAAAATTTTAGCCTACTTTGTCAACTCTGGGTAAATAAATGGGGTTCCGAAGCTACCATCATACTTTCCACACAACTGGTCACAATGGACCCTATAGCAGTATACCAATAGCTAAAAAAAGGGATAGAACCTAACGAAGTCAAAGGTATAGGTCCTTCTAAACGAAGTAAATTCAACAGTCCAATAAAATAATTAAAAATATTTTAGATATCAATTATTTAATCTATAATATTTATATTAATATAAATATTATATGCAAATTACACTTTATCGCGAATCTAAATATTATCAATTATATCCTATAACGATAACGAAAGTGCCCAATATATAATAGACGGCATTCGTAAGGATTATACAAACACCCTAATATATCTTCCTACATTTAACGAATCTATTGATTTTAAACTATTAAAACAAAACGGCATACTGGCCGTATTTCACCGCATCACAATAAATACTCCGAAATTACGCTACCAAAAGACACAAACCTATAACGACTAAGATACGAAATACTAAGATCGTACAACATCAGCTAAAGCACAAGACCTTATAAGTGGAACTTTTATCACTATGGTTTAGACGGGTTGGGGAAAGAATAAACACGTCATTTTATGAAGGTCATCGATGCGCCCAACAAACGTGATATACGCCTAGCTCTTGATTTTGAAAAATCCAAAAAAACAAAGAGCTCATATAAGTCTGAATAATTCCAAGGATTTTGTTGAACAAATCCATCAATAAACGAGGGTTTAACTAGTTATCTGTGGTGGTAGAGGCTTGCACGAATCTACTGACTCGGCAGAAGCTTCCATATTAAAAGTATTAAGCAATTGTCCACGTTGGCGACCGATATATTATGAAGAGTCTATCATTTTATTACCCCGCAGTTAGGATCGGTGGACCCTCTGGCAATATACTGATGGGTAAAAGGTATAAAAACCCTGTAAGGTAAAAGGTATCAGTTCCAGCCTTCGAGATAAATTCAATGGTACTTTAGAAGAGTTCAAAGCCTTTTATCTGGCACGTAGTTGAACCATTATTTTTTTTCTATTCTCCCTTCACAACTTAAAGATATGGGGATTTTTTAGTCTAAGCCACTTGATACGATCCATTATAAAACATTTTATAATCACAAAAAAAATTATTCTTAAAAACCTTTAATTAATATTTTCACGGTTTTATATTAATAAATTTTAGAGGGAATGAATCTTACAAAAACCCCTTCCTCAGGCATTGACCCTAACTATACTGATGTTGTTATCGATCTTTATCATTGGAACCAAAATATTGATTTCAAATCAGTTAAAGAGGATGGGATTTATGGCGTCATTCACAAATACACTGAAGGTTCAACTTATATAGACAAAACTTACAAGGAAAGAGAACAACTGGCATCTGAAGCAGATCTGATTTGTGAAAGCTATCACTTTGCAAGCGGTGTTGACGGTACAGAATAAGCAGTTCATTTTTTGAAGACCGTAGTTCTACATACAGGAAAATATCCTCTGACAGCTTTAGATCTTGAAAATAATATGTACCTCCAAAATGCAGAAAGATACGTAACAACGGCCCATGAGAAAACAAACCATTGGCTATTGGTCTACAGATCGGCCTATTTAAAAAATCTTGTCAAAGGCCATAAAAAAACCATCTTAACTAAGTGTTCGCTATGGCTCACCGAGTAGGGGCCAAAAACCGTCCTCCCGGGTGAATGCGATCAATGGACCTTTTGGTAACACACCAATAAGGACAAAGTCAAAGGGTATAGGTCTCTATTACCTAGATAAATTCAATGGCAACTTTAGAAAAGCTCAAAGCCTTTTGGCTAGCACATAGTTAAATTATTCTTTTTTTCCACTATTCCAGCACAACTCAAGGCTATGAGAATTTTTTTAGCTCGACCTAATGGTGCAATTGGTCAAATCATTGTATAAAAACTATACAGTAATCATATTAAGTATTAAAATTAAAACAAAAAAAACTTGTATTAGTATATTAATATTAATATTAATTAAAAAATATTTGAAAAAACAATCTTTGCGTAGTTTTTATTTGTTAGCCAAATACTAATCGTCCGAACAAATATGTCAATAAAAAAACTTAAACCTCCTACGGATATATATCAAAATACATGTGCAATACCACAAAAGTGAATATAAAATATGGTATATTTTAATTTATTATAATTTTAGCTCAGTAATATCACAATAAGAAAATCTTCCGGATGAAAATATTTACATTATAGATGACGGAGATCAGATATATATCATTCATAAGATAATTAAAAAGCCTGATTATTACAGCTTCGAAGCATTAGTAGGTAGAGAAAGGGGGCTAAGACAAAATATTTTGTGGTTCATATCCCAATAGAAGTAAATTAAAAACCTGACCATACATGCATTAGGATACAAACGCAAATATCAAGTCAAGGCCTAAAGTGGCTCTTGTGTTTCTGAGCTAGATACCTTTATCATCACTATACCTGCTCCTTAAAAGATAATACTAAAAATAAAGAAGTATCTATATAGGAATAATAATCAGTTGATTACACCGCTTTATGAAAATAACAATTTAGATATGAATAAAATCATCGATAATTATCAACCCAATACATACCATAATGAGTTGAGACTATAGAATCCCAACGAAATGATCAAACTCAATTCATATGAAGCTCATCAAGTTTATTTTATTACTAGCAATAACAAAGACAATACAATGGAATCTTAGCCTTTCACTATACGAATGGATAAGCCGCTCCCCCACTCTGAAAGTCCAACATGATTTTTGCATAAAATCTAGGACCAGATTCCACTAGTGCCTTGTTGACTAATTTTAATTATTTTATAAAATATATCTTAGAGAATGATCAAGGTAAGAGAATACTACATCTTAAACAATTACAAAAAATAGAACGTTATTATATCGTAGCTATCATGACAAGCGCTTGTCATTTGTCAACCAAATCTACACCGATCACCGTTTTGTTCAATCAAAGATCAATACCAAAATCATCAGAGGTAACATTTCATAAAGGACAACCCATCACCTTCAAAAACTTAATAAAATTACTATGAAAAAAATTTACTTATCAATACATACTAATACAATTTACCTAAGCAAAAGAAAAAACTTGTCATAAAATAAACGAATATAAAAAAGAAATGAAATTATCTATACAAATGATTGTTAAGGATAAATAATTTAACGATGAGCTCAGTTCAGATTAATTCACTCTAAAAGTGGATGATCTATCAAAACTCATCATAAATAATAAATGTACAGAAATCAAAATATATGAGGGACGGGATCTACCCCCCCCTGTCCAACTCTGCCTGAAAAACTCGGTTTGCCGGAAGATCTGACGTACCATTTCTATGACTCAACCACTTCTAAAAGTCTTTTAAACGATAAAAATATTCGCCAGAATCTTCAATCTACCGTAGGATAAACACTCCTATATCATGTAAAGAGTAAAAACAATCATGGCTGCAAATCAAAAGAAGCAACTTCGTGTGCCATCCTGGTTAAAAAAGGACCTATCTCACCACAATCTACTTCTATAGAGGTCAAAAAACACCAAATCAATCAATCTATACACCAAAACATATTTGGTTTTTATTAAATGTACATTGCAATTTTTATGACCCTTTAGAGAAATTAATATAAAATCCAAGTACTTATACCATGCCATCAACCATAGGGAAGTATACTTACTCGATAGTAGCTCGGAGTTTGAATGCGCTATTTACCAGCATCAGGCTGCTTTTGAACTCTTCATAAAGACTAATCAGTACATTAATAAATGGGGTGATAAACAATCTCCAACTAAGAAATCATATAAAAATCAATCTGAAAATAGTTCTCCTGCAACTATCATAGGCATCAATGCTGCTCTGGAATCAGGTATTACTGTTGTCGGAGCAACCGCTCTATCTTCAATTGGTAGTAGTGGTCTAGGCATCATTAGATTAGGATAAATAGAAATTAATCAAACAGCAAACGAAATAGAAAAGTTTGAAGTAGAAGACGAAGACACAAGCAACTCCTCTATAGATGAAGAAGAGTCAAGCCACGAATCTGAAAGAGAAGACACTGATTCCGAATCTAAAGAATATGAACTCGAGGAAGAGGAAGTTATCAGTAGTTCTCAAAATATTGAATCAAAAAACCTTGAAAGCATCATACGTACTGTTATGAGAGCATCTGACGACGATACAAATCAAACCAGATCATTTGCCCCAAACCATTTATAGCCAATGCCGATAAAGTCTATCATATCTCAAGCAATGCTGCTAGAGAAGCTGGAGCAAAAGAAGGTAGTTTATACCAACCCCTTCTTGAAAAATCTAAGGTGCCTAAGATTCTTAGTAAAGAACATTTTAATAACATTTTTTATACTGCCATGCGAGCGCTATAAATGCAGTACGTCAACTCCGTACAATGGAAAATTATAAACTCCATAGCCTCCCCCTACCCTAGTTAAACGTAGACGATACCCAAAAAAAATCTATCAATAAACATTCTGGCTTCAAACGCTTCATTCATCTATGATCACAAACTAAGTTTTCCTACTTACTTGGCTCAATAGTGCAACCAGATCAAACAAGTCAACAGACACATCCGTAAGATGTCTATTTTCCTCATAAAAGCACAAATCAAATTAACACAGTTTGCCAAATCATTAGTCCCATATAAGATATGTTGGTTGGTTGGTTGGTTGGTTGGTTGGTTGGTTAGTTGGTTGGTTGGTTGGTTGGTTGGCTGGCTAGCCTCCCTCATCTATAGTGACGAATACCTCGACCGTTAGAAAAAAGCACTTAATATAAAAGAGGACCCGTAAAGAGGGATGCAATCTTTAGGTCGAATCTATAGCAATCTTATTACACCAACCAAATATGTTAAAAACACAATAAAATAACATTCATTTATTTTTTTTTTAAAAAAAACTTTTTAAAATTAAAATAATCATTAAAATTCATTTATAAAAACCCAAAGAAGCAGATCAAACCATAGAAAATTATGAAAAGAACAAAACACATCTGCAACAAATCTACCAGACCATCTTGAAGCAGCTCAAACTAATTGAGAAGCATCTTAAAATATTATTGACTCAGATCTATGCCAATCGAAATGAGTTATAAGGTTCAAAAAAGTATCCTTAAAAACTATTCACAAGGAAATCTAAACATAAGATAAATCCTTATCATTAATTATAAAAGAGATTCCATTAGGGGGGCATTCTCTTACAAGCAAAGCTTTATTTTAAAATAATATGACATAAACCTTATGATTTTTTTTATAGAGCAGTCTAAGCTACAAACTTTATTCATGCATGCTTTCAAATAGACACAACAATATAGTATACCCCAAAGTAAATTATCTTCAATCAAAATACTACAAAATATTACCAATTGAAGACGAATACACAAAAATCTAAAGAAAGGTTATAATATGATCCATAAAAATCATTTAAATATAACAATATCTGCACTTTATATACAATAAGTTATTAAAAATGAATCAACAGCAGAGAATGCTTTAAAAGACTTTGTTTTCAGCAAATAGTGCTCTAACATATAAAGCTGGTGACATTAGGCAATCAACAAAAGACGATACATACACCTTCACTAGTGAAAAATTGCTCATCATACGAAGTGGTACAAAAAAACTGAGAGTAAATATCTCCATCACAAGTTCATCCGGTATACTACTCTGCCATAGAACAAAAAAATTCAGACCGGCTAAAGCAATTTAAATATACAAAATATCCAAGAAGATTGTGATCTCGAACCAAGTAAGACTTACCTTCTCACAATGACTGATCATGAAGCCCTCCCCCCTCCTAAAAGGAAAAAGAATAATCGTCACCCCCCCCCTCTTGACATACAAATACTAAAAACCTCCCGATACCGAAAGATTTTTTTCTTAACCCAAATCCATAGGGAAATTAAAAAAAATATTATAACTTAATTAAATATATAAATTGAATATAGTAAGTTATTTTATGTTAATATATATATTAACATAAAGACTAGTATAAAAAGCAAAATAATATGATGATCAATAACTTATTTCATGCTATTTTTGTATTTAACTTGCTAGCAGCAAACGCTACTCCACTTGCAAAATTACATTTTGGAGCTTTAGCTAGCCCAAGAGATAGGACTGACCGTGGTAAAATTCCTTAATATCAGACTAATATCGAAACTTCTATAAGATATAAAAATCAACAAAAAAACTAAGAGCCCTCATGATCAAAGCTCTAGAAAAAAGATTACAGCTACTACTATCGCAAACCGGGGCAGGTATCGGAATGGCCACCTGAGTAGTCCTTAATCCTGAACCCAATCCAATCAATATAGGTGGAAAGGGCTGGAGGGACTTTTGAACTATTTGAGATAGCTGAGAATATAGGAACGAAATTTAATTCCTGCCACTCACACCTCAAAAATAGCTGTAAGAGCCGTCGTTGGCATTGAAGCTGTTATCATTGTAGGGGGAATCAGCCTACACCTATCAGACACACTTTAATAAACATGCCACCGATGAATTCAAAAAATTCTACTACAACTACTAAAATACCATAAACGGATATATTGTCTATACTTGACCTCTCAGAAGACGACAAAAAAATAAGATACCAAGTAGAAAATAAAAATACCACCACACAATTATGTATGGGAAAACTACGCCTTGAAGGCCACCAAGAAGTTGAAATTGAAAGGCATAATACAAGATTGCTATCTAAATAGTCTGGCAAGACCTATTTCGTTACATTGACCAATCTAAAAAGAAGACCTCTCATCAAAGGAAAACAAGTGATCATTCCTTGATGCAAACGACTATAAAGAGAATCACAACCAATTTAAAAACCATATCGTGTCTATCCCATCAGCATAATCTATCAATACAGGATATTGAGTCTATCCAAAATGGATATGCCTATCGCAAATCCCATTACCGACCACACATTGCAACAGATCTTTATATCGCTCAAAACGATCTCTGATACCCTGTATGTCATTATAATATTCATAAAACAAGATCGAAATCGGGTTATGACAATCATTTTTTTACCTAAAATGAGGATACTCTTCTCTTGATAAAGAATATTATTAAGTATATAAATTAGCCAATGATAATAACGGTTGCAAACATATTTAAAATTTTACGACACGGCTCTTTCCTTATCAAAAGCCTGGAACAACCGAATCGAATCGTAATGACGAAGGAAAAAACTTTACTTACATTTTAACACCCGTAACCAAAATACCTCAAAATATCATGCACCAACCCATAAAGTACATCTAGACTTGCATCTCCTTGTAAAACAGTCACTGAAACATGGTGTTTACGGATCAATCACTGACGATCTTGAAAATAATATTCGAATACCGAGCTATATTATTACTCCCAGTAACGATCCCGGCATCGAAGCCCTACAAAACCTGATCGACAAAAGTCACACTATCTTTCAACGCAAGCTCCACATCAACAAGCAGCCGACAGATAAAACGTAAAAGTTGATCATCCCCAGAAGCATTTTTAACCAAGACCCGATGGCCGGAGAGAAAGAGCACAAAAAGTCATAAAATCCTACCAAAGGAATATTTCCCGCCATAATCACCACTAATATTTTAGGCTTTTTCACCGGAAACATATATGGGGCTGATCCAATTCACCACGCTTTCTTCCTGAGCAACACACCTCACTGTCCTAACTCAAAACATGCGTTTTATGAGGTAAATCAAGGATTAGCACAATACAGCCTTTCTACAAAACGTTTCAAAAAGCTCGAAACAACCCTTCAAGCCATAAATCTCATTATCACCTCAATCTAATCGCCTGAGCAAAGTCCCCAGATTGTCAAAAGTCCTTATAAGCCGCTCCATTGAGTAATAAATTAAACTTAAATTTGCCATTGCTTGAGCAAGCGAATATCAACGACAAAACTCGTAAAAAAATGGCGATAAAAATAACAGATGAATGCATCAACTGCAATGCTTGCGAGCCTGAATGTCCCAACAATGCCATCTACGAGGGGGCTACGGAATGGTGTTTTTCGGACGGCACAACCCTCAAAGGGAGGGTCACAGCCCTATCTGGCCTCACAATAGATGCCGATGCTCCACAACCCCCTAAAGAAGATGATGTCTTTTTCATAGTGACTGATAAGTGTACCGAATGCGTGGGATTTCATGATGAGCCTCAGTGTGCAGCCGTATGTCCTGTAGACTGTTGTATACCTGATGAAGATCACATAGAATCCAAAGAAAGTCTACTCGAAAAAAAGCGATTTTTACACGATAATATTTAATATCATATAAACATTTCAACTAAATAGTAAATAATTTATACATTTACTGACAAATCCCATACAACTTATGCAAAATCAATACACAGCTATCAAAGAAGACCTGAAAGCTTGGAAAGAATGGGTCAAAATCTATACACCCAGTACACGTAAAGCCTATACCCAAGTCATCAATACTTTTTTACCCTTTTTAGCCATTGGTATATTGATGTTCTTAACCTACGACTATTCTTGGATATTTACCCTAATCTTTGGTATACTGAACGGCTTGTTCCTCACCAGAATATTCATCATTCAGCACGATTGTGGACACCAATCTTTCACCCCTTCTAGAAAAGCCAATAACACCATAGGATTCATCTGCAGTTTACTTACCCTAATACCTTTCAAATATTGGGCACGCTCACACAACCATCACCATGCCCACAATGCCCAACTAGACTTCAGAGATATTGGAGACATCACAATATTGACGGTGCGCGAATACGATAACTTGAACTTTTTAGGAAAAATCCGATACAGGGTCTACCGTTCTTTTCTGATCATGTTCTTCCTAGGTCCTTTGTATTATATCTTCATTCACAATCGTTTACCTCTAATACAGATGAAAGGTTGGAAAAAAGAAAAACGTGCGCTTTGGTGGAGCAATCTTACCATACTATTGTTCTACACCATCTTAGGGGTCCTAATCGGGTACCAAAAACTCCTATTTATACAACTTCCCATCATCATCACCTTTGCCATTGTAGCAATATGGGTCTTCTATATCCAGCATCAGCACGATCCTAATTACAAGGAATGGAAACCCAATTGGAATTTTCTCATAGCGGCGATCAAAGGGAGTTCTTACTACAAACTCCCCAAGGTAAGTCATTGGTTTACAGGTAACATAGGTTATCATCACATTCATCACTTAGCCCCACGGATCCCCTTTTACCATTTAGCCCAATGCCATCGTGCTCACCCTATATTCGAAAAACATGTGACCAGTCTGAACTTCTGGAGCAGTTTCAAATGTGCTTTTCACAAGCTTTGGGATGAAAAAAATCGAAAAATGATTAGCTTCAAAACTTATCACAAAATGAGGAGATCATTCGCCGTATAAATCCCTATTCCTCCGTGCAAGATGCCCTTCATACACACTGTGTCATGAGATGTGTTGTGTAGATATAGAGGCAGCGTCCTATTTCTATTGTTGAGCAACGTGAAACTTCTCTTATCTTGTCGCGACACGTCGGTACAAGATCCCAATAAGATCTTCCGATTCAATCGTTATGAAAACATTCGTTATTTATATCCAGCCCGCCCTTGCAAAAGATCAGGCAAGTACCTGGTTGACTCACTAATTATTTTCAAGCTTGGTACAACTCTATGATGCATTGGGGGACACAGCCCGATATAGATCAGAGTTCGGGGATCAATCCTAATAGTAATATTTATACCTTTCACCTTAGAGACGATGTCTATTTTCATAGAGATGCCACCTTTATGCGACATGGGATCCGTAAGATTTTAGTCACCAATTTTGTGTATAATTTTAATCGGCTCAAGGAGCCTAAAGTTGTATCACATGGATGATGGGTGCTGGAGAAAATTTAGCATTATACCTCGTTGAATAACACCATCTTTCAAATCTAATTAAAAAACCCTTTCCATCATTTTTGGGCTTCCTGAGCATACAATATTGCTCTATTGTATCTCTAAAAGCGATAGAAAAAATACGACACGTATTTTCACGCG
This sequence comes from Flavobacteriales bacterium, assembly GCA_039954875.1. Taxonomy (GTDB): domain Bacteria; phylum Bacteroidota; class Bacteroidia; order Flavobacteriales; family Blattabacteriaceae. Next base: position 1,167,630 of record CP157202.1, read on the forward strand.
CATCCGGTAGGTACTGGTCCTTTTCATCTCAAGTTGTGGGAGGAAAATATCAAGATGATTCTGTGTAGAAATATTCACTATTATGAACGTGATTCGTAAGGCAGACCTTTACCATACTTCGAAGAGGTAAACGTATCTTTTTTACCTGACAAATACACCTAGTTTATAGAGTTTATCCAAGGGGAAATAAATTTTATCTCCTAACTAGATGTTAGTTATAAATATGAATTACTCACCCCACCGGAAAACTACGATCAAAATACGCCGATCGATTGTCAAGTTATCCCAACCCTATCTCAATACGGAATATCTGACCTTTAAGATAGATGTAGCAGGTTCAATCTATAAAAACCTCCGCAAAACGATCAATCACAGATTTGACAGGAAAAAGATAATATGATACCTCCGCAATGGTATAGGCACACCAGCCTTGGGCGGCGCGGAACTACCTTTACCCACGATGATCAGATCGGTTATACATACGGCCCGGCAATACCCGAGATGCAAAAAACCCAACAATGATCACCAGGGTCACAACCTCTAACTACCTGGATCTATGCAAATACATCCAAGGAGCATTGACCAAAATCAGTCTAGAAGTGAATATCAACGTTATGCCCTTATCTACATTTTTGAAAGCTCAAATCGATGGAAAATGGCTATTTTTTTCGCACAGATTGGCGAGCCAACTATCCAGATGCAAAAAACTATCTAGCACTTTTTCTACAGCAAAATTTTTCGCTCCAGCTGGACCCAATGTGACCCATTATAAAAATCCACAATTGGTATGAGATAGCGATAAGTACCAATGATCCCGAGAAGAGAAAATGTCTCTATAAACAAACGGATCGTTTCATTATGCAGGATGCACCCATCGCATCGATTTCATATAACGAAGTCACTCTATATTGTACAAAAAAATCAAGGGACTTCGTAACAACACGATAAATCTGCTCCAATTGAAAATGATCTATAAGGAATAAACATCCCGATCAGCCTGGGATAAATTCATTATTTTAGCTCTCAGATCAATAGCTCCATGATAAACGTAAAACTTGCCCCGAATTGGAAACGCTTATTAGAAAGAGAATTCGATCAATCTTACTTTAAATTGCTAGTACACTTCGTACTAGACGAATACAAAAAATACACTTGTTACCCCCCATGTAGAGAGATTTTCTCAGCTTTTAATCATTGTCCCTTTGACCAGGTGCGGGTAGTCATCCTAGGTCAAGACCCTTATCACGGCTACAATCAAGCCAATGGACTGTGCTTTTCGGTACCCGACGGGGTCCCCTTTCCGCCCTCTCTGCAAAACATTTTCAAAGAGTTGCACCACAACCTGGGTAAACCATTCCCCAAGAGTGGAGATCTAACCCGTTGGGCCAAACAAGGAGTTTTGCTACTCAACGCTACATTGACAGTAAGGGACGGACAAGCGGGTTCTCACCAAAACAAAGGTTGGGAGACTTTTATCGACACGGTCATCAGAACTCTCTCCAATAAAAAAGAAAACATCGTCTTCTTACTATGGGGTTCTTATGCTCAAAAAAAGGAGGGGATCATCGACAGGAGCCATCATCATGTGTTAAAATCGGCACATCCTTCACCTCTTTCTGTACACCGTGGTTTTTTAGGTTGTAGGCACTTTGTGAAAACTAATCAATTTTTAAAAAGCAAAGAGCTCGATACGATAGACTGGTAATTAGTAAAATCCGTGCACACTACACCTTGTGCCAAAAAATCATCATCGGAAAGCAATCCATGCAAAACTATCTCGACGAAAGCCACTCTTACAAGGGATTTCTTTGAGACCTAACGAGGCCAAACAACATATAGATACCTCTGGCCACCAAGCTTTACTAGTGATAAAATGCTATCCTTCACTCAACCATGCCTTTCTATTCATATAAAATATTAATCAAATATAATGATTCACTAAAAATAGTCTGATAAATACATATAAAAAAAAACCTAATACCATTATAGATATAACTTTATAATAAATTTATTAAAAACATCACATTTGACTTACATAAAAACCTATTGATATAATCACCTAATTACATATCATATTTTTTTATAACTTTAAATAAAGTTATTTTTTGTGTGTTATAATCACCACTGGTATAATCTACCTCCGATGAATAACACCTACAATCTTCTTTCGACCTCTTTTTACAACACATTAGAAAATGATCAAAATAATCTCTACAAAAAAAATAAATTCTTATATTATTCCCAATAATAGATATAAATATGAGTAGATCATGAAAACATAAAAAGAGTTAGAAGGATGATTTATAGCGCTCATAGATGAGGAAGGACCACAACCTAGGGCATATAGACAAATGGATAGACCTCTAAGAATATTGATCAGAAATTATATTAAGTCTCCTTTAGATCTCTCCATCCCGAATGAATATCGGATGCTTTTCCAGATTCATTATAAACTCAATGAGTTGTTTCAAGAGGACTACCATAAGCTAGACACCAACAGATAGCGTCGATAAGAGAATTAATGACATCTCAATCTCTTTAGATAATAATAACATTCATAGCATCTGTCTACATACAATTGGATGATAATGAATTCAATCATATCAAGTCATAAATCTATGCCAATCTCGATAAGATAAAAACAGGTGATTACAAAGTGGGGATATATTATGATCAATACAGCTTTTTGATGCAATACATGGACTATAATATCGAAATCAAGGCTTTCAAAGATCTATGTATAAGTCTTGAAGACCATAAGGTTAAGGGATATTATTTAAAGCTCTTCGATCAACACATCTTAGGAAAATTAGCCGCTTTCATGAAGCTGTACAAGATTAGTCAAAAATGCCAAGAACGTCAAAGATAGCGATGCTGCGAACAAAATAGTCATTTATAAGCACCTAAATACCTTTGAATATACCTCTCAAGAGGTCAATAAGATCAAAACCTATTTTCTGAAAGCCTAAGGTGAACTTAGCACCCTGGTCAGGCGGCTTCAGACCGGATGCAACCTTCTCTATCCAAGATGAAAAGATCACGCTGAATAAAATAGACTTCTTGTCCAATGACTTCGAATTATATAGAAAAATCTCCTTTTACGCCAAGATCCCGATTTGTCGTACAATGACCTGGTTCATGACATCATGATAAAGAAAAGTTGTGTATGCTTCCATCCGAAAACCATCCCCGGCATTGATTCAGGTATCTGGGCCGGACTAAGAAACTTGGGTGAATCAAATTAGCCTTACGACCTATACCGTAGCAGAAGTCCAGGAAGCACTCCAGACTATGAAAAAACCCTCGCATGAGCGAGCAAGACTTCAAAGCCTTACAGGTAATAAGGGGGGCCCGAACTAGTATTAGCCGAACTTCAGAGAGCTGGTATCTTCTCCCCACAGAAGGAAGACGAGGGAGTGATACGGGCCTTATATTTCTAAAACGATCCTAATATCAGGAAGATCGTCTCTCATGATGGATTTGTATTGACCAATGTCTTGGGTAGGATCATCATCATAGATAAAAATGCTGAAAGGAAGCGTATCATAAGGATGGTTGGGAAAGCCAATAAGTACAAATTTATCTTTGATGCGAATGCCAAGATCGTACATTTCAGAAAAGTTCCAGTAGAAAAGAGGATTTATACAAATTTTCATATACCTATCAATCCGCAATTTTTTAACATACCTTATCACGAGATAATGGATCCATTTGCACGGTAATTGAATCCGCTTCAAAAAAATTCGACTAACATATAGGGTGGGCTCGTCTCAACAGGTGGATCTATTGCTCAATATAGCCGAGAGAAACATCATACGTACCAGCTATAAAAACAAAGCTCTTCTGGACGGTATAAGTATAATACAGATGAGATGGTAATGGTAACGGATATTTCGTTACATAAATTGGACGGTATACAGGTCGCAATAAGGTGTGGTCCCTTTGTCGCTAAAATTGAAAATTGGTTAGACATGGTCAGGCAACATCTTCCCGATACAGCTAATCCATCCACAAGCCTTTGCCACTCAAGAGGCTTACGACCACTTGCGCAAGCGGGTAAATGAAGATCATTTCGTTGTATCTTACATTGATCCTAGTATGGAAGAGGCTGATCTACAGGTGAAGAATTATCTATCCTTAGAAGACCAAAATAAAAACAAGATCGGCTTGATATATTTGGATGATTTTGAAGATAATTTTACGGAATAATTTCAATAGCTCAAGACATACCACAGGAGAGACAAAGGTAAGTTTTTAATCGATTAAGGGAAAACCTTTTAGTCTTTATGGATGATCAAGCTAGACTTTTACGAGCTACAGATAATACGAGTGAAGATCTAGACAAAATAACATTTCAAACTAGGGATTTGAAGAAAATTCCGAATGAACTCCAAGATTTGAGTTTGAGCAAAAAGATTCATGGGCTCATGAGTTGTCGAGGATTTTATTACAAGAGATGAATGGGGTAGTTAAAAAGGGATGGATCACTTCTCATAATCTCCCCTCGTTTGATGGTTTGACTTATGATACTGCCCGAGCAAAGTAGAAAGTTATTTTTATAAATAAGCGGTATACCAAGATCAAAATCATGCGCAGGGAGGTCTATATGGATAGCGATATCGTTAAGAGACTCGATAATGCTTTGTGGAAATAATCCAAACCTTTGAATTCTCTCATTGAAATGACCGATGGTGTAAGTTTCTTGCTATAAACTCCAGGGCGATACGGACTTACTTTTTCATTCATTTGCTAGTCGATTTGACAAAAAATGATTATCCGGATACTTCAGAGTTATCGCCTGCTTATCTGACCAAGATGATTGACATTGGGTTTTATCTGTAGATCGTTCATTTAAAGCGGAAAGAGGAGGTAATCAATGCTTTCATATAGAAAGTACTCAAATAAAAAGGTCTCAGTAACTCTTTCAAAAAGCCTATTGGGATAGTAGTATTGGTTTTGATGTTTATTTTTTTTAGCAGAATGTTCGATGCTGCTCAATTTGAGAAAAAATCAAGCATTTATCCAAGCCCTTTGTTGTAGCACAAGTGGTTTGAAACCATATCCCTGCTTGTAAATATCGCTTTAGTGGCCATGTAAGCGAGTATTGCTGTGGGTTTTATTTCTAAAGGTGTTTTTTTATTACCTTGGGTTCTTTGGTCTTGCCGGTAATAGGCTGAATCCTATTTGTGGCTATTATCAAATTGTCTATCGATATTGCTTATGTAGCCAGGGTAGCTACAGTAAATAAAATCATCAAGGCAATCTGCAATACGGTTTCCTATTCAGACCGCTTAAAAGGTTAAATAAAAAATAATTATTATCACTACGATACGGGTTCAAAGACGTTGGATCCCCCATCATTCTCTACTAGCTTATAATCTTTCTATTGGACGAAATAGAATCATGACTACCTAGAACAATACGTTATCGGCGTTATAAGTATTATACGACTGAGACGATATTATTATTGCTCGATAAGGTAGATATAATCAATGCATGTATGGGTAAGGATTTACAACGGATCATATACGCGCACAAGAATATTTGGTGAGACAATTTTGTAAAGATTTTTAGTAGAGAGAAGGATACCTCTACTAAATCTTATTAACGAACTGTTGATAAGACCTTGTTATTACCATTCAATCTTGCTCTATCCTATGATTTTTAGATATATATATATTAAAGGTAAGGATAAGCGATATTTTATTAACAATCCCACTACTATAGTGAAGATAGTTATACCTCTTAAGGAAAATTTTGATTAGATATCAAAATTGATCCGTTCGAAAAATACTTTCAATGATATAAAAGATAAGAATATGGAGTTGTATGGGTATCTTGAGTTTCATTTCAAATCATTCCACCACCGTTTGCAGAGACAAAATTATAAAAGCGCCTCATGCCTTGACAAATATCTAGACAGTAGGGGTGGAATCCAACCCTATGAAGGTGACTATAGAGAAAGATTCGGGAGCATAACCTTGGTCAAAAATAATTATATCGAGGGACTGAAAAGAATGAAGGAGTTATGGAAGAGCATAGCATAACATTTACCAGCTTCTAAAATCCGTTATACGCTCTCGTCGCATAACAATCCCGAGTCACATATGATCCGCCCTCCCTACGGAAAGTTTTGATATAAAAGAATTTTTAAAAATATTACTATAGAGAATAAAGATTTACCCAAGATCGTTTAGACTTTGAATATCAGTGAGTATTAAGAAGGACTTTCTAAGCTTTATGCCTGTGCATTTTTATCAGGATGAAGACGGTATTTGAAATTATATTCTAAGGATTCCATCAACAAAAGTAATTATAGTTACAAATTAAAACCTTTAGAGGGTTGGGATGCGGTTTAACTCTTACAAAGAGTATAGCCGACGGGGCTATGCAATTCGTTAGACAGACAGATCCAGCCATATCGTCTCTCAACACCGAGGCAAAAATCAAAGTAAAAGTGGATTGGATCGTGGTATTGTCTACGGATTCCAACCGCTATATCAACAGCACCGAATTGGTCGAGCACATCGAAAAAAAAAATTGAAGAATGCTGAGGACTTATCCAAAAAATACAAGTAGATACAGGTGTATAATTATTGCCGCCATAGAGGTGTATCGTTGGAATAGGTGTACTTCGATATAACCAATCGCTTTATTATAGCCAGTATTGAAGCGGTAAATTGTATAAAGCTCATATCCGTTAAGCTTAACAGATATAATAGCGGTATACATCTCCGCAGCATCACGTACTTATCAATCACTCTGATCATTTTCTTTTGCGTACGTACTATGGCCGCACACATCATCGATCCTCAAATAGAAGGGAATGCCTTCATAGGAGCCTTCAGCTATGTGTGGTATTTACGCCATAGCGGAGAGATACTGAGAAACGGTGTAAATCCTAGAGCTCATAGAAGCTTACGAAAATATGGCTCCTATCTCAGGGGAAGTGAACGGCTATTAGTTCTATCAAAAAATACGCATAGATCAGATTTTTAATTATTTAGAAAGCTCACAAAGGCCGTACATACATATTACAGATGGGTTCAAGGCGGCAACATATCATCACCACTCTTAAAGTCCTTACATTCATACAAATATAAAAAGACAGTGGACGGATGAAAAACAAATACTTCTATTTCAAGAAAGCTAGAAGTTTTGAAAAGATAAAAAGGGTTTTTGCTACCCCCCCGACAAAAACACATATAAGAAGATAATGATCACATACACTATTTTTGGGTTGATATGGGACCTTTTCAGTATACTTGGCGAAGACAGGTAGTATATCGTCACAACCAAGGAGTTCACGGTAAGGAATTTCCCTCTCAACAGTGCGCTAATAAATGCTAAATTTGATACCCAAGAATTGAGGAATAAATACGACAAATTTATAGCCGACTCTGTAAAAGTCATCAAAGTCGATCATCCGCCCATCACCATCGCCCATCATAAATAGTATTGGATCGAATTGGAGGGATATGACTATTATTACTATGAAAAATTCTATCACTTATGGTAGTTATTGCTTATACAGAAAGCCTGATTAATATAAATAAATCGTCCTTTTATAGTTTTCCATAGATAGAGAAAAAGCCTATTTCTCAGTTAAGAAAGATGGTAAGTGGGGTTTATATTACATAAAGACTTTCAGAAGGTTTGCTATAGGTAAAGATTCCTATCCTACTTGGAATCTGATCTATGATGGGAAGATAAATGTCGAAAAAATCCAAGTTTATCGTCAAGGGAATGATATACCTATGAAAGAAAAACTTGAAGATATAAGGGAAGTAAATTATAGAGAACCAGGGTATCTCAAATAGCTATTAGGGGTAAGTGACACCCTTTATCCGTTAGACATATCTCCGGATAAATACCCGCCTACCACATTATATATCTCTGTTATAAAAACAACATGGAAGCATTTGACCCTTCATTTTGATATCGCTCAAACAACAGTAAAATTTGAGCGAAGCGAAAAATAAGACCTTGTAATAAAATATGTAGCTAATTTATTTACCATATCAGCTTCCCATCATGAGAGACGAGTAAAAGAGCGACTTAGTCAGATCCGAATCAAATACAAACCCTCGACAAGAAACCCAAACACATACCATAAGTCTCTATTGGTTAGTGATCGAATACGAAAAACACATTTCAGGCACAGATGCCTCAACTAAAAGCATGATCCTCAAAGAACTTCCTCGATGGCCTCTATCGGCAGACATTCATCCCTATCAGGGGAAAGATTAAACTGTAAAAGGATAGCTCATTTATGATGCTCGAAAAAAATATATTAAAGGTGCCTACGATTTTATTACTTTTATGACAAGCTTCCTCTCAGAAATAGTATCCATAAAAATGAATCTATCTAAGAAAAAGAAATCTCTATCAAATTTTAGACTCAAGTCGGGCTGATAAAGAGACTCATTATAAAGCCTATAGAAAAATTCCTTACGCATATCGGTCGCAATCTTTTAAAAAAGCGGTTCAATACTGTATATTTGGCAGAGCTCATCCGTAGGTGGTACATAAAGCGTCAATAATAAGTATCGATGCAACTTACGGCTACAGTTATATACCCATTGGAGCTTTCAAAAATCACCGGTCAAAAGATCTATGAATATCATTTAAAGGATATTCAGAAGCTAGTGATATTCACTATCTCTGATGAATACGTAAAACTAGATGTATTGATATCAGGCAATGATAAACAATATTTTCACCTGTCTGGTGAGATCAAAAACATCTTCGGTATTTTTTTGTTAAGGGTCAAAACCATGGATTATTATATCCATAGCCTCCCCTTTTTTTCAACCCTTACGAAAAGATCTCCTACAAACGTATCACTTTCACAGAAGATGATAAGAGACTAACACTCCTCTCTATAAAGAACACCCCCCCTTTCGAGAAGCAAACACAAGAGACCAAGCAATGAACGTGGTTTGTCGATCTCAGTAATACGATAAACATCAAAGTTCAGTCATGGCCCAGCCGGACAAAGATAGCCTCCCATATCGCTAGCCAAGCCGGGGAAAAAGGCGTCACGATGGACCATTATATCCAATTGGATGGCCAAAAAACCTCAAAGTATAGCATCCCGACCTGAGCGATATCTATAAGACATGTAGCGCCTTCCCCAAGATGCAAACACTGAAAAACCCTCTACAACTAACAGATTATCTAGCACTGACTATTAAAAGAAGGGGGCAAAAAGACTCGAGCACTCTATTAAATCATCGTCGTCTACGAACAATTTCACGAGGAAACCTATCCCCACATCACTATTAGATAATTTCTCAAAAGCACACGCGACCCAAGCCCGACCCGTTGCAAAGATCAAAAAACAGTTCATCTACGATCCTCGTAGGAATGAACTTTTCATTACATCTAACATGTGAACGATCAGAAGCAGAAGGCTTGATGTAATACCCCCCCCTATAAAACCCGTTTTCCAATGTAAATCCCCCTTAACCTTAGTAGCCTATCTACCCCCCCAAGGCAAGATTGAGCTGACCAATAATTTGAAAGAATCCAAATCAGCCCAAGAGAAAACGGGCAAATGGTACAAAGTAGTGACGTCTAACCATGTCCCTATATCAGATCATGACTATTATGATGACAATGCAAGAGTATTCATCCATATTAAAAGGCTTAGTAGAGTTTGTAGGTTTTACCCGAGATGGGGGGGGGAATAGGTACTATTACGTATCTCAGATCGATGAGAAAGGTAAAAGAGTACTTCTAGCCATACCTGTTCAGAGCTCTGTCACCTTATCTCTCACTAAATATGGCCTAAACCAGCTAATATCTTTGACGGTAAAATATATTAAAGTATGGACAGAGCATTTCTATTCATCAGTCAAAAAGACAGACCCGAAGATACTTTTATAGAGACATTAAAAGGATTGAATCCCCTTCCACAGGCCATTTTGTGGGATCCAGAGCAGCTTAAACCTAATGATGTCTTTGAGTTCAGACACCCAAGAGCGTGTATCTACCTCACTGCAAAATATACCCCCCTAGACCTTAGGGGCCTACGAGCCTAGAGAACAAATCGTCCCCTCATGCGTCAATCTAATTATATGGTACGTTATGGCCTCTATATAGATTTACATCAGAAGGATACGACCCCTTCATATATACCACATTTGCTTGTGGAAATTGTAATAACGTAATGGGGTTCCAGAGAAAATAAAAAATGTTTCAAATCTTGAGATGCATTGTGCAAATAGAAAAATTTTTAAAAGGTCACTGTAGTAAAACATTTTAACTTCCATCAGTATGGTTTAGAATGAAAATCATAACTTTGTCACTCGTATAAAACGAACACCATGCCCAAAACTTCGGAGAAAAAAAACGTGGACAAATCCCAAAGATTACTTCAAAAAATCAATAACATAGCCTATAGTTCCGAAACCTTCATCCAACGTCATGCTAAGAAAATTGGCATCATTTTGACGGTGATAGTCTTGATGGCAGGCACATACTTCGCCTATCTAAAGATGTATCTAAATCCGCGACAGGAACAAGCCTGTAAAGAATTGTTTTATGCTAAACAATATTTTGTCCAAGATGATATGAAAAAAGCTTTGGGAGACAAGGATACCAAGGGGGGATATCTTGGTTTTACAGGCATTGTTAAAAAATATTCCTCAACCAAGGCAGCTAACATTGCCAGATATTACGCTGGAGTATGCTATTACAAGCTCGGCGATTATAAAAACACCATTGAGGTTTGGAAAAAATTTTCTACTAATGACGAGATCCTTTCCTCGATGAAATACGGCATGATAGGCGATGCTTTTGCACAACTCAAAAAGAGTAATGATGCCTTGAAATATTACCTTAAAGCAGCTGGTCAAAAAGATAATACATTCACCACGCCCCTCTATTATTACAAAGCTGCGCTATTGGCCTTTTATATGGATAAATATCATGAGGCAAAAAAATATTTTACAACAGTCAGGGAAAAATATCCTAATGTTTCCTTTGCTACAGATGTAGATAAATACTTAGCATTGATCGATCATCAATCACAAAAACCATCTTAAATTTTGGAACTCACAACACACACATTCAGCCCACGACAGATCTCTGCCAAGGGGTTTAAACTAGGCCTAGTCACCACTACTCAATGGAATGATGAGATTACAGTAAATCTCTATCGATACGCTTATAAGGCCTTGTCTTGTTTGGTGGCTTCAGGGCAAAACATTCATAGCTGGAAAGTACCTGGGTGTTTTGGGTTGATTTATGTTGCTTATAATCCCTGTCATCGTAATAGTATAGATTGCCATTATGGTTTTATAGGAACCATGATCAAGGGTGAGATTAAACATTTTGAATACGTCTGTGAAGCCGTCTCCCAAGACATCAATCAATATCAAATATGATATCCCAGTAATTTTTTTACGTATTGACCTATAAAAATAAACAACAATCCATATACCGATCTGGCGGCAAAAACAGCAATAAAGGTGCTGAATGTGCCGAGACAACCGTAAAAATAGCCTTTTTTATTTTTTTTTGTATAACCCTTAATTATAGGGGTGGTTCATTTACAGAAAACTATGGCAGATATCATCAAGCTTTTACCCGATCATGTGGCCAATCAGATTGCTGCAGGTGAAGTTATTCAACGCCCAGCTTCTGTGGTCAAGGAACTATTAGAAAATGCTGTAGATGCTGAGTCCAAGACCATCGATCTCATCGTGAGAGACGCCGGAAAAAGCTTAATACAAGTAGTAGACGATGGTAAGGGGATGAGTGTGATTGATGCTCGGATGAGTTTTGAGCGTCATACTACTTCTAAGATTAAAACAAGCGAAGATCTCTTTCAAATTCATACCAAAGGTTTTCGTGGAGAAGCACTGGCTTCTATAGCAGCTGTAGCGCAACTCGAATTACGCACCAAGGATCAAGAAAGTGAAGTAGGTACACGTATCCTCATCGAGGGTAGCAAAGTCAAAGAACAAACCCCTATCCAAACCACTAAGGGTACAGCGATCTCGGTGAAAAACCTTTTTTATAATGTTCCCGCTCGGAGGAATTTTCTTAAATCTCCTCAGATAGAGTTTCGTCATATCACAGACGAATTTCACCGAATAGCTTTAGCACATCCCGATATCGTCTTTCGCTTTCATCACAATGAAGAGATGATTCTCCATCTCAAGCCCAGCTCACTTAGACAGCGTATCATGGGCATCTTTGGTCAGAAAATAAACGAACAATTGGTACCCCTTTCAGAACAGACCGAATGGGTGACCATAGAAGGATTTATTGCCAAACCGGTTCATTCAAAAAAGAATCGAGGTGAACAGTTTTTCTTTGTCAATAGACGTTTTGTGCGGAGTCCATATCTGCACAAATCCATCCTAGATGCCTACGAAGGACTTTTGCAGGTGGCCTATCATCCTTCTTATTTTGTCTTTCTGCGTCTAGACCCCAAGCACATAGATATCAATATCCATCCGACGAAAACCGAGATCAAGTTTGATAACGATTCAGCCATGTACGCCATGCTTAGGGCCACTGTCAAACATGCTCTGGGACAATATCAGGTTACTCCAGCATTGGATTTTGAAAAGGATCCAAGTTGGGATATTTTACCTGATAAAAACCGCCATATACGTTCTCCCGGGATCACGGTCAATCCCGATTACAATCCCTTTACCACTCCTTGTAAGACACAACAAACCGCACCTCAAGAGGTAGTATCAATAAAAAATCTATACGAACAGATCAAGCAGTTCTCGGTAGAATTAGAACATGCTCCCGAAAGCGTTTCTACAGTCCCCTTGTTCAATGCTTCATCTGCAGACAATGTTGGACGATGGCAGATTTATGAAAAATACATCATAACTACATTGAAATCTGGGTTAATTCTGATCGATCAGAATCGGGCTCATCAACGAATCTTGTATGAACGCTTTTTGAATACTTCAGATCAAGAAATAATGAGTCAGGAATTATTGTTCCCGGTCCGTGTTGCTCTTTCGCCTGGGGAGCTCAACCACCTCAAAACTTTGGATAAAGATTTGATCGATATGGGTTTTATTGTGGAATTTTATCAGGATGCTGTATCAGTTTTAGCTACTCCGACGGATATCAGGCTGGAGAATATCGTGAGTTTCATTCAGGAGATCCTTGCTCATCTAACTGTAAACAATAAAAGTCGTCGAGAGTCGTTTGCTCGGTCTATAGCCAAAGCCGGTGCGATAAAACGCGGTGTGAGATTGACCTCTGCCGAGATACAACATTTGATTGACGGTTTATTTACTTGTACAGATCCCAATCATTCACCTTTTGGTCAGCCGGTGTTCATCACTCTGACTATGGATTTTATTGAAAAACAATTTCATCAGTGAACGGTATATCTTCCAGACCCCTAGATGGGGTAAAATATTTGATAGGTATCAACCTCCTTGTCTATCTAGCTATGTTTGTCTTTGCCAGATATCGTTTAGACAATTTATTGTCTTTGTATAATCCTATGGACGAAAGATTTAGATCGTATCAACTTCTGACACACATGTTTATTCATTCTAAGAACTTTATATTTCATATTTTCTTCAATATGTTAACCTTGTGGATGTTTGGCACGCAATTGGAATATCTTCTAGGCACTAGAAGATTTCTTACAGTATACTTTTCGTCGGGTCTTTTGGCTGCATTTTCCCAAATATTATTCAACCTAGGAGTATCGTTTTATTTTTTTCAAGTATTAGATTTTTCTCAAGCAGAATTTCCATTACGGGGAACATTGACAGGAGAGCAAAGGGTTTTGGTAAGTTCTTTGTACGCATCGATGATGGGGGCATCTGGGGCTGTGAGTGGTGTAGTAGGGGGGGTTGCTCGATTTTTTCCTGATTATAAAATTTTTATCTTACCCATCCCTTTCCCCATAGCTGTACGCAAAGCATTGCGACTTTTTGTTTTGGGAAGTGTGATATCAGCCGTGTTCAATCTAGTGCCTGGGGTAGCACACTTTGCCCATATAGGTGGTACGATAGGGGGATATTTTTTGGGCAGTTATTATGTGAAGAATAATTTTTCAGGATATTGATAGATGGTGGATTGGAAAGTATTGAAAATCAAGTTTAAGGTTTTAAATATGCCTATGAAAATCATGGTGATCCATGTCTTGATTTATATATTGTCTTTGTTGTGGCGGATTTTGATCTTCCCTTTTGTTAGAGAGAGGATTCAACATTATTTTGCTTTGCCTGCTTCATTTTCCGAACTGTTGAGGCATCCATGGACTTTGCTGACCTATTCATTTTTTTACTCTGACGTTGCGCATTTACTATTCAACAGTTTATTTTTGATTTTAATCGGGCGCTTGTTTTTGACTTTTTTTACCTGGCGAGATTTCTTAAAATTTTATTTTTTAGGGGCTTTAGGTTCTGCTTTGGTCTATCTGATTGGAATGAATGTGCGCGGATATACTTCTGAATATTTGTATGGGGCTTCTGCCGCGACAATATCGGTATTTTTTGCTATAGTGGCCTATAGGCCCGATATGATTTTTCCATTTCCATTCATAGGTCGCATTTTGTTAAAGCACATTGCCGTTTTCCTTTTGATCACAGACGTGCTTTCATTGTTGGATGTGTCTAACACTGGTGGGTATTTGTCTCATCTGGGTGGTGCAGCCTTCGGTTTTTTGTATATGAAGCAGTTTGAGATGGGACGGGACATTTTAAACCTTTCTTATTGGAGAGCAAAATGGGAAAAGACAAGGCGAAAGTTTACTATTTCTAATGTTACGGTTCGTGACCAACGAAAAGTCGATAAGATTTTAGAAAAATTGTCGTGTTCGGGTTATGAGAACCTGAGTGATAAGGAAAAAGAGCTTTTATTCCATACCGATAAAGGTAAAGGAGATCATTCGATGAGTCAACTTTAGAACGTCTAACTTCGATGTATGCAATCGTAGATGTAGAAACCACAGCGGGTAAACAGGATGAGGAAGCACTCATCGAAATTGCTATTTTCCGCTATAATGGTCATAAAGGTGGTCGGTGAATTTTAGTCCTTAGTCAATCCCGAGAAATCTATTTTTCTATATGTACAAAGACTTACAAGGATCAATGCAGGGTTTTTTGCGCTTTGCACCTAAGTTTGATGTTATATGCATATTACAGTCATTACAGCAGGTGCGATTCTTGTGGGATTATAATGTCGTTTTTGATCATTATGCCTTGAAGTTAAAATTTGGGCGATTGTATATCTCCTTTGAGAGGAAACATGATAAATATGTTTGATTTGAGTAAAAGGTTTTGCCCTGATCATGACTCGTATTTGCTCGGTAAATTATACCGTTCTATCGGCATCTGAGTCATAAACAGGCATAGAGCATGGGGTGATACTCGGGCTACACTTAAACTTTTTTCAGCGTCTGTTGCAAAAGGATGATAAAAGGAAGTTTTTATCTTTTCCAACCAAATGAATAGAATTGAAATATAGAAGTTTAGATTATTGTGTGTTCTTATAGAGCTCTTTGCACATATCACGTTCTGATGGTGATTAAAAAATTTACTCTTTTAAATTTAGTTATTTTTTTTCACTGGTTTTTATGAATGCCCGGGAACATTCGAGTGCTCAGAAAAGATTTGACATCCTGAGGAGGAAACATGAGATCTCTTTGGGGATCTATTTCTTTTATATTGGATGATTTGTTATGATAGTATCGAGTATTTTTAGGAGGGCATTAGATGTTTTTAGAGAACATCAAAATGATAATTTCAAAGGATTCAGAGCTCTTTTTTTAAATTACAAAGATGCACTTTTAGAGAGGATGAGGTTTGAGTTGTGGTAGTGTATGACAATTTTCGAGAATGTCATCGAGACGAAAACCCGTCAACACAAAAGGGTCTATATTTATACCTTAACACTAGAAGGTGATTTCGATACATTTACAAAACGGAAATTTCAGATATATTGTAGCTTTGGTCTCAAGGGTATTTTTTAGGATCACAATAATTCATCTAATTTTTCATTTATTGGATATTGGTATACGTTATAGTAGGAAATTAGGGGCTTTGGTGAATTAGGCGACCCTTAAAGTTACAAAGGTTTATTCAATGCTGGGCTCTTCTATCAATTTTGATCCCTCATCATTGTCTTTTGTGGGGGGGTATAGGTCAATTTTTTATTTAGCTGGAAAGTTTTAGTTTGGTACAAAAAAAAGTAGTGATGTGTCACTACTTAGCGAACAAAAGATCCGGGATAAATTTAGGCAAAAGACTGAAGTGAGATCAAAAGCAATGACTCTTGGTCTATTTCCAAGATCATGAGCGAATTCGTACAAGGCTACGAAAAGATAACTGAAGCGGGACCTTGTATATCGACTTTTAATTCTGCCCGTATCCAAGCCGGTGCAAAGTATTATGATCTAGCTGAGAAGATCGCTTTTCTACTCACGCAAAAGGGCTTGGGAGTAATCACTGGTGGTGGACCGAGTGGTCATGAAGGCTGCAAATAAGGGTGCCCAAAAGTCTGGTGGTGTCTCTATAGGTCTCAACATTGAGTTACCCTTTGAGGTACATAGCAATCCCTTCATCGATAAGTACAAATATATCAAATTTTATTATTTCTTCGTGCGTAAGGTCATGTTTGTTAGATATTCTCAAGGGTTTATCGTCATGCCAGAGGGGGGGGGTAGGTTACGCTTGACGAATTTTTCGAATCCTTAACTTTGATTCAAACCAAGAAAATCGGTCAATTTCCCATTGTTTTGGTCGGTAGAGAATTTTGGAATGGCTTGATCGATTGGATGCGGGATACCGTGTTGGGTGTGGGGAATATCAACCACAGGATATCGAGTTATTTCACCTGGTAGATACCGCTAAAGAGGCAGTGGACTGCATCGAGGTCTTTTATTACAAACATGCCTTTAAAAAAAATTAAACCCCTCAAGGGGGGATGACTCTACCTAAAAGGCGTAGGGTTTAGGCTTTTATGGGAAGATTCGGTTTTTTTTCATAATGTCTTTTTCCGCGCTAGCGCACGTAGACTCCAATAAATAATGAAACTAAGCCAATTGGCAATAACATATTGATCCATCGCCATTTTTTTATGTGCTTGATCTATGCTCGTCGAATATACGTAAGGTAACACCTTTTTACAGTAGACCCAAAAGAATATTTGGTCCTCCAATAGGTAATCCATGCAGTGCATCAGAAAATCATCGTTACCATAGATTTGCCCTGTCCACGTGTCATAACTGGTATGGAAGGCTTTCCCGTTGTACACTTGATTCAAACCGACATCTCCGTCAGACATGACGATCATTTTGTTGGAGGGACTATTTTCTTTGAAATCTTTCAGCTCGTTGCGTTGGATGAAGTTTTTGTGGGCAGAGGTAAATTATCCCTCGAACAATACGGCTAGGGTTTGGCAGCTTTGGTTGTAGGCTTAGATGGGGAGTTTCTAACGCATAAATTCGAGGCTAATATAGCTCAAAGCTGCTTTGTAGCACAGTATGTAGAGAGGAAGGTGATAGAGTGTTTTATGGATTCTCTGGGTGGGTAGCAATTCGATGGGGTTGATAAATTGGAATCTCACTGGGCGGATGCCGACAGTAATCGGGTGTGATCCTTCTCAGGGAAAGCCAATAAAAAGTAAGACTATATAAAATCGTTGTAAGTAGTATTTACGTCGATATTTCCCGTGGCCAGCCGTTAGAAGATCAGCCCGTAGATATGACCAAGACTGGCCGGATGCGTAAGCCGTATTTGAGAAACACAGATCGGTCAGGTGCAATTTCAGCGAATAGGCCGTAATTTTTTTTCATTATCGTAGAAGCTTGTCCATCTCTACGCGAATCGCATCGATCATCCATAGTGTTTTTCCACATTGCATAATGTATTGATCGAGGATCAGTTTGTCATTTTCCGAAAAGGCTTTAAAGATTTGGTATCGATCAGCGCCTCGAAGGTTTTGAATATCGGAAGGTCTTATCGTGTTAATTCCTTTTAATTGGCCGGAAAGTAAGGTTTCAATTAATAGCACTTAGACAATAACTTCAAAAATCCTTGGAGACACAAAGGACCTGCCTCTTGATAGTAGTAGATGATGCCAATATTTTTGCGATGCTGGTCTAGAGTGAGGGCTAAAACTCTTCTAAAGTTG
This sequence comes from Flavobacteriales bacterium, assembly GCA_039954875.1. Classification (GTDB taxonomy): domain Bacteria; phylum Bacteroidota; class Bacteroidia; order Flavobacteriales; family Blattabacteriaceae. Next base: position 1,185,765 of record CP157202.1, read on the forward strand.
TTATTCGAGTTACTCTATCAAATAGTGGATCTATTCCCGTTATGTGTATCCCTCAAGATGCTGTTAATAAGCTGGATGCGTAGTATATAGCCTTTGTAATACAAGATGGACCAAGGTAACATGGTAAGTTCTTTACATGCTCCATCTTTTTCTAAAGGCGGGATCGAAGGCTTGAGGCCTAATCGTTTTAATTTTTTGAGTATCTTAGTACCTTTTGGCTCGACAAAGCGGTATCGAATTAAGGGCTTTTGGCATACATCTCCTCGAGTAAATAGCGAGTCTCATCCCTCAATTCTCGAAACAAGACCGTAAATTATCCTTTTCCAGGTAGACATCAATCTACACAGGCGATGGAATCTTTTGTAAAAGGATTTATGTCGTAGTAGAAAGTTTATACATCCGATCCTGCATCATATCGATCCGTTGAAAAAAAATTCGTTTATCACATACAATCCGAACCACAAGGGCAACAAACCATTGAACTTCAAGTACTGTTTTTTACCCCTCATCATCTCATACTTTTTAACTTAAATTGCTGATAGCCAAAATACCTACCGTGATAAGTGAAAAATAGACCAATGATCTGATGTCGATGACTCCTTTGGTAAAACCCATATAATACGTATAAAGACGCAAACGTTACAAGCGATAATCAAAATGCTCTAACAATACGTATAAAGCCAGGGCTTCCAAGCCGTAAAAGAAGAGAAAGTTCAAAAAGTAAACGATCAATAAGGCCGTCACTTGGTTTCTTACGAAGAGCGAAACAGTCAGTCCAACGGCTGTGAAAACTAAGCTAATCAGATCCAACCCGATGTGTCCCTTCGATGATCATGCCCCCAATTAATATACCCCTTTTAGAGTGTCAGCGGTATATACAGTGTAGACGTATACCGTCGTAGGCAATAGGTAAAATGCGGCCAGACTCAGGCAAGTAAAGTATTTTCACTGCGATGGTGACTCGCTAACTCATGGGCCTAGTTAAGAGCAATTTCAAGATCCCCGTCAGTCATTCTTCAGCAAAGGATCGCATTGTTTAACAGACGGCAGGATTAAAGAGCAACACCATGACGCTAAGGTAAAAAACACATTGAGCAAAGCTATATTTCCTTCCAAGATGTTGTGATCTCCATCGAAAAACCACAAAACAGCCCCTTAGCAATAGAAATAAATATACAACGAGGCCTGTAGATATATTTAGGTTAAGGCTTAGTTCTTTTTTATAGATCGTCCATATGAGATTTTTTGTCTTTCATCCGTTTGATACGCCTTATGAAGAGGGAGATAGTTATGCCCAAGACGACCAACCCCAAAGCGATCCAATGCCCATAAACTATGAAGTCTTGTTTCAGCACAACGGCCAACACAATGCAAAATAATAGTAGTGTAGCTACTTCGTTCCACATCCGCAGCTGAAGTGTGCTGAAGCGGAAGATATTATTTTTCAGTTCACGGAATATTTTTCGGCAAATCAGGTGGTAAAGGATCATAAGCAGGACAAAAGTCAATTTGAGATGCATCCAAGAACTGCTGAGGTAGAAACGAAATTCAACGCACAGCATCGTCAATCCACAGAGCAAGACCAATGTGCCAGCCGGTACAGTGATCACACTCCAAAGGAGGTTTTCCATCAACAGGTATTGCCTTTGGAGTACAGACCGTTCCGGCTCTGGCTTTCCCAAGGTCTCGGTATGGTAAATAAATAGTCGTACCAAATAAAATAAACCGGTGAAGTAACACACCACAAAAATTATGTGGAACGATTTGATAAAATTGAAGCCCGTAGAATACAGAATCATAGTTGTAAAAAATTTACGTATACAGTATTTCCCGTCTTGAACCCGAGTAGTGTTCCGGCACCTCCCACTGTTTGGGGATTGCTTTTGTAAATAGCGATCTCGAGATGACCACTCGGATTAAACCTAGCCAAGGCATTACCATGATAACTCTCTTCTTTAGCCTGATCTTCAACCGCTTCGGAATAGTGTCGATAGACCTATCGGAAGACGTAACTACGTGCCTATACCTCGAAAAGACGTTTTTTTTACCAACCTGCTCAAAAAGTTTCTTAATGATGTTAATCACCACATTACCGAAATGGTCGATATAGATGATATTTCCAGCCAAACTGTACTTTTAGTTGATTTGCGGTTTGAAGGTTATTGGACTTTCAAATCGATCTATCGACCTTCCGATGACTTTAAACTTACTACCTCTGAGTAGGTGACAAGCCACCTTAGCAAACATTATTTTTACTGAAGCATCCTCGGTAGCTTTATCTTGAGGTGTTTCGAGTGCAATGGCTTTTTCAGACTGGTATTCAGAATACATCAATACCAAAAGACCATTGTCACTACAAACGAAATAGTATCCATCGAATGGTACTATGATATACTTTTTGTGCAGGCGGATATCCGTATAGACACCGATCAGATGGATACTTTCCTTGGGGAAAGCACTGTAGACATTTTTGATAATATATACAGTTTTCTCAATATAAAACGGAGAGATATCATGTGTGATATCCACTACTTGGACTTCTACCATCTCACTATAGATGGCTCCTTTTATCCGTGCTACTGAGAGGTCTTTCCATCCCCAATCTGTACTTAAGGTAATGATGTCCATCAATGCAAAAATCCCATCGATTAATTCCTTGAACTTGCTGAAGACAAAAGTAATTCAAAAAAACCACGATATTGAATGAGTTAACTATCGATTTGTCAGGTTTGACCGTAGCAAACTTTTATGGAGTACAAAAAATATGAAGGTCATCAATAGTTATATTACACAGATCAAGATCATTCTGCAAAATCATCAATTGAAAGCTGTAGATGATCCTCACACCTTAGAGACGTTTGTATGCAAAACCTGTATATTGACTGAATCATTAAATCGTTATGACCATCTCGATGAAGAAAATATCGAGATGATTATGCTTTTGGAAAGCGAGGTTTTGAAAAAATCGGATGAAGCCCTTGTACACGGTTCTGGTGGCCGCATCATCCGTCCGTAAACTAAAAATCACTCTACCGAAGTCGAAGCAATGCAGGAAAATGATATAGTCTTTGCTTATTGGTACGGCGTATACGGGTTTAGCCCTAGCGGTTCAAGCATTCAAAAAGAAAAACGTACGACGTATAGTCTTGACTAGGCAAGCGGTATCATCTGAGGAAAATCTAGGTTTCCTCCCTGGAAATATAAAAGAAAAATTGGATCTCTATCCCCCCCTTTACTCTGCCTGGCGCAATATGATCTGGTACGAAAAGCTAGTAGAGTTTCTCGAGAAAAATACGATCTAAATTTCAGCCTTTACATTCATTCATGGGCGTACGTTGGACGATACCTTTGTCATTCTCGACGGGCCACAAAACACTAGCCCACACAGATGAAGACGTTCTTAACCCGCATGGGTAAACATGCCAAATTCATGATTACGGGAAATCCAGATCAAGTCGATTTACCTCCTAACCAGCGTTCCGGACTTGACCGAAGCGATGGACCTCCTCAAAGGGATTGAAGATATTAGTTTTGTCTTCTTGGATTAATACGATATCATTCATCATGAATTATTATGCAAGGTCATCAAAGTATATCAGTGAAATGTACTTTCCCTTTTGTGAATATAGGGGTTCTTATCCTGATCATGATAAGGCCATAGCTTTGTGAATTGAAACTTTCAATGCATAAAATAAATCAGATCCGTTATACCCCAAGAAGTGTTTTATATACCAGAAGCTGTCAATAAGCCTGTAAAGTAATATCGCCCTGCAAGTCCCGAACATGAAGCAGTGCAACAGGCCTACTATATCATGTACAAATAAAAAATATAAATCCCTCAACACATCGGCAGTGAAAATATTTTCAGTGGTCAAAAGAAGGTGATTTGTACACCACATGATCATTAAAAGATAGTAGGCGATTGATATGAAAGTAGTCAGGAAGATGTCTCTAAAGCCATTGATGCCACATTGACTACTCGTAAACATTGGGCTAGGCTATCGTAGGAACATCATACTTTATCTTTTTGAAGGTGAATGATCTCTTGGCTTATAGAGCTAAGATCAATACCTATACGATGATATAGAAGTCTAAGAATACTTTTCAGGATGAGATCAATTCGGTTTGTAAACCAATCCAGTTACTTCGTTTCAATGTCCAATAAATGGAGCAAATCTACAATGATCAGCCGATCTCTGGGCACGGGTGTATAAAATCGTGTCGAGTATCGCCCTTTAGAAGGTGTTCCCTCTTCGCTGTCATGCCTTTTAATTTTACAGCTATCGCTGATAACCTTCTCCATTGTATGACAACGATGTTCAACATTGTCGTCTGGAAGTCATCAAACAAACATATATATTCGGCTCAGATATCGATGGAGGTCTTTCAAAAGTCCGATTTACCTGATTAGGTGATCAATATGGTATTGACCTATGGGGCAACTACGACCAAGACCGTTTTTCAACACCCAGATTTTGCGGAGATGCATTTCACTGGATCTACTGCAGTCTTTCGGCAGATGTAGCAACAGACCAGACAAAATATCACTCGATACAAGATCTATATATGTTGTCGGAGAGACTGAGGGAAAAGATTTTGTCTGGAATCATCTGAGTGCTTATCCTAAAGAGGTAGCCACAGCCTGGGCACGTAGTGTTTTCAAATATCAGAGACAAAAATATTAGGCTGCTTCGAGGGCTTACTTCCCTGCGAGTCATTGGGTCGAAACCTAAAAACACTTGATGCAAGCGATCGATTCGGTGAAAATGGGTACGCCGATAGATTTTTCTCATTTCATCAATGCTGTAATTGATAAAAAGTTTTTGATAGGATCAAGGCCTAAATCGATCGGACCAAAAAGAGTGCTGATGAGGAAATTATTGTCATGGTAATTGTGTTGATTCAAAGGATTATTTTATTATGCCGAAGTTGATCCATACGACCGATATCCACTATGAAAATATGATCGAGGAGGTTTTTATACCGGTACCGGTATTAACCGTATACGTTTATTAAGATACACAGTAATGGGAAAGCCTTGAGCTCATCAATACTACTTCTGAATATTCTTTAACTGGGGCAATCTTCTCTCATGATCGTCATATTGTCTAGGAGGTAAGCAAAGTTGTAGTTGATGCTGCAGGTAACTTTTATATCAACGATAATCCTATGGAGGCCGTGATGGGGTAACAACCCTTTGGAGGAGGTAAGGGGCCCCTCGTACGAATGATAAAGCTGTCTCAGAAATGAGTTTGCTTCGTTAAGTTTCGCCGCATACGATTAAAGAAACTTTTATACCGGCTAAGGATTATTATTATCCGTTTTTGATAGCGTACCTTTGATCCTGCCATGTTAGATCAAGAATGATATAGGTTTAAAAAAGAAGCAGGCCTCTTTATCGCGTTCCGCTATGAGGCGGGATGAGGAAAGTCCGGACACCATAGAGCAACACAGCGGGTAACGCCCGTCCGCCGTGAGGCGAGGACCAGTGCAATAGAAAGCAAGTACAGTTCGGCTGTAGTGAAATCAGGTAAACTCTGTGCGGTGAAATGCCATGTATACCAGCATTATGTGGTTGGCTCGACCATTGCCGGGGGGTAGGCAGCTTGAGGCGAGGGGTGACCCTTGTCCCAGATAAATGATAAAGATTCTTGTGAAAGAATACAGAATCCGGCTTATAGGCCTGCTTTTTTATCATCAATGCTCTTTAGATCGGAATACAAAACTATTTCTTGAACTAAATAAAGCTAGATCCCTTTCGGACAGAAATGTTTTTTTATAAAAAAATGGGGGGATAATAAATAAAGATCAACATATTCGTAAAGATCTTCATGAAGATGTTGATTATGCTATTAGAATTTACTGTTGGTGATTTTCTCTCTCTGAGAGAGAGAAACTAAACTTGAATGCTTCAGCAATCAAAAAGCATGCAGAGATCAGTCTGATTACAGCCAGGAGTCACAAGTTGTTGAAAAACGTAGTCATTTATGGTGGGGACTCAAATGGTAAAAGCAATTTGATCCAAGATAGGGTTGTGATGCGTGAATTGATTTTAGAGTTTGTTGAACGGTCTTCTTTATCGAAGTTGGATGTTCCCCTTTTTTTATTACAAAAGGGATATGAAAACAAGACATCTTATTTTGAGATGTCGTTTCTGATCTATGAGGTAAAATATCGTTATGGGTTTGAGATAGATAATGTATTGGTGAAGGCCAAAAAGCAGATGTAGAAAACTTTATTTATCCATGAAAATGATGGCATTGATTGGATAAAAACATATACTAAAGGGAGAAGGTTTGGAAGAGAAGACGATATACAATGCCTTGTTTTTGATAGTGACCGATTGATTTAATGGAAAAACGACTAAAGTAATTGTAAACTAGTTTCGTAATTTCTTTCCTATTTCTGGTCTAAATCATGAACTGTATAGGAAGGTCACGTTTGATATGTTTAACGATAAGAAAATAGAATTTTTATTACAGGCATTTTTTTGATACGGTGGATGTGGATTTTGATGCTATCAAACTGATAAAAAAGGAGATTGCGAATTTGTTAAAGGATTCGCGTGGGGCTATGTTATGGGAATATATAAAACCTTATAGTACTATGGGGTAAAGGCAAAAACTTGATACAATAGATATAATGGAGGGGGGAGGCGATAAATCAATACGTTCAAGTTTGATGTGCGGGCTTATGATCTGTGCGAACCAATAAGGTGTTTAACATAGTGGGGCTTGTTTTTACTACCCTGCTTCATGGTGGGGTATTGGTAATTTATAAACTGGATTCCAGTCCGCATCCTTTTTCGCATCTTGACCATTACAAAGCTTTTTAATTCCAAGGAATACAATCTTAAAAAACACCCAACTCATTTTCGCTACGTATGATACCAATTTGTTATCTTATGATGTGATTATAGCAGAGATTACAATCTATTTCGTAGAGAAGGATCCATTTGGTGCTTCTGATCTTTAATTCGTTGGTGGAATACAAAGAATGGAGTTCGGATAAGACTATCCGCAAAGACAGTTAGTTTGAGAAGGGTTACATTCAAAGTTATTATGGAGCCATCCCTTTTATTAGTAATTTTTTAAATTTGATACAAGGGTGATAGGAAAATATTTTTTCCGGAAAACGGTGGAATAAATATTCTCGTAAAGGGTAAAGACTTAAGCAGGATATAAGGTCTAAACACAAGTATTACCTCATCGTATGAAAAGGTCTTAAGATAGAACCTAATTATTTTGAAGCTTTGAAGCAGGACTTACTCCAATGCGCTTACGACTTTCCGAATGAATATCAGGGGGGGGGGCAGGGCATGGAGCACCTGGTATTTGTCGATAAGGCTATACGGTTGGAGGAGGTGTGTGAGAGGAGGACGATTCGCCTAGCAGATCAACTCTGGATGGTTTTTGATGCAGATTTCAATATTGCTATTACCTATTGCAAAAGTAGAGGTATAGGTTGTGCATAGAACAATTAGATATTTGATTTGTGGTATTTATTGCATTTTGATTATTATGATAATGTAATATGTAGGGGAGTGGTACAAGAAACTGATCGAGAAAAAGATTCAGAAATTCGTAGGAAAGATTATCGTCATCAGAAAAGCATTGGAACAATGTACGATCTCCTCAAAAATATGGTTGTGTAGAAAAGGGTATCAATAATGCCAAAAGGTTGGAAGATAGATTTAGGAGAATATAAAATCATACCCATCACAACCCTTGTACGATAATATATAAGTTGGTTGAGTAGTTGCCTTGTTTACAAATACTGGTCAATGACTGATGGACAGGATGTACGTGCTTATCTAATCATTTACGTTTGAGTATAGCTTTGACTTTTTCCAGTATAGCAGTACGATCAATTTGATATTTTTCCATCAATTCTATAGGTTTACCACTCTGTCCAAAACAGTCGTTTACAGCAACGAATTCCTGAGGTGTGGGCTGATGTGTACTGAGTACTCGGGCTACGCTTTCGCCTAGTCCACCCCAGTAGTTGTGTTCTTCTGCCGTGACAACACAACCGGTCTTTGATACGGATTTTAAAATGGCTGTTTCGTCTAGGGGTTTTATGGTATGGATATTAATTACTTCGCAGGAGATGCCTTCATAGGCTAGGATTTTGGCAGCTTCGAGGGATTCCCATACCAGATGTCCTGTGGCAATGATAGTAGCATCCTTGCCTTCGGTGAGTTGTAAGGCTTTTCCGATCTCAAATTTTTGATTCTCATCGGTGAAGTTGGCTACCGCAGGCCGTCCAAAGCGGAGATATACCGGCCCTTGATGCTCGGCAATGACTAAGGTAGCGGTATGGGTTTGGTTGTAATCACAGGTATTGATAACGGTCATCCCGGGGAGCATTTTCATCAGACCGATATCTTCCAGGGTTTGGTGGGTGGCTCCGTCTTCTCCTAAGGTTACACCGGCATGTGAAGCACATATCTTGACATTCTTACCTGAGTAGGCGATGGATTGGCGTATTTGGTCGTATACACGAGCGGTAGAAAAATTGGCAAAAGTACCGGTAAAAGGAATGTATCCACCGATGCTTAGTCCGGCTGCCATCCCCATCATGTTGGCTTCTGCTATACCCGTTTGGAAGAAACGTTTGGGGAATTTTAGAACGAATTCGGTCATGGAAAGAGAATCGGTTAAATCGGCGCATAGCGCGACGACTTTGGGGTTATTTTCACCTAGCTTTACTAGGGCTTGACCGAATCCTGTGCGGGTCTGTTTGAGGCCTTTGTTTTCATAAATTTTCATAATGGGTATACTTTTATGAATGGGACAGTTTGGAAATAGAAAATTTATTTGTCGATAAGAAACGTGTGTTCAGAGGGGATAGTCTCCCAGGGTTTCAGGCAATTGAGCTAGGGCTTTTTCGAGTTGTTGATCATTGGGTGCCTTACCGTGCCAAAGGTGGGTACCACACATGAAATCTACTCCGTGTCCCATTTCAGTGTGAAGTATGACGAAGATAGGTTTACCTTTACCGGTCTGTGCTTTGGCTTTTTGAAGGATGTTGACCACGCTTGCTAGATCGTTGCCTTGGGGCTCTTCGAGGACTTCCCATTGGAACGCTTCGAACTTACTTTTGAGGTCACCTAGGGATAATACCTCTTCTGTAGTGCCATCTATTTGTTGGCCGTTGTAGTCGACCGTAGCGATGTAATTATCTATCCCTTTAGCTCCTGCGTACAAGGCAGCTTCCCATATTTGGCCTTCGTTGAGTTCACCGTCTCCATGTAGGCTATAGATGAGGTGTGGGTCTTGGTCGAGTCTTTTAACTTCGGCTGCTCCGACGGATACAGACATACCTTGTCCGAGGGATCCTGAAGCGATGCGGATGCCTGGCAAACCTTCATGGGAAGTGGGATGTCCTTGTAGGCGTGAGTTAAGCTTTCTAAAAGTGTTCAATTCTTCCAAAGGTAAAAATCCGGATCGGGCTAAGGTGCTGTAGTATACTGGTGAAATATGCCCATTAGATAGGAAAAATAAGTCTTCCCCTTTTCCTTCCATGCTAAAGTTTTCCGCATCGTACTGCATGATCCTTCGATAGAGAGCGACGAAATATTCTGTACTGCTCAGAGAACCTCCTGGATGACCGGAATTGACTGCATGGATCATCCGCAGGATATCCCGCCTGATTTGTGTACAGAGTTTTTCTAGGTGTAGAATCTCTTTCATGAACGACTCGTTTGGACAAATGTATATTTTTTTATACGTTGATTATAAGATGTTGTACTTTTTTACATCTAAAAAAAATCATACGTCGATCAAGCAAGTTATCCTTCCATGGTATAATTTTTTTCTTGACATGCTTTTATCTTAGAGTCGGCGAGGTATTCGTCATAATTCATATATCGATCAATGGTACCGGTAGGGGTGAGTTCTACAATGCGGTTGCACACGGTTTGGAGTAGCTCGTGGTCTTGGGAGGTAAGTAGGATAGTGCCTTTGAAGGCTTTGAGCGTATTGTTGAGTGCGGTAATCGATTCGAGATCTAGATGATTGGTAGGCTCATCGAGCAGGAGTACATTAGCTTTGGCAAGCATTATGCGTGAAAACATGCACCTCATCTTTTCGCCTCCGGAGAGCACGGTGACTTTTTTTAGCGCTTCGTCTCCGCTGAAGAGCATTTTTCCTAAAAATCCGCGTATATATTCTTCGTGTCGTTCTTCATAAGTTTGAGTGTATTGTCTAAGCCAATCGATGAGGTTCATTGTGGTTTCAAAATAAGATGTGTTATTGACCGGTAGGTAAGCTTGCTTGGTGGTGATGCCCCATTTGAAGGTGCCACTATCAGGAGTTGTCTCTCCAGTGAGGATTTCGTAAAAAGTTGAGCTGGTTTTGCTATTTTTTGAAAGGATGGCTACTTTGTCTCCTCGCTTGAGATTGAGAGATAGATTTTTAAATAACAGTTCGCCGGCTGAAAATTTAGAAATATTTTCTATTTCGAGGATCTGATCACCTGCTTCACGCTCCTGTTCGAACATGATGGCTGGATATCGTCTCGAGGAAGGTTTAATTTCGTCGACATTAAGTTTTTCAAGCATTTTTTTACGGGCGGTGGCTTGCTTGGCTTTGGCTACATTGGAACTGAATCTTTGTATGAATTCTTGAAGTTCTTTCCGTTTTTCTTCAACCTTTTTGTTTTCTTGAATTTTTTGTTTACCAGCCAATTGGCTGGCTTCGTACCAAAAGCTATAGTTACCAGTGAAGAGATGGATCTTTCCAAAATCCAAATCGCATATATGAGTACATACTGCGTCGAAGAAATGGCGGTCGTGTGATACGACAATGACAGTGTTTTCGTAGCCTGCTAGAAAATCTTCTAGCCATGAGATCGTCTCTACGTTGAGGTCATTGGTGGGCTCGTCTAGGATAAGTACGTCCGGATTTCCGAAGAAAGCTTGTGCCAAGAGTACACGTAATTTGATTTTGTTATCGAGTTCGCTCATAGGTTTGTGGTGTTCGTCTTCGGCGATGTCCAGATTAGATAAGAGGGTAGCGGCATCAGTTTCTGCATTCCAACCTCCCATCTCTTCGTAGATTATGCCCAATTCGCCGGCTTTTATACCATCTTCTTCTGAGAAATCGGGTTTGGCGTATAGAGCATCCATCCGTTGCTTGGTATCGTAAAGTTTTTTATTACCCATGATGATGGTCTCTAAGACGGTATATTTGTCGAAGGTATTGTGTTCTTGTTTGAGTACAGACATACGTTTGTCAGGTTCAAGGCTTATCTGTCCAGTGGTGGGATCTTGCTCGCCGGCGAGGATCTTTAGAAAGGTAGATTTGCCCGCACCATTGGCTCCAATTATACCGTAGCAATTACCTTTAGTAAATTTTATATTCACCTCGTCAAACAAAACCCGTTTACCGAATTGTAAAGAGAGATTGGAAACCGTTAACATTTGTAGTGGAATTTTAATTTTGCACAAAATTAGTATTATTACAAAAGGAAAAGTGGCGTGGTAACAAAGGCTCAGGTGAACATCCAAAATAGAAAAGCTGCTTTTGAATACGAATTGCTTGGGGAGTACATTGCCGGTATGCAATTGTTGGGTACTGAGATCAAGTCCATCAGGCGAAATAAGGCAAATATCGCTGACAGCTTTTGTCAAATAAAGGATGGGGAATTATACATCATCAATATGTATATTGCCGAATATGAATTGGGTACTCATACCAATCACGCCCCTAGACGCGAAAGGAAGCTGCTATTGAAGAGGGAAGAGTTGCTGAAGCTTGAACGTAAATTGAAAGAATCAGGATTGACTGTTATTCCTAAAAGGTTATTTATCAATGAGAAAGGTTATGCTAAACTCCAAATATTTTTAGCTCGGGGGAAAAAATTACATGACAAACGCGAGTCTATCCGAAAGAAAGACATAGATCGTGAACATAAAAGAATTTTAAAATATCAATAATTTTATATACATTTGTGCTATTGGAAATTAAGAAAATTGTAGCTCATTATGAAAAAAATCAAGTTCTTTGTTACTTGCTTGGTCGTTTTTGCTGCAAGTGCCTTGTATGCCCAAAATCAACAAAACAAGTGGTTGATAGGGGTAGATGCGCATGCTGTTGATCACTCTTCAGTAGATCCTATCTTCAACAAGTTTTTCAAGACAAAAAACTGGAGCATCATACCTCCTTTTTCAAAGCTCACCGTAGGGCATAGCCTGACAGATCATCTGACGTTAGATTTCACAGCAAGTGTGGCAGAAGTAAATAACTCTAGAGCAGGTTGGGATGATTTTAAAGATGAATTTTTATTAAAGGCCGGGTTAGGTTTTCGTTTTTATCTTTTTGCCAAAAATTATTGGTTTGACCCCTATTTAAGAATGGGAGTCAACTATCATAAATTGGACTATAACGGGAAGATATATACTATTTCACCAGGGAATACCTTTACCACTCCTAAAAAGGATTTCTTTTTAGTAGATGGGGGGATAGGGATCAACTTATGGATCACGGAAAATTTTGGTCTCAACCTGGAAAGCAATTATAACTGGGTCCCTTCTATGAAGAGAGATTATGCAAACTTTTTTCAACACAGTGCTGGGGTGAGCTTCCGCTTTAGTAAAAAAGACAGGGATAAGGATGGTATTCCCGATAACAGAGACGAATGTCCAGATATCCCTGGTTTGAAACAATTAAATGGTTGTCCTGATACGGACAGTGATAGCATACCCGATTATAAAGACAAATGTCCTAACGTATCCGGACTTAAAGAATTAGATGGATGTCCTGACACCGATGGTGACGGTATACCTGATAACTTAGATGCATGTCATAAAGAAAAAGGGCCTAAAGAAAACAATGGTTGCCCTTATAAAGACACTGACGGCGACGACTTACTCGACAAAGACGATGCATGTCCTACCGTGCCAGGCTTGAAGCAATTCAAAGGATGTCCTGATACGGATGGCGATGGTATACCTGACAATCAAGATAGATGTCCTAAAGAAAAAGGGGGTAAAGAAAACGGAGGTTGTCCTTGGGATATTAAGAAAGAAGTTGAAAACATCAATCTTATCTTCAAAGACATCTTATTCGACTTCGATAGGGCCACTATACGTCCTGAATCTTTGCCAATCATCAAAGAAACTGCTAAGCGTATGATCGAAATAGCACCTCCTAACTCTAAATTCTATGTAGACGGATACACGGACAATATAGGTGGATCGGCTTACAATAAATCCCTATCTCTCAAACGTGCTCAAAGTGTAAAAATTGAATTGATAAAAGCCAGTGTAGAAGGAAATCGTTTGGTAGCTAGATATTTTGGGCGGGAAAACCCCAAAGCTTCGAATAAAACACGTGAAGGTAGACAAGAAAACAGACGAGTTGAAATAGTAATAATAAATATAAATGAAATTTTATAAATCAAATCTAAATATCAAATTAGAATAAACATCCTTCTAAGAATGAGCCACATAAAAGGGCTAAAAAAGGAATAAAAAGGTGGAAAAGTTTTTCAATAAAGGGCTTTCCTGTACAGGAAGCCCTTTATATTTAGAAAAAAGCTTTTTTAAATGTAATGAAGGGAAATAGGTTTAGAAATTTTTCTTTGCTATAGTATGAATATAGATCTCTGTAGCACCAAACTTGTATTTTTGGAACGAAGCATCAAAATGTCTGATATTGGGATAAATTGCCAGCAAACGATAGAGTTCTCCCCTTAAGACACCTTGGCCATGACCGTGTATAAAGATCAGCTGCTTTAAGTTTTTTTTTATAGCCTTTTCAATAACTTTTTGAGCCGTATCCAATTGTATTTGCAACATCTCGTGATTGGAAAACCTTTGAGGAAATTCTATCAATTTATCGATATGTAGATCGATCTCAAGTGGCTGATTCCGTTTAGATTTCGAGCGAAGCCTTTGTTTAGAAGGACTTTCCTCTTTAGTTTTAACGACATCCTTGTCGATCCAGCTATGCTCCATATCTGCAACAAGATTTTTGTTTATTCGTACCAATTGATCTATGGAATAGTCTTCTTCAAAACCAAAGTCATTTAATAATGTGATCTTTTTTTCTTGAATATTGACCACATGCCCCGTAATCATTTCGTCAACCACTGAGACTTTATCTCCTATCTTGAGCTTTATAGATTCATTTTTTGGATAGTTTGTAAAAATCATTTCATAATATTTTTCTCTATTTTTTTATAAACAATGGCAGCAGTATATATGCTAAGCTCGTACAAGAACAGTAGTGGAAGCATTGCAATGACAGTACTTAAGGTATCACCTGGGGTGATAGCTGCTGCAATGATCAGCATTACTAAGAAGGCATGTTTCCTATAGGTACGTAGAAATTTGGGTGTAATCAATCCGACTTGGGTCAAAAAGTATATCAGCAAAGGGAATAAAAAAGTTATCCCCATGGCCAAAGTAGATTGGGTGATCGTAGATATATAGTCCGAGAGATCAAAGATGTTTTGAAGTAGGTGGCTTATCGTGAAACCATAACCAAATTGTATAGCCATTGGACAAAGCACGAAATATCCAAAAATAATCCCCAAAAGGAATAAAAGTGAAGCCATTGAGATAATACCTTGCGAATACCTTTTTTCTTCAGCGGAAAGTCCTGGTTTGACAAATCGCCACAACTCATAAAAGACGTAGGGTGAGGCCAGGATGAATCCTCCGAGAATACATACCCAGATATAGGTGTTGAATTGTCCGAAGAGTTGCCGATTTTGGATCTGTAAATCTTGGGGTAAGACTAATAGATCTTGATGTCCTGCCATACGCCCAAACATATTGAAAATACGATAAGTAATAAAATTAGCCTTTGCCGGACCAAAGATGATCTGGTCAAACAGGATGTTTTTATTTAGCATTAGGACGATAGCGCCTAAGATTACACTACAGATGCTACGAATGAGATGTCTCCTTAGGGCTTCGATATGTGCCAAAAAAGACATTTTTTTTTTAGAAGTATTGTCCATCAGATAATCCCTTCTTTGAGTAGATCGTGGATATCTAATACACCGTGATATAGTGCACCATCCATGACGATCAGTTGGCCAATGTCATATTTTTCAAGTATATAAAGTGCTTGAGTAGCCAGTATATCCTTTTGAATATTCTTAGGTTGACGTGACATAATGTCTTGAGCATTTATGTTTGAGAGACTAGTCATTTTTTGTAACATCCTCCGTAGATCACCATCAGTAATCACACCTACGATCTCTGGGCCATCCATAACGGTAGTCATTCCAAACCGGCTAGCCGATATCGATATGATGACCTCTCTGATAGTAGCGTTGGGAGACACCGAAGGTTTTTGAGAGGGATCAATGATATCGCCTACTTTCCATAGAAGTTTTTTCCCCAGGGTACCTCCAGAATGATATTGAGCAAAGTTCTTTTTTGAAAATTGATTCAATTCAGTCAACGCTACGACTAAAGCATCACCCATAGCCAGTTGTACTATAGTACTGGTGGTAGGAATCAGATCATGAGCATCTGCCTCTTGTGCACTAGGGGTCAAAAGTACAATATCAGCCTGTTGGGCTAAAGCACTTGTGGCATTACTCGTGATGGCAATCAGCTGAGAAGTACCCTTGAGTAGAGGTGTCAAATATTGGATCTCGGGAGAATTACCACTTTTTGATAGACAAAGGATAACATCTTCAGGATTGAGCATACCCAAATCGCCATGGATGGCCTCTGCAGCATGGAGAAATTGGGACGGAACACCTATAGAATTCAACGAAGCTACAATTTTTTGAGCAATGTATGCACTTTTTCCAATACCACTCACTACGATCTTACCATTGCATCTGTAGATCGAAAGTACAGCTTTAGCAAAATTTTCATCTATTTTTTCAGTCATTGAAGCCAATGCATCACGTTCAATTTTTAAGGTAACCTTAGCAAATTGTATGATTTTTAAATATTCCATATGTATCTTTGTTTGCAAAAATATTGTAGCTTTATGTACGACAAATTTATACATAGTTATATAAGCTTGGCATAAGATATGGTTACGCCTCATCAAGATTTAAAATATATACTGAAACAGTATTTAGGATTCGATAGGTTCAAAGGAAATCAAGAAAAGATCATCAAAAGTCTGTTGAAAGGTGAAGATGTTTTTGTAATCATGCCTACAGGAGGGGGTAAATCGTTGTGTTATCAATTGCCGGCTCTTATCAGTGAGGGTACTGCTATTGTAGTTTCTCCTCTGATCGCTTTGATGAAAAATCAAGTGGATGCCATCCGTGGCGTGTCACTCGATGATGGAGTAGCCCATGTGTTGAATTCTTCTCTAAACAAATCTCAAACCAAAAAAGTTGTTGACGATTTGCTTTTGGGGTCTACTAAACTCCTTTATGTAGCCCCAGAGACCTTAGCCAAAGAGGAATATGTCAGTTTGCTCAAGGATATCAAGATTTCTTTTTTTGCTATAGACGAGGCGCATTGCATATCCGAATGGGGACATGACTTCCGGCCCGAGTATCGCAATTTGCAAGTCATCATTGAAAGAATAACTACCATTCCCCCTATCATTGCTTTGACGGCTACAGCCACACCCAAAGTGCAGGAAGACATCCAAAAAAACTTAGGTATGAGCAATGCCAAGGTATATAAATCCTCTTTCAATCGTTCGAATTTGTATTATGAGGTCAGGCCTAAGATCGACGTAAACCGGCAAATCATAAAATATATCAAAGAGCATTCTGGGCAGTCGGGCATTGTCTATTGTCTTAGCCGTAAGAGGGTGGAAGAGTTTGCAGGGCTCCTCAAAGTCAATGGGATCAAGACCTTACCTTATCATGCCGGTCTGGATGCTAAAACGCGATCTAAACATCAAGATATGTTTCTGATGCAAGAGTCTGATGTAATCGTAGCTACCGTTGCCTTTGGTATGGGTATAGATAAGCCCGATGTCCGTTATGTCATCCATTATGATCTATCCAAAAGTTTGGAAAGTTATTATCAAGAGACTGGTCGGGCAGGCCGTGATGGAGGAGTAGGGGAATGCATCGCCTTTTATGACTATAAGGACATGGAAAAGCTCGAGAAATTTATGGTCAACAAGAGTGTAGCAGAACGTGAAATAGGCATACAACTTCTCAATGAAGTGATCGCTTATGCCGAAACAGGGATGTCAAGGCGTAAATATCTCTTGCACTATTTTGGAGAGTCCTTTAACGAGTCTACTGGTGAAGGAAATGATATGGACGATAATGTACGATGGCCTAAGAAAAAAGTAGAAGTGAAAGAAGAGCTCGTCCAACTCCTAGATTTGGTAAAAAAAACCCATCAAAAATTGAGAGCCAAAGAATTGATCCACGTACTATTGGGCAAAGTCACCGTTTTGAATAAGTCTTATAAATTTTCCGAAGAGGCCTTCTTTGGTTGCGGAGCACAGAAGGTCGAGCGTTTTTGGATGGCGGTTATCCGTCAGGCTGTTGTCAATGGTTTTTTGAAAAAAGAGATAGAGGGTTATGGCATACTCAAGCTCCTACCTAAGGGAGAAAAATTCATTCAATCGTCTTATTCTTTTATCATACCCGAAGACCATGATTATAGCAACGTGCCTAGGAAACAAGAGTCTTATACCTATGGAGTCTCTGATGTTTTCGACACACAGTTGTTCGTTCTTTTAAAAGTATTGAGAGAAAAAACAGCTCAAAAGCTTCAAATCCCTCCTTTTGCTATTTTCCAAGAGACCAGCCTCAATGATATGGCCATACAGTACCCGACCAGTCTTGGAGAATTGACTCAGATATTCGGTGTGGGAGAGGGTAAGGTCAAAAAATGGGGTCAGGAATTTGTAGACCTTATTAAAAATTACGTTAAAGAAAACGAGATTGTCAGACCTACGGATTTACTTATCAAGCAAGTATTAAACAAATCTACCCATAAGGTATTCATTATTCAAAATGTAGATCGCAAATTGGATCTGGAAGATATTGCCAAAGCCCGAGGGCTCACTATGGGGGAATTGATTTCTGAGATGGAAAGTATCGTCTATCAGGGTACCAAGCTCAATATAGATTATCATTTTAAGAATCTCTTAGATGAGGAACAGATCGAGGAAGTTTTTGGTTATTTCATGACAGCAGAAACCGATAATATCAGTAAGGCCTTAGAACACTTAGAGGACAATTACACGGAAGAAGAACTCCGCCTGATCCGTATCAAGTTCATCAGTGAGATAGCCAATTAATGCCTATTGAGGTGGAAAAAGTTATATTTGCGGTCCAAATACAGTCCAAAAGTTTTTTTTTAATGAAGTGTGGTATTTTTGGTTTGCCCAATGTGGGTAAATCTACCCTGTTCAATTGTCTATCCAGCGCCAAAGCTCAGTCAGCCAACTTCCCTTTCTGTACTATAGAACCCAATATCGGCACGGTACAAGTGCCAGACGAACGACTCAACCGATTGGAAGAATTAGTTCGCCCGCAACGGGTAGTACCTGCCGTGGTAGAGATCGTAGATATCGCTGGACTGGTCAAAGGAGCCCACAAAGGGGAAGGCCTGGGTAACCAATTTTTGTCCAACATCCGAGAGACACAGGCCATCATACATGTCTTGCGTTGCTTTGAAGATGACAACATCATCCATGTCGAAGGCCATATCGATCCTATTCGAGATAAGGAAGTCATCGATACAGAATTGCAGCTCAAAGACCTTGAGACTGTAGAAAAGAGTTTGGAAAAATTCAAAAAGCAAGCCAAGTCTGGTAGTAAAGAAGATTTGAGAATAGTCCAGCTGATGCAAAAAATAGCCCAAGCCTTGAGTATGGGGAAAAATACCCGGACTCTTACATTGGCCGATGATGAAATAGAAATTTTTAGCGCATTGCAACTGCTCACCGCCAAGCCTGTGCTCTATTTATGTAATGTCGATGAGGTCTCCGTAAAGACAGGGAATCCTCATGTAGCAGCCGTAAAGAAGAATGTAGCTAATGAGCAGGCAAAGGTCTTGATACTGGCGGTTCAAACTGAGGCTGATATAGCTGAACTCGAAACTTATGAAGAACGAAAACTCTTCTTGGATGATCTTGGCTTAGAGGAACCTGGTGTCCATCGACTAATCCGGGCTACTTATGCATTGCTCAATCTGCAGACCTATTTCACTGCCGGTGTCAAGGAGGTGCGTGCTTGGACGATCCAGAAGGGTTGGACAGCTCCTAAGGTCGCTTCGGTGATCCATACTGATTTTCAAAAGGGATTTATCCGTGCTGAGGTGATCCATTACGAAGATTTTATCAAATACGGTTCAGAGCACAAAGTCAAAAAAGCCGGAAAAATGTCCGTAGAAGGTAAGGACTATATCGTACAGGATGGGGACATTATCCACTTCCGTTTCAATATTTGACGTATAAAAAAAGCCTTAGCCTAATGCGTTGGAGATATGTACTGTATATAATAATTTTCTTATGATGAGAAAAACTTATTTTCCAAATGTTTTCAAACGTTTTCAAAAATATTTCAGATGGCCTAAAGATCGGTTTGATATCGGCCTATTTCAGCAAAAGACAGTCTCGTCACGATACAAAACCAGGGTCTCAGGCTATCTACGATCAAGGTCTCATCAAACAGTTCTAAAAACCTGGATGGGGGGGGGATAGTTAAAGATCACGCTATACTCGATCTTAAAACATACGATGAAACGATATAAAAACAAGCATCTACAGAAAAATTAGCGATGTGTAAAACTCTGGGATAGTTTATCAATCCGTACAAAATATATATGAAGTTATAGCAGCTCAGTTGCGCAAATGTCATTTCCCATTGACCCTGGATGGTGATCATAGTCTGGGGCTTAGTATGATTTTTGGTAATGCTTATTTTTTAATAAAAACCTGTGTGTCTTATGGAGCGATGCCCATACAAATATCAATATGGTACAAACCAGAAAGAAAGTCCAACCACTTCCATGGCATGCCGGTCTCCTTATCTCCTTAAATAAATATCGGCCCAATACCCCATCGGCCTAACGCATTACTCCATCAATTTGATGTAATGGTCCTGCATCAGTACCTCAAATTTTGCTTACATAGGTCTCTTCGGAATATCGACGATTCGGAAAAAGAAATACTCGAACAATTACAAGTCCCTTGCTTTTCTATGCGTGATGTTGGTCGGCTTGACATATCCGAAGTAGTAGATAGGACTTTGGAAAAATCGATCCAAGTTTGGAATGTCTCATTCATATAAGCTTTGATATCGATTCGATCGACGAATGTTCTGCCCTAAGTACGAGTGTTTCGGTACCCAGCTGGGTTGACTTTGCGTAAGGATTTTTGTATCGGCGAACGGCTCGCACAGACAAGCTAGTTGAATGCGTTATATTGGAGATCAATCCTTTGATCGGGGATTAAATAACTGTAAGCAGATGTACAGTAAATATCACCCTCAATGTAGTCCTTTCTTTTCTTAGTAAGCCTAGGATGAACTTATATGCGAGCCCCGGGTGAGGAACTTCTATTAGGAATGAGAAAAGTAAGTATGGATTTTTTAAGGGGTTTATCTATAGCATTAAAAACATATTTCTTATAGAAAACCCGATCTTAAAATTTAATAATATAAACATTTTATTATATTTATTATAGATAACAATAATAACTCGATATCTTATGATAATTTTAACCTTAGAGACGAGGTTAAAACTTTTTTTATTTATCTCCTTATTTTTTTTCTATAATATATTGGTGATAAATAATTTGTAGGAGCCAAATAAGGTGACGGGTACAATACTATTTATAATACCAGGGCAAAGGAATCCACTTAATAATCATGGAGTATGAGGCTATACAGTAGATGATGTTGTAAAGTACCTTTTTGTAAACGCATGGGCCTTATAAGCAAAGCTGTCCTGGATCCAGAAAAATTATCGGAATAAAGATACTGATCAACATTATATGATCTACACCAATGGTTATATCGAGTTGTCTTTTTTGGTCAAATATTACTTTGGAGAGAGCCCTTTGAGAGTTTTTGCAGATCTTGGAGGATATCTCGCTTATTGGGTTTCTTCCAGTCGGAAGAAGTAAAGCACTCAATCTCCTTGTAACTAAAGGTAGTAGAGATATTATCTTTTTGGAGACTTATTTATTTGATGAAGGAAAGGATCGATGCTTAGAGACTGGATTTTTATATGGATTGGATTTGGATGACCAAATCAGTCCGAGACATTATATTTTAGTAGAGCCTCATTATGTATTCCCTTTGGCTGATACTGAAAAGTCTTATCTAGGCAAACCGGTGAGGAGAAATAATACCTTGGTACTTTCTTTGGGTTATGATTATGAATTATGAAAAGATGACGATAAAAGGGAAGTTATACGTTACGATCCGATTATTGCTTCCTCTTTGGGTATATCTATTTTTATCCAGCATTTGTCAAGATGAAAGTCCTGTGTAAAATCAGTCGGATAAATCAAATATCAACACTCAAAACTATAACGATTTGTTTAAATATGTCTAAGAGGATTGGGATAGGAAATATGTTTTTTTGGACATCGATCCTACTGATTGGAACACAGTCTATAAAGAATATCCAGCCCGGTTTCGAAGGGCTCTCTACGGGCTTAGAAAATAGTTGACTCAATCCGGTAAATCTGAGGCGTATCAAACGACTTTTTCAAGAGAATATGGGTAGTCCTGATAGATGGGTATATTGTCCTGTCTGACTTAGACAGATGGAAGTTTTCCCCATTGAAGATGAAGAGAGAACGGGCTTTTCATTATCAATCATTTTCAGTCAATTATTTCAAGTATGATTTGAGGAAGGATATAACGAAGTTTTTAATAGAGGTGGGATATGATGATTCATCATACAAGGATCGTATACCTTGGAATACTTCTGGATAAGCTAAGAGCCAACGAAAGGATCATTTATTTTACGTTCAGAGTATTCTATTTAAAACAACTTTACGAAAGTTCTAAACGAGCTAAGAATATTTTAGACGATTTTTTATAGGATTAAAAATCCGTATTACAAATATTTGATTATCGATCTTCGTAGCCATAATAATGGTAGACTTAAAAATAGATTTTTTTCATTTCTCGTTTATTACGAAAATATTATATTGAGACTTATAACAGGATAAATGATGGGCTCAATCGTTATAATTATTCCCTTGAACAGCATTTGTGCTATCTCCCCACCTTGGTAGTAGGACTCCTCTGAGTTTCCTATCGTGATTTTGATAGAGATATATATGCTAAGAGTATGACCGAAAACACAGTACTCATGTTGTTAGATCCGTCCAACCTGACTGTTGTGGGAGGATACGACTTTTGGAACATTTAGGTCGATTGTCAATAGCGATGATAGTACTGATGCTGCGAAGTATTTTAACTGAAACCATGTTACAATAGGTAAAACGCCTATATCGATCGCTATCCGAGGAGCTGTAGTCAACACTAAATCTTTTAATGGAAAGAGATATGAAGTTAAAGTGTTTCCATCCAAGGAAATACTGAGGATAAGGGTAAGATCTCCCTAAAGGCATTCGTAAGGAATGATATTACAGATGTAAGGCTGGATAATCAACTCGATGATTGGGCCGTAGCTATATCATACAGCAGAAAACTAGTATATAGCAAAAAAGGGGTCTGTTTTTTCAATCCAGGTCGGACAACGTTTCATAGGTGATAATCAAATGCAGCAGTGATTTTCATTGGTGTGAAGTCGCCGATACGCACATAAGTATCTTGTGCAGAGACAAGTTCTTGGTTATATCCACATCGAGTGAGTCTCTAGCAGTACATTCGACGAAGTAATCGTCTTTCTTTCGATCAAAAAGGCATAAGAGTGTCTATCCGATATTTTTTTTTGATTAGATACCAAAGAAATATATTTCTGGATCTTCATCAGTTCTGCAGTACGTACTTTTTAACCTTCTTAGGGATGCAGTCCTTCAAGCATAAGGTATGAGTATGTTTTTTCATGAGAATAGGTGAATCAACCCAAACAGATCGAAGACCATCTCTTTTACTCAAACTTTAAACTATTGGAAGTCTTCTTTGGCTTCCTCAGGGTAGCCAACGATCAGCATAGTATGACACTTCAATCCCAGATACGATCTCTATAAATCAGCCTATCAGTCGGTAAATCCTTTATTGGGTAGCCCCCCCTCTAGGCGCATAGATTTGAGTACTGGATCGAAGATGTGTTGCAATGGGTAATATCTAATCTAGGTGTTTACAGATCTTCTTTTGTTTTGACGCATCACCTTGAGTACATCTTAAGAGAATTTAGTAAGGAAGGCATAGTGCAAACTAATCCATTAGATGCCATCTACCTAGACCAAAACCCTGATCAATAGATGAGAGCTTGTTCAATAATGAACAATTCTTTAGCATCTTGCGTGGTTAAGTTTTTAGTTGATTGTACTAGGATCTTGATCGACCTGGAGCGGTTTCTTTTGCGCATCAAAGGGATTCACAAAAGGAGAATTTATGATCACAGCCTTAATGAGTTTTCATGTATGCATAGTGTTTTGATCTGGCGGGTGGAGACGATCACCCAAAAATTAGTGCCGGTAGTCAGCACTCTGGGCTTTTAAAATTAAAGAAAAGTTGCGCGTACCGAAGTGTTTATCTACATTTTGGGGATTTCTTTCTTCAGATCAGGTTTCTATCATTCGGAGAGACAACCCATGACCTATAATCTGTTGATACGGCCTTATTCCTTCTTTTGAGTGTATTTTAGTATGGTGTTAAATTGATTATTCCGTGGCATTTTCTATAAAACTACTGGTGTTGATCACGATGATGTTGCCTTCTTTAGCTTGATTGTGTGACCATTTTGTCCTGGTCCTTAGCTATCCCATCAACCAGCTCCGAGTCATATAGATTTTTAGAACATTCTAGAGTGATGATATTGATTTGATTTTTTTAATAGATCGAATTCGCATAAATTAATGGGTTGGAATATGGTTCCTGTTTTATACTCTGAAGGATGAGATTTGGAGCAAATTCATATCGAAAAACGAATCGACGAATTCATGTGGATCAAAGATTTGTAAATCTTTGATCCCTTCGCCCAAACCTATGTATTTCACGGGGATTTTGAATTGGTCACAAATACCGATAACTACGCCCCCTTTGGCCGTCCCATCAAGCTTGGTCACTGCCAAGGCGGTAATAGGGGTAACAACGGTAAATTGTTTAGTTTGCTCAAAAGCGTTTTGTCCTGTGGATCCATCCAAAACAAGCATGATTTCATGGGGTGCCTCAGGTATTACTTTTTGCATGACACGTTTGATTTTGGAAAGCTCATTCATCAGGTTCACATTATTATGTAGTCGTCCAGCGGTATCTATCAATACGATGTCTGCTTTTTTTGCTTTAGCTGATTGCAAAGTATCGAAAGCCACTGAAGCCGGATCGGCCCCCATGGCTTGCTTGACAATAGGCACATCGGCTCTTTCGGCCCAGATGACGAGTTGATCTACAGCGGCGGCACGAAATGTGTCGGCTGCACCGATGATTACCTTAAATCCTTGTTTTTTAAATTGATAGGCCAATTTACCAATGGTAGTGGTCTTACCCACGCCATTGACACCTACGATCATGATCACGTGAAGGGGCCTTTTTAAATGGAGATGTATGGACTCTTTTTCTTGCTGATCAACCGCAGCTTGTAGGAGAGCGATGATTTCTTCGAAAAGGATATTGTGGAGTTCTTGAGTATTAGTGTATTTGTCTCGTGTTACTCGTTTTTCAATATTTTCAATAATCTTCAGGGTGGTTTTCACACCGACGTCTGAGGAGATAAGTACTTCTTCAAGTCGGTCGAGTACTTCGTCATCTACCTTAGATTTGCCAGCAATGATCCGGCAAATCTTGGAAAAAAAATAAGTTCTCGTTTTTTCCAATCCTTTGTTTAAAATCTCTTTCTTCTCTGGGGAGAGTATTTTTTTAAACCAACGCATCGTCTGAAAAATGAAAAGCTACCACAAAAAAGGGAACGGCAGCCTCGGTAAATTTGACCACTCAATAACTCTAACATATACCATTGATGGCTGCTAAATCAACACATCATACAAGACCCTTGAGTCATTTTTGTAAAAAGAATTCATCGGTTTTTTCCGAATTGATCATTTTTTCTTCAAAAATATAAGCCCCAGACTTGATTGATCTAATCATACGGATGGCCTTGGTCATTTTTTTAGAAGCACCTGTTTGTAAGGCGGCTACAGTCTTTTTTGCCATGACTCAATCTGTTTATTTGATCTCTTTGTGGAGGGTATACTTCCTTAATACAGAATTATACTTTTTCAATTCCAATCGGCCCGGTGTGTTTTTCTTGCTTTTCGTGCTGATATAACGAGACATACCCGGCATACCACTTTCTTTGTGTTCGACGCATTCTAAAATGATTTGTACCCTATTGCCTTTTTTTGCCATCTTTTTTTAAGTTATTTGCTAGACTTGTTCTGTTCTAGGTATTTCAATGCTTTTTCGACACCAACCTTATTAATTATTTTAATACCTGCAGCAGAGACTTTTAGTGTGATCCATCGCTCTTCTGTTGAAAGATAAAAGCGTTTTTTGGACAGATTTATATCAAAACGGCGTTTGGTCTTGTTGTTGGCGCGAGAAACCCTGTTTCCTACCATGGGCTTTTTTCCAGTAATCTGACAGATTCTTGACATTGTTTGTCGCTTTAGAATACGAGCGTAAATTAACGTATATTTTTCTTTTTGAACAAATATAGCCGTTTAGTGAGGGTGAAAACTTTAACAAATTTTAACCTCTAGGAGTTTTTGATTTTCCAAATAACATTCAAATAAATCGTTTTTTGGACCCACGGCCTACTGGGGGACTCACCTTTTTGTTATAGGGCTGTGTGTGGAGCTTAATAAACATAGTAAGACTTTCAGAAGTCTAGCTTTTGAGTTCCTTGATGTGTTTGGTATAATTGTGTCCAACGCAGATGATTTTCATAAGAATAGAAATTTTGAGGAAAATTATAAAAAAAATCAACGATTAAGGGTCTTGAGTTTTACAGCTGTCAATACTTTTTTAGTATATAGCGGGAAATCAGCGTTTTGAACCCATCCATAATACCCGGGATCTATTTCAAAAATGTGTGTCACTTTTTTACCTTTGTATTTACCAAAGTTGAAGATCTCATCACCTATTTCATCAATGCCTATAAATCCAGCTAAATCGGCTATATTTTGTTGGTAAGAGAATTCGTTTAGGCTTTTGACATCTTTTTTGAGATCTTGGTATTTCCCCAATTGCGCTTGTAGTACTTCATAAGTAGCAAAGGTATCTGCTTGAGCGCTGTGGGCTTCTGTGAGTTCTTTTTGGCAATAGTATCTGTAAGCTGCAGCTAATGTACGGGGTTCCATTTTGTGAAAAATTACCTGTACATCGATTGTCTTGTGTTTTCGCACATCAAACGAAGATCCTGCGCGAAGTAATTCTTCTGCTAATAGGGGAATATCGAAACGGTTGGAGTTGTATCCAGCCAAATCGGCATCTTCGATCATTTTACAAATCTCACTGGCTATAGCCTTGAATAAGGGTTTGTCAGCTACATCAGCATCTTGGATGCCGTGGATGGCAGTAGCCTGTGGAGGGATGGGCATTCCTGGATGGATTCGCCAATTTTTTTGTTCTTTATTACCATTGGGATAGATTTTCAATAAGGAGATCTCTATGATGCGGTCTTTTGCGATATTGATCCCGGTGGCTTCTATATCAAAAAAACATATCGGGCGGTGAAGTTGGAGATTCATAAATTTAGGTAAAGTTTTTTTCACAAAATATCGAAGTGATAATGTACAATATGATGATACATGGCAGGGCCGATGAACGCAAAATTATCAAAAAGAGCCCCGCCAATACTAAGAATATATAACGGTGTTTGTTTTCGTTCCAGGAAAAGGATTTAAATTTCAGTGAAAACATTGGGATAGTTGAGACCAAGAGGTAACAGGATATAAAAGTAATCGTCAATATCAGTATTGGGCTATTGATGATAGTTTGGATCAATGCATAACCTGGGTCTTCAGATTTTGTTATAGTCAAGGCCATGAAAAATAGAGTATTGACCGGAGTAGCTAGCCCCTTGAAATTTTCATTTTGATAAATGTCCAGATTGAAATGGGCTAATCGCCATGCTGAGAAAAGAGTGATGAAAAAAGCCGCCCATGCATATTCTAAAAAATGATCCTTACCTAGGTCATTCTTTAAAAAAGTGAATACAATAATTCCAGGTACCAGTCCAAAGGAGACTATATCTGCCAGAGAATCCAATTCTTTCCCCATAGGACTTTTTGCATGGAGTATACGGGCAAAGAGTCCGTCTAGAAAATCGAAAATTAACGAAAAAGCTGTCATCAGTGCTGCCCATGTGTAGTAGGGACCTTCTAGTAGTAGCACTGTAGCAATACATCCACAAAATAGATTGGCTAACGTAAGTACATTTGGAAGGTGTCGTTTCATCAGAATAAATTTGACAAATTTACATGAAAGCTTCTTGGGGCGGAATAAAATTGAGATTCTCAGATGATTGTTAAAAGCTCAATCCCTTCTGAGCAAAATAACTTGACGGTATATGAATGTATAGAAATACATCAATAAAGATTGACTATTACAGTTGATATTTGTCGCTAGGATATTATGAATTGTACTTCATCTTATGGATCTATGATGGCCCATTATTAGCGATATTTTCATGACGCAATCATTTTTCGTCTCTTTTGTTACCATTAGCATTATTATAACAATTAAATTATTTCATAAATGCTTATTTAAGTCTTATTTTCTTCTATACGGACTTGTTTACTTTCAATTAAGTTTAATTATTTTAATTTTAACTATTGTATTCGAGTGTGAGTTTTCATATTAAATTAATTTTATCATTTATAGATCAAAGTTAGCGTTTTTTAATTCATTATATATTATAAAAAATCAGAAAAGATTATACCAGTCATTAATCAATAATATATTTTTACTTAAAATCAAATAAGATTATGAATAGGTTTTTAGTATAAAATGTGAAAATGTTTTTAAGTATTTAATAATATTTTTAAAAAAAAGAAGAACTTGCACTCTCAAAATGAGAGTATAATTCAAAAGATGTCAAGGAGAATGAAACAACTTAACCGATATCCTAAGGATGGCCTACAGAGTTGAGTACACCAGATAAGCAATACTTTGCGCTATGGGGTAAGGTATTTACGACGGATTTGAAACTCGTTTATCAAGCCCTCAATAAGCAAGAAACTTATAGTCAAATAGTGGCATTGACTTAAAACAGGGAGTAGGAACACCCTTTGATTATGAGCTCTTTGCATATTTATTGAGAGAAATTATCTACTTACTTTGCTTATCCTAATCAAATTAGTAGGCTCATTTATACAATCAATACTATCGAAGATTTTCATCCTCAGCTCCGCAAAGTGATAAAGATCAAAGGAGTTTTCTTCTCAGATATGGACTTACTTAAATCAGGTTATTTGAGTTTAATAAATACCCGTAAACTATAAACCAAGCACTTACAAAAGTAAGCTTTAACTCTTGTAAAATGATCTATAATTTTTGACCATAAACTTCTTGTTAATATTTAACATCCTTTATCTGATAAACTTTAATTTAAAATTACTTTTTTTTATTGGAGGAGCTATACAATTAAATATTTAGATAAACCCTATAAGCTATTTGTTTTTTTTCTCATCATTATTATTAGGGTTGTTATAACATATCAATACTAAACGTCTCATATAGTTTTTTCTTTTATCATATTGCTCGGATTTAACCTGGAGCCCCCCCCCCACCCCCTTGGAAATCACCTTTAATATATGTTTTTTTAGTTTAAGTTTAATTATTTTGATTTTAACCCTTGTGTTCAATCATAAGCTTTTATATTAAATTAAATATATAATTAGTAATTACATTTAACTATAAACCTTAATTGACTAATGTAAGGATATATATAAATATTGTAAATATATGATAGGATTTCCCCGCCTTGATTAGATCAAAAATTAATACTGGATACACCCCAGAGCAGTAAGATTTAACTTCCCCTTTGGCATAGAGCTAAAAGGAATTTTCACTGAACCTCCTATCCCTTAATATATTTCAAATTAGGCTCGCTTTCTAGTTGATCATATATTTCCACAAGATTTTGAATGTAAAAAGAGGCCTTACCCTCTCTAAATCCAAACCTATAGGAAAGTTCGCAAAGTCAAGAAAAATCTATATAAACAGTAAACACCTCAATATAATTACTCTCTCCAATCCGATATCCAAATAAAAAGAATAAAACTTAATATTAAGTTTTTTATTTAACATTTTATATATGTATACCTTTTACAAATCAAAATGACTATAACTAAAACTCTAATTTAAAATCGTTTTATTATGGAAACCATAAGTAAAATAGCCCTTCCCTATCAGTTATTCTTTCTTATGGAAAGAAAATTCTCAATCTACCCAAGGTGAAAAAACTGATATTCCAGTAGCTCTATTAATATAATTTCATCCCGAGAAGTGTCCATGAAAAATATAAAAAGTTTAAACTTGACACTTTGTGTACATTATTTTTTTTTCAATGCTGGCTTAAAAATATTTATTCCTATAAATAGATGAATATTTTAGACTCTTATTTATGATAATTTTTTTTGAACCATATTCTCTGGATAAACTTCAGTATGCATTTACATGACTGAGTCGAGTGATCATGAGGCCTATTTAGCTTTGGTGGATAGATACAGTGCTGTAGATTATAGTAATCAGCAGTTTGTCTATTCTGCTCCACAAGTCACTCTTGGAGTTGCTGACGAGGTTGTCCGATGTAGAGGGATTTAGGAAGGCTTAGGTGGCCTATTTAGGATACTCATGAGTTTCGATGCAATGGTTGAGGAAACATAAATTTGGGTATCGCTCAAGCGCTCCGTCTTGTTCCTAAGGGTATGGGGTGGGCTCTATCAAGGTAGGGGATCATACTGCTAGAGGTCTTGGTCGCGCGAGAACGTCAGGTGCCGATCATGCATGGTCTTTGTGGGCAATCGTGGAATCTTACAGATCTTAAATGGTGAAATGCACCGGCTAGTAGATAATAAAGGGAGGGGGCAATATGATGGATTACCACTTCAATTTACATCTGCGTGATTTGGCTATTAAGGAAAATTTGATCATATATAAATCCACCAAAGATGGGATGGTGACTTCTCTATCATGTCATGGAGAGTGGGGTAAGTTGCTCGTACAGTTTTTTTTTTGCAAGAGGAAAACCGGATATCCATGAGTTACCCTAGTCGTGTACTGTAACAGAAGTGCTTATAATTTTATAGTAATTGGCGTGAGGTATAAGCTAAAGTGTATCTGATCAACCAGTTGCTATTGCGGATTTTCATAGCAATCTATTTATTTTTAATTTTAAAAAATTCTTTTAATTATATCTTACCCCCTCATTTGAAATATCCGGAATAGTAATTATATTTATATACTTACCTTTACTATATTTATGTGATCTTCATAATTAAATACATACTTCTAAAAATATTAGATTATAGATATTATTATCTGAATACATCTCTTAAAAATAAAAAACTTTAAGCTTAAGTCTAAGCTGTAGGATTCACCCACTTTTTAAAATAAAGATTTATGTGGAAAGTGGTACCAAAATACCATTTCCATCTGAAAATTTTCAGGTAACTAAAAGGGGTTTCGAGTGGTGAGATAAAGTCTAAACCCATTTCTCTTTGAAGGTTTTAGTGTATTGTTTTTGTTGAATTTATATTTTGAATAATGCGTAGATTTAATTATAAATTTCCTATCAGGAAAACATGTTGAAAGTGTAGGTTTCTGAGAGACTATAATTATATGAAGTATAGTAATTATTATTCGTATAGATCTGCTCTTTTGTATCGGTATTTACCTTACCCTCAGCTTGTGGTGGCGGCGGGACTTGCCTACAGTGTAAGTGTCAAGTATTTTCCGGTGGTGGGGACATCTTGCCCACGGAAGAGTCCCATTTCACAAGGAGGAAGAGGGGGCCGCATTGACGACTTGGGTGCCAAGTCAAAGTCAAGCAAGATATGCAGATACAGATCCCTGAGGAAGTCTTCGGTATCAAAAAATGGGAGTGTAAGGTCCGATCCAATTACAATGTAGCCTCCTTCATTAAAGAATTCGTTGTACAATTACCCGAAAGCAAAAAGCTAGATTTTCAAACCGGGGGTTATATACAAATCGATGTACCGTCGACCACCGTAGACTATAAGAATATCGATATCACAGCCCATAACGATCAGCCCGATAAGTTTCGTTTGGAATGGGTCAAATTTAAGCTGATAGATTTGAAAATGGTCAACGATGAGAGCATCGTTCGCGCCTATTCGATAGCCAATCATCCGGCTGAAGGCAACATCGTCATGCTAAATATCCGTGTGGATACACCACCTTTTGACAAAGCTTTAGGCAGCTGGACCAAGGTAAATCCAGGCATTTGCTCCTCTTATATCTTCTCGAGAAAGCTTGGTGATAAGGTCACGATATCGGGGCCTTATGGTGAATTTTTTATCAATGAAGATTCACAAGCCGAAATGATCTACGTCGGGAGTGGTGCTGGCATGGCACCGATGCGTTCACATCTTTTCCATACCGAGAAGACCCGGCGAAAAATATCCTTTTGGTATGGAAGGATGTTCGAAATATGAATTATTTTACCTGGAAGATTTTCGAGCCATCGAGCGCAAATTTCCCAATTTCAAATTCTATATCGGCATTTCCGAACCCCTGTATGAAGACTATTGGAAGCCCAAGAAAGACATCCATGATTCTACAGGGGATGGATTTACAGGTTTTGTACACCAAGCTTTGATAGATCATTATTTGAAAGATCATGAAGCACCTGAAGATATCGAGTTTTATTTATGTGGCCCTCCGATGATGAACAACGCGATAGTGAAAATATGTGAAGACTTTGGTGTGCCTAAAGAAAATGTCCGCTTTGATGATTTTGGAGGCTAATGTGAGAAGGCCTAGGACGTCTTGGTCACTGGACGATCTTAGGCTGATTGGTCATAAGGACCTTGGCCAAGGTCTAAAACAAAGTATCATAGTCCACTGAGAAACTAATATTCACGAAATGGACACGAAATTAAAAACTTTATCAACTAAAAATGATCTATACAAATTCAAGGAAGATGTGAGGGTAGAGATTGCTTATGCCAGAGGTGAGCTCAATGCATAGATCTCCCAAAGCACGGACGAGATCATTAAGTGGATGTTTATTTTCAGGATTGGAATCTTAGGTATACTCGCAGTCATATTTGCTATTTTTTTTAAGCACTTATTGTTAGAAAAGCGTTGGATCAGATATCCCGATGGATAGAACTCTTGATGAATTCGACAAAGATCTGCTTTTCTCTTTAGCGACTGAGGGTTGGATAAGATATTCTAGGCTTTTGTCCTAATAGTGTTCGAGTTCTTTTTTGACCTCGGCCAGGATATAGAGTTCTTTGGAGAGACCTTTTACGGCATATATCTTGTCAAGAATGTTAGTCTTGATGCTGTACCAATGAAGTAATTCCTTCCTCTGCTTCTCATAGTTTTTTTTCCAAGGCTTTGAAGTAGAGGATGTTTTTTATTTTCGTAGATATCCCAAGTCTGTTTCTTTCCAGTGTTTTTGCTTTCGTCAAACAAATCGAGCAGATCGTCCTGTATCTGAAAGGTTATTTTTCGATATTTTTTCCAGTTTTACACATTCGTGTGGTATCCTTCGATCCGGCTTCGCTGATCAGCGCCCTGATCTTCATGGCCGATACGATCAAAGTGGTAATGTTGTAGGTGATTATCTGTATGTATTGTTTAAATTGGACTTTCTAGACTTATTCGAAGTTGAGGTCTATTTGTTGGTCATCTAAGACCTTCGTGGCCATATCTGAGAATTTGCAGACCACTTTATGAAAAGTCTCAGCATCAAGTCCTTCAAAAAAATTGATAAGCCTTCCCCACCAGAGTATTTCCCAAGAGGATTGCTCTTACTAATATTTCATTTTTGGTGTACGCTAAGCTTCCCCCTACGTAGAGGTGCTTTGTCCATGATATCGTCATACATCAGAGTGAAATTGTGAAACAACTCCAGCACCAATACTGGTCAAAGGGCTTGGACAATAAGGTCTTGAAACAGCTAGACTCCGATCAGGCATAGAATATGGGTCGGATGCGCTTTTCTCCACCCAAGGAGAAGATGTAGTTGATCAGTGTGTATAGCTTCCCTGGACGTAGTATTGTCGAAACGATTGTCGTAGATCTCCTACTCTATAAAAGATTGGTAAGTGTAAAAGTTTTTCATAAAGTTGATTTTTTGAAAATGTATAGAGGATAAGAATTTTGGAAAGTCCTTAGATTTTCAGCTATAATGAAAAGAAGGCTATATCTTAGTACTCTTGCACATCATGTTTGAAAAACGTACTCTTTTAATACCATTTCAAGTGGCCATGTAGGAGTAGCCCCCTAAGCTGAAAATATAACGTTGCACTCCTTTATTGATTTTACTTTTCCCAAAATCAAGTGGGGAAGTGCTAAGGCTTAGAAACTATTCTAATAACTTATGGTATATGCGGATGATTTCTCCATAAGCTTCTTGTAAAATATACCCTTACTCATACTGGATGATAAGTACCATATTTATTATTTCATTTCAGTACAATTGTCTTTCTACGGAGAAAAAATCATTAGATAGACATATTAAGTCAAAAGTCAGCTTTTTAAATCTTTTATGAATGAATGCATGACGACCTTAGGGGGGAATATAAAGCCCATAGATAACTAGATGAAGTCAATGATGGGGTGTGCAGCTAGCATTTTCCTATTAATATCAATTTATTCGTCTCTAGAATAATAACGTATAGGATTGTTGTAATTGTAAGCCTGCTCCATCATCTCTCCCTTATACCAAAACTAATAATCATAGATAAAACATTCCATCTATTCTGGAGATGCATCACGGGTAAGTAATTCATTTCTAATGAGAGTATTTTTAATAAAAAACTCATTATTATCAGTATTTGGTATAGCAGCCTGTAATATTTCTATAGCGTGTTGAGATCTTGTGAATAGCTTTCTCATGTTTAGTAAAGAATTATAAACTGTATCGTGGCTCATCTCGAACCATCTCAGTCAAAGGAAAAGCACTACCCTAAACATCAAAAAATAGACGCAAATAGATATACCCTAAGAAACAACCCACTCTTGGATCATCGACATAAACATTCTCGTAAA
Source organism: Flavobacteriales bacterium (assembly GCA_039954875.1). GTDB lineage: Bacteria > Bacteroidota > Bacteroidia > Flavobacteriales > Blattabacteriaceae. The sequence continues at coordinate 1,220,013 of CP157202.1, forward strand.
TTCCTTTAAATTCATGGACAACGTGCTCATTAGGACTCAAAGCCATGACCCTTTCCAAAACCACCTATCTCCTTAAGGATAGTGCGTGGCTCAGAATACAACCTTGTAACACCTTCACCACAACGTCTAACCAACAATTCAACTTCACTGACGCCAAAAACTTGTGAAGCATCACTTATCATTAAATAATAATCGTTATTTTATCAAAATATCCCATTTTCCCCTAACTATACCTAAATCATATACATAAGTATTAATATTTATAAAATTTATAACTTTCTAACCTTGTATACCTACCATGATGATCATGATAGTAATCCGTTAACTTTTAAATGTGGTGTGCCCTATCCTACTATCGATATTGAACAATTTTGAAGCGCTATAGCATTATTGTCTTGAAAACCATAGACTCATACGATTTCAGCCAAAACATTATCCAAGGATACGATCCCAAGTCGAGATAAATATTCCATATTTCTCGATGGTTCTTTATTCTGCAACATACCTCTAGCGATAAAAGACCAGATGTACAAAATCCCATACATTTAATAAACATCTCACAACAGCTCCCATTTGAAAATAAAAAATTACTTTATTTTTTTTCTTAATATAAATAGTATACTATAAATTTACCTTTAATTTATCACAAATAAAAATACCCTATCTTATTTTTATGGATGTTCACTCAAATCATTCTAGGACAACATCTACCTAAAGATTAAAAGGAAAATAAGTCAAACCATGAAATATAAGAAGTGATCGTCGTGGCACCAGAAACCTAAAAAAAATTAGGAACTTCTCATGCCAGTACAAATCATACCCAAAAGACAAATCCATGCCTCCAGCTCTATACAACCAAAAATATCCTACAAAAACAAATTGGTATAAGCATGACAAAAGATCCCAATGGGACCGACATACAAATGCAATGCAAGGCTTACAAAATCAATACATTCTCTTTTATGATCACAACAGTGAGCCACTCATCGGGCTGTACTACAAGGGATACTAGACACACAATGGATCAGCCTAATCAATATCGAACGAATCGAGATCATCAAAAGGCCTAGCTCAGTATTTTACGGATCAGAAGCATTAACACTGGAACGATTCAACCTAATCACTACAGATTCTAAACCAGGGACGCATGGAAACATCTACTAGCGATACGGCCAGAACCTCACTTGGGACACACTGGAGCAGATCTAAATTATAAAAAACATCGCCCTCTCCTTATCCATCAAGCATTATCAAACCAAAGGCTACTATCTGACACCCGAAACCAAAGAAAAAAATGTCCCCCCCCAACCAAAACTATAGTTTAAGTACTAAAATCCAATATCAATTTTCACCCAAGAGCCAGTTGTCGCTCTCCACACGCTGGTACCTTTTGTAGGATCAAAGCTTAAAATATTTGGAGTTCAGAACTACAGTGCTATTAGAGCATCCAATTTCAACCGGCGATACATTTATCAGTTCACTAAAAAATAAGATATCCCATCAGTCTCTATCAGACCGTTTACAAAACAAGATTCAACCCACAAAATATACAAACAAAAGACATATACAAAGACCGGCTCACACAGGAATATTACAAGCCTAAACTTATTTCAGCCTTGCCAATTCAACGGAAAAAACATCCTCACCACCGAGCTCTCTGTTTGATTTACTAAAGCATGCAAAGGACGTGGTATCCTGCAAAGAAAAAAATATATCCGGATATTTATTTTCCCAATACGAATAGAAAATATTCTCAAAATTCAACGTTATTACAGGCACACCATGGGATACCAACCAAAACCATGATACCCAACTCTCATCCAAACTAGCCTTGAAACACGATCTCAATCCTAGCTTGAGCGTTAAAGCCTCTGTCGGGCGCGATATTTTAGAGCTTCCGACTTCCATATGCTTTATCAACGTTTCTCCCACTTGTGCAAAGGCACTTTTATATATAGAGTGGAAGAACTCAGTCCAGCCTTAGAACGCTTGAAACAAATAAACAAAATTAATCGACCATCTATAGACCCAAGCAAAATCCACATCACCCTGAAACCAGAACGCCCCATCGGTGTCAACATCGTGTAGCATACAAACTGAAAGAGGACTTCAACCTTTCGACCAACTTCTTTCGAAACGACTTAAGAATATGATCAACTCTATATATCTGGTCACTAATACAGAAAATTAGCCGATCTACCGCTACACCAATCTGAGAAAAATATTTACAACAGGGCTTTGAGATACAAGCCAGTAAACATCTACTGAAATATCTCCATCTCTCGGCAGAATATCAATACCTAGCTTTAGGCAAGGTACAAATACACCATCAAAAAGATCAAGAAAGGATAAATTACTAAAATAAGCTCTAAAATTTGCATCACTAAAAAAGTTAAACTGAGAAATTACAGCGGGCTATTCAACAGTTCAAGACATCATGCCAATATTAAACTATTTTATGAAGATACTTCTAGAGGACTCCATGATATGCACGACAAATGATATACCACAACAGATACGGCCTCACTGACTAAAATGGCAACAGTATACTGGCCGGTAGTTACGAATACGTCAAAGGCTACACGTTGTGGTACATTTCTGTAGGTAAAATTATTCCAATGACTTTAAAATACAACTAGACTGTGATAACCTATTTGCTTATACAGATAGACAACATATGACCGATCTATTTAGCAGAGTCTTATGGGGAAGAATCATTTATCAATTTTAAACCCATAATTTATTATAAAAACTCATATTCTGAAAACTTTTACTTCTCTATTCATTAGCACCATATTATTTGTCGCCTATCAAAATAGGCGATTTAAGTGATGAATTCACCGAAAACCTTGATCTAAGCAAAGCCTCACAAAACGAAAAGACTTGTATAAAAACTACACCTGACTTGCTTGTTTATTAAAATTATATACCAAAAACCACAAAACCCATACCATATAAACTTAAAAAAATAAATTTTACTAAAGGTATTACATTAAATGACAATAGCAGCGAATGAGACATTACCTTCAAGAACACCACCAGCCTCATCAATGTGGAATCAGGAAAGAATACCATACAACGAACTAGCCAAACACAGGTATAGTCCTTATTTCAAAAGATTTCGATCAAGTAAGAGAAATCCCGATAGACCAAGAATTCAAGCAAGATACTGACGCAAACTAGGCCATAAACCCGAACCATAACAACGATGAAGGTTGGTACACCTATTCGATGACGAGACATACAGCCAAACCCAAGCCTAGAAAAATATTCATATTTTACACACACTATGGGAAATACGCCAAAATGGAAATCATTAGCCTTTACAAGGGTTCACAGCCAATCCAATCATGGCTAAACCCTAACAATGGTCACTATGCTTTTAGATATACATATTAAATCGATGAAAATTTTAAAAAGTTTGAATACAAAGCTGAAAAAAAAGTAAATCCTAAAAACATGATGACATCTCAACTCCTTATTGTAAATTAGACGTAATACCAAAATTTGATTAACAAGAGATAAAACTAGGTTTATTTAAAGATGAGGTAAAAACTCCGTGCTTCAGAAAAGGACATAAAATTCTCCTTTGATACAGGAAACATTGTAGAGGAAAACAGCCACGAATGGGACATCATATTCAAAGGAGACGCCATGATCGAATTCAACACGCAACTTGTGACCTAGAACGAAATAAAACAAACCTTCGATGAGCTCAAAGAAATCCCTAGAGAAACTGAATTCAAAATAGACAAATCCATAAAATAGAGATTCTACACAGAATTTAGTGCGCTTATGACCACTCACTACCAGCTCCCCTAACGACTGTAAAATGATAGATTATCCCCCCCCCTTATAGTTATGATCACGAGCAATGAAAAAAATATAAATACAAGCATCATCTTACTCCTCCATAATGGGAAGTATGCCAAACTAGATATGATCAGACAATACTTGTATTCTAAAAACACTAAGTAAGACGAAAAACTCTATATGCACTTACGATATGCATACCAATCAAAGGGCACTAAAAAATTCGAATGATCCAAAAGCAGCCCTCACAGGCCTTTTTTTATTTCCCGAATCGCCCGCTTTGGATCAGCGGTAGAAAATACCGAAGTGCCTGCCACTAGCACATCCGCACCTTTCTCGAAAAGTATAGACGCATTGTTCCGATCTACCCCACCATCGATCTCAATGAGCGTAGGAGCATCTTTTTCCTCTATCAAGTCTTTAGCTTCCTGTAATTTCTGATACGTATGCTCAATGAATTTCTGTCCACCAAAACCTGGATTGACCCCCATCAAAACAAGTAAGTCCACATCACAGATAATATTTTGTAGCAAGCCTACCGGCGTATGGGGATTGAGCGCCACACCAGCCTTCATACCTATCTCTTTAATCGCATATACAGTGCGATGCAAATGAACACAGGCTTCATAATGCACCGATAAATGATCTGCTCCGCAGGATTTGAAAGTTTGGATGTAACGCTCAGGTTGCGTGATCATCAAGTGCACATCCATCGGTTTGCGAGTGTATTGCCAGATGGCCTTTATCACAGGAATGCCAAAAGAAATATTAGGCACAAAAACCCCATCCATAATATCGATGTGCAACCAGTCAGCTTGACTCTCATTGAGCATTTCCACATCGCATCGCAGATTAGCAAAATCAGCTGAAAGTATAGAAGGAGCCAAAATTTTCTTCATAGTTTGGACATTAAAAGTAAAAAACCCTTAAAGATAAAAGCTATGAAATAGCTTCCTAAGTTCAATATTCTAATTAGCTCGGAATTTCTACGACAATAGAACGACTCCCTAGCAACAACTCCAAATAATCCTATTTTTTTACAGTATTATAAATAATCGGGCAAATATCTTATCCATAACTAAACATTCGACAGTAGAACACTATCATAAGGACATTCTCCCTGCTCAAAATCCACAAAAAAATAATTTTATATTTTCAATGCAAAAATAGAAGATATTTATATCCATTTTAGATAAAAAAATAACTTCATATAATATATTATTTAATAAGTCCGCCATAGTTAAATTTTAATTCATTTGATTATGAAATGATGAATATTTAGTACCAACACACAATCCCAAAAAACTCATGGTTCAACTAATGAAAAGTATTGATCTCTCTTTAGAATAAAAGAAAGGAAGTAAGGAGATGTTTTATATATAAGTATAATCATTTATTAAACACCAAAACCTCAATATTATGAAGTACTATTTACTATTCATGGGTCTTATATTTTTATTACATAGCCACAAGCACAGGTGATCATCAACGCGAAATATGAAAAACAAGAACTTCAAGGCACTTTAGATGTCCGTTCTAAATCCAATTACGGATCTGGAGATGATTGGAGTAGCGTACTCCCCCTGACAAACGATATCAATAAAGTTAAAAAATAGGGAGTAAATCTCCTAAGAAAAGTACTTTCATCTACGATACCAAATTGGATTGTCCCATTATAATAACTGGACAAAATGGTCCGATTACCTATAATGATATATGCACAAGTAGTGGTAGCAATGGCGGTGTGAAAGTGACCAAATTCAATTGTTAAAACAATATAAAAAACTCAACAACTTTCAGACCTAATCAACCCCTTACATATGCTCAGATATCCATATCGGTCAAAGTATAAAAAACATATACTTATCTGATAAAGATTACATTAGTAAATGGAGTCAAATATATTTCCGAAGGTTACTTCAACAATCCAGGAGCTCGAAACATATTACTCAAATCTGAATAAACTCTACAAGGCGCCGGAGGATTTGGCTATGAAATCATCAATAATGAAAATTTATGTGGCACCAAGATGAATTCCATCGTTTATACCCCTCCTCCTACTGCACGTACCAACAGAAAAAGATGTATATATAGTCACTTTTGGCACAAACATTCGGGAGGTATCTTTAGTTGTTTTGCAGTGTATTTTTAGGAACTAATTACTGGAAATCTGTCTGAAAATAAAGATTTTTTTTCTTAGCTATTAAACATTCTAGCTCAAGTACCCTCTCAATTGAGAGGGTACTTGAGCTTCTATAAAACAAACTAGTATTAATATACCACAAAAAAATTAGTCCAAAGACATACGGATCCTGGTATGGCTAAAAAATTTCAATTTTCCGACATAAATCTCTTCATCACCGCTTCACTGATACCGGTAGTAGAAAATCCTCCGTCATGATAAAGATTCTGCATCGTCACCCTCTTGGTTAGATCAGAAAATAGTGTGATCACGTATTCAGCGCAATCCCGTGCCGAAGCATTACCCAATGGAGAAAGCGCTTCGGCATAACGTAAAAAACCATCAAACCCTTTGACGCCTTTCCCAGCCGTAGTAGGGGTAGGCGATTGTGAGACCGTATTGACACGCACCTTGCACTTCAAACCCCAGTGATAACCAAAGTTACGGGCGACACTCTCAAGATAAGATTTGTGATCGGCCATATCATTATAGTCAGGAAAACTGCGTTGACCAGCGATGTAAGTCAGAGCTACGATAGAACCCCATTCATTCATCGCGTCTTTATCCCAAGCGGTCTTCATTACTTTGTGAAAGGACACAGCAGAAATATCCCACCCTTTGTGTAACCAGTCGTAGTTGAGGTCTGTATAAGAACGATCTTTACGTACATTGATAGACATCCCTATAGCATGCAGTATAAAGTCTATTTTTCCATCAAAATATTTCAAGGTCTCATCAAATAGTTTCCCAAGGTCTTCCATAGAGGTGGCATCTGCAGGGATCACTACAGCCTGAGTCTTTTTAGCCAATTGATCAATTTTACCCATCCGTAAAGCGATGGGAGCATTACTCAAAACAAAAGAAGCTCCTTCTTGATAGGCACATTCAGCTACTTTCCAAGCGATCGAATTTTCATCTAGAGCTCCAAAAACAAGACCATTCTTTTCTTTTAATAACTCATAAGACATAATCAAAATTTTGATTCGAAGATAGATATATTTTGACAAATATAATTTTTTATGTTTTTATTTTAATATAAATTAATGATCAGGAGGCGATATAAAAGTTCCTATCTTATTTTCTTATTTTAGTCATCTTGCCCTATTAATTCAAATACCTTTTATATCAAGGTTTATGATCCTAAAAAGGATGCAGATAAAAAGGTAGCAAAGGCTATAATGAGAGCACGGAAAGAAAATAAAAACATCTTGATTCAGATAAGAGATAATTTGTATAAATAGTGCTTAAAGTTGAGTAAATCCTTGTCTACTGATCCTAATTTGAGGAGAGAGCTTGAAGATAATTATGCGATCTATCACTTAAACCGTGCTGTAGAAAACAAAAATGAGAAGGTTTTGAAAAGGTACGGACATCCTGATAAATATAATTTTCCAGTCATCATCACATTGAATCAAGAAGGAAGGTTGATCCATATTTAGGAGACAGATAATCTTGAGGAAAGGACAGGCTATAAAAAAGGAGATATACTAAGATTTTTACAGAGTTGGAAGGTTAATAAATAATCTTTTCACTGACAAGCACTCTATTAAGGTCCACCAGCTATGGTGAACCTCTGACTTCAAAACATGATGAGAAATTGGACTACATTTATAGCTATGCTACGATCAAAAAAATCTTTATTTTCTGGTTCTTATTACTGGGTATTCTTTTCCATTCACAAGAAAAAACTTTGGTCTCGGGATAAATCATTGTAGATATACCGGTGGATCTCAATGTTAAAATTCAGATCAATAATAAAAACACTAAACAAATCACTTATACCAATCTTTATGGACATTTTTCTATTCGTGCTCAGCAAAACGATAAATTGTATTGTTCTTCAATCACTATGGAAAAACATGATTTGATCCTTACCAAGGATATGTTACAGGAAAAAAAACTCATTGTACACCTAAATGCAGACTATGTCATGCTTGATACGGTGACTGTCTATGGTAATCGATTTGAAAAGAGATATCGAACATGCTTTTACTAAAAAAAAATTAATCGAAAGAGGATGGGTCTCCCAAATCCAGGTTCTATCCCCCCAAGCCGGCAAAAGAAAAAATTTTCCATTCACCATTTTCATTTAATGCACGGACTTTTTACGATTTAATCCCTGGCAAAATACGAAAAAAGGAAGCATTAAGCCGGTATGAAGATCAACAACAATTTGTAGAGAGGATAAAAGCATATTTTGGTGATTTTTTACTGAAACACTCAAAATACCCCAAGAGAAGATCCTAGATTGCGTGCGTTTTAATGTAGAAACTTCTACGCTACAAAGGCTTTATGCTGAGAAGTAATTCTTTGAGGTTATGCAATTGCTCAAGGTAAAAGTTCAATATATCTCAATCGCATAAACAGTGTAAAAAAATAAGACCAAGGGTTGATCTTCTTTTAGATTAGGCGTTTTGTGGGAGTTCTGAAAGATATTTTTCTAAATCTAATGCGGCCATACAACCCGTGCCGGCTGAAGTGATCGCCTGGCGGTAGATGGTGTCTTGAACGTCTCCAGCAGCAAATACACCGGGCTTGTTAGTACGGGTGCTGCTCTTTTCTGTAATGATATAACCTTTATTGTCCAAATCTAGTTGCCCTTCGAATAGGTCTGTATTAGGCTTATGCCCTATAGCTATAAACAGACCTTCTATGTTAATGATTTTCCTTTCAACTATGGTTTTCTTCCCATTTTTTTCTTCCCATACAGTAGCTTTAATCCCTTCGACCACTTTTTTACCTAAAACCTCTTCGACTTCGTAGCGGAATAGCACTTCTACATTGGATAAAACTGAGAGACGACGTTGCATGGCCTTTGAGCCTCTGAAGATGTCTCGCCTGACCAATATGTATACCTTGGTACATATCTTAGCTAAATAAATAGCCTCTTCCAAGGCGGTATCTCCACCACCGACTACGGCAATGTCCTTCCCTTTGTAAAAAAAACCATCACAGGTAGCACAAGCAGAAACTCCAGCTCCACGCAAACGTTGTTCGCTCTCCAAGCCCAGATATTTTATAGATGCTCCAGTAGCAATAATCACACCACGAGTCTTAACCAAACTTCCATCGTCTGCATGGATTTGATGTATGCCTCCTTTTTCATTTGAGAGGTCCACCAGGACTATGTGGTTAGTTTTGACAATAGTGCCAAAGCGTTCAGCTTGTTTTTTAAGGTTTTCCATCAGCTGAGGACCTATCACTCCATTGGGATATCCAGGATAATTATCCACATCTATAGTGGTGGTGAGTTGCCCACCGGGTTCCATGCCGGTATATACAACGGGGTTCAAGTCGGCACGGGAGGCGTATATTGCCGCTGAATAGCCGGCAGGTCCTGATCCGATGATGATACAATCTGTAACTTTTTTATCTGACATAGATTGTTTTTTAGCAAATTTATGAAACTATCCTTTCCGGGGAATCCGGGAATAGCGCTTTACAATTTAATGTAATATTTTGAATAGGAGTTCTTTTAATAGTTCCTGTTCTGTTGTAGCAGGACTTTCTATGCCCTTAGATTGGGCATCTGCTACTCTGAGATACGAGATGATCTCTATCGTTTTTTTAAGGGAATAATGTTGAGCTGCCTGGATGTAATCTTTCAAGAAATAAGGAGAGATATTGAGCACCTTAGCCAGATGTGCCTCTTCAGTCATAACCAATGAATGGTACTTGATGAGTTGTGTAAAAAAATGGTACAACATCCCTAGACTAAGTGCTAAGGGATAACCATTTGATTTTTTTCCAAAATAATACACAATCTTATAGGCCATCAATACATTTTTGTTCGCGATGGCTTTTTGTAATTCGAAGTGATTATAAGTCTTGCTGATGCCTGTACTGGACTCAATGTTATCGGCAGTGATCTCGGATCCTTTAGGCAGGGTGATGATCAGTTTATCCAATTCGACAGCCAGACGAGAGAGGTCTACACCGATGTGTTCGGTAAGGAGAAATTCGGATTTTTCTGTAATGGTGTATCCCATCTTCTTGACTTTTGCGCTGATCCAGGCAGGAATTTGGTATTCATACAATTTTTTACTTTGGAAGAGTACCCCATGTCGTTGAATACTTTTGTAGAGCTTTTTGCGTTTGTCTAGTATATTGTATTTATAGCAAATGACCAAGAGAGTACTGCTTACCGGATTTTCTACATAAGTGGTCAAGTCTTCGATATTTCTGGACAATTGTTGCGCTTCTTTCACGATGACGACCATATATGGGCCTACCATGGGATATCGTCTGGCGTAGGTCACAATAGTATGGATATCGGTATCTCGGCCATAAACAACTATCTGGTCAAAAGCCTTTTCCGCTTCGCTCAATAAGTTTTCTTCAACCCAACGACTAATCACATCGATATAGTAGGGCTCTTCACCCATCAGAAAATAGATAGGTTTCCTTTTTTTTGCTTTCAAATCAGCGATGATCTTTTCAGCGGGCTCCATCAATATTTTTTATAAAATTCGCTTCATGGTGATATTAAATTTTCCATCATACCACTTCCGCATGCAAAGTACGGATAATAAAGTCTACATTTTTTGCGTCGTCCGGAAAAAATTTTATCTACTTACGCCTGAAGAATGGGTACGTCAGCACGTGATCCGCTTTTTGACAGATGTAAAAGGCTACGACCTGGCGGGTATTGCTGTAGAGGTCCCACTGCGATTGAATAATCTGGATAAGCGTTTGGACGTCGTCGTATATAAACAAGCTCAGCCTCATATCATCGTCGAATGCAAAGGACCTAACGTGAAGCTTTCGCAAGGAGTTTTCGATCAAATAGCTAGGTATAACATAGCTCTTGGAAGTTCTTATCTGATGGTCACCAATGGACTTATACATTTCTTTTACCAATTGGATAAAACCCATCAACGACTTGTCTTTCTAAAAGATCTACCCTTCGGAGCAACCTCAGATACTTTATAAACCCAAACATATGCTTCATAGTTCAAAAAGAGACCACAAACTTTTGACAAATAATTCTACTATGGGCGGATTGGTCGCTAACGATACATTATGCACGTCGCACAATCACATAAGCATATTCACACGGACTCCTTGCGGATGCTTATCGGCGGATCTTTGAAGAAAATGGACCATCTAAGTCTTTCCTTCGATACATGTCCAGCGATCTGGGCATCACCCCCTTTTAGGCCTGAGAGCAACTTTTATAACTAAGTCCAGCTCTTTCTACATGTGCGCCGGTAGTGCCCGTAACAATCGAAGTTATATTTTTTTTTTAAGGACATTCAAATATTTCATCAGAAAATCCACTAACTCAGCTTTTTTCTATCGTGTGCTATGAGCACTATTTCCATCATACCAGATAATTTTTAAGCCTACGGATTTATACTAGAGTCTAACCCATGGTATTGGATCATTGTCGAACGACCTTAGTACCATGCTTCAAATCAGGAATGATATGTATGGCATGGTAGTTGACTATGTTATCAATGGGTTTTCTCACGATCTCTCCGATTTTCAGGTGGTATTCGGAAGCCACGGCAGCTAAGGTATCTTCATAATAGTGTGCGATGGATCCGATAAAATTCAATTCGACAGTCCTAGCCTCAGGATAGACCAATATCTGGTTAACGATAAACTCATTGAGCGAATCATAAATGATCTTTTGAATGAATGGATCATGCTTATGGTCTACAACAAAACGGCTGAAGGAAGCCAAATAGGTATTGGCAAATGGGTTGCCGTACACATTTTTGTCCACCTCATATCGAGTCAGACGGAATTGTTTTTCAAAGGCCTCAGAGAGACGTTTAGGCATTTTTTTTAAAAAATAAACTCTGAGTACCCTCTTTCCAAAATGGCTACCACTACCTTCATCACCCAAGATAAAAGCCAACGAAGGGGTTTCTTCACGTAATTTTTTTCCATCAAAATAGCAAGAATTTGATCCAGTACCTAGGATACAAGCGATCACCGGACGACCTCTAAAACACGCATAGGCAGCAGCTAAAAGATCATGTTCTACTAAATTTTGCGATTTTGGAAAAACTTCGTCTAAACATTTTTTGATAGTTTCGTTGTAGTGGAGACCTGAACAACCTGCTCCATAAAAAAACACGTGAGTCACTTCAGTGGCTGATTTGGCTAGTTCATCATTTTTACGGACTTCTTTGACCACATCTCCACTGGTAATAAAATAAGGATTAAGCCCAATGGTCTTGGTACGAAATAATTCTTTTCCCTCTGGATCTACAATGACCCAATCGCTTTTAGTGGATCCGCTGTCGACTATCGCTATCATAATATGTGGGGTAATAATTTTTCAAAGTAAAGAATTTTGTAAAAATATCATGGTCATTATTTTCGATATTATATCGAGGCAATATGTTCTATAAAATCTACCAATTTATGTGAATAGGCCGTTTCATTGTCATACCAAGCTACTACTTTGACAAAGGTGGGGTTTAACATGATACCTGCACCGGAATCAAAAATTGAAGTACGTCGATCTCCCAAGAAATCCATTGATACTACAGCTTCTTCCGTATAGCCAAGGATGCCTTTCAACTCATTTTCCGAAGCACATTTCATTGCTCTTTTAATCATTTCGTAAGTGGTTTCTTGTTTCAGACGGACGGTCAGGTCTACTACAGAAACATCTGCAGTAGGTACGCGAAAGGCCATACCGGTAAGCTTACCATTGAGATCTGGTATCACTTTACCCACGGCTTTGGCCGCCCCTGTAGATGATGGGATAATGTTGACCAATGCCGAACGTCCCCCTCGCCAATCTCTCAATGATGGGCTATCCACTACTTTTTGAGTAGCTGTGGCAGCATGTACAGTGGTCATCAAACCTTCGATAATACCAAAGTTGTCATGTAATACTTTGGCCAAAGGGGCTAAACAATTGGTCGTGCAAGAGGCTGTAGATACAATATGTTGATCTGCTTTCAAGGAAGTATGGTTTACCCCCATGACAAACATAGGCGTGTTGTCTTTTGAAGGAGCAGACATAACCACTTTTTTAGCACCTGCTTGCAAATGAGCTTGAGCTTTGTCCTGGGTGAGAAAAATACCTGTTGACTCTACGATATATTGAGCTCCGACTTGATTCCAAGCCAATTTAATAGGATCTTTTTCAGCCGTCACACGAATGATTTTTCCATCTACGATCAGTTGATCATTTGCTGCTTTGACCTCTCTCTTGACCCCCCCATGGACCGAGTCATATCTGAGCATGTAAACTAAGTATTCGGGATCTACGAGATCATTGATTGCAACAACCTCAATGTTTTTATGTACCATGGCAGCGGTAAATACCAACCTACCAATTCTACCGAAACCATTGATTCCAATTTTAATCTTTGACATATCCTTAAACTTTTTAAATTTTAATAATGATTATTTTTATCCTATCAAACTGCTATGATATCGGAAACTCTGATCAACTCTCGATCAATATCGTTGTGTTTCTGAATTGCATCTTTAAATGGAGTGAAGGTGATCTTGTTTGCTTTAGTACCAGCCATCATCTCCCGCTTGCCTTCTCTCAAAGCTTCGACCGCAGCTACACCTAAACGACTGGCCAAGACACGGTCTGCACAACTGGGATTACCCCCACGCTGGATATGCCCCAATATCGAAACACGGATATCATAATCGGGATATTTCATCCTCGTAGCTTGGGACAAATCATATACACCACCTAGTTTTTCTCCTTCGGCTACAATGATGATGCTAGAAGATTTACCTTCTTTATTCCCCCTTTCAATAGAAGCGAAAAGTTGATCAAGATTGTAGTTTTCTTCTGGGATGAGGATATCCAGTGCCCCAGTAGCTATGCCACTGTTAAGGGCGATAAAACCCGCATCTCGCCCCATGACTTCAACAAAAAACAACCTATCATGTGATGTAGCCGTATCTCTAATCTTATCAATGGCTTCTATCGCTGTATTGAGTGCCGTGTCATACCCGATAGTGAAGTCTGCACCATAAATGTCATTGTCTATGGTGCCAGGAATACCGATGATGGGTACGTCATGCTCTTGTCCAAAAACCATTGCTCCAGTGAAGGAGCCGTCCCCTCCAATTACGACCAAGCCTTCTAGACCAGATCTCTTGAAATTTTCGTAAGCTTTTTGTCTGTCTTCTGTAGTCTTAAATGATTCTGATCTGGCAGTCTTCAAAATCGTACCCCCGCGATGGATGATGTTTTTTACATCTCTAGGGCCCAGAGGTACCATCTTCCCTTCGATCAAACCTTGATAGCCTAAACTGATACCCACACAATCTATACCGTAATGATAAGCTGCCCGCACTACAGCACGAAGGGCAGCATTCATGCCCGGAGCGTCACCACCGGAAGTCATCACTCCTATTCTATTCAGCTTCATGTAGTTATGAACAAATTTTATAGAGCTTTAAAACCTTGGTAAATTTATATATTTTTTATTAGGTTCATGAGCTTTATTTCAAAAACATTGTCGAATAGTTTACCTATTAAAAAGAAAGTTTATAAAAGTATTTTTTCTTCCAATCTATGTAGTTTTACAAAAAAAGTTCATCTCTTTTCAATAACTGATCTTATCTAAACTTATCTTTCCCCTAAAGATATAGAACGCAAATACCGTATAAGCAATCACCAAAATAGCACCGATGAGGACAAACATCATAATAATCTTGAGAGATTTTGTAGAAGATGCATCATTCTCAATCGTCAGATTATAGACGGGATCTAAGGTAGATAAAACGATATTTGGGAAGAGTTCTACCCCAATGATGACAAAAAAATAAGACGATCATCAGTACGGAAAAAAAGAAGACATAAAGATACTTGCACGTGCTAATCTAGCAAGTGATATTCTTTATGCTGAGCACCATACAAACAGGAATGAAGAACATCCAAGGATCCGATTGGATCGTTCGACTCATGTGAGACACATACAAAAGTGTATAAAAACTCAATAAGAGTACGATAGTCACAAAGAAAATTGTCGTGTCGCATACAATGACAATCAACTTAGTATAAAGACGGTTTTCGGTTTTCATCACCAGATATATCGTACCATGCACCATTAACAAGGCCAACGTGGTGACTCCTACGATGAGTACGTAAGGATTGAAAAAATAAAACAGATTTCCTTAAAAAATCACCTTCTTTATCGATCGGAATGCCCAATAATACATGCCAAAAAATGATCCCTAACAAAAGGAATATACAACTGCTCGAAAGAGCATAAAAAACATCCCACACCTTACGCCACCACTTCATAAGTTCTTTACTCCTAAATTCTAAGGAAATCGCTCTGAAAATCAAAATCATCCAATATGGCATACCCTAGAAACAATTCTATGATGATGAAAAACCAACATATCGGGTAAGATAATCTCAATAACGCTTCTATTTATTGTCTTATTAGTTTGACCATTTTATACCTATCATCTTGTACATGAGGCTATAATAAATATCCCCTTTGGCATAAGGTCCATATTGGATCTTCTTATTGAGCAAATAGAGAAAAATAAAAAGAGTGAACTATATACCAATGTAAACAGGATTAACGAGAAAAGTACGTAATTGGCCGTCACGACTTTTGATAAAGCCTATGAAGTTGCAGCAAGCAATAGACTAGCCAAAGGTTGCCTACCGGGTCTCTGCAGTAAACCAACCAGCTTAATTAGTAATTTAGAGGAAGCAAAACACCCCAGACAAACAATTACATCAACCAACGTTTTTCAAACAACTTACCCCTCCAGAGTAAATAGCAAGCATAAGTAGTGAAAAAGATGCGCCCCCCAATGGTTACAATGATATAGTACATCTAAAACAATAAATCAGGTGTATCTAATCTATCTTCTGTCGTAGAGCTCTTCAATCCCCTAACTGGCTGCATAGTAAAGTTTCGATAAAGTAAAAAAGTAAGTCCCATAAGTATCTTAAAACCTTTAGTCTATTCTTTCTCCTTGTCTACATAACCCAATACATACATATCAACTACAGCTAGGCTATCATAATATCCTTCCATAGCAGCCAATTTAGACAACTGATAATGGGCTACGATCTCTTAATGGGCTACGATCTCTGCCGATCGGTGTCCTACAAATAGCTGCAAAAAACGAGGAAACAATAGCTACGATCCAAATATCTGAAAACATAGATCCTAAAATGACCATGACCATTGAGAGGAAATGTATTTTAGAACTTACCCAATCTCATCCGAAAAATAATATCCCCAAAAATCCGGATTCCAAAACGAAAGCTCCCCTCTCCCCCTAAGCGGATACCCCAATACCGAAGATCAATGCAAAGATATTAATATAAAAACGACTCATTTTATGTTACAATACCTCATCCTTTTTCAAATACATCCCTTCCATCAACACCATCACTAACCCTAAACCGATGCTCAAAGGCAGATAGCTGTAATGAAACGAGATGGTAAAAGCAAATTGAATGCGAGCAAATACTTCTACATCCATCAAAAAAGTATTTTAAGTAAAAAATAAATTTAAATGTTTTTTTATATCCCCTAGTAGGTAAAGCTTTCATTTAATGATCTCAAAATAGATCTATCCTCAGGTAAAAGTAAAGACAAAGGTTCCCTAAAAAGTCCCTACATATCAAAATCAAAGTGAAAAATAATAAACATAGCGGTATGATGCTCCCCTCAGCCCCTCATTCATATAGATAAGATGACCACGCCCGATGGAAAAGACCCGATAGCAGGTACTATGATCTTTAATAACAGTGAACAAACACTGTGGTTTTATACAAAAGATGGATGGAAAAACATTACCCATAGACAGGAACCAAAACCAAACCCTATAGATATTATGGTATATAATCATAATATTAAATATATAACTAATATATTTCATTCCTCTTTAATTTTATTAAAATAAGGAAAAATATACTCCTTAAGTTGTGATTATAGAGATTATGGATGATTAATAATAGGTGACAATAATAAATATTATAAGGATAATGAATTAAAGGAAATAACATTTTCCAAATCGCGAAAAGTAATAGTCGTAACTCTTGTGGCCTTTAGCGTTTATGTTTTAGTAGATAGAATCATCTACAGCTGAGGATACAATTTAGATAGCCAATCTAAATCTCCATTACTGAATGGATTTAAACCTAATCAATTTAACCCCATCCCAACATAGATCATATTTCCAACAAAATATAAAATAATCGCTATGATTGTAATTGTCAACAATGTATATACAATCACAGAAGGAGGAGTAGTCTATATTGGGTGGAGGGGATAAAAATGGCCAATTGGCTGAGGGTATAAAGAAAATAAAACCATTTCAATAAAAATAAAATCTTTACCAAAAGTGAAGACCATAGCGGCATTACTATATAGCGCCTATACACTGACAGAAAGTGGACAAATTTATTCTTGGTGTAGTGGAGAAGTACTAGGACAGAACTGAGATCACACAAAGCTAGGTTTAGGAAAAATACCAGAGAATAAAAAGATCACACTCATCACTTCGTCTTTCTTCCCAATTAACCTATATGCATGGACAATAAATGAAGGAGGAAACCAGGTCTTCTATTTTACTTGAGGGAGGAATGATCATAATCAATTGGGAGATCTTACCCAGGAAAACAAGTCACAACCAATCATATTTTTAGAATTCAAATAAACAGGTATATTTGAATATCATGGAAAGTAAAAACATTATATTGTTCGACGATATATGCAACCTGTGTAACAATTTTGTACAATTCATCATTCGAAATGATCCAAGGACAATATTCCAATTTGCCTCGCTCCAATCAACATTTGGTCAAAAAATATTACTAAAACATGAATTGCCCTCTCAAACATTCAATTCACTCATTTTATGGGAAAATGGAAGATTATACCAAAAATCTACAGCCGTATTTAGAATTTTTAGAAAACTAAGATTTCCATTCAATCTTCTGATCGTATTTCTTCTCCTATCCAGATTCCTAAGAGACCCTATCTACACCATAATCTCAAAAAGGCGTTACCAACTACGAGGCAAGACAGACCATTGCATGATACCTAGCCCTACTTTATAAAAAAATTATTGTAACCCCTTATACTCAGGCTAGCAACCACCAATATCCAACACCTTCCTCACCAACAAAAAAACATTACATATATCCGTCCATCAATGCAAAACATTCATCGCTAAGAGCTAATCACCGTTGAGAAGAATCTATATCCCCTCCATTTCATCAAACCAACGAACCACATCATCTCCAGGCTTTTTCGATAAGAGACTACCGATTACAATAGCCAAAAAAGCTGCAATAAAACCAGGAATCATCTCATAGACCATCTCCTTAAAAGGACTACTAACCCATACCAACACCATCAATACCCCCACAACCATGCCCGAAAGTGCTCCAGCACTTGTCATACGTCTCCAATGCAAACCAAATAAAACCACAGAGCTAAACGCAGCCCCAACCCCCGCCCAAGCATATACCAATAGGTTCAGGATGTTCCCATTAGTGATTATATGCCAGTAAAATAGCTATGATCACTACCAATAAAACAGTAAAATGACCTATAAGAACCAATTCTTTATCATTGGCGCGACGGCGAAAAAATGTTTTATAAAAATCCTATGTAACAGCACTAGAGGTAACCAGCAACTGCGAAGAAATAGTACTCATAATAGCAGCCAAAATAACCGATAGTAAAAAAACACCGACCAGTGTATGAAATAGCCATTGAGCCAGAGAGATGAAAATAGCCTCAGAATTGACCAATGTCATCCCACTCTAATACACATAAGCTACCCATACAAATCCAATAAACACAGCGTCTAAAACAGAAAAATCCATCCCATCTCTATCCTTCCAGCCATGTTCAACTGGCCTAAATAACGAATAGTCATAAAATATACGATGATATGCCGTTGTCCAAAATAGCCCAAACCCCAAGCCAATAAAGGGACAATTACCATTATATCTTTGCCCTTGAAAACATTCAACAGTTTAAGATTTACACTACGTAACATATCAAAAGTAACATCCACCCCTCCCAACTTCACAATAGCCATAATAGGCACCACTACCAAAGCAAGTACCATAATGCCCCCCCTGTACAAAATTAGTTAAACTTACAGCCATAAATCCGCCGAACAATGTATAAAAACTACCACCCCAGCCGTTACAAAAAGCCCAACACGATACTCTAAACCAAAGGCCGACTCTCAAACAATGCCCCCCCCCCAGCTACCATACATAACTATAACTACTTATACAACGTAAAAAAACAAAATCACCAAAGCCGATATCAGACCTAATATGTTCGTCTTATCCGGAAACCGATTCTGAAAAATCTGGGATGATGATATAATTATTTGCTATCTATATATACACACGAAGCCTAAGTGCCAGTAATATATAATTAAAACACGCCCCTACAGTCAACCCCAAAGCAATCCAAATACTAGAAATCCCAGAGACATACATACCCCCCCACCCCCTGGAAGCCCAATGAACAACCATCCACTCATGTCCGAAGCCCTGGCAGAAGAAGTAACTACAGCTAGCTCTAAAGAGCAACAACCCAATATATAATCAGACATATTACTGGTAGACGTCCTATAAGAATAGTAACCGATAAGCAATATCGATAAAAAATAAAACCCAATAGATACAAACTCGTAGTTCATGTTCTTTCATAATTTATAGGCTAATGATAAGTAAAATCATCTAAAAAGATGATAATTAAATTATTTTAATTTATAAAAATTAATATATTATACTTAACATCGGAAAAATCATATAAAAGCGCCCTCGACCTAGCTAAATCTTTAAAGAATACTATCGATGAAGATTTGTTTAGGAGTTTTTTTTTCTATAAAAATATTTACCAGAATAGTTTTATGATGATTGTAATGATAAAGCTATTGATCAAAATTAGCCTATTACTCTTCTGAGTTCTTGTATACTTTCTTTCTTAAAGGCTATGGTAATTTTTTTAAGGACCAATTACAGTGGTTTCGGTATTCTCTTTTCATGGTCCATAAAATAGACCGATACCAAGGATTATTTTTTATCCTTATAGCTGGTAAAAAAGCCCAAATGCTATAACTTTCGCCACCACAATTCTCTATAGCATTATCTCAGAAAGAAACTGGACAAAGAAGCTCCCGAAGCCCTCGGCCATCTACGTAGAGAAAAAAATATCCGCTGTAGTATAAATAAAATTACTCACCTAGCTACAAAAGAGGATTTGACTAGGAAAATAAACAGTGTCAAACACAACCTGATCCGATGGATGATCAGTATCTTTATCACTCTTGTAGTTATGATTAAGGCTACATGTAACGATCATTTTCTTCTTGATACAATTCTCTAACTAAACCCCTAGCTATTCAGGACCTATTTGAATCAAAAAGGAGGTATTTTTCTTTCTTTTCTTAAGATTTTCAGACGAATAGATAAAGATAATATCTATAAGCTTACGTTGATCTCAGGACGGGATTTATATTTTACACCTAAGTATAGGTAAAACATTTTATTATAACAAGCAAAAAGCGAAAGACTACAAATGCCAATCTTGAAAATATTGAAAGTTTTCTATAACTTTAACCTTGATAAGGTTTTTTCGTTAGATCCGCTTGGAAAAACGAAGCAGAACGATATGATAAAAAATGCCATTAAGCTTAATGCAGAAAAAGTAGTGGACCCGGCCCGTGATTTAAATATATTATTATCTAATGATTAAGTGTATTATCAAAACATCAGAGGAATTCATTGAAACATATGGAGATATGTTTTTTTTAAGTTACATGCTAAATTTGAAGAGTTGTACACAAAAAATCAAGAA
The DNA here is from genome assembly GCA_039954875.1 of Flavobacteriales bacterium. Taxonomy (GTDB): domain Bacteria; phylum Bacteroidota; class Bacteroidia; order Flavobacteriales; family Blattabacteriaceae. The sequence continues at coordinate 1,240,812 of CP157202.1, forward strand.
AATATAAACTCAGATCGCTGAGCATATTTTTACTTTGTACGGTACGCCATTGCATACATTTGAGGATTATATCAAAACATTCACTGTAAGTGTAGAGAGGTACATTTCTAAGGATGAAGATTGTGTTAGATTGATCGTGGACTCCTGTCCCATTTATTAGAAATATAACACAAATTAATATACAAGTCTGATGAATTAAATGATGAAGGAAGCAATTCAATGGTCAGTAACTTTATCACTACTCAGGATAAGGTGGTTTAGATACTTGAGTCATGGCTAGGTAAAAAGATGTGAAGTATGATGAGTGAAGGATTTTTTGCAAAAAAAACACCTTTTATTATTAAATATTACCTTAGGATTTGTTTTATTTATATAGTTATTGGGTAGATTTTTGATATATTCATTAAATATTTTATACTTTTCTAGATTTAGGGTAGCAGCAATATTTTTAGTTTTTTTTCACCCCAGTAGGCGGTTTGTTTTTTAAACCGAGTAAGTTTTTTCATAATTTTACTTACAATAGCTTCTTTTACTTATTTGAAATACTATGTATATTGTTCTACAAACTCTTGGACTTTTTTTCTGGCAAATTTGGGAATACTGCTGAAGGTATCTTTGATTTGTTTCTATACCTTCATATATCGTATCTCCTTATGCTATCTATACTAGCATCAGCTGCATCATATATTGCGACACCTGCTTCTTAGATTTTATTTTCTAGCTTAGAGAAAGTGTCGTTTTCTTTTTCACATCATTAAAATAAGCACTACTCGTTATCAATACTACCATAGCCAAAGCTAAAATTATTTTTATTATATTTTATAAAATTTAAGTTTTATTAAAAAATATATATAGTATTTTTTTTATAACATATAGGGTCTACTTGTAAATCATTTTTTATCTTGTATACAGAACAGCCTTTTGAGATGGTTCTCATGCTTTTGAATATTGTGCATGATATAGTTTTGAGTAGTATCCTTCTAGTCGTAGCAAGGAAGCATGTGTACCGGTTTCTACAATATTTCCGTTGTGGATAACTAGGATCTTATCGGCACTTTGTACTGTGGAGAGCCGATGTGCAATTATGATGGAAGTCTTGCCTTGGATCAAATGATGGATAGCTTTATGGATGAGTTTTTCTGAAATGTCATCTACGGAAGCCGTGGCTTCGTCTAGTACTAATACTGAGTAAGGATGTAGCTGCACCCTCAAAAAAGAAATCAATTGTCTTTCTCCTACCGAAAGGATATGTCCTCTTTCTTGTACGAGTTGATCATAACCTTTGGGTAATGATTGTATAAAATTGTGGATACCAATTTTTTTTGCATGTTCTTGAACGGTTTTCAGACTGATGGTGGGATCACCTAGGGTGACATTGTTTAGGATGGAATCGTTAAACAGAAAAACATCTTGGGTCACTATTCTAATGTGACGTCTCAAATTTTGTAACTCGAATGCATCGATACGATGCCCATCGATGTAAATATTCCCTTTATTAGTATCATAGAATCTTGGCATGAGTTGGACAATGGTAGACTTCCCAGCGCCAGTAGGCCCTATTATAGCTATTTTTTCTCCGGGCTTGATCTCAAAAGACAGACCTTTCAATACAGGTTCTTCTTCGGTATAGGAAAAGTGTACCTGATCAAAAATAATGTGTCCTTTTATCTTATCGGGTTGTATCCGGCCTTTGTTGGGTAATGTCTCATCAACATGCAAGAGTTTGAATACACGTTCGGCTACTGTCAGTCCTCTTTGCATGTTCTTAAATCGATCGGCCATTTGACGCATTGGTTGAAACAATATATAAGTAAAGAAGATAAAGGCTATGACCTCTCCTGGCTTGACATCTCCGTGGGTTATAGCGCTCCATCCACCATAGGTGATTAGTGCGCTTATAACGATAGCAGATAAGAGTTCGACGACAGGGAAAAAAATCGAAAAATAAAAGATCGTTTTAAAGTGTGCTTTCATCAGTAGGTAGTTGATCTCTTTGAATTTTTTAAATTCTTCTACTTCGCGATAAAAGAGTTGTACGATATGCATCCCACTAATACGCTCTTGAGCAAAACTGTTCAGGCGAGCGGTCTGGAGGCGTTCTTCTTGAAAGGTTTTTTTCAATGCCTTTTGAAAATATCTTGTGATAAGGCACATTATTGGGATAACTGAGATTGTCAAAGAGGCCAACGATACATGCATCGTGTACATCATTATCACAATGATGATAACTCTTAAGACATCTCCAAAGAGCATCAATAATCCATCGAACACTGTAGATATGATCTCTACATCCGATACAGAACGTGTCACCAGTAGGCCGATGGGGGTTTCGTTTAGAAAAGTAGTTCTGAATGCAAGCAATTTTTCAAAGAGGACTGTTCGAAGTTGTCGGGTCACATTCTGTGCCAACAGATTGGAGAAATAGGTCAAAGCGAAATGAAATATCCCTTCTAAGAACAAGAGTAGTCCGATCCCAATCAAGAGTTTTGTCAAACCTTCAAAGTCTTTGTAAGTAATATGATTGTCTATAGCTTGTTGTATCAATTTGGGGCGATAGGCTGCTGCTATAGACCATGCGATAGAGATTCCTATAGCTAGGAAGGTGATACTTTTGTATTGCAGGCTCATCTGCATCAATTGCTTCAAAGAGGAGTATTTCGAAGTGTTTTTTTTCATAGATAGATATTTTCCGGATAGCGAATTTTAGTCAAAAATAGGCCTGATGCTGGAGCAGAAGTTCCGGCGCATTTGCGGTCTTTGGCCTGGATAATCCTGACGAAATCTTTGGTATTGATTTTTCCTCGGCCCACATCGACAAGCGTCCCAACAATGGCACGTACCATATTTCTCAAAAACCTGTCAGCCTGGATAGTGAAAGACAATAGATCTTCCTCTCGACACCACTGCGCTTGATAGATCTTGCAAGTATAAGTTTTGTTTTCTCCATGAGCTTTACAAAAACTACTAAAGTTGCTATGGCTCATCAATATGCTAGCGGCTTCATTCATCTTTTCCATAGAGAGTGGGCCATACAGCCATGGCCAGCTCAAGTCTGAATAAAAAGGATGCTTTCCTAGTGAAAGGAAGTATTCGTATGTACGGCTGAGTACGTCAAAACGGGCGTGGACATCCGCTCTAACCCGAAAGATGCGAAATATTTTGATCGATTGTGGCAGAAAGGCATTCAGGAGTTTTACGAGGATATTTTCGATGACTTCATCAAAGTCAAAATGGGCAAACATTTGCTTGGCATGTACCCCGCTATCTGTACGTCCGGCTCCGACGACATTTATCTTTTTTTTCAGCAGTATGGACAAAGCTTTTTCTAATGCTTCCTCTACAGAGGCTCCTGTTTTTTGTATCTGCCATCCGTGATAATGTTTGCCGTGATAGGCCAACTCTATAAAATATCTCAATCGTAATACTTTTGGAAAGTAAAATTACAAAGTCCTTATGAAACGTATTTTATTGCTCTCCGATACACATAGTCACATCGATGACCGGATTTTGTATTATGCTCAAGGTGCGGATGAGGTGTGGCATGCTGGGGATATTGGTAGCCTTGAGGTAACTGAGTCTTTTACTGCCCCCATAAAGGCTGTATATGGCAATATAGATGGACAGGAGATCAGGAAAACCTTTCCTTTGCATCAATATTTTTTCTGTGAGGGGATCAATGTGTGGATTACGCATATTGGAGGATATCCTGGACGTTATAATTTAAAAGTCAGAAAAGCATTGAAAATTCATCCACCTAAACTTTTCATCTGTGGGCATTCTCATATCCTCAAGGTGATATTTGATAAAAATTTGGGTTTGCTTCACATAAATCCTGGTGCGGCAGGAATGTATGGTTTTCATAAAGTACGAACTATGCTCAGATTTTGTATCCATTTCGACAAGATCCTCGATTTGGAAATAGTAGAGTTAAGTAAGCGATAAACTGTTATAGATTTAGGGAAAACTTGAATTTTTCTCGTGCAATATTTCGTATTCCTTTTCTGCTAGTTGTATAGTTTTGTACAGGTTAAGGATGCCGCCCGTTTTGGAGAGTTGGTTAAATTTTATTTTTTGGCCTACTTTTCTAGGGGTTTCTTCTATATCTATGGGTAGATTTACGAGCTTGGTTACCACATTGGCTGAACGTAACAAGAGGTTTTTTACTTGAGCAGCGTTGAGTTTAGGGTAGTGAGACCATAATACAGCAGCAGCTCCTGCTACCATTGGCGATGCCATGCTGGTGCCAGGCAAAAGACGGTAAGTATCGTTTGGTATAGTGGAATAGATCGCTAGGCCAGGGGCAAAAAGGTCTACATTTTTCCGTCCATAATTAGAAAAAGATGCCGGTAGATTTTGATTATTTTCGTAGGTTGAAGCTCCTACAGTGATCCAAAGATCATTAATGAGACGACCTTGAACATCTTTGTTGGTTGGGTAATCCTTTTTTTTGTCTATATTTTCACTACTATTTCCAGCTGCTTTTATGATAAGGACCCCTTTGTCCCGAGCATATTTTACCGCAGCATCTACAATGGATTTTTGAGGAGAGAATGATTTACCAAAACTCATATTGATGATTTGGGCTCCATTGTCTACCGCATAACGGATGGCATTGGCCACGTCTTTGTCCCTCTCATCTCCATCGGGGATGGCTCGTATGGGCATAATTTTTACCTGATCTGTGATACCATTCATACCGATATTATTGTTGCGTACAGCCGCAATGATGCCTGCCACATGAGTACCATGAAAATCATAAGGGTTTTTGACATGATTGTTACCATAGTAGTGTTCATTAGGGTCTTCGTAGTTGTCACCTACGATATTTCTCGGATCGAAATGTAAATTGTAGAAGTATTGATTTCCTTTGGACTGCTGATCTATAAACTCATTAAAATCTGTTTGGATCTTTTGTTTGATATCTTGGATCGTTTTGTTACGGAGTTTATCTCCGTTTTGTGTTAAAACTTGTTGCAAAGAGGTTTTAATAAGGGGGGTTTCTCTTGAGACCTCTTGGATGGATGAGATGATTTCAGGAGTGAGTTTTTGATCTCCTAGTTGTTGGGCAGTTTCATCACAGTCTTTGAGCAAAACTATTTTCAATCTTTCAAAGTGTTGGATATTGGCTAAATTTTCTTTGCTTTTGATTAGTTTTTTTTTATATACCTTTTTGGCTTCGAGATACATCTTATAGTCGTCGGGGATGCGGTTTTGCATCTCTTTGTCTTTAAGATAATCCCCGCTATCAAATAGAGGTTGAAATCTTTTGACAATACGGGTAACTTCTGAAACGTCATATTGTATATCGGCATCCTTTCCTCCAATGAAATTCCATCCGTGCGTGTCGTCTATATAACCGTTGTTGTTGTCATCTATACCATTATTAGGAATTTCACCTGGATTGATCCAAATATTACTTTTCAGATCTTCATGGTCGATATCGATCCCTGAATCGATCACTGCTACAATAACAGGACTAGGTTTGCGTTCTTTCTTTTTAAGGAGGTCATAAGCCTTATCCGTACCTATACCGTAGATGCCCGTAGCAATGAAATCTTGGTGATGCCAATGCTTCAACGCTTCTTCGTCAATTGAGCTTGTTTGCGCTTGGGAGAAGTAGATTGAAAGAAAAAAAAATATCGATAATAAAATAATTCGTCTCATGATGATAATTGAGACATCAAAGGTAAATCTTTTAGGTATTTAATACCGTGTTTCCCTTGGTGGAAGAGTAGATCTAAGATGCTCAAATTTGAAAGAAAGTTATATTTCGCCGAAAATACTTGGTGATAGATTAGAAAATTTTCAGTAAGATGTTTTTTGGCATGAAACTGATTTCATGGGTCTGTTTTGTTGAGGTAGATTTTTTGATAGATCTCAGTGCATTTATTTGGCATATTGTTCTCTAAAAGCATACTGATCAAATGGGTACATTTCCAATAAAAATCCCACAAAAAGGTTTCTTTACTTTTAAACAATGACAAGAAGTCGTCTTCATAATGTTCGTAGTAAGGAGAAGATTGATAAGCAATTTTCAAGGATTTTTGGTGTTGTTGTTGCCATGGATGTTCGTAAAAAATGCGGGCATCCTTGTATCTCCTAGTGCCCCCTTTGTGCTTGATAGGGATGTTGAGCATAAGCTTGCCGTTAGCACTATAGATGTAGTAACTATTACGATACGTTTATTTTTCATAATGGTCTGATATACTTCTAAGCGGACTTCATCTGCTTGCAACCAATGAGCATAGTAGAGGTAATCAGTGCAAAACAGTACACCGGTAAGATCATTGGATATATCATGGATTCAATCATTTTGTCTTTTTATTCCTTTTATCATTGACGAATAGGTAAATAAAATAGACACCTAGGACACCTAAGACATAAGGTAAGTAAGAGGTTTTTTTTCGACCCTCTTCGTTGGTTAGGGTCATGATGCGATCCCAACGGAATTTCCATTTGAAAATATTGATTGGATTGTCTCTATCCCAATCGATGCTGAACCAAGTGAATATGGGTTTACCAACGATATGATCTTCCGGAACGAAACCAAAGTAACGTGAGTCTAACGAATTGTGCCGGTTATCCCCCATCATGAAGTAATAATTTCCTTCAATCGTATAGTCAGAAGTTTCTTGACCGTTGATGTAAAACCGTTCCTCTTGTTCTTCTAAAGTATTCCCCTCATATTTCGTAATGATATTGCGATACGTCTCGATGTTATCTGGGTCCAATCGGATGCAATCTCCTTTTTTGGGGATTTGCAACGGACCATAAAAATCTCGGTTCCATTCATAATTTTTAGGAAATATTGTCTCTCCTTTGAAGGTCTTGGAGAAAATATTTTTTTCTACTGAAATTACGTTGTCAAAAGACTTAATAACTTCAGCATGTGCTTGAGTGAGCATGATTTGATATACGTATGTCGCATTGCCTAGATCTGGGGTGTATTCCTCATCTTCAAGAATTTGGATGTCTTTGATCCCCATTTGATTTTGTAAGTAATCCAAGTTGAGTGGTATCTCGCTTCTCCTAATGATATAAGCGTATTGTTTCTCTACATTTTGAGGCGGTTGTTCCGGTTGTCCATTGACGAACAATGATCCATCTCGTATTTCGAGGACATCGCCCGGTAGTGCTACACATCGCTTGATATAATTGTCTTTACGATCTGGCGCTGTATGAGTAAAGTCTGTTGGGGAATTGAATACAACTATGTCATGACGCTTGATGGTATCTATAGCCGGTAGCCGCATGTAAGGCAATCGGATACAGTCCACATAAGACTTAATACCTAAGACCGGTAGTGTATTATGTGTAAATGGGACCCCTATCGGCGTAATGGGGATACGTAGTCCGTAGTGTACTTTACTGACAAACATAAAGTCGCCTACCAATAGCGTGCGTTCCATCGAAGGTGTTGGAATGGTAAAAGGCTGTACAAGATTCGTGTGAATGAAAGAAGCAAACACTATAGCAAAGAGCATAGCCGAGACAATAGTTTCCTTCCGGTCTTCTGGACCGATATATTGAGTGTGCTTGGTATAATTGAGGTAATAGATATAACCACCAAGTGTGATCAACACAAACCAAGTGTCTTTCGTGCTTCGTTTGCCAAAGCAACGGATAAAGTCTACCCATAGGACCCCGTACATTACCACACAGATGATCGGTAAGAAAAAAAGGAAAGCCCACCACAAAGGCCGTTGATTGATCTTGAGCATCACCATGAGATTGTAGATAGGTGTAGCTGCTTCCCAAGATTTCCTGCCAGCTTTTTGATAAAGCCGCCAAGTACCTAAGAAATGTATTATTTGAATAATGAAAAAACCGATAATCCAATTATACATAGTTGTTTTTATTAAGATAAAAATGAATGTGATGATGAGATCCTTAACACTTCTTCCATAGAAAAGACTCCTTTTTTGTCTTTGATACATTCGGCAGCAATAACGGCTCCTAATGCAAAACCTTGCCGGTTGTGTGCTTGATGTTTGATCTGAATATCATCGATAGGTGAGCGGTAAGTGACGATATGGGTGCCGGGAACGTTTTCCAAGCGTTTGGATTGAATTAATACCTGGTCTTTTTGTTGATTAGGGCCTAAAATCCAGTCTGTTTTGTCCGTTTTGGCAATGATGCCTTGAGCTAACGAAATGGCTGTGCCACTAGGAATATCCAGTTTTTCAGCGTGGTGGATCTCCTCTATGTCTACTTCATAATCGGTGTATGGGGCCATGAGCTTTGCCAACCGTTGATTGACTTCAAAAAAGATGTTTACCCCAATACTGAAATTCGAAGCATACAAAAAGGTACCATTTTGAACTTGGCAAATTTTTTCGATGGCACCACGTTTTTCTAGCCATCCGGTGGTGCCACAAACTACTGGAAGGTGATGTTCGAGACAGCATCTGAGATTTTCAAAAGCCGCTTCAGGTCGGCTAAATTCTATAGCTACATCAGTAGATATCAATGCTTCGGCTGTGGGTGTAACTGAAGTGGCTAGGGTAATATGATGCCCACGTCTTTTGGCCACAGCTTCTACGGCTTTCCCCATTTTTCCATATCCAATCAGTGCAATGTTCATGGTGTCATAGTTTTAAGTGGAATGTAAGACCTAAGGTAGGTTGATTTGTTACAGCCGGGGGAAGAATGGCAGGACTTATCGAAAGATTTTTATCATAATCGATCTCATAAAGATGGGCGTCGATCAAAGCGTCAATCACGTTCAATGCGTAAATGATCACGGTAAATAGAATCGCATAGCTGTAATTTTTTTTTACTTGTGCTTGAACTCTTGCCAATTGCTCGGCTGTGTGATTATTTTCATTGGGTATACCGTTCACTGCATTGATATATAGTCCATGCCATTTGTTATATTGCTTTTGGTTGTGTTCGATAGCATAAACACTGCCGGTCAATAATCCCCAAACCAATGGTATCTTCCAATATTTTTTGTTATACGCTTGGCCCAAACCGGGCAGGATCGTTGAGTATAGTGCAGCTTTTGTTGGAGAGGGTACCCAGGGAGATGTTTGATCATTTATGCTTTCAATAGAAAATAGATCTCTTTGGATGGTAGGCCGTTTGGATGCTTTGATCGTATCTGGATCATGAGGGGTGTCGAATAGTATATTATCATTTTTTTGAGTAATAGGCTTGGTGTGTTGACTGAAAGTGTATACTTGTTTATGATACAACAGTTGGAAGATCCATAACGGAATAAGAATATACCTCATGATACGGGTTCTTTTATATGTTCAAAATCTTCATCCAAATTAAATGCAATGACAATTTTTCCTTTGCCCGACTGAGCGTGTTTGGATGTCGATGAGACTTTTGAAGTGTTCTAAAAACACTGTAGCAGCCTTTTTGAAAGGTTTTTTTGTGGGGGGGGTCTTCTCTACATATTTTGTTTTTTTATAGTGTCTAACCAATTCCTCAGCCTGTAGTATGGACAAGGGTTTTTGGATGATCTTTTCATAAGAACTTAATTGATCGTCACCATTTTATATATTGATCAAAGCACGGCGATGTGGCATACTGGTCATCCCATCTCGTATACCTCCTTTGATGCTTGTTACGTCTAAACCTAGGCCTAAAGTAACATTGGCTTACGGATCGGAATAGATCAACAAAATGTTTTTTTCCAATACCCAACGCTGCAGTCAAGTTGATGGCTATAATGGTCTTACCCACTTAACATTTTTGGTTTGCAATGGCGATTGTTTTACCCATATGATCGATAAATAAACGGTAAAAGTACAATAAATTTAAAAGTTCTTTTTTACTCGAAGGGGGTATTGGGTCATGAAGATCGGGTGATGTATAATATCTTTTTCTATCACAGACTACTTTCACAACGCTTTTAACGGGTATCTTTTTACCAAAAGCCAGTATTATTGTTGCAGTCGCTTTTTAGAAATCCTTTGGTGGGTTCTTCTATCATGGGAGTGAGTAATTTTTCAGGTTTATAGGTGGAGTTATTTTCTTGTACCCCATCAATATGGGGTGGAATATTTTGGAGTGATTCTTCGTGAATGTAGATCTTTTTTGATTTCTTTGGTCGCTTGTTTCTTTATTGATTTTATTAATATTTTATCATTATATGATCTATTCTATAACTTTATTAGTGGTAAAGTTTATGTTTTTATAAATAACTGAAGCATATATTCTATTTTTGAAATATTTAATTCCTTATAAGGAATTAAAGTCTTATCTGCTTTGAACTATGGGATCTTTGTCGGGATTACAATGCGAGCAGTTAAGTTTTTTTTTCGTTTTTATAAGTCTAGGTTTGGTGGCGGCATTGTTTTTGTTGAAGCCTTTGAACGCTTTGCTATTGGGTGATTGTTATGCACAAACCTTGGGTACGAGTTTGGTTCAGATCCGTGTGATGATCATGTTAACTTCTAGGGTTTTGACCGCAGCTTCTACTGTATTTACTGGTCTGATTGTCTTTGTGGGCATGGTAATCCCACATTTATCTAGAATGCTCTTTAGGTCGGTAGATCATTAAAAACCGTTTCCTTATGTCTTGTTTATTAGTGTAGTATCAATAGCTTTGTACTTGCTTTTGGCTGGATTGTTTCTCGATGTTGTTATACCTATCAATATAATCACAGCTTATGGGTACACTTTTGTGATCTATGTAGCTTTGAGACTAAGTAAATATTTGACTTAATGGATATCTTGAAACTTTAGGGTTTAGCCTTAGGCTAAATTTATGGTAAGAAAAAGGAGGTGTTGGCCTCGGGAATAAATGTCACGGTACCACCTGGTATCATCGTGAGTATGTTGGATAAAAATGGTATAGGAAAGTCTACGCTATGGCGAACACTTTTTGGTTCACAGGCATCATTGGTGTTAAGGATATTGTTAAAAAGGCAAAATTTGTCAGAACTCTCTCAGATAAATTGGTCTCGATATGTGTCTGCTATATTATATGAAAAGTTTCCATCACCTTGTCTAACCGTGGGAGAGTTTATAGATTTGAGTAGATTGCCTCATCAGAGCCTGTTTGTCAATTTACAGAAGCAAGATCCTTATTATATCGATCAGGCGCTAGATTTGATGAAAACAACTGAGCTAGAGCATATATACATATTACTGAGCTTAAACAATGGGCACAATTGCAAAAGGCTATGATTGCACGAGCATTGGCACAAGATGCAGAGTTGCTGTTGGTGAACGAACCGACCTCTCACTTAGATGTATTACATAAATTTAATATTTTTGGTCTTTTTCATTGTTTGGTACACATCACTAAAAAGTGCAGCATATTGGTGGTGAATGAGGTGGAATTAGCCTTGAAGAATTCGGATTGTCTCTGGGTAATCCATTAGGGAAAACCCTGATTTCGTGAGCCTGAATAACTTTCTTATAGCACTCGCCTTTTAGAAAAGTTTTCTGATGAGAAGATTTGTTTTGATTTCTCTTTTGGGAAATATGTCTTCAAAAATCATTCTTCAGGGAAGTTTATTTTGAGGACGAGGATGAATTGATTTATTGAACTAAGTATCTCTTGATCAAGAATGCTTCTAGGATCCGTCGGAAGGCGAATATCAAGATAAGGATAAAACAGGATCAAAAGATTAAGATTCAAAACGTAGATTATACAGTATTAGTACAATATCTACATAAATTGATGCGTTATTTTCAACCATTAAAAAGACATTTCATGATGAAGAAGAACGTGATCGTCACGGGCGCTGGCAGAGGCATTGGCTATGAAACAGTCAAAAGATTCGTGGCTGCTGGTCATAAAGTATTGGCTGTTTCGAGAGACGTCACAAAATTGTCTGCACTAGTAGGGCCAGGCCGCTGTTTGCCTTTGAGTTTAGATCTGACTGATGCCTCTTCTTACGAAAAAATTAGATTAGTAGTAGCTCAATGGCAAAAGCTAGACATTCTGATCAATAATGCGGGCTACCTAGTCAAAAAGCCTTTTGAGGCTTTGACCACAGAAGATTTCGAGCATTCTTATGCGGTGAATGTCTTTGCGCCTGTACGCATGATCCAGCTGGTGCGACCCTGCATGGGAAAAAAAGGCCATGTTCTCAATATCAGCAGTATGGGCGGAGTACAAAGTAGTGTGAAATTTCCAGGTTTAGCTGCGTACAGTATCACTAAAGCTGCTTTGTGTAATCTAACGGAACTTTTGGCTGAAGAGTTCAAAGAGACCGGTCCAAGCGTCAACTGTTTGGCACTTGGAGCAGTACAAACTGAGATGCTTGAAAAGGCATTTCCTGGTTATAAATCTACTTTATCTGCCCAAGATATAGCAGGGTATATTTATCGTTTTTCTTTAGAAGGGGATACATTCTACAATGGTAAGATCCTTCCAGTTTCTTCTACTACACCTTAATCTACTACACCTTAATAAATATCTTTTATCATTTTTCCGTAAAAGGGACATATTTCACGATATTAACCGTTATGTGGTTTTTTTATTATGTTTTATTATATATATTATTTATATTTTTTTAATATAAAAAAACATATTAATTAATATATTATTATGCGTGATGATTAATTTAATATTAATTAAATTAAATATTTATATCAAAATTATCAACACTTAAATTGCTGTGAATAATTAACCCTTTTGTCATATTTGACTTATATTAATTATAAATATAGGTTTATACCTTATTTCAAATAAGTAGTCTATGTTGGGAACAGTCATCTTTTTAACAAACCTTCTATTACTCCATATATATTAGTAAAGGGACGGATGAGTATGGGTACAGAAACACCTCATGAATCTACATCTTTAGAGATCTACTCTGATAAGGGCCCTTTTTGATGACTCATTTGACCATAGAACAATGAGAAGCTATAAAGTTTTCCACTCAAGAAGTGACGATCTACAATACAGATTAGAATTGTTTGAATACCTACGAAAGACAAAAGTGGAAATGATGCTATTGTAAAAAGTATAGACCTAAAATACCAGAGTGATAGAGGAGATTTAAACAGTTGTGCAAAGATCAAGGAGGAATATCCTGATGCAAACAATAACGAATACCTACTTTAAGATCAGTGGGATCAAGTTTAAAACCCATTGTGATATGACCGGAGGCGGGGCTATATCCTGATATGGAGTTATTCTGACAATACTTCTCATGAGATATATAACCAAAAAAATATAATGTACAATGGTCGATATAGATCATCTGAGAACATTCCTTAAAATTTTCCCACTACTAGAGCTATTTCATATGATAATTATAGGGGCACAAAAGCTATCATAGAGACCATTGGATCTAAGACATTCAAAATGCGTATCACAGAACCCCCCAATATGCCTAACGATATAGTGGCCCAAAACAACCACATGATCACCAAGGGATCTACCTATTTGAGAAAACTTTTCAGTGGCAGACGAGACGGATATATGGGACGCTATACTTGTCGCATCAGTTGTTAAACGAAGGGGATCCCATTTCATGTAAACGGTAATGAGAAATATACTTTTAACGATAAGCTTGTAAGGAATTTCCTTTAAGCTTCTAAGAGGACCTTGCTTGCTGACGAAGCGCTCCACCTCAACATGGACGAAATTCGTGCATTCTTTGGTACCAATAATAATACAAGTTTACTTCATAACTTTCAACCACATCCTTACAATAACTTTTTCGGTTGGTTCGGAGAAGAAAATAAAAGTGGTGTATTCGGTATTTGTTACAATGGTAGACCTTGGTGGCGGCATAAGTCTGAAACCCTAAATAAAAAGCCATTTTACCCAATGATTTAAGGAATAATTTATTAAATAATTAAAAAAAACATATTAAGGTTAATTGTTTTTTTATAATAAGCCTTCTATTTGGATGGGAGTTACAAAAACCCAAGTCCTAATAAAAAGTCCCAACCATGAAAACAAAGTCAGTGAATAATAGAAACCCCAGCCATCCGCAGCTTTGGAGTTGCGATCCAATGATAGAGGACTCTTAATGACCCGTCTACACACAGACTATGACAATATCCAAAATCCTAAAAGCGATATAATGATCTACAATCTCGACAAAAACAGTTTTTAGTTAAAAGGACAAGAAGCGAGTGGAAAGGTATTTGTAATGACGGATCAAGCATATATATCCCCTCGAAACACTGTAGTTTTGGCAATACCCAAAACTTACTGATCCATAATTATCTTGCCTTAGCCATCTCCGAGGACAGTCAACTTTACGGTTTAGGGATACAATATCAATAGACAGCTTAGCGATGGAACACGGGTAAATAAAAATACCCATGTAAAGACTCTATTACCACAAGGATAAAAAGTCAAACAAGTCGATGCCACCCCCTATTCCTCCCACATCCTTCTTGAAGACGGTACGGTATACAGTTAGAAATCTAATTTAAACGACCGACTTGATAACGGCACAAATCAAAACAGTTCTTCCCCCACAAAGGTCCAAATACCCGAAGGGGTCCAAGATCAAATCAGATCACTGCAGACAATGACAACACCTTCGTCCTAAGTGAAAAATGAACCCCCTATAGTTTCTACGGTTAGTGGAGTGGTTCCTACAGCCAACTTGGCAATGGTGCCAATAAGGAGAGCAATAAACCTATGAAAGATCAAATGCCATCAGGGGTAAAAGTCTTAGCAGTTTCTGCCTATATCAGTGGTTCTTTTACATCAAGCGGAGCATCAACTTCATCTGGAGGTAGAGTCTTTGCTAAAGATAGTAATGGTAAGCTCTACTGCTTGGTATATAACCCCCAGGGGTAACTCGGAGATAGGTCCCACTACCTCACACAACAACATGCCGACACCAAGTACTGCTACCTCAAGATATAGAGACCGTACAAGCCCTCCAAAATATCTACTGGACCTATGTCCTATGCACCGATGAAAACCCTATACTTGGAAACAAAACGATCAGGGCCAGCTAGGCAACAGTACAAGTACGCTCTAGCTACAAGTCGGTAGCTGTAAACCTTCCTAACGACACCCAAGGTTCAGATATCTGCAAAAGGTTTAAGCACCTATTTCGTAAACAACGATGACAAGATGTATGCTCGGGACAATAATCAGTTTAGTCAGCTCGGAGACGGCACAAATTGCAACAAACACACCCCTACATACACCAAAATGTCAGCAGGAATAGTAGGGGGGAGGGGATAGCTAGTTCTTGGCTACAAAATAATGAGGGTCCTGGTGTAATCCGTCATCGCCAAAGGAAGTAATGACAAGCTATACAGTTGGGGTTATCCTTAAGAGATGGCAATGGACAGTAAGGTGGGAGGACAACTAAGGAACAATATCCCTCTATAAATCTCAATACTCCAAGGGGTAAAAGCTATGAAAATAATCGACGGCAGAGGAAACTATGGAACATATTTAATGGGCAATTACAAACAAGTATACCACCTGGAGCGTTAACAAGTTCGATCAACTTGGCAACGGTACAAATACCCCTATAGAAGAGCTAACTAAGGTCAAGTCTTCCAACGGCTAATTTAGACCTAGTAAAGCCCAACCTTAAAGAATAAATATTTATCATCAAAATATTAAATCTATATGTCAAATCAAGTTATTTTAATAAGTTTCTTACCATGGGGGGCATGGACCAATACTTAAGTCTTCGTAAAAGCTGCCGGCTATGAAAATAAAATCGGCGAAGAGGATAAACTCCATCCATCGGCGGTATTAAAATTAAGGGCCAATTACAAAGGTTTTTTTCTTCAGAAACTTCTGAAAGAGAAAAGCCTTTGTAAATCCCATCCAAACCTTAATGATTTTCAATCCTGATAAAAATTATGCATAGCTCTAACATGGTAGCTAGTGGCACGAATATTCTTGAAAAAATTAAGGTAATACTTAGGTTTAAAAAATATCTTTAGATGATAAAAAAAATAAATTTATAACGATGATAGTACTTTTTTAATGTTTTGTATATCAATTAAGTATAGAAGGTATACACCATAATATATATATTATTGCACTTTGCACGCAATGGGTCATTCAAAACCTATTGTGATAAGCTTGGCATTATACAATGATTTGAAATTGTGGAGAGGGTACGTTAGAAATGGTATAAGATCAGAGATGTATAGCACGTCGTGTATCATATTTACCCAAATTTATGATGATCTGAGTGATTTTAAAATCACTCAGATCTTTTTCCCTGAAAGGGATTTATTTTTCCTGGAAAACTTGATCTTCTTCTCAAATGTCATAGATTAGTACCCCATTATGGCCCACGTGGTGAAATTGGTAGACACGCCATCTTGAGGGGGTGGTGTCCGTAAGGATGTGCTGGTTCGAATCCAGTCGTGGGCACAAAGACGAGTCATAATGCATTGATTTATGTTTTTTTTTTAAAATAAATACCTGATTTATATAACCCTTGAAAAATTAAGACTCAGTGATCATTTTTTAGATGATGATTGGAAAGAGGTTGTCCGTGTAGTAAAAAACAATAGTAGCCATGTAATACTATAACTGATAGCGTAGCCATAGCATCAGGAATGATGATGGATACCTGTCAATTTACCCATATTACTATAGTAGATGCCATATCTTAACACCTCGAAGTAGTGCAAAAAGTATTACACAAATAGCTCTCTACGATATACAAGATCAATGGCTCGAAGCAATCGAAGGATGCAGATGTATAAAATCTGATACCCTTCAAAGATCCAAAAAACTTTTGAGCAAAGATAACGGCTATTACAATAAACTTCGTCAAACAGTAAACCTAAATCACTTTAATTCTTATTATGTAGATCTCACACAGAAAGACACTTGTTATCCGCTTATCAATTAGTTGGAATTTGGTGCCGAGTATATCGGGAGGTCATTCAAGATGTCAAGGCTTACGGTTTATTTTTCAAGCGGCTCAAAGAAGGACTTACAAATAGGTTATCAAGTCGAAGATGAAGTTTTTATTCATAATGGTCCGACATGCATCACTAGGTTTGAATTGGGTGCGCCTTGTAAGGTAAGTCTTTAATTGCAAAGATATCAGACATATGTTTTTTTTTTAGAATGGTAGATATTGCCTATATATATATATAATAATTTAGCCAACCCCTAAATTTTCCTGAGACGATATTTATGACACTACCTTCAGAATCAAATAAACTAAAGTACAATATAGTATTACCCTGTATACCTAACACTGGTTATCATTTTCTTATAATTATAACAATAATATTGATTGAGCTCTAAGATGAGCCCCTCAAAATAGGGTTAGAATTATAGAAAAGAGATCAGTATTTTATTTTTATTCAAAACCATGCTAGAATTAGCATGAATATGGAAAGGGTTGATAAGGGGTCATGACCGAGATTAAACCAGGTAAGAGACCCACAAAGATAATTGTAAAGATTACTAAAAACAGATGAATACTGCACACTTTCCCCCTGGGCGGTAGATAAAGAAGTCTGTCATAAGAAATTGTGCAACCTATCGTAATGAGGTTATCTTCAATGCACAAAAGATCACCTACAAGATTCCCAATGAGCCAGTCATTGGGTTCTAGCCTCAACGGATAGTCAAAAGTAATTTACGAGTACGAGTATGTGGGGTCAAAAAAAGCTCATTGGGCGATCAAATATGAATATAAAGAATTGAGCCGGCTCACTTACCTCAGTTTCACAGCAAATACACTTTATATGCAATCTATCCTAGGATATATTTATGCCCTAAATGCTTATAAATGCACCCTGATGGTTATGAGTACGCGATGGAAATCCTTTTTATAAATCCAATACATTCCTTGCCTCATACAAAGAGGAGTAGGAATATGATGGTATAGTCCATGCACCTGTATTGCACATATAAAGAGTTTCAATGATAGTGTCCAATATCTCGGTATCACAAGAATCAGTCCTCATCAAAACATGGTATGATACGTGCAATAGATTATTTTATCCCTATAAGTCATTAGAGGAATATTACACCACTACTACAGCAGATGAGCGGGCCATTTATTGGGAGGGATTCAGTAAAAAGTTCTATGAGGTTGCGGGCAATTAGTACAAAACAGATGCAGCGGATGCGACAAATTGAGGGCTATTTAACCTATAATAGTACTACCCCATCATAACTTTCCATACAGGATACTTGTACATTCACTTTCGAATCCCGAGCAGATCAAGATTCAGGTAATAAGATCTGTTATATCAATACTTTAATGATATCCGCTCGAACTCAGCAATACAACCCTAAGTAAGTGCTCCAAAAAATCCCCTCTAAAGAAAAAAGGAAACTTTTGATAGAATCATTACCCGTCCAGTCACTATTGATGTAAAATATCTATAAAGCTTGGTAAGAGGGTGATGAAATACATATAGAAAACCCTGGGTTAATCTTCCGATATAATTTCCAAAAATCCCCCTATCGGATCGTCTTACAAGGCATTACGGAGATATATGTCCAGCACCCATATCGAAATCTGTACATTGTTATAATCCTTGTGGCAATAAATCCAAAACATGATATCTTATAAAAATATAACGAAATAGAAAGAAAAAAAATATTTCCAACCTATAACTAATTATAAAACATGTTATTATAATTAATTTATAATAAATAAAAGTTAATAATAGTTTTATTTATATATAATTAAGAGTTTTAAGAAAAAGACTAAAATTATATTTTTAAAAGGAAAGCTTGAGGCCTACTTTTCTACTTCTACAAGTAAATGCTCCACAAGTCATATAAAAATTTTCACAGAGTAGGAGTTAGGTAAATAGGACTGGGAGAGGGTAGAGGAGAGCATCTTGTCGTTGAGGTAGCCCAATCTAACCTTATGCCCCCCCCCCGCCTGGGGTATAATTATAAAGAGGACTATCTATATCTGATCAATCCTGATATGATAAAAAAATAACCCTATTGTGAATAGTTGGGTGTGAGCTAGGATAGTAAATATGCCTTATATTACTATAGAAGGTGAGAGGGTCTACTAGATATTGGGTCTGAAGGAATGGAAAGTATCTCAAGGTTGGCCTATATTATAAAGAAGTAAATTCAAGCAGCTTTGGTCAAACGTTTCAGGGGTGATGTACTAGGTGATATACTATTTATCAAACGCTCAGATCTCACCCTAATCCCTTATCTATTATGATCCTTTTATAAACATAAAAGATTTGAAGTGCGTGTGGTTGGGCTGTGAGCAAAATCTCATTATCCTATTTGCTGAAAAATTGGAACAATGTCAACTTTATCATCCAAGCACGCAGTAATGAATCCCTTGTAGGTGGAGTGGGCATTTATCTTAATCATCGAAACTTAATCAAATATACGAAAGAAGGGTAATATCTATAGATCTTTTATAAAAAAAATTGAATATCCGTATTCCTAAAGTCTTTACCATTAACGAATATGCGTTACAGTCGGTCTAAATTTATCTAATCATCAAAATATAAGGAAAAAAATTAATGGATATAGTCGATAATTATCACAAGGAAAACCTCTAGAAATTTATTGAAAAGAAGATAGAAACATTCCATACATCCCCATTATAAGTCCAGGATTTAATCATTCTTGATAAGACCTGTTTGACCTCGACGAGCCATACAGGTCTTTATAGAATCATTTTTAGATGAGAACAAAATCTAGTGTAAAGCTTGAATAAAAAATGTTATCTGTCCAATTTTATATAAAAATCAATGAAGATAACTATCTCTAAATAATATACGTATCTAAAGATACGAGTGATTTATTTCGTTCAATAAGTATTATCTATTTAATTCCCTTTAAAAATTATATAATCATTTTGATAAAAATTCAAAAAAAAATTATTTGGAGAGGATTATATTAATCGAACTAAAAAAATACGATCTTTGACACAACACTACAATCCTTTTTCATGGGATCCATCGATCCATCAAGGTATACTTTTCAATGAGTTTATAGACATACTCCTAAATCGTGTCGTGAATCATACGAGATTTCATGATAAAAATATTAAAATGATTCGTTTGAGAGCCATACGTGATCCAAAAACTTTTATAGTCTTGAAGCATTAAAACCCATTCGGAACCTACTTGGTCTTGATGGTTTCAGTCAGCCAAGTCAAAGATGTGGAAGCGTCATAAGTCTTGAAGCTGCTCATAGATCCCCAGAAACATGCTTCGTATGTAATAAAGAGGATAAAAAGACGATCTATGTATTTATTCTAAATATGAGACATCATAGTTCCGTCTACAGTATATATTTGGAGCTATGGGACAAAAGACCAATGTTAATAAAGTCAATTCGGATTCGGACTGATCATTTCAAATCGAACTATCTTACCCAATCACATTGTATCTTGAATGATCGACCTTGTTTGATCATTATACCTTACATGTAGAGACAACCTATCCTGAGAATATTTTGGAAGACCTTCTAAAACACAAACTGAAACCGATCTCTTCTTCATAAAACGATCGGCTAATTTGTATGGGTCCTCTTAAAAACTTAATATTGAGAAAGAGTATCGTGGGCTTCAGTTTTTTGATTGAAAAGGATGAAGGTGTTAGGAGACCAAACCGAAGGTTAAAATAGACTTTTAACCAAAGGAGTACGATAAAACGATGTCAAGGCGATAAAAAAAGCACAACGTAGATATGTCTCATTTTTTCAATGTAATTTTAGACTTACAAAAACATTTTCTAATATATCTGATCTTTTTAATACTTTAGAATTATTGAACCTTGTGGCCTTTGCCATATCGGGTGCAGGAGCCCCGGGCATTAACAAGCGATATCAAATTTTTGGTGTATTTGTCATCGTTTTTATTAACTCTACCGGAGATGATATGCTCAGAGACTTATTATTAGATAATCTTCCAGTGAGTTGGATAAAAAACATCTCTTATGTATAAATTATATTAGGATATACCTTGTTTACCATGTTATCGTAAAAACTATTGAATATTTACGTGATACTATATTTTTATTCGATTCACTGGGGCTGGGTATATTCACCGTGCTGTGGATAGAACATAGATTAAATTATGGGTTCAATCCAGTCATCAGTATTTTTTGGGTACAATCACCGCATCATTTGGTGGTGTGGTGAGAAATGTTTTATACCAAGGAAACCCTATAATCTTTCGCAAGGAGATCTATGAATCTACTTGTATTTTCGGTGGGATTTTATTTTTCACATTACAATTTTGTCAAATATCTCAAGATTATATCTATGAGATCAATATCCTCAACATATTCCTCATACGCATCACTGATGTAAGGTATCATCTAAACTTTCCATCGATGTATACTTCTCGTAAAAAATCTTATAAAATGCGAAAGTATTCAACTGATTGAAAAACGTCTAACTTTACCCCACTAAAATAATGAGTCGTTTGAGAACGAAAAAAAGTACTCTTTTCCGAGATGTTTTTGGGAATTTGCATATTATAAAGCGGTTCTTGATCTCCATCTTTGGTTGTATTTCCTACAATCGTTACAACGGTTTCAATAAATTGGAACTGAAAGGTACCGAACACCTCAAATACCTTCCTGATACCAATGTATTTTTTGTCTCAAATCATCAGACGTATTTTGCCGATGTTTTTGCTATGTTTCACGTGTTTTGCAGTGTTAAAAATGGATTCATCAACACTATAAAAAACCCTATTTATTTGCTCAATCCAAAGGTCAATCTCTATTATGTAGCTGCTAAAGAGACTATGAGTAAGGGCATCTTGCCAAAAATATTTGCCTACTCGGGATGCATTGCAGTGAAGAGGACGTGGCGAGAAAGAGAGAAAAAAAACAAACGTCAAGTAGATATTTCTGAAATTACAAATATCGGGATGGCTCTAAATGATGGATGGCTCATCACCTTCCCACAAGGTACCACCAAGGCCTTTGCACCGGGACGCAGAGGTACAGCTCACATAATACGCAAATTTAAACCTCTCGTCATACCTATTGTCATAGACGGTTTCCAAGAAGCCTATGATAAAAAGGGATTGAGGATAAAGGAAAAAGGCATCATTCAAAAAATGATTTTCAAAGCTCCTTTGACCTTTGATTACAAAAACGATACTACAGAGATGATCATGGAAAAAGTTATGGACGCCATCGAACAGTCACCCAAGTATTTTGAGAAAACATCTCTAGTCAAAAGGGTCAGAAAAAAAAACCGACATCGCAATGAAACTCATCAGACCATCATTTAAAAAAGCTTTTTTTCTAGACGATTTAAAATTTGGTCGATGAATGTCAATCTAATTACTATCAGTGAAAGTACCATGCACAATTTGGCTCTAGCTCTCCATGAGCAATATGTCCAGATCAGCGGATCGGATAATCTCATTTTTGAGCCATCAAGGAGTAAATTGGTGATAAAAAAGCTTTTGCCTGACGCATTGGGTTGGTTTTTCGAAAAAATCACTCCTGCACTTGATGCAATAAGCCTAAATATGCATGCCCGAACAAACAATCCTGAATCGCAAAGAGCCCAATCGCTGAACCTCAAGATCTATTCTTATCCAAAATTCTTCTACGAACAATTCAAAATATAAAACCCGTGTAATCATTAGCGGCTCACATGGTAAAACTACCATCACAGCAATGATAATCCACGTATTAGGATTTCATCACAAAAAGATCAATTTCATGATCGGTGACCAACTAGCTGGATACAAAAAACTATGACATCTCAATCCAGACAATAATCATATCCTACTCTCGAAGGCGACGAATATTCTACCTCTCCTATAAATCTACATCCCAAATTTCATCTCTATCGACCCAATATTACTCTGATCAATGGCATTGCCTAAGATCACGTCAATACGTTCCCTACATGGAACGAATATGTCGATATTTTAAGAGTCTTTATCGAGAAGATCACTACAGGTTGTGAACTGGTCTACAATGAAGAAAACCCCACCGTCATGAAACTATTTGAAGAGACTCGGACATTTCTTAAAAAGAATTTCCCTACAAACTTCCCGGGTATTTCTACAAAAACATCAAAAACCTTTATTGAAACAGAAAACGGTTCAATACCCTTGAAGATCTTTAGGAAACATAATTTACTCAATCTTAAAGAGGCACGCATCATGTGCAACCTCTTTAGGGACATGGACAAAATTTATTACAAGGCTATTACCTCTTTTTCAGAGTGCTTACAAAAGACTGATATATTTAATCGATGTGCCCGATCTGAAAGTTTATAAATATTTTCCCCATTCACCTTCAAAAGTTCGGGCCACTACAGGGGCTGTCCAAGAACAACACAAAGCATTTACATTAGTAACTTGTATAGAACTACACACTTTCAATAGCTTGGATAAAAACTTTTTGAAACAATACCGACACACATTGGACCAGGCAGATATCCCCATTGTGTTTTTACGATGAAAAAAACTCTACAAGATTTTTTAATAACCCTTGATCGACAACACAAGACATTACTCTTCATGAGTTCTAGGTATTACTGGGACATACCTTTGGAAAAATTATTCAAATAAACATCCGATTAAGCTAGGCCTCCTAAGGTCTAAGCTTTTTCTCTCATTTTTTACACATGAAATCAAAATACTTATAAGTACTAGGTTGATTTTAAGTATTTTATATAATAATATCCCCTGAACAATTTTTAATAATAAAAAGCTAGTTTATAATAATTTCATGCATAAAACTTGTGAACTAATCTACAAAGTATCATTATATGTTTTTGTTAAACGAAATACTATCTAATCATCTTACAAATAAGTATATTTTTTTATAATATAAACGATATAACCTCTTTATATTGATATGTTATTATATATTTTTCAACATTTATATCGATAGATCCATCATATTATGCTACATTAATTTTAAAAGTTGAAAATTCATCCTTGTATGTTTCATTTTTTTCACTAGCTTTGTCCTATGATCTTGAAAAACGTCATCATAATAGTCGTCGGTCTCATTGTTGTCCTTTTCAAGGAGGTGGGGTAGGCTCCTGTTTAGATATATCTTTAAAAAACCCTACCCCCTAAAATCCGGTAGGGTTTTTTAATTAAAAGTAAATACACTAAGATGAAAAAGACTATCAACCGTTTCAGTGCCGAACTTACCGAAGATCTTAGCCTGCCCTCGTCACAGGCTATGCTCTATGGTACAGGCCTCATAGAAGCCGATTTTCAAAAGGCCCAAGTCGGTATTGTAAGCAATTGGTACGAAGGCAATCCATGCAATATGCATTTGAATACATTAGGGCAAGAGGTCAAAACTTCCGTGCAAGCTCAGGGACTTGTCGGTTTTCAATTCAATACTATCGGGGTGAGCGACGGTATCACTATGGGTACGCTCAGTATGCGTTATTCCCTACCCTCACGCGAACTCATAGCTGATAGTATAGAGACTGTAGTAGCTGCTCAACATTATGACGGTGTAGTAGCTATCCCGGGTTGTGATAAAAATATGCCTGGTGCCCTGATCGCCTTGCTCCGGCTCAACAGGCCCGCCATCATTGTATACGGTGGAAGCATCGCTTCAGGTTGTCACAATGGAGAAAAACTCAATATAGTCTCTACTTTAGAAGCATTGGGGAAACGAAACACCGGACAAATCTCCGAAACAGAATACAAAAACATAATCAAAAAATCCTGTCCAGGAGCCGGCGCTTGTGGGGGGATGTATACTGCCAACACTATGGCCATAGCTCTAGAAGCCATGGGGATGACCCTACCTTATTCCTCCTCATCACCAGCCGTTGGTAACGAAAAGATACAAGAATGCATACAAGTAGGCAAAGCGATCAAAAATCTTCTCGAAAAGGACATCAAACCCAAAGATATCATCACCAAAAAAGCGTTAGAAAATGCCATCACCCTAGCCATTGCTCTAGGAGGCTCTACCAATCTGGTATTGCATCTACTGGCTGTTGCTAATACTGCTGGAATCAATCTGAGTTTAGAAGACTTTCAAGATATCAACAAGCATGTGCCTGTCATCGGAAATCTCAAACCCAGTGGTGACTTTCTCATGGAGGACATCCACCTTATTGGAGGAACACCTCTCATCATGAAATACCTGCTCAACGAAGGTCTCCTTAAAGGGGATTGCCTGACCATCACGGGAAAAACGATGGCAGAAAACCTAGAAGAAATTACTGAACTCTCCTTTGATCAAAAAGTGATTTATCCCTTGCACAGTCCAATCAAAAAAGATGGCCATTTGCGGATCTTACATGGAAATTTAGCCCCTACTGGTGCCGTAGCCAAAATAACTGGCAAAGAAGGGCTTAGTTTCTCCGGTCCAGCCAAGACCTTTGATTCGGAAAAAGAAGCCAATGATGCAATCTCCAACAATCAAATTAAAGCCGGTGACGTCATCGTTATACGATATGTTGGGCCTAAAGGCGCTCCAGGTATGCCAGAGATGCTCAAGCCGACCTCTTATATCATGGGGGCCGGCTTAGGTAAAGAAGTGGCCCTGATAACCGATGGTAGGTTTTCAGGCGGCTCACACGGTTTCGTCGTAGGACACATTACTCCCGAAGCACAAGTCGGAGGTCCAATCGCCTTAGTCAGAAATGGAGATCTGATCATGATCGATGCCGAAAAAAACACCATCACACTAGCAATCAATGAAACAGATATACAAAAACGAAAAGCACAATGGACCCCTCCACCACTCAAAGAAAAGACAGGATATTTGTATAAATATGCAAAAATCGTATCCTCAGCTTCCGAAGGATGTATCACAGATCAATTTTAATCCTATGAAAAAAGAATCATTTACCGGTTCGGAAATTCTCATCAAAGCCCTCTTGGCTGAGGAAGTGAAGTACATCTTTGGTTATCCAGGTGGTGCAATCATGCCGATCTATGATACCATACTTCATTATAAAGACGAGATCTGCCATATCCTAACACGACACGAACAAGGTGCTATACACGCTGCCCAAGGGTACGCTAGAGTCACCGGCAAAGCGGGTGTCTGTTTTACCACCTCTGGTCCTGGAGCCACCAATTTAATTACCGGCTTGGCAGATGCACTGATTGACAGTACACCTCTTGTATGCATCACTGGGCAAGTATCATCACATTTATTAGGTACTGATGCTTTTCAAGAAATCGATATCATAGACATTTCCATACCTGCTACTAAGTGGAACGCACAGATAACCGATGCCAAGGACATCTGTAAAATCATCTGTCAGGCCTTCTACATTGTCCAAGCAGGACGACCAGGTCCTGTGCTTGTAGACATCACTAAGAATGCCCAATTTCAAACCACTTCCTTTGATTACAGTTTATGTACCTCAGTAAATCACTTCAAACCTTATCCTGACACAGAGGAAGAAAAAATCCAGGATGCTGCTAAACTGATCAATACAGCCAAAAGACCTTTAGCTATTATCGGACAAGGAGTGATTCTAGCCCATGCAGAAGAAGAACTGAAACATTTCATTGAAAAAACAGATATCCCTGTCGCCAGCACACTCTTGGGATTAGGTACCATAGAAAGTCGACATCCTTTATACATGGGTATGCTCGGTATGCATGGTAACTATGCTCCCAATCTTCTAACCAACGAATGTGATGTACTCATCGCCATAGGCATGCGTTTCGATGATCGAGTTACCGGAAATGTCAAGAAATATGCAAAACAGGCCCAGATCATCCACTTGGAAATCGACCCTTGCGAGATTAGTAAAAACATCCATTGTGATATACCTATCTTAGGCGATTGTAAGGTTACCTTAACTCGTTTGATCAACCTGACGCAAAAAGCCAATCATCAAGCATGGGTCAAAACCTTTGGTGAATTGAAAGTTAAGGAAGAGGAAGTAGTGATATACAACGACCTCCACCCTACCAAAGAAGGACTAACAATGGGTGAAGTCATCAAATGGATCAACCACTACAAACGGAAAAACGCTGTCCTGGTGACCGATGTGGGACAACATCAGATGATCGCCTCACGCTATTTTAATTTCACCGCTCCAAAAAGCCAAATCACTTCCGGTGGCCTAGGTACGATGGGGTTCGGCTTACCGGCAGCTATCGGTGTACAGTTCGGTGCTAAGGAGCGACAGGTAATTTGTATAGTAGGCGATGGCGGTATCCAAATGACCGTACAAGAGTTGGGTACCATTTTGCAAAATGATCTCCCGATAAAGATCGTGTTGCTCAACAACGGCTTTCTAGGTATGGTACGCCAATGGCAACAGTTGTTTTTTGAAAAGCGTTATTCCTGTACAGAATTGGTCAACCCCGATTTCGTCCAATTGGCCAGTGCTTACAACATACAGGCACAAAAAGTAGACCGTAGAGAACAACTCGAGGCTGCGATAAAAAAGATGCTCAATAACAAAGGCGCCTATCTATTAGAAGTTATCGTAGAGAAAGAAGACAATGTTTTTCCAATGATCCCAAGCGGAGCTGCTGTAGATGAAATTCGTTTAACATAAAATCAACCTCTTATGAAACAAAAATTTAGGATCATGATTTTGGCTGATGACCTTTCAAGATTGCTCAGTCGTATTCTAATCATATTCAATCGAAGAAATTTGACCATCAAAAATATGAATATTTGTCAAGGTGTAACCCCTGAAGTTTTACGTTATACCATAGATTTGGAATGCATCGATAATCAAATAGATCAACTCATCAAGCAGATCGAAAAACTTATCGGAGTTAATTATATCTTTTATTATCAGGCAGAAACAGGAGAATTTTCCCAACCTATCAATTGGGAAAATACCCCCCCCCTATGAGCATATCATAATGCGATCGATAAATAGCTATTTAAATAAAAACCAACTGTTTATGAAACTAAAATTTAACTCCGTAGAAGAAGATATTGTGACAAGAGAGGAATTTCCTCTTTCAAAAGCAAAAGAAATTTTGAGCAGTGAGACCATCGCTGTATTGGGTTATGGCGTACAAGGCCCTGGACAAGCGTTGAACTTGCGCGATAACGGATTTAAAGTCATCGTCGGACAACGTAAAAATTCTGCCTCTTGGGAAAAAGCCCTTCAAAATGACTGGGTAGAAGGACAAACCTTGTTCCCTTTAGAAACAGCAGCTGAAAAAGCTACCATTTTAATGTTTTTGCTATCCGATGCCGGACAGATCGTCGTTTGGCCTAGTATAAAACCCTATCTAACCCAGGGGAAAGCCTTGTATTTCTCGCATGGTTTTGGGCTAACTTACAACGACAAAACCAACATCATCCCACCCAAAAATATCGATATTTTTTTAGTAGCCCCCAAGGGGTCGGGTACCAGCTTGAGAAGGCTTTTTATCGAAGGTAGAGGGATCAACTCTAGTTATGCCATTGCTCAAGACTACACCGGCAAGGCCAAAGATAGGACCCTGGCCATAGGTATCGGTATCGGATCAGGTTATCTGTTTGAAACCACTTTTAAAAAAGAAGTCTATTCAGATCTCACGGGCGAGCGAGGTAGTCTGATGGGGGCCATTCAAGGACTTTTTGCTGCCCAATACCAAACGCTCAGAGAACATGGCCACTCTCCTTCAGAAGCATTCAACGAAACCGTAGAAGAATTGACTGAAAGCCTTATGCCATTGATAGCTGAAAACGGCATGGATTGGATGTACGCCAACTGCTCGACCACAGCCCAAAGAGGTGCCCTAGACTGGTGGAAAAAATTTAGAGATGCTACTTTGCCTGTATTCAAAGCACTTTATGAAGAAGTAGCCTCAGGTCGGGAGGCCGAACGTACCATCACAGCCAATAGCCAATCTGATTATCGATCAAAACTCCAAAAAGAACTCAAGACACTCAACGAAAGCGAACTATGGCAAGCAGGAGCTACTATACGTAAGCTCAGATCTAAAGCCATTGACAAGTCGACAACAACATCCGACAAGGCTTATGGCTTAAATACCATACAGTCCTAATCACAAACCAATATTTCCCAGCTTATCCAATGGGTAAGTCTGGGGATTTATTATTGTTTCAAACCTGCCGTGCCGGTGTGTGCCGAATGGCCCAATTGAAAAAAACATTGAAAAAGATCACAACAACTTATTTCCCCGCAGTAAAAGACGTGGTGAGCGCCCAACACACGCTTAAGGAAATCCTTTATGACACCCCTTTGCAGAGGAATTATATGCTATCAGAACGGTATCAAGCCCATATCTTTTTAAAAAGAGAAGATCTGCAGCTCGTACGTTCTTATAAGATCCGAGGAGCTTATAACAAAATCAGAAGCCTTCCGGCTTCACAACTCAAAAAAGGCATCATCTGTGCCAGTGCAGGCAATCATGCCCAAGGAGTAGCCCATGCCTGTCAAAAGCTACAAATTTTTGGCAAAATTTATATGCCTGTGACTACCCCCAAACAAAAGGTAGCAGGGGTAAAAATGTTTGGTAAGGGCTATGTCGAGATCACTCTTACCGGAGATATTTTCGATGCAGCATATCAGGAAGCTTTGAAAGATCATGAAAAAAATGGAAGCCCTTTCATCCACCCTTTTGATGACGCTAAGATCATAGAAGGACAAGCCACCGTAGCTTTAGAAATTTTACAGGAAGCTGAAACGCCCATCGATTATATCTTTATTCCTATTGGTGGCGGTGGTTTGGCTGCAGGTGTGGGGAGTTATTTCCAACAATTGAGCCCAAAGACTCGGATCATCGGCGTAGAGCCTCAGGGAGCCCCTTCTATGAGTCGTTCTTTGGCAGAAGGAAAAATAATAGCGCTAGAACACATCGACAGATTTATCGACGGAGCATCAGTGAAAAAGGTTGGTAAACTGACTTTCGACATTTGTCAAAAAGTTTTGCACGAGGTCAAAACCATTGCCGAAGGCAAAGTCTGCACCACGATTCTAGACCTTTATAACCTGGAGGCCATCGTAGCAGAACCAGCCGGTGCACTCTCTATCTCAGTATTGGATCTCTATGCAGATGCGATCCGAGGGAAAAATATTGTATGCGTCCTCAGTGGTGGAAATAATGATATCACACGCACCGAAGAGATCAGAGAAAGATCACTCCTGTACGAAGGACTTAAGCATTATTTCATCGTAAGATTTCCGCAACGAGCAGAAGCATTGAAAGAGTTTGTTAATGAAATTCTTGGCCCTCGGGATGACATTGCCTATTTTCAATACTCGAAAAAGACTTCCAAAGAAGAAGGCCCAGCAGTGATCGGGATAGAACTGACGGATAAAAATGATTCCTCAGGCTTGATAGAAAGAATGAAAAAACATCAAATCCCATTCCAATACATCAATGAAAATCCAGATCTGTTCCATATCTTGATCTAAACATATCGATCCAAGCAAAGTTAGTTTTTCAAAGGATCTTTAGAGGTATGACTAATTTGAAGGTAATATTCCGTCCCATATTGAACATCCCTTGTCTGCCAGTGATGGGATTTATACCTATGTACTTGTATCGATCCAAATGGCTTTGATAGACCACATTTAGGAGATTGTCCCCGAGGATGTACAACTCAAATAACTCTTTCCCTTTTTTATCGGTGAAAGTCGTACCTATACCCGCATGCAAAATACCATAAGTAGGCGTGGGGGTCTCGGTATTATAAGCGGAGAAGACTTCGTTTTGGGCGAAATACCGAACATAACCCAATTTTAAAAAGGTTTTTTTTATAAAGTGCCCCCAACGATCAAATTTGATTTGTAATTCGCTACGCCATTTGGTTGCCGGAATCCGTGGGATGTATCGCTGAGCTGTCACTTTGGCCTGAATAAACTGACCCTTTACAAGACCCAAACTATTGTTCCATTGCAACCAACTCAAGCCTTCCGGGTGAAAGTTGCACAAGATCTCCCAGCCATAGAGTTGGGCATCATTCTGATAATATTGAAAAACTTCATAACCGTTCCGCTTTTCAGGAAGACCGGCCAAATCTACCATCCTACGAGAAAAGATGAAGCCATGAATACGGTTATAAAAAGTTGAGAGTTCTATGTGCAGGCTTTTATTATCGTACAAGGAACCAATATCGATCTGATGGTTGGTCTCAGAATGGAGGTCAGGATTACCTAGTTCAAACCTATTGGCACCAATATGATCTCCACTAACAGTGAGCTCTATCAAGCTCGGCGCTCGAAACCCTCTAGCATAGTTGGCTTTGAATATCAATGTAGGCCATAACGTATAGGAAAAGCCTGCGCTGCCACTCATCGCATCAAAACGGTGTTTTAATCTAGTAAGCGCACCACCTTCGGATATCGAATGAAGCCCTCTAGTATCATAACGTAAACCACCTTCGAGATGAAGTTTTTTGAAAGTTTTCATCACATGGATCAAGCCGCCAACATCAAGAAAATGGTGATTTGGGATCAGAATAGCACCCGCTAAACTGTTGTTTTTCTGAAACATACCATTGATGCCTAAGGTGACTTTCCAGCGATCAAAATCAGGCAAGTGATACTTGAGATCGTAATTGCAAGTCTGTAAGAGCAACTGATTCATGCGGTTGATATGTTCTAGTTCGCGTCGGTTATTGCGTTGATAGGCCAAATTCAACTTGACTTTATGACGCCCAAGGAGGATATCCTGTTTCAAATGAATCATGTAATGACTCAGCTTTTGATAGGGATAGAATATCTGATAAAGTGTCAATACTTTATCAGAAAGGGGAATGGTTTCGCCAAAAGCATCTTTACGGGTAAATCTCCCATTTTCATCTCGTTCTCCATTATTGATTCCGGTTTTTTGGTGGAAGCCGCTCATGAAGAGATGAGTTGTTCCCCAGGTATATTGATAGCCTAAGGTACCACTGAAATTGCGGTTTTCAAAAGCTGTATTGAAGACTCTTCCGTCATACTTGTTGGTGTAGTTTCTGGCATTTAATGTGGATAGAGAGACATCCCATAAGAGATTTCTCAACCTTCCTTCTTGTGTGAAAGCAATCTCACCAAGCCCATTATTGGTTTGGTATTGTGAGAACAGTTTGCCATGTACGGTGTCTTTAAAAATACGTTTTTCCGTACTGATATTGATGACACCACCCAAAGCATCACTTCCAAATAAGAGCGTAGAAGGTCCATTGAGTATTTCGATGCGATCTACATCATTAGCATCGATTTGTATACCATGTTCTTCACCCCATTGTTGATCTTCTTGCCTGATACCGTTTTTAGCTACGACTACGCGATTGTATCCCAAGCCCCTGATGACGGGTTTTGAAACACTACCCCCAGTAGTGATCTGAGAAATCGAAGGGTTGATCGTAAGTGCATCGATGATATTAGTTGAGTTATTTGATTGAAGATCTGCCGCTTTATTCACTATGTGACTGCTCACAGATCTTTTGAGTTTTAGAGATGATACTGCAGTGATGACGAATTCTTCCAGATGCCCTTTGACCTTGTGTAAATATATTTCATAAAAATTATTTCCTAATCTCGGTTGTAATACTCCGGGCACATGACCTGGAGCGGAAACTACTAGTGTGAGATTATCTTTCTTTGATATATCTATGTGGAAGTTTCCATCATAACCGGTTTTATATTTTAGATGTAGTTCATCGTTGTGAATTATAGCGTTGGACAGGGGTTTTGCATCTTCTGCGCTGAGCACACGACCTGATATTATATTTTGTGCATACAAAGGTGACAAGCACCAATACATAATTCCAATAATAAAGAAACGTTTCATAGTTTGATGAATTTTTGTCAAAAAAGAAAATGTTTAGAGATTTGCCTTAATTAAAAATTACATTTGCCTAACTCACTCGGCGAAGTTAAAAAAAATATGTTAAAATGGTATTGATGAAATAAACCTAGTCAATCAACTTCAATTCCTTCGAGCGATATTTCACAGTAGATCTACTAAACCTTAGAAGTCGGATACGCCAATGTTTCCTGTCCATAACGTACCCCCTAAACATCAATCAGATCAAAAAGGTTGGGGAAAAAGAAAAAAATAGAAATTATTGCGATGAAACTTTCATTACACCTAATGAAGCCCCTTATGGACTAATATTTTTAAGGTTTTAAGTGGATTTTATACACATCCTAAAAGATCACATCACTCATGTGAATGAAAGAAGCACTTTGATAAGGCTGACGAATATCATGAAGTTAACCCCTCATGCGTGTAAGAAGTATATTTTGATGTATTATGTTTGATTATGATGACAATTCAGCCGTCAACCCTCTGTACAATAGTTCTTTATACATAGGATAAAGCTTTTCTATTGTACCACTCTTCACCTCGCATTTTCCTTTAAAGTGGATTATCCATGTGCATTGTTCTGCTTGTTCCGGGCTATGATCACATACTTCTATCAGTGTTTCAATAACAAATTCAAAAGTATTGAAATCATCATTGTAAATAGTGATCTGACAATTTTTTCCTGTTTGTTCCTTTAGGATGGTATCAATTTCCCTTATACGATCTGGTTGAACATGCGGTTTGTTCATCATTTTGATGGTACGAATGTTAACTTTACGAAGTTAAATATTTTCGACATATCTATCGAGTATAGAACAGCTTGTTGTAGTTTTTTTTTTAAAATATTGTTTTATATTTATATTTTATAAATCAAATCTAAATAATAATAAATTACTTAGATATAAATCTACTTGATTAAGCCTAAATTTGGGTATCAATTTTAGCTTGTATGCACAAAACAAAACCCAGCTTGTTGGTACAATTGCCTATGAATAATCGGGTTTACCTATATATATTGGAGCATAAGTCTTATTAAAGGATATAAATGCTGCTTTGACAGATAAATAAGGATCGTTATCTATTGGCAGTATTACCCCCTAGTCGGCCTGTTATAAAGGTAAATTTCCCTTCTTATCAGAAAGTAGCTCGATACATTCAGATCAAGAAGAGGCGGTAGATCACTTTAGACTTTCGATTGGTAGCTATACTGAATAATTTTAACGAAGTTTTGGTCGCTGCTTCGCGTACTAAAAAAACTTTGGATAAGGGTACCCTATGCAGTATATGTTTTGAATACGACACAAATAGAGCAGCGTCAAGCAGTCAATATCAATCTGGGGGGGGGGCTTGGCTTCAAGTACCTGATATAACCATGAACACTGGTCAGATGAAGAATATTCAAAGTTCGCGGGGGCGCAATGTCTCTTGTTATTAGTCGATAGCATCCCTCAGTCTATTCCTTTGTGTAATGTATTTCACGATATCAACTCTATAGCTCCCAATATCTTGGAGCTTATAGAGGTCATTAAAGGTGCTACGGCTATCTATGGGAATGGTTCAGATGGTGGGATCATTAATTACATCACCAAAAAGTTTAAAAAGGATAAACCATTTTCGAATCTTAACCGTATAGAGAATACTTGTGCTCTAACCCGTTTTGAAAACGGTGTGGGTGGGGAAGTTTATTAGCAATTTTCTAAGAAACGGAAAAAATTTGATTATATCATCAGCGGGTTTTACAGATAAACAAGTGTGTTTTACGATACGCGAAGGTAAATGACCTTTCTTGTTTATGGTTTGGGAGAGAGCCATTCCTATAATATTTTCGGCAAGCTTGGTTATGACATCACGCCAAATAAGTGTATAAACTGGATGTACAATTATTATCGCTATCTTCCAAGGAGATACCCATTATAAAAACTAGGAAGGAGAATACTGTGTACGACGGCTGGCTATAGGTGTTTTTGGGGAAGACCAAGGTTATTTGCAAGGGACATCTTACAGTTTCAATGCTCAGTCAAAGTATACTGTTCGTGAGAACTTTTATAATACGACCGATTTGAGTATAGATCTGTATTTACAACAATTTCGTGCTATATTTTTATAACAAAAGGCTCGCCAATCAAAACAATAAGGAAAGCAAAGGTGGGCGGTCGCAGCTGAAGGTGCAAAAAATGTTTGCGAGTCAACTTCAATACTCATTTTAGTATTTCAGATCATTTTGAAGGTAATTTGATCTATGAATTGGGATGTACTCAATGACGAGACGGTTCAAAATTTGACATATGGGAGAGATTGGATACCTGAATTGAATATGCGAAATATCGCTCCACGAAATATCGCTCCATATACCCAATTGAAACTTAACCTCTACAGAGATTGGGTCTTTAAAGGAGGTATACACTTTGAGGACATAGTTATAAAATTGTCCGATCACACTACTTTGTACCAGATCGATAGTGAGGGAAATCCAAAGGGAAGTGTCTTTGTCCAGGGTATACGCTTGAGGTAAAATATTACCGTGTTTAATGTCGGTGGACGATACAATTGATTTAAATATTCAAACCCTTAGTCAATTTCTCACATAACTTTTATATCAGCGATTTAGGAAAAGGATCTTGAGAGCGACAGGGGATAGCGACATCGTCTCAAAGATAAAGCCTGAGGTGAAATCTGTCATTGCAAACAATTATAAGATCAGTTCTAATAGTCGGCCGAATAAATATTTTCGTTTGTTGGGGGCTTACTTTAGCACTTCCCAATGGAGCGCCATTTAAAAAAAAGGGGGCAATAGTATTTGTTCTGTTGATAGGGTTCCTGACCGCATTTATAGCTATGATTTTCAGCCGCATATCTACCCGATAGAAGGTGTGAGCCATCGGAGGGACTATCACCTACATTCAGAGCAAGTTGGATAAGAATGATAATATCCGGTACAAAAACTTTATCAGTTCTCTCCGTATCCACCGTTGAAGATCACCACCTATGTTAAATATCATTACAAAGACCTTCTTCAAATCCATTTGTCAGGAGCGTTTCACCGATCGAGAATATTTTTTTATCCTGACGTGACTGGCCAATATGCGAAAGATGAAGGTCCTGTACGTCCCATAACATTGATAAATCTATTTACTTGTTATAGCTCAGCCGGTATACCAAGATACAATTAGAGATTGAGAACCTTTTCAATACCGACTATTATACCCGTGCCTCTATGCGGACGTGGTGGGATGACCGCTACATCAAAGAAAATAGTGCCAAACACAATCTCGGTTTAATATTTAAATTTTGATATTTATTCTCTGGTAAAGGATATCGATGGATTTTTTGACATTCAATTTAAAGAAAATATTTGTATTACATTTTTAGATCAGTTTGATCACGGGTCTCTTTTTACTGGTTGTTTCTTTGAGTACGGCTCTCTTGATTTTTCATAATGAGATAGATGACTTGTTGTATGCCCATTACACCCATTTGGATCCTTCATGAAAGGGCAAGATCTCCTTGGATCGTGCGATCCAAAATGTACAACAGCATTTTTGATGTAAATACTAAGGAGCAGATGGTCAATTTTTTTGTGTATCCTGTGTTAGGTGATATTTTTAAAACCATCCCTCAAAAGTGTTTTCTTACCTATTAGCTATTGCAGCTTCATTACACACTTTTCATGGGTAGGATAGGAAAATTATTTAGTTTTTTTATAGGGATATCTTTTACTATTTCTTTCATCACGGGCTTGATCGTCTATCATAGATATCTTTTGAAAGTTTTTCTTTTTATGAAAAAATTCAAAACACGCAGTCAGCGGTGAAATCATATCGTCTATGTACAGCATTTTAGGTGGTTGAGCTTTATTGATCAATATGATACTGACTATCACTGGAAGTCGTATTGAGATATCAGATTACTAAACATGCTTTTGTGACCGCTTTGAAGAAAAAGATGAGACATAATTAGCCTGTCACTATAGTGGTTGATGCTTTATATCAGCAGGTCATAAATGTCTATATACAATTCAAACCTATGCTTTGACGCATCCATAGGCAGGGAGATCAAGTCATTTTTTTTTAGAAAATTTAATGATAATTTTTTCCTTTTGAATAAGCATTCGGGTCATATCTACTATAAGGCCTACGTACGGAGAAATCCATAAAATATATAGAAATATCTACCGCTCTTTTGACAAAAAACCGATAACATGATTGTCACATTACGTTATGCCAAATATGGGGACTGGACTATCAAAATTTTATATACATTAGCCGGCCTAATAGTCTCTATGCTCTCAACGACGGGTTTTTATTTTTATCTGAGCAAACCTAAGAGGAAACGCAAGAGGCAGTAGGCGATAAGACTCAGCAAGATTGGATGATTTCTAGGAAATCGGCTACTTTCAACGAGGCTCCTCCGATCAACCCACCGTCTATATCTTTTTGGGAGAATAGTTCTCGAGCATTGGAAGGCTTTACACTACCACCGCATAAGATACGGATTTTAGAAGCTGTAGCCTTGCCATATTTTTCTGAAAATATTTGGCGGATGTAGGCATGCATTTCCTGGGCTTGATCAGGTGTGGTGGTTTGTCCCGTTCCGATGGCCCATATAGGCTCATAGGCTATAACGATTGATCTGAGCTCTTGTAAAGGACGTGAGAAGAGTGTTTTTTCAAGTTGTAATCTTATCGTATCAAAATGTTGAGCTTCTTCTCTTTGAGTAAAAGTCTCTCCAACGCAAAAGATGATTTCCAATCCACATTTCAATGCTTGAATGACTTTTTGAGCAAGCAGTTCGTCACTTTCAAGAAAGTATTCACGGCGCTCACTATGTCCAAGGATGACTTTTTGTACGCCGATCGATCTCAACATAGCAGCAGATACTTCACCAGTGTAAGCGCCTTGGTCAGCTTGATGCATATTTTGTGCAGCAATATGCAGAGGACTTTTTTGGCACATTTGACTTGCAGTGCACAGAAAGGGATAGGCCGGTGCTATGACGACCTCTACCTGCGGGTGTAGTGTGGGACATGCCTTAAAAAAATCCCAAATAAAGGATTGAGTCTCTTCAAGATGGTGATGCATTTTCCAATTACCTACTACGATCTTTTGTCTCATGGGGCTTTTCTTTACCACCTCAAAAATAAGTGAAGTTTTTAATTCTTTCGAAGACTTTGGAGGTTGTTTCGTCTTATAGAAATAAATCCCTGACGTGGGGATCTATAATGATATAGAGGAGGTCTGTCAGAAAATTGACAAGTATAAATATACAAGCGATGATCAGTACAGATCCCATGATCACGGGTAGGTAAGGTATTGATTGCTTAAACGATCTCTTTCCATAAACCATTCCATCCGGAAATGTGTTCAACAAAAACGATCCCAACTAGCATAAAAGCCAACCAGCGCGAAGTGGCAATGATCAGTGGGTTTAAAATATTTTTTTAGAACATACTTTTGGATAATTTTGAAAGGGTTCAATCCTTTTAGCTCGTGCTGTACTAGTGTAATCTTATTGAAATACTCGAGCAAAGAATTTATCGTGATTTTGTGTGATGACGGCTAGTAGTCTTATACCTATGGTTAATACTGGAAGGATAATGTTTTTAAGTGCAAGGCGGGTGCCGTTACCCATTTCATCAACTTCATATAAGCTACCCGTCATGTTAAGTTCTATGTATTTCTGCCATACAAAGGCCAATAACCAAGCCACGACGATAACCGAAAAAAATGAGAATAGACTCATCTCTACGGAAATAATGATCAGCAGCATACGGTCTAAGGAAATGTCCTTTAGGATATTGCACAAAGTACCCAAAACAAGGCCTAAGAGAAAGGTTATACTCATAACTAAAAAGATTAAAATTAAGGTATGAGGCAAAGTTTTCTTCAAGATATCTGAAACGTTTAGCTGCCTTTGGAAAGACTGACGTAGGTAGGGATATTTCAAGACGAGTGCTTTTTCTCTCAAATGAAACAAGGGGAAAAGTTGTGTTTTTTTTCTATCGAGATACAGATAGTTATTTTTATACTGAGTCTCGCAGAGCGAGAAAGGTGAGAGGTTATTTAGTAATGATATTGTTTCCACAGGGGGGGGGAATATATACTAATTAGTAGCTGATATGATTCAGTTATTCCAAATTTTCCTATTATCCGAGCATTATGCGTGCCGGATCACTTGGCAAGATATAAAATAGTAGAAATACGACACTGAGTACTTCCAATAAGGTCAGTAAGCTATGGATCTATTTTTCTATAGGCATAGAATCATTTTTAGTCGATCAAGTTTTGGAATTCTGTTAGAGTAGGTGTGTCCCGCCAATGCCATTTTTTGACGATCGTACCTTTTTTGAGTAGCACGAGACCCGGATTGGATCTAACGATGGTCTTCAAGAGAGTAACATCACCAAAAATCCAAGATAGACCGAGTTGCTCTGAGGTTTCTGAAGAGGATAATCCGATGAACCGAACGGGAGTTTTTTTCCATGAGGTGATAAATGTCTTTATTTTATTCAATCCATTTAGGTCTGCTTTTAATAGATCATAGCAGATCACGAGTAGGGCAAAGGGTTCGTCGAGGATTTCTTTAGTAATGTCTTGCTCGCCTTTTCTTAACACAAAGTCATGAATTAGAGGCTTATAACCGTTTTTAATCTTTTTCCGGACCGTCTTGTCTGCTTGTATAGACCAGTGGGAATCCATCCATAGCTTTTGGTTAATGTATTCTTTGTCAGTAACGGTCTTTTCGCTTTGATCTTGAGTGTTTTTGAGAGTATAGAGGATTTGGTATTGTGGTGAGTCGAACCCAAGTTCTTCAACCGTTTTGATCTGTACCGTGATACTTTTTCCTATGGCATAGGGTCTGAAATCGATCATGGGGAGATGCGTGACACCTCTATAAGCGGTTACCAAGAGGCCTATCAAGGTAACTAATAAAAGCATTATATTAATCCCCTTGTTGAAGCATGGTCGGATTTGCGACCGACCTCCGATGAAAGACAGAATAAAAAAGAACAACAAGATATTCTTCCCAAAAGATTGCCAAGGTGTCAAGGGTAGAGCATCTCCAAAACATCCGCAGTCGGTTATCTTATCTAAATAAGCCGAATAAAAGGTCAAAAAGCTGAAAAATAACATCAAAATGGATAGGTTGATGATGGTAAACTTCTTAGCAATACCCAGCAACAACATCAGTCCGGAGAGAGATTCATAGAGGGACAAGAATACAGCCAGTATCAAAGAGAGGTCTATAAGGAAGGGTATATCAAAAACCGAAGGAGAGCAATATTCCTCGAGCTGATATGAAAACCCTATAGGGTCGACCAACTTAACCCAACCTGAAAGGATAAAGAGGATACCTATGACAATACGTGAAAAGACTATCAGATATTTCATAGGTTGGTTGTTAAGTGTTGTGAGGATAATTTTCAAGGATTAAAGGCTATTCTTCGCTTCATAGATTTTGATCAGCGCAAAGACTGCATAATTTAGCATGTCCAGGTAGTGCCCTTCGGAGACTTCTGAGACTAATGTCTCTTGGGCATTATTTTCGATTTGTTTCATGCGTAAGATCTTTTGTAAAATCATGTCAGTGATGGAGGACAAACGCATCTCACGCCAAGCTTCTCCGTAATCATGGTTTTTATACTGCATCAATGCTTTAGCCTTTTCGATCTGTCGGTCGTAGTGTATCAGAGCTTCTTTATAAGACATATCTGCTTCCAGGGTAGGACTTTTTTCAAGTTGTATCAACCCGATGGCTGTATAGTTGCCAATAGCTAAAAAATCCTCTGATATGTCTTCATTTACCTTCTGGGTGCCTTTTTCTTGAACACTACGTATACGGCTAGCTTTGATGAAGATTTGATCGGTCACAGAAGTGATACGTAAGATCCGCCAGGAACTACCGTAATTTTGTAATTTTTTTTCAAAAAGCTCTCGACACCGGCTAGTTATAGAATGAAACTGTATCAGAGTTTTTTCCATAATATTTAAATTCACTTCAAAATTAGGATTAATTTAAAAAATATGACAATTTGTTGTGCGGGCAGCTTGGTCGATTTAACTGTCCCTAGAGTGATGGGAGTGCTCAATCTCACACCCGATTCGTTTTATGATGGTGGTAAATATGCCCATAAGACCAAAATTCTAAAGCAGGTAGAGCGTATGTTAGAGGAAGGGGCGGACTTCGTAGATGTTGGAGGGTATTCAACTCGGCCCGGAGCTAAAGTTGTCCCTTTAAAAGAAGAACTCCGACGCGTGATTGGACCTATCAAATTGATTTTGAAGCGCTTCCCACAGGCCCGTATAGCAATAGATACTTTTAGAAGTGAAGTGGCACAGGCTACGATAGAGGCTGGGGTTGTGATGGTTAATGATGTATCAGGTGGGACTTTGGATGAAAACATGTTTGAGACAGTAGCCCAGTTAAGGGTTCCTTATATCTTAGGCCACATCCAAGGCAGGTCTGAAAATATGCAAGATGCACCTTATTATAACAATATCATCATCGAGATTAATCGATATTTTTCCGAAAAAATGTCTCGTTTAAGAGCATTAGGGGTCAATGATATTATACTTGATCCGGGCTTTGGTTTTGGGAAGAGTATCAAACACAATTTTCAGATAATAAAACATTTATCTTTGATAGGCTTTGGAGTTAATCCGGTTTTGATAGGTCTCTCGAGAAAATCTACGCTTCAAAAAATTTTGGACATTTCTACTGTTGAAGCTTTGAATGCAACTTCTGTAATGCATACCTTAACCTTGTTACAAGGTGCTACTCTCTTGCGCGTACATGATGTGAAAGAAGCCTTAGAATGTATAAAGTTAGTGAATGAGTATAAATATATTTATTGATTTGTAATAATATGAAATATTTTTTTAATATGGTATTTTTTTTATATCTTAGCAAGAAAAATCCTATTGGACTTAATAGAGGTATCCATAATTGATCTTTTTGATGTGCTCCTAGCAGCCATTGTATTCTTCCAAATCTATCACCTTGTGAGGGGTACGGTAGGCTTAAACATCTTTTATGGCATCATTATCATGTTTGTCTGCTGGAAATTTGTACAATCTTCAGATATGGTACTGCTCAATGAAATTCTGAATAGGATTTTCAGTGTAGGCATTGTCTCCTTAATTGTCGTTTTCCAGCCAGAACTTAGACGATTTTTATTGACCCTGGGAAGTCGATCCTTTATCAGAAAAATCAGACGTTTCGTATTTGGAAAATATTCAGATTTGTCTTCAAAAGATCAGACAATAGAAGCCATTGTACAAGCTTGTACTAATTTTTCAGATAAAAAGATAGGTGCCTTGATCGCAATACAAGTACAAGAGCCTATATATGAATTCGTCAAAAATGGAGATATAGCAGACATATTGGTGACATTTTCTATTTTAGAAAATATTTTCCCTAGAACCAGCACCTTGCATGATGGTGCCATCCTCATCATAGGAGATAGGATTGTCAAAACACGAACTGCATTGCCTTCTACCGAGAGGAAAGACCTCCCCAATTTTTTAGGTTTTCGTCATAGAGCAGCGATGGGGTTATGTGAAAGAAGTGATGCCGTCTGTATCGTTGTATCTGAACAGACTGGCCATATTTCTTATGTCAGACATCAAGAGCGGACACTTGTCCCTACTGCTGAGCTGTTGAGGGAAAAGTTGACCAAAGATCTTCATCCTGCTGATTAAAGTCGAGTGATTTATATTTAATTTTTTATCTCTTTAGAAGGGGTTTGCGGCACCCCCAAAATTCCAGATGAGTACAAACCTCAAAGTATTGCCCATGGGATTATTCTTGCCAGCAGGACCTATGGAGCAAATAAAAAGTGTCAAATCAGAAATAACTGTAATTCATCCATATACCTATAGTGGCATATTTACGTCCTCCTTTTTGAAGTGATTCGTAGAAATAACCGCTTCTGAGCTTGAAAACTTGATTGAAAGTGTACTCCAACACTATATTGTAAATGATCTCTTGCAACTCTTCAATCAAATCATCTGGAGCATCTGCAAACTAATTTAATATACTTTGAATAATACTTTTTTTTTGTGGATTACGTCCATCCACATCTGGTGTAGGGACGAACAATTTGTTTAACTCCAAACTTACAGCCAGTTAACTCGTCTCATTAGAAATAAAGTCATAACTCCCTCCTATACGTAAGTTAGCAGGCAATATCGAGACCATTTTTCTTTTCCGTGTCAAAGCAAGTCAATTTATGGCTGATATTGAACCTCAGATACAAACTTTCGTCAAAGCTCCGATAGTTTTTTCTTTTTCCTTCACAGTTACATTTAGATATCCACACCAAATAAATTGGCTGCTTTGACCCCTTGATACCTTACCGGATCTAGATTGACTAAGTTGTTTAGCTAAATCCGAATTGATATACCGTGTCGTCACAGCCATGGCATAGAAGTCAGAAAGCTTCAATTCGTAATATAGATCGATGAAAAATTAGTCGGAGTTCGAAATACCGATATCGATGATCTCCCTACCCAGATAATCCTTTAATTCCGTATTACCTAATTTGAAGTAGTAGATACTTGTACCTAGGGTGCTACAACTATTCTTCATTCAGGAAGATATGAAAGACCGTGTAAAGAAAAAACATATCGTTGGTGATTCTACTCAAATAAGTGGTATAAGACAAGCCCACAGACGAATAGTTGCGGCTGAAGAAGTATTTTACCGGATTATAAGTATTGTGAAAAAGCATCCGGAGAGGTGGCCAGCCACCCCCATATAAACCCATACCTCCTGTGCGAATATCTGGTGCTACTCTTTGAAAAAAAGCACCTGTGCGTATGATCCGCCTGATACCTTGGGCTATCATAGTCATGCTGGAAATTAGTAACATGAATATATTTACGAGAATAATGATTCTTTTCATTCATGAGATATTTATCCCAATGAGATATTTACCCCAAATAAGTAAGGTTTTTTTCCGTGTGAGAGAAA
Organism: Flavobacteriales bacterium; assembly: GCA_039954875.1. Classification (GTDB taxonomy): domain Bacteria; phylum Bacteroidota; class Bacteroidia; order Flavobacteriales; family Blattabacteriaceae. Next base: position 1,284,359 of record CP157202.1, read on the forward strand.
TATGGCTTTAGAAAACTGAGAGTATAAAATTATTTTTCAACGAATAATTTCGTTTATTTGTATGCTTCAAATAGAAATAGAAAAGACCCATGATATAATGAAGGTAAAGATCTTCTTCTTGATAGCAGTTGTACTGAATTTACTTTTGATGACGGCTTGTTTGCACAGCAAAAAAGACCGCAAGAGTTTGAGCTGATGGAAGGTTAATGATGCCCGAAAGTGATTTTTCGCTACAGATAAAGTCAAGAATCCCAAGTTGCTAGGTATGATCTATTTAAAATGTAGCACACATCACGATGGGACATACTCAGTACGATGTGCTCCGGGATTGGAACAATGCAATTGTACGCATACAAGTCTCCTTCTTTTATATATATGAGGTTGAGGTTACCAATTATAATTACTGAGGTTACTTAGCTTAGCTCGAATACGTCTTCCCTCCTGAGGACCCTTAATTCAAAAAAAAACCGCAATAGTGCTTTGCCTAGTGCTTCCTTTGAAAAGAAAAAATTGATGAGAAACGATATTTACGTCAATCATTATTTCACCCATACGGCTTTTAACAATTACTCAGTTGTAGGCGTGAACTGTATATAAGCCCAGCGTTTTGCGAATAGTTGACCAACTCTACCAATGAAAATATTTCTATTGTGACAGTGAGGGGGGGGGTATGGTCTCAAGCATTTTAATACGGAGCTTTAAAATAGGGAACCTCAACAGATGTTTGGGGGAAATTCCAATGCGCTTAATCAAGATAAAGCCGTTCATAGACGGAGTGGTGCTCAAAATCCCTGCTTGAAATGTCTGGACAAACACAACGTTCTGCTCGTCTCCAAATTCCGTTTACCTACCAAAGCTGAATGGGAATAGGCTGCTTTGGCTTTGGTCAAAAACATGTCATACAATACTTATAAAAGCAAGCACTATCCAGGACAAATATCACGTACTCTCAAAGGAGGTGGCAAAGATAATTTTTTAGACAACTTCAAACGTGATCGTAGCGATTATAGCGGTGTTGGGGAGTGGGGTAATGATGGCTTGGCTGTGAGTAATAGAGTCAAAAGATATCCACCCAATGATTTGGTGCTCTTTGGTATGTATGGCAATATGGCCTAATTGGAATACCAATGTCTACCGTTCTATCATCGTTGATGAAACCAATGATATCAATTATTTCAGAGGCAATGTCTACAAAAAACATGTCTTCAAATACGGCTTGCCCGAACGTTTTACAAACGAGCCCGAATACAATATCTTAGCCCGATGGGCATAAAGTCTTATAATGTCTTGCCACAGAGCCTCAAAAAAAGAAGTTACCCAGGACATTAGGAATTACTGAAATGGTAATCTATCCTCGGCATTAGATCCATTATGCATCTAAAGATGCTTCATCGGTCACCGAAAGGTTTACAACATACCCCACGCGCAATTTTGTTCTAGGAGCCGATTGGAAGGTCAAGGTTGTAAAGGGTAAAAAGTCACGCACTTCACACAAGTGAGTGATTGGATGCGAGTGATAAAGGATGCCTCGTACAAAGACGGAGTCTATGGAACAGATCCTGCAAAAAGGCGTTACATGAATGAGTGTGAGTTGATAAGTTAACTTGGGTTCCGTGTAGCTCAAGATGTATTAGACGATAAAAAAATAGTCGGGGTAAGCATTAAACAGGAGCTCAATGAGCTAAGGATTAGGCCGGCGATAGCTGACCTTTTTTTAATCAATTAGGTATGGATATTAAGGAATTGTATCGTATTTATCTCGCCAGTAGTGGCGTATCTACAGACAGTCGGAAGATCACGAAGGATTGTCTATTTTTTGCCTTGAGAGGAGAAAGTTTCGATGGTAATTGCTTTGCATCCGAATCCCTTTCAAAAGGGGCTTTGGCCGCAGTGGTTGATGATGAAAGATATCGTGATTCGATGCAACAAGGCTTTTTAAGAGTTGAGGATAGTCTGATTGCCCTGCAAACCCTAGCTGCTTATCATCGAAAAACGTTTTCTATCCCTCTTATCGCTATCACTGGGAGCAATGGGAAGACTACGACCAAAGAATTGCTTACTTCTGTGCTATCCAAAAAATTTAAGACCTATGCTACTGAGGGTAATCTCAACAATCATATCGGTGTACCGTTGACTCTGCTGGCTATTCCTGCCGATGCTCAAATGGCTATAGTGGAGATGGGGGCCAACCATCAAAAAGAGATCGAATTTTTGTGTACCATTGCTCAACCGGATTATGGTTATATTACCAATTTCGGGCAAGCTCATCTAGAGGGGTTTGGCAGTTTTGAGGGAGTCATCCGTGGCAAATCAGAACTGTATCAATATCTGAGATTTCATAATAAAAAGGCTTTTATCAATGCTGACGATCCCATTCAGATGGAAAAAAGTCAAGGGATCCGTCGATACGGCTTTTCTCAAAGATTTATTGCAGATATCCAAATCCGGCAATTGAGCAATCCATTAACATTTAGATTGGTCTTTGATGGGGTGGAGATCCACCCACAACTCATCGGTAGGTACAACTTCACCAATATGGCGACAGTCATTGCTATAGGGAATCACTTTGGTGTCCCAGCTGATCATATCAAAGCAGCTATCGAATCGTATACGCCGGTGAATAACCGCTCACAGCTTATTCAAAGGGGGGGGCTTCGGATCATCCTCGATGCTTACAATGCCAATCCGAGCAGCATGCGGGAGGCACTTTTAAATTTTACTCAACTCGAAGGATACAAGACAGTCATCCTCGGGGATATGTTTGAGTTAGGAGCGCTTGAAGGTGAAGCGCATGAGGAGATTGTCCGTTTGGCCCAAATGAGTGTGATAAATAGTTTACTTTTGGTAGGAGAACGGTTTAATCAAGTGTCGATTGCTGATGAGCGTGTGACTCGATTTCGTGATAGATCGGTATTGATCCGTTTTTTGCAAGACAATCCAATCACGACAGGCACCCTTTTGATCAAAGGCTCTCGTAAGATGGCCTTGGAACGCTTGCTAGAGGTCTTATGACTAATTGTATAGTATTGATGTTTATTGTTTCATTGTTATTTTAATCAACAAAGGCGGGGGGTGTCTTCTAATAGCGGTTCTTTCCTCAGGTCGAGATAGAGAGGCCATATCCAGGCTTATTGAATTCTAACAAGATGACCATATACCGTTGAGGTTCCTGTCCCCCTTATGAGATGTCGGGCGAATACGTAACAGTGAAGTAAGTATACCCATCTATACCGAATTCGATAGTTTCGTTCATCTGAGGTTGTCTGGGATTCCAAAGTACCATGTCCACATTGACCACTTCATCTCTCAAAGCTTCAACTAAGACCTCTTAGAACTTGTCTTTTTGATGTATGATCAAGTATGCACAATTGCAGTAGGCCAAGGTATTGAATTGTTTATCAGGCTTAAGCCAGGTGATAATAGGCAAAATCAGGGTTTCTTGCAGAAGCCATCACTAGATCTTCCAAGCCTTGTTGTCAAATACGTAATAGTAGCTTTTGTCTTTGGTGATTTCGATCAGATTGATAACTTCTTGGGAGAGGATATATTTTTTCTCCCTCAGATAGAAAAAGTTATAATTGCCAATGGGGATCACTGTGGAGAGGGCCACTTTGGATAAGATATCACCATGCACTAAAGCCTTCTTTGCACCTTATAAGGTGTGAGTTATCTTCTTATCTACGATGTAGCTTGTTTGGGTCTGAAATACAGCTTATGAGAGGCTTTCCAAAGAGATGGAACTTTTGCTTTCTGTGAATAAAGACTACACAAAACCTTTTTAGGTGCTGAGGTAGATCTGCTCTTCGAGGCTGTAATTTTCTATCACCTCGAATTGAATGATTTTCCTCTCAGCTTGGACACTGTTGATAATGGTAGTGATGAAGAGAATCTTCTTACGGGGATCATAGACTAATTACTTTCCGTTTTGGAATTGTGATAAGAATGGGTCAATTTTTTTTAAAAAAAATATCTGATTTTGATACAAGGATTGCCCTTATCTAGATAACGTTTGTAGATAATGATGAACCTGTAGAGGGCTATTTTTTTCCTTTTCCTACCAGAGTATCCCAGATGATCTGTTCGTTGAATAGATTTTGTTCAATAGTTTAGTATTGGACAAAAGCCCTTCTATAGTAAAGGAAAGATGTAAATCAGTACTCCAAATACTAAGATAATTGCCTATCCTCTCAATGTAATGCGCTAAAGTAATGGTATTCTTATCCGAAATGTAGATCTGTATGGTTTTACGTCTTAGTTTTTTCAAAAAATTGACAACGATACCCCCCATATGTTTGATCTCAAGGGTAAATTGGGCTTACCATCTGGATTTTATCCTTGGATAGAGATTCAGTGTTTTTTATCACCTTTATAAGTTAGGCTGATTTGCGAATAACAGATAACATCAGCATCTTTCTCAGAGTGATCGAGATAGGTGTTTAGGAGCAGTCTGGCCATAGCGCTTCTGGGTTAGTCTTGTTTATCTTTTCTGTTTACGTCACGGGCCAGATAAAATATTTTTGATCCCTATCGACGCCTAGTGATGAGAAGTTGGTACAGCTAAAGCTGGTCATTAGTAAAGCCATTTGCTTGAGCTATAACTTACATAGAAGCTGTATCGTTTCTAGTTACCTATATCTTGTAGGTATAAGGGAATGTAGGGCTCTACTGTCACTAGTACACCCCCATGGGCATTGCTCAAGCAGGATCACACACCATCAATTGATAATATCATAGAGTTATGCAGCACTGAAATGGTATTCTTCGAGGAGGCCCTGTAGTATGGTACTGCCGACCCGAGTCATGACGACATGATAGTTGTCGTTTTAGCTTTGGTATGGAGTCTACCCCCCAAACCGGATTAGATTTTGAACTCGGTTATACCTTCAGTGATCGTATGATCACCAATTCCCTAGCTAAGGGTGACCGAGCTGATATCTGAGAGTAGGTTTTTTTTTGCCAACTAGATTATTTTCCTCCTGTGCAGCAAACAATTCTTTTCGTTTTAAATCACAGCCAAGCCAACCCTCTGTAATGAGCTTGAAAATATTTTGATAAAATTCCTCAAATATATTTTTAAGTAGGGTAGGAGGCGAGTTTTTCAACGAAACTTTTTTTTCTCAAATTCAGCTATGATCCAATAAAGACTGATTTGAATGGTTTGGTTCTTGACAAGTGTGTGTTGCACAATAAGTTGAAAAAACCTAGTTTGGATCTGTTGCTCCATGCTGAAGACTGATATAATGAAAAAATACCACTATATCATAATGATCAGGTTGTCGACTGATTGATCTAATTTGACTTTAGCGTTACTCAACTTGACATTGAGAATAAGGTTTTTTCATAGGGGGTATTGACAAATATCTGGACATATCAAGAGGTCGTTAAGGCCCTCATCGTCAATATTGAGCAGGATTTTTTACTCAAGGGTAAGAGCTCAGAACATGCCTTACCATTTTTTTGATAGCTTTCTTTTAGTTGTGCAAACTTGGCTGCGTCGAGAGACTATTTCTACGCCCAGGATAAGGCCTTTGTCACTGATCCAGATATTGCCTTGAAAGAGGGTAATAAGGGGGGATGGATGACATTTAAGAAAAACACTTCAAGAGTTTCGATGGTGAAAGTTTCTGATTGAGGCTCCTTTCTGTCGATAAAGTAAGTGTTTTTTTTGTTTTGCATATCTGCTGCTATACACAACGGCTCTTGGTTGAGACAGTTGTCGCTTTGATAATGGCCAGATAACCCTGGGATTTTGGGTATAGTAGTAATATCCGTAAGCGGCTATTTGAATCCAGACAAGAGCAGTATGGAGCAAGGATAGTTCTGTAAGTGTTTTTTTCCTATTTTCGGTCAGGACTTTACGGGTTAATGCGAAGCTTTTTGAGTTAATCTTTATGCCTGACATGACCAGTTTCTCTTCAGCCCCCCACTACATTGATTGGGTATTGGACTTTTGTGTCTTGCTCAGTTGATAGGGCCCAGGTCAAGACGTTAGCTTGGATGAAAATTTTATCTTCAGAAATTGGTGTTACTTGATAACTTTTTTGCACCGTAAAATAGAAATTAGTCGGTTAGCAGGCTTTTGAGACCTTTGAGGAAGAAATGCTTAGTATCGTCAAAATCGGTAATCTATACAAAATATTTTTCTATTTTGGAGGTGAGGATAAATCGCTATGCGTTGATTTGATTCTTTTAGGTTTGCAGGTATGCAGGCATCTTTGAGTAGAAATTCTTAGTAAGAATACAGGTCTTCTTCTTGTCTGCTGATCGACGCGAGTGTTTCATAGGCCTCTATAGGATCTTGATCAATACCACACCACCTTGGCTTGGCTTGCTTGTTGGATCATCATAAGAGATATATTTCCCATATCGATACGCGGCAAGACTATCTCCTTAGGGATACTATCGATATGGAGTAACACTATTTTTTGCTTGTATAGCAACTGACTCCTATGATGTTGACTAGCGAGCATTGCGGGCTGGCTATTACTTTTTGAACTTTTGCCATTTTGTGTGCACCAGTCCTCTGACTAACTTGGAATCTGATCCCTGAGACCAAAAGGAAATCTATCTAAGAGATCCAAGCTTATTGGAAAAATAAGGCTGAACAATATGAATGGGAAAAAAGAAAGCATTATGGGTGGAATCCTAGTAAAGTCGCCTCGAGTCCGGCCTAAGAAAAAGAAGTTTTTATTTAGGAAATCGCATTGGAAGGGAAGGCAATATGTAAAAAAATCAAAGATGAAATCAACGGAAAATTTCAGTCTATCTTTTTTCAAGAGAATTGTAGTAACTTCGGATGGCCATTCGAGAGAGATGTTTGATATTAATATTAATAGTTTTAAAACTTTAAACCAATGATAATTATGAAGTTTTCACATGTGTTTCTTGCAGCATTTTTGATCATGTCCTGTAATGATGATAAGAAAAACGATAAAAATAAAGTGGAGGATCTCGCTGAAAAAGATGAAAATAAACAATTTGATTGCACTACCCTTAAGAAAGAATGCCTAGTAGGAAATTGGAAAGTCAAGTCTGCCAAATTGGGTGAAAATAATCAAACCATGACGGATAAAACCTTGACTGAATCCCAAAAGAGTCAAAATCTTAACATTACAAATGAAAAAATATCGGGAAAAATATTGTTAGTTAAAGCTGAGGAAATTGAACTGGAAGATAACCCCATTACATTAACTGATACTGATTATACCTTCGTAGAAAACGACAAAAAGATCACATTCAATAAAGATCAAACCACATCTATAGAAGTAACGATCAAAGCCTTTAAAAACAAAGAATTAACTCTGGAGATCTCAGGAAATACAACAAATGCTCATCAGGCTAAACATTACGTATTAGAAACTGTTTGGAGCAAAGAATAAACTTCTCTTTTTGATTAAATTTGCTCATTCATCTTCATAGCTTTTACTAAACTAAGAACTGTTTTTATATAGAACCGCCAAGCTTACGTTTGGCGGTTTTTTTTATAAATCTGCTAGGAAATTTAAGAGCAAGAAAGTGTATCTTATACTGGGAGTAATTTATTAATAATGAGTGCGTTATGGAAATACCAGATCGATGATAATCAAATATTTACAAAAAATGAGAAGCTCTATATAGGGAGAGATTTGACTAATTTAGTTAGAGCTATGGTTATTTATTTTATCTAATATTGAGATATAAATTCAAGTTTTAGGACAGTACACGGGACAGGTAAAATGGTACATAAATTATTAAAAAAATGATTCAACGCATTATCAAATAAACCAAGTGGGACAGCAAATAGGACAGTCGAGAAAGTTTAAAAAGACCTCCCCTTCTTTTCCCTCTTTCTTTCCCCCATAACCTCTTATTATACCCCCCTTAATCCCCAAAAAAAAGAAAAAAGGGACAAGAAAAACAACATCCAAAGAACACAAAGTCTCCTTCCAATCATCTTGCCAGACTTCAAGATGAGAAGAAAAAAAATAAGACGAAAAGCTTTTTAAAGCCTCGGGGTCGCCTGGAAAATACTCTGTAGTCCCCCATTTTCCCACATTACTTCGTGGAGAAAATCGATTAAATAGGTTATAAGTAGTTTTAAAGTATATTTTACGTCACACATCAAACCCTAAAAATAATATTCAATTCATATTAAGGAAAAATATACAAATAACCATGAAATAACTTTTTATGTTATATTTATAATAATTAATAATTTTACCCTTTTTTATGTATACCTTTGCCCTTCAAGTAAACACACGTTTTTATTTCTCTAGTGAACTCCTTTGACAAATATTTAAGCCCTGAGAAATGTTTGCATGGCGTGTGCGACTATATCAACTTGCGAAACGCTAACGGCTCTTCTGCTCGTCATCCCCACAACGAGGCCAGAAGGACCACCTTTTGAAAGCGCTATCTGGCCAAAGCAATGCGCTTAAGAGAAGCCGTGCCTGATCTGACATTGCGGCTCTCTAAAGGAAAATATACCGGTTTAGGTCTTGCCCTTAAAATCAAACCCAATAAACTCATATAAAATTAAAGTAGTGTATGGGGTAACTTCCAGAACAAGACTGGAAAATACAAGTATATCACAATTTATATCAGGCTATAGAAATAATTGATCAATACTTAGGGTAGTAATAAAAATATCAGCCTCGTAAGGAAATAAAAATACCTATAAGAAGAACAGAGGAAGGCAATGGAATTCATATCAGAAATAAGAAGATTGTATCCATCAGGGCTCTTATTATATCGGAGGTACTGCAGTGATGGCTTTGAAAAAAAACAAGGGAAAAACATCCAACCACTAAAGCTACAAAAGAATAAATATAGCCTTATGTGAAGGAATTATTTATCAGTCATGAAATTGTTTCCGAAGTTATAAAAAAGATGGAGACTCTCACCGAGGTCAAGATCGTGGAGGATACGCTAATGAGAGGATTCAAAAGTACCCCGATGCTATATTTTATTTAAAGAACAATCATGACTATAAGTATAAGAGTGAGGAAGATATCAATCTAAACGGTTAAATTCTCTGATAGATAAATGATTATAAATGGTAAGAGATGATACGGATTAACCTCCATACCAAGAGCTCTACCGTACAAGCAAGTCCATCATCCCCTAGTTTGTCAAAAAGATTCATTTAGACGGGACACAGCGGTACTTTGAGATGACCAATAAAAAAATAAAAAAAATAATTTTTCAGACCACAGATATTGTTCAGAGGGATAAAGATTTCTTCAGATAATCAGACAACGCATTTAAAATCCATCGTGGGCCTCACGACCTTTGTAGGGGTCGAGATGAAAGAGTGACAAAGTAAAAAAAATATTTTGATACCATAATCCTTGAGCATTAGGGAAAAATAAACCAAAAATCGAGTGGTTTTAGTGATGAACCCCACCGAGGCCCATCACTTTATCTACCGACAATACGTCAAAAAAGATCCACAATCGCGTGGAAATAGAGAGCGTCTACGTATAAATCTCCACACACACACTAAAGTGTGGTCACATAGACACAAACTATTTGAACAACCTCAAACACTTCTCAAAGCCTTTTAAAATGAAGTGGTTTTGATCAAGAGAGAACACCCGTGTAAATACGCTGATCGCATTATCGGGCAATTAAAAGGTAAAGCCCGAAGGGATGATTTTTAAAAATTGGAAAAAAGGCATCTTTGATAATTCTCTGCCTTACTGCTACGCACAAGACTACGGCTTTTCTATGGATTCCACCCACCCTGATCAAAGTAGTCGTGGAGGAAAGACTAAATAGAGTCTATTTTTGGGAAATTTTTTAAAAAGAAAGCTTCTCTGAGGGCACCTCCGAAATCGCACGATTGAACAAGGCCTATATCTAAAGACCCGAAGACTATATTGTAGGGGACAATGTCGAAGAGCGCCTGATATGGGATTTGCGCAAAGAAGGGCGCAATATGGTCTCTGCAGAAAAAGGTCCCAGGAGCATTACGGCAGATATTTTAGCCTTGTAGGATTACACCATTAATCATATAAGCCCTGAGAGTCATCACGCCAAAGAGGAGTTGAACAATTATATCTGGAACAATAAAAAAACGAACCTTCCCACCGATTACTACAATCATATCATAAACCAGTTAAAATATACTTTCAAAAGCTTGATCCCAAAACCACAAAGGTTTACCACAAAATGCAACACCCAGAAGTTAGGTGTTTTTTAAAAATTAAAAAAACGATGTAAAAATTTGATATCAATACCCTCTACGAAAAAATGCACGCTTAAGAGAAGAAAAAATTGAAGGCTATACCAAAAAGTATAGAAATGGTCGAAATATTCGCCCCACTCAGGTAGAAGAAGGTAAACAGAATAAATGGGTAAGCATGGAAGGCGGCAAGCGTTTGATCTCTGTGGCCAAGATTCCGCTAGCCTGTCAGCAGAAGATCGTACGCATGGGTATATTATCGTTTCTCTTTGGAGAGCCTCTACAAAGGATCCCTTCTGAAGAGAACGAAGCATTTGCCTTGATAGATGAGCTTTGGGGTAAAAACCGTTTGGAACACCTCTTGAGGATAGTTACCGAAAAGGTACGATCCGAGACTCAGAACGCTTTGGTATTCTTTAAAAAAAACGAGGAAGGATTTTTGGATATCAAAGCCAGAATCTTATAGAGTGGGGATGGGGAACTCTACCCCTATTTCGATAATAGGGACATGCAAGCCTTTGGCTAGAAATTTGAACAAGTGCGTGAACGTAGAATATAAAATAATCTATATCCCTTCATCGAGAGTTTTTATCACATTTATCTCAAGGAGGATCAAAAAGACTGGGTATTGGATAGAAAAAAGAGCAAGCTTAATATTTTCAAAAGAATTCCTGTGGTATACCTTTTTCAGGAATATCCCAAGTGAGTGGTGGAGTGTGAAAGAGCTTATCGACCACTATGAAATGACCTTCTCAAAGTTTTGTGATACGAATGATTACTTCGCCTCACCAATTCTTATGATCAAGGAAGCAGTGAATTCCCTACCGCAAAAAGATGAGACTGGAAAGTTCTTGAATCTCGACAGTATGGAAACCGATCGGGGCAATGTGATGGTGGTCGATGTGTTGTATTTGACTTGAGATCAAACCTCTGAGGTTATACAATTGTAATTGGAACATGCGTGCTAATTAATCTACTCCTTGACCGATACACCTGATTTATTTTTAGATAACCTCAATGGTCTCGGTCAGAGTGCCATCGGGCTTGGCCCTGCAAATGCTCTTTATGGGGGAGGGAGCATCATGAAGACGAAATGGAAGGAGAACGAATACGCTACAGTAGCCTCAATAGCCCTCAACATTTTGAAGGCAGGCCTTTCATTTATCCGTCTCGAACTTGTCAAAGCCTTCAAGCAGCTCAAGGTAAAGGTCAAATTCTCGAACATGCTGCCGAAAAAAACACACGAGATCGTCAGAACCATAAGCGAAGCCAACGCAGGCAAAGTCCTAATAAGCCAAGCTGAAGCAGTGCACAAAAACCCTTTGGTGAAAGACCCCTCCAAAACTTTGAAAGAACTCGATAAAGAAGCCGAATAAGAAAAAACATTCAACCCCAATCTCTCTGAAATTTATCGGATGCAGTGATACACGTAAAAGACCCTTACATAGAATTTCTTGAGTTGATAACCTCTGAAACCTTCAAGGTCGATGCCCTTTTTACAACGAACATATCGAAGCAACCGCACAGATGATACAATATTACAGCAAGAGAACCGAAAAGGATCTAAAGATCCACACACGGATGGGAAAGTTTTTGGACAAAGCCTTGCAAATCTTCCACCATGATTTATTGTTAGAGATTTTCGAAGGCATAAAGGAGGGCCGCGTTTTGGGCCACAGCCATGTGTATCGGGCCGTCATGGACTATATCGAAACCATATGGCCGGAGAGCAAAACCCGCCTATGGAACCCCCCCTTTGAGCACCTCCCCTTGAAAAGGTCGTGCCCCTTGAGGAGAAGAAGGCCTGATTCAAGGTTAAACCGTAGGACATGGAAATTGAAACGACAAAACAAAATTCAAATCAATACCTTTTTTAAAAAGTGCCTCCGTGAAAGAAGCTCAACGGCGAACATAGCACAAGATTTGAAGCAATCTCTCAAAGATCCCAATCATAGACGCTTAAAAAGGGGCAAGAACTAAAAGAGACAACTTGAATGAGGTCAAAACACAAAACCGTATCGCGGCCCGGCAAGAGGGCATACCGGTCCTCGGACAAGAATACTTTGAGGTTCTCGAGGACAGAAATCAATATAGCCTACCGCAAATCCGAATACGAGTGTTAGTATGTTTTCCCCTTATTTTAGGGATAAAAATAAGCCTATCGAAAGTCCATAAAAAGGGGCATGCATATGCGATAAGCTGCAAGGAAAATACTCGAAAGAGTTCCTTTTCCCGGGCTGGCATCTGCAATGTCTTTATCAAGCCGTCCCCGTGATGCTCTAGTAAGGTCGGAATTCATCCAATACAGTAAAATAGGCAATATTGACCCTTCCAAACACATCCGAGAGATCCGAAAAAAGCGCAAGAATATTTGGACGAAAATGCCGATCAAATCATGAATTGAAAGAACAGTTCCTATTTTATAAAGATCAATTTCAGTCATGTATAAGGTAAATGATTTATTTTCAAAGGTTCTAAATAAAAGCTTATGATAGGAAGTTCCCTGGAGGTTATACTGCTGGGCTACAGCGTACATCAAGCAAGAGGACCTATCGATAAGCCCTGAGGAGCCTTTTGCTGCATGTGAAAAAGATTTAAGAACAGGTAAAGTGATAAGAGAGAATAAAGCTCTTTATCTGCTGGTTTTTTCACAATTATACAAACAAGAGACGCCCGATGAGTTTTACTGAGACGCGGAACTGACATTTTTGTCAGAGCGCAACATAGAGCTCTTATTAAAGGAGCCTTTAGGGAAGAGGTAAAAAGCAAAAAGGCCGAAATCGGGCCCAGAGAAATGATAGCGCTCTTGAGGCCCCCTCTCTGGGTAACGTTGTAGAAAAATAAGCCATATCCCCATTAACAAAATTTGGGGAAGTCTTACAAAGGGAGGATTTTCGAAAAATTTGACCCTTGTGATCAAGACCGAGAAGGAAGAGGAGATCCCTCAGACAATAGAACTCTTAAAAAGCAGCCGTTTAAAGTAGACCGTAGAGCCGACCGCGACCTTACCGAGCCCCCCCCCATGCTAGCTATTCTTAAAGAGACCCAACACGCTACCCCTAAGTAATTTCAAGAAGGGCAGACACCCTCTTAGACCAAGGAGTTGTATGAAAAATTCGAATTCTTCTAATAGACGGGCTAAGGTGAGCTGAAATACTCCCAGGCCCAAGCCCTCTTTTATCCAAGTAGCCTCTACCGTAACATCTGAAATAAAAATGGCTCAGGAGAATTCAACTGCAAGAAGAGATCCCTCTTGATAATCAAATCACCCCCCACTGAAGAGGAATACAGAAGCATAAAACAATTTCTTTTATCCAACATCTCAGCCTCAAGACTGCCCCTTGGGGGCTCAAGCCGACAAAATCAGTAAGGGACAGGTACAAAATATTATAGCCAATCTTTAAAAAATAAAAGAAGAACATATCCTATAGCTCAATGACGTTATCGTTAACTACCTCTTGAGACCATATCGGGAGGCAGGAACTTGAATTTAAAGGAGTATGACAAATCCGTAATCGATGCCGGCTATGTGGTTTACAAGAAAAGCTAAAAATATATCTCTTTGAGTGGAGCAAGAACATTGAAGAGGTTAAGTAGGTGGTATAAGGCACGACCAAAGAAGTCAATGTTTACAAAGGCTCTTGCGGCCTCAAGGCGGGAAAGGAGATCAAAAGTAGCATTAAGCCCTCCCTCCTCCATAGAAACTTCTCATGAAGACCATGGCCTCCTCAAACTCGAAAAGCCCATAGGATAAAATCTTGATCAAAGATTGTGGTCTCTATAAACCGTTTAGCAGCTACCATATAATGAATGAACATTGTCATAAGCACACTAGTGAAAGAAAAGCTCTATGTAGGGGTATAGTTCGGGGCACAGTGAACGAAACTATAATACCATTTGCTCTGAAAAGAGGAAGATAAAAATAAACCACCCTTAATCTGGTTTTATTCTGAATAGTTAAAAAGTTTAAAAAAAACACAACCCAATACATTGTTTCAGCAGTATGTGAAGAAATACCTTAGCCCTCATCGCTAAGGGCTTGGTAAAAAGAATCAATGACAAAAAATATCCACCCGCTTATATCTTTAAACAATTTTTTAAGAACAAGTACGAATCCACCTTGTGAAGTTCGAGAGCATCACCGAGAGAACATAAGTAGTGGCTACCGATGTTGTAGAGATGGATTCTGAATTACCTTTAAAAAATAGGATAAGATCTCCAAAGCCTAAAGAGATCTGCCCAAAATCGGAATGAAGATGCAACTTAGAGAGAACTAAATTAACAACATTGACATCATGCTCGAGCAGAATAGGAATGGAAAACTGAGTGAACTATCACAGCATTGATATTTTATGATGTGAAAAAATGTATCGAATGGGGCTACAATAGGCTAAAATATATAACCCTTCAGGGCTCTATCCACCAGGGTGATAGAAGTCAAAGAATAGAACAACATCGAGATAAAGCATCGTGTCGAACTCGTCATTTCATCAAATAACATATTCGAAAGCACTCTCAAATGGGACGATGCCAAGTCCAAAACCTTGGATAACATAGAAAAGATAGTATAGACGGCACGCAAAAACAACAACAAGCTCACGCATGTCTTTATGCGGGCCGAACAAGTCAATCAGCTCAAAAGAAATGATCAGGTAAAAGCTCAAAGAGAATCGAGAGCTAAGATCAGCTCCTATAAAAGGTTCTTCCTTCAAGATATTAATGAATGTTTTTTAAGGAATATGGTTTGATCATAGAACCAATGGATCCTTTGCCCCTGGAGGTATTTGGCCGCAAGGCGGGGTCATCTTCTTAAGGAAAGGATGTCCAGAAGATTTGATTTATAGCGATTCGATCGAATCAATATATCCTGTAAATGTGGTTTATAGAAAGGTGGATGATTACATTCTGGTACCGAGATTCGAGAGAATGAATTCTCTCATGGAGTTGGCCACCGCACGGAAGAGCCATCTCTGTATTAAAAGACACTCAAGAAGTCTATAATTAAACACACTAAATGCCGCTTGGTAATATGACCTTGCTTAAAGCCATAACTTAGAATCCTTTATTTTATAGTATTCTTAAGGAACAGGTTGAACTGTTTTTGAGATCCAGAGGTTTTGACGAAGGGAACCCTTTAGCTATTAAAAACCAAAGAACTCAACCTCATAATCTCCTACCTCTATGTCTTGCTGGCCCTAGGTTCTGAATACTATGAAGGATCTTTATCGATGAAATACTACAAAAATCTCTTGCTCACCCAGGCCAAAGGCATCTATAGGAAGTACCAGGACGATGGGCTGAATAAATTGCAGGGCAGTGCATTAAACCAGAAATTGGTTACAGTAGTTAGAAGAGATGATAAGAGGATATCCAGATAAAGCAGTTATTGAGGCCGCCAGGAAATATCTTGAGCAAGATGAGGAGGGCATATCATTACTTATCACAAGTACAGGGAAATCAAAGTACGTTTTGAACCGGTGCTCTATGATGAGTACTTAAGCAAAGCTAAGTTATATATCCCTTTGAACGTGCTAAAAACCTTCAAAATTGATGGATAAAAGCCTATCTATGAAGAGAAAAGATTTCAGATCATTCAGATCTTTAACTATCAAATTAACTGTGAACCATGGCTGGCATAGGAGATTTTCACAAGAAAATCAAAGAGATGATCACAAAGCTTTTGGATCCCATAGAGAAAAAGACTACCCAAGCTCTTAGCTATGTGGGTGAAGTGAAGTATATCCCAAGGGTTATGATAGAAATCAGGACCACACAAAACAATGTCAAAGGCAATAAGTCTCACACCTATTTTTACGCTCTGGGTCGGTACCATCAAGAAATAACGCAATTAATATAAACTCAGAAGGGCAAAGAAGTTCCAATGACGGCTTCATTAAGATCCTAAAGTGGGATTATGACAAGTTCAGACTTAAGCTCAAATTAAATGCCCAAGATTTTATCCGTACCATCATGGGAAGAGGAAATAATTCGCAGCAAATTACACTTGTTCCGGAACTGTTCTATAACAACTGAGGATAAAACCACCTGCCGCACTTTAGTGATGGACATAAGGAATACACCACCCTCTATGATCTCATTACTATAAAGTCCACTACCCCCACATACAGGCATAGGATACACAAAAGTCTCCCACCCAAGGTAAGCAGGTAATAAAAATATAACAAGCGGGGACTTCCTGTCAGGAGATTACCCCCATCTCGATGCCTCAGGTAATGAAAAAGGCATTATCAATCAGTGACACGATGGGTTGGGACAATTGCATGAACTTACTGATAAACTAGATCAAGTCACTAGTTACGAATATGATGATTTGGGACGAGTGATCAAATAAATATTACTTGATGGCACTATCATTAGAAAAAGCTATATGGGGCATAGTGCTAATAGTTTGATAATCAATATTAGTATTACATATAATCAAGGGAGAAAGCCTAAATTAGGAGCCTATAGTTTTGATTCTTTGGGTAAGCCTTATCAGCAGTGAAAATGGAAGTAAAAAATATCTATACCAATATGAGTGAGCATCTCCAACCCCCTCAAGGGGCATTACCCCAGCAGGAGAAAGCATCACTTATCGTGATATTACTCAGTTGGGCAATGCTTTAAAAAAGCTAGGGAGAGGTGCGTAAGAACAGACATTCACCTATGATAAACTTATCGGTTAGTTAACCAGGGCTGACTAAAGCCAAGACATAGCCTGCAATATGGAATATATCCCATCGAACAGCCTTCTTAAGAACGAAATT
This sequence comes from Flavobacteriales bacterium, assembly GCA_039954875.1. Lineage (GTDB taxonomy): Bacteria > Bacteroidota > Bacteroidia > Flavobacteriales > Blattabacteriaceae. The sequence continues at coordinate 1,301,291 of CP157202.1, forward strand.
TTTAACCCAATAAGGGAAATTAGTTAATCAGCTACCTATATTTACCAATTACTGGATAAACTAATAACTTATATGGATGTTTCTGAAACTCATCAGTGGTACCAGTACGATACCTATCTTAAGCATATCTTACTCCATATTGTTCATCACTTCCTTCGATAGCTCGAGCATTGATGTGAAGAGTGTTTTAGGAAATTTTTATATTGACACCTATCTACGTATAAATTAATGATAGATAAAATAAAAACTAAATGTGAATGTTTTTTTTATAATAGTATGTATATTTATTATAATAAATATATACATAATTAATTTTTATATATTATATATTTATAGCGCTTTGCTTAAAAATGATTGAGTGATTTATATAAACATATAGCAAGATTTAATTCAATTAGTTTTGAGATCTTTTGTGTTTTTCTATGTTGGAGATGTATGTATATTGATTGAGATATATAACTTATTTTTGACGGTAAATAGTCCTATATGGAAACAGCTGTGTGTTTTTTAGTCTTCTTAGTAGCCGTGTTTCTCATTTTTATCCTTGTGATTTTTTTTCGTAGAAAAGAAGGGACTTTTGTCTCAGAATTCCGTTCGAAAATAGGGGTGTTACAGAATATGTTTTCGAGGATTGAATCTATTTTAAGAGAAGAATTAAAGACCCATCGCGAGGAAAATCAAAAAACAGCTCAGGATAATAGGAAAGAACTCAGTGGAGGAATGAAAGATCTACAAACGGTTTTAGTAGACACTCTTCAGACCATAGCCAATCAGAATCGTCGTACTATTGAGGTTTTTCAAAAGAGTTTTGATCAAAATATCCAGTCACTCAATGAGCTTCAACGCGAAAAGCTGGGCCGCATACAGCAGGAGCAGGAAAAACTCATAAAGAGCACCGAGAAGAGGTTGGAGCAAATGCGTCAAACGGTAGATGAAAAACTTCAAAAGACCTTAAACGAACGTTTGGGCCAATCCTTTCAGACTGTAGGCAAGCAGTTACAGGCGGTACAAGAGGGCTTAGGTGAAATGAGAAATTTAGCTCAGGACGTTGGTGGGCTCAAAAAAGTCTTGAGCAATGTCAGAATGAGGGGCAGTTTTGGCGAATTACAACTCTCGATGCTTTTGGAACAAATCCTAGCGCCGGATCAGTACCAGGCCAATGTGCAGACTAAACAAAGCCATCTCGGTAAGGTAGAGTTTGCCATCAAGCTCCCTGGAAAGGATCATGGAGTGGTTTGGATCCCTATCGATGCCAAGTTCCCAAAAGATGTCTATGAGCAACTTCAAATGGCTTATGAGCAGGGTGATGTAGCACAAGTCGAGACGGCTCGGAAAAATCTCGATGTGGTGGTCAAAAAGATGGCTAAGGACATCAACGAAAAATACCTCGATCCGCCTCATACGACGGATTTTGCCATTCTGTTTCTTCCTTTCGAGGGACTTTATGCCGAAGTGGTCAAGAAAGCGGGTCTTTTGGAAGAGCTCCAACGTATGTATAAGGTCATCGTCACTGGGCCTACTACCTTGGCTGCCATACTCAATAGCTTGCAGATGGGATTCCGTACTCTAGCCATCCAAAAACGTAGCAGTGAGGTCTGGCAAATTTTAAGCGAGGTAAAAAGAGAATTTGAAGATTTTAGAGGCATGCTTGAAAAAGCTCAAAAACATCTTCAATCGGCATCAAATCAACTCGATGATGTGGTAGGGAGGCGTACTCGAGCTATTCATAAAAAGTTGAAAAATATTGAAATTCTCGATAAACCTGAAACCTCGCGATTGCTTCCCGAGTCTTCTAGCAGTGCTTTTGCAGAAAAAATTACTCCGGAAAAATGAAAAAGTTCATACTGACCATCTAAAATATTTTTTAACCCCTTTCACAAAAATAGCTGATCTACCAATGGATCCAAGCCATACATTAGGAACATAATTTAGCCCATGAACAGTTTCTCATCCAAAATGAACATACATGATATCACATCATCTATAAGGAGTAGCAAACTTTAGAATTTTTGCAGGTACTCACCGATGGTGTACAGATCTCTTATTAGTTAGATTTCCATCATCCGAGAAGATAAAAAAATCAAGTTTTAAGCACTTTTTTTTTGAAGAAGATGCTTTCACCACTACGGCCATACCAAAACCATTCTGAGATTTCGTAATACAGGTCCATTTTACGTAAATAATAACTTTGTCCCTGTATAGCTCACAGTCGCATTATTTTGCGTATCAGTCTCACTAACGTTAGCTTTTGTCTGTATAAATGTTTTTGGGGATTTCTAAATGATTAGCAGAATTTTGATTAATTTTGATTGATTAAATAAGATTATTATCATCATTAGAAACTTCAAAGGTGAGAGGGCTATCATTGAGAGATATAGAAAGCTTTAAAGGAGGAGTGAATCCGGTTCTTGTAGTTGGTGGTGCTACCATTGCCATCTATGGTATCACTAGGTGGTCACTAAATAGTGATAGCGAAGTATATTAATGAATATAATAAAAAGGTAGGGATTTTTGAAATTATTTTTTCAACAACAATTTTTTTAGCGCTTTAAAATCATTAGATAATAAAATCGCTTTCTTTTCTTTGTTAAGGAGCATCTCAAAACGTTTAGGCAGGGGAATCTCTTTACGTAAGTTCTCGGGCAATTTATCAGCAAATTTGATCGGATGTGCTGTTTCGAGGAAGATCCCCACAGCTCTCGGACTATTCAAATCTTGTAAATACTGTTGAAGACCCAAATAACCCACAGCCCCGTGCGGATCGAGCATATAGCCATGTTCTTGCCAAACTATTTCCATGACAGTTAGAGTCTCTTGATCAGTGAAGCGGTAAGCAGATAATTTCTTATGAAGCTCCGGTAAACTTTTTTTGTAGAGGTGCCAAATACGTGCAAAATTGCTTGGATCAGTCACGTCCATCGCGTTGGAGAGGGTCGCTTGTGTTGGCTGAGGAATATATTGTCCCGTCTTCAAAAATCGTGGTATTGTATCATTGACATTGGTTGCTGCCACGAAATGTTTGATAGGCAATCCCATGGCAGTAGCCATCATGCCTGCACAGAGATTTCCAAAATTGCCGCTGGGTACTGAGAATATCACTTCGAGATGCTCCTCCATGAACTCCCGATAAGCCAAGAAATAATAAAACATCTGGGGTAGCCAACGTGCTACATTGATCGAATTAGCTGAGGTGAGTGGACGTTCCTTTTGTAACGTTTCGTCGAGAAAAGCTATTTTCACCAATCTTTGGCAATCGTCAAAAGTCCCCTGAATTTCCAAAGCTGTCACATTGCCTCCCAAGGTAGTGAGTTGTTTTTCTTGTAGAGGGCTCACTTTCCCCGAAGGATATAGAATCACGATTTCTATACCAGCTACCTTATGAAAGCCTTGGGCTACAGCTCCGCCCGTATCACCTGAAGTAGCTACGAGCACGGTGATCGGTCGAGCATTTCCCCTACGGAAATAGCTCAAGCAACCGGACATGAATTTGGCCCCAACATCTTTGAAAGCCAGTGTGGGCCCGTGGAAGAGCTCTAAAGCATAAATCCTATCATGCACCCTTTGTAGAGGGAAGGGGAAGTGAAGAGTATCACGGATGATTTGTAGCAATACTTTTTCGGAAATAGTCTCACCGACATAAGGCCTAATCACTTCTAGGGCAATGGTATGCACATCGTATCGGGAAATATTTTCGATCCAATCTTTTGGAATTTTGGGGATTTGTTTTGGAAAATAGAGACTTTTATCCGGTGCTAAACCTCTGATGACTGCCTCATCAAAGCTAACATGATGTTGTGGATTTTCTAAGCTATGGTATTGCATAATCGTCTTTTTCAAAGGGAGTAAAAATATACGGACTATTCCAACATATCGACCCATCGGATTCCTTTTGGATTGATGGCTGAAACATAAATCTTATAACCCACACCAAGTGAAGCGTACACACGATCCATAGTTTCTGCTGTTGCTTGTGCGGTTTTTCCCCCACGGCTCAACATGAATACCGATGGTCCCGAACCAGAGATACCACCTCCGAGGGCTCCGGTCTCTTTACATTTTGTTTTCAGCTCATAATAGGCGGGTATGAGTATGGAACGTATAGGTTCTATAATCACGTCCTCCAGTGCACGGCTGATCAAACCATAGTCTTCTTGATAGAGGCCCGCGATCAGTGCCCCGACATTGCCCCACTGGCGTATAGCGTCTGTCAGCAGCACCTTTTGTTTAAGGATAGCACGTGCGTCAGAGGTCTTCACCTCGATCTGCGGATGGATCACGCTCACCCACAAATCATCAGGGCTATGAAGGCCAGTGATATCTAAAGGTTTATAGCTTCTTACTAGGGTGAAGCCGCCCATAATGGCTGGAGCTACATTGTCTGCATGGGCATTACCGCCTGCTGAACGTTCGCCTTCCATAGCAAAGCGGATCAGTTCTAAAGTACTGAAGGGTCTTCCTAGTAATAAATTGGCTCCTGCTACAATGCCAGCTGCACTGGCTGCACTGGATCCGATACCGCTCCCAGGACGGATATTTTTAAAGATCTCAATCTCGAAACCTATTTCTGGCTTGTGGTATTTGTTGAGCAGGGCTTGTAGTGCTACACCGGCGACGTTTTGCTTCGGATCGGTAGACAAGTCAGCACCATGTATTTGGTGAATGTAGATCCCTGGTCTATTAGATTTGCGGATGTGGATCTCATCGCTTGGTGTCTCCAGGGCCAAGCCAATAACGTCAAAACCACAAGCAACGTTAGCCACAGTAGCTGGAGCAAAAATTTTTATTTTCTTTATTATACGATTATAACCATCGGTCATCATCTGCTGGCCTTGATGATATCTGAGAAAATCCCCGAGGCAGTGACTTCCGCACCAGCTCCAGCTCCTTTAACGATGAGTGGTTGTTCAGCATAGCGATTCGTGAGGTAAAGTATCATATTATCTTTGCCTTCGAGTTGATAAAAGGGGTGTTTTGGCCCGATAATTTCCAAGCCTACTGATGCGGTTCCTTTTTCATAGCGGGCTATGAAACGCAGGCATTTTCCGTCTTTTTCAGCCGCTTCGCGCAGTTGGGCAAAATGGTCTGCATGTGCTTCTAACTGTTTGTAAAAAGCTTCTACTGAAGAAGTTTTTAGACAGGCCTGGGGTAGGAAAGATTTTTGGGTTATATCTTTCATTTCCAATGCATTACCACATTCTCGAGCCAAGATAAGGATCTTTCGCATCACATCTACTCCACTGAGATCAATGCGTGGGTCGGGTTCGGTATATCCTTGGCGTTGAGCTTCCCTTACCACTTCTACAAAGGAAGTATTTCCTATGAAATGATTAAAGATAAAATTCAAACTGCCCGATAGTACTGCTTCGATGCGGTGTATTTTATCGCCACTGTTGATCAGATCGTTGAGTGTACTGATCACCGGCAGTCCAGCTCCGACATTGGTTTCGAAGAAAAATGGAATATTGAAATGGCGCGCAAGCGTTTTCAATTTTTTGTAATAGCTATAATCAGATGAACAAGCAATTTTGTTGCAGGTGATCACCCCAATGCATTTTTGTAAAAAGTTTTCGTAGGTAGCTGCTATCTCTTGGTCGGCTGTATTGTCGACAAAGAGACTATTACATAGGTTGAGTTTTTCCACTTTTTGAATGAAGGCGTTTGTATTCATCGTCTTACCTTTTTGTAAGTATAGATTCCAGTCACTGAGGTCTATTCCTTGCTCATCGAAATGCATCTTTTTGCTATTGGCTAGTCCGATGACCCTGAGTTGTAGTTTGAGTGTTTCGCACAGATAAACTTGTTGCTGACAAAACTGCTCAAGAAGTTTGCTCCCGACTTGTCCCACACCGGCGATGAAAAGATTGATCTGCTTGGTCGGCATTTCGAAAAAGGCTTCGTGTAAGATGTTTAATGCCTTTTTGAAATCATTTTTTCCGATGACAGCTGAAATATTTTTTTCGGTAGATCCTTGAGCTATAGCCCTTACGTTGATACTATTCCTACCGAGGGACGTAAACATTTTTCCACTAGCACCGTGAATATTTTTCATGTTATCTCCTACAATAGCGATTATGCACAAATATTTATCTACACTCAGCGGCTCAATATGTTTTTGCTGAATTTCCTGAACAAATTCATTATCGATGATGGTCTTAGCTTTCAACACATCATACTCATAAATGCCGACAGTGATCGAATGTTCTGAAGAGCTTTGGGTGATGAAGATTACATTGATCTCTTCGCGCGCAAGGGTTTCAAACAAACGTTTGGAATAGACTGGTATACTTACCATACCACTGCCCTCAAGGGTAAGTAGGGCGACATGTTGTATGCCTGAAATCCCCGTGACGGATTGGCTAATACTTACATCTCGGTGTTTATGGATATATGTACCGGCATCGTAGGGTGCAAAAGTATTTTTAATTAATATGGGGATGTGCCGTTCCATGGCTGGTTTTATCGTAGGAGGGTAGATTACCTTAGCACCAAAATGGGACAATTCCATGGCTTCTTCATAAGAGATGTGCTCAATAGGAAAGGATAGGGTCACAATTCTCGGGTCGGCAGTCATCATGCCACTGACGTCGGTCCATATTTCAAGCGATGTAGCCCGGAGAGCTCCTGCCAGGATCGCTGCAGTGTAGTCAGATCCTCCGCGTCCTAGGGTGGTCGTCTCTTGCTGACGTGTAGCGGCAATGAAACCTGGCAATACGGTGTATTGAGCCTTTTCTTGGCGGAAGTATTGTGTGATTTGGTGGTTGCTATCAATAAAGTTTACTTGTGCAAAGCCAAATTGTGCATCGGTGACGATTAGTTGACGGCTGTCTTTCCAACTGGCATTCAAACCATTTTGCTTGAACTTTTCTGCGATCAGGTAAGAAGAGGTCAATTCGCCGAAGCTCATTATTTTATCGAGGGAACGTTTGGAGAGTTCTTCTACTTGAAAAATACCGTCGCAAAGGTTTTCAAGTTGATTGATGTCCTTTTTCAAGCGACTGATCAGATGGCTTTGATTCGTCAATGTAAAAAGCTCTCGTATGGTGTCTAGATACCGGATTTCGATGGCTTCTAAGAGTGTTTTGTATGTTTCTTTTCCTTGTGCAGCTGCCTGACCACAACTGATCAACTGATCTGTGATACCTCCAAATGCAGAGATTATGATAACATAGGTGTCTTTAGGTTTTTCACGTGTGATCTGAAGGAGTCTTTCTATGGATGAAGCATGGGCTACCGAACTGCCGCCAAATTTTAGGACTTGCATTACTTTGTGGGTTATTTTCAAGAAAACGCTAAAAATAACTCTCCTTCCAAGGAGAGCTGTCAAAGGGCAAATTTAAGGATATTTTTGGCAGTCTTTTTTTGAATAAAATTTTTGTAGTGTGAAATGTTTTATGATCTATTTCAAGGAGAGGGACTCATAACGTGTAATGAAATGTTTGACCCATACTTTTGGAGGATATTTGGACCAGTCTGTCTTTGTAAATTTGAATGTATTATAGTCGATAATCTCTATTTCTATATTTCGAATATTTTTATCACCCAGTAGAAATTTTTTAGATCTAGGAGTTATTCCTTCTTTAAAAATACTTCCATTAAATGTGTTGACTAGGAATAATTCATTGTTGAAGAATCGAATGTCACACACTGATATAGTGACTTCGACACCACTTGTTATGATCAATTTAATCTCTACTAGATTACTTTTTTATTTCATTATCCCCAGGTAAGACTCCTTTGAAGATATCACCTATGGTGAACGAATCGTTTTTTACAAGTCCTTTACCCCCTTCTCGAACGATGAGGATAATGGCGGTTTTCTTTTCATATTAGGAGGAGCGTTCGGAAGAAATTTCCATCCTTATAGGTGGTCATACATATGAATTCATAAGGCTTTAAGAGTGCTCTTTTTTATGAGTCTTGTAAGTCTCATATCCTTGTATTACCATTAACGTATAGAGTGGTCATTACCTCTTCTGTATTGTGATCCCTAATCCTTCTTTTATATTTTCTTTATTCTCTTGGATATAAAGGCTTTTTCCTAGCGCCAAAATGATGATAGAATTTTTTGGATAACTTTTTGTTCTGATATTTAAGAATATATCCTAAAATATAATTAAAATTATTAAATATATATCCTACCTATATTGAATAATTTTCTTAAAATTTATGTACAAACTTCAATGAACTTATTACGATAAACGGTGAGCAGCTTGGATTTAAAGATAAATCCGATGTATTTGTCATTTTCCACTACGGGTAAATACCATGCTTGATTAGTTTCAAATTTTCGCATGACAGTTTGAATAGTATCAAAGAGGAAAATCAATTTCGGAGGTTTATTCATCCAATGCAGGGAAAATATTACGTTTGGAAGAGTATATAACCTCGATGAGTATCTTTAGATTACCCAAAAGGGATATCGGAGCAATTTTTTTCGATCAATTTTCGAATGTTCAGCCAAAATATTCAGCCAAATCAATATAGTTTAGTCTTTGTCATGGGCGATGAGTTCTCCACGTTAAGCCAATTCTCTGGTATAAATCGAGTGGGATGTTAAATAACGGAATGGTAAACGAAATAGCTGCGGTGATCATAAATTGGAGGAAGAAATGAAGGGTTTATAATATCCGATGAGCTCAGCGATGAGAAAATATTACCGTCAACAGTGTGTGTAAGATGTCAGCCATCAATCTGGTCAAGTGAAGTTGCTCATCGATAAGTCTATACCCATAAATAATGTCGGAGCAAATATGCCACCTATGTCGCCCCCGTTTATTGTGATGACTGAGGAGGTCCAATGTTTGGAAATAATCAGCCCAAGCATGAGGATAAGCATCATCTCATTTATTCTGAGATACTGGGATAAGAAAAAGGTTTTGAATGCATTGAGGTAATTCAGATCGATCAAGTCATTCATGAAGGTTTAACCACTCTCCTGAGAGTGGTGGGATCAATAGGATCAATAACCCTAAGCTAAGTCCAATGGTAAGAGTCTTTTTGTGAAGATTGTCGATCTTTACTATACTTTTTTTCACTCGGAAGAAAACCCAAGAAAAATACATCGATACAGCTGCAATGAATAATCCTACATAAGCAATAACAAGGGATGTCGGCAGAACAAAAAGCTTAAATGTTATAAAAAGATACCAAATAATAAGTTTTTATAAAGAGTGTACCAGTCACCGTAATAGAAATTGAGGCCAGTATCAACACAGATCAGCAATAGTTGTCTAAAGCGTTCGTCTATATGAAAAAAGGAAGCGATGAGCGAGCCTATCATTACACCATTGCCCTCGGTATGTACTTATAACCCTGCCGAGCATCCAAGGCCTATGGTTATGGGATCCCATAACAAAAAAGAAGTGATGGGTTTACGATTCATGATCTCATTTTTTCAGACTAAAACATGCACTGTAAAGATAACTTCTTCAAAATTGGTACGGATGATATGACTCTTGATCAACGCTATCAGCAAAAATACGATCAGTGGAAAGCCAAAATATAAATAGAGGTGGTACTGAGCCCTCTTGCAGGAAATAACTCACACAGTGAGTGGTATTTTTTCAACAGCATAGCGCCCATACCAGAGGTAAAGCCCACTCCAATGGCCAAAAATAAAAGAAATTATTGATGTGAGAGATATCAATATCTCCATACGAAGAAGCGCCCTAAAAGTGTTTTAGGTTTCTTAAACATCTTTTCAATGATTTTTCACCTTCAAGTGGAGTTCCTCCAGTTGATCGGTGTGGAGGGCTGAGGGCGTATTCATCATCACATCGCGTCCAGCATTATTTTTAGGGAAGGCGATGAAATCTCTGATATGCTCCTGCCCAGCGAGGATGGCTACTAAACGGTCAAATCCTATAGCTATACCGCCATGCGGTGGTGCACCGTACTCAAAGGCCTCCATCAAAAAACCAAACTGGGATAGCACTTCTTCTTTTGAAAATCCTAGGCATTTGAAGACCCTTTCTTGCAGATAACGCTCGTGGATGCGTATGGATCCACCACCGATCTCGTTGCCATTGATCACCAGGTCATATGCCTTAGCACGAACTTTTTCCGCATTGCTTTCTAATAAGGGGATGTCTTCCTCTCTAGGAGCGGTGAAAGGATGGTGCAACGCGTGATAACGTCTACGCTCTTCGTTCCATTCCAGCAGGGGGAAATCTATTATCCAAAGCGGAGCAAATTGGTTTGGATCTCGTAGATTGAGACGTCTAGCCATTTCCAAGCGAAGTTCACCGAGTTGTTTTTGTGTTATTGCAGTCTCCCCCGAAAGGATCATTAATAGGTCTCCAGGTTGAGCATCAAGGCGTTGTGCCCAGGCTTTGAGATCCTCTTGACTAAAAAACTTGTCTACTGATGATTTGAAGGTCCCGTCGGGTAAATATTTGCTCCATACGAGTCCTTGCGCCCCGATTTGCGGACATTTGACCCATTCAATAAGTGTATCGAGTTCCTTGCGTGTATATCCAGCACATCCCGGTGCAGCTATCCCTATGACCGACTCTTTACGATCAAAAACGGAAAAAACTTTATTTTGAGTTAGGTCTGTCAATTCGCCCAGAATCATTCCAAATCGAATATCGGGTTTGTCAGAACCATATCGTTGTATTGCTTCGGCATAAGAGAGACGTGGTAAAGGTTTTTTGAGGTTAACACCTCTGATTTTTTTGAAGAGATCAGAAATAAATCCCTCAAAAGTGTTGAGAATATCCTCCTGCTCAACAAAAGCCATCTCACAATCGATCTGTGTGAATTCGGGTTGGCGATCTGCACGCAAATCTTCATCGCGAAAGCATTTGACCAGTTGAAAATATTTGTCCATGCCACCGATCATCAGCAATTGTTTGAAAGATTGAGGCGATTGGGGCAAAGCGTAAAACTGTCCTGGATGCACACGCGAAGGCACGACGAAATCACGAGCACCTTCGGGTGTAGATTTGATCAATACGGGGGTTTCGACCTCTATAAATCCCTGTTCGGAGAGATATTGCCTCGCTGCTAAGGCTACGCAATGGCGGTGGATTAGCTTATTTTTGATCGGATTCCTTCGAACATCGAGATAGCGATATCTCATACGAAGCTCTTCACTACCATCGGTTTGATCCTCTATGGTAAAAGGAGGGAGCGATGAAGCATTGAGTAGATATAGTTTTGATACCAATACTTCTATAGCTCCAGTAGGGTTGTGCAGATTTTTAGCACTTCTTTCGATGATTGCTCCTTGGACTTGGATGACAGATTCTCGACTCAATTGACGTGCTTGTCCAATCAATGGATTATCTTGGTAAAATATAAGTTGTGTGATGCCATAACGATCTCTCAGATCTATGAAGATCATTGCACCTAAGTCTCTGATCTTCTGGACCCATCCAGCTAAAATGACTTTTTGTCCGATGTCTTCTAGGCGCAACGCACCACAATGATGTGTCCTGTACATGAAAATTTTGGTATCCTTCGTTGGGAACTTGAAATAAATTGCAACAAAGGTAGGATTCTATATAGAATTTTACAAATTATTGACTTCTTTTTTGATCATTTTTATTTTCTAAAGGTTATTTTTATAGGTCAAGATTTCGTCGATACAATGAGCGATTTTTTTATATGGTTTTCTTTCACACCTGATGTATGTGACAGCTGCTGTACCAAGGCTAATCCATGAAGTGATGAAGGGAAATTGATCATCAAAGGGAATCATATTTTTGTTACAAGTGATATCTGCATTTACGAGAATTTTTTCAGCTTCTTTCCCAGTGATCTTTTTGTCGCAAAGATCGATCAGTATGTAATGATTGTCTGTAACAACTTAAATGATTTGATAGTCTCTTTTGATCAGCACTTGAGTATTGCGTGCTATTTATCGAACGTACTAGCCCCATACTCGTCCAGTAAGGATTTCTTCGAAAGCCATGGCTTTGGCTGCAATGATGTGTTCGAGAGCCCACCCCACCAGCCAAGGGAGATAGCCTGTCTATGGGTTGAACGTTTTATTGAGTTACCCTTTGGAGACTTTGAGTCCACATAGATTGTCAAAATCTTCTCCGATCAAGATTAGTCCACCGCATGGACCACGCAATGTTTTGTGCGTAGTAATGATCACTATGTGGCAATGAGGAAAGGGATGATTCAAAAGTCCTTTAGCAATCAAGCTTGCTGGGTGGATGATGTCAGCAATAAAGATAACTCCTACTTAGTCGGCTGTTTTACGAAACTTGCTGTAGTCCATATCTCTAGAATAAGCCGATACTCCACAAATAATTAATTTAGGTTTTTATTTTTCGACTAAAACCATCATTTTATCATAATTAATCAAACCGGTTTCTTGGTTCACAACATAGAATATACCACGATAGATACTACCTGAAAAACTTACCGAATCACCGTGGGTTAAATATCAGTCGTACATGAGGTCGAGTCCAAGCACAATATCTCCAGGCTAGAGGTAGATTATGTAATAACAGCATTGGCCTGTGAGCCCGAATGAGGTTGTACGTTGACATAGGACAGCGTTGAAGAGCTTTTTAGCCCAATATATGGTCCATTCTTTCATCTTGTCCATGATTTAGCAACCACCGTAATATCGTTTGTTGGGACGGCCCTCAAAATATTTATTTATTAGGATCAAACCCATGGTTTGAAGTACTTTGGGGCTGACGAAATTTTCGAGGCTATTAGTTCAACACCACGTGTTTGACACTCTCCCTCTTTTTCTCTCCAATTGGAGATGATGTTTTTCTTATAAGTAGCCATAGTCATATACAATTGCTTTGGGGTGCTAGAGATAGAGATATCCCTAGAAATTGGTCTGGACATCTCATCTAGTCGGGATAGTAAATTTTTGTTTAGAATTATGGCGTGATGAGTATCTCTGCTTTGTCTACCACTTTCCAGTCATATATCTTTGATATAGGATGTAGATATTACTCAATTCTAGGGTGAGTCTTTCTCTAGCTTGTTTGACAAGCGCAGATTTTTCTATTTTTTTTTCAGGGTTTGAACCACTTTTTCTTTCAGATTGTTTAGTTGTTGGATTTCAGAACGACCCAAAAGTCTTTTTTACCAGTCTTAATATTTGATCTCAGAAGTGATCGTGATTTCAGGTCTTGGAATAAAATAGATATATATGATTTTCTGAGCTTCATTTATTTGAATTTTAATTTTTTCCCACTTTATAGAATACGGTGGCTTTTGCATTAACAAGCACAATGGCTCTCTTATCAAAGTGCTGAAGCAGACGTACAATATTTTTTGTTATACTTTGTAAGTATATATGATAGAAAAATTACCTTCCACTGCGACGAGTTTGTTCATATGTTGTAGATCGTGAAGCAATGTATAGACACTGACTTTCACACTGTCTTTTTGAGTGCACAGATAGAGGTACGCGCAAGTCAAGCCTGTTATAAAAATCAGAATAAATATCAGATGTTTTTTTCATGGATTATGATTGGGACGTAAATTTAATTTTCAAGTATTTGTTTTATATCGGCTTCTAAACTTCCTTTAGGTGATTCTACAATCCTATTTAGTTCTTTTTAATCTTTACAAAAAATGGGAAGGAGGAGTACACGAAAAATGTTTTTACTAACTTCTTCTACATTAACCTCTTTTTTTTATTTACGAGGTAGATCTTCAGTTTAGATTTTTTTTTGGATAGCTGATGATATCTAAAATTGTTATAAAAGAAGGTACTTGCAATTGACTGTCTTTGCACCAGGCATCGAAAAATATAATGATGTTTACCTTGATAAGTAATAGCTTTATCGTGTGGATAAAGTAAGTATCCAGGTTATATCGATTGTATTCAGGCTTAAACCATATGTTATAAGGTAATTTTACTAAAATACTCTAATCTATGGTTTTGATAAGGTGTGAATTTCCGTTTGTCTCTAAATGCTCTTATTTTACTTATTTTATAAGATGATGAGAGGGATTTTCTACCTCTTAACCCTTAGTCTCAAGTAGCTCTAAACTCAATGGTAAAAAAAGAATAAATATTTTCCCCATACGGGACTTTTTTATTAAAATTAATATTTTTTTTAAATAAAAAAGAGGGGTGAAATTTGAAAAGTAGTGAAGACACAAACTGTATGTATATAAAATTAAAAAATATATAAATTTGCATTCCCGTTGCAAGATAATTTATGTAACAAGAATGAAAATCATACAATGCTTTTTTCTTCTTTGAGCTGGTAACTAGGTCGTTTACGTTTTAAGATCGGTGAGACTTTCTTTAAGCTGTTTCCTGTGAAGAAAAGTTTGATCGGCTAGATCTTGACCTTTATCTTGAAATAAGGAAATAAAACACGTTGATGACATACAGAAATTTTATATAAAAATCAAAACACATGGCACAGCCCAAAAGAAGGCAATCCAAAGCCAGGCAAAACAAGCGTAGGACTCATTATAAAGCAAAATTACCTCAGTTGGCTATCGATCCTATTACTAAAAAAGTACACATGTATCATCGTGCACATTGGCATGAAGATAAACTTTATTATAGAGGAAAGGTGGTTTTTGAAAAGCAGCAGATCGATAGATAAAGATGACATATAAAATTTTCGAAGACAAAATTCCACTGTACGTAAATGAGATTTTTTATTTACAAACGGTGTAATATAAAAAATAAATATTTACAATATTAGTTTGTTGTACATATTGCAATATAGTAAATCATGGGCTCATTATTAAAAATATTTATAATATAAATTTATGGATTTAAAGGATATCAAAACTTTGATCCAATTCGTATCCAAATCTGAGATCTATGAAGTAGAGATCAAGTTAGGAAATACTAAGGTTCACATCAAAAACAAAGTTACGAGTGCGCAAAATGCTGTGTTACCTCCAATCCAAGTACTGCCAAATGTTTCTCATCCCATACCAGCCGTGACTGAACCTCCTAAAGAAGAAAAATCGGAAGAGACCTCAGAGTCTCGATATGTCACCATCAAGTCGCCGATGATAGGTACTTTCTATCGCTGCCCTACTCCTGATAAGCCCCCCCATGTGAAAGTGGGTGATAAAATAGAACCCGGCACCAAACTTTGTGTAATAGAAGCTATGAAACTTTTCAATGACATAGAGGCAGAAGTAGCCGGAAAAATTGTCAAGATTTTTGTAGAAAATGCTTCGCCTGTAGAATACAATCAACCTTTGTTTTTGGTAGATCCTAATCTCTCTTGATGACGACACCTTATAACAAAAACAAGATCTCAATATTCAAGAAGATATTGGTTGCCAATCGGGGTGAGATAGCTTTGCGTATCATACGTACTGCTAGAGAAATGAGCATCAACACAGTAGCGGTTTATTCTACGGCAGATGTACATAGTCTTCACGTACGTTTTGCTGATGAGGCTGTTTGTATTGGGGCAACTGCTCCCGCACAATCGTATCTGAATATACCTCATCTGATTGCTGCTGCCGAGATCACCAATGCAGATGCCATCCATCCTGGTTATGGTTTTTTAGCCGAGAATGCTTATTTTTCCTTAATGTGTGCTAAACATGGCATCAAATTTATAGGCCCTCTGCCTGAGCAAATCGAACGTATGGGCGATAAATCCTCAGCTAAAGAAACGATGAAAAAATATAATGTGCCTTGTATTCCCGGTTCGGATGGTTTGCTCAAGACCTATGAAGCAGCTGAAAATACAGCCGATAAGATTGGTTATCCGGTAATTCTCAAAGCCAATGCAGGCGGCGGCGGAAAGGGGATGCGTGCCGTTTGGAATAAAGCAGATCTGAATAGTGCTTGGGAAATAGCCATACAAGAGGCCAAGGCCTCCTTTGGTAAGGAAGACATGTATATGGAGAAGTTTATCCTAGAGCCTCGACATGTAGAAATACAAATTGCTGGCGATCAATATGGTAAAGCCTGTCATTTATCTGAAAGAGATTGCTCAATCCAACGTCGTCACCAAAAATTGGTAGAGGAGACCCCTTCTCCCTTTTTAACGCAAGCTTTGCGAGAAAGAATGGGCCATACCGCAGTAATGGCAGCCGAATCCATTGGTTATGAGGGCATGGGGACGATA
Organism: Flavobacteriales bacterium; assembly: GCA_039954875.1. GTDB lineage: Bacteria > Bacteroidota > Bacteroidia > Flavobacteriales > Blattabacteriaceae. Next base: position 1,317,337 of record CP157202.1, read on the forward strand.
GAGTTTTTGGTAGACCAAGAGCGAAATTTTTATTTCATGGAAATGAATACTCGTATACAGGTAGAGCATCCTATCACCGAAGAAGTTACTGGTTACGATTTGATCCGTGAGCAAATCCTCTTAGCTGCAGGAGAAAAACTCTCTGGTAAGCACTATTATCCAGAGAGGTTTTCTATAGAATGTCGGATCAATGCCGAAGATCCCTATCAAGATTTTCGTCCTATGCCTGGCAAAATTACTCAAATGCATATCCCTGGTGGGCAAGGTGTACGCATAGATACCCATGCTTATGCCGGCTATGTCATCCCTCCTTATTATGATTCGATGATTGCAAAGCTCATTACTACAGCCAAGACTAGAAAAGAAGCCATTGCCAAGATGAGCCGTTCCTTGGACGAATTCGTCATAGAAGGCATACATACTACCATACCTTTCCATAGGCAACTCATGCACGACAAAGACTTCCTCAGAGGGTATTATACTACCAAATTTTTAGATAATTTTCAGCCCGACCTTCGTTTTGCTTGTGACTTTTGATCCAAAAAAAGTATACAAATGATTCAGATTGCAAATAGCCTGATATAAGAAGACATTCTTGAACTATAATTCATCTGTAATCTCTCTGCTTATAAAGAGGCTTGTTGTATAGAAAGTGATTCGGGAGCTCCTTTGGAAAAAGATAAATTAGCTGTATTGGAAACGATACGCCCCAAGATTAAACCATACATGCTTGCTGAAGGTGTCCGTCTATAAGTTTTTGAAAGCCACATTAACCCGAAGATTCGATACGGCTTGGTGCGAAGCTATAGAATCTTTTGCCCAACATAAAGCCAACACACCAAATTAGTAAGTTTCTTCCTGAGAAGGATCTAAAGCACTTTTCATTTGACCCAATCAGGCAGGGGAGAATCAACCTGAAAAAATAAGATCAATACAAAATAAAAGAGCAAAATCAATACGATGATAGTGCTCAAGTTGGAAACAATTCACATCGAGCCATTTGAGGGATGATGACCCGTTCGCTGGTAAAGACCACTAAAGTAGTACCTGAACCAAAGAGCAACATGAAAGCCAACTAATAAAACAAAGATAATCGCGGTAGCGTCAGTAGTAAGAAATTAATTTAGACCACCACATCCATGGCAGCAAAGACAGGCATAAAAATATTGGCCGTAGTTGTATTAGAATTGATATCGGTGAGAAATATCACCACGGTGAGTAACATAAAGATCAACAAGAAGAGTGCCAATTTTCCAATATAGGCCAATTCATGACCAATTCATTCAAAAAATTTAGTAACCTTAAAATCAGCTAAATATCGCGTGTCCCAAAAAAAATTATCACCACACACCAAGGTACAGTAGAGACGGTCTTCCAATCGAGTAAGCGTTCATCTTTGGTATTTCTTCTGATGCAAAACAAGGCCAGTACACTAAGTATAGTTACTGTATTGTCATGGATTATCTTAGGATTTTCAAATAGGCTACCCCAACCCGGTAGCGTTAAGTCATCGATCTTTATATCTTTTCTAAAGATCCATCCTAGAGCAATAAACACAAAGATGACTAAGAGTATTTTTTTTACCTCGGCTCATTAAGTTCAGGGTTTTGCGTTTTTGTTTAATGAATGCATCCCCTCCGCAAAACAGTCTTAATATCTTTGAAATATCTCATCAAATAGTACCAAGTGATCGGCAGGAGGATGATCAGGATAGGCAAGCCCGACCTTGAGCCAATAAGGGAAAGTGATCTCTAAGCTTTGAGGAAACAGTATGTTTAAGGCCCCTGCAAAAGACCATTTTAGAATGAGTCCGTACAATGTTTGAAGAGCCTCCTATGCTCGAGACATAAGCAATAGCCAATATCAGGGCTATACCAAACCTTAGAGAAGGTTTCGAAGCCAATTCTTCCTTTTTGATGATGGCCAGAACGATGAACAATACGAGTAGCGACACTGCCCCACATTGACGATCCATCCACATAGAGGGGAGTACTGTGGTAATCATAAAACTCAAGATGATCTTCTGGCAGTTAGTCCCTAGTAGGCTGATTATACTAAGATAATACGTTTATGGGGATTTTGTTTTTCGATAGCCCTGGCGATGAGAATCAACCCACCCAATAGCAGCAAGACCAAATTATAATCATAATTTTCTGCCATGTCGTCCGAAATGGAAAATATCTCCAACATTTGGAAAAGCACTAAAGGTACAAAGGCCGCCTCATAAATAGAGATAGCCTCGGTAATCCACCAAATAGCCATCAATGAGGTGACGCCTGCATAATATTTAACTTGGGTAATCATCCCTGCAAAATTGGGCATCAGGAGGAAAATAATCAATACAAGTATACTTAATATCAAACCGGTGTATAAAGATCTTTTCATAATGAAAAGTATAAAGATTTTGTCATATTTTAAGTGTATTAAATTTATCAAAAAAATCATTTAGATCGCATCGATTCTTTGCATTTTTGATAGATGTCTCAAAGCAATGCTGATCCCTTGAAAGACTGGCTCATATTTTCCTCACATAAAAATCAAACTATGACATTAGACATACAACTTTGACCATTGTAAAGTTGAAAATTTTGATAGAGCATTGTTGAACTTATTTCCTTACCAACGTATCCAAAGCACAAGGCCCCGAGTAGAGTAAACAATTAATTTGTTTATAATGGAGGGTATACCATTAATAAACAATGGAGTATGTCGGGTGTGGCTCAGTATCGATATTTTCAATTCCCTGTTTGTGGGGATATACGCTTAGTTTATCCGGTCTAAGGCTCTGGTACAGGCTGAAATATTTACCTTTGACCTTTGCTGCCGGTTACACCTATTTCGATACACGGCGTTATAAAAAAGGACTAAAGATAGTAACAGCGAAAAAACCAGCTTTATCAACGAGTTACCTTCAAAAAGAAATTGGAGCGCTTGAGAGCTTGGCCCATATCGATATCGTATAGAAGAGTGTTGGTTTAAAGATCGTACATTTCAATCCAGGATACGATACCGACCTCTCAGCAGTCATCCCTTTTTACGCAAGAGATACCTACAAGAAATCATCGTACATCACTTTGTGAGATGAGATTCACATGACAAGTAAAGCCCCTTATTACCAATCCAACCGTATCCATGGGAGGCATTGGCTACAAGCTCAACGAATATTCTACCTAGAAGTCGGATCGATGACGCAAGTCAATCAAGTCAACAAACCCACTTTCCATCAAACCATCTTTACCCTCACGTAAACACGGTTTCTAGATATCCCTTTGGGTATGTCCGGTGTAGATTTGTCTAGGCCTACCTATGGGATCGTGATTCAGTCGCATTTCTTTCCAGTGAGCCATCCAGCCTGGTAGGCGTCCCATGGTAAACATCACAGTAAACATATCCTTTGGTATCCCTATAGCGCGATAGATGATGCCCGAATAGAAGTCTACATTAGGATACAATTTTCGTTCGATGAAATAAGGATCTTCAAGTGCCGTTTCTTCCAGTTTTTTAGCCAATTCGAGTAGGGGATCATCAATGCCCATTTGATTCAAAATATCTTCGGTAGCCTTTTTGATAATCTTGGCTCTAGGATCAAAACTCTTGTAAACCCTATGTCCAAAGCCCATCAAGCGAAATGGATTGTTCTTATCTTTCGCTTTGTTTATCCATTTTTTTAAGTTGCCACCATCTTCCAAAATGTTTTCACACATTTCGATCACGGCTTGATTAGCCCCTCCATGTAGGCGACCCCAAAGTGCACTGACCCCAGCTGAGATAGAGGCAAAAAGCCCCGCCTGTGCAGAGCCCACCAAGCGTACCGTAGAGGTAGAGCAATTTTGTTCATGATCTGCATGCAGGATCAAAAGCTTATCAAGTGCCTGGGCCACCACTGGATGGACTTCATAAGGCTCTGTCGGTAGCGAAAACAACATTTTGAGGATGTTGGCCGTGTACGTTAGGCTATTATCTGCATAGGCCGATGGTAGACCAACATTTTTACGATACGTCCAAGCAGCTAATATGGGGAATTGCGCCAGGAGTTTCACCAGGGCCAAGTACATATCTTTTTCCGAGTAAGCATCTACCGCATCAGGATGGAAAGCCGTCAAAGCACAGGTCAGTGAGGAAAGCACCCCCATCGGATGTGCTGATCTGGGGAAGCCATCAAGAATCTTGAACATCTCCTCATGGACCACATTAAACCTTTTGATATCTTTAGAAAAATGATCCAATTGTGTAACATCGGGCAACTCCCCATATAGTAGGAGGTGACTAACCTCGAGGAAGGAACACTTATCAGCAAGTTGTTCGATAGGATACCCTCTGTATAATAGTTTTCCCTGCTCTCCGTCTAGAAAAGTAATAGCGCTCTGGGTCGCTCCAGTATTTTTAAACCCTGGATCGAGCGTGATGAAGCCCGTATCCTTTCTCAATTGCGATACATCAATAGCTTGATCACCATAAGTACCTACAACGATGGGAAACTCGTAGGTCCGCCCATTGAGACGAGTGGTGGCAAAATCGGGCATGGTTAAATAATTTTTTAGGCTAAAATAGCAAAAAGAAATAAGCATATATAGGGCAGGGTTTTTCTCATAAATTAGGAAAAGGTATCAAAACAATTTTTTTAATCTCAAGAAGATGTTCTACACTTCCCACATACATTGGCTAATTAAAAAAAATCTATAAAAAATTATTTTTATTTCAGTCCTAGCCATGGGACTATTTTTTATCTATGCTCATCCCAACCGATCATATACAGGATATGCAGATGAGCAGAAAGCCTTAGATGCGGAGTGGACTCAGCTGGCGCAGATAAAAGATATCAAACGTAATGTAAAAAATATGGTAGTGACAGACTCTAAAAAACAAGACTCTGTAGACCAAGCTAGATCGGCAGCAGAGGCGGCAATAGAAGCCTCAAGAAGATCTATCGCCACTGCATAAAAAGTGATCGATACAGCCAAAACAGGCACATCAAAACGAGCCAAAGCCAAGATCACAGCAGCAAACGTAAGGCTGAAAGTGAAGGACATGGAAAAAATATAAACCACTACTTCAAGACTAAATGCTGTGCCAATCCACGAGAGACTTTGAAGAAAAGACTATCAAATGCAAATACATCAGCGACCAAGGCCAATCGTGCCATAGCAGTTCTGAAGGGATCAGCATAGCATATCACTAATCCCGGTCACAAAAAGACTATTACAGATGAAGAGTCAAATGAAAAGGGCTAAAAGTAAAATCCTTCTCACGCTGGTGGTCGAGAGCGTAATAGCAAAAAGAAAAGCATTGGCTCAAGCAAAAACAGAAGTGTCAAAAGACCTCGAGATTTCAGGTAACTCCACTGCTACAAACAATAAAATATTGGAAACTTTATTCGGTATTCTTCTTTTTGAAACCATCGATAGTTGTAGAGTAATCGTATGTATTTTTTCAGTTGACCTGAGCGGCTAATTTTTTATATACTTGGTGTTTGTAGCCCTTGACGAGCAACACTCACTTTAACTCAAACCCTAGAGATATTGCTTAGCTTTGCTTGATAGATAAAGTTTTCAATATGAAAAAGCGTTTCATCCTTTTTGTTTTAATATTTGTTATGTGTACAGTAGCTTTCCGTCCACCTAGGCACACCAGCCTGTTTCATATTGATGATCAAGAGCAAAGGGCTTGGGTAGACAGTATCTACAACATCATGAGCTTGGACGAAAAGATCGGGCAATTGTTTACGGTGGCGGCCTATTCCAACAAGGGGGCACAACACAGAGCTGAAATCGAACGCTTGATCCGGGAAGAACACATCGGTGGATTAATCTTTTTCCAAAATGATGCCGTCCAACAAGCCCTATTGACCAATGCCTATCAAAGCTTATCAAAAGTCCCCTTATGGATCGGTATCGATGCCGAATGGGGCCTAAATATGCGATTAAAAAATGGTTATCGTTTTCCTTGGGCGATGACCTTCGGTGCTGTGGCAGACGATAGCTTGGTATACCAGGTGGGGGGAAAGATCGCTCAACATTGCAAACGTCTGGGAATCCATATTAATTTTGCACCAGATGCAGACGTCAATACCAATCCTCAAAATCCCATCATCGGTAATCGTTCTTTTGGTTCTGATGTGGACAACGTTTCCCGGAAAGCCATCGCCTATGCCCGGGGGATGAATGATGCGTTTGTGATCGCTACCGCTAAACACTTCCCAGGACATGGAGACACGCAAGTCGATTCGCACAAGGGATTGCCGATGATCCAGTATCCTATTTCTCGTTTGGATTCTGTAGAAATCCATCCTTTCAAACGATTTATCGAAGCCAAAGGTGCTGGAATCGTGGTCGGGCACCTGTTGGTACCCGCATTGGATTCTGATCCTAATTTGCCTGCTTCAATTTCCTCGAAAATTGTCACTGGCATACTCAAAAACCGGATGGGCTTCACCGGTTTGCTTTTTACCGATGCACTCGATATGAAGGCCGTGTCCAATCTATACCCCCCAGAAGAGGTTAACTTAAAAGCCTTTCAAGCCGGAAATGATGTCCTGCTATTTGCCCGGGATGTAAAAACAAGCAAAAAAAAGATTTTGAATGATTTGAACAAAACACATTTGTCGATGGAGCGTCTTGAGAGCAGTGTCAAAAAGATTTTAACGGCAAAATATTGGGTGGGTCTACATCGATACCGACCCATCAAATTGGAGGGATTGGTAGACGACTTGAACGACCCTGAGAGTGAAGTTTTGCATAGAAAGATCGTTGAGAAGGCAGTCACAGTACTCAAAAACGATCAAGACCTCTTGCCAATCAAAAAATTGGCCAATATCAAATTGGCCTATGTACCTTTAGAAGAAGGAGATAATGAAACCTTCTACACCTATTTAAGTAAATACGCCAAGATAGATAAGATTTCGATAGGGGCTTTGTCCCATGTATCCAAACTTGAAGGGTATGACGCAGTATTTGTCGGTATACACAAGTCCAACGCCAATCCATGGAAGAGCTACAAGGTTTCAAAAATAAGTAAATCATTGTTAAATGCCGTGGCTCAGAAATACAAGGTGGTATTAAGTATTTTTGCCAGTCCCTATAGCCTGATCGATCTAGACCTCAAAAAAATATCTACTGTAGTCTTGGGCTATCAAAATAGCAAACAATCTCAAAGCATTGTACCACAGGTAATTTTTGGAGCATTGGGAGTTTACGGCCACCTTCCAGTAGATATCAATGAGCAACTCAAGGTAGGACAAGGCATCACTTATAATCCTTTGCAACGATTGGGATACGGCATCCCTGAGGCCGAAGGGATGAGTAGTCAAATCCTGAATCGGATTGAAGACCTAGTACGTCGAGCGATAGAGAAAAAATCCACGCCAGGAGCTCAAGTCTTGGTAGCTCGAAATGGTAAGGTGGTTTATGAAAAAAGTTTTGGTTATTTCACTTACGATCAAATACAACCCATACAATGGCAACATGTGTATGATGTAGCGTCGGTGACCAAAGTTGCTGCCACGCTTCCTTTGATGATGCAGCAGGTAGAAAATGGTCGGATAGATTTAGATCTCCCGATTGGGAGATTCATCAAAGCGGCTCGGAGCACCAATAAATCTACTCTAACTTTGAGAGAAATCCTTACCCATCAAGCTAGTTTGAAACCGTGGATAGCTTTTTACAAAAAGACTCTGGATGCAGATAACCAATTTTTGCCAGGGATTTATTCTGATACGAAAAAGGAAAATTACACTACCCATGTAGCAGAAAATCTGTACATCAAAGACATCTATAATGATCTACTCATGCAGTGGATATATAAAACACCAGTAAGCAAAAAGGGAGTCTATAAGTATAGTGACTTGGGATTTTATATACTGAGAGATCATTTTGAGAAAAGTTCAGGGGTCTCTTTAGCAGAACTTGTACGAAATAGTTTTTATAAGCCGTTGGGGACTTATACTACTGGATATATACCCTTAGATCAATTTTCCGTGGTCGATATCGTCCCTACCAAATACGATAACACTTTCCGTAAACAGATGCTCAGAGGATATGCACATGATCCGGGTGCTGCCATGTTGGGGGGGGTGAGTGGTCATGCTGGCTTATTCAGCAATGCCAATGACCTGGCCAAAATCATGCAGATGTACCTCCAAGGTGGATATTATGGAGGGAAACGTTATCTACAAGCCCAGACGGTAAAAAAATTCACCTCCTATCAATATAAAAAAAACAGAAGAGGTCTAGGTTTTGATAAACCCCAGCGCGAAGGAGACCGCCCCTATAGCAGCCCATATGATGCCTCTCCGGAGAATTATGGACACAGAGGCTTTACTGGAACAATGGTCTGGGCAGATCCGGTCGAGCAAATCGTCTATGTCTTTTTATCCAATCATGTTCAGCCGTCATCTGAGACGAATCTGCTATTGAAATTGTATACCCGCTCAGAAATACAAAACACGATCTATCAATCCATCGTGAAAAATTGAGATACAACACCTTTTTATGATATGGCATACCTCTTGCCCCATAGGGGAGAAAAGACCTCCGCATATTTCACTCAAATTATTGATGAATAGAAAAATGCGTTCCATATCCGACCCAAGGGGTAATGAGGATATTTTGAGCGAATGACACTTTGTCGTGTCTTAATATAAAGAAATTTAGCATTATGCTATTGAAAAATATATTTGTCGAGTCCGAATTAGAATCCGAAGCCGGATTTATCCCTTTGATCAATCAAGATGAAGAAGATCAATTGCTCAAGGACAATGTACCAGAACAACTGTCTATATTGCCTGTACGGAATATGGTTTTATTTCCTGGGGTAGTCATCCCCATCACAGCCGGTAGGAGCAAATCTGTCCAGTTGATACAAGATGCATACGCTTTTGATAAGATCATAGGGGTACTTACTCAAAAAGAATTCAATACAGAAAATCCTACTGAAAAAGACCTCTACACTATAGGTACAGTAGCCAAAATCGTTAAATTGCTCAAGATGCCTGACGGCAGTACCACGGTGATCTTGCAAGGCAAACGTAGATTTAAGGTTAAACATTTCCTACAGTTAACCCCTTATTTCAAGGCTGAAGTTCTCGCCTTACAAGAGGACAAGCCTCCCTCTAATGATAAAGAATACCTTGCTTTGATAGAGTCGATCAAAGACCTATCTATCAAGGTTATCCAAGAAAGCCCCAATCTCCCATCCGAGGCTGGCTTTGCCATCCGCAATATAGAGAGTCCTTCTTTTCTGACTAATTTCGTAGCAGCCAACATAAATGCGTCCGTCAAGGACAAACAAGGCTTGCTTGAATATGACAAGCTCAAAAGACGGGCCATGAATACTTTCCGTCTATTGAGCATAGAGCATCAGCAGATCCGCCTCAAAAATGACATCCAATCACGTGTACGTAACGACATGGACCAGCAGCAGCGCGAGTACTTCTTGCACCAGCAGATCAAAGTCATACAAGAGGAACTTGGCGACATTTCTTACGAGAAAGAGGTAGACGAGATGCGAGCCAAAGCTGCTAAGAAAAAATGGCCAAAAGAAGCTAAAAAGCAATTTGAAAGAGAGCTACTCAAAATGCAACGCGCCAATCCGCAAGTACCTGAGTATACCATATTACGCAATTATCTGGAGACCATGCTCGATTTACCTTGGCAGAGGTATTCCAAGGATAATTTTGATCTCGGACGTGCCCAAAAAATCCTCGATAGAGACCATTATGGCCTTGATAAAATCAAAGAGCGTATCATAGAACATCTCGCCGTTTTAAAACTGAGAGGAGATATGCGTTCGCCTATCATTTGCTTACAAGGCCCTCCAGGTGTTGGGAAGACTTCCTTAGGTAAGTCTATAGCTGCAGCACTCAGCCGGAAATACTTACGAATCTCTTTAGGCGGTTTGCACGATGAGGCCGAAATACGTGGTCACCGCAAGACCTACATTGGAGCCATGCTGGGCAGGCTCTTACAATCGATCAGAAAAGCAGGCACCTCCAACCCGGTTTTTGTACTCGACGAGATCGACAAGATGGGAATAGGCGTCCACGGAGATCCTTCTTCGGCTATGTTGGAAGTCCTAGATCCGGAGCAAAACAATGCCTTTTATGACAATTTTCTCGAGTTAGGATATGACCTATCTAAAGTGATGTTTATCGCTACGGCCAATAATTTTTCAACCATACAACCAGCTTTGCTCGATCGGATGGAAATCATCGAAATGAGTGGCTATACCATCGAAGAGAAAGTCCAAATCGTTAAGCAGCATCTATTGCCTAAACAATTGAAAGAACATGGTTTGAAAAAGGGAGATTTGATCCTTGGCCTCAAACATATTGAAAAAGTCATCGAGGGCTATACACGTGAATCCGGTGTGAGGCGTCTCGAGAAACGTATCGCCAAACTCGTGCGTTATGCAGCCAAAAATATCGCTATGGACAAGTCCTATACCAAGCGGTTGACCGTTGAAAAGGTTGAGGAAATACTTGGTCCACCACGTGATCCAGACCGCTATGAAGGCAATGAGGTCCCTGGTGTAGTCACTGGTTTGGCTTGGACTAGTGTAGGGGGGGATATCCTCTACATCGAGTCGAGTCTATCCAAAGGTAAAGGTATTTTGAGCATTACGGGTAATTTGGGTGAAGTAATGAAAGAATCGGCTACCATAGCGTTGCAATACGTCAAGGCTCATCATCAACAATTCGATATCGATCCAAAAACATTTCAAACGCAGAATGTACACATCCACGTACCTGAGGGAGCAGTGCCCAAAGATGGACCTTCAGCAGGGATCGCTATGCTTACCTCATTGGTCTCAAGCCTTACACAGCAGAAACTCAAGCCTTATCTCGCGATGACTGGAGAGATCACACTCAGGGGAAAAGTTCTTCCCGTCGGTGGTATCAAAGAAAAAATATTGGCTGCCAAGCGAGCCGGCATTCAAGAAATCATCCTTTCGAAGGAAAACCAAAAAGATGTTGGGGAGATCAAACAAGATGATCTCAAAGGACTCACCTTTCATTATATCAAGACAATGGATGAAGTGATTCGATTAGCCTTGCTAGAAAACATATCAAAAAAATGATCTGTAATCGATATCTTTGGCTTGTTCCGGAGTCCATTTATGGAATGTAAATGAATGTGGATGCAATTTAGAAATTTTCCTATGGTACCTCGTATCGTTTTTGGGCGTGGAGCCTTCAGCCGATTTGCTGAAATTGTTGGGCCCAAACGTCAAGGAAATCAGCCTTTAATCTATCTCGTCGACCATTGTTTTAAGGGTAAAGCTTTGGTAGAGCGTATCCCATTATATGATGGTGATCAAATTCGTTTCGTCAATACCACAGAAGAGCCTAAGACCACCCAAGTCGATGCACTTAGAGATGAATTACAGGAGGCTTTTGGGAACGCGTCAGGCATAATCGGCCTGGGGGGGGGGAGCGTTTTAGATCTGGCCAAAGCCGTTGCTTTGATGATGACGCATCCAGGCTCTTCTGCCCAATATCAGGGTTGGGACCTATTTGAGCGACCAGGAGTCTATCATGTGGGCATCCCTACCCTATCAGGTACCGGGGCAGAAGTCTCACGTACGGCAGTACTCACAGGACCTGAGCGAAAATTGGGTTTGAATTCCGACTTCACGCCTTTTGATCAAGTAGTCCTTGACCCAGAACTCACACAGGGAGTGCCAATCGATCAACGTTTTTATACAGGTATGGATTGCTACATCCACTGTGTCGAATCCTTAAACGGAACTTATCTCAACGCATTCAGCAAGAGTTACGGCGAAAAAGCACTTGACTTATGCCTGGAAGTTTTTCTTGAAAAAGACAATTGGGATGAGGCCTCTGATGATATACTGATGATGGCTTCTTGGCATGGTGGTATGAGCATCGCCTATGCTCAAGTAGGGGTAGCCCATGCGATGAGTTATAGCCTATCTTATCTACTAGGTATCAAGCACGGAGTGGGTAATTGTATGGTTTTCGATCAATTGGAGGCATTTTATCCCGAAAGCGTCAAGGTATTCAAGCATATAGTAGATAAACATCAAATCATTATACCTCAAGGAGTATGTGCAGGGTTAAGCGATGAGCAATTTGCACAGATGATACAAGTGGCCTTGGGCTTGGCCCCACTCTGGGAGAATGCACTTGGCAAAGATTGGGATCAGGTGATCACGCCCAGCAAATTGCGTAAGATGTATGAAAAAATTTAGTACAGTGGAAAATCAATATCAAATCGAAGGAGTAGCTTTGGCCCAACTGGCTGACAAATACGGTACACCACTGTATGTATACGATGCAGGTAAGATGATCGCGCAATACAAAGCTATGGAAAAAGCTTTTAATAATGTAGAAAATCTGAAGATCAATTACGCTTGTAAGGCCAATACTAATTTGAATATTTTGAAACTTTTTCAAAAATTAGGTAGCGGCCTCGATACAGTCTCTGTCCAAGAAGTCGAGATCGGCCTAAGAGCTGGTTTTGCTCCTAGGGACATACTTTATACGCCCAATGGGGTTTCATTGGCAGAGATCAAAAAAGCGGTAGATTTAAAAGTACGAATCAACATAGATAATTTGTCCATTCTCGAACAACTTGGGCAGGATCATTCAGCTCATCCCGTAGGGATTCGAATCAATCCACATATCATGGCCGGTGGCAATGTCAAGATCTCTGTCGGGCATATCGATTCGAAGTTTGGCATCTCTTATTATCAATTGCCGCATATCAAAAGGATTGTCGAGAATACTGGATTAAAGATCGAGGGTATCCATATGCATACTGGTTCCGATATCTTGGATATCAAAGTGTTTTTACAAGGAGCCGAAATCCTATTAAAAGTCGCAGGATCATTTCCGGATCTCGATTATGTCAATTTTGGCAGTGGTTTTAAGGTACCCTATAAAGAAGAAGATGTCCAAACCGATGTAGATCTTTTGGGCCAAGCACTCACTGAAAGGTTTCATGCGTTTTGCAAAGCTTATGGGAAATCACTCTGTTTGATGTTTGAGCCGGGCAAGTTTCTGGTCAGTAAGGCTGGGTGTTTTTTAGCCAGTGTCAATGTGATCAAGCATACCACCTCTACGGTCTTTGCTGGAGTGGATTCAGGTTTTAATCACCTGATCCGTCCAATGTTTTATAATGCCTACCATCAGATCAATAATATTTCCAATCCGACCGGCAGAATGCGGTTTTATACAGTGGTAGGGTACATCTGTGAGTCGGATACTTTTGGCTTGAATCGTAAGATTAGCGAGATCCGTGAGGGAGATATCTTGTGCTTTAAAAATGCTGGAGCTTATTGTTTCTCGATGGCTTCGAATTACAATTCACGTTATCGCCCAGCCGAGGTGATGATCTATAAAGCTAAGGACCACCTGATTAGAAAACAGGAAACACTTCAAGATCTGCTTCGGCACATCGTGGAAATAGAATGGTGAAAGGATGAAAAAGCTGTAAAAAGAAGATCTACAATTTTTTTTTTTTACAGATCCTTACTCCACTATCACATTGGTGATGAGCATTTTTTTTGATAAGTACCCTCATCTTTGGGTTTTACTAGACTAGTATGGGGAGGGGATTGGCGATGAATCTGAAAAGAGAATGCAGGTCGTTGAAATAAGTAGGGCCTTACTTAAGATGATAATGTTATATTTTTTTTACATCTTGAAAGATGTACAAAATTTTTAATTTATATGGGGAATACTGTGCTTTTTTTAGATAATGTTGTATTTGGCAAAGGTTTGGCTTGGGTTTGGCTTGGTCGATGTGGAGAAAACCATTATATTTGCTCCACTTTGGAGAGATGGCAGAGTGGTCAATTGCGACGGTCTTGAAAACCGTTGAGGCTAATACCTCCGGGGGTTCGAATCCCTCTCTCTCCGCTTCATGAAATAATAATATACTAAAAAATAGTTTTTTTTCTACAAGTGTAGAGTCTAAAACATTCTCAACCAAATATCAAAAAATTAATTACTCTTTTCTACATTTTTTTGATTGACGGGGGGATTAAGTATTACGTAACCTACTTTTTTTGCCATCATTACACCACAAGGGCCTGATAAAGATACACCTAGACGTGATAATAATTAACGATTTATATATAGTTATATATGATTTTTTTATGTATAAATTATATATAAAATGATCCTTCTTATCAGCCAACATACAGCAGCGGCTACAACCGATCTGATGCAGGATTGGATAATGTATCTGGGCAATGATGTCGTCAGGATCAATGATATTGACTTTATCGAGAATAAAGTTTTCTCATTATATTATTTATCAAGTGATAAGAGAATATATCTCTGAGAGCGATAAATTTTGACTAGGTCAATATTTTATAGTTTCTGCGATAGATGTATGATGGCCTGTACTATTTGCTCAGTTGCAAAAAAGAACTGTCGGATCTTGATAATTATATCAAGTAAGAATTACATGGGCTTTCGGACTATTTTTTTTTGCAATTACTGAAGGATAAAAAATGGTTAGATCAACATCCGATCCCCTCTTATATACCTTCTAAGACCGAACAGCCCTGGTGTACCGTGCATATGTGTGTGGTGGGGGATCAGCCCCCCCCCGGCCCCAAGACAATGATCACACCGATCAGAGGGTCGAAGTAGAACGATTTATCGAGAAGTATAGGAGGGTCATAATCAAAAATCTTACGGAAGTACAAGGCGTTTTATAGGAGGGGTACTTTCAAATCTACCTATATATCTTTAATCACTCCAAAGAGGCTCAAGAAATTCAAGCCAGTCTTTCCCCCTCTCTCTTCCAACAATTCATTACGAAGCGGCCGAGATACTAATGTTTTATTGCCTAGGAAAAATTTTTCCAATGGCTATCTTATTTTTTGCCAATTAGCAGACTGCAATAAGACTTCAGATGGTACGATATGCACAAACCCAATAGAAATATGCCTTTCTCCCCTCTAAGGAGGATCAATCGATTGATGAAGCAATTTGGACTCGATACGGATTATTTGGATCTTATTTTATATAAAGATGGATGCTTTTATTTTTTGGAGGTCAATCCTCACGGGCAATTTGGCATGATTTCTATCCCATACAACTACTATGTAGAACGGAATGGGGATGTAGCTCAATGTGTTATTTCACTAAACAATCCCCATGGTATCCATTGAGAAAGATAAAAAACTTGCCCGCCACATTACATTTCCTCAAGAGAGCTAAGCCTTTTTGATGAAATCTGTCAAGAGCTAAAAACTCTATACTGCATGGATGTTGTGATATCCTTTTTTTTAAACCTATCAGCAAGTTTAAAGTAGAAGCTTTCAAAAAAGAAGATAAAACTCTTCAGTTATTGCCTTCCAGTGAAGGGTGCCAAGAGAATTATTGTTTACGATATATAGCGGGGGATGTTTCATTACATCCCTCACCCAATTCATTACACGATTTATTGTTGCAGTATTATGGCCAGACAGATAAGTGAGATGACAGCTGCTTTTGATCATCCTAATGATAAGAAGACGGTAGAGGAATATGTTGATTTTCTCGTTCAAAAAGAATATGTTTTTTTCATCGATTATCTCCTGAGCTCTATCCGATGTTTTCTATGGAATATGATGATTAGGGTACCATTTCGAACTCGATCATCAATTGTGGAGATCCGTTTCTAATGTCAGATGAGCTGAAGAAAATCATCGATCAGCTCGATCAATTGGATTGTATAGGAATTGAGGTGCATTGCTTTAGCCCTATCAATCAAGAGACTTTTTTTTGCAAACCTTAGCTCTTTTTGAGGAGAACGGTATTAAGGCCATTTAATGGTGATCCCTTATAATAATTTTATATCTCACTCCTTTTTAAAGGAGGTTTATAAAAAGTATAAGTGTTTGGAAGGTATGTTGGTCCACGGTACACCCGAGATCAGAGATGGCGAGGGGGATACCTATCAATTGGTCAAAAGACGGGATTAAGGACCATATGGCTTGTGGGGCTATAGATGGGGTCCACTTTTATTGCACTTTTATTATTTTCCGAATCGAAATATTTCAATGATTGTCTACATCGTAAGATCTCCATAGACATGCACGGCGAAATTAAAAATTGCTCCTCTCTGCCCAATACTTATGGAAATATCAAGCCTACTACTTTGCAGCAAGCCTTGTATAATTCATAATTCAGAGAGTTTGAAGCATCACCAAAGATCAAATGGAGGTCGACAAAGATTACGAATTACTCTATATCTATACCGACTTGTCAGACTTATATATGCAAGATTCTAAAAATATTTACAGCAAGCCTTTGAAGTGTCCATATGATCTTTATACGGCTACTTGACGGTGGGGAATTGATCTCACGTACAGGCACTCCCGAAAAGCCTTCAATAGAGTAGGGATAACTTAAATCATAATATCATGAAACTCGAGAAGTTAGTTTCTTTGCAAAAGCAGTTGGCAAAAAAAGATAGCTTTACCATAGAAAGTGGTCAGTCTACGCTTACTCCTTTTCCTTCGCCTCTTGATCCTAGTTTAGCTACTTACTTTACTATATATATATTGATGGTAAATAATATACAGTAAAATTGATCCAACATTAATCCTGATTAAAATATCTTAATGGGTTTTAATGAACAATATTAGGAAGTGAGCACAGCTCACTTCCTATTCCATTCATAAACTTAGGTATAGAAAATCATCTATACCATGGGGCTTCATACGGCTGACTATCGGGTTTTTTGATACTCGCATGACGTATGATATTCTACAACTAATCAACGATCATAATAGTATCGAAAAACCACTAACACAAAGCAGTCTGAATACACTTTTTTCCGTAATGAGCGTTTTCATCTTCGGTTTAGTATTAGCCTTTCATAATATGAATATATTTTAAATTTTTCTTGTTAGTAGTATGTTTTATATTATCCTAATCATCCTTTTCTTGAAAAAATATCGTAAGATAAATTATAAAAATTTTCTCAGGTAACATAATATCAGAGCAAAGTCATAAAGTTGATCAACGGTATGCAAAAGATCAAACTACGAAATACCAAACGGCAAAAGCGTTGGGGGGTGAGAGTCGATACAGATGCATGTGTTTAAGCTGGCTACTAAATCTTTGGTTGTCGAGCAAACCCAGAGCATGGATTCCTACTTTATCCACGAGCTCAAAAATATTTTCATCACTTTTGTTTCGGTCACCATAGTTACGGAGGGACAACTCACCTTGGATATGATGCTTTCCGTACAACACATCATTGGACAGCTCAATGCTCCAGTATTGCAAATAGTCGATTTCATACGATCAATACAAGATGACAAGATCGGTCTAGAACATTTGGGAGAAATCCATGACAAAGAGGATGAAGAACTACTTGGACAAGAGAAGGAAGCTACAATTCTCAACGACAAGGATCTTATTGTGAAAGAGCTTCATTTCCGTTACACCGGTGGCTTAGATAATGAAGTCTTGAGCGGGATCAACCTGACCATCCCAAAAAAAATATCACTTCTATTGTCAGGGCTAGTGGTAATGGCAAGACCACTTTGCTCAAGTTCTTGATGAAATTTTATAAACCTACTACTGCTGGATAGATTTACTTAGGCAAGATTACTTTGAAAAGCGTTGCTCAAAGTACCTGGGGGGCTCATTGTGGTGTGGTCATGCAAGAGGGATACATCTTTAATAATGCCATTGCTAAAAATATCGCTGTGGATGAGGATCGTGTCCATAAACAAAAACTGCAAAAGACTGTAGATATTGTTTGCGTCAGAGATGTAATAAAAGAAGAGCATGCTGTAGAGTACGATACCAATATAGGTAACTAAGGAGTAGGCTTGAATAGTGGACAAAGACAACGCATCCTCATAGTTCGAGCTACCTATAAAGATCCGGCTTATCTGTGTTTTGATAAGGCTACTTCTTCTTGGGACGCCCACAACGAACACTTGATTATGTAAAATTTGAATGAATTTTTTCGAGATGAGACCACTATTATCATTGCCCATCGTCTCAGTACGGTCAAGCATGCGGCCCGAATCACGGTGATCGACCACGGAAAGATTGCCTATCTAGGCTAGGCAATCATCAGAGCTTGATCGAGGCACAAGGCAGCTATTGCTGATTAGTCAAAGAATAATTAAATTGGGGAAAAATTCAAAGCTATTGAGTTATGCCACAGAATTTGAATGATGTTACGTTCCGTTATGAATAAATTCATAAAGTACTTTCTAGGCCATCTTCGTGGTTGATACGTTGTTGGGGCATTACAGTAATTTTTTTTATCATCATTATTTTATTGTTGTTTATATCGTGGTGGATAAAATACTCAAACTTCATCAATTCAAAAATCTTAGTCACCACTAAGGTCCCGGCATATAAGATAGAGGCCAAAGTCAATGGACGTATCACTCATTTGTTTGTCAAATATCATAAGAAAGTCAAAAAAGGACAAATTTTAGCCCTCTTAACCAATCCGGCTGACTATCAAGATGTAATTACCCTCAAAAAAGTATTATATGCTACTGTTACAGATCCTAGTGGTTTGTCCTTTTCGATAGAGCATATCACATTCCTCTATTTGGGTAAAATAGAGCCTGCTTATGTCACTTTTGATAAGAGTTATAATCCCCAAAAATATCAGACTTATCGTCGTCTCGGTCCGCATACCCATGAGATATTCTCTAACAAATAGTTACTGATCAAACTAGATATACGGATACAAGAAATCCATGCACAATTGGACATTTATACCAAAACCTTAAAATACGTCAAAAAAACAAAAAGCAGGCACAACGTCTGTTTGATGAGAGGTGATCTCGGCCCAAGAGTTTGAAAAAAATATGTAGTACCTATCCGCTCAAAACCGTCGTCAAAAGCTTCTGATCGAAATTTAACACATCAATGGAGAGATAAATAGCGACAATAAAGTGCTCAAGGCAACAATCGTATCTAAAAAAAACAGCAAGATACCAAACATCTCAATACCATCATCCGGACGTATAATCAACTCGAAAGTATCATCAGAGATTGGGAGATGAAATATTTACTTACGGCCTCTGTCGATGGCATAGTAAGCTTTCAGAAATATTAGGGCAAGAATCAGTTCATCAAGCAGCCAAAGGTGGTATTTACTATCCTGCCCGAATCCGATAAGGGAGTTAGGGAAAGATCATTCTACCAGATAAGAATACGGGTAAAAGG
Organism: Flavobacteriales bacterium; assembly: GCA_039954875.1. Lineage (GTDB taxonomy): Bacteria > Bacteroidota > Bacteroidia > Flavobacteriales > Blattabacteriaceae. The sequence continues at coordinate 1,336,505 of CP157202.1, forward strand.
TCAAGGTTAAGCAAAAAGTCTTGATCAGGTTTAAAAATTATCCATATCAAAAGTTTGGGGTTTTACTCGGACGAGTCAAACACATATCCCTGTCTACAGATGATCACAGTAATTATTATGTAGAAACATCTTTGCCTGGGGTGTTCAAAACCACTCATCATAAGCGTATTGTATTCAAACGGGAAATGCAAGGTACGGCTGAAATAATCATCTATGATATCCGGCTGATAGAACGAATATTTTATTCATTTGATTTGTATTTTGATACAATAAATAAAATACTGAACAAAACTTGTCCACCAGTACTGTGATTATTCAAAAAAGCTTTTACAGTCTATTTTTTGTGTTTAGAAAAAGATTATCTTTGTACAGATACCCCTGACTGCGTAGGAGTCCGGGATTGTTTTATTTAAAAAATTGAGTATCATGGCAAAGCCGGAATATATCACCGAAGAAGGCTTGAAAAAGTTGCGTGAAGAACTTGAACAGTTGGAGGGTGTAGAACGCCCAAGGATATCGCGAGAGATCACCGAAGCGAGAGACAAAGGAGACCTCTCGGAAAATGCCGAATACGATGCGGCCAAAGAAACTCAGGAGTTTTTAGAAGTACGCATTGCGAAGATAAAGGAGAAGTTAGCCAATGTTCGTGTGATAGATGGTTCACAATTGGATCATTCTAAGGTATCAATTCTCTCGACCGTCAAGGTTAAAAATCTTACCCATGGTGTTCAGCAAATTTATACTTTAGTGCCTGAGGGCGAAGCAGACCTCAAGGTAGGCAAAATTTCTATCAATACTCCTATCTCCACTGGCTTATTAGGTAAACAAGTGGGTGAAACCGCTCAGATCTGTCTACCTAATGGGATGGAACTTGAGTTTGAAATTTTAGATATAAAATTCGATTGATGAACTCTGTTTTTAGTAAAATAGTCAAGGGTGAGCTACCCGCTTATAAAGTTGCTGAAGATGCGGATCATTTGGCCTTTTTAGACATTCTGCCTTTGAAAAAGGGTCATACTTTAGCCATCACTAAAAAACAGGTCGATAAGCTTTTTGACTTCAGCGAGGGAGCATTTGTTCAGTTGATGCGTTTCGTCCATCGCACGGCTAAAAGTATCGAACAAGTGGTACCCTGTCAGCGTATAGGTCTGGTGGTTATGGGATTTGAAGTACCTCATGCTCATGTACACCTTGTGCCGATAGATCGAGAGAATGATTTGAATTTTTCTAATCCGCGGGTTAGATTCTCCAAAGAAGCTTTTTCGGTTCTAGCTGGTCAGATTGGAGAAGCCTTTAAAAAAGCGTCGAATATTGATTTTGAGGATCAAGGTGAAAGATGATTCTGGTAGTAGTACCCTTGGTTTTTCCTGAGTTATCTACGAAGATCTTTCCTTTGGGATGGTATTTTTCGATGATACGTTTGGTCAGAGGAAGACCATAACCCCACCCCCCTTTTTTCGTCGAATAGCCCGCTTCAAATATTCTCCTGAATTTTGATGGAGGCATACCTTTACCTTGATCTTTGATATCGATCTCTACCTTATCTTTTTTATCGGTAACTTTAACACTGATGGTTCCTTTATTTCTCATAGCATCTACCGAATTTTTTAAAACATTTTCTATCGCCCAGCCATAAAGTATCTCATTCAAAGGGACAAGGATTTTCTCTTTGTTGCTTTCAAATTGAAAATGGATGTTTGCCGAAATACGATGTTTTAAATATTCGATAATCTGCTTGGTTACCTTTACAATATTTTGATAGGAAAGTTCTGGTTGAGAACCTATCTTTGAGAAACGTTCTGCAATATACTCTAGCCTTTTTATATCTTTTTCCATCTCTTGTATGGCTATAGCAGTCATTGTTGTATGGTCCTTATGTTCGGTCTTCAACAACTCTACCCAACCTATGAGCGCTGAAAGTGGCGTGCCGATCTGGTGTGCGGTTTCTTTAGACATCCCTACCCAGAGGTGGTCTTTTTCGGCCTTTTTTAGGGTATATAAATACCAATAACTATAAAAGCTAAATAAAACTAGGATGAAGATCAATATGATAGAGTAAAACCTGAGTTTATCTAAAAAGCTATAATTTTCATAATAGATGTATAGCGCTTTTTCCGAGGGATTTAATTTGGTAGGTTCGTAGATCGACTTCATATATTTAAGTGTCCTTTCGAGGTTTTTTTGGTTCACTCTATAGGTAGGGATGTTTTTGTATATCCTCATTTTCTTCTCTTTATCTACGACGACTATAGGCATGGTTTGATTAGATAAGATAATATCGAGTAAGAAGAGCCTCACCTTGTTGTCTGTAACCTTTGAGGTTATAAAAAGTTCTAGGGCCTGAATATAATTTTTTATATTTTTCTCCTCCTTTTGTTTCAATTGCTCGACTAGACCCTTGAAAGTGAAAATGGTCATGATCACGATAAGTAAAACAATCAAAAAGCCATAGCATTTATTATATGTTTTTGATATAAAAAATCTACCTATCATAAAGAAATAGTTACCGTGCGAAAATAGGTATAAAAAGCCGCTTCTCCTTATTATGTGGTGCTGGTAAGGAGGGTTCTCTCAGTTTAAAATTTATATTTAATAGGGAAAAAAGCAAGAGCTTGTTGAATAATACCTACGTTGATAACGTCGATAAGTACCCCTGTATTTGAGTAGCGATAGATCTTACTTTTTTGCCTATAGTCTAGGGCCGCTGTCATATAGAAATCTCCATTGTAAGGATCGATCCTCAATATGTAAAAATTTTTATTGTATTCTAGTGGAATGAAAGCTTTTGTATGGACTAGACTGTAGTATTCATGGTAGACATACGCCATACTTAGCCCATGGGCTATCCAATAGAGCATATTACTAGTGGGATTGAATATTAAATCTCAAAGGATATTATTGGGATGGTTAACAGAGTGTTTAGTTCTTTCCGGTTTTTGGATCGATGCGAATCAGATGGGATGGTACACGTTCAATCCTTTGTAATACCCATATATTTTTATCTATGTCGAGTTGTATACCGTAGAGCTTTTTTCTACAGTGATTGTTTTCATTAGAGTGTCGATCTGGGTGTATCGATAACGAGGATTTTATCTTCAAGGGGGAGGCGGATATTGATAAACTTTGGCCTTTGTCATACATATACCATTTGTGCGGTGATGTACGGATCGGTATGGATACTCTCAATAATTGTGAACGTTTTTGGATGAATGATGTTGACCTTTTAACTAAATCCACTGATGAGATAGGCTTTCTCTTCATTGATAAAGTAAATGTATCGTGGTGTTGGGGAGGTGGTAATGCTCACCACAACTTTGAAATTTTGGGTATTGATGACACGTAGATCTTACCCGAATTATTGATGACGAAATATACGATATTAAATGGTCCTCGATTGGGCTATATCGTCTAAGGGGATATTATTGTTTCTGTAAAAAATATCATTGATTTTTTCATCTGGTAAATAATAAAATAATGAAGAATTGCTGTATTGGAATTAACCCTCGTTAACGATTAATATACCTCGGCTACTATATTGGGAGTGGAATAAACTGGTAATTAACCCTGTTAATTTAGCATACAGCTTAGGGATCAGGCATAGGAGAAAAAAATCCACCAAAAGTAAGAGAAATAACCTCCTCATAGGATTATTTTCGATAAGGTGAGCTTGCTTTCTCTCTTAGCTGTAGTTTTCAAAATATTGTAACATATTTGTTCAGATCGATTCGACGTCTAGGTTTGAAGATACTCATTCCTTCTCCCTTGGGAAAAAATAATGAAACCTAATGCCTACAGTTTTAACATCGATCAGTGTCCCTGTTTGAGCATACCTATACATCATACCTCTTTGCCTTCCATCTAGTTCATATCCAATCTATATATATCCATTAATTGAGATCTATTACTATTCCACAAAGACTTTGGTAAGGATATCCGGAAGGGAATATGAGGCTGAAGGACTTGATCTTCTATAGTTGGCATTTTTCATACACTTCCGTCTGCTTGTAAGTAGAGAGTATCCTTAGCCAGATTGAGTCCTAGGCGCCAAGAAGTAGAATCTTTCGTAGACTCTGGTAATGGAATCTTCTTTTATATTTTTAAAATTTCGAGATAAATGCAAGTCAAACATACAGCTTTGACTGATACTACGCCTTCAACACCTTCATGTACGAGTTATTTTTTTATTTTTGTCGATCACTATATCCAAGGTGATTTATATACATCTATAGAGTCTATTATAGTGTCTATTTTGATGTCGATGACCAGAAGTGGAGGATTTTTTTTGGTTTGAAACCATCTGTGATAATAAACATTAGATCTCCTTGTCGAGCCTTAAACAAATGCTGTATGGTGAAGTGTCAATCTTCTTAATAATGTCTAACGTTCTTAGATCTAAGACAATGGTGTTTATTTCAAAGAATAGTGGTAATATAAGCTTTTTCATTATGATTATTGGTGAATTCAATGGAATTATGATATAATATTTTAATAATCTCCCCCACTTGCTTAAAATTATTAGTATCTATCAGTGTGACTTTTGACCAACGGCCTATTGTGATATATCCCAAACGTCCTCTTATACTCATACCCACTGCCGCATCACCCAGGACCATTCCATTGCTTTATTTAAAAGATATTGTTGAGCTTTTCTTTTTTATTGATAAGGTAATAGGAAAGTAATGCGTTTCCGAGTTTAGGCTCACCTCTATTAAGTATGAATACAACTTGCTAATCTGGGATTAATATGGAACTCTAAAAGGTTATGGTTGTCCAGTATAAAACTTGTCTGTAATAGTAGCATAAGAACTATATTTGTTAATAAGGAAAATAAAATTTTCATGATATCAAGTTCTCTACTTTGGAAAAAGGAAATATGAGGGTCTAATACCTGCCGTTTTGAAACCTATCAGTGTTTCTATCTATGAGTATTTATACATCATGCCTCTTTATCTCCCATCTAGAGCATCTCCTATATATATCCATTATTGGGGTCTACCCATAGTGCGGAAAAATGATAAGTATATTGGGGGAGACCGGATTAAAGGTTCTAGAGAGACTTGCTTTTTATGTGATAGGTATCTTCCATAGAACCATAACTTTATTACCAATAGAGCGTATCCTTAATTGGATTGAGCCCTAAACTTCAGAAAGTGGGTTTTTCTGGCTGTGATATTAGGATTTCTCGTTCTATTTTTCTCTCTTTGGCATAAACACGGGTTAGGCGTGGAGTGTCTATTGATATGCTTTCAAAAAAACTTCCGTATATAAGCCATATTTTATTATTTCTATAGATAACTATATAATAACGGTAATATTTATATATTTCAATAGAACCTATTATGGTATTTACTTTGGTATCGATGACTAAAAATAGGGTGGTAGAGGGACATGTTTTTTACATGCTAAGGTGTTTTTCCGACAGACAACTAGTTGTAGTGAATATCAGATTTTTATATTAAACCATTCATACGGGAGGACATAAGCTGTTGATTTCACTAATAATTTTCAAAGTTTTTGAGTATAAGATGATAATCTTTTTATCTAAAAAAAAGTGCAGTCAGATAAGCCTTTTGAACATTAATAAAGCAGATGGAAGCTAAATAGGTAATGCCAGAGATTGTCCCTACCTGTCTAAAGTTACTGATGTCGATCATCACTACAACCTTTTACGAACGACCTATTGTGATGTGCCCTAAGTGATCTTTTATCACCATCATCATCGCTGCATTGCCAAGAGCTGTAGCATTGGCTTATCGAAAAATATCATTAAGTATTTCTTTTTTATATGGAAGGTGATAAGATAATAAAGCATTGTCGACGTTAGACTCACCTCTATTAACAATGAATACAACCCGTTCTTCTGGTATTGATATGGGTTGTGGGGTATCATAATTACTTCACATACAACTTGTCTGGGCAAGCAATAATGATAATATAATTTGATTGACGAAGACAATAATACTTTCATATATTTAAGATTAATAGTTTTTTCTTGGCATAGGACGTCTCAGGATAGTACAGTATTCTTCATTGAAGAGATTATAAATCTTGAATTGTACATATAGTGTAAATCTTTTTCCTATTTAGATCATCTTTTTTCCGATACCCAGGTCATACATGAAATACGGATAAAGCAGGTCTATTTTGAATTCTTTCTCATTGCTGGTGGTTGTATAACGCATACTGTAGTAGTTAAAAGTATATCATAGATAATAATATTTATGATTGAAATATTCATTACAATTACCTGCGAATTCCAGTATATATATCAGTTGATTACCAATATACTCATCACTACATCCCCTGAAGTCTCCACAATTGAGGGTCCGGCTCCAAGTGAAATGTATGATGGATCGTAATATATAAATGGAAGTTTGTTTTTTAGCTTTCCATTCGTTTTATAGAGCATAGGTCTATACCCAGCGGATCTTTTTAGACATCCAAAATCCGGCAGGTGTTAGCAACCAAATGATCCAATTTTTCACATCAGCTTTGTAAGCATTTACCTTAATCCGTTTTGGATGTTCCACCAATTACACCTAAATGAAGTTTTCAACTCAAAAGCAAACATTTTCTCCAATTTTAGGTAAGGATTGCCACCTGGTACGTAATATAGATCATTGATTGTAGGATATTTGATCATGTTATTAGATACGTTGAATTTAATCTTCCAATCATGGGATTCATTCAATTGATATTCTATACCTAAGTATGGAGACCAGTAGTAATATCCTTGCCCACCCATCCTTGACGCAATAGCATATGGGACGGGAGTCCTTTGAAAAGATTTTTTTATATAGTAAGCAAAGAGCCTTCTTGCCGCCAAGTTTTCACATATTCTTTAAACTGGTAGATCATGTTTTTGCCTTTTGTTTGTATAATATCTTCAGTCCAGTATAATTTGTGACTTCACACGGGTAACAGGGTTCAGTATATAGCAAAATGCACATTGGACAAAATCGTGTTAAACCTATAATAAATAATACCCTACAAAAATATATTTAGCTCAAATCATTTTTTATAAGAAGGTGTATTTATTATCATCTATGCTTGTGCGGAGCATCCATTCAGAAAATTTTATGGTTTATTTCAAGAAGAATACGGTTTTTATATTTTTTTTTTCTATTTAACCTGGATAATAGGGTGCTTGGTCCGATTTCACCTGTTTATAAAGGAGTAACACCTCGTTTCATCTCGTTACCCCAGACCTGAAGAAAAAACCACTGGTCGATGGTCAGTCTGTAGTATAGTTCCTTCACGAATCACCCATATAGTATTAGTGTCATTGTTAACATTGGTTTGCGTTAGATGATAAGAGGCTCCTATGTACCCTAGGAGGTCCTTTTGCGACTTCTATCGAATTCTAAAATATCTCTGTTTTTGAAGAGAAAATCATTTTTAGAATGTTGATATACGGGTCCAACTGAACCAGTGATCGTTGGCCCTTTGTGTGAAAAACATGGGGTCGAAGCTGTGATAACTACCTATATTTTGGACGTAAGTGATCTCCTATTTTTTTCATCGGAATACAGATTTCAAGATGACACTACAATATATACTTCCTGCATTGGTCGCTAGGGATACTCCTCCATGATAGAGTATGACCTCATCTAGTAAAAAAGCTAAGATCATAGAGAAATATGTTACCAATAACACAGCCTAATTGATCCGTAACCCATTCCCACAGCACCTAGGTATGCGAGGCCCCTGTGCCACAAAAGGAAATGGTAGGGAGCACCACGACCATAAGTTTTTATAAAGACTGATCTATTTTTCGATAAAAATTATGAGAGGCTTTTATTAATTTTATGCACGATAAAAAGTGTATCGAGTCACGCTTGATTTCCGCCGAATACTTTTTTTAGACGTCTGTGAAAAGTAACGACTTCTTCGAGCTGAGATCCGTATGCATAGTCTCTTGCGCATAATGATAGTAGCTACTAAGAGCCAAAAGACTACTAAATAAGGTTTATTTCCACATGAGATAAGATATATTTGATTTTTAGTATTGATAATATACTAACTTAAGTTAATAGCATGTTTTCATCTCATGCTGTAAGTCTTTGTAATTATATAGTGGCCCTATTCGCGTCAAATGTATAAATTATTATAACATTTAACAAAGATTAATTTAAGTAAAATATTTGAATAATATTCATTAATTCGATGAGAAGATATAAATCAATTCTTATTACTTGATGAGTAAAGTATTTTCAACCCTTTGATAGTATGGAGTTTGTCTGAGAAATTTATCTTTTTTGTTAAAGGGGCATATATGTGGGATAAACCACCGGTAGCAATCACAAAGCAACGAGTTTTTAATTCTTGATCGATACGGTCTATCAATCCCTCTACCATACTCAAGTAGCCGTAGATCATGCCGCTTTGTATACAAGCGTCGCTATAAAAACCTAATACATTTGAAGGCTTTTTCAATTCGACTTGGGAGAGTTGGTCCGTATGGCTGATTAGTGCACTCAATGCGCTGTTAACACCAGGGGCAATAACTGCACCTCGAAATTCGCTTGTTTTTTCTACGCAGGTCAGGCTTAGTGCCGTCCCAAAATCGATAATTAAGGTAGTTTTCTTATACAAAGTATGGGCTGCCACGGCATTGGCATAGAGATCTGTACCGAGTTGATAAGATTGGTGTTTTACGGATGATGATGTATAGCGGTCTACAATCTCCGGGTTTATTTGATGGATTTTGTATAAGGATTCTTTTATGATATTTGTCAAGGGGGGAACTACTGATCCAATGACGATATTTTGTATCGATTCAGGTACCACATGATATTGCACGTAAGTATTTCGAAATATCACCAAGTACTCGTCTGAGGTGCGATGTGGTTTACTATTGATGATCCAGGAGTTTTTACATTCGAAGGTATCTTTTTCAAATATGCCAAAACGCAAACTAGAGTTCCCGATGTTGATGGCTAATAACATAGGCTAAATTTTGATACATAATAATAGAAAGTTTCGAGTTAAGATCTATTCTACTCTAGGCCAAATATTGTCTTTATAATCGATATCTGCCAAGCGGCAGCTTACATCGAAAATGATATTTTTAACTTTTTTTTGCCGGGTGTGAGATATTGAATGAATAAGCCTGCTGTGTCTAGTCTCAGTCAGGTAGAGTGGTCCGGTTGATATCGAGCGTTTCGTTAGGTTTTTCGCCATGAATCATTTTCAAAGGAATTTAATAAAGCTCTTACGTATTGTCTTTGTAAGTGACGTATAGATCTATAGGTATTGGGATATGTCCCTTTGTATCTCAATGTGATTTCAGCCTAGTCTGCTTTGACCTTAACCATTTAAATGGCATAATCGATGGTGTGGGTGGTATTGATCCATAGATTGAAGTGACATTACAAGTTCACGCCAGAGACCTGTTGCACAATGCGTATGAAATTCCTTTCTATAGGATATCGAAATTTCCAAGTGTCAAAATATTGTCTGAATGTTTTGTGTGAATTTTCTCTTCCAATCCTGTATCCGAGTTAGAAAAACCCTGTTTCATGCTTTTCATAAACAGCATAACAATAGCCTCTTACCATATTAAAATAGTCTGAAAAGAGACTCATAAACTCATCTCATCTCAGGAGAGGAGCTTATAAATATCTGGACGAAAAAGTCAATATTATTGATCAATCTATTGGAATATTTTTTTTTGAACACTCTTGAAGTAACATAGCGAGTAAAACCTTCAGACATCCATGTTAGAGCAGATTCGTTAGTAGAGATGATGTATTAAAATCATGAGTAAACCGCTTCGTGAAACATCAATCTCAAATGTTTTACTAAATTTTCAGGGATTTCGATCTCTCCATTGATCAATATACACATCGCGTATTCCATACTGCCATAACCGGCGTGCACGAAACTGCACAGAGGATAAGGATCTTTATCAAGTTTATACATCATATCTTGATAGAATCGTCTGATGTAAAATTTAAAGATTTCCCAGTATCGAGTCTTATTATTTTTCCGGTATATGTAATATATCAATGGTCCATCGGGGATGGCATCTTTTTCTACTATGAAGTGAGAATCTGCTACCCAGGCTAAGTTGTAAATATTTTCTGCTTTAAAGCACCAACGAGTCTTGCTATTGATGATATTGGGCGTATTATGGTCGTATTCTTTGACCTCTTGAGTTTTTTTAATAAGCCACTGGCTCCGATCACATAATCTTTATCGATATCGATAGTCACATTAAAATCACCTGATATGCCATGGAATTATCTACCCAGGTAATTTCATCAGCATGCCAACCTTCGTGGTCCTAAACAGCTACTTTAGGATGCCATTGAGCCATTGATAAGGCGATGCCCTTTGGGTTATTTCTGCCTGCTCTTCGGATAAAAGCTGAGATTTGAGCTTTCCTATACCATAATCAAAAGTGACCGAAGTATTTAGGAGGGAGGGGATATTCTGAGCGAATTGCACCATAGTCCCTGAGACATCATGTTTCATTAGAAGATCATTTTGTTTTAAGGAAAAAGTTTTTTACCAGTCATATTCTTCGGTTTTGAGTAGGAAAATATTGCTCTTCCAGATCAGTTTTTTCTACGATTAGGTTAATTATGAGATTTTTCTTAACATTTTTAATAAGGTCTTATATCTTTTGATCTATCATACTGCCTGGCTGAAAGGTATTCCAATATAAATGGATGTAAAAACAAATCAAAGTATTCAGTGAATTATTATACTAGATGATTTGTTGACAGCCTTTATATCCATGATTTTTTACATCTACATCGATGTTCATCTGAGAGGATATGCTTTATTGATTGTATGAATTGAGTTGTGTGTGCATAAGATATGTAGAGAGCAATAGAAGGATAAATAGTGATTTTTTAGGAGTTTTAGGCATAGGGACTAAATCATGGTGGATCAATACTTTTTTATCAAAATTAATATAAAGCAACGGAGGTGATCATTTTTATATCGATAAGTCCCTTGATATATATGGAAAAATAGGTGGTGCTCTTATAATCTATAACCTTTTCAATGTTTTGTGTTTTGAGGTAGCCTTGTTTTCTCCACGAGATATGATGATGGAGTGGGGGGATATTTATTTGGCTAGAGTCTTTTGAACAGTTCACTTAGATTTTTCTTCTAATCTTTTTTCTCACAATGAATATTAGTTTTTTAGTATGACATGATAGTCTTTGACCAAGCCATCTCAAAAAATTGTTTGAGGGCATTGTGGATTTCAGGATATCCCTCGCACATCTCGACAAACTGGTTGTAATCGGCTACAAAATCCAAGGACTCTTTCTCTAATATATTGAATTCAAATCGAATTTTTTGTCGCGTTAATTGGCTACCCATAGAGACTTCGTGTATGGAATGGCCGTCATCATAGGTAAATAAATATTATAGTCCCGAGCAATGAGTATTTGGAGTCGATATCCACACCTCTTTTATCCTTTTTAGATGTCTCCTATTAGATATAGCATATGGCCAACCCAGACATCCCCTCTTACGAAAGGTATGCCATATTTCAAACTATATTTGTGGGTATTAGTATTTACTTGGAAATAGGGCAGACATACTATCACGCAGTGTATCTGACTTACATGAGCTAGTCGTCTTGTATAGTTATTTTGGCTGATGGATCAATGAAATACCGGCACCTGAGGCTTTATATAATAGATGATTTTAGGGATAGTTTTAATAATAAGAAAGATCTGGAAAAGTATCGTGCTCTTTAGGAATAGTGCGTACTACATTATGAAATATAAAATCGTAGTTCATGTCTGAGTGTCTGATGCAAAGAAGCCGAGCCAATTGGGTTTTAAACAATTCTTGTCTTTTGGGGTCAGTTGAGCAACCGACCCATTTCTTATTAAATTATTAATTTTTAGCCTTGTGCTCTTTATTTCGATGGATAGTCTTGCGGAGATATATGGGATAAGTATAGATTATTTTCCGGATTTGATATCGTTATACAGCATTTCTTTTAGAGATTCTTGATCGTCTTTTTGTATAAAAACTCTCAGTGTAGATGCTCTATTCTACCATGTTATGGGAATCTTTTCGATTAAATCTTTTAATTCTTCTATGAAATCTATTAAAATATGAGATTCATAAATATCGAGGATGTAGTCATAGAATCCCTTTCTGATGGTTTGCATGGCTGTTTTGAGCTCTTGAAGCATATTTTTAACCAATTCATTTATTAATTAAGATTCAAAAGCCCAGCTATATTAATTGTTGTGAAGTATGGGGTGGATCCCATTCCATTTTTCTTATTCCGGTGTGTCAAGGCTGACTGATTGCTCTTGTTGTTTAAATGTATCAGGGTCTATAAGTTGACATTATGATTTTTGTCCAAAAACTTTATTTCTTTTAAATTGAAGCGCTCAGACTCTTTATCAAATCATGACAGGTAATTCTTAATATTGTTGATAATTAAGTCGTCTATCATTAGCTTATCAAATAGTATTCTTTATTATTTATTAATAAATTATTTTTTTTTATTAGGTAGCATATTGTCGTGCTGATATAAGAGCTGATGCCATACTAACGAGGCGTTTTGTGAGTAATTTTGGGGTGAATTCATCGGGACCTTGGACTAGTGCTTTTTTATAAGCATTTTCCACGATTTGAGATAGGTAGTTAATACGAATAGTGGCTTTGACCAGGGATCATAAAAGAAATTTTTGTGTCATGCCCCAGTCCAAGGATTATGCGAGCAGCACTGGCGGCTTGTCTGTGCTTCTTTTCGTTATATTTTTTTTTCTTTCATGGTTCTGAGAATCAATTTTTCCTAAATTTCTCGAGTGATCAAGATGTCTGACGGAAGGGCACCCTTGTGCAATAATATTGATTTCTTCTTTTTTTGAGGGATGGGAGGCTTCTTAAAGGGATAAGATTTCTGCTTTCATAATTTTTATGATGATTTGGTGTTTTTCAAGTTTTTGAACCTAAGAACAGACCCTTTGGTAACTAAGCAAGATTTTTGATCCTGGAATATTTAAAAAACATGACTCATGAAACTTTTCTATGATACAGGCTTTTATTCCCACCGATAAGATCGATGTGCTAATACCTTTTTGGATGTAGTATAATATTACGCATAGCAATTGTTTTTTAAACTTCTATAGATATATATATATCAATATTCGGTTTTAATTTATTGTTTTTTTATATTTTTTAACTCCTCGTATATATTGAGTTTATTTATTACAAAAAAAACGAGAGCAATTCTAAGGTAACTCTATTCATTTTTTATCGAATCTCTATCTTTAGCCTAAAATGATGTAATGAACTCATCTCAAGACAAGCGACTTTTCCTGCTCGATGCCTATGCACTGATATTTCGCGGCTATTACGCCTTTATCAAAAATCCACGGATCAATTCCAAAGGCTTGCACACCTCAGCTATTATGGGTTTTATCAATTCCTTGCTCAATGTTTTGCGTCTTGAGAAACCCACTCATATGGCGGTGGTCTTCGATATATGGGGAGAAAACCTACGTCGTCAGGAATACCCTAATTACAAAGCCCATCGTGAGGAGACTCCGGAAGCGATTCGAGTGGCTGTGCCTTATATCCAAGAGATATTGAATGCCTTCCGTATCCCAGTACTCTATGCCGAGGGCTATGAAGCTGATGATGTCATCGGTACTTTGGCTCAAAAAGCCGAGCATCACGGCTATACGACTTATATGGTCACTCCGGATAAGGACTTTACCCAGCTTGTAACTAAAAACATCAAGATATACAAGCCCTCTACCAGGGTCAATGATATCGAGATTTTAGGTGTTGAGGAGGTGTGTAAAAGATACGGTGTAAAAACCCCCCGACAAGTGATCGATCTGCTAGGTATGATGGGCGATGCAGCAGATAACATCCCAGGGTTGCCTGGGGTAGGGGAGAAGACGGCTAAAAAATTCATACAAAAATACGGCAGCATCGAAAATCTCTTAGCCCATACACATGAGCTCAGTGGTAAGATGAAGGAGCGTATTGAAGCCAACAAAGATTTGGGAGTGCTCTCCAAAAAATTAGCCACGATCATCACCGATGCACCTGTTGCTTGGGAGGAGGAAAAGCTTCTGATGGAAGCTCCTGATCTCAGTAAAATTCAAGAACTCTTTCAAGAACTAGAATTTAGAAGACTCTTAGAAAATGTATACCGGCTCTTCCCCCCCTCTGGTGGGCAGGCGGAAATGGTTGGCATAGAGTCTTATACCGCGCAACAGGAACAACGGTTTGGTACTCAATCCAATATTTTTGATACCTTCCCTGCCGACAGGGTTTCGATGAGACCCCCAACGACGTATACTAGCATTGAGAACACTGATCATCTGTACCAACTTGTCGATACGCCCACAGCATGCCGGCTTTTACTAGAGAAGTTGCTTGAACAAAAAACTGTTTGTTTCGATACAGAAACCACCGGTCTGATTTCGCTTGAAGCTGAGCTTGTCGGTTTAGCTTTCAACTGGCAAAAGGGTAAAGGGTATTACGTCAGTTTCCCAGAAAGTTTTCAAGAGACTAAGGAAATTTTAGAGACTTTCAAGCCTTTTTTTGAGCATCCATACATCATCAAAGTAGGTCACGATCTCAAATACGACATCAAGGTATTTTACAAATATGATCTTAGCGTCAATGAGCCTTTATACGATACGATGATTGCCCATTATCTATTGTATCCCGATACACGTCACAACATGAATGTATTTTCGGAAAATTTTTTACAATATAAACCAGTTCCTATCGAAGCGATTATCGGTAAGAGGGGCAAAAGCCAACTCAGCATGCGCAGCGTAGATATAAATCGTCAGATAGAATATGCGGTGGAGTATGCCGACATCACTCTACAAATCAAGCAAGTATTTGACTCGCTTTTGATTCAATACAATACCGAAAAATTGTTTCGTGAAGTCGAGATGCCACTGATGCCCGTATTGGCTGCTATGGAAATCGAGGGGATACACTTAGACATAGCTGTGCTTGAGACACTTTCTAAGCAACTCGAAAGGGATTTAGCTCTACTAGAGGATAAAATCTATAAGATGTCGGGAGAGTTTTTCAATCTCAATTCGCCCAAGCAAATCGGAAAGGTCCTCTTCGAAAAACTCAAAATCATCGAGGCACCTAAAAAAACTAAGACCGGTCAGTATGCTACCTCGGAAGACATTCTGATCAAACTCTCACATCAGCACCAGATTGTACAAAACATCCTTGAGTATCGTCAACTCCAGAAACTCAAATCTACCTATGTCGATGCCTTGCCTAAGCAGATTGATCAATATAATGGGCGTGTCCACACGATCTTTGGTCAGACGATCACTGATACTGGGCGCTTGAACTCTACCAATCCCAATCTGCAAAACATCCCCATACGCAGCCAGCGTGGTCGGGAGGTCCGTAAGGCTTTCATCGCTCGAGATGAAGATCATGTAGTGCTCTCGGCCGACTATTCTCAGATCGAGCTACGTTTGATTGCCGAATTGAGTGAAGATCCATTAATGACGACCTCTTTCATGCGAGGTGAGGACATCCATGCTGCTATAGCTGCAAAAATTTTTGGTGTGTCTATCGAGGCCATCACTCATGAACAGCGCAATCAGGCCAAGATGGTGAATTTTGGTATCATCTATGGCATGTCGGCCTTCGGTCTAAGTGAACAAACAAGTCTTTCTCATGCAGAAGCCAAGAAACTTATCGATACCTACTATGCCACCTATCCAATTTTGAAGGCATACATAGCTCGACAGATCGATTTTGCTCATCAACATGGTTTTGTTGAGACTATATTGGGCCGGCGGCGTTATCTTCCTGACATCCACTCAAACAATGCTGTAGTACGCGCCCATGCCGAGCGCAATGCTATCAATACGCCAATCCAAGGCAGTGCTGCCGATGTAATCAAGATTGCGATGATCCATATCGATAAAGCTTTCAGAGAAAAAAAACTAAGGAGTAAAATGATCTTACAAGTCCACGACGAACTCGTTTTTGACATACATAAGGAGGAGTTAGACCCTGTCAGTGGGCTGATTCGTACCAAAATGGAACAGGCTGTTAAGACAAAAATTCCTTTAGTAGTCAAAATAGGTGTAGGGCGGAATTGGCTAGAGATGTATTGAATTTATTGCATACAGGTATCTAATCAATTAACTAAAAGGATGTTATGAAACTTTTGCAACACGAAAGGTAAATTTCATCGATTTATTTTCTATAGAATAAGTTGTGGTCTAAATATTCCCAAACCTTTTGAGGAAGCAAAGGTCTAACATTTTTTCCTTCGTTGATAGCTTTCCGGATGAAGGAGGCGGAAAGCTCAATGACCGAGATTTCTATCCGGCAAATATCTCCTTGGAAGGACATGGGGATCTCTGACCTTTTTCCCAGGCGTGGGTAAACGTATATTGGGTAGTGAGCCAAGATATGTTCGTAGTTTTTCCATTGGCTCAGAGAAGCAAATGCATCGCCACCCATGATGAGACAAAACTTGTAGCTAGGAAATTTTTCTTCTAGCACGACCAGAGTGTCGATGGTATACGATGGTCGAGATAATTTAAACTCAATATCTGATGCACGCATCTTAGGGAAGTCTTCGACGGCTCGGCAGACCATCTCCAAGCGGTGGTGCGCTTTTAAGAGACTGGGTCGTTTTTTTAATGGATTTTGTGGAGAGACGACCAACCAAAGTTGATCCAGGTCTGTGAATTCTACCATATGGTTGGCAATCATCATATGTCCGATGTGTATCGGGTTGAATGAGCCGAAGTAAAGACCAACTTTCATCATAATTGTTCTTTTTTATAACGGTATAAGTATCCATCGAGCACAGCTTTCACCGAGATAAATTCATAGTTGAGTACTCTTCGAATCCTTTCGTTAGAGTAACGGGTCTTTGTCGTCAACGATTGGACCATCCCCGGAGAAAGTGGATTGTCTCTGCCACTGAGTAGCGCTGTGATACCCGACAGACGACCGAACCATTTCAATGCATTTCGACTGATACTTTTGGCCTGAGGTAAGTCCAATTTCTTTCGGATGTATTGGATCACCTCTTCATAAGATAGGTTGGCACTATTGAGAATATAGCGTTTACCTAAGTGGTTTTCGTCCATTAGGCGTATGCAACATTCGGCTACGTCTCGCACATCTACATAGCCAGTACTGCCCTCAGTATAAAAAGAACCTCGTTTTCGTACTTGCTCGAAGAGCATACCACTGCTTTCCTGCCAAAACCCTGATGCGAGGATCACACTGGGATTGACGATGACGATACCTACACCTTCTTGGTTCCCACGCCAAACCTCCATCTCGGCCAAATGCTTTGAATAGGCATAGGGTTGATGGTCTTTTATTCTGTCAAATGAAGAGTCCTCTGTAATGTATCCCCCAAACATAATTTCACCCAAGGTAGCTACCGAGCTGATATAACAGAGTTTTTTCACCTTTCCGTCGATGCATAAATTGACCACATTGGTCGTGCCTTCGACATTGATTTTTTTCAAAAGTGTATTTTCCCGTAGGCCAAAGCTTACCCTGCCGGCAGCGTGATATACCTCATGAACACCTTCGAATGCCTCTTCCAGTGAAGGGATCTCAAGGATATCACCTTCGATCCATTCGATTTTTTGAAAAAGTGTATCAGCTTGCTCTGCTACGTAATAATGAAAAACCTTTTTCACGAGATCTAGGCAACTGTACTTCCGCTGCAAGACCCGTAAGGTTTTCCCATTTTGGAGGAGTTTCAGGAGAATGTGACTGCCCAACAGGCCGGTAGCTCCGGTGATCAATATCATGATGTGGAATTATTTTTTAATCCGGTCGGTATTTTTTCTTGACAAAAGTAACCCATTCGTTGTAATGCTAATCATCGGCTGACAGCGTGTATCAATTGAAGTAGTGGCACATGGCAGCGGCCAATGCGTCGCTGACATCGAGATTTATAGCTAGTAGTTCTCTGATCTTCAGGAGCATTTTTCAATATTTTAGTTACTTATTCCTTTGAGGCATTGCCATTGCCGGTGATAGCTATATTGATCTTTTTGGGTGAATATTCCGTGATGGACACCTTGCAGTGCAGGCCTGCAGTCATAATAACTATGAACTCGGCCAAGCTTGAACATGAATTGTATATTTTTCCCCAAAAAGACGATTCGATAGCTCATTCATCCGGGTGATAAGGTATCCATCAACGAGAGGGTTTTCTTAAAAATCCTTTTCAATTTCAGGTTGTGATGGTCATATTTACTAAGCAAGAGTTCATAGATTATGAGCTCAGCCTGTTTCTGGATAATCTTAATCAGACTAAACCCCATCACAAACCTAGGAGGATCACCTATTGTGAAAAGGATATTTTATCCGAAGGACTTTTCATAGACAAACCATCTAGCACGGTAGTGTTTTTCGGATATGACTTCATATTGTGGTGATTAATAGATACCCCAACCTACAATAATGAAATAGCTTTATTTTTCCTGAAATACCTAGTCGGGTTGGACATACTCCTTCCCTTATCATCCTCCTGTAGCCAAAAGATGTACACATAGTGTTAAGATCAGTAAAAGATCCTTCTACACTTTGTTGGGCTACGGCTTCGATCATATATGAGTTTTATAGGGAGATTTTCAGTACTTTTTATCTATAACGATTGTCGATGAGATTTTCTTAAGAAGACATCTCTACAACAGCGATCAGACCGACATCAGAAGCTTTTAAACCAATCCAGATTTTGTACTCCCGTAATGGGCGATAGGGGGGGGGGATAAGGGTGACTATATTATAAGCCCAAGAAACGATACCGTGTGTGTCATGATGTGGTTAGAAGCTAAACCGTATGACCAGATATTGGGCAGCTTGCGGTCTTCGAAAAAGAGGAAATCTTTCTCCCGAACCAAATATTTCAACCTTTAGATGAAAGCTTTCGAAAAGTTTGTGATGATGTATGCGTATAGCTTCAAAGCGCATATCTTGTCACATATTTGCTGAGCAAGACATAAGATTTATTCACTACAGGTCAAGTATATCAAGACGATCAGGTTAGGCTTTTTCTTCGATGCAATCTCAAGCATTCATTTAGCAGTTGGATGATTAGTATTTTAGTATTTACCCTCATAGGAAAGTCGTTTGGTAAATTTCAATTGAAAAGGAGTATTAATAAAAAAATCTTTGAGCTTTTAAATAGCATATTTTTTGAGCAGATCTTTGTTTTTAAACAATTTAAAGACTGCACCGAGGGGAAAAACCTCTTTGATCTAGTAGCCTTTTTCGATCAATGTTCCTATACCGCCTTATTAGCGATCTAGGACTACTAAGATATTTTTTATAACCAGTCCCCTTCTCTTTCCAATTCTACGATGGTCTCCAGCAAACTATCTCCACTATAGATCACCTATTCTATAAGTAAGCAACCTTGACCTTTTTGATATATGCCTTTGATGAGGCATCTGGTTCCATAGCCTTTATTTTCCTTTTGCTTGATAATCAGGGGGGGGTATAAGTACAAAGAGATGGCTGTAGCCATTGACAAAGCTACTTAGGGTACTTCAACATATGAAATCAAGTGTGTCGGGTGAGATTTCATTTAGGAGCCAGGTTAGTCAATTTTTTTTCAGCATATCTGGCCTGAAAACGATCGGCCGAAGGTCTATATATATCTGAAAGTGAATACCACTCTTAAATATTAAAATCTCCTGACTTGATGTGATAATACTTAAGATATAAATTTCTAGGAAAACTTACCCTTTATTCGTCAGAGAATCTAGGTTTGGGTAAAGGTAAAAGTTTTACTTTAGGGTTCAAAATCGACTATGTCGACAACAGATATTTCT
This sequence comes from Flavobacteriales bacterium, assembly GCA_039954875.1. Lineage (GTDB taxonomy): Bacteria > Bacteroidota > Bacteroidia > Flavobacteriales > Blattabacteriaceae. The sequence goes on from CP157202.1 coordinate 1,356,319, forward strand.
ACCACTTTAGCGGGAATGAAATTGCTTTTTTATCCGTACAATGCTTCGGAAGCATTGCACTGTATTCTGAAGAACTCGATGCTTTGGCTGAAAGCGCTTCGGAAGCTGTGCTCAACAAGAGTTGTGCCCTACAGCCACGGGAAGGTAATTCATTGCCAATTTATTTTGATTGGGATAGTAGAAAATCAATTTTATGGGGATACCAAATCTAGGGATCTAGGGATAGACTTTGATCTAGATTTTGTCGAACAGCTTTTATAGAAAGTGGAAAATCTTTTTTAGTTTCTATTGCAGATCTAAATTTGGGAGAAAATATCGAGTTACTCCACAAGGTGATGGTGAAAGCCCTCTATAGCTGTTATTGAGCTCAATATCTCTTCTCCAAACATTTCCGGTACCCCCACACAAAAAACGGTTTATGATTTTGAGCGACCCAGTATATCTTAGAACGGATTTTTAAGTTTTATGATCAGTATCTAGGATTAAAACAATCATCTTATTTTGATGTGGCACATTTCGAGCAAATAGCCGAATTGTTGAATCACTTTCCATTTTGGTTTATCACTTCTATCAATAGTGTGGGCAATGGTCTTTGTATCGATGTGGATGGTAAGTTTATGGTTATTAACTTAGTAAATCTAACCAATGTGCGAATATTTTATATGCATCTGCGTAAAAACATCCAAGTGGTAGGTTGTAGAGGCGTCGACTCGGGGCGAGATGTCTTCGAGCATATCTTGTGTAGCGCTTCAGCTGTACAAACTGGCATATAAACTTGTCAAGGACAAGATCTGAGTTTTTCTGCCGGTCTAAGGGCGAATTGAAAGAATTTATATAACAAAAGGGATATTGCTTTGTCGAAGAGTTTCGGGGGAAACTCAAATTGATTTAATAAACCACTTTAATATAATTAATATAATTAGATAATTAATTCAATTTAATTAACCCATATTTACTCATAAAGAATTAAAATTTGGTAAATAACTAATTACTATAAGATAATATATATTTCTTAAATAAATTGAGAGAATGGGGTGGGGGGATTAGTCTTAAGTCAAAGTGACGCGATATGAAAGAAATTAATCATTACGAATATGGTGTTTGTCAATAAATAAAATTCATCTAGGAGGTCCTTTTCGAAAAACATAAAACCTATAGTTTTTTATTGCTGCAGGTTGCCCGACTTCTATCAGAATAAATATAAATATTGATCCTTTAAAGATAAGTGGTGAACCTCTAATCCATGATGTTACAAGCCTTACCAATGCAGTGAGAGAAGAGTTACCCTCAAAAGATACTGATATTTTAAGCACCTTTAAAAGATCGATTCATCCATCAGAATATAAAAGAGCAGTACGAATACTCGAGAATGTAAAATCGTTATACCTCATCCCTCTCCTTTACCAATCTGAAAATGGGAAATTTCTCTATTCTTTGGATATGTACTTTGAGGAGAAGACGATCACTTCAATAAGCTTTCGCGAAAAGCACGCGTTGTCTCGAAGATTTCCCCGAATATATGCATCGGCCGGTTTCTTGTGGATAGCCCAATGGGATACAACGGATGGTGGCTTTGGTTTCGGTCTTGATCCGTTCTTCGGTTTCGGATGTGCCGTCCCAATGTGCTGATAGGAATCCGCCTTTTTCTTTCAGAATCTTTTTAAATATTTTGTAGTCGTCTACTTGACTAACCCATCGGTCTCGACGCTCGCAGGCTCTTTGGAAGAGGTTTTTCTGGATCTCTTCGAGCAGCCTGGGCACGAGTTTTTGTAATTCACTTTGGGCAACGAATCGCTTCTCTAGACTGTCACGTCGAACGACCTCTACCATGCCTTCTTCCAAATCTCTTGGCCCAATGACAATGCGTATGGGGACGCCTTTCATTTCATATTCGTTGAATTTCCAACCGGGTGTATAGACGTCTCTGGTGTCATATTTTATGCTGATACGTTGAAGTTCAAGTTCTTTTTTGATCGGGAGGATGGCTTCGGTAATCTGAGCAAGTTGGATCTCATTTTTGTAGATCGGGATAATGACCACTTGGATCGGGGCCAGTCGGGGTGGTAAGACGAGACCGTGGTCATCTGAGTGAGTCATGATCAGAGCTCCCATCAGGCGGATAGAGACACCCCAGGAGGTAGCCCAGACGTATTCTTGAGCACCTTCACGGGTAGTAAATTTCACATCAAAAGCCTTGGCAAAATTTTGCCCTAGGAAGTGTGAGGTGCCTACTTGTAGGGCTTTACCGTCTTGCATCATCGCCTCAATACAATAGGTCTCTTCGGCCCCGGCAAAACGCTCGCTAAGAGTCTTGACCCCTTGTATGATCGGTGTAGCCATAAAATTTTCAACGAAATCCGTATAGACTTCCAACATTTGATGAGCTTCTTTAATGGCTTCTTCCTGGGTAGCATGAGCAGTATGACCCTCTTGCCATAGAAATTCTGAAGTGCGCAAAAATAGACGAGTACGCATTTCCCAACGGACTACATTGGCCCATTGATTGAGCAATATGGGCAAATCTCGGTAAGATTGGATCCAACGGCGGTAAGTACCCCAGATGATGGTCTCAGAGGTAGGTCGGACGATGAGTTCTTCTTCCAATTTGGCTTCAGGATCTACTATGATGCCGCTACCCTCGGTAGAGTTCTTCAGTCGATAATGGGTCACTACGGCACATTCCTTGGCAAAACATTCGACATGAGAGGCTTCTTTTGAGAGATAAGATTTAGGAATAAATAGTGGGAAATAAACGTTTTCGTGTCCTGTAGCCTTAAATATTTTGTCTAATACTGCTTGCATTTTTTCCCATATGGCAAATCCGTAGGGTTTGATAATCATGCAGCCGCGTACACCAGAAGTTTCGGCCAGGCCGGCCTTGACGATGAGTTCGTTGTACCATTTTGAATAGTCTTCAGTGCGTTGGGTCAGTTGTGCCATTATAAATCGAAGAAATTTTTAGAAAGATCATAAAAATGCCAATTTAATCAAAAATCCTTTATGGGCTTGCTTTTTCAAATCCTTTTACCTAAACTTAGGGTAGAAAATAATCTGTAAATTTGCTTTCCGAAGTTTATGGCTATGAAAGCTTGGATGCGTTTACTCAAGGGGAGTATCTTTTCCGTTTTATTGTTAAACGGATTTCAGTGTGAGACCGCACAAGTGTCAGATGATGTAGAGATCGACGGGATATATTACAATCCCACTACAGGTACTATTACTCCGAATGCTACAGTTGAAAAAGACTTTTACGAGAGCCAATACGGTGATGTAAAATATAATGAATATGTTCCTCGTGTAGTAGGCCAATATTTTAATCCTTTGGGCAATGGTCCCGAGGATAGTATTTCGAAAAATCCAGACCAAAGCAGGATCAATATAAATAGATTGAGCTTGAATTATGATTTTGATTATAAAAATACCTGGAAGCCGAGCAGAGCGAGGAATATCTCTTACAATGTGTTCAGATCTTATCCCTATGGGGAATGGGACTATCCACACCATTGGACTTGGAATTATGATTGGTGTAGAGGTCCCTTTGGTCATTACTGGGGATTTTATTATCCAGCTTGGGTCTTTTCATGGTCTTTAGATTGGGATGTTGATATGTCTTGGCCTTACCCTTATTGGAGTTGGAATTACGGTTGGGGTGATTATCCGTGGTATGGATATGGTCATTCTTGGGATACAGTATACTGGGGGCAGCCTCATCATCAAAAAAACCAGCCAGTGAAGTACCATGAGGGTTTTAGTAAAAATTACAGTTCACAAGATCATCATTTTACTACCCCTGAATATCAAAATCATCCCCCCCACCAGCAAGACCATTATGAGAACTATAGACATCATAATAACTCATCTGTAGACTATAACTCACAGCACGGAGGCTCTTACCAAGACCGTGGTATCAGGTATCATGAAGGTTTTAGTAGGGATTACAGCTCACAGGGACATCGTACAAATCCCAATTACCCACAAAATCATCCTTCTTATCCATCGCAAGGCAATTCCAAGTTATAGTGGTGGAAAGGCTCACTTTACATATCAGATAAGCAAAATAATTTAATCGGTTTATGAATAAAAGTATTATAGCAATTTTATTATTAATCAACCATTTAATATTTGCTCAGAACAAGGATGAAAACCTCGATTTCATCAGGCGAACCTTTATCTATAGTGATGAGAACTTAGAAGGGACAGCACGCTATCGAGCGATGAGTGGTGCTATGGGTGCCTTGGGTGGAGACCTTTCTACTGTGGGGCTAAACCCAGCTGGTGGAGGAGTTTTCCTCTCTTCTTCTGGGGTCATCACTTTGGGTGTAACTACGATAGGGAATAAGTTAATGTTTGGAAATTCACGTAGCGACATCCAGAGTAAACTTAACTTGAATCAAAAGGGATTGGCTTTGGTCTTTAACAATAAGGGCCAAGACGTTTCTTTCAAAAAATGGGTAATCACGGCTCATTATACCCGGTCTGCCTTGCTTGATAGTAGAATATACTTTCCTAATAATGAAGAAATTATCTTAAAACACTATGGAGGAGGAGATTGTTTTGCTGGATACCGTGACGTTTCTACAGGGAGCACCAATAGATTTAACTTAGCGTTGTCCACAAACTATCGGAATAAGCTGTATATGGGAGCAGGGATAAATTTTTACAATTTAAGTCATGATAAAATAGTAGCATGGTATGCTTATGATAAACAAGCTGACGAAATCATTACATTCTCAGCAAATGATCGTCCGTATAATGAGAGTGGTTCTGGCTTTTCGGTCAATGTAGGTGCTATATATAAACCCACACAAGAAGTTAGCTTAGGTTTGGCGTGCCATTCACCTACATGGTGGAGTGAGATCAGAAATAATTATATTTTCAATGACGTTCAGGACAAGCCTGTTGCAGAGTGTGGTAAGCCACCATGTATTTCCTTAGATCAGGGAAGATATTTTCGATACAATCTCAATACACCTGGAAAGCTTGTCTTTAGTGGAGCTTACATCTTTGGTAAGTTGGGGGTGATTTCTTTAGATTATACCTACAAAATGTACGGGAGTACTAGGTTGAATAGCTCCACTATACTTGGCCATTACGATTCAGAAAATGCCTATCTGAAGGCTTTTATGCGAAATACTTCGCAGTTCAGGATAGGAGGAGAATACAGATTGAATCGTTGGCGATTTAGGACAGGATATCGTTATGAGCAATCCCCTTTCAAATCACAGCAAAGGACAGTCATTGATGCATCCAATCAAAAAAAGACCATAGGATATGTCCCTTTCGGCAGATTGAACGGTGTTTCTTTAGGGCTAGGTTACAACTGGGGAAGATTTTTTGCGGACCTCTCTTGTGATTATACCTATCATAGTAGGGATCATCTCACTAAGAAAGGGCAGTATATAAAACGTTATGAAAGGTGGGGAGAGGTAAATCTTAATGGCGAATATTATGGCAAGGCAAGTCGATCTCAAAACAATTTTTTACTCACCTTAGGGATGTACTTTTGAGCCTTAAACCAAAACTATATTATAATAAAATTTAACCCTCATTTGATTTTTTATGGCAATTGCTAAAAAATTTGAACTTTTACAAAAGTTGATTTAAGGAATCAAAAGTTATTAATATAAGCCATTTATGGAGAGATACCTGACTGATAAAAATGGATATCTGTAACACATAATAAAAGGGTATTCTATACTAGTATAGTATTCAAAAACGATTCTTCAATCAAGTTCTCTGCGTATAATGCATTATCAAATACCCCTGCAGTGAAAAGTGTAATATCTGTCGCCTTTTCCAAGGAGAAAGGCCAAAATGAAATAGAAACCATATTTAATCATTTATCAGTCAGAAGTGGCGTAAAGGCACGTTTTTAAAAAATCTTTTTTACCGATAGATGTGGTCTAATTGCCGACAAATATGACAATGAATGCTTACTTACGATGTCAAAAGGACTACTTGAATATTTTTTTTAAAGAGTAACCTCCAATAGTTTTCCTCCGGAAAGAGATTCAAATTTCACTTGAGCTATACAAGCTGGTAAAAATAAGAGCTCACCAGCTTTCATCTCTTCGATACCGGCTAGTGTTTTGACCGTTAGGGCTCCTTCCACTGCGATAAGTATGGTGAAACAATCTTGATCGGTATAATCTTTTTCGATATTCCCCAGAATAGATAAAATATTAATCCGAAAGTAAGACGTCTTTAAGACCTCCGAAAACCTATTTTCTACCAGCTGATAGGATGTTTGACAAGTATCATGCAGCGAGAAGTCAATAGAATCGGCAGCGAGTTCGGTGTGCAATTCGCGTTGCTTGCCATTTTTATCAGCTCTGTTGTAGTCGTAAATACGGTAAGTAACATTTGAAGTTTGTTGGATTTCGGCTATTAAAATCCCGGCGCCAATGGCATGTACTAGACCAGCTGGTAAGTAGTACACCTGCCCTTTTTGTACTGAGATCTTGTTCAGATACTTTTCAATCTCGCCTTTTTCGATCCATTCAAAATATCGTTCTTGGGAAGCCGCTTGGTTGAATCCCACAATGAGTTTGGCTTCTTCGTCCGCTTGCATGATGTACCACATCTCATTTTTTCCAAAGGAGTTGTGGCGTTTTTTAGCTAGATCGTCACCAGGATGTACTTGGATAGAGAGTGGCTTCTGTGCGTCGATGAATTTGATCAGTAATGGGAATTGCGTTCCAAATTTTTGATAAACCTTTTTTCCAACAAGTTCACCTCGATATCTCTCGATAAGCGTCTTAATGTTTTCCTCAGCCAATGGACCGTTGACTACTATACTCAGATGTCCTGCTACATCCGAAAGTTCCCAACTCTCCCCGATACAATCTTGAAGAACCTTTTTTTTTAAAATATTTTTTAATTTGCTCCCGCCCCAAATGCGGTATTGGAAAATCGGATGAAATCGTAAGGGATATAATACCTGTCCCACCAGATCTTTGTTGGATTTACAAATTTAGGGATTAATCTAATAATAAGCTTATAGAAGAAGATATTTATATAATATGGATTCATTTTCATACCTTTGTACCCTTCTACATGATAAACCGATTATGAATAAACATGAAATATTTTTACTAGAAGAATTAGAAGAGGGCCACTCCTCCTCCACATACCATACTTCTTTGCGTGCAGATGCCTTTAATTTGAGTGATGAAGAAAAAATTCATCGTATCGAAGGACATTTCCGGCAAATCATGGAAACCTTGGGGCTAGATATGAGCGATGATAGCTTACGGAACACGCCGAGACGTGTGGCTAAAATGTACATCAAGGATATTTTCGGCGGTTTACATCCTGATACCAAACCCAAGGCCTCTACGTTTCAAAATAAATATAAATACAACCAGATGCTTGTCGAGAAAAATATCGCAGTGTACTCGACTTGCGAACATCATTTCTTACCCATCATAGGTCGGGCTCATGTGGGGTACATCTCCAACGGTAAGGTGATCGGTCTTTCGAAGATCAATCGAATCGTAGACCATTTTGCCAGAAGACCTCAGGTACAAGAACGGTTGACGATACAGATTGTCCAAGCCCTGCAGGAGATCCTAGATACCCAAGATGTAGCCTGTGTGATCAATGCCAAACACCTCTGTGTGAATTCTCGTGGTATCCGTGATTTTGGAAGCAGTACTATTACAGCAGAACTCGGTGGCGTTTTCAAAATCGATCGGGCTACGCGTGAAGAATTTTTGCATCATATCGGAGTTTCGACCCGTTGGGATGTGTGACATACCAACCATCTTAGACTATGAGGCAACAGTACGACCGACAAGTCAAGATTTACAATTCGTTTAGTGGGAAAAAAGAGCTATTCAAGCCCATCACTCCAGGGCATGTGGGGATGTACGTTTGTGGTCCGACAGTCTACAACCAGGTCCATCTAGGCAATTGCCGTACCTTCATCTCTTTTGACCTAGTCTTCCGCTATTTGAAGCATCTGGGTTATAATTTGCACTATGTGCGCAACATCACCGATGTGGGTCATCTAGAAAACGATACAGACGAGGGTGAGGATAAAATCTCTAAAAAAGCCCGACTCGAGCAACTTGAGCCGATGGAAATAGTTCAAAAGTATACTTTGGATTTTCATCATATCTTACGCCTTTTCAACACCGTACCCCCCAGTATTGAACCCATTGCTACGGGTCATATCATCGAACAGATCGAATGGATCAAAAAGCTAATCAAAAAAGGCTTGGCTTATGATATCGATGGCTCGGTCTATTTCGATGTAAAAACCTATAATATAGAGTATGATTATGGAGCACTCAGCAGACGGAAGATCAATGAATTGATCGTACAGACTCGACCTCTAGAGGGGCAAGAAGGTAAACGCAATCCTCAAGATTTTGCCCTATGGAAAAGAGCTGCTCCCGAGCACATCATGCGTTGGCCTTCGCCTTGGGGAGAGGGTTTTCCAGGCTGGCATCTTGAGTGTACAGCGATGAGCGTAAAGTACCTCGGCGATACCTTCGATATCCATGGTGGGGGTATAGATTTAAAATTTCCTCACCACGAATGCGAATTGGCACAAGCTCAAGGGGTTTATGGTAAACCTCCAGTGCATTATTGGATGCATGCCAATATGCTCACACTGAATGGACAGAAGATGAGCAAGTCTACTGGTAATGTGCTACTACCCGAATCACTTTTCAGTGGAATGAATGATTTTTTAGAAAAAGCCTTTCATCCGAGCATCGTGCGTTTTTTCATCCTACAAGCTCATTACCGCAATGTGTTGGATTTTTCCAATAATGCGATCGTTGCTGCCGAGCGGGGCTATTACCGCCTGATGGATGCTTTTGAGTCTTTAGCAGAGCTTTCAGCAGGGACCATATCAGCTTTTGATGTGGTGGCTTGGCATCAAAAGTGTTATAAAGCGATGAATGATGATTTCAACAGTCCAGTCTTGATTGCTCAGCTCTTCGAAGCCGTTCGGTACATCGATGCACTATGCAAGGGAGACGCTCAATTAACTGCTACAGATCTTGATCTTCTAAAGCTTACAATGCATAACTTTATTTTTGAAGTACTTGGACTTGAATCGGTCAAGCGAGAGTATCCTAAAATGCCTAATTGTCCTCAAGCTTTGATCCAATTGCTCATCGCACTACGTGATCAAGCCCGTCATGAGAAGAATTGGGCACTTTCAGACCAGATCCGTGATGAATTAGCCCGGCTAGGTATCCAATTGCAGGATGGCAAAGGAAGTATCACTTTTGAGCTCATTCAGTGTTAGAATACTCAAAATCTTGTTTAAATCATGCTAAACGAAACGAATGGACAGAAAACTTCTTGGGTTTTTCCTCTGAGCAAGAAGCTTCTGCGCTACTCGAGCTATTGAGCTTAGAAAAATACTGACAAGAACAGTTTTAGCTGAAATCTCAAAGACATCAAGACGGTATCCAATTTCATTTAGTTTCTACAGGCAGTAGGACAATCTCAATGGTTCAAGGGGCATGATCGTTCTAAGTACGAGAACGTAGTAGTTGATCAAGACATCAAAAAGTGTTATTTTAGACTATTCCAAAAATTAGGCTTTATAAAAGAAGTTCTATGTGATCCACAAAAATAAGGTATGCCCAACTTTTCCATTATGCTTGGAAGTTATAAGATTGTAGTAAGGATTCGTGTCAATACTTTTATGAATGATATTATAAAGACACAGGTTATCCCCTAGATAGTGGTAGACGTTGGACAAAACAAGCATATCGTATTGGACCTAGGCAGCAATCGTCACTTGGTTGCATTGAAGACGGAAAACTAATCCCCATGAAGCATACAAAAATTAACCGCATTATACAAGCCGACAACAGAAATGGAAATGATCACTTTGATTGTTGTAGAGTGTATACAAAAACAAAACACTTCCACGCTTTTGTCCTATCAGGCTGTAGATGTAGAAACGATATCTAAAGTGTAAAACCCGTACAGGCTCGTAATTTGTAAAAATATGAAATACAGCAAGTAACCTTAAGAGATCAATTACCAACCGACTATGTAGAGGTGTCCAGAGACCTATCAAGTTGCTTGCCTATTCAAATCAATCCTATGTCGAGCGGCAAAAACCTGATATGCAATCCGGACTGGGACAGGATTATGAAGCGTATTACATCGGACAAGGGTTCGATTGGGAAAATTTTAGAGATTTTTCTATGAGTATCACTAATTGTTTTGGTGAGTTCGCCGGTATGATCAATATTAGTTTTGCAGCCTATCAAGCTAATAGACTAAAATCGGATTGAGGCTTAGAATCTTCGAGCCAGGTGTCTTCTTCGAGCTGTTGTTGCCGGATCGTACCCAATAGATAGTTCACCTCTATATGCTTGAAAAATATTCTTCGATCCGCTCGAAGTCTGAGAGTTCAGATACATGTCTATTGTACCGAACCTAGGCCCTGAATAAAGCATCACGAGATACCTTAAAAGTTTGGTTTTTGTCTTACCCTTTTTCGAATTCGTATTTATTTATACTTTATATGTCAAGACTGAGATGTCTGAGAGTACTGCCGAGCCTGTGAGCTTATCTTCGTTTCCTTTCCCGACCCATCAATTGCTTTTCGAAAAAAGCACTTTCTAAGATCATGCCATTGTATTCATAACGGATGTGTGCCAATGGGTCCTGTTTACTGATGAAAACTAGTATACAAAGAATCCGTATACCCCTTGTCCTTCTTTTTTTTGCATTAGGCTAAGAGCTTTATCCCCCATTGGCGTTGCCGGGCAAAGTTCAGATCGAATGGTGTGATGTGTGAGATGCCAAAATAGAAGATATCTTTGGGCTGGACAATAAGGCTAAATAGGTGAAACAAGATGATGCATAACTTGTATTTAAGATCGATATCTTCGACATCTAACCGGGGATAAGTCTCTGCAAAATCTTTCTCTTAGATTTGTTACAATGCTTATTCAAAAGGCAAGCGCCCCCTTCAGCCATGTGTGTGAAAATAAATTGGTTGAGCCGTTGAAGATACAGTAGACTGCTCCGAGCAAATCATTATCATAGTATTCCTCCAAGTTGTGGATGATTGGGATGCTAGCACAGTAAGAGGCCTCGTAGAGAAAAGGCATCTTATATTTTTCTTGCAGTACTAGTAAAACTGGTAAGTTTTCAGATATCATCTTATTGTTAGCTCATAATTGCTAAAAATATCTAAAAAGTTACTATAATGGCATCGATCAGACCGACATTATCATCGATCTGTGGGTCGTCGAACAATTATTCTGGCTCTGTGGTGAAGAAGCTTGCTTGATCGGTCGGGGCTTTTCCGGATATTTAATGCAGATCTTTTTGATCTCGGCTCGGATGCCTTCGATCTCATGCAAGACGTGATAAAGACCTGTACCTACGCATCTGAAACCTAATACTGCCAATTGAATCTTTGTCATCGTGGATCGAAATTTTTAAATAGTTTTCTTCTTTTTGATTTAAACAAAAGCCTGTTCAAGGTCTTCTATCAAGTCGTCGACATGTTCTATCCCACACGAGAGACGTATGAGTGAGTCTTGGATACCTATGGCGTGCCTGGCTTTTTCTGGGATGGATTTGTGTGTCATCGTCGCTGGGTGACAAAGTAAGCTTTTAGTCCCTCCGAGGCTCTCGGCTAGTTTGAATAAGGATGTAGATGTGATAAAACCATCTGCAGCGGCTGTTGTATCGTCTTTGAGACTGAAGGAGACAATTCCACCAAAGGCGCGTTGTTGTTTGGCTGCTATGATGTGATTTTTATGAGACGTCAACCCGGGATAATAGACCTTGTCAACCTCCTGATGTTGGTTGAGAAAGTCTGCTATTTTGGAGGCATTAGCCGACTGTTTTTCCATGCGCAAGTATAGGGTTTGGATACCTCTGAGGGTCAGCCAAGAGTCAAATGGTGCCAAGACACCACCGGTAGCGTTTTGAATGTATTTGAGTCGATCGGCCAGCTCAGGATCTCTCACCACGGTCAGGCCAGCCAATACATCCGAATGCCCGGCAAGGTATTTTGTTGCACTGTGAATGACGATATCGACACCCAAATCCAGAGGATTTTGCAGAGCGGGTGAAGCAAAGGTGTTATCGACGACTACCCATACTTTATAGGCCTTGGCTGTCCGACTGATAGCAGCAATGTCTGATATTTTCAACGTAGGATTAGCCGGTGATTCTAACCAGATCATCTTGGTCTTATCAGAGATGGCGTGGAGGACATTTTCACTTTCAGCAGTGTCTACAAATTTAACCTCGATGCCCAAGCGGTTGTATACGGTCGTCAATGCACGGAAAGTACCCCCATAAATATTATCTACAGCTATAATTTCATCACCAGCATTAAGCAATTTAAGAACAGCGTCTATGGCTGCCAGACCTGAAGCAAAGGCTAAACCTGATCGGCCGTTTTCTAGAGTAGCTATCGTTTCTTCCAGAATTTTTCTTGTCGGGTTGTTTGTGCGGGTATAATCAAAACCCCTATTTATGCCTGGTGCCTCTTGTACATAAGTAGAGGTCTGGTAGATCGGTGTAGAAATGGCTCCTGTCAAGGAGTCGGGCGATACGCCGTGGATGAGTTTTGTTTCTGCTTTCATGATAGGATAGTTTATTGGTTTGTTTTAAATGAGGCTTATCATGAAAGATTTCGGAAGGCTTCCCAACAAAAAAGCCTCTCCCGAATAAACCGAAAGAGACTTTCATGCTATGAAAAACACTTCGATTGCAAATTCTACTTTCGACTTATCTTCCCCCTATTGGATAGGGTTGGAAGCAGCACCTTCTTTTCTCAATTGATTTGTTAAGATAAAGGGTTGCTAAGGCTTCGTCGGGCCAAATCCCTCCACCTTTCATGATAAGTAATTTTTTTTAAAGAACAGCCAGGGTCCAAATATAATGAATTTGTTCTTTGGTTTTTTATATTCTTTATATTTCTCAAAGAAATATTTCCTAGGATCAGGACATTGTGATACTTGACAGCCTCCTTGAATCATCTTTGTTACGTTATATTATAGAATTTGGTTTTTTCTTCTCGTTTTTTCCTTGAAATCACTAGAATGAATTCTGGATCGAATGAGATCTAATAGTTTCATATTTAATAAATTTTAATTTATTTAATATTTAGTATTTATTATTATTTAAATATAATATAATGATAAAATAATTAATTTATATATTTTATTTTTAACTTATGATAGATAGTTTGTGTTTTTATCTGGTCTGTATATTATATTTCTCTGAATTATAATAATTTTCATGTTTTATTAAAGTGGTTTTTACTCTTCTTAGTTGTGTCCTTCTTAATAAAAGAAATGAGAAGCGCTATCTCGAAAATATGGTAAAGAATGTCTTCTTATTGCTTTTTTCATCACTTCTTCTACCCAGTCACCTCCATCTTTAAAAGTTTTAAATTGGTATTTAGTTAATGATTCCATAATCTTAATTTTTAGTTTATAACACGAATACAGTGTCTTGTTTTGTGGAGATTAATTTTTAAGTATTAAAAAAATGAATGTATTAATATTAAATTATTTTATTATGCGACGTCAATGATTTATTAAGCTTTATATTGAAGTCTCATCCCTATCTTATGCCTGGGTGGGAGATCATACGGTTGTGACTTTAGCATAATCGTTTGCTATGCTTTCGAGTGCGGCTGAGAGAGCTGCTTGCGATTGGGCAGTTATAAGTCTTTGGCGCGCAGCTTTGGTATATGATAGACCTTTGAAGTAGTTGGTGTAGTGACAGCGCATTTCTAAGATCCCAAGTCTTTCGCCTTTCCAATCTATAGACCATTGTAGGTGTCTTCGGATGGCTTCTAAGCGTTGGCTCATTGTAGGTTTTGGCAATAGGACTCCTGTACGGAAGTAGTGTTTAATCTCGTCGAAGATCCAGGGGGATCCTATGGCAGCACGGCCGATCATCGCACCGTCTAGACCATATTTATCACGCATCTCTAGGGCTTTTTCGGGGCTGTCTACGTCGCCATTACCAAAAATGGGGATTTGGATGCGAGGGTTATTTTTCACTGCAGCAATCTTAGTCCAGTCAGCTACTCCCTTGTACATCTGGGCGCGGGTCCGGCCGTGTATCGAAAGGGCTTGCACGCCGACGTCTTGCAAGCGTTCGGCTACTTCTTGAATCCGAATGCTTTGTTCATCCCAGCCCAATCGGGTTTTTACTGTCACTGGTAGGCTGGTGCGTCGGACCACAGCGGCTGTTAGGGCGACCATCTTGTTGATATCTTTCAGGATGGCAGCTCCAGCACCTTTGCAGATGACTTTCTTGACCGGGCAACCGAAATTGATATCGATGATATCGGAGTGCTGTGTGTTGATGATGTCTATGGCTTGCATCATGGCGTCCATCTCGGCTCCAAATATTTGGATGCCGACGGGACGCTCGTATTCGAAAATATCGAGTTTTTTAGTGCTATTTTCGGCTTGCCAAATCAAACCTTCGATGGAAATGAATTCTGTAAACATCAAGTCAGCGCCATATGCTTTGCATAGACGTCTGAAAGGTGGGTCACTCACATCTTCCATGGGCGCCAGGAGTAGAGGAAAGGTATCAAATGTCAGTGGGCCGACCTTTACCATAGATTGAATGCGTTTAGTGGATGCAAAATTATCTGAATGGCACGACATATAAGTCAAGAGAAGGTGTTTCATCATCATCGAGTTTCCTTCTAATATAGATTATTTGGCCAGTTCACTTTGTGAATTAAAAAATTCTAAATTTGCCCCGATCCCAAAAGAAGGTCATGATACCGAAGAGAACGATTTTTTTTTCTATACTATTGAGTTTGGTCTGCCATTGGGGGTATACTAAGCATGAATCCCAGGATGCTGTGGTCCTGGGAGCTGACAAAGAGCGTTTTGATCCCGCTAAGGTAATCATTGAGCACATAATCGACTCTCACGAATGGCATCTTTGGGGAGATGGAGATAAGGCAGTGACCATCCCGTTGCCTGTAATATTGTTAGATAATGGGATTCAAATATTCATGTCTTCTGAATTTGCTCATGGTAATAAAATTGTGCAAAGGTCTGGGAATTTTTATAAGATATTTCATGATAAGATCTATAAAACAAACGCTTCCGGTGATTGGACTGTTGATGCTTTAAGAAATCCTATCAATAAACAACCTTTGGATTTTTCTATAACCAAAAGTGTGGTGATGATCCTACTTTCGGCTTTGCTCTTATGTATGATCTTTTTTCGCATGGCACGTTCGTACAAAGGGTATAGTATGACATGGCAATTAGGAAAAATCTTAGAACCTTTGGTTTTGTTTGTTAGGAATGAGGTTGCTATTCCTAATTTAGGCCATGAGAGGTACAAACGTTACCTGCCACTATTACTAACAATATTTTTCTTTATTCTGATCAATAATTTATTGGGACTTTTGCCTAGCGCTCCCAATGTGACGGGTAATATCAGCGTAACCCTGGTCTTAGCAACGACAACCTTTTTGGTAGTAAATCTTAGTGCCAATAAAGCTTATTGGAAACATATCTTTTGGATGCCCGGTGTACCTATCCCTGTACGATTTTTATTGGCTCCGATAGAATTGATTGGTGTTTTTATCCGCCCTTTGACGTTGTGCATTCGTTTGTTTGCCAACATGACAGCCGGACATATCGTCATACTGAGCTTCATCTGTTTGATTTTTATGTTTAAAAATATTTTTACTGCGGGGTTCTCCGTGCCTTTTGCCTTGTTTATTTCGTTGTTGGAAGTGTTGGTCGCTTTTTTGCAGGCGTTCATATTTACTGCTTTGTCCGCTTTATTCATTGGAATAGCTGTAGAAGATCACGAGCATGAAATACGTTAATTTAATACATACATCATGGATGCTAATTTGATTTATGCGAGCTTAGCTGCTATTGGAGCAGGTTTATCCGTGATCGGTGCCGGATTGGGTATCGGTAAAATCGGTAGTTCGGCTATGGATGCTATTGCCCGTCAGCCCGAAGCTTCTGGGAAGATCCAAAGTGCTATGATCATTGCCGCGGCCCTTGTAGAGGGTGCAGCCCTCTTCGGTGTGGTCACGGCTTTATTGACCGTTTTCAAGTGATCAGAAAGAGCTTTATCTGAGGTGGTTGGCTTCAGAAAAAACTTTTTATTGGAAGACTTAAAAAAATAAAAAATATATATGAATCTGGTAACTCCAACCGTCGGTTTAGTCGTTTGGCAAATGGTAATTTTTATCATACTATTAGTATTGCTTGCTAAATTTGCCTGGAAACCCATCATGCAATTTATCGAGCAACGTGAGGAAAATATTCGTAGCTCTCTAGAGATGGCTAAACAAGCTCGCGAGGAGGTGCAGCTCGTACAGGCCGATAGAGATCTACTTTTGAAAAAAGCTAGGCTAGAAAGAGATGAGATCTTAAAGGAAGCCCTTCAGATGAAGGATAAGATACAAGCCAAGGCTCAAGAAAGTGCCCAGGCCGAGAGCGATAAGATGATCAAAAATGCCAAGATAGCCATTGAAAATGAACGCATGACGGCTGTTGCAGTTTTGAAAAATCAAGTAGCCGCTATTTCTTTAAGCATTGCAGAAAAGATTTTGAAAAAAGAATTAAATCATAAGGATCAGCAACAGCAATTTTTGCAAGGATTGGTCAATGAGTTAAAATAGTATTCTTAGCCTATGCAGACATCGAAAGTAGCCAACCGTTATGCCAAAGGATTGTTTGAATATGCCCTCAAGGTTCGTAAAGGAGATGTAGTACATGCCGATATGAAAAACTTGGCCGTTTTGGCTAAAGAGAGTCGGGAGTTACAAGTATTCCTCCAAAGTCCCTTGTTGAATCCAAGAAGAAAGATCAAGGTTGCTCGAGCAACCTTCAAGTCCTTTTCTGAGATCTCCCAGCGCTTCATCGAACTTTTGATCCTACACAAAAGAGAGGCCCTTTTAAGACTAGTGGCATTTAAATACCAAAATATGTATCAAATTGATCAAGGTATTGTAGAGGCCGTAGTCACTACGGCAGTCCCTTTAGATAAGGTTTTAAAAGAGCTGGTAATTGATAAGATTGACAAAGTCTTTGGGTCGGATAAAAAATATGTACTCATCAATGAAGTCAGTTCAGCCATCATCGGTGGTTTTTTGCTTCGTGTGGGGGATCAACAATTGGATTCAACCGTGAGCGGGCAACTTACCCGGCTTCGCAAAGAACTTTTAGATGACGATTATAATGTCAAGCGTTATTGAAAGAAACAAAAGTTTTTTATGCCAGAAATAAAACCGGCTGAAGTATCAGCTATATTAAAACAACAATTATCTGGATTTCAGTCTGATAGTCAGCTTACCGAGTCAGGTGTCGTCTTGCAGATCGGTGATGGAGTAGCTCGTATTTATGGATTGAACCAAGCATGTTATGGAGAACTGGTCGAGTTTCATACCGGCTTGGAGGGTGTGGTGCTCAATCTCGAAGAAGATCATGTAGGGGTTGTTTTGCTAGGTCCTGCGGCAGAAATAAGAGAGGGCGATACAGTCAAGCGTACTGGGCAGATATCTTCACTCTGTGTGGGAGAAGGCATGCTGGGGCGTGTGGTTAACACTTTGGGACACCCTATCGACGGGAAGGGTCCAATTGAAGGGCCGCTTTTCGAAATGCCGCTTGAGCGCAAAGCACCGGGGGTGATCTATCGTCAGCCGGTGAACGAACCCTTGCAAACTGGTATTAAGACCATCGATACAATGATCCCCATCGGTCGTGGGCAACGTGAATTGATCATTGGAGACCGTCAGACTGGTAAAACTACTATAGCCATAGATACCATCTTGAATCAAAAAGAATTTTACGATTGTGGCAAACCGATTTATTGCATTTATGTAGCCATCGGTCAAAAAGGTTCTACTGTAGCAAGCATTGTGAAAACCTTGGAGGCACATGGTGCTTTGCCCTATACGGTAGTTGTAGCGGCTAATGCCTCTTATCCTGCGCCAATGCAAGTATTTGCTCCTTTTGCCGGAACAGCCATCGGCGAATATTTCCGCGATACGGGTCGGCCCGTTTTAATCATCTACGATGACCTTTCTAAACAAGCAGTGGCCTATAGAGAGGTTTCCTTACTCTTGCGCCGTCCACCCGGACGTGAAGCCTACCCCGGAGATGTATTTTACCTACATTCGCGCCTGCTTGAGCGTGCAGCCAAAATCATCCAAGATGATGTGATTGCTGCGCAGATGAATGATCTCCCCAAATCATTGAAAGGTCATATCAAAGGAGGTGGATCCTTGACCGCTTTGCCGATCATAGAGACCCAAGCGGGTGATGTCTCTGCTTATATCCCTACCAATGTCATATCTATCACAGATGGGCAGATTTTTCTAGAGACCGACTTGTTCAATGCTGGAGTACGTCCTGCTATCAATGAAGGAATCTCCGTCTCACGTATAGGTGGTGCTGCTCAGATCAAATCAATGAAAAAAGTGGCTGGAACGCTCAAGTTGAATCAGGCTCAATATCACGAATTAGAGGCCTTTGCCAAATTCAGTTCGGATCTTGATGCTGCTACCATGGCTGTGATCAGCAAGGGACAACGCAATGTGGAGTTACTCAAACAAGCTGGCAATTCACCCTATAAAGTAGCTGACCAAGTAGCTATTATCTACGCCGGCACGAAAAATCTACTCAAAGATGTGCCGTTGAACAAGGTCAAAGAATTTGAAGAATCCTATATCACTTACATCAATCACAAACATCCTGATGTGTTGGATGCCTTGAGAAAAGGTCATTTTGACGATAATTTAACCAAAGTTTTGGAGGAAGCCGCTCAAGAGATGAGCACTAAATATCTGCCTCATTAATCTTCTTATCTCACAACTGTTATGCCGAATTTAAAAGAAATAAAAGGTAGGATCCATTCGGTAGCTTCTATCACGCAGATCACAGGCGCTATGAAAATGATATCAGCTACCAAGTTGAAGAAAGCACAAGAAGCGGTTGTACGTATGCGGCCGTACGCTGAGAAAATCAAGCAACTTCTCGGGGAGATTTGTACGGTCATCAGAGAAAACACCTTGCAGCGATATACTGTAGCACCTTCAGGTGGTAAGGTTTTGTCTATCGTAGTCACATCCAATCGTGGTCTTTGCGGGGCATTTAACTCTTCCATAGTTCGGAAAGTATCCTGCATGGCAAAGAGGAGGTATAAAGAAGAAATCCAACTTTTGACGATCGGTAAGAAGGGTAAAGATCTTTTGTCCAAAAAGTACACGCTTTATGCAGACTGGAGCTATCTCTTCGAGATGTTAAGTTTTGAAAGGATCTCTGAGGTCACCGATGGCTTAATCAGGGAATGCTTAGGAGGTGCCTTCACTGAAGTAAAATTAGTCTACAATCGTTTTAAAAATGCAGCCTCTCAAGAGATAATCACTGAAGTTTTTTTTCCCATCATGGTACCAAAAGTTGAAACTTCAGGGGATGCCTCTGATTATATTTTCGAGCCTTCTAAAAATATTATTTTTGATCAACTTGCCCTCAAATCATTGAAACTGCAATTCTTCAGAGCCATATTGGAGTCCTATGCTTCTGAACATGGGGCACGTATGATGGCCATGCATAAAGCCACAGAAAACGCCTCGGATCTGAAAGCCGGTCTGATGCTTACCTACAACAAAGCCAGGCAAGCATCTATCACCAAGGAAATACTTGAGATCGTTGGTGGGTCGGAAGCATTAAATGGGTAATATTCATCTTACAATAAATTAAAAATTAATTTTTTATTTTAATATAAGTAATGTATCCTAATGAGGATGATAAGATTTAACAAACAGATAAAATAAATTTAATTTAATCAAGGGGTTGTTTTTCCGGAAAGACGTGAATGAGGCCTTATCACTGCACGTTTATGAGATCACTGAACGGATACAGAATAAGAGTCATGAGATCCAAAATATCAAGAGCGAGATCAGTAAAATTGTCATCGGGAAAAGTTATATGATAGATAGATTCCTGATTGGTCTTTTAGACAAATGACATGTCTTATTGGAAGACCCGCCTAGGTTAGCCAAAACTTTGGTGATCAAAATATTAGCTAAGGTCCATTCATAGCTCGTTTTCTAGGATACAATTCACATCAGACCTTTTGCCTTCCGACGTAGTATGCACACTAGTCTATAATTAGAAAGACAATAATTTTATCGTAAAAAATAGGGCGATTTTTACCAATTTCGTCTTAGCTAATGATATCAACCGTGCACCAATAAAGGTGCAGTCTGCACTTTTAGAAGTCCAGCAAGAAAAGCAAGTAACGATCGGTGATGAGACTTTTTTTTTTGAAATAACCATTCCTAGTCCTGGCTACTCAAAATCAGGTAGATCATGGGAATACTTATTCTTTACCTGAAGCACGGGTAGACCATTTCATGATGAAGTATATCATTGATTATACAGACGTTAAATCCGATAAGAAGATTATAAAGGCTGGTTTGAATGGAAATGTGTACAGGCCTGAACCGTGGTGACTCAATAAGATATTTTACAAACTAGGGAGGTGTTGTATCATTTCCATATTGATAAAAAGATTAAACAATATATTTTAAGCATCGTTTTTGCAATGAGCCATCCAACATTATATCATTTAGATGCGTTAATCCCTATGGTTGCTTCCAAGGCTTCCCCGCAGGGGGAACATACAGTTGACTTTGTCTGCTAGAGTATATACTTTCTTACAAGGACGTGGATGTCTCATTCCGGAAGATATTCTCTGCGATATCTAAAGACGTATTGCGTTAGGATCACGGTTAACCTATGAGAAGCTTAGGCAAGAAATGCCAATACAGATGAGATCATTCATCACCTATTGAATACGATACAGGTACCTTGATGGGACCCAAATCTAAAACATAAAACCATCCCTGATCCCACCAAATGGCTTTCATTGCATCCGTGGAAGCAGACGTGTACAAAAGAGTTTTTAGTGTTTTAATACTAATCAGCGAGTAGTAAGATATGTTTCCTAACATGCCTTAATCATAATGAAAGTTATAGGATTTTTGAGAATGTCCAAATTCATTTTAATCGGTATAATTTTGAGCTCTGGGTCGTCGAGTTACATACACGTTTGGATTTTGTAGATGTAGTTGTTTTGACCGTACCTTATTACCCAGCACGGAGTTCATGCCTTATGTTGAGATCAGTTGGAAGTTGATGCCTAAATATTGGAGATGTGGCTAGGCTACTGGAGGCAGCAAACGCTACATTGGTTTTGAGATGCTTGGTTTATAGGAGATTGTATAGTTTATTTCTGAGATCGATTTGCGATCCCAACAGCCCATACAACGACTAAGGATGCGTCCATAATACAGAATGTGATTTTAATCATCTGAAAGTGGCTTCTGGTAGTCCATTGCAGACTCATATGTTTTACCATTTAGCCTATACGATGTGGTCATCAGAGAAATTTTTAAGAAAAAAAGACGTATCGACATTAAGACTAAAAGGCTTAACAAACACCTTTTTATTGGTAATTATCATAGTTTTTTTTTAAAAGTCGTGAGATAACTTTCAAGGAAGTGCGACCGTATCAATACGGAAATGATATACATACCATAGATTTGAATAAAACAACTCATTGAAATGAAGCCGTATGTCAAAGTATTTGAAGAGAAACGTAAGCTCACTCTGATGTTGATGATCGATGTGAGTGCTTCGATACTTTTCGGTACTCGCCTTAAGACTAAAAAGGAGGTGATGATCGAGCTTTATGCTGTCTTGGACTTCTCGGCTATAAAAAATAATGATAAAATAGGGGCTCTTCTTTTTAGCAATCAAGTAAAATTTCTCATCCCGCCAAAGAAAAAGCGTTTCAATGTGTTATACTTGATCAAAGAATTAATTTATTTTAAATATTTACAAAAAAATCGTTTTGATTCAAATACTTGAATATTTAGTGAAGGTGGTGAAAAAGAAAGCTATCGTCGTCGTATTGTCGAATTTCATTGGAGCTAATTATTAAAAGTCTTTGCAGATGGCAACTAAACAACATGCCTTGATTAAAATTTCGTGTCTTTGACGAAAAAGAAAAAAATGCCTAATGTCGATATACTTTATATCCAAGATAAGGAAAGTAGTGAGCTGGTTTTAGCCTATATTTATTCTAAAGCAATCCTAGGGTCTTATGAGGTTTTTTATCAAGATATGCAGGGATATTTTTTCTAACAATTTAGAAAATATTATGCTAAACCTTTAAATATTAGAACTAATGAGAATAATATAAAAGGTTTTTAAATCATTTTAAATATTCTTATACTTGAAAAGTATTTGTATAAAGTTTATTTAGTTTTTTTATTTACCATTTGGCTTGTATCGGTACAGAAAGTCGTGTCTAAGGTAAACCGTACACAGTCATCCGCATAGGAGTGCCCTTGCATTATGCTATTGGGTTGACTGAAAATTATGGAAATCAAGGTCACCTTAGGTGCCTTAGAGAGCTGATACGATCATATTGTTGT
This sequence comes from Flavobacteriales bacterium, assembly GCA_039954875.1. Taxonomy (GTDB): domain Bacteria; phylum Bacteroidota; class Bacteroidia; order Flavobacteriales; family Blattabacteriaceae. The sequence continues at coordinate 1,378,784 of CP157202.1, forward strand.
ATTTTCTAAAACGCGGAAGAAAAAAGGATTGATACCAACCGTATCAAATGTCAATATGAACTTTTGCTGATGGCTTATGATAGCGGCTGTTATTCTTTGTTCCCTATTCCTATTGTAATCGATGGCAAGTATACTATCCGTACACAGCGTTTTGATATCATGATAAAGGATATGGTGACAAATACCTTCAAATATCCTTTGTATGAGATCAAAGGTATCATACATGAATCATATTCTTTAAAGATTATTTGGTAAAATATGGGGTCTATTTTACTTTCGTGGGATCGGGTCTGATCTTATTAGGAATAGTTGGGATTCTTTTCCTCATCGAGCGATGAAAAAAACTTAAATTCAAAGTCTAGTATTATAGTCTTATAAGGGGCTTTGAGGTCTTTGAAAAAACTGGATGAAGTATCTCATAAGCAACATATTGAAAAAATGGAGATATATTATAGGGAGTTTACTAATATTTTAAGAATGTATATCTACCCGCATTTTGGGTTTAATGCTTTAGGATCGGTTTCGGGTCAGATCATCACTTATTTAAAAAGTAAAAAGATATTAACTCCGGATCAGATCAAAGGAATGTGTAAATTTTTTCATACTTAGGGATCAGGTAAAGTTTGCTAAGTTAAAATCTGACGTTAGAGAGGCTCAAGAATATCGGTCCATGGTGGGGATTTTTTTAGAGGTCATCCATGCAGTAGCTTATGTATATGTTGAGACACAGGTACAGGTAGATGATGAGTAATTGTGAATTTCAAAAACCAGTATTTTTATTATTGTTATTAGGGGTCCCTTTTATATGGTGGTGGTTTTTTATTCACTCCAAAAAAGTTTCTGCCTTATATTTATCTTCTTTGACCCCTTTTCGAAAAGCTAAGAATAGGGTTTGGATCAGGTTGATACCCCCGTGCTGTATGTTTTCCTTACCCTTGTTTGACTTTTGCTGATAGCAGCAGCCCACTTCAATAATACCGGTAGTGAAAGATATTCGAGCGCGATGAGCCCCCCAGAAATCCACTTCGCTACTACATCTCAAACTTCAAATTAAAAAAATTGGTGATCAATAGCCGGATTGCAATGATGGAATAAGAAGGCGTAAACTTTCAATGCCATGCCCATATAGGCGTCAACATACCTATCAACGACCTTTTTGGTAGAATACTAAGTCATCATATTAGCTAATAGTGCTACTGTGCCTAACTATCTACCACCAGTCACAAGGAGTCAACTCAAAGGAGTACACTTTGCTATGGAATACCTCAAACAACAAAACAAACGGAACGCTTAAAAAAAAATAGCACATATGGCCCGAGATCGAAAGCAATATCCTGACCTAAGAACTCACCACCACAGACAAACACGTGATAGTCATGGGAGGAAGCTATACTGATAGCGACTGTATCGGGAACAGCCTATCGGCAAAAAGCCCGATCCGTCACCCAACTCGAGCTCATGCCTATCACTCCCCAAACACGAACAACTGCTATGCCTTGGCTCATACACAATTCTGTTCAAACCCTTCTCCTCACGTGAGGAGAAGGGCAAGAGGTAATAGCCATTACTTACCAAAGCTTTAATCGGAGACACATAAAGCAGCGTCAAAACAATCCAAGCAGTCGCCAATCTTGAGTGGCAACTCAGTGCGGAAGGACCACCCAGTACAATTCATCGAAGTTTCGGGCAGCCATAGCAAACTTCCCTGTGACCTAACCTTGTTGACTATAGAATTTATGAATCCACAACTAACCCTGATAACCCAAATGGGTGTACACCTAAACAAAAGGTGATTGATTCAAGCCTCCAAGAAAGCCTTCGAGACCAACCTACCCAAAATATTCACTTATTGCGACACGCGGCGTGGACAATCACTAGTGGTATAGAAGATCAGCAAAGGGCACAAATACTCCCCGAAAGGTTGACGAATTCTTCATGTGCAATTCTTCCCTAAAACTCAAAGACCAAAACGTGATACATACCCCCTATCTCACACCCCTGATCCTATATACACAAGACTACCAACCAGTCACTATTACACACCTCCGGCAAGAAAAAAGATGGAAAAAACCTCTTAAGATTGGGCACTTTTCACTGGCAGATACATAAGTAAAAATCATGTGATATCTTCCGGATCGGCCGAAAGGAAAAGAAGCTCTTTGTACTCCTGCCTACGAGCCAACTAATCCAGTAACGAATAGATCGAGATCTCCTCCATATAACACACCAGGCGCAAAAATATCACATAAGACAACAATAGCTAAAAGTACTATAATAATGGTTCTGTTTAGCATTTTGAAAGATCTCTTGAATAATACCCGAGCTACCCAGAGCATATATATCACTCAGTAGAAAGTTATGGCCAAGAGTATATCCTCTCGTATACTATTAAAAAAATATGTAAAGTTCTCCGGCTCCAGCATGGGCATAGTGGACTATTTTCTGTCCAAAGCGGGCTATAATCTGTCCAAATGCTGCGATATAATCAGATAAATTTTCGATCCCTTACAGCTATATCTTCGACACAACGTGAGCTGAGCATACTCAGTCCTGCCTTGCGAAGTTCATAAGCTTTTTCGCCTTACCCTGGAGAAGTAAGGGAAGGCATAACCCAAACTATGAGTTTTCAAATCTTATATCAATTTTTAGGCAAGGGTTGATGTTACTTTTTCTTCATCGGATCATATCGAGAGTAGGAGTATAACTTTGGGTTATCCCTCAATAAATCACATATTTTTATATTAGATGCGGTTTTGGGTAAGACCGTTCAGAATGAAATGGTCTATCAATTCACATACGTATAAACTGTGTTTCATAGCAATGGGTTTAGCCTGCATGGCTTCTTCGACACTCCTGAAATGAGCATAAACCAAGATATCATGCCAAGGTGGAAGCCTGTCTACATGTAAGATGATCTCTGTGATAAAATCCAAAGTACCTTCCGAACCACTAAGCATCTTAGCCAGGTTGAACCCTTATACCTTTTCGTTGAAGGAATTCATTTGGATCAATGCATCGAGTACCATAGCCGGTGTTGCGCCTATGAATGTATGCGGAAATTATTCGCGAGTATTTTATTACTTTTCAGGGTTCTTAAACGCCTCATAAAAGGCTAGATAGATGTGATCTTCGATGTCTTTTTGCAATAGTTTTTATATGAACGTTTCAGGGATTAAAGTTTTGAAAGTAGCGATAGATCCGTCCGAAAGAATACACCGCAATGCCAGTACATGATCACGGGTACTGCAGTAATGTATATAGGTCGAGCCGCAGGAATTATTTCCTACTATACCTCCGATTATGCAACGGTTGGAGGTAAAGGTATTCGGTCTAAAAAAGAGACTATATACTTTCAAAGTTTAATTAAACTTATCTCGGCACACCCAATTAAACACGTGCCCATCCCTTCTTCAGGATAAATCTCTGTGATCTACCGGCATATAGCAACCGGATATTCACTACGATTCCATCCCATACGCATTGTCCGGCCAGTGAAGTCCCCGATGCACGGGGTATCAGGACCAACCCCTTCTTGTGTAAAAAATCGTATAAGTCGTATGATCCATGCCTCATCTTTAGGCTAAACGACTGCCCGAAGCAGCTCCCTGTAGACCGAGGCATCTTTGGCATAGATCTTCCGCATCATATTGCTGGTAAAACAATATCCTTTCAAAATATGAACTAGTGCTACAAGGTTTGAAATAAAAGAAATGGTGTGTAGTGAACGTTACTCCTTATCGTGTAAATCGTTGTTAGGAGGAGATTGGTCTATTTTCCGATTGGTGTATGAGGTCTTAGCATCGTAAATAATTACATTTAACTCCTAAAATAATTCATTATGGTGTTTTACGAATGCACTCCTATACATTACAGTACCACTGGAAACGGTCGGGTGATTGTGCTCATACATGGTTTTATGGAAAGTCTAGAGATTTGGCAATCACTCATACCTACCCTTTCTGAACATTATCAGGTGATAGCAATAGACCTACCAGGTCATGGTAAGACCCCTGTATTAGGCCAGGTGCATACAATGGAAGAAATGGCCGGTGTAGTGCAAGCGGTTTTGACAGCTGAAGATATCTCTAGGGCAGTTTTTGTCGGGCATTCCATGGGTGGTTATGTCGCTTTAGCTTTGGTCGAGCAAAATCCTAATTTTTTTTCCGGTCTTTGTCTACTCCACTCAACCGCAACAGAGGATACCCTTGAGAAAAAAGAAAACCGTCTTCGTTCAATCGAAGCTGCTGAGAAAAATTATTCGTTATTTATCTCCTCGGGCGTGAAGAAACTTTTCAATTCTCATAGTTTGGATAGACTTCAAGAAGAAATTGATTTTACTAAGAAAATTGCTCGATCTAATCCTGTCGATGGAATAACGGCTGCATTGCATGGGATGCGCCTGCGCAAAGACCGGCAAAGTGTTTTGAAAGAGACAGATTTCCCCAAGCTCTTGCTCATCGGCATTCATGATCTGCTTCTTGAGCCACAGGAACTTCATGCACAGACTGAGGCAGGATGCGAGATGTCTTGTGCGGAAATCCCGACGGGTCATATGGGTCAGCTCGAGGCGCCGGGTGAGGTTTTGACACTCCTAAAGGGTTTCATGGCGCTTGTTAAGAAGTGAACTGGGGTGAAAAATCAGGGAATCCGATGGAGGTATCGAGTGATTTGGATCGATAGGTCAAGCAAGACCATCTTGGCACTGGCGTTCCGTTCTATGTGATAAATGGCTGTGTTGAGCGAATCGATGATGTCTTCAATATTTTTTCCGTGGATAAAACTAACGAAGTTTTCCCATTGAAAATCTTTAGAAACCAGTGGTACAAAATGCAATCCCTCGATCTGATAATGATGGAGCAAAGCTTGTCTGAACATCTGTAGGCAATAGATTAGAAATTGTTTCTGGCGTTCCCGGCCCCAAGCGTGGAGTGTTTCGCTCCATTGTACTAGCTCCTTGAGAACTTGAGGGTGTTTTTTGGCCAGAAAGGCATTTCGGATCCAAGTGATAAAATATTTTTCAAAGTTATTTTCTTGCAGCATCTGTACAAGTTCTAGAGCCTTGTTCCAATCTCCCTCGGCTTGGTGAGCAATCTTTTCTGCACGACCTATTTCGATTTGAAATTGTTCTTGCAAGGCTATTTGAATCTCTTGGGAGCTGAGTCTTTTGAAGCGTACCGTCTGCATACGTGAGCGGATCGTTGGCAGTACCCCACTTTCGTTTTCTCCAACGAATAGAAAAATGGTTTTTAGTGGAGGCTCTTCAAGGATCTTCAACAGTTTGTTAGCCGCTGAAGGGTGTAAGCGCTCAGGTATCCATAAGACGATTACCTTGTTGCCCCCTTCATAACTCTTCATATGAACGGCTTTGTTAATTTCTTGGGTATCCTCTACCCCGATCTGTCCCTGTTTGTTTTCCACACCTATGTGGCTGAGCCAGTCGAATAGGCTACCGTAGGGCTTTTTTTGTAGGAATATGCGCCATTCGGATAAGAATAGTGCACTTACCGGGTGACTCTTCACCGTGTCGGTAGTGGCTATTGGAAAGACAAAATTTAGGTCTGGATGTTGTAAGTGATCAGCTTTCAAGCAACAGGCTATATCGTGCTCATCGCACAAGAGTTGTTTGGCATAGGCCAGAGCCATGGGCAGATGTCCACAACCTTCCGGACCAACGAAAAATAATGCATGGGGGACCTTCCCCTTCTGATGGATTTTTGTCAAAAAATCTTTTACTCCCTCTTGTCCGATAATGTTATCGAAATTCATGCCTTGCTTTATGAAAGTTTTCCGTGGTCCAAGATAGGCATTATCATCTGCTTTTCTAGACTTACGTCTTGGTAAAGAACCAAAGCGCTGCCCACCTATAATCTTCAATAGTTTTTGACTCTTTCAACTCCTCAAATTCGTCATGCTTTCAAAGTCTCATATCCTTTATATTTCTATCATTTCTCAAGAGATTTTAGTTTTTAATGAAAAGATTTCGTTTCTTGGATAGTGTCAAATAGTAAGAATTCCTTAGTGAGTTTAAATTTAGAGATAACACAATGGTCAGAGAAGTTCCCCACCCCCTACTTTTTTATTTATTTATATAAAACGCATTAAAATTAAAACACACAAAATGAGTATACTCATGAAGTATAATACCCCTATTAAGGACAATAAAGTTTCCAATTAGAAACTTTGTGAATGCTCAAAATTTTCTATAAATGATTGGTCTATCAATATCTAGTTATAATTTAATATTTTGAAAACTTCAAAACTTTTTCTAGGTTCTTCACCATAGTTATCCAGGTTCATTGTCTGGATAATCCTAATAATAATGAAATTCATACTTAGGTGTAATTATTACTTCATGTAAATTCCCCCAATTATATCCATACATATCTAAACAATCATAGTTGTAGCCCATGTAATCAATATCTATATTTTTTCGGATATGTCGTTTGTAGGATGAAATTTTTTTCGCCAACTTAACTGTTATTTTTACTCTTTCCAGTCGGTGTCCATGTTTAAATTATTATGTAATATCAAATAAATATAAATATTAAATGGATTTTTTTAATTTATTACAAACAAGTTTTGGGTTATAGTAAAAAGACCTCAGCTTTGATGATTTATTGAGAGGAGGCGAGGATTTTACTCTTATTCTTACAAGATATAAAATATGGATAGAGATCTAAATAGTATAAATATTAATATTTTTTTTATTTATAAATAATATTATTATAATATATAAAGTAGGTATTCTATGTTTGTTTTATAAATCCTTTATCTTTTTAAAAAGATAAAGGATTGCCAGTACACAGAACCAGGTTACAAGTAAGCATAAGCGTCGGCTACCGCTTGAAAATATGTAATTTTGTCCGAGATTTCATCGAAATGACCAGAGATGGAAAAATAGAATTGATGGTCCCGGCTGGAAACTTTGAGTGTCTACAAGTCGCGATCGATAATGGGGCAGATTCGGTATATTTTGGTGTAGATCAGCTTAACATGCGGGCTCGCGCTTCGATCAACTTTACGATAGAGGATCTGCCGGAGATAGTGCAACGTTGTCGCGTCAAAGATGTCCGCACATATCTAACGATGAATACTATCATCTACGACCATGACCTCTCGGTCATCAAGACTTTGATCGGTAAGGCGCAACAGGCCGGTGTGGATGCCCTAATCGCTATGGATCAGGCTGTGATCTACTATGCACGTAAGAAAGGTATAGAGGTACACATTTCCACACAGCTCAATGTAACCAATATCGAGACGGTAAAATTTTATTCAATCTTTGCTGATACAATGGTTTTAAGTCGGGAGCTAAGCCTAAGTCAGGTCGAGCGGATCGTTAGCCAGATTGAAAAAGAGCAGATCAAAGGTCCTTCAGGGCGCTTGGTTGAGATCGAAATCTTCGGTCATGGTGCTCTTTGTATGGCGGTATCAGGTAAGTGTTATCTCAGCTTGCATTCACACAATGCTTCGGCTAATCGGGGGGCCTGCAAGCAGAATTGTCGCAAGAAGTATACGGTCATAGATCAGGAGAGCGGTTTTGAGATCGAGCTTGACAACGAATACATGATGTCGTCCAAAGACCTTTGCACGATCAGTTTTTTGGATCAGATCGTATTGGCCGGTGTCAAGGTGCTCAAAATCGAAGGTCGGGCCCGTGCGCCTGAATACGTTACTGTGACGACTGTTTGCTATCGACAGGCTATCGACGCTATTGCTGAGGGAACCTTCGATCAGGAAAAAATTACCGTTTGGACTGAGCGTCTCAAGACGGTTTACAATCGAGGGTTTTGGGATGGCTATTATCTTGGGCAGAAGCTAGGTGAATGGTCTTCCGTAAACGGGTCAGCAGCTACACAAAAAAAAATCTATCTCGGCAAAGGGAGACATTACTACCCTCAAATAGAGATCGGTGAATTTTTGATCGAGGCTTATGAAGTGAAAGTGGGTGATAACGTACTCATCACTGGGCCCAGTACAGGAGTAAAAGAAGCTGAGGTGACCTCTTTGATGGTTGGTGATCAGTTGGCCGAAACAGCGTTCAAAGGGCAGGTCTGCACCATTCCTTTAGATTTTAAAGTCCGTCCTTCGGACAAGCTTTACAAACTTATCAAGGACTGAATGCTAGTCATCACACTTCAAAGAGACAAATGCATCGGATGTAACTATTGTGCTGAATTGGCCCCAGGACATTTTCGTATGTCCAGAAAGGACGGTAAGTCAGTATTATTGCATTCGATCGAAAAGAAAGGTTTTTTTACTTTGAAGACTCCTGATGATCGTGCTTATACGCAATGTGAGCAAGCCTCGCGAGTTTGTCCAGTTAAAATCATCAGTGTGAAAAAACTGTAAGCCCAAAGACTATGGATAAAGAGACACTTCGCAAAATTTATTTAGCTCGTAGAAAAGCACTTTCGCCACAAGAAGTCTCATGGGCAGGTTTTCAAGCCTTATCTCGATTGGAAAAGCTTCCTATTTGGGATAAATCCTGTTATCACATCTTCTTATCCATCCAGAAATTGAATGAGCTCCATACCCAACCTATTATCGATCGTTTGTTTGCACTAGGCAGACAGGTGGTAATCCCTCGTAGTAATTTTTCAAAGCTTTCTATGGAGAGTTGTATATGGACAAGGGATGAGCCCTTACAGCTAAATGCTTATGAGATTCATGAACCTTTAGGGGACAAAACAGTAGACCCATTTTCGATCGATGTGATTTTTGTACCTTTATTGGTCTTTGATAAAGAGGGATATCGTGTGGGCTATGGTAAAGGTTTTTACGACCGATTTTTGACCCTCTGTCGGGCAGATGTTTTGAAGATCGGCCTGAGTCTATTTGATCCACTGGATCAGATCACGGATATACATTCTGCTGATGTGTCATTGAATGTGGCCATCAGTCCTAAAGAGGTGCACATTTTTGATACAGCTTTAGCTGAAGAAATTTCTGAAAGTGTCCCAACTCAAAACGATTATCATTAGAAAAGCCATGAGGATAAAACTGGAAGTAATGGCTCGTTCGAGAAATTTTTCATTGGTCTTCTTTCCAGTAATCATTTCCACGAGAGTAAAAAGCACATAGCCACCATCAAGGGCAGGGATAGGTAATAAGTTCAGAAAGGCCAACCAGATCGATAAAGTAGCTGTCAAACCCCAGAAAATTTCCCAATCCCATTGAGGGGAAAAGATTTTAGCGATGGAGAAAATACTACCCACTTGCTTATAGGCTTTGGTCTCAGTATTGAAGATTTGCTTGAAGAAGTTAATTTGAGACATGAGGGTCTCTCGTGTTCTGGCTACTCCAGTTAAGAGACTTTCCAGGAAGCTATAATTTTTTTTCTCTATCTTGAATATTTTGTACAGGTCTTTTACCTCTGAAAAACCTATGCCTAATAGGCCACGAGTATCTATATGAGCTGTCCTTTCGAACAATTCACCTTCTCGGTTAATGAATAGGGTTATGGTAGTGTTCTTATATTGAGATAATATCTCACGTACTTGATCCGAAAAGAGTACGGGTTCCGAATTTATTGCTGCTATCTCATCACCGGCTTTTAATCCGGCTTTGTCCGCACCGGAACTTTTCACTACCTCCTTTATGATGACAGGTATACGAGGGGTAATGAAAAGACTCAATTCTTTTCGATCGAAGAGAATACGTTTTTTATTATCATTCAAAGGAATGTTTATCATTCGCCCCATACGGTCTACAGTGATGTTTTTACCCAGTATAATGGCCTTGGGTAGATCCTTAAAACGCTCGATGTATTGCCCATCGACAGCATGCACAAAATCACCGTTCTCAAGACCCAGTTGACGTCCTACACTGTCCACGGCGATGCCGTACTTCATGTTTTTCGTGGGTAGATAAGTCTCTCCATAGTAAAACAACAACCCAGAAAAAATCATAATAGCCAATAAAGCATTTAAGATGACACCGCCCAGCATGATTATCAGGCGTTGCCAGGAAGGTTTTGAGCGAAATTCCCAAGGCTGGGGGGGATGATGTGTATGATATTTATCCAAACTTTCATCAATCATCCCAGCAATCTTCACATACCCACCTAAGGGAAGCCAGCCGATGCCGTAGAGTGTACCTCTAATCCGCTTCTTGAAAAGGGCAAACCACGGATCGAAAAATAGAAAAAATCGCTCGACGCGAGTCTTGAACAATTTGGCTGGAATGAAGTGACCCAGCTCGTGTAAGACTATGAGTATAGAAAGACTTAGTATAAGTTGAGCTGCTTTGATCAAACTGTCCATGATGATTCCGTCAAGTGGGCCTGCAAAGATACCTGTTTTATCTTTATTTATGGAAACCAAATAAATCAATCTTTGATGGTCTTGATTCTGAGATTTTTTCTATCTTATTCAGGCTTTCGACCATTCTCTACCCCTATTTATATTCTACCAAGTAATCCATATTTCTCTACCACTTAGGTCCAGTTTGAGCTAGGAAAATTTACCACAACTTATTCAGATCAGAATAAATGTATGCTTTGCAATGAGCGGGTTAGAGACCTTTTTGATCATAAAGAAAAACATACATGCATGTCAGTTTAGTGATAATCCTGACCATTCTGATTTTTATAAATTCACATCTTGTCTTGAGGATTATAGGTAATAATATGATATCTTTGAATTGTGCAATGGTAAATTTCCAAATTATAAAAATAAATTCCAGGATTGTATATCCGTGAAATCAACATAAATAGGGTATTTGAAGCGGTTTTATATTGAGGCGGAAGAGTATGAAGACTATCTTATCTATATAGGGGAAATACAAGTGCTTTGGATCGTGGTCATGGTAAAAAGGAAGTCTGAATATAGCGACCCCGCTCTCCTCCCTGTAGATGAAGTACCTATACTTCCACGGGCGACACAAAACCCCAAGATAACTCCCTTACGTATTCGTCCAAGAGTGCTGCCAAAGCCCTTATGGACAGTATAGAAAAAGATTCGCTGACACTTCTTAAATATCATCCACAGTTCGTAAATTGGTAGAAGACTATACAAGTTCAAACCGCTAAAAACCAGCGTAGAGCGACCGCATGGTATATTTAGTTCGGAGCTACAGAAGATAGAGAATATCAGTGATAAGGTGGTCAATATGGATAATTTTCCCATGAAAGTAAATAGTATACCCCCCACGGTAGATGGTAATCAGCTCAATCTCTCTGAATTGCTCAACAATATCCGAAAAAATTCAATGATTTTATCGACGAAAGTACAGGGATGAAGTTTAGGCCTATTGATCAAATAACAAAAGTTTTGTTGAAGGGTGAGACTGAACGATGACTTTCAGATAACCCTAAAGGTACTGTCATCAGTCTCAAGATAGCATTAGGTGGGGGACACACCAGGGGTCAAAAAACTATTAACAGATCCTACAATAGGAAGTAAAACTACGATTTGGAATGACGGTTCTGTACTCTACTCAAAATATGACGATAAGAGTTTAACATTTACTACCCTAAGAAATAAGTTAGATAGCGATCATCTGGTGAGTGGTAGTAACATACAATTTCTATGTATAGAATGCAGATGGCTCCTATATCTTCTACACTAGAGGAGTAGATAGGATTGAGAGCTCTATTAGTTGGTTCATAGAAAAAAGGGAAAAACCCTTTGACGTACATGATAAGTTATGGGTCTCCTTTCAGAAAGGGGTACAGGACTATTTCAATCGGTACTGTGGACGAACAAATATAGAAGCTACCCATACCTTTCGACCTGATTGGTAAAAAGTTAATAACATCTTAACCAAAAAGACTTCAAAGGGTAAAATACTTAAGGACATTACGTCACATATTGACACCATGATTATAAAAAGATTGAACTAATCCTAAAAATATTATTAATCTCTATGCCTATTTCGGAACCGTATAGGAGTAGTATAGCTTTATGGATAGGTACAGGATGGTGGTATGGAACAGATTTCTTAATTCTTCTTATTCTGTGTATTCTTATCTGGAGCATCGTATTCTTTCATCATTTTTACATTAGACAGCATTTTAAAGCTTTATAGTAACAATATTTAGTTACTACAAATATTTTTTTTTATTATTTTGCTACTTTATCTGGTTTTATAATAATCCTAGCGTTTTAATATTATTTTTTTTTGGATTGTACTTGATGTTTATATGCAATGGTTGAAAATGTTTTTTTAAGGTAACTCATTCTAAGAAAGAGTTGTCTCGTTTTATGAATTTTTTTCTTATAATTGTGGCTATAATCTTTTTTCATTAGTGTATATAACTATTTGCGAATCTATTGAAAGAATTCATCTAAGTGGTTTATCATTATCGGAAGATGGTATTTTAATTTTTTTATTTTATTTTTCCTTCACACTTTGTAACATTACGGCTTCGTATTGAGAAGGGAGAAAAATGTTCACATTTATTATGTAGCAAGTGTGTTGTACATCTTATTGACTTTATTTTTACTTTGGATGTCTATAACTGTGGCCTATGGAGTGGGCGGCATTGATTCGATTTTAGCAAATCGATACTATTCAGGTTTTGAGTATGGTCCGATATTATACTCTTATCACAGGCTTACCTATAGCTTTATTACAGCGGTGGTTTTTTAGAAATGATTTACGAATCAAATGGTTTATTTAATGTCTTATGGGTTTAATTTAGATCAGATTTAAATAATTAGTATCTTTGTATGAAATCACTATCGGATGGATAAGGATTATGCTGAGGTGCTGTCAAAACTTAAAAAGGGTGAGAAAGCAATCATTAAGGGTTTTGCTACTGAAGATATGCCAGTGAAACTCTTCGAAATGGGCATCTTACCAGGTGTCGAGCTCGAGTTGCTTTTCACAGCTCCTTTTTGTGATCCACTTTGTATCAGCTATGGCAGGGGTAGGTGTTGCCTAGCCTTGCGTAAGAATGAAGCCGAAAATGTTTTCGTAGAACGCCTTCCCGAATGAAAACCGTAAAACTGGCGCTTGTTGGGAATCCCAATGTTGGTAAAACTACTTTGTTCAATAAGCTTACGGGATTGCATCAGAAAATTGGGAATTATCCCGGTGTCACGATTGATAAAAAGTCAGGGTTCTTCAAATATGCCGATACGCAATTTCAAATTGTAGATCTCCCGGGCACCTATAGTCTATACCCTTCTTCTAAAGATGAAGAGGTCGTTTTTCGTGTTTTGAATGAGCCTCAAAATGCAGATCATCCTGATAAAGTGATTGTCCTGGCAGATGCGACTAATCTCCGTAGAAGTTTATTATTGTTTCAGCAGGTACAAGATCTGGGGTTACCTGTGTTGCTCGTGCTCAATATGATGGATGAAGGTCAGAAGCGAAGGGTCACTATCGATACGGAGGGCTTGGCACAAGAGGTCTCGACGGCAGTAGTCTCGGTCAATGCCCGCAAAGGTACCGGTCTTGAACAAGTAAAAGAGCAGGTCAGGATACTCCATTATGTCAAGCCGCCGGATTTTGATCCGGGTTTTTTATATAAAGCTTCTGTAGAAGCAGTCAAAATCTATCATGAAATGGACAATGCTTATAGGGCTTGGTATTACTTAGCATGTGGGCGTGACTTGTCTTTTGGAGGTGATAATCATTTGCAACAACTCATACGTCAGCATAAGATCGTTCCTAGGCGTTTACAGATCAAAGAGACCTTCGAGCGCTATAAGAAGATTGAAGGAATACTCAGCCGGGTGATTTTTGAATACCCCAAATCTTATTCAAGATTTTCTGAGAAGATAGATCGTTATGTAACGCATGCGTTTTGGGGTTATTGGATCTTTTTTCTGTTGTTGTTTCTAATATTTCAAGGTGTGTATTTCTGGGCCGAAGGGCCGAAAGATTGCATTGAAGGCTTTTTTTCCAATTTGCAGAGATGGATACATAGTATTTTGCCAGTTGGTCCTTTGAATGGCTTATTGTCTCAGGGCATAATTCCCGGCTTAGGTACTATCCTAGCTTTCGTGCCTCAGATTGTCATCTTGTTTTTTTTTCTATTGTTGATGGAAGAGAGTGGCTATATCACTCGAGTAATTTTTTTGATGGATCGCGTGATGCGTCCTTTCGGTTTGAACGGTAAGAGCATTGTACCTCTGATATCTAGTACAGCCTGTGCCATACCAGCAGTGATGTCTGCCCGCAATATCGAAAACCCTAGAGACCGTTTAATTACTATTTTGGTAACACCTTTGATAACTTGTTCAGCTCGTTTACCTGTCTATACTTTGATAATCGCTGTGATCATTCCTGATGAGCGGTGGGGTATTTTTCAACTCAAAGGGTTGATATTGATGAGTATGTATCTTTTAGGGGTAATATCAGCCTTGGGGGTAGCAATGGTCTTTCACCAGGTCTTGAAACGGCCGTATAAAAACTACTTGATCATGGAGATCCCTTCGTATAAATGGCCAGTCTTGAACAATATGGGGATTTCTTTGTGGAGGCGGCTCAAAACTTTCATCCTGGGCGCTGGGAAGATCATTTTGGCTGTCAGTGTGATCCTGTGGGTCCTAGGGTCTTTTGGCCCTTCAGGAGACATTATCCATTCAGCCGATGGAGCTGTCTCTACCTTGTCCGAGGCTGAAGAGGAGTTGGGTTCCCGTAGGTTGGAGCAGTCCTATCTGGGAATCATTGGGAAAAAAATCGAACCCGTTATCCGTCCATTGGGCTATGATTGGAAAATCGGTATCGGTTTACTTTCATCGCTTGCTGCGCGTGAGGTTTTTATCAGTACGATGGCTTCAGTTTATAGCTTGGGCGATGGAGAAGTTTTTTTGACTTTGCAACAAAAGATGCGGCGAGAGATTCGACCAGAGACCGGCAGACCGGTGTATGATTTAGCTACTGGTGGTTCTTTATTGATTTTTTATACTTTTGCGATGCAATGTATGAGTACTTTGGCTGTAGTGAGAAAGGAAACAAAGTCCTGGAAATGGCCGGTTATACAATTAATTTTTATGACAGGATTGGCTTATTTTGTATCGTTCATTGTCTATCAAATCTTAAAGTGATATGTTACAATATATCGTCATCGGTATCATGTTTATCTTAGCTATAGTCTACCTTATTTGGTTGTTTATAAGGACTTTTTCTAGTCGTTTGTATTGCCAAAAAGCTTGTGGTTGTGGGAAAGGTAATGTAGACGTAAAGGATGATTGATACGGAAAAGTCAAGAGGGTTCAAGATGGTTTTCCAGTATATCGGCTATTTCTCTGTCATTGGAGAGTCGGGGCAGTTTATATTGTCCACCGAGTTTTCCGATAGATTTCATGTATTCTTTCATCCCACCATTTCGTACCTTTTTTATGATCAGATGACGTAAGACATTACCTGAGACGAGATCGTTGTAGTAAGTATTTTTTCGTCGAAGTCCTTGATCTATCTCTTGTGCAAAACCCTCGAGATCTTTTGGTAAGTTTTCGAATTCGATGTACCATTCATGGTGAGGTAGGCCTGAAGAGGGGGTTACTTGGGGCGCTACGGTAAAGTCTACTATGGTACAAGTTTGTTTCTTCAAGGCTTCTTCCAGAGCGGTTTCTACTTCATAGGCGATGACGTGTTCTCCGAAAGTAGAGGTGAAATGCTTGATCCGTCCAGTAACGATGATTCGATAAGGATCTTTAGATACAAAACGTACCGTATCGCCAATCTTATAGCCCCAGAGCCCGGAATTAGTGTTTACGATCAGTACATAGTCTATCCCTAATAATACTTTTTCGATATTGATCCGACTAGGGTTGGGGGAAAAAAATTCTTCCCAAGGAATGAATTCATAAAAAATACCTTGATCCAACAATAGTAGTAAGCCTTCTTTTTGTTGGCTGTCTTGATAAGCGATAAAGCCTTCGGAGGCTGGATAGGTTTGAATGATGTCAATCTGTCGGCCGATGAGTTTCTGCATAACTTTTTGATAAGGGGCATAATTGACCCCTCCGGTAACCATCAATGATAAATTGGGAAAGAGTTCACCTACGGTTTTGCCTGACTTGTCTTTAAGTTTCTCAAAGTACATCTTGACCCAGGGGGGAATGCCGCTGATGAGTCTCATATCTTCTTGTGAAGTTTCTTCTACGATGGCATCTACTTTTTTTTCCCAATCTTCCATACAATTGATCGTCCAGCTGGGCATACGATTAGCTTGAAGGTATTTAGGGATGTGATGGGCTACGATACCTGAGAGACGACCGGTTTTAATCCCCTTCAGTTCTGAGAGCTTAGGGGAGCCTTGCAAAAAGATCATTTTGCCAGCTAAGAAGTGATCGTTGCCAGTCTCATAAATGTATTGCAATAGGGCATTTCGGGCAGCTATGAGTTGATTGGTTAGCGCACCTTTATTTAAAGGGATGTATTTGATACCTGAGGTAGTACCGGATGTTTTGGTCAAATAAAGGTATTTACCTTTGCAAAGGACATTAACCTCACCAGCTAAAATACGATTGATATAGGGTTTGAATGCTTCGTAAGACCTTATGGGGACAGCTTGCTTAAATTCTTCATAAGTCTGTATTTCTTTTAGCCGGTGAGCTACCCCAAAACGAGTGTCTTTTGCAGCATTGATCAAGGTATGAAACACCTTATTTTGTGTATCAATGGGCCGCATGGACCAACGTACTGTCTTGCGTTGAATGATACTAGCCATTGCCCTTGCTGCAAAGGACTTGATGCTCACCGTAGATTTTGTTTTTTATTTAAAGCTGTATGTAACTCATTTCCAAATAGATCTCTCATAGAAAGACCTACTTGACGGACTTGTTTGGGTAAGATGCTCTCGGTAGTAACACCTGGGAAGGTGTTTATTTCTAGAAAATAAGGCTCTCCATTGACGATAATATATTCTGCCCGTGAAAGTCCGGACATCTTCAGCATGCGGTAGATTTTTTCCGCAACTGCTTTGACCTTTTGATCGATATCGGGAGAGAGCCGTGCAGGAGTAATCTCTTGTGATCGCCCCGAATACTTGGCTTCGTAATCAAAAATTTCGTTTTCACTGACGATTTCTGTGATGGGGAGTACTTTGACTTCACCCATATATTCGATGACTCCTACAGAGACTTCCGTACCATCAAGAGCTTTCTCGATAAGGATTTCCTTATCTTCTTGAAAAGCTTTTTCTATAGCAGGGCCAAGCTTTTCTTTTTCGGATACTTTTGAGACGCCTAGGCTTGAACCCGATCGGCTGGGCTTGACAAAACAAGGCAGACCAGTTTTTTGTAAGATTGTTTCTACTGAAAAATCCTGGCCTTTGTCTAGATAAAACGAAGGAGCTGTTTTGATGCCCAACGCATTGAGCAAGTTAAGGCAACCTCTTTTATTGAAAGTCAGTACGGCTTGGTAAAAGCCACAACCCGTGCAAGGTAAGCCGATCATATGCAGATAAGCTTTTAAATAGCCATCTTCGCCTGGAGTACCATGGATGGCATTGAATACGACGTCATATTTGAATGGACGGCCATTCATCTGAACTGAAAAATCATGTCGATTGATTGGGTATTCATCGCCATTTTCATCTACAAGCACCCATTTGTCTTTGAATATATGGATTTTGTAAGGTTCGAACTCATTACGATCGAGATGTTCAAAAACCGCCTGTCCGCTTTTCAGGGATACATTAAATTCGCCACTGTATCCACCCATGACGATGGCGACTTTTTTCATATAAAAAATTAGATTAGACAGCCAAATTTATCGTTTTTTTATTTATCACGGATCCTGGACTACTTTGCTTATATTTGTTAACTTGAAATTTGTCCTATCGATGATTTCTTCAAAATCTCGCCTTTTTATGCTCCTGGCGAATCTACTCCTTGCATTAGGTATCACATATGTCATGGCTAAATTGGCCTTCAATTGGTTGGATATTTATACCAGGCATGACCATTATGTCACAGTGCCCGACTTGTCTTCTTTGACACTTGGGCAAGCTATAGTACGTTTGGACGAATTGAAATTGACTCATGAAGTAGATACTTCTCGTTACGATCCTTTTTTCATACCGTACCATATCTTAGCTTTCGCTCCCGAAGCTGGGGATCATGTCAAGCCAGGTAGATCAATATTTATCCAAGCCAATGCAGGAACTTTTAAGTCTACGACTTTGCCAGACGTCATTTATAAGAACAAACGTTTGGTTTTGAATCGGCTTGCCGCCCAACATCTCATAGTAAAAAATATCACCTATGTGCCAGATATTGCTAAAGAGACTGTATTGAAAGTACTCTATGATGGCAAACCTATTCAGGCTGGAGTTGCATTACCTTACCAGGCTGAGTTAGATTTGGTTATCGGTCAAGGGTATGAAAAGAATGTGCTTATCCCGGATGTCATAGGGATGGATTTACCTTCGGCTCAGACTGTCTTAGAAGAACATAAATTTGTATTGGGTGGGCTTTCTTATGATCAACCTTTGGATACTGCTGGTGCAAAAGTCTATCGTCAAGATTTTTCTCCTGGGGAAATATATGATCAAGGGCAGTGTGTAAACTTGTGGCTGACCACTGCTCCGCAAGAAGTACTTGATAGTTTAATCCAGGTGTATAGACCTAAAAAGCTAACCAATCCAGATTTTTCGACACCTTCGACACAAGAGGGGAGACATGCTGAAGGTGTCATTCCCCCTCCTGATGACAAGAAAAGGAAAGAAGCTTCGAAAAACTTCCAGGAGATATCTCCATATGAAGATATTATTATCGAATGAATGATGAGATAAATTTGAAAAGCCTAGAGAATTTAAACAAGCCAGAGGTACAGGACTCTTTATATAAGCATTTTAGCTTTGTAGCAGATAAAGATCAAACGCCGCTTCGTGTAGACAAGTTCTTGATAAATTTTATAGAAAATACCACGCGAAACAAGATCCAAAATGCAGCTAAAGCAGGTAATATACGAGTCAATCGTGAAGTCGTTAAGTCCAATCACCGCGTCAAAGCTCTCGATACGGTACAAGTCGTGATTACTCATCCGCCACATCCGCATGAACCCTTCGCCGAAGATATCCCCTTAGATGTTGTCTATGAAGATGAAGATCTTGTCGTAGTAAATAAACCGGCTAGAATGGTTGTCCATTCTGGTCATGACAATTATAGTGGTACATTGGTAAATGCATTAAAGCATCACTTTGAACATCTACCGTCCTCAAATAATGATCTCGATCGACCAGGTTTGATGCATCGGATCGATAAAGACACCTCTGGTTTGCTCGTCGTAGCTAAAAATGAATACAGCTTGCAAGATTTAGCACGACAGTTTTTCTCTCGTGCTACTCAGAGGAGATACATTGCTTTGGTTTGGGGGGATCTACTGCAAGAGCAGGGTACCATCGTAGGATATATCGGCCGGAGTTTGCGTGATCGCAAGCGGATGGATGTCTTTCCCGATGGGAAGCATGGTAAGTATGCTGTGACGCATTATGAAGTTTTAGAACGATTTAGATACGTGAGTTTGGTAGCTTGTCGTTTGGAAACGGGTCGGACACATCAGATCCGAGCCCATTTCAAATACTTAGGTCACCCCCTTTTCAATGATGCCCGCTATGGTGGAAATAAAATCTTGAGAGGTGTGATTTTTTCTAAATATAGGCAATTCATAGAAAATTGTTTTGAGCAATTACCTCGGCAGGCTTTGCACGCACAGTCTTTGGGTTTTATACATCCGGTAAGCAAAAAGATTCTTTATTTTGAGTCTCCGCTTCCGGAAGACATGCACCATGTGTTGGAAAAATGGAGGACCTATGTCTATGGTGGAACTTCATGAGTAAACCAGAGTATTAGTAGTCTGTTTTATCCTATATCCAATCGCATAATCTTTCCATTTTTAATTTGAAATTTCAAAAAGGTTTTGAAATCACCTTATTGATTTGAATAAAATTTTCCATAATAGGGCAAGTCCGTTGTTTGCTTCACAATAGATCATGGTGAGGTGTCCTTTGGACTATCCAAATATTTCAGTTTCTGACTATTGTGTAAGGTGACGTGGGGTGCCGTAGTCGGTAATTCTTATCAGGATAAAAGGTATCTAACCATGCTTTACGATTATCTTTATTCTTGGCTCGTATGAGTCTTTTTACCATCGGATTTTTGATTTATTCTATAGTCATAGCGCCGAAATAAAAAAACATATCATAGCTATATTTACACATATTTTTGTCAAAATATCCATCGAATGTCGTTGCTCACGAAAAACATAACTACTTTGGTAGTAGTAATTAGTTCGTTCAGTCTATCGAAAGTGTTTGCTATCATTATTTGTTTGATGGCTTTTTCGAATTTTCCTTTCAAAAAAAGTTTTATTTTCTTAAGACCCAATGAGACTATATTGATCTAAATACTCCTACCTATCTTTTTTGTAAAAACACGGCCGAGCTCTTCGTCACTGAAGCAGCTGCCGAATAAACTGTATAAGCCAGTGTCATCAGTTTGGTAGTATTCGACGAGATACTAATGATGGCACCATGATTTGCTAGGTAAGTAATAGCTACTCGAAAGTATGAAAAACCTCTTTGACGTTGGTGCCAAACTGTTTAGTATAGGCCTCATCACTGAAATCATTCAATGGCTATGTGTGCATGATAACAGTATTGTTGACCAATATATCCATCTTATCGAATTGTGCAATGGCTACGTTAAAAAGTAGTTTAGCTTCATCGTTTTTACTCAAGTCTATTTTTCACAGCGATAGCCTCACCTTTGTTTTGCTGAATGGCTTAAACTATTTTTCTACCTCTCTTTGGTATTGGATAAATAGTTTACAACTACCTGCGCACCGGCAGGGTGGGTGCTAGTGTCTTGGCAATGGTTGCTCCTATACATTTAGATATAGTGGTGATGAGAGCTATTTTATTTTTTTTTAATTTTATTCTACCTATACTAATCACTTTCAATAGGCGTAAAATAATTTTGTTTTATTTGATGGTATAACTGCCATTGGCTAAAATGGTTTGTTCAGTGGATCCACCAGCCATCGGTAAACATAAACAATATCAGTGGTGCAATGTCTTGTATATCTGTCAATACTGTTTTAGTGAAAGGGTTCAATGCTACGGCTGATCGATGATAGGCGGGTAGAATCTGCTGTCTCCTGGCCGTAAGAAAAATGAGATGTCCATTGAGCCCGGTGCTACAGAAATCACTAAGATACCACGTACCCCAAACTTTTTGACGGGCGGCTCGTGTGAAGTATTCTACGGGAGCCTTACTGCCAACGTAGATCGAATACAATACAGTTAATACTCGTAATAATGAGATGACTATAGTAAATATTTTGCCTAGATCGCTGACACGCTTGTCAGCTTCTTACATAAATAAGAAAATTCTTTTTAAATTGGCTACAAAGATCCTATCATAATCTGATTCGGGGATTTTGGTGAAGACTTTTTTGACAACCATGCCTGTAGTGTTGATAGCAATCTCTACTTTACCAAAACGTTTGATAGTTTAATTAAAAAGCTTAACCACATTAGCTATTTAGGTCAGATTTTCTTGTGCAGCAAAGCCTAAGGCCTTTGTTGCAGCCACAGTTTCGTTAGCGGATGCTTGAGTCGCAGTACTAATGTAATACAACATGAGCTCTTTCAGCAGTTAATGCGTAGCTAATAAGACCTATTGAGTTTTTGGCCCTCCTTGCAAGGAGGGCCACTGGTCCGATAAATTCTTAGTATTAATAATATCATTTGTTGATGGGTTAATAATGATTTTTGTCGTGCTTACGAAGTGGGATGTATACATTATTTTTAAGGTCATCCGGTTTTTGATTCATAAAGATTACATGGAATAATAAATCTTAAATAATTATCATGTGAAGAAATATAATAAAAATTATATTAAATCGGATTTTTTATAGAAGCGTTCTATTACTTTTTTTTTAAATTTAGCAAGTGAAAATCGAGGGTATTATGGAGAAATTCCTTATCGTAGGTTTGGGTAATGTGGGGATAATGTATGAAAATACACGGCACAATGTAGGTTTTTGGGTACTCGATACGCTTGTGAAAATTCATTCATCGTCTTTTACCTCAGAAAGGTTGGGGGCTATTGCTCAGCTAAATTTTAAGGGAAAACGTTTTATCTTATTGAAGCCTGCTACGTATATGAATCTTAGCGGCAAGGCTTTAGACTATTGGATGCGCAAAGAAAAGATCCCTTTGGAGTGCTTGTTTATTATCATCGATGACATTCATCTAGACTTTGGTGTACTACGTATTAGGAGTAAAGGTAGTGATGGTGGGCATAATGGGTTGAAGAGTATTCAAGAGATTTTAGGGACTTCTTTCTATACACGATTACGCTTTGGCATAGGGAATGCTTTTCCTAAAGGTAAGCAGGTAGATCATGTTTTGGGAGCCTGGAGGGAAGAAGAACTTTCAAAGCTTACGCAACGATTAGCAAAGGCTGCTGAGGCTATATTATCTTTTGGCTTGGTGGGGTTGCAGCAAACGATGGATCGTTTTAATGGACAATAAACGGGATGAACTTTTTATATTTATTTATCTTTGCGGCCACAGGCCTCGTAGTTTAACAGGATAAAATGTGGGATTCCGGTTCCCATGATGGGGGTTCGAGTCCTCCCGAGGTCACAGGATCAAGTTGTAATGATTTAATTTTTAATAATTTATAAAATACCAGATTAATTTTTAAATAATATTCTATCTAAGCTCTATTCCATTGTTGACATTGTGATCTTTGGAAGATATGAGATGCTTTATAGTTTTCTATATTTTTCGTAAGCCTTCGTTTGCTTCTTTACAAAGGGTCATTTTAGGGGAAGGGTATGGCTTCAATGTTCTCATCTGATTGTGGTCTCTCGCCCGACTTGCCTGTTTTCAGATCCCAGTATCTCCGGTCCTGGTTAGGTACCCACACCGCCGAGTTGTGTCCCACCAAGATTTTTGCATCCTACACCTACCGGAATTATGATGATTGATATCGCTAACTTATATTTTTATTTTCTTTTCTTTTTCGGTCTCCTAGGTGTACTAAGGCCGAACCCATTGTATCCCTCTAATACTTCATGCGAAATGCTATGATAATGGTTAAAGGGATAAATACTATTTCGCTAGGAAGTTTTTCCAATCATTAACTGTAAATGTCTGGTCTAATCATGAGGCACCTTCGCTGCTTCTTTAAGTAAGTAAACGCTTCACGATAAAGCATGAGTGAAAACTTACTATTGGGAATCATACCCGTGGTCTTTGAAATAAAATATTTCTAATTGTTCGGGTTGCATAGCGATCATTTTAGTACTGATGAATAAATCGATAGTTGATAAACCATTAAGGATAATTTTTTTCTTCGTTTCATGAGAGGAAGATATGCAATTTACTATAAAACTCCATGAAAGGATTTATTTATAGTGTATTGGATCCGTAGATTGTGGATTGCCCCCTTAGAATTGGGTTTATCCCTTTTTGTGTAGGATGGGCTTATATTTACCTCTTAAAACGGAATATATATACCTCGATCGCAGATAATATCGATCTTGGGAAGACTATACTTACATCTTTATTGTTCAAACATATAATCGTTTCATAGAAGGCAACAACTCAGTCTCAAATATTGGAAAATCCGCTCCTGTAACTGATATAATCCTCTAATTAATGGTTACTGAAAAAATTCTACAAACTCAATAAAAAAAATAAATTTCAAAGAAGATAGAAAAAAAGTCTCCAGGCCTAAACCTACAATGATCAAAATACGAAAATACACAAAACATATATGATTAAACAAAATAGCCCAGTGGTAAAAAAACGTCATAGACATTTTTAGCATTTTTGGTGGGTAAAACTCAGAAATAATATATCCCTCTCATGAAAAACACACCCACCACACCCGGGCCTATACGTCAGTGGTATCATCCAAAACCTATGGAGCGATAAAAATCAGATCAATCTATAAGTGGAGAGAATAAGAGAAGAATAAATTTTAAACAAAAGACCGTAAAAAATGCTTATTTCCTAACTTGACTGTGTATAATATAAAAACAGACAAAGTGGTACCTCCCGGAATTGAACCGGGGACACACGGATTTTCAGTCCGTTGCTCTACCAACTGAGCTAAGGTACCAGGTACAATTCGGTAAATATAGCAAAAAATATAATTCATCACAATAAAGAGTTGCCGTGAAGCCTCGAATGAATGGGCATCATATATCCAAACGATAAGCCTTTTACACCATGTAAGGTAATATATTTTTGTAATCAGAACAAAAAAAATCATCTTTGCCAGAGTTGAATTAAAATTTATTTAGTGCTTTCAAAAAAACATCCTATCCTTGTACTGATGATGTCTCTCTCTATTTTGACCACAATACACGGACAACGGCTTTCTGTGTCGTCTTACAGTTATTTCGGATTAGGTGAGCAAAAGTTTGATGGTGATGTGGCCACCCACGTCATGGGTGGTATTGCTACAGCTTATGAAGATCCTTTTGGTGCAAATTTAAACTTTTCCAATCCGGCAGCCAATTCGAAGGTGCGTACGACCCTATTTAGTACCAATATTACGATTGATCAGATGAGTTTTTCAGGGAATAAAATATCGAAATACCAAAGCACCTTTTACTTTTCAAACATCTTTCTAGGCTTCCCACTCAGTAAGAATTTTACCTTGGGATTGGGCTATCAACCATATACAGGATATTTTAACAGGATGTACGCCAACGAATCTTTTAACCAAGCTTACAGTCAACAAAACACTATCAAAGGAAGTGGTGGTCTCAATTCCCTCCACACCTTTCTGAGCTATAAGATCGATGAAAGTTGGAGTGTCGGCTTAAGGGGGAATTTTTTATTCGGACATCTGAGAAATCAATATCAATCTTTCCCTTGGCCGGATACTTCCCAAATATCTTATCAAGAAGATCGCATCAAGGGGATCCACTTGACAGCTGGTGTGTTATACACATTATCCTCGGAAGGAGACAAACGGTGGTCTATAGGTGCTACTTACGGTATCGGTAATAAAGTCAATGTAAGGAGGACACAGAGGGGGGGGGGCACCAGTACACTCAGAGTAGAAATAGGCAAAGATACTTGGATAACAAAAACTACCGCAGACACTACTGAAAATATCCCATTGAGACTACCAATGTCTGCCGGTCTAGGGGTCTCTTACGGCGAAGATTACAAATGGATGCTTAGTGCACAATACAACTGGCAAAAGAGTTCTGAGCTCAATACGATCCAACGCAAATCGGTCAAAAGTTTTAACGAAACCTACAGAAACTCAAAAAGATTCGCCTTAGGGGGCTATTGGATCCCTCAATACAATTCTTACAAAAATTATTTTGCCAAAGCTATTTATCGTGCTGGCTTATATCATGAAAATACAGCGCTATATATCAACAATCAAGGCATCTCCGATTACGGCTTGACATTCGGGTTAGGATTACCCATCAGATTCAAAAGAGAACTGAGAGAAAGTCACTCATATCTAAATATCGGTCTAGCTTTAGGACAAAGAGGCACTACTCAAAGCAATCTTACCAAAGAAAATTATCTCAATCTCAAGATAGGCTTTACTTTTGGAGCAGAATGGTTTCAAAAAAGGATTTATAACTAACCCCCTAAATTTATAAATACTATGCATGATAAGTGCACAATGGAATGAAAAAATGTATACCTTCTCAACCAAGATATTTTCATCAATAGGCCTGATATTCCTGATTTGCTGTGGAGAAAAAACTGGTACATCCTCTCAAAAAGAAAAAATATTTGCTTCCAGAATTTTTGTCCGGGCACAGGTCATTTCGAAGGATTCTGGCTTAGTAAAGATCAATCTCAAAGCACCACTCATTGAAGAATATGCTTTCATCAAAAAAGAAAAACCTTACACTCTATTTCCCAAAGGATTGAAGCTCTATTACTATGAAAACAACAAAAATCAACCAGGCTCATTACAAGCCGACTGGGCCAAAATCTTCGATGAAGAAAAATATTATGAAGCCCGTGGCAATGTGACAATCGTCAATCCAAGCAAAGACACCCTAAAAACTTCACATCTCCTCTGGAATAGAAAAGAACGAAAGATCTATAATGATGTCCCCACCGAAATTTATCGTATCGATGGCACAATACTAAATGCAAAAAAAGGATTGGAAGGATCCGATGACTTGAAAGAAATCACCTTGAAAAACACTGATGGACTCATCCACCTCAACCAATACCCTGCATCATGACGACTTGCATTGGTATAATCTTGATCACCCTACTCATATCCGCCTTCTTCTCAGGTATGGAGATGGCCTTTATATCCTCCAACCGCTTTCAGATAGAATTGGAAAAAAAAAAAGACACCTTGCGGTCAAGGTTATTATCTCAAATCATAGAACAACCCAGAGAATTCATCTCCACCATGCTCATAGGCAACAATATCTCACTAGTCATCTATGGGATCTACATGGGACGGTTCATCTGGAGATTACTATCCCCTACCGTATCGATACAACATAACGATTCGTTATGGATATTGTTTTTACAAACACTTTTATCAACTCTAATCATTTTAATCACAGCAGAGTTTTTGCCCAAACTCATCTTTGGACTATATTCTCACGAATCGTTACAATTCTTCATCATCCCCACTTACGCTATTTTTAAGCTCTTTTCACCCTTGACCCGATTCATTATTTGGATCTCAAACGGTTTTCTCAGACTCATAGGACACAGAGAAAAAAACCAAGCAAAGATTTTCGATAAAGAAGATTTAGGCCTTTTCATTTCAGAAAAAATACAAGATACCGAACCAACCAAGATCGAATCCGAAGTGGAAATCTTCCACAAAGCATTGGATTTTTCTGAGATAAAAGCCCGTGAATGTATGATACCCCGTAAAGAAATGATCGCTGTAGAACTAGATACCCCCATCGAAGAGATTAGCCAAAAATTTACCGATGAAGGCCTATCGAAAATCATTGTCTACAAAGAAAATGTAGATAATATCATCGGATACATCCATTACCTAGAATTATTTAAAAAAACCAAAGATCTCCGTTCGATCCTCCTACCCATAGAATTCGTTCACGTGACCCTGCCCGCGCAGGAAATCATGAACCTACTGATCAAAAAACGAAAAAGTGTAGCCATTGTATTAGATGAATATGGTGGTACAGCAGGACTTATCACCATTGAAGATGTTTTGGAAGAGTTACTCGGCAACATCGAAGACGAACACGACAAAGTCCAACGCATCGAAAAAAAAACTGCTGAAAATGAATTCCTCTTCTCAGCCCGTCTTGAGATCGACTACCTCAACGACAAGTACAAGCTCGAATTACCTGAATCAGAAGAGTACGAAACCCTCGGCGGCCTGATTGTATCCCATACAGAAAACATCCCGAAAGAAGATGAGATACTGACGTTGAACGACCTCTACTTCGAAGTTAAAAAAGTTTCTAAAAATAAGATAGAAGAAATTCTGATCAGAAAAAACTAAAAAAAACAAAATTCATTATTTAACCATTAAATCGTACTTTCGCCACCATATCAAACCTCATGATCCATGGCTCTATTAGGAAACATTAGAAAACACTCCTGGCTACTCATCGTGGCAATAGGGTTAGCCTTACTAGCCTTTGTCATCGACCCCAAAGCACTTTCCAACCTGGCAGGAAAAGACCTGAATATCATTGGTAAAGTCGATGACGAAGAAATCAATCATCAAGAATACATAGATCAAATAAATTTCCAAAGACAATTTAGCAGAGATCTACCCGAAACCTTTCTTAGAACTCAAGCTTGGAAAAACCTAGTCGATGAAAAACTTTTGATTCAGCAAGCTAAAAAATTAGGCATAGAAACCAGTGAAAAAGATTTTTGGAATACCCTTGCTAAACAGTCCATTTACAGCCAAGTTCCTTATTTCCAGGACAAAAAAGGCAACTTCAATACGGCTAAATTCAAATCATACTTGACCAACCTTAAAAAAGTAGTTAAAAACAACCCACAAGCTGCCGAAGAATACAAGCTCTGGACCTATCAAAAACAATTCATCCCCAAACAACTCCTGATCAGCCAATACCTGGAAATGCCCATACATGGTCTGAACACCACCACAGCAGAAGCCACTTTAAACTATCAAGCCAAAAATGCCTCAGCCAAAATAGATTACATTCTCCTACCCTATGCCGAATACGAAAAAAAATATAAGATATCAATCAAAAACGAGGATATTGCAACCTATGTCAAAACCCACGCACCACGCTACAAAAGACCAGCTACTCGAGATCTTGGTCTAGTCATTTTACCCTCCCAAGCCTCTCCTAAAGACATCGAAACAATCAAAAAACAAGTAGACAGTATAGCTGCCGAATTCAAAACCACCACCAACGACTCCATATTTGCCTCAACCCATTCGGAATCCCCTTACAACTCAAATTACCACACAGAAACATCTCTACCTCCCTTCTTGAAAGACTTTGTAAAAAATGCTCATGTAGGAGATGTATATGGTCCCATCAGGGAAGAAAACGCCTATATTATGACCAAACTTACTGGGAAAAAAATGCGCTCGGAAGCTACACAATCCAGCCACATCCTCATCTCCCACAAAGGTGCTACACGCAGTTCGGCCACTCGAAGCAAAGAAGAAGCCAAAAAAATAACTGATAGTCTTTACGCCACCATCAAAGCCGATCCAACTCAATTTGAGATTCTTACTCAAAAATCCGATGATCCAAACGCCGCACAAAACAAAGGGAGCCTTGGTTGGACCAATAACAATGGACAAGAACTCATTCCCCAATATCAAAAATTCCTAAACGAAAACCACAAGGGTACCATAGGCATCGCCGAAACCCCATTCGGTTACCACATCATCCGGATCGATGACAAAAGCCCATTGAAACCAGTTTATCAACTAGCCATCATTCTTAAAAGCATCAATCCCTCTAAAAAAACCGAAACCAAACTCTACACAAACGCCACACGATTCATCCAAGAAAATAACAAGGCAAGCCTGAGTGTACTCATCAATAACGCACGCAAAAAAAATTATCAAAACGTTATCTCAAAAGACATCGTAGTATCCCAATCCAATATTAAAGAATTGAATTCCGACTCAGATGGAGAAATTATACGTTGGGCATTTGACGAAGAACGAAAACCAGGCCAAACCAAGCTATTTACAACCTCCCATGGAGACCATATCATAGCTTATCTATCTTCTATACAGGTTAAAGGACTCGCTACAGTTGAAAAAGTCAAAGACGAAGTTACCCTCATTTTGAAGAAACAAAAACTTGCCAAACTCCTATCCGACGATATACAAAAATATTCCAGAAAAAACTTAGAAGGATTAGCTGCGGCTTTCTCCAAAGAAGTGAAAAAAGCTGATGCAATCAACTTCAATAACCCCACCATCCAAGGAATAGGAAGAGAACCCAAGGTAATAGGTGCATCCTTCGGCCTACCACTGAAACAGCTTTCCAAACCCATAGCAGGCGAGCAAGGCGTCTTCATCATCCGTACCAGCAGACGTAGAAAAGCACCCAAAATATCCGACTACACCCAAGAAATACAAGCCAACAACGCTTTACTGAGAAGAAACCCTATGGAAACTATACTAAAAGCTCTAAAAGACAAAGCCAAGATAGAAGACTATCGAAACAAACTTTTTGATAAAAATACCTAGTCAACGATTAGACAAATAAATGCTCATTTCAAATGTTAAATCAAGAACTATACAATAAAACCATCTTCATCAAAGAGATCACTTTGTAAAAAACTAAAACAAACCATATGGTTGAGTGTCCGCTCTATGGATGATCATACTCAAATATTCAGACTCACCGAAAAAATTCAAAATATCCACATCAAAAATCAATGATTTCCCTTGATGATAAGTCTTTATCCGCGCCTCGTAACTCTCATTTAATTGGCTGAAATAATCTATACTAATAACATTCTCATACTCCCTATTTTACGCTTATGCCCCCCCCTCTAGACTAAGATTCGATATCTAATCCTTAAGATAAATTAACAAATTCGGGGGGGGGGGGAGGAGAGGGATAAAAGAAAGACTCCATCAACTCAAATAAATTTCTATACGTAATATGATCCCTAGAATTGAAAAAGCCCATATAATGCAAATTGGCTGAAAAAATATATGCATCCTCAATTATGGTGCGATCGTAGATCACGTTTTCATTACTCTCTCTTGAATCGATGACTGAGGAAATAAATCTGAAGATGAAAGGCACAACGACTTATGTCGTTATAAAAATGATCCAAATTACGGATTATACTCTATACCTTCATAATTCGGTATTCAAACATAATACTTAAAAGTAATTATTGCAGTTGTGCCATTCAAAATAGGTTGGGGAATACTTTCAGGGGAAATTATCATGATGTTCTCACTGAGTTAATGTAGCATGTGTTTTATCTTATCGAGCTAACTCCGTTGCGTGTGGTTGGTAACCGAAATTAAAAGAATGAGAAGTTTTTGGCAGAACTCGACCCAGATATGCATAGCATATACTCTTAGAGGATCATGAAACTGTATTGTTCAAAAGACCTATATATTTCGTCTGGCTCATCTCGATTAATTACCGGGTATAATGAAAGTTATCATAACGGATGTTCTCTTCTTTTGAGATATTTGGAAAAGATATTTTACATTCAGGAATTATGGGTAAGCGGACAACAAAGAAAATTTAATCTTGTGTCTAGTAAAACAAGTAAATTATATTGATAAGGGGGTATGAAGTAAAGTTCAAGAGATTTTTAAAGACTTTTTAAAGGTCTTGTATCCTAAACTATTTTTTTACCTTGCCTTTTTGTATGTGAAACCTCTAATGGGCTTTTTATTTTTATGAATTTTAAAAGCCACCATATGGTATAGTGGCTTTTTAATGATTTTTCAGCGGATAAATTACTTGATGCCTAATTCTTTTTTAACATCTTCTGTGATGTCTGGTCCTTTATTGATCAATATGCCTTTACCAGGGCTACAATCGTCTACGCGTGTGATGCTTTTATCTTTATCAATCACTTTGATTATGGTATCTTCTACTTTTTTGTAAATGGGGTTGAGAAGTTCATTTTGTTTTTTGGTCAAGTCTTCGGTTGCTGTTTTTTGGTACTCCTCTGCTCTTTTTCGTAATACGAGCAATTCTTTGCTACGTTTTTTGTTTTCATCGGCTTTTTTGGATGGGGCCTCTTTTTCGTATTGCTGAGATTTTTTCTGAAATTGATTCACAATTTTCTGAAACTCTGCATCGTGGATTTCAGTGAAGGTCTTCAATTGTTTCTCAGCAGTGATAAATTCTGACATTTTTTGAATAACCTCAGCGCTATTAATGCATACGATCTTTTGAGCTATAACCGGTGTAGCTCCGGCTAATAAAAATAAGAAAGGAACAGTGGTAATTTTTTTCATATATTTTAGTTTTAATTATATTAAATTTTAAGGCTTACTTTTTCTTTGTAATGATGCCCAATTATTTTGTATGTCTATTGTGATGTCAAGTTTAGGATTTGTATATAACATATTCAAACCAACTACTTTGTCAAATACAAAAGCATACTTTTTACGTTGGGTTACTTTTTGACTGTGTTTTATATATGGTATTACTATAGGCCTGGCCAATTTTTAGCGCAATCGGATGACTTCTTTATCAGTAAGGCCGAAATGTTTTTTTGTAATTATTCCAACTCTTTCTTTTTATCAGATATCTCTTGTGCTTTTTTTTATTTGTTGACTATCTGTGAGAAGCACTTTTTCGTTGGCAAAGCCAAGTCTTTGATTATCTAGTCGATCAGACTTTTATTTTCTTTGAGTTTTTTTCCCCCATTTTTCTATAGTTTCATTCACCCTTCCTCGATTGTGCCTATTTATAGCTAAGCACTTGGGCGCCAACATGACTTCCATGTCCACATACTAAAAACATTGTGCATACAGATTTATTACGAGAAGCAAAAGTACATATAAGCCGGCAATTTTTTTAATACGGAATATGATGTCATGTTTTTTAGATGGTTACAAATCATGGCCTATGATGAAATGGGTTTGCCATTTTGATTTAACATTTGGCGCTCTATCAAAACCATAGCCGAAGTCTAATCCTAGAAAGCCGAAAATGGGCATGTAGATCCGTACACCTACTCCGACGGCTCTCCTCAATTCAAAGGGTTTATATTGCTCGTAATCGTTGAAAGTATTTCCCACTTCGAAGAAACTCAGGCCCCATATCTTAGTCATATCACTCATTACTAGTGGATAGCGTAACTCCATGAGCAGCCTATTGTAGACCACACCACCATTTTTTGGAGATATAGTTCCTTGATCGCTAGCATTGGGATATCCTCTCAAAGGTATGTGGTCTCTGCCTCCCAACCGATAATTTAATAGGCCTGTGCCACCTAAGTAAAATCTTTGGAAGGGTGGCATGCCTTTGGTTAAATTGTAGCAATCCACGAAACCAAATTCTCCACCCATCTTGACCACGAGTTTTCCTAGAATCTCTTTGTACCAGTAGGCGTGTAGTTTGAGTTTGTAATATTCGAACCACTTGTATTTATTCGGGACGAAAAGACTACCTGTGTTAAACAGCGAATAAGGTAGGGTAAAGATACCAGTGAGGTCAAACTCCGAGCCACTTGTTGGAAAGATAGGATCTGGCCCTGAAGAAATGCGACGGAATGAGACTACATAATTCAGATCGTTTGACACACCTGTTTTGGGTAATTTTTCGATACCGAGATTAATATTTTTGAGATTATAACACTCGTAATTGATAGACGCCGAAAGGCTGAAATAATCATCTGGCCAAGTCAATTGTTTATCGATTCCTATAGATATCCCTATAGTACCTAAGAACTCTCTACTGCCAGCGCTAGTATATTGTCCATAATTGGGGAGAAAACCACTTGATCCGAAACCTCGTAAAGGATTGTAATATGAGCCTCTGAAGTATGTTCGTGAATAATTGACTCTGAAAGTTAATGAGGTGGGTGTTTCCCCGCCTATCCAAGGTTCTGTGAACGAGATACCATAGGATTGGAAAAAAGAACCAACTTGAGCTGATACAGAAAGGCTTTGACCATTACCTTGGGGTATAGGGTTCCATGCTTTCCCTTTGAAGAGATTGTCGATAGAGAAATTTCCAAAGGTCAAGGCCAAGCTTCCGATAAGTCGTCCCACACCATAGCCCCCCTGCAATTGTACCTGACTAGCGCTTTTTTCGGTGAGCTTCCATTCGAGATCTACTGTACTGGTGATCGGATTGGGTTTGATATCTGGTATAATCTTTTGTGGTTCGAAAAAGCCCAGACTAGCCAATCGGAACATGGTGCGTTTAATGTTGATCTTAGAAAACAAATCTCCAGGACGTGTCCCTAATTCGCGAGCGATAACATGGTCTTTGGTCATGGTATTACCTGAGAAGGTGACCTTATTGAAATGGGCTGCTTCGCCCTCTACGATCCGAATTTCTACATCGACTTTATTATCTTTGACGGTAGTCTCTACCGGGATGATTTTGTTGAATAAGTAACCTTCATCTAAATAAGTTGAAGCGATACTAGCATCGTTTTGCGTATCTATAGCATTTTTTTGGATACCTATCAGGTCATAAGGGTCTCCCTTTTTGTAGGGCAGGAGACGATTTAAGGTTTCTGTGCTGAAGACAGTATTTCCTACAAAAGTGACATCGCCTAAAAAATAGCGTTTACCTTCGTCTATTTTTATCTTCAAAATGTAGTTTTTGGGATCTGCTTTCCAAATAGAGTCCGATACAACTCGGGCATCTCTGAAGCCGACCGATTGATATTTTTCGATGATGCTTTTTTGGTCTTCTTTGAATTTTTCAGGGATATATTTTAAGAATTTAAAAATATTTGCAAAAAACGATTTTCTTTTGATATGTTTCATTTCACTTCTCAATTGACTTTCAGACAATTCTTTATTCCCCTCAAATAGGATCTTCTTGACTTTGATACGTGGTCCTTTGTCGACATAGATATTCAATATGGTCTTTCGGGTCGAGTCTTTGATTATCTTGAAGGTAGTGGACACCTCGGGGTGTCCCTTGTAGAGGTGATATTTTTTGATATCATTTTTGATCGTATTAATCAGATCGTCGGTGATCTTGGTACCGGGCTTAAGATCAATATCTTTAGTGATCTCTTCAAATTTAGATTTTGTGACACCTATGACTTCTACTGAAGAGAGTTCAGGTAAACCTTCTAAGTAGATTTGCAAATAGATCTTATGGCCGTCTATTTTGTTGGCATAGATGGCTATATCGCTAAAGAGTTTGGTCCCCCATAATTTTTTAATGGCATAATTGATGCGAGTCCCTGGGATTTGGATTTCATCACCGATGCGAAGATGGGTGAAGTCGAGGATCTGGTTTTTGCTGTATTGGGTCACGCCTTTGATATCGATATCGGCCAGGATATAAGTTTTTACATTGTTGTAGTGTTCAAACTCTGTTTGTTGCTGGTCTGTTTGAGCGGAGAGATTTTGTAAAATGCATGTAATTAGGAGGTATAATAAAAATTGAATTCTTTTCATAAAATAAACGATTAAACTCGGGCTTGAGTGCCTACTTTTCCAAATCGACGCTCTCTTTTTTGATAACTTATAATGGCTTCGAAAAAATCTTTTTTGCGAAAATCAGGCCATAAAACCTCTGTAAAATATAATTCGGCGTAAGCAGCTTGCCAAAGTAGAAAGTTACTGATGCGTTGCTCACCACTGGTGCGAATGATCAGGTCTACATCGGGGATATCTCGTGTGTAGAGGTGTTGCCTGAAGGAGCGTATATCGATATCTTCTAGAGTGAGTATCCCATTGCAAACCTTTTGGGTGATGGCTTTTGTTGCTTGAATGATTTCGGCTTGCGAGCCATAGTTCAAGGCCAAAATGAGTGTACCACCCTTGTTTTGTTGTGTTGCCTGAATAACATGTGCTAGCTCTTCTTGAACTTTTTCGGAAAGTTTTTCTGTGTCTCCTATAGCCAGAAGCCGAATATGGTTGGCTTGTAGCTCTACCAATTCACGGTTCAGACCATTGTAAAGTAGGTTCATTAGTACATTGGTTTCCTGTTGCGGCCGGTCCCAATTTTCTGAGGAAAAAGCATACAAAGTAATGTAAGGTATACCGAGGTCTTTGCTAGCTCTGAGCGTATCTCGGACCGATTCGCTGGCATTTTTATGACCAAAGGTTCTCAACATACCTCTTCTTTGCGCCCAACGGCCATTTCCATCCATGATGATGGCTACATGACAGGGGAGATGATTAAAATTTATTTTTCCTAACAAGTCTTGCATACTATGTGTCAATCACAATAACAAGGTGGTCAACCAAAAGCGTACATAAGTGATAAGCCGCTGGATACGCACCAGTCTTTGGAACGGACATTACCAAAAGTTTTCTCGTTTAAAAAATCACGGCTTTGGTTTCGTGTCTCGGCTTGGTAAGGCTCTTGTTCTAAACATCTTTCTATGATATATAGTATATTTGGAGTCTTATAATCGATGTTTCCTGTACCAGTAATCCGGATACCTATCTCGTCAATAATCACCCAATTGTAAAAAAAATTATATCTGTATCCGATGCCAAAGGATATTGCATAGGATAAGCGTACCACATTCTTTGATGTGTCAATCTTTTCGGAATTAGTGCTGGATTTCGATTCGATGGGCATTCCGTTGGCATCTCTCAATTTACGGTAGTCCAATACGTACGTTTTGTTTTGATAACCGACTAGGCCAATCCTTGCAAATATAAAAGGGGTATTTTGTATCTTATGTGTGTGATTGAAATTAAAAAAATCGAATTCGAAGAGTATCGAAACTTCACCAAGATGATTTTGGATCGATTGTACTCGATTTTTTTGATACTGCTCTGAAGCTTCTCGATCTATATTCCAGATCCCAGCTCTCATCAAAAACAAATGAATCGAATATCTTGAAGTCAAATTATATCGATATAATACCATAAAAACAGAGTGGTTGGGTACAATGTAATTGGCCGGCCCAATATCTCCTATGAAATTGCTACCCCCCAGGAATGCTACTATTTCATGTCTTCGTGCATTCATGGCATGCCATAATGTATGGTATGTCAAAATGATCCGCAAGTGTTTTTTCATCTAGTCAATTTTATTTCACATACCTAGGATGATATGGACGGGATACATGAAATAAAGCATACAAATATAGGTAATTATATTAGCGATAGGTTTTGGATATAATTCATTCTATGTGTAAATCAGTTCCTATGATCAGCACCCCAAAGCAACTTTTCTTGTAATGTTTTGAAATAGCTTTGTTCTTCTTCTTGAATAATATAGGCGTAGAAGGGTGCTTTTTTGATGCATAGCTCAGTATTGGTGTTTAAAAGATTGAGCCGGGTATCCATCGAGAGCGAATAAGCTTTTGCTCGGCTATGGATCTTAAGATGGATATGTTCATGATCAGGAATGATCAGTGGACGAGAAAAAAGGTTGTGTGGGGCAATAGGAGTGAGGACAAAATTCTTGTTTTCTGGTGTGATAATTGGCCCACCACAGCTCAAAGAATAACCTGTAGAACCTGTAGGAGTTGATATGATTAGTCCGTCGGCCCAATAGGAAGTCAAGAATTCGCCATCTATATAAACATCAATAGTGACCATAGAGACGGTTTCTCGACGTAGTAAGACTATTTCATTTAGAGCAAAATTCAGAAATACGTTCGGTATAGGATCTCCTGTAGAAGTTTCTACCCATAGGAGACTACGGGGTATAGGGTTAAATTTTTGATGGAAAATACGGTCTATTTTTCTTACGAAGACCTCTTTGTTGAAACTGGCTAAGAAACCTAAATTCCCCGTGTTGACCCCTACTATAGGGATGCCTAGATCTCTGATCAACGTGATGGCAGCTAGAATGGTACCATCACCCCCAAAAGTAAACATCAAATCAAAACCTTGATTGAGATCTTTGTAATCAACAAACGTTGGTAAGTCTAAATTCTTGAATATCTCAAAAGATCTCAAGATATATAGGAAATTTTTCTCAATATAGATTTCTATTATACACTCGCGAGTATATTCTAAAAACCTAGTGAGATAAGATATATTTTTTGCGTCCAATTTTTGCCCGTATACAGCTACCTTCATCATAGTACTTTATATTTTATAACTGGGTGGTATAGAGTGGAAAATTCCTTTTTAAAAACGTTCATTGCTTTATATCGCTCTGCTGAGGGCCTCTTTTTGTTTTGTAGGCACATGGCTTAGGTTTAAAATATGTTTCTGGTTTTCGTAAGGCTATTCAAATTTACTCAAAGACAGGGATGTTTTAATTTTTTAACTAAATTCGCCTAGGTTTTCAAAATTTATCTATGAGACGATCTTTATTTCCTGCGAAGGTGCTCCTTTTTGGAGAGCATGGTATTATGGAGGATTCGAAAGGACTTTCTATTCCACATAGTTTTTATAAAGGGGCCTTTCGGTTTGATGCAGATCTTGATCATGCAAAAGAACTCTATTCCAATGGTGAAATAAAAAAATATTATGCATTTTTGGTGTCTATAAATAGAGAGGGAAATTTTCCGATCCAACTTTGTTTGGATGGTATTGATGAAGATATTCAAAAAGGGATGTATTTCAGCTCGAACATTCCTCAGGGGTATGGAGTGGGAAGTTCAGGGGCTTTGGTGGCAGCTATTTACGACCGATATGCTCAGGATAAGATCACAGCAGATGCGGATCTCAATAAAGAAAGTATTCTTAAGTTGAAAAAAATATTCAGCCAGATGGAGTCATATTTCCATGGAAAGAGTTCTGGGATGGACCCCTTGATTTGTTACCTAGATTTACCTTTACTCATCAGTTCTTCTACGGATATATCTACTGTGGGTATCCCTGAAGAGCAGCAGGGTAAAGGGGGTATTTTTTTAATCAATTCTGGAGCCCCGAGTAGTACAGCTTCTATGGTGCAGATCTTCTTCGAAAAGTTGAAACACGACGGATTTAGAAAGACTTTGAAGGAGGAGTTTGTAAAATATAACGACGATTGTATAGAGACTTTTCTTAAAGGAGACTTCAAGCCATTGTTAAAAAACGTAAAACGACTTTCTGTTTGGGTATATAGAAATTTCCGACCAATGATACCGGTCTCTTTGTGGAAGATCTGGGAAGAGGGGCTTTTCACTAATGATTATTATTTGAAGCTATGTGGTTCTGGAGGCGGTGGATTCGTCTTAGGGTTCACACCGGATTATGAGATAGCGCGGGAAAAATTGAAGGCATATGAACCGGAAATCGTCTTCCGATTTTGAAAGGATTTATAAGTCGTTCTTATCGTACGGATCAAAATGATGGGGAGTGAGCAGTATTTGTGTGTTGAGAAAGATGGTTGGACTGTTTGCTATAGTCAGAGGATACAACCTCTTTTTATTGATGGTCTCACAGTATTCAGCGGCTTATTTTATTTTTGGAGGTGGTTCGCCTTTAAAAAAAATTCTCAATGATGACGCTCTACACTTATTGATCCTAGCTTCTACCTGTAGTGTAGCTGCAGGATACTTGATCAATAACTTTTATGATTCGGAAAAAGACAGTATTAATGAACCGTTTCGTGCAAGGATCTATTATTTCGTCGGGCAGGGGCTCGTTTTCCGTCTTTATTTACTGTTGAATCTATTGGCTTTAGGTTGTAGTGTTTGGGTTTCTTGGAAAGCACTGATATTCTTTTTATTCTATCAGTTGGGTATATGGTTGTATTCTCACAAGATCAGTAGGATGGCTCTGTGGAATAATCTGACTGCTACTGTGCTTACCGTAATGCCGTTTTTCATCCTATTGATACGCTATCAAAATTTTCATATCAGTGTCTTTGTTTATGCATGTTTTTTATTCCTCTTGTTATTGATCAAGGATGTATTGAAAGACCTTTCTACTCAGCGGGGCGATCTCCTTTTTGACTATTACACGCTCCCATTGAAATACGGCGAGAAGGCTACAAAATATGTGGTGAGTATTTTGACCATACTTTTTATGTTCAACGCGTTACTGTTGACTTTTTATGTCAAAGAGGGATTGATAAAATATTATTTCTTTTTGAGTGCGCTACTTGTCGGGATCTCTTTGACTCTGCTCTGGGGAATACATTCGGAGAAGTATTATAGATTGGTCCTGATATTCTATACCGTGCTGATCTTTTTTGGAGTGTGTTGCATTAGTTTGATGGGTGTGGAGTATCTAAATTTGCATAAATGTTTCCCATGAATAAGATCTTTCGAAAGCAATCGCAATATGAGGAGGTACCCTTGGACAAGAAAAAGCCCTTGGTGTGTTCTGGATTCCAGCATCGTGCCAGGGGGGAAGTCATGCGTTTGAATCGTTATTTGGCTCATGCTGGGTTGGCTTCTAGGCGTAAGGCTGATGAATTGATCAAGGCTGGGGTGGTAGAAGTCAATGGAAAAGTCATCACTGAATTGGGATATAAAATTTCATCAACTGATTGGGTGAAATTTGATGGGTGTTACATATCGCCTGAGAAAAAAGTATACATCCTCCTCAACAAGCCAAAAGGTTTCATAACTACCACTCAGGATGAGAAAAACCGCAGAACTGTGATAGATCTTGTGAAAAAGGCCTCACCTTCTAGGGTCTATCCTGTAGGACGTTTGGATAGACAAACTACGGGTGTTTTGCTGTTGACCAATGACGGAAATCTCACCAAAAAACTCACCCATCCCAAGTATCAAGTCAAGAAAATATACCATGTGGTTTTGAATAAAAAACTAGATAGGACAGATATCGAAAAGATTAAAAAAGGCATTTATCTGGCTGAGGGTAGAGTGCAAATTACTGCCATATCCTATGTACAAAATGCCAAAAAAAACGAACTAGGTATCGAGTTGTATATCGGTTGGAATAGAGTAATCCGACGCATGTTTGAAACATTGGACTATGAGGTTACTAGACTTGACCGGGTTTACTTTGGTGGCCTCACTAAGAAAAATGTCAAAAGGGGCGAATGGAGGACTTTAACGCAGAAAGAAATCCATTTTTTGAAGATGTTGTGAATTGATACATCGTCACTTTTATTTTTCAATATACCCCGCTAGCATACCCAAAAAGTTTATTTTCTTTGATGATTTTCCCCACACCATCGGGGAGATCCTCTTCCCAAGAGTTTTCTTCTATAGCTATCCGGTATAAGACTTTCCTTGGATAAATGTGAAGTAATTCAGGATTGTAAGATTTAATATTGATGATACTACCATTGGTTTTGAAATGTTTGTAGAGTTCTTTCAGTTGGCGGGCCTACTTTCAAATTATCTAAGGTGAGCAAGTCACTTTTCTTACTATCTCTGAAAGGATATGGATAGATATTCAGATCTTTTATAAACAGTCTTCCGAAAGCTTCTAAGATACCTCCGCTCAATTAGTGGTAATATTTTTTTTTTCAAATATTTCCAGAAAGTTATTAACACCCGTTACCAGCCAGATGCGTTTGTTGGTAAATCGGGAGAAATAATCTACCATTCGATAATACTCTAAAAAGCGAGAGATCATCACGGTCTAATCTAATTTACCCAAGATATCGATACGGTCGAGAAAGTATTGTTCGTCCAACTCACCCAAAGAGATCAAATTACTCAAAGTGATCTCACAAAACACAATAATGTTATCTTTCTTGATATTAGGCTCTTTAATAAAAAGTGAATAACCGCAATGGAGCATATCCATATTGAGTTTAGTCACCGGTCTAAAACTGCCACGCATGACGAAGATATATTTTTTGAAAAATAAGTCAGCTGGTAAAATATTTTTCCCATCGGGACCAAAAATCATCGTATATGTCATACCTTATTTGACCAGTTGCAAACTCATCATTCGATTGTCGACATATCTTAACCTAGGCCCATAAAAATTGATCGTATCTACCTCAACTTTATCTTTACTAATATTTGTCACAAAGCAAAAAAAGCAATTTGCGTTGGTTATCACTATAATGAAAAGCACCGTAGATCAAATTGGCTCCTAACTCGCCTAAAGTCTCTTGTTGCAACTGTACTTCATTTTAATGAAAATTAAAATGTAAAATAATCTCACTATAAAACTCTTCAAAAATCAGTTGAAAATATATCCCTACCCAGCCGTGGCCTTTTATCAACTTCTTATAGTCGATCGTAAATACTGTATTGGCATAGACAAAGAAAGTTTTTTTTGGAGGTGGATCGGCTTCTATTAAGACGTTCTTCGATAAGTCGGGTTTAATGATAAAGCATATTTCTGATACGTGATTCACGGACACATCTCATATCGGGCTCCTTTCCATAGAATAGCTCACTGCAATCCTTGTCATAAGCAGACATCCTTGACTAGGGTTTTTGAAGCACCACCAGCACGTAAAAAGATACGCACGGTCTCTTGTCCAACA
This sequence comes from Flavobacteriales bacterium, assembly GCA_039954875.1. GTDB lineage: Bacteria > Bacteroidota > Bacteroidia > Flavobacteriales > Blattabacteriaceae. Next base: position 1,420,148 of record CP157202.1, read on the forward strand.
CCGATCTCCGCAAAAGCACCGTAAATATTTGGATTCAGGTTAATCTCAAGGGTTTTCTGCTTGACTGTAAGTACTTGTTTCAGCATAAAGGTAGGAAATAATTTTACCGAAAGATAGAAAAATATTTATTCCTTTGCCTATATAGATCAATCGGTGATAAGATGAAGAAAATGGGTATTATCAATGGGCCAAATTTAAATCTTTTAGGGCGGAGAGAACCTGAGTTGTACGGTATCGAAACCTTTGATAATTATCTTGAGCAGCTCAGAGAGCAAGAGTGTTTTGCTATTGTAGATCTGATCTACCACCAGAGCAATCATGAAGGTGAAATCATCGATGTCTTGCATATGATGAGCTTAGATTTAGATGGTATTGTGTTAAATGCCGGAGCTTATACTCATACTTCTCTAGCCATTGCTGATGCGATCAAGGCAATCTCTATACCGGTGGTCGAGGTGCATATGACCAACATTTATGCCCGAGAGTCTTTTCGCCACTATTCCTTTATTGCTACAGTCTGTAAGGGTAGTATTTGCGGTTTTGGTTTGAAGTCTTATGAATTGGCTTTGCTTAGTTTATTGGATGAGATTTAAGTAACATTTTTGCTGCGCAGTACTCTTGATTGAGTCCGTCTATATAGTTGAGAATATCGGTCCTACCCTGTCTGGTGTGTACCGAAGTTTTGAAATACAGAGGAATTTCTTCCCAGCTTTTGAGTAGTGCTTCTCTATAATGATCAATATTTTTTTGATATTGGGCCGGGCTGAGTTTGTCTATTTTAGTAAAAATGATGCAAAAAGGGATCCTATTTTCGCCTAGCCATTGTATGAAGGTTATATCGATATTTTGTGGAGGTATACGACTGTCAATCAATGCAAAGAGGCAGATGAGATTTTTCCTATATAGGATATAGTCGGTGATTTTCTTTTGAAAATCTTTCTTCTTTTCTTTCGATACTTTGGCATAGCCGTAGCCGGGTAAGTCTGTTAGGTACCATTGGCTGTTGATAATAAAGTGGTTGATCAATTGGGTTTTACCTGGGGAGGAAGATATTTTGGCTAAGTTTTTTCTACTAGTCAGGAGGTTGATCAAGCTAGATTTGCCCACATTAGAACGTCCGATGAAGGCATATTCTGCAAGGTCTAGATTGGGGAATTGTGATTTTTGAGTACTACTTTTGACGAACTCAGCCGTTTGGATGTCCATGGTTCAGGTCAAATTGTGAGATCCAATTTTCTAAGATTCTGATAAATTGTTCGGGGTGTTCCATCATCGGAGCGTGTCCGCATTGGTCGATCCAATGTAACTCCGAATGGGGCAACAATCGATGAAACTCTTCGGCTACTTCTGCAGGAGTTACATGATCTTGTTTTCCCCATATCAGGCAGACGGGCTGCTCGATAGATGGTAGTTCACTGGCCATATTGTGTTTTATAGCACTTCTGGCAATATACAGCGTCTTGATGGCTTTGACTCGATCATTGACGATTTGATACACTTCGTCAACAATTTCTTTGGTAGCGATTTTGGGTTCGTAAAAAACTTCTTGGGATTTTTTCTTAATGTATTCGTAACTTCCCCTTTTGGGAAAGGAATCGCCAAAAGCACGTTCGTACAAGCCTGAACTTCCAGTGAGTACAAGCGAATGTACTAGTTCCGGCATTTTTATGGCGATATCTAAGGTTAGATGCCCACCCAAAGAATTTCCAATTAATGTGGACTTGTGGATATTTTTGTCTTTTAAAAACTGGATCACATATTTAGATAGGTTTGAAATATTGGTACGTATCAAAGGTAGACTATATAGCGGTAGAGAAGGAACAATGACTCGATAACCTTTTTGTGGGAAAAAATTCAAAAGGGCATCGAAGTTACTCAATCCGCCCATCAGGCCATGCAACAACACAAGAGGATGACCTTGACCCTCTTCGATATAAAAATGCTTTTTTTCTTTTTTCAAATTAAAGATCATGTTGTATGGGCTCTTCCTAGAAGGAAATCGGGTTAAAAGTAATCAGAAATAACAGAACCTGGGTGAATATAAAAGAAATTTCGCCGGATTATGAAATTTCGGACAATCTTATCGTATTGCTATTCCCCTTTTCAGCCACAGGCATTGAAGAGAGGTTGACTACATAGTCTCCTTTTTCCAAAAACCCAGCTTTTTTAGCAATCTGATTGATATCCTCAATGGTATCGTCCGTATTGACTATTTTGTCATAATTAAAGGCGATTACACCCCATAGTAAATTGAGGATACAGAGTATTCTAGGATTGTCTGTGAAAGCTAGTATATGTGTAGGGGGCCTGTGTGAAGATATCTGAAATGTGTTGTAGCCAGTGTGTGTGAGAGTGACTATGGTTTTGACTTTGGCTTGTTCCGCTAGTTTTGTAGCAGTATAACACATCCTATTGGTGATATATTTTTGGTCTTCACTCTTTTGAATGGTGGGTTTATAACGAGGTACATGGATCCTAGGATCATCTTCTGTTTGACGGATGATTTTACTCATCTGTGTAACCACCTCTATGGGGTATTGTCCCACGGAGGTTTCTGCACTTAGCATCAATGCATCGGCACCATCTAAAACGGAGTTGGCCACATCGTTAACCTCTGCTCGTGTAGGGGTGAGATTGTTCAACATACTCTCCATCATTTGTGTAGCTATGATCACTGGGATTCGCGCCATCTTGGCCTTATCTACTAGTTTTTTTTGGATGAGCGGTACCTCTTCGAGGGGTATTTCAACCCCTAGATCGCCGCGAGCAACCATAAGACCATTACAATGAGTGACGATTCCATCGATATTTTGGATCGCTTCGGGTTTTTCGATCTTGGCAATGATGGGGACGAAGTGATTGGTATATTTTTGAATCAGTTCTTTGAGGTCTATCAAATCTTTTTTATACCTCACAAAGGAGAGGGCGATCCAATCTACCCCTTGTTCGATGGCAAATCGAGCATCTTGGATGTCTTTTTCGGTGAGGGCGGGCAGAGATATCTGGGTATTAGGAAGGTTGACACCTTTTTTAGATTTCAATAGACCACCTTGAACTACTTGGGCTCTTACAATATCTTTACCATTGGTTTCGATACATTCGAAGACAAGTTTCCCATCATCTAAAAGAATTCTTTCACCTATTTTCACATCCTTGGCAAAGTTTTGGTAAGTCATGTATACCTTGGTTTGACCCCATTCTACCTTTTCGTTGGTGAAGGTCAGGATATCTCCTTTATTGATCAAGACATTTTCTTTGACATTCCCAATGCGGAGTTTGGGCCCTTGTAGATCGGCTAAGATAGTGGTGTTGAAACCGTATTCTGAATTGATCTCACGTGCGAGTTTGATACGTCGGGCAGTTTCTTCATGGTCTGCATGAGAGAAATTGATCCGCAAGACATCTACTCCTGCGCAGATCAGCTTTGTCAGAATATATTTGGTATCGGAGGCAGGGCCTATGGTAGCTACGATTTTCGTCTTTTTAAGAAACTTAGTGTTTTCGAATGTCATAGAATGAAGTTATGTTTATATTTCAATGTGTGGACATTGATGGTTGTGCTGTAATGGACAAATTGGACGTGACTAAGGATTGTGTATTTGGTTACTGATGTCTTTTACAAGTAGGAAATATTGAATTTTTTTGTTCAGGGACGAACCAATAAGGTCGAGTTTTATGGATCCTTATGAGTGCATTTTCAGTAGGAGGTATTTCTTGTATGAGTTCTACTTTATTTTTAACTAGAGTGTATTTAATTTGTCGATCTCAGTTTTTCCCATTTAAAAAAGAAAAAACATAGAGACTGTTTTGTTGATTTGTCAAAACAATTCAATTCCGTGGAGTCTTATGCAAGACTTAGGTGAAATGTCTTACTGATAAGGTAGGCAAGTTTATATTCCTTCAGGTATGAGATGAATCCGATCAATAAAAAATCAAGGTCATATGCTTCTTCCAAAAAACTTGCTTTACCCATAGGGTGTTTTAGAGGCGAAAATATAGATTTTAGGCGATTCCTTAGGAATGAGACTTGGGGTATAAACTAAGTGCTATTAAAAAGCAACACTTTTTTAAATAGTAGAGATACGTTATGCCCACCGAATCCAAAAGTGTTGCACATGACGATATTTACATCTTTTTCTTGAAATCTATTTAAAGTAAGGTTGAGGTTGGGGTTTATAGTTTCGTCTTGATGGAAATGATTTATTGTAGGGGGTATGATTCTTGTGGTCAAGGGTAATAGGGTTGCAATGACTTCTATAGCTCCTGCAGCACCCAATAGGTGACCTGTCATTGATTTGGTCGAATTGAGGTGGATACCGTATACGCTTTCCCCAAATACTTCTTGTATAGCTTTGATCTCTGCCATGTCTCCTAATGGTGTGGAAGTGCCATGGGTGTTGATATGGTCTACCTCTGAGGGTTTGATGTCTGCATCTTCTAGGGCTGTCCTCATCGCAATGATAACACCTTTCCCTTCTGGGTGCGGCGCTGTCATATGATAGGCATCTGCAGACATTCCTACTCCTCCTATTTCGGCATAGATTTTAGCATCTCTAGCTTTGGCGTGGTCATAATCTTCAAGAATAAGACAACCAGCTCCCTCACCCAAAACGAAACCGTCTCGATCTTTATCAAAGGGGCGAGATGCTGTCTGAGGATCATCGTTGCGTGTAGATAAGGCATGTAATGCATTGAATCCGCCTACACCGCTTTTTGTGATGGCTGCTTCAGATCCTCCAGTGATCACGACATCTACCTTCCCTAAACAAATTAAATGATATGCATCTATGATAGCATTAGCCGATGAAGCACATGCTGATGCAGTAGCATAATTCGGGCCATGAAGGCCATGCTCTATAGAAATGAGGCCTGCCGTAGTATCTATGATCATTTTGGGGATAAAGAAGGGATTAAATCGCGGCACACCATTTCCAGTAGCGTATGTAATAATTTCTTGCTCAAAATTCAAGAGTCCTCCTACTCCCGAACCCCAGATGACAGCAACACGCTCTCTTTTTTCCTTGGAAAAATTCAAGTCACTATCTTTGATGGCTTCTTTAGCACTTACCAATCCGTATTGCGCACAGGGATCAATTTTTCGCCTTTCCTTTTTATCGAAAAAGTCATCTGCCCTGTAGCCTTTGAGTTCACAGGCAAATTTTGTTTTGAAATGTGTAGTGTCAAAGTGCGTAATCGTATTTGCACCACTTACCCCACGTATCAGTGAAGCCCAATAGGTACTCACATCATTGCCGATAGGCGTAAGCGCTCCAAGTCCAGTAACAACTACTCGTTTCAGTCGCATTTCTCAACAAGGGATTATTGTTGTGCTTTTTTTTGAGTTTCTACATATTTGACACAGTCGCCTACACAAGTAATTTTCTCGGCTTCTTCGTCAGGGACATCGATATCGAATTCTTTTTCAATCTCCATGATGAATTCTACCGTATCGAGAGAATCTGCACCTAAATCTTGTGTAAAACTGGCTTCTGGAGTGACTTCACTCTCCTCTACGCCAAATTTTTCCACGATGATAGCTTTTATTATTGAAGAGACATCAGACATACCGTTGAATTTTTAAATTGACTGCTGCAAAAGTAATAAAATTTGGCAAATCATAACGTTTGTTATAATATATTAAACAGGGAATTCCTTTTGAAAAAAACGAGTATTGATTGAGTAAGCGTATGACATATTTGCCAAGGATATCGAATTCGATATTCACTCGCTGTTCCAGTTTTAAATAGTAAAAATTGGTATTTTAGTAAGTGTGTGAAATGATGACTGTGCTGAAGACTTCTTTTTTCAGCATCTACAACAGTTAAGCTTACACCATTTACGGGGACGAATCCTTTTTATACCGTAATATAAGACGTGATGAGGGGTTTCTTATCGAAATATAAATAGCCAAAACTACCCTTTTTCTTTTCGATGTCTTTAACCCACGCCGTAGGGTCAACATGGTCTTGTACGATGTATCCATCTAGCCGATCGCCGAGTTTCGTACATCGTTCGATGTTGACCCAACCATCTATCTTCAACTCACTCAAGTTGCTTCGTTAATAAAGTTTATGAAATGACCGTCGCTTTATATGTTTTTCCTCCTGTATCTACTACGGTTAGGCATATTCCGTTGTATGATATACTTTGATCTATTTTCAGCTCTTCATCAAAAGTATTTTCAAAAAGACATGCAGGTTGTATTGATCGGAGATAAGTTGGCTTACAGTGGTGATTTTTTTTACAATTACGGTATACATGATGTGTTTTTTTTTCGATACTTTTGTCAAAATTGTGCAAAAGCCCATGGACTAGTTAAATCGTAAAATTATAAGTTGCAAATGAATCATCAGGTAAGTAAACCTAGTGTCGGGATCTCGGTAGGAGATATCAATGGAATAGGGATAGAGATATTTTTAAAGATTTGTCGGAAAAAGGGTTTTTTAGACTTTTTCACCCCGGTCTTATTCGGCTCTACGAGGTTGTGTTCCTATTACAAACAGGTGATGCATATTGATATCAACTTACAAGGTATCCGGAATCCGAGGGAAGCGGTTGATCATAAAGTGAATGTGGTCAACCTTTGGAAAGAAGATGTTAAAGTCGATCCGGGCCGGGCTACCTATGAAGGGAGAAAGTGTGCATTGCTTTCTCTTGAGGCTGCGGTGAAAGCTTTGAAGGAAGGTATGGTAGATGTCTTGGTGACTGCTCCAGTCAACAAGGACCTGATTCGTTCGGCAGAATTCCCATTTATTGGGCACACCGACTATTTGCAAAGTTCTCTCGATGGTGAGTCCTTAATGTTTATGATACATGATGATTTGAAGGTGGCGTTGGTCACTGATCATTTACCTTTGAAGGAAGTGAGTCTTGAGCTCACTACGGAGAAAATAGTCAAGAAGATAAAGCTTTTACATCAGTCCTTACGACAGGATTTTGCAGTAGAAAAGCCTAAGATAGCTGTGTTGGGATGCAATCCTCACTCTGGAGACAATGGTCTGGTAGGTGATGAGGAACAGAAAAAGATCAAACCGGCTATTGAAAGTTTATTCCGGCAAGGCTTTTTGGTTTTTGGGCCTTATCCGGCAGACGGTTTTTTTGGCAACCACAGTTACCAGGCTTTTGATGCTGTTTTGGCCATGTACCATGATCAGGGCTTGATTCCTTTTAAGACGATAGCATTTCATGAAGGAATCAATTTTACTGCTGGGCTCTCGCATGTGCGTACTTCTCCAGATCATGGAGTGGCTTATGATATTGCTGGTAAGGGGATTGCTGATGAAACCTCTTTTCAAGAGGCTATATTCAGCGCCATCAAGATCTATAAAAATCGAGCTGAATCTGCAACACTTCAGTCCAATCCTCTACGCAAATGGTCTGAAAAGATCATTCCTGATGTGGAAGAGACTTTGCCCGATGATGAGGCTTTTAATATTCCTTTGCAAGAATGATTTTTTATGAAATTTGAGACATTGTTATGGGATTCAATCAACGAGAATCGTCACTATATTTTGATTCATTTCCACTAGTCCGCCATGGACTTTAAAGGTAAATATCTTGTCATCATCCGGATTCGGGATAAATTTTTTACACCATTCATCAAGCTCAATGTGTTCTTTGGTGTGGAAGTGTAGCTGTATGGATCCAGCAGTCAAAACCGATAAAATTGGGGCATGCTGGTCTAAAATTTGGAAAGCTCCAGCAGCACCTGGCACAATGACTGCATCAACTTGGCCTTCGTAGATAATTTCTTCTAGGCTTATGATCAATACTTTCATCTTTGATGATTTTTTAAAATCGGGCTACTTCTGCCAACATTTTCTCACCGGCTTCTATGGCCTGATCGATAGTCCCTTTCAGGTTGAATGCTGCTTCGGGGTACTGATCTAACTCGCCGTCCATAATCATATTGAAACCTTTGATCGTATCCTTGATATTAACTAATTCGCCGGGGAGGCCTGTGAATTGTTCGGCGACATGGAAAGGTTGTGATAAGAAGCGCTGTACACGTCGGGCACGGTGGACGACAAGTTTGTCTTCATCGCTGAGTTCTTCCATGCCGAGGATAGTGATGATGTCTTGCAAGGCTTTGTAACGCTGAAGAATTTCTTTGACGTACTGGGCGCATTGGTAATGTTCCTTACCTACTGTATCGGGTGAGAGAATACGCGAGGTAGAGTCTAGTGGATCTACCGCTGGGTAGATCCCCAATGCGGCAATCTTTCTCGAGAGAACGGTTGTAGCATCTAAGTGAGAGAATGTGGTCGCTGGTGCTGGATCGGTTAAGTCGTCAGCAGGGACGTAAACGGCTTGCACTGAAGTGATAGATCCATTTTTTGTCGAAGTGATCCGTTCTTGCATCAAGCCCATCTCGGAGGCTAGAGTAGGTTGATATCCGACTGCTGAAGGCATTCTCCCCAAAAGGGCTGAAACTTCTGCACCGGCTTGTGTGAAGCGGAAGATATTGTCGATGAAAAAGAGTACATCACGTCTTTTACCGTCGCCGGCACCATCGCGGAAATATTCGGCTAAGGTCAAGCCTGAGAGGGCTACACGTGCCCTGGCTCCGGGGGGCTCATTCATCTGTCCAAAAACGAAGACCGCCTTAGATTCTTTGAGGATATCTTTGTTAACTTTAGAGAGATCCCAACTTCCTTCTTTCATCGATTTCATAAAGTCTTCGCCATAACGTATGATACCTGATTCGAGCATCTCGCGTAGGATATCGTTGCCTTCGCGGGTGCGTTCGCCTACTCCGGCAAAAACCGAAAAGCCACCATGTCCTTTAGCAATATTGTTGATCAATTCTTGGATCAATACAGTTTTACCCACACCTGCACCACCAAAAAGGCCGATCTTTCCTCCCTTAGCGTAAGGTTCGATAAGATCGATCACCTTGATCCCGGTGTAGAGTACTTCGGTGGCTGTAGAGAGCTCTTCAAACTTTGGTGCTGGTCGGTGTATAGGTAAGTTCTGGGACTTGTCGAGATCGCCTAGACCGTCGATACTACTACCCACGACGTTGAATATACGGCCATTGATCTCGGAGCCGATCGGCATAGTGATTGGTGCACCGGTCGAGCTTGCCTCTTGGCCACGTTGCAACCCATCGGTAGCATCCATCGATATGCAGCGTACAGTATCTTCTCCAATATGTTGTTGTACTTCAAGTATGAGTTTTTCTCCCGTAGGACGACTGACTTCGAGCGCATCGTAAATCTTTGGTAAAGATGAAAGGTCTTCAAAGACTACATCTATCACTGATCCGATGATCTGTGCTATCTTTCCTTTTATTTTTTGAGCCATTTTTATGAATTGTCGAGCCGACAAATATACGTCGATTCGTCAGAGTGGGAAATTGTTATAAAGGAATTAGGATCTTCAGAAGCATGATTATCTTTGTCGGAAATAGTCACTTGTGGAAATTTATTCGTCTGTCGATACCTTCTTACCCACTTCGGATACTGTGCTCACCTTGGGGGTCTTCGATGGGGTACATGCTGGGCATCGTCAGCTCATTATGCACTTGAATCAAAAGGCCCGACGGACTCACAGCGCCTCGGTATTGATGAGTTTTTATCCACATCCAAGGGAAATCCTCCAGCTTGATCTGGACCTAAAATATTTGACTACTTCTACAGAGAAAATATACTTGCTTGGGGAGACTGGTCTTCAGTATTTGATAATCCACCCTTTTACTGAGGCTTTTGCTGCACTAAGTTCAGAGGATTTTGTACGCGATCTTCTCTTGAAAAAACTTCGGATGAAGTCTCTTATCATCGGTCATGACCATCGTATCGGCCAGGGGCGCCAGGGCTCTTACCGACAGTTGAAGGAACTTGCTGCAATGTATGGTTTTGAGCTCGAGCAGTTGTCTGTATATAAGCTCGGTGCTAAGGTGGTCAGCTCTACTGAGATCCGCAAAACGCTTTTGAATGGTGATTTGTCTTGGGCCAATCAGGCTTTAGGATATCCTTATGTGATCTCGGGTCGTATCGTGCAGGGGGATCGGCTTGGAAGGAAACTGGGCTTTTCTACGGCCAATGTCCAAGTGCCTTCAAAAAAGCTTTTGCCACGACAGGGTGTCTATGCTGTGAAAGCCGACTTGCGGGGACAAGACCATATGGGGATGCTTAATGTCGGTATGCGGCCTACGGTGGGTGGAATTGATACGCGAGTAGAAGTGCATCTATTTGATTTTGATGAGATGGTCTATGATGAGGTGATTTTCATTAAGCTCATACATAGAATTCGTGAGGAGAAAAGATTTGACACATTAGAGGCGCTAAAGACACAATTGCAGCGCGATGAAAAGACAGTACGGATTATTTTTACTAGTGAATAAATCTTAAAAATTTTGGCTTATGTCATGCTTTATCGAGCAAGTCGTTCGGACAATCCTCGAGCGGTATGAGGATTTAAGTTCTTTGGTCTTGGTCTTACCTAATCGCCGGTCGGCCACAGCTCTTAAGCTAGTCCTACAGGAACGCTCACCATGGCCTTCTACTTGGTTACCGGAAATCTATACCATGCGGGAACTGATGCAACGTATTTCTGGTCTGTCTCTAATCGAAAGATTTCCATTGTATTTGGATTTTTATACGGTGATGAGTCAACAGCCGGATTTACATGTTGAGACTTTTGATGAATTTATCCAATGGGCTCCTCAAGTATTATCCGATTTTAACGAACTTGACCTTAATCTGGTCGATACGAAACGGTTCTTTGCTTATATCAGCTCGGCAGAGCGTATCAGCCAGTGGGAACCTCGATATCTTGCTAAAGAGACCCCTTTTATGGAAAAACATTTCCTCTTTTGGGAGCGACTTGCCCCTTGCTATAATGGGTTATGTGAATGGCTTTTGCAAAAGGGTATGGCATATCATGGGTTGATTTTTCGAAGTGCTCTCGATCGTCTGGATGATTTTCTTTTGAAGAATACTGATCTAGAGGAGATTATTTTCATTGGGATGAATGCTTTGAACCGATCTGAAGCTGTACTCATACAAAGTTTGCTCGAAAGGGGTAAGGCTAAAACTTATTGGGATATAGATGCTTATTATTATGAGGATGAAGCCCAGGAGGCCGGTGCTTTTATCCGGTCTTATTTTAAGACTTGGTCAGCTTTGAGAGATCAATCTATCCAATGGATGACTGAAAATTTCAAAAAGGCTAAGCAAGTCGAAGTTATCAGCACATCTGGTCAGGTTGCACAGACTAAGTGGGTGGGTCATCTGTTGGCAAGTTTAGCTCGGCAGAATGAGGACCTTTCTAGCGTGGTTGTCGTACCGGCTGATGAACGTCTGTTGGTCCCGTTGCTCCATGCCATCCCAAAAGAGGTGGGCCCGCTTAATGTACTTGTGCCTTATCCTTTACAGGCCATACCCCTGGGACAGAGTTTTTTGAGTATTTTTAGCCTATTTGCCAATAGGCAAAGATTTGGCCAAGATCAATTTTATCATAAGGATCTTTTGAAATTGCTCTCCGATGTACATCTAGGTAGCTTGTTGTATGAAGCAGATCGACAACTCTCAGCCTTGATCGTACAGAAAAACCTCAGATTTGTGCCAGATGTGTTGATATTGGAACATGTGCGAGGCGAGACCCTTTTGGGCATACTCGATGCTAAGAATAAGGATCCCAAGGTTTGCTTGGGTATGCTAATCAGTCTTTCTCAAAAGCTTCGGGGGGGGGGGGTGGAGGATGATGGTGAAGCCCATGATATGGCATTGGAATTCTTGGGGCACTTCGAGCGTTGGGTACATGGACTTGATCAGCTTCTGAGCGAACAACCTGCAAGCATTATTGAGGTCAAGGCGTTGGGCTTGCTTTATGAGCAGTGGTTACACTCTGAAAAAACACAGTTTTTTATGAGGAACCCTGGAGGCTTGTCCTTGATGAGGCTTCCAGAGACGTGTTTGCTCGACTTTGATACTATAATCATAACTTCGGTCAACGAAGGGGTCTTTCCACCTGAGAAGACCCAACATTCTTGGATCCCTTTTGATATTCGGAAGCGGTTTGGTCTGCCTACTTATCAGGAGCAGGATGCCCTCTACGCCTATCATTTCTACCATCTCTTACAAAGGGCTCGGAAGGTCTATCTAGTTTGCAATATCGAACTGGACGAATATGGTTCGGGAGAGAAGAGTCGTTTCATCCATCAACTCGAAATCGAGTCGCCACATGAAGTTCATCATAAAACCATTTTACCTGAGTCAGGAGATATCGACCGACCTATCATGCTTGTCGAGAAGAGCGCCTCGGTGATGCACAGGCTTGAGCAGATCGCTGCGAAAGGTTTTTCTCCTTCAGCCATCAGCCTTTATATAAGTGATCCATTGGTGTTTTATCAGCGAAAGGTGTTGGGCCTGGATGATCATAAGACCGTTGAGGAGAGCCTTGAGGCGCATAGCTTGGGTATGATCGTTCATCAGGCGCTCGAGGTCTTGTATAGGCCGATGCTGGGTCGTTTGCTCACGTTCGAGGCTTTGCAAAAGATGAAAAATTTACATAGCTCTATTGTGGAGCGGTTTTTTCAGGAGGCAGGGGCGGATCACCGTCGAGGCAAAAACCTTTTGATATGTCACGTGGTGAAGAGATATATCGAAAATTTAATCGGATGGGATGAGATAGCCGTGCAACAGGGCCAACAAATCGTTATTCAAGCACTCGAATGTGCACTTTCGATACCGTTGGTGATCTCATCGCGCCAAGTACGACTCTATGGACTGATCGACCGGGTAGATGTCTGTGATGGCTTGTTGCGCATCATCGATTATAAAACTGGAGCAGTCAAGTCTAGTGAACTCGAGATTGTCTCGGCTGATTTTGAAGACCTCGTGCAAGTCTCTGATCATAGCAAAGCTTTGCAACTGTTAATCTATGCACAGCTTTGGTTGGCTTCCAGCCAAGGGAAAAAGGTGGTCTATCCGGGTATCATTTCTCTTCGCAAAATAGGACAGGATTTAATGCCTTTATATATCGATAAGGATCAGGCCATCACTCCTGAGATCGTGGAAGAATTTTTACCTCATCTATTGGCTAAACTCACTGAGTTACTCGACCCAGAAGTACCATTTGTAGAAAATATTGGGAAAGATCAAACCATATTACCTTAGGTGCCACTTGGGTGATCGGTTCACTTTGTGATAGGGTCTTGCCTGCGTCAAGTTCAGGTATTGAGGATCCATTCGGCCAAAAAATCGCCAACCTCTTCAGTGCCTCTACCCTGTATCGGATCGATATCTACCGTGCAGATCTTTTGATCAATGGCATGTTCTACTGTAGAGTAGAGTTGTCGACTTTCTTCGTGCATCCCGAAATGGTCGAGCATCATAGCAGCAGAGAGTACAGAGGCCATAGGATTGGCGATATTTTTACCTACCGCTTGGGGGTAGGAGCCGTGTATTGGTTCAAACATCGCATTTTTATCTCCAATTGAGGCCGATGGGAGTAGGCCAAGCGAACCGCCTATCACACTGGCTTCATCTGAGAGGATATCTCCAAACATATTTTCTGTTAGGATCACATCAAACTGCTTAGGGTTGAGGATAAACTGCATGGCTGCATTGTCTACGAAGAGAAAATCTATGCTGACTTCAGGGTAGTCCGCAGCCATTTTTTTTATAATCTCACGCCATAGTCTGGAGGTTTCTAAGACATTAGCTTTATCGACCAAGGTGATTTTTTTTCGCCGTTTCAGTGCTGCTTCAAAAGCTTGTCGTCCAATACGTTGGATCTCTGCCTTGGAATAGGTGCAGTGGTCATAGGCTTGCTCTCCACTAATTGACCGGCCTTTTTCTCCAAAATAGATCCCACCGGTGAGCTCACGGTAGATAACAAAGTCTACTCCTTGGATTTGTGTATTTTTCAAGGGGGATTGGTCGAGCAGTGATGGATAAGCTGTAATAGGGCGTACATTGCAGTATAGCCCCATATCTTTTCTAAGTTTGAGCAAGCCTTGTTCGGGTCTAACTTTTGCCTGGGGATCGTTGTCGTATTTCGGATCGCCTATCGCACCGAAGAGGATGGCGTCAGCTTGTGAGCAGAGTGTGAGTGTCTTTTGGGGTAGGGGATCGCCTGTTTGGTCGATAGCCACAGCACCGACCAGGCCTTCATCGTGTTCAAATGTGTGACCAAATTTTTTACTGATAGCATCTAATGATTTACGTGCTTGTTTGATCACTTCTGGGCCTATACCGTCACCGGATAAGACAGCTATGTTTTTTTTCATAGTGATGGGGTTATATTCAATGTTTTGCGTTTGGATAGCTGAGCCTCTTATCAGAGTGTAAGTTAAATTTCAGTAGGTAAAAGGTTTAAAAGAGGATGTATCCTTTTCAAAACGTCCGATCTCATCTTTGAGGTTGATCAGAAAATCGAGGTCGTCATAGCCGTTGATTAGACAGGTCTTCTTGTAAGGATGGATATCAAATTTTTCTTGATAACCTTCGATGGCAATAATCTGTTTTTCTAGATCTATTTGAATAAGCACTCTTGGGTCTTGCTTGATGGTTTGAAAGAGTTTTTGTAATAAATATTCGGATATCTCCACGGGTAATAGACCGTTGTTAAGTGCATTACCTTTGAATATGTCGGCGAAGAAACTCGAGACTACTGCTTGAAATCCGTAGTCGAGTATAGCCCAAGCAGCGTGTTCCCGGCTCGAGCCACAACCAAAGTTCCGTCCGGCGACCAGGATTTGTCCGCTGTAAGTCGGGTCGTTAAGTACGAAATCTTTTTTTGGATGATCATCGTTTTCAAAACGCCAATCTCTGAAAAGATTTTCACCAAACCCTTCGCGTATGGTAGCCTTCAAAAAGCGGGCTGGTATGATCTGGTCGGTATCAATGTTTTCGATGGGTAGGGGTATGGATCTGCTGTTAAGTGTAGTGAATCTTTTCATAAAAGGGGTTAGTTCAGGATAGTGGTTTCTTCTAAATATTTATCGATGTCTACGATCTTCCCTTCGATAGCAGTGATGGCCGCTACCAATGGGCTGGCCAAAAAGGTACGTGCACCGGGTCCTTGTCGACCTTCGAAGTTTCTGTTTGAGGTCGAGACACAATATTCGCCTGCAGGAATTTTATCTTCATTCATTCCTATACAGGCGGAGCATCCTGCCTGACGGAGCTCAAAACCAGCTATTTTGAGGATCTCATCTAAGCCTTCTTTTTGGGCTTGTTGGGCTACTTGTTGTGAGCCGGGTACGATCATCGCTCGGACCTGGTTAGCTTTTTTCCTACCCTTTACAACTTCGGCTACTAGGCGTAGGTCTTCGATACGTGAATTGGTACAACTACCGATAAAGACATGATTTATCGGTTTACCTATAAGGGATTCTCCAGCTTTTAATCCCATGTAATTAAGGGATTTATTAAGTAGTCCTTGGTCATTTGATTCGCCTGTTGGGATTTTTTCGGAGATCTTGATCCCCATACCTGGGTTGGTACCATAGGTGATCATTGGTGCAATGTCGACCGCGTCAAAGCGGTGTTCGGCATCAAAGTGGGCATCTTGATCTGTTTTAAGGCCACACCAATAAGTGACGGCTTTTTCAAAGTCAGCATCTTTTGGGGCGAAATTTTTTCCTTCTACGTAACGGAAGGTAATCTCGTCAGGGGCGATGATACCGCCTCTTGCTCCCAACTCGATACTCATATTGCAGACGGTCATCCGGCCTTCCATACTCATCTGCTCGAAAACTGGACCAGCATATTCTACAAAATACCCCGTACCTCTGTCTGTGCCTAATTTGGAGATGATGTAGAGGATGACGTCCTTAGGGGTGACTCCTTTTTTTAAAAAGCCGTCTACATAGATACGCATCTGTTTAGGTTTGATTTGCAATAGGCATTGACTAGCCATGACCATAGCGACTTGACTGGTACCTATACCGAAAGCGATGGCACCGAAGGCTCCGTGGGTAGAAGTATGGCTGTCTCCGCATACTATGGTCATCCCTGGAAGTGTCAAGCCGAGTTCGGGGCCGATGAC
Source organism: Flavobacteriales bacterium (assembly GCA_039954875.1). Lineage (GTDB taxonomy): Bacteria > Bacteroidota > Bacteroidia > Flavobacteriales > Blattabacteriaceae. Next base: position 1,436,147 of record CP157202.1, read on the forward strand.
GTGTACAATACCTTGATATTTGTGGCCTAACCCATATAATGTGATGCCGTGCTTTTGACAATTTTCTGAGAGGGCTTCTACTTGTTTTCTCGAAAGTGGATCGGCAATTGGGAGATGTTGATTTTGTGTTGGGACGTTGTGGTCTGCTGTAGCGACGATCTGTTGTGGTCTGAGGATTGGAAGGCCTCTTTTTTCTGACTCGGCAAAAGCTTGAGGGCTAGTCACCTCGTGGATGTAATGTTTGTCGATGTAGAGAACAGCTGTACCGCCTTCTATAATTTTAACCACATGTGCACCCCAGACTTTATCAAATAAAGTTTTCCTCATTTTTCTAGCGAATCGTTTCGGCAATAAAGTTAGTTGTTTTTAATATTTTTTTCAGATCTTCATCTGAAATTTCTTTTTTTTCATCAGCTTGCCGAAGAAAAAGTAAATAGAGTGCATCCAAACGATCTCTGGTGAAGGTATAACCTAATTTTTGACAACGGTAGGCCAAAGCTGCCCGACCACTTCGCGCTGTCAAGATGATTGAGGATTGCTCAATTCCAACGTCTTCTGGGCTGATGATCTCATAGGTTTCACGTTTTTTGATGACACCATCTTGGTGGATACCTGAGGAGTGGGCAAAGGCATTAGCTCCGACTATGGCCTTGTTGGCTTGCACGGGCATACCTGTACAATCAGAAACCATCCGGCTAGTCGGATGGAGTAATTTGGTATTAATATGGGTGTAAAGGTTGAGGTGGGGGTGTTGTTTGAGGATCATGACGATTTCGCAAAGTGAAGCGTTTCCAGCACGTTCACCGAGGCCATTCATGGTACATTCGACCTGCCTAGCACCGTTGATGATACCAGCTAAGGTGTTGGCTGTGGCCAATCCTAGATCGTTGTGGCAATGGGTCGATAGTATGGCTTTATGAATGCCTTTGACATTTTCTTTCAAGAATCGGATTTTTTGGCCATATTCTTCGTACAAGCAATAGCCTGTGGTGTCCGGTATGTTGAGCACCGTGGCACCGGCTTTGATAACGGCCTCACATACTTGGGCCAGAAATTCGTTTTCAGTGCGTCCGGCGTCTTCAGCGTAGAATTCCACATCTTCGACAAAGCTTTTGGCGTATTGAACCGCTTCTACGGCTTGCTCGATGATCTTTTCTGGTGTACTGTTGAACTTGTATCGGATGTGCCAGGAGGAGGTGCCGATGCCAGTATGTATGCGTGGGTGATGGGCATATTTCAATGCAGCTGCTGCAATTTCTATGTCTTTTTTCACAGCTCGAGAGAGGGCACATGCGATAGGCTTTGAAACGCTCCTGCAGATCTCTTCAACGGATCGGAAGTCACCTGGGCTCGATATCGGAAATCCCGCTTCTATGATGTCTACACCTAATGCCTCTAGCTGCCGGGCAATTTTAACTTTCTCAGCCGTGTTTAACTTGCAACCCGGGACTTGCTCTCCGTCGCGCAAAGTAGTGTCAAAGATTTGTATGTTCTTTTTTTCCATGACTGACTTGTTTTGATTTCAAAACTATTTTGTGTTGGAAAGACTTCCCTTGAAATAAGTTGTAGATTTACAATGTCTGACAGTAGCCTTTGGTTTATAATCATTTGATTTATATGAGATAGATATTATTTTATTACGATGTCAGATTATAAAACAGATAACTTGTTTGAACTGATTCAGTCGTTGTCATCTGCTGAAAAACGCAACTTTAGATTGTATGCTGGACGACTTAAAGGTAACGAAAGGGCCAAATTCATGAAGCTTTTTTACATTATGGGTAAGATGGAAGCTTATGATGAGAAACACATCTTAGGAAAGGCACCTGTGGACAAGGTCCAACTAGCCAATGTGAAAGCACATCTCTACAAGCAGATCTTGGTGAGCCTGCGTTTACAACATATTGGACAGAATCAGGATCTGCAGATCCGAGAATATTTTGATTTTACTCGTGTACTCTACAACAAAGGCTTGTATGTGCAGAGCCTTAAGTGTTTAGAGCGGGCTAAATTGATGGCTCGACAATGCCATTTGGATATGGTATTGCTAGAATTGGTCGATTTTGAAAAGATGATCGAGTCGCAACATATCACTCGAAGTCTTTATCCTCGGGCCGAAGCTTTGGTCGATGAGTCTAAGGCTTTGATCGAAAGTGTTCAATGTCGTCAGGCGCTTTCGGATCTGTCTTTGCGGCTTTATGGCCTATATCTAAAACTAGGCTATGTCCGTAATGCACAGGATAAGGCTTTTGTAGAGTGTTATTTCCGGGATAATTTACCAAAGTTTGATCTGAAAAAACTAGGTTTTTATGAACGTTTATCATTATATCAGGCACAGCTTTGGTATTATTACATCTTACAGGATTTTCTCATGTGTTATCGGGCTTCTCGTAGGTGGGTGGAATTGTTTGAACGTCATCCCGAAGGTAAGAAAGCGGCTTTGGTGAGTTATTTTAAGGGCTATCATTATCTGCTCGACACTCTTTTTTATTTAAACCGTCATGCAGATTTTACGGCTACTTTGGAGCGCTTTGAAGCCGTCTTTGAAGATGACCAGTTAGTTTTAGATGATAATGTAGCTATGTTGGCGTTTATGTATCGGTATACCAACCGCATTCATCGGCATTATATGGAGGGGTCTTTTTCAGAAGGGGTCAAGACAGTGTTGCCAGGACTGTTTAAGGAGTTTGAAAAGCTCCGCGCTCGTTTGGATCAGCATTATATCATGATGCTTTATTACAAAGTAGCTTGTTTATATTTCGGTAGTGGAGATTATAAAGCTGCTATACATTATCTGCTTAAAATTATCGGGAGCCGACAGCAAGGATTGCGGCAGGATTTGCAATGTTTTGCCAGACTATTGCATCTCATTGCTTGTTATGAAGCGGGCTTAGATGAACGTCTAGGGAGTCATATCAAATCGGTGTACAAATTTTTTGTACGGATGGATCATTGGCGTGGGGTACAACGGGTCATTGTCGATTTTCTAAGAGATCTGGGACATCTATATCCCCACCAAGTGAAGGATCAATTCAAAAAGTTGAAAGATCGTTTGATGTTGTATGCCAAGCATCCTTATGAGAAGCGGACTTTTCTATACCTTGATATTATCTCATGGCTCTCGAGTAAGATCGAGAACAAATCTGTTGAGGTGATAATTAGAGAAAAATTTTTGAGAGATAAACGTTAATTCGTTTTCTGGTCAGGGGGATTTTGAATATGGTCTTCAGTCAGTATCTTAGCTAAAAGCATTAATTCAATAATGATAAGGACCGCAAAATAAGTCAACATATAGTGGATAAAGATTAATTTCCTCGGCCAGTCGAGGCGGATTATCAAAGTATAGAACAAGGTGATACCAACTAGCGCTTTGATCATTCCAAATCCCATATAGAGGTATAACCAATGTAGTGTGCTCATGAGCAATAGGTATGCAGGCACATATAGAATAAGATACTGCTCAACGGAAGTAGAAAGAGGTAAATTTGAAATATCTCATAACTTTTGGATGAGAACCACTCTCCTAAGGAGTTGTGTAATAGTGATAATGTCAGTGTAGCGAGGATAAAGCATGATTTTTTTTCATCATTATTTACTAAGTAATTCATAAATAAAACACAAATATATAAGTAATCCAAAAAGGGAAGAAATGATGGTAAGCAAAGAGGCGTTATTGTGGTTCCATAGGTTGTCCAACCACTGTCCGAGGAAAGCTTCTCCTACGATTGCAGGGGTCATTTTCATGGGTAAAAAAATGTATATAAAATAATGTTTTGTTTTTCGAGTAGATTTTTATCTTTAATCGTTGTAGATCAATATTTTAAGTATTTCCTATAGTAGAGTCCGATTTTTTATTAAGCTCATGGAGTATCTTTTGGGTTATGGTGTATCTTTGTCTACAGGTATGTAATTCAGTAGAGATTGTGAAGGGTTTTGTATATTTTAATCCGTTTCCTTCTCAACTTGTTTTTTAATTGGTTTATATATGTGGCTATAAGCTTCCTAGATTTTTTATCAGTCGTAGCGTTTGGGTTATAAAACGGATAAGATTTCTTACGCTTTTTTGGCTTCACTGGTTTCGGAGTATAAAATGATGACAGGATTCAAGGCGGCGATGAAGGCTGATTTCTTCTTGGTTTTACCTTCGTCCATCGCTTTCATTAGTAGGATCTTGGCGATAATCTTGTCCTTGGGAAATTTTCAAATCATTTCTTTTGTAGAGGCGTTAAAAAGTGGGGAAGTCTTCTGGCTATGCGTTCAATAGGCACTTAGCGTATAAGCAATTGAAGAGCGCTTCGACCATTTTATTTTTATAAGTCTAGGTTTGAGCCTATTGGATTTTTTTGTGGACTTTGTATAGATTGTAATAAGCCTTCAGTTTGAGGGAATCTGCCGAGTTTTTCGTCAAGAGGTATTCTATGCTGTTGATAACAACCTTTTAGTTTTGGTATTTTCCAGATAAGAGATGCCTAGTTTCAATTCGACTTAATCTCTGTCACTTTTTAAGGAAGTATTATTGTAACGGGATCTTCTGGGGTTTTTTCCAAATATTATAATCCATGTCGTATCGTTTATGATTTTTCGTTTCCTTTTGAGCTTGGCTTGCTGAGGCCGTCTTCGGATTCGGAATAAAGTATTTCAAGTAGAAAACCGCCAGTTGTTTACGAGACTTCGATAGCCCCAGAGACTAATGAATTCGTTTATCTCCGCCTAGCGTGCGCTGGCAGTGTAATTATAAAAGTAAAACCTTATCTTTTTGATATCTTCAAATGCGTTGTTGAAATCTAGTGCTTTGTAAGAGCTACTTAAGGCATATCAACGTTCTTCTTCCTAGAATTGTTTTTCCTAGTCTTCTTTTTTGAAATGATCGATATATTTTTGAAAAAAGTTTCTTTGCTTTTCTAGACTTATGTAGAAGAGTGATAGGGTACTGTCGTTTTTTACACGATGGCGTAGTTAGCCGATTACTGCCTTCATGTTTTCGTATTTCTAGGCAGGGGAGCTTTATTTTAATTTTGTGACAATACGACCAAGGCACTATCGTAATGGGCAGACACCCTTACATATTTCTTATTTTTAAATAAAACGTCCTCCATGTCTTTGTAGATATTTCACTTGGTATTTGAGATACTATTGGTCTTTTGTTCTAGGGCTTTTTCATAGTAGGTTTAAGTCTCGTTTTTTTACAGATCGTTCGGCAGCTTTGCCTAAGGCGTAATAGACGTGGTCTTACAAATCGTAATAATTATCATATTTCAAGAGTTTTTTTTAAATAGCTGGTCAAGCTATTTTAGTTTTGGATCTTCGGATCTAATTTGTGAGCCAGAGCTATTTTTACCCAAAACCCGGTTCAAGATCCGGGTTTTTCTACGAGATGTGTTAATTTTTTTCAGCACGTTTTTCGTATTATATACGAGGACATAGAGTTGTCCCTGTGCAATAGTTAGTAGTGCATCTTACTTCGTATATCTCGATTGAGGTTAAGAGCCTTGTACAATGGTTTTTACCGCTAAGTCTATTTCTTTTGATTGATGAAAATCTCAATTAGGCTTGTGACTATATCCTCCTCTAGGCCTTTTTTAAGTCTCTTTCTTTTCGAGAAATTTTTCAGAGCCCCTAATGCTGAGTAATAATTTTCGATTTGTACCTCAACTTTGCCAATCCATAGGCATGTATCATCGATGAGATCTTTATTTTTTTGCTCGTTGGGTGATTTGATTCAACGCTTCAAGGGCAGTAAAGCTTTTCCCTTGATGATAATCGAGTGATCCTTTATAGTTTTTAGGGCTTTAGTCTCTACTTTTTGAAATCCTCTACCGGAAGATGCTTATGAGAATGATCAACTTGTACTAAAAGGGTTGATCTCTTCAGCAGGGAGGTTTAAGGATTGCTTAGTCTTTGATCTCTTTTAGATGATTATCGAAATTGATTTTAAAGGCTTTTGGTATAGCCATCTCAGCACTATTTTCTTTAATCTCGGGCAAGCCGGTCAAGAAGAAAACACTAGTATAGTCGTCTTTGTAATTGCTTTTTAATAAAATCAGGCCTTCTTAATAGGCTTGCTCACCTTTGAATGGCACATTATATTGTGAGGTGATCCAATGGTATTGACGATTGAAAAATTGTTTTTTTTTCGTGTCGAACAGGCCACTAATACGAAAGTCACGGAAATGAAATAGACGATTTTTTGAATAATCGCTAGGCATTTAAACAGCAAAGCTATATAGAAAAGTAGCCCCCAATTCGTAGTGATGAAAGGGTTAACTTTGACTGGTCAAAATTTTTAGAATGAAAGATCTCCTCGATGAACTCTCTTGGCGTGGTTTGCTCTATGACAAGATGCCTGGTATAGAAGCTCAATTGCAAAAAGAACCGACAACGCTTTACGTCGGTTTTGACCCTACAGCTGATTCGCTTCACGTGGGTAGTTTGGTTCCGATTTTGATACTCATCCATTTTCAACGTGCTGGACATAAGCCTTTGGTCCTCGTAGGGGGTGCTACTGGTATGATCGGCGATCCTTTGGGTAAAGCTACCGAACGAAACCTCCTAGATGAGATCACCTTGCAGAAAAACATTGCTGGGATCCAAGCTCAATTGGCTTATTTCTTCGATTTTCAATTTGGTGTTGCTGAGCTTATAAACAATTACGATTGGATGAAAAGCATTTCTTTTCTCGATTTCGCACGCGATATTGGTAAGCATATTACCGTAAATTACATGATAGCAAAGGATTCAATCAAAAAACGTTTGAGTGCTGAACCTCGTAAAGGAATGTCCTTTACCGAGTTTACATATCAGCTTCTTCAGGGCTATGATTTTCTGCATCTATATCAAGCTAAAAATTGCCTCTTGCAAATGGGAGGCTCTGATCAGTGGGGTAATATCACTACTGGGGTAGAGCTCATCCGGCGGAAGACGGGCAATACTGCTTATGGGCTTACCTTCCCATTGATCACTAAGCCTGATGGTAGCAAGTTTGGCAAGAGCGAAAAGGGCGAAAACATTTGGCTCGATCCTGAACAGACATCGCCTTATTGGTTTTATCAGTTTTGGATGAATGTTTCTGACGCTGATGCTGAGAGATTTATTAAGATCTATACCTTTCTTTCTCGGACTGATATCGAAGCGTTGATCACTGTACATCGGCAGATACCTCACCAACGATTGCTCCAACAGCGTTTGGCTTCCGAGCTCACCACTTGGGTGCATGGTCAAGCGATTTGTGAAAAGGCAGTTGAGGTCTCGCAACTATTGTTTGGTCAAGGCACAACCGAGGCTTTAAAAACTTTGGATGAAGTGGATTTTTTATCTATTTTTAAAGGGGTTCCCCAAGCGCAACTCAACATAGAGGATTTGCGAGCTGGTCTTTCTATCATCGATGCGCTAGTAGAAAAAGGTCATTTTTTGTCATCTAATAGTGAGGCGCGCCGTGCTTTGAAGGAGAGGGCTATCGCAGTGAACAAACAACATGTAGATGAGACTTTTGTATTGGGCATAGGAGACCTTATTGCCAGCCGCTACCTATTATTGCAACGGGGCAAAAAACAGTATTTTATCATCAAAGTACTTTAATGAAACTTTGAGAGGATATGCTCAGGATATGTAGCCGAGTCTTTTGAGTTGCTGACTGTCTGAGCGCCAATTCTTATTTGTCTTTACATGAAATTCTAAAAAAATCTTTTTGCTAAAAAAAATTTCTAGACTTTCTCTGGACTGAATCCCTAGTTTTTTGAGTGCCTGTCCCCGATGTCCGATCAATATTCCTTTTTGGCTGTTGCGTTCGACGAAAATCAGGCAACTTATGTGTATGAGGTCGTCTCTTTCTTTGAATTGTTCAGTGACCACTTCGACCGAGTAGGGGATTTCTTTTTCGTATAAAAGCAAGATTTTTTCACGAATGAGCTCGTTCACAAAAAAGCGTTTGGGTTTGTCCGTAAGCATGTCTTTGGGGTAATAAGGTGGATGCTCGGGGAGCAGTTTTGTGATAATTTCGAGTAATAGTTCGGTATTCAATTTTTTCAAGGCTGAGATCGGTAAGATTCTTGCCTTTGGGAAACGATCATGCCAATGAACTACAGCCTCTTCCAATGCCTGCTGAGTGGTCTGGTCTATTTTATTGATCAAAACAATCAACGGGATATTGGTCTTTTGTGGCTTTTCTAAAAATTTAGTATCTTTTTGGGGGTCGCTCTGTCCGGTTTCGGTCATGTATAGTAGGACGTCTGCATCTTGTAGGGATATTTTAACGAATGTCATCATCGCTTTTTGTAAGGGGTAGACTGCTTGTATCATTCCCGGAGTGTCGGAGAATACGATTTGAAAATCTTCACCATGAACCATCCCTAATATTCGATGACGGGTGGTTTGTGCCTTAGGGGTGATGATCGAGAGGCCTTCGCCGACTAGGGCGTTCATTAGGGTAGATTTGCCTACGTTAGGGGACCCGATAATGTTGACAAAACCGGCTTTGTGATTCATGGGTTAAAGGTAAACGTTTTTCTCCTCTGGAAATTGGGCTGGGAGTGTAGGTGATTTTTTTATTTTTAACAGTAATGAAGAGTGATCTTATATTAAAATATTTCAATAATATCGTTGATGGTAAATCTGATTGGGATCGGTGCTTTGAGCCGGGGAATGATTTGAGTGGCAATATCATTCAAAATATTAATTCCTCAGCTTTTAGACTCAACTTCGCATCTATCAAACTTCGCATAACACAGCATTTTTCGATTGTCGTCTGAGAAAAAAAGACCTCATGGTTTTGCTCCAAAGATGAGCACAGATCTATCTCCATGTTTTAAACTTATCTTATGATCTCTACCGTCTCTCGTTTTATAATTGGCATGAGCTTATGAGTGGTTATTTCGAAGAAAGGGATGAAATCCTCGATTGGAAAATCTACCAACATTTTTTGAGATATAAGTATAATCCACCGATACATGAGGCTATAGAACCAGGGCATTCACGACTTTGGAATCGACGAAGCGCTTCGTCGTCTTTTGCAATACGATGATCAGGGTATGTGACCAAGAAAAAGCGTGTCGGGATTATGGTAAGGCACAAGGCTGTCCGTGGGAATATATACTATGTAAAGGGTTTGCCCTTACGGCTAAGAAGCTCTCTGAAAAGGATCATTACATCACTAGAGGCCGATAGGCCGGGCATCATGGAGGCGGCCAATCTGGTGGTTTATTTTCGAGACTATAGTACTGAAGATTTGTTGGATGTTATTAATCTTTTGTTCTCCGGGCGCCTGAGCCCGACTCGAAAGACTATCATACCCGTACTTAGGAAGTCTTGGGACAGTTTCCTCGTGGCTATACCGACTTGGTTTTATAGAAATGAACTGAGTAATCTTTTCTCTTTGCACATCGCTAACTACGTTCAATACTTAATCTGAAAGATCCGAAAACAAGTCAGACTGCTTGAGGCTATCAGTAAAACCAAAGCACAACTGGCGAAAAAATATCAATGTTCATTTAGCGGCGAACACGGCGATGGACAGATACATAGCCTCATCCTTCCCGTCATGTTTTACGAAGAGATCATCAGCTACTTTCATCACGTCAAATAGATCTTCGATACTAAGGGGATCTTCAATACGGAAAAGCCCCCACGATGACAATATCACTACGGTAACCCCTGCGAAGAAAAAACCTCAGTACAACACTTTTTTGGACTTATCGCAACATGAAGGTATCCCATGCCACAAAGAGCGTTGAAACGGAGCAGGCATCTGACGCAAGAGAAAGACTATAAGGGGTATAATGTTTGTCCAAACCCACCAAGCCGGTTAAAGGGAAGATCTCTCTACCCCATGCACGAGCCAATGCCTCAATGATGAAAACACCTGTACTGGCAATCTTCTGATCCATCCAATCGTACTGCTTGAAGAGACTACCCGGATATAAACAAAATTGAGATACAAATTGATCAACCCCAGATCTCATAGTAATGGCGGACTACGGAAACAATCAAATCTTCAAGGAAGTTTTTGATAAAAATAAGTCTTCTAATTCCCCTCCTTACACAACGTACTCATCAAACACTCTACTCACAACAAGACCCCATTAAGAAACAGATAAGCAATAGAGAAATAGATGACAATACCAGTCACATCTACCAAAGTGGCAACAAAAGGAGCAGAAGAACTCGCTGGATCTCCACCAAGCCTCTTGATCAAAATCGGCAACATCGAGCCGCTCAAAGTCCCCCATAGGACAATACCAACTAAAGAAAAGGCTACAGCCAAAGCCACCAAAACCCAATGCGAACCGTAATCATAAAGCCGAGTGCTTTGCCAGGTAGCAATACGAACAAAACCGATCAAGCCTAAGATACCACCCAATGACAAGCCACAGATGATCTCCCGGCGCATCACACGCCACCAATCTTTCAGGCGTACATCACCTAGAGCCATCGCTTGAATAATCAGACTAGCTGCCTGAGAACCACTATTGCCCCCACTAGACACCACCAAAGGAATAAATAAAGAAAGTACCACGGCCTTCTCAATCGCATTCGAAAAATATTGCATAGCTGTAGTAGTAAACATCTCACCTAGAAAAAGCACGGTCAACCACCAAGCCCGTTTTTTGATCAGGCTGGACAAAGGTACACCAAGGTAGGCCTGATCGAGAGCATCCATCCCACCTATTTTTTGAATATCTTCACTGTAGTTTTCATTAGCCACCCAAAGTATATCATCTATAGTGACAATCCCAAGTAGGACATTCTGGTCATCGACCACTGGAAGCGCCACCCTATTATTCATATTGAAGACTTTAATAGCCTCCTCCTCACTATCAGTGACGCTCAAACTGATATAACGCCCATCCATCAACTCAGTCACCTCAGTAGAAGGATCTACTAAAAGGAATTCACGTATTCTGACATCATCGACCAATTGCCCTTGTTCGTTGACAATATAGACCACCTCTATCGTATCACTGTTTTTGCCCTCTCTACGGATGTAATCCAGCACATGCTCAACCCCCCAGGTATCGCGCACAGCGATATAATCAGGGATCATCAAACGCCCAACGCTATCCTCAGGATATCCCAGAGAGACCAACGTCTGACGTTTCTCTTCAGGCCGAAGATATTTAACCATCTCCTTGACCGAATACTCAGGTAACTCTTCCAAAAAGGCCACGCGATCATCCACGGGCAACTCATTCAAAAGCTCAGCTACTTTGGCTACCGGAAGATTTTTTACAAGCTCTTTCTTTAGGGGAAAATCCAATATTTTAAATACATTGGCAGCTCGATGGATCTCTAATATACCCACAATAGCCATGGCGCCCTCAGGATACGCTTGAATAAGTTCGACCAAATCGCTGATATTTTGATCATTCAAATCCTCGCTGAGATGTACCAAACGGCCTTGGATCAAGGCCTTTTTCAGTTCCATCTTCAATGAATTAAATGCTTTCACCATAACGGACTTTTTACAGGTTAAACATGAGCCGTATGAAAAAGCCCCTACGACTGCCCAAACTGAGGCAACCTGCATAATTAATCAAATTTGAAATAAGTACAAAAACCATCAAAATAGACTCCAATACTCACCTCTATATCAAACCTGATCTAAGATAAATAGACCAGATAAAAAGGTGGAAAACCGGTCAATCCGCTGGAAAAATCCATACATTTGTCTCATCAAAACAGCTGGTAAAAAAGAGATGGAATACGATTTTAATAACATCGAAAGATACTGGCAAAAATATTGGAAAACACATCAGACCTTCCAAGCTGATGATATTACTGAAAAAATTAAATATTATGTGCTGGATATGTTTCCCTATCCCTCTGGTGCCGGACTACACATAGGTCATCCGCTTGGGTACATCGCTTCAGATATTTACGCCCGACACAAACGCGCTGAAGGGTACCATGTGCTTCACCCCATTGGATTCGACTCCTTCGGCTTGCCAGCAGAGCAATATGCCATCCAGACCGGACAACATCCGGCTAAGACTACAGAGATCAACATTCAACGGTATAAGGAACAACTCAGCAAGTTAGGTTTTTCTTTCGATTGGAGTCGAGAATTCCGCACCAGCGACCCGTCCTACTATCGCTGGACACAATGGATCTTCATACAACTCTTCAACTCCTGGTACGATCAAGAAGCCCAGCGAGCCCGGCCCATCGAAAGCCTGATCGAAGCCTTCGAAAAAAACGGCAATCAGACAATCAAAGCCGCTGGCACAACGACAAATCCATTTACTGCTGAAGAATGGAAAAACTCTACAAAAGCTAAAAAAGAAATTATCTTACAAAACTATCGTTTGGCATTCCGCTCAAAGGCCACAGTTAATTGGTGCCCGGAACTAGGCACCGTCCTAGCCAACGACGAGGTCAAAGACAGAAAAAGTGAACGCGGTGGATACCCAGTCTATCAAAAGGAAATGGTACAGTGGAGCATGCGGATCACTGCCTATGCCGAGCGACTTTTAAAAGGATTGGATGAAATCGACTGGCCCGAAGCGCTCAAAGAATCTCAGAGCTATTGGATCGGTAAGTCTTTCGGTGCACGCATTCGCTTCGAACTCACCAAAGGCAACAGTATCGAAATATTCACCACTCGACCCGACACAATATTTGGCACGACCTTCATGGTTTTGGCACCTGAGCATCCCATAGTGAACCAGATCACCACAGCCGAACACCGCCTAGCAGTAGAAGCCTACATCGAAGAGATAAAAAAACGCAGCGAACTCGAGCGCCTATCCGATGTGAAAAACGTATCAGGCCAATTCACCGGAGCTTATACCCTGCATCCATTCACGGGGAAAAAACTCCCCCTCTACCTCAGCGACTATGTACTGGCTAATTATGGGACCGGAGCCATCATGGCCGTACCGGCTCACGACAGTCGCGACCATCGTTTTGCCAAAAGATTTGGCCTGGAAATCCTTGAGGTCATCTCTGGTGGATCCGATGTACAAACGGAAGCCCACGAAACCAAAGAAGGCTATTGCATTCATTCGGATTTTCTCAACAAACTAGAAGTAAAAGTCGCCATCAAAAAAGCCATCGAAAAAATAGAAGAAAAAGGGATTGGTCAGGGCATGATCAACTACCGCCTACGCGATGCCGTCTTCTCCAGACAACGTTATTGGGGAGAGCCCATACCGATTTATTACAAAAAAGGCATTGCAGTCCCTCTCCCTGAACAAAAATTACCGTTACTGCTCCCAGATATCGACAAATATATACCCACTGAAGAGGGGGAACCACCATTGCGCCGTGCCAAGGCCTGGGCCTGGGACGAAAAACAACAAAAAGTCGTCAATAATGAACTTATGGATGAGATACAGGTTTTCCTGCTAGATACCAACACCATGCCAGGTTGGGCCGGATCGAGTTGGTATTTCCTCCGATACATGAATCCTAAAAATGAGGAAAGATTCGTCAACCAGCAAGCAGAAAACTATTGGCAAAATGTCGATCTATACATCGGTGGAGCAGAGCACGCCACCGGGCACTTGCTCTATGCAAGATTTTGGCACAAATTTCTCAAAGATCGGGATTGGGTGAGTACCGAAGAGCCTTTCAAAAAGCTCATCAATCAGGGGATGATCCTGGGTAACTCGGCCTTTGTAGCACGAGTCAATGGTACAAAAAAATTCATTTCAGCTGGACTGGTCAAAAATCAGGACGTGCAAGAGTTGCACATCGACATCCAATTGCTCAAGCATGGCGATGAATTAGATGTAGAAAAATTCAAAAAGTGGAGACCAGAATTTGCCGAAGCTGAGTTGATATTAGAAGGAGGTAAATTTTTCTGCCGGCGCAAGGTAGAAAAGATGTCCAAGTCGAAATACAACGTAATCAACCCAGATGAAATCTGCGAAAAATATGGTGCTGACACCCTGCGGATGTATGAGATGTTTCTAGGTTCTCTCGAACAATCCAAACCTTGGAATACACAAGGGATCATCGGAGTTCATCAATTTCTGAGAAAATTCTGGCGCTTGTTTCACTCTACAGGGGTATTTCACACTGATCAAGAGCCCCCCACAGCTGAGGAGTCTAAGGTGCTGCATCAGGCGATCAAAAAGATCAGAAAGGATATTGAAAATCTTTCTTTCAACACTTCTGTGAGCGCTTTCATGATCGCTGTGAATGCCTTGACTGCCTTGAAATGCTGCAAACGCATCATACTCGAACCCTTGGTAATTCTGATTGCTCCTTTTGCCCCACATATCGCCGAAGCGCTTTGGCAACGCTTGGGACACGAAGATTCAGTTAGCCTTGCCCGCATACCAAATCACGACCCACAACACTTGGTAGAGGAAATCATAGAATACCCAGTTATGTTCAATGGAAAGTTACGATTCAAAGCACACTTTCAGGCAAACATACCGACAACAGAGATCGAACAACAAATCCTCAAATATCCCAAGATACAGGATTATTTAAACGGCAAAACCTTGAAAAAAATCATCATCATACCCAAAAAAGTGATCAACATCGTCTTATAAACAAGCTCAAACTTTATCTATCGTTTCAAAAACCGAAAAAACGACAAAAACATTATGGAAAAACAAAAATTATATTCTATTGAACTGAATAAAATCAGCGAAGAAAACAGTACACCGGTGATCTTTTAAACACAAAAATTCATTCTACCTATCCCCAAATTTGACGATAGTGGAGAACAACTGGTCTACCCAGCAGACCATGAAAAAACTGGCCAACTGATATCACAGATTGGCAAGACAAACCCATTGGGGATAAAGGCCTAGTTTTTTTTCAATGACAAAGACAAAAGCTATCAAGCTGTAAAAGGTGATGTCCAAGGCGTTATCATTTTCAACCTCGTCAGTCGAGAACAGGCAGATAAACTTTATGAAAAAATCAAAATCTTTAAAGGAAATTCTTCAAAAATTTATCTGCAGCAAACAAAAGAATTCCTGGATTATACCAAAGAGTTTGGTCTGGACGATCGATACAATTTCACCAGAACGTTTATCCAGAATAAAATGAGAATTTTGAAAAGCCATGGGATATAACCCGAATATTGGTTACAGAAATGTGATGACCGGGATATCTGCCATGCAGTATACATCGAAAGTTAGGGTAAATTTCAAAAACTAGCGGCCACACTACAAAAATTCAGCAACGGAACCATCATCCTCAAACAAGGCAAAGAGATACTTTTGATAAAGCACAAATAATTCCTAGAGACATACACATATACCAATGGAAAAAGAATATAAAACGCAAACGACATGAAAAAAGCACAAATCAAAGGAGAAAAAACCATCATCCCAAAAATAAAAAGACAAAAAAAAAATTGAGTCCTTATCCATGAATCGATTCTATCATAATCAAAAAAAATACCTATGTCCACACATAATCAATATTCTGACGAAACACATTCATATAGCTTTTTTCAGGGCGTAGAACGAAACTTTAACAAAGCCGCCCACTTCGTCCCCTACGAAAGCGGGATTTTAGACCAGATCAAAGCATGCAATGCGGTCTATCGCATGCGTTTCCCAGTCAAATTAGGCGGTCAAATAAAAGTCATCGAGGCCTACCGTGTACAACACTCCCATCACAAGCTCCCTTGCAAGGGGGGCATACGCTACAGCACAGCCGTCAATCAGGACGAAGTTATGGCCTTAGCTGCACTGATGACTTACAAATGTGCCATTGTAAACGTCCCTTTCGGTGGAGCTAAGGGTGGCATCAATATCGACCCGCAAACACTACCACCCGAATATGTAGAAAGGGTCACCCGTAGATACACAGCTGAGCTGATCAAAAAGAATTTTATCGGCCCAGGTATAGACGTACCCGCCCCAGACTACGGCACAGGCGAACAAGAGATGAGCTGGATCGTAGATACTTATCTCTCACTCAACCCTGGGGAAGTTGACTCTTTGGCGTGCGTCACCGGCAAACCCATATCACAAGGTGGAGTGCGAGGCCGCAAAGAGGCTACCGGGCTAGGTGTTTTTTATGGGATCCGAGAACTATGCCAAATGAAAGAAGAGATGCGTGCCATCGGTTTAAATACTGGTCTAGAAGGCAAGCGCATAATCGTCCAAGGATTGGGCAATGTAGGCTATCATGCTGCAAAATTCTTCCATGAAGCCGGTGCTATTATCATCGCCCTGGCCGAACGCGAAGGAGCGGCCTACAATCCAAAGGGACTTGATGTAGAGAAAGTGATGACCCACTTAAAGGAAACCAAATCCATCCTCAACTTCCCAGGAGCACAAAATATCAAAAACACAACCGACGCCCTGGAAATCGAATGCGACATCCTCATCCCAGCAGCCTTAGAAAACGTAATCAACAACAACAATGCTGCACGTATCAAAGCTAAGATAATAGGTGAGGCAGCTAATGGCCCTTTGACCCCAAATGCCGATGATACCCTCAGCAAAAAGGGAGTGATCATCATACCAGATATCTATCTGAATGCTGGTGGAGTGACCGTTTCCTATTTCGAATGGCTCAAAAACCTTAGCCATGTACGCTACGGCCGTATGGAGAAACGCTTCAGTGAAAATATGAATGCAGAGATCCTACAAGCCGTCGAAAACGTCAGTGGCAAGAAAATATCCGAGCAAGAACGTAAGGCCATCCTGCGCGGACCCGACGAAACCGACCTGGTATACAGTGGGTTGGAAGACACTATGATCAATGCCTTCTACGAACTGCAGGAGCTCCAAAAGACCAAAAAGATAGAGGACATGCGCACAACGGCCTTTGCACTAGCCATCGAAAAGGTCGGTTGTCTGTACCAAAAGATGGGCATCTTCCCGTAAAACGCTATCCCCTGATCAGCAAAATATAAAAGCCACCTCTCATGGGTGGCTTCCCGATCATGACTGATACATACTTATCTTATAAAAAAGTTTATAATCGTACCAGCAATCGTCTATCCAATCCGTAGCACTAACCTTAGAAACAGACTTCTGCTGGCTTCTATTGATTTTTTTAAACATGAAAAAGATACGTTCGAAGTGTTTAGATCTATATGACCTTCATTGTCCATTAAGATATAATAGTTATCAAGCGGTATCTCAACAGTACGAATCAGATCTTTGTTAGAAAGATCCTTCGTGAGCCTAGATGGACCATTTTTTAGATCCAAAGCGCTGACAGTGGCGATAAACGAATGATTGATAATAAAAGCACGGAAAACTCAACATTCAACTTGATAAAACCTAAATGATGGCTAACAATTGCCTGTCTGTTTTTCATTCACATTTGGGTATTAGATCCCCCACACTGGAAGCAGTATCATATTTAGGAACCGGCAAAGCGATAAATATTCCTACATAACAATATGGAATCTCTAAATACAATGGTTTCCACATTGAGATCACTACTAGTAAAATAGACCTTACAATCCATTATCTGTATAGTCTTAAACCTTGTTTAAAAGAAAAATAAGTTCATCGACACCTCATTGAATACCCTCAAGGTTAGAGTTAAATATTCTGATTTCCATAATTTTTTCCAGCTATACTATGGTTGACAATAGCTACCTTCCTCAGTTTTTTAGGATAACCCATCTGATTTAATATCTCTATAAAACAATCTCTAAATTTCTTGGCACTTTTGTCATAATGATGAATCAACATCTTTTTGATCATTGGGATGTTTAATTTCGTTCTTAATATCTTCTTTTCAACGGCATAATTGGCATGCTTTGTAAAATAAAAGATGAAATATTAATCTCCTATCGAGATATTTACCCCTTGATGTGACTCGTCGATAGAAAACCAAAGGCGGATATTGGCCGGTATATTATTCTTATCCATATGGGCCAGGGCATAGCATGAGATCATTGTCACCTCATACTGGGGCCCATGACAATCACTCAACTCCTCATAGTCCTAAAAATAGATTTGTGACCAAATCTCTTAAGAACGTCCTATACTAGTCAACGGAGTCTTTACCTGTAAAGAGGCCTGTAGAGTAGTGAAATCACCATTCTGAGATTTTACAGTGAAATCGATTTTTTATTCTCCAACTTGGAGTAAAGTTAGGATGCTTTTAAATGGATTTCTTCATCCTAAGGAACGATCATGTGAGTGTTTATCCAGCTGTGCTGTCAGTTATACCTAAACCACAAGGGGCTTGAGCATTTTGCATTCGGTATACCCAACCAGTATCGATCATATAAGATTAGCCTTAAATCACATCTTCCTCCAAGGGAGAGGACAAAAAAATATTTTTTTTTTTTTTCGGATAAAGGGATTTTTACCTGGAATGCTTATTACCTTATCCCCCTCTAAACACAACAAACCTTTATCTGCAGTCTTGGGATCTATCATCTGAAAATATACATTGATCAACCCTATGTACAGACGATTTTGGGAAGCGGCAAAAGTCCCTTACTTACGGAGATATTGAACTCTTCTTTGTGTGTAGAGTTCTTGATATAAGACGCCTCAATAAACTCTAGCCAAACTTAAAAAAAATTCAGCATCATACATGATCTTCTTCTCATTGGCCTGGTACAACATAGCAAAGAGGAAGACCAAGTCGTACAAAATACCGGTAGCATTGTGTCCTCTCTAAAAATATTTGTCTCCAAACTGCCGTATGCCCCCCCCCTACATACGTCTTTACTACAGCAGACATACCCTGGACTGAGGTCTACCTGTCAGGAAAATCTATCTGATCTTTGTAAGTCTGACCCCATAGATCTAAAATCGTCAAGGACCAGCATAAGATAAAATATAATCTTCTCATATTTCACCTATTTTAATAATAAAACTTATTTAAAGTCTTTAAGTTGATATGAAAATGACCGTTAGTGATACGCATTCTTTCTGATGGTTTATCTTCCCAGTAGAGGGTCAACGAGAAACAATCCTTGATGATTTAAGCTTCTCTGTGCAGATAATTTATTGTGATCTGATCAAAACTTTTAGAAGATTCAAATCTTATTTACTTAGATCCAAGCTCTTTATTTTCATAATAAATGAATGTGATTTCAAAAAATTCATCTCTATCATTTTCGATATGCATCGACGTGGTCAAAAAATTTTATCCTACTTTTATATTGGTCATATAAATCACTATTTTCTCTTCACCATTTCGTCCCCAGATCATTACATCTAGTTCACTTACGAAACTTGTGTTTACAGATTGATCACTAAATAAGCTCCCACCAAGGGTTTAGAATGTCCATCCGTCCCCATCACACAGGAAAAAGAATTTTCTGTGATGGGCTGAACCTTATTATTATTACTAATTACAGAGATAAAAAAACTAAACAACAGATAATAAAATAGTGTCGTTTTCATAAATATTAGTCTTGATATAGATAATTAAATCTAAGTATTTTTTTACATGCTACAACTTTTTTAGCCTGAACAAATATTTCACTTTGAAAAAATTAATTTACATGAAAATCATTATCCTTCATTAAAATATATCGTAGGACTAAGTATCTCAAAAATACTCAACACTCCTACCAGCGACCAATATGACTTTGAGAAAAGGCCAAATTATCAACCCCGAACACCAGATAGTAAACAAACATCCTCCTCTAAACAAAAGAATCAAGCCACTCTATATGGCGGATTCTCAATCATAACCGATACACACTTATTCCACGATGACCTTCCGATCGTACCAGCGGACATCGATCTGATATTTAACAACATGTTCACTAAGAGGTAGCCTTAAAGGCTACCTCTTACAAAAGACTGAACTGTCTCTTGACTTCCCACTCCAAGAAGATCGTAAATAGTGTAGTACTGAATCATAAGAAGTTCTCATCCATATTTCTCACCTATCATTTTATCTGAAGGACTCATCAGGCAAAGACAACGATGATCATGTCGTCTATAATCACAATCTGGGGAATAAGGAAGAAGAACACTTACAAAAAAAATCTCTCTTAATGGTACCACAGGTATTGGTAACACTAAGTATACCATACCCATACCCATTATCCATATTAATCATTGAACCACAATTAATAAAGCTTCCAGTCTCCCGCTCTTTTTTCCATACAATGGAAATAACTAATTAATCTTTTAGAGTGAAATTAATACCTGCTAGATTAGTATATAAAAAAGGCTATGAAATTTTTAATTTTACAAAAAACTAGGCTATACATCCAGATGTTTTTTTAAACCAAAATAGAGCCACTGCAATCAAAAGCTTTTATACAAGCTTTGCCATTGTAAGTACCATTCTGTACGGTTATACTACTCGGACCTTGGGGGTAAAAGCACCTTGAGATTATACAAAGCTTGTAGAATAACTCTCAAGTCTTTTTCACAGGTACGCAAACTGAAGGTGCGAATGTTTCCGTCATACAACAACCCTTCACTTTATATGGAATCAGTATTTAGAGAGTAAATAGGAGTGTGGTTTTTTTATTGATCTCATTCAGGACAAAGTCGGTATTGGCCCGGGTGAGTTGCATATGGCCTTTATTCTTCTCATACATATAGTACGTGTTAAATGGAATATCGCTGATAAAAAGCATATTACGATTGTAGACATTTCCCTTGAACAGACGGTTAGCTCCCCTTTAAGTCTATCAAACTATTGCTTGGGATGGAGGAAAAAAACGACCATAATCCGCATTCCATAAAACACGCCAATAGCCTTCAAAAGAAGGGCGATGCTTTTCGCCCAAAAAGAATATCCGCCCTTTTTAGCTTCTGATGGATCAAATACAAAGACACTTAGGAGATCTACCCATAACTATATAAAAATCAAATACTCTGCCAGTAGTATTATCATAACTGCCTATAGCAGAATCGGAAATCGATTTGTAATAACATCATGGCAGAGAAAATTAAAAAAGTTTCTTCTGACCCCAAAAGACCTTACTGATCCCTCCTTCGAAGGTAAAACTCACCCCAAACTTTATCCTTAACTCGTTCAAGATAAAGTTATACAATCCTTGCATAAAACCACCCTGTGGTGTACCTGTCTGCTTACCCAAGATGCTGTCTCATTGAAGACGACCACCTTTTACACAACTTCTGCGGATAGCCGATACGATTTGGAAGACTGTCCATAAACCGATCGAAGAATCTAGATACTCCCGTAGTGGGGATATTCCAGTCTACCAAATGATGGGAGACGAGCATTTGTTTGACTACTGTAAAATTAATATGAAGAATAAAATTGTTCATCTTAAACCAACTTATGGTATATTGTAATTAGCTCCTTGGTGGGGGGGGGGCATCGAGAAAAAACCAAATGCAAATGTTGGTCGGCATATCGTTCTTCTCAATATAGACTAAAGCATAACGTGAGGCAAATGCACTCATATTGAGGCCAATGACCATCAATTTTTCATCACCCACCTTCCATCCGGTTAATCTGCCAGATGAGTTCGATCAGCACCATCACATTGCACTCAATATGATTTATTCCACCGTCTCTCACCCCCTACAATTAGCATAGATCGGAAAGTTTAGGATGACAACGTCGTAGCCTTGAGTCGTAAGTTTATCTCCTAGATTTTGCTTTGTTTCATTATTAAATAACTGAAACTTATAAATACTTTCTATCCCAGAATCTATCTTCTGTTTATCCCCCGGATCAAATCCATCAATGATGATCACAGTCGTGTCCAATATCCGACCATCTCCTAAAAAGATCTTATACTCGCCATGGCCATAGCAGCTATCCCCCACAATCACTTACCTCATCATGGGGTCTTGGAAGAGTGATGCTTGCCCGTATAAATACGATACCTTAGGTGCTCTATGTGCCACTCTCCACAACATACCTGCTATATGCCGGAGACTTTTATCTGATGCAAGCGTATATACGAGCAACTTGGCTGAGGTGCTCAAACTAAGGCCATCACGCCCAA
This sequence comes from Flavobacteriales bacterium, assembly GCA_039954875.1. Lineage (GTDB taxonomy): Bacteria > Bacteroidota > Bacteroidia > Flavobacteriales > Blattabacteriaceae. Next base: position 1,457,982 of record CP157202.1, read on the forward strand.
ATCCGCTTCCAAACGGTTAATATCACCTGCCTGAGGTACATTCTATAGGACAAATGCCGAATCAAACACATAGGTAGGTTGCACAGGGTATAGATCTCTGTGACCAAAAGAGAAGTATCAAGCTATACAAAATATCAAAATTATTTAACTTACCCGCTACGCGATACAAATGTTCATTTTTCAACTTAACCAAACCCTCTTCGGCAGCCTTGTGTTTAATTTAATAAAAATCAACATAGATAAGGCCTAAAATCATTTTCCCATCCAGGGCTTGATGTTGGGATTAGATATTAATAAAATATGTCGTAGAAAAATCTTTCACCATAGCGGCGACGATAAACCTCGTCCCAGACCTAGAAGAAGTGATAAATATGAAAGACATTTCCTTTTTGATTGAATGCATCCAAACCAGATATCGGAGTTTACCCTATTGTATAAAAAGTTTAAGGCTGGATCATCTGTATTAATCCCCATCGCAAAGCTAGACACTTCAAGTATACTCAATACTTCGACAGCCTTATCGTCATAACTTTGTAAATAGACTACGCTACTAAGTAGGCATATCAAATAGTATATAAATATTATTTTCATAACCATTTGGTTTAAAGAATTAATTTTTATACAAAGTATTGAAATCAAATCGAGCTCCACGGACATATACACGGTCATCAGAGTTGTCTTTATTATACAAGGTCATCCCAAAACAGTCTTTGATTACACTCTTTTTTCTATCATATTTAATGATTGTAACCTTGCCGCTATTGATACGTAAGAGATATGTTGGGGCTATTGGACTACTCAAACCATAAAAAGTATGATTTTGTTTAGATAGCTGATAGCCATCAAATACTCCCTTACTTTGATATAATGAATATTCGCCCTCTTTAACTAATTTATATATATATGTAAAATTCTTCATCCTAGCCAATCTCAATACCAAAGGATTCCCCATAAGGTGATACACAAATAGAGTTTCTAAGAGTAATACCAAATTTCTATTTCTGCACAAAGAGCCTACCATTGATATATCAGGAAAAGGTATTTTCGCTAGTAGGATGGTTTCCGTCGTTACAACTTGTTACCAATCAGTAGTAGTAATACATCTAGGCTGAGCAGTAGGGCAGTCAGGCGGAGTATTTTGATAAGGCTTGAGATTTTGGTCTTAATATCTTAAATATAATTAATTTTAATGCATATATAAAATTTTACTATAATACATCTATATTAATAATAATATATATATAATAAAATTATTTAACCATAGTTTAAATAAGTTATCGATCTTAAATATCCTCTCGTTCTGTAAAGAGGTATTCTTAGAGCCAACCGGTTCTTCTTTTTAATTTCTTTTTATAGGAGCTACTCACTAGATAAAAAGACACGGAAGCAGACTCAAAAATGATCGCAACGTAAGAAAAACCAACGAACCCTAACTTCATCTATCATTTGATTCCAATTGACTAGCCCTCTATAAATACCGATAAGAGCTATCAAAGCAAACCCCAAATTGACTACACTATGATCAGAAAAATTTTGCTCAGTAGTTTATTTAATCGATATCCCAAATTATATTTCAAAATATCGTTGAACTGATTATTAATCTCCGGTCGAGTATGATCGTAGTTCTTGAGATCAAGATTCAAGTTATGAAAAACTTCTTGCTTGCTTTTCAAACGGACAGTGTCTACCTAAGCACTGATGCTCAATGTCATAATGAGGTAAATGGGTAATATAGATATATTTATAAAATTTATATTTTTAATATAATTGTTTTAAATATATAGATTTTTATATATCAAAAAAATATCATATATAAATATACTGCTGGTTTTCGATAAAATCACTCAGCTGAATATAACTCATCAATAGGGGACGAAAACTAGAAACAAAAAGGACTCAAATAGTCCCTCCCTTTTACGTCAAAAACCATCATCCCAGAGAGTGAAAGGATTTTTAAAAAATTTTGAAGATATAAACCGGAGTTTTCAAAACGCTCCAATCCCCTATACTGAGTGCTAACTCGACTGCCGGGTAGAGACGGCCTCTAACCATATAGTCAGCCATTTAGCCGCTTGAGCGATCATATAAACCTTATCGACACGAAAGAGCAAAATCGTATCGCCATTCTTTCGCTTTTTCTCCTTGAATGAGACTTGTTCCGGATGTTCCTGCGCATAAGCGATGATACCTCGAAAAACCCCACTCTGATAATAGGTCGACTGAATATCACTAATAAAATGACAGAGCATAAGCCCTTCTTTCAAAATCAGTTTTTCAAAACCTAATGCTTTGCAAAGCCTCTTCAGCTGGACACTATGCAATAGACCAACTGCTTGTTGAGGTAGAGGACCAAAACGGTCTTCTAACCGACATTTAAAGTTTTCCAAAGCTTGGTCATCTTCTACCTCAGCGAGCTCGCGATAGAGCTGCAAACGCTGGACAGTACTGTTGACATAATCGTCCGGTAGGAGGAGTTCCATATCGGTATCGATCTGCACATCGGCAACAAAACTTTGTCGCTCGGTTGAGGATACTGCATATAGATCTTTAAATTCCTCAGCTTTCAGCTCTTCCACTGCTTCGTTAAGTATTTTTTGATAGGTGTCAAATCCCATCTCGGATATGAAACCGCTTTGTTCGCCCCCCAATAAATTTCCTGCACCACGGATCTCTAAATCCTTCATTGCAATCTGAAAGCCTGAACCCAGATCAGAACATTGTTCAATAGCTTGAAGACGTTTCCGAGCCTCATCGTTCAGCACACCCAAAGGCGGGGTGATGAGATAACAAAACGCTTGAATGTTAGATCGACCTACACGGCCACGGAGCTGGTGCAGATCGGCCAGACCAAAATCTTGGGCTTGATGGATGAAAATAGTATTGGCATTTGGAATATCCAGACCACTTTCTACTATTGCTGTTGAAAGCAAAATATCTAAACGACCCTCGATGAAGTCAAGCATGAGCGTCTCAAGTATTTTCCCATCCATCTGACCGTGCCCAATACCAATCCTGGCTTGAGGAACCCAAGTCTGCAATTTACTAGCAAACTCATATAGGTCATGGATCTTGTTGTGGATAAAAAACACCTGTCCTTTGTGCGAATGTTCGTAAATAATAGCATCTCTTATCGTCTCAGGATCAAACCGGATTAGATGAGTCTCTATCGGCCTACGGTTAGGCGGAGGGGTCTTGATCACTGAAATATCTCTGGCAGCCATCAAGGAAAATTGTAAGGTACGGGGGATTGGTGTTGCCGTCAAGGCCAGCGTATCGACATTCTCTCGAAGGATCTTGAGTTTGTCTTTGGCAGAGACACCAAATTTGTGTTCCTCATCGACGATCAAAAGCCCAAGATCTTTAAATCGCATCTGCTTGCTGATGAGTATATGAGTACCAATAATGATGTCAACACCTCCACTTTGCAGATCCTGCAAGACCTTTTTACGAGTAGCGTCTGATCGAAACCTATTGAGGTAATCGACATGCACGGGAAAATCTTCAAGCCGTGCCTTGAAAGTACGATAATGTTGAAAAGCCAAGAGTGTTGTAGGCACCAATACTGCCACTTGTTTGCCATCAGTAGCTGCTTTGAAAGCCGCCCGTATGGCTACCTCTGTCTTACCAAAACCCACATCACCACATATGAGGCGGTCCATCGGTCTGGGACTTTCCATATCGGACTTAACCTCTTTAGTGGCTTTGAGCTGATCGGGGGTATCTTCATAAAGGAAAGAAGCCTCCAGCTCATGTTGCAAATAAGTATCCGGAGAAAAAGAAAATCCTTCTTGTACCCTGCGTTTAGCATACAATTGAATCATATCGAAAGCAAGCTCTTTGACTCTGGATTTGGTCTTACTCTTCAAATTCTTCCAAGCCGGCGAACCTAGTTTATTCAGCTTAAGTTCGGTGCTATCCTTGCCTGTAAATTTGGAAATCTTGTGCAAACCGTGGATGCTCACATACAGGATATCATTGTCTCGATAGACGAGTTTGATCGCCTCTTGACTTTTTCCATGGACATCGATCTTCATCAAACCAGCAAAGCGACCAATACCATGATCCATATGGGTGACGTAATCCCCCATCTGTAAAGCATTCAATGATTTGAGGGTAAACCCTTGGCCAGAGCTTTGCCTCCTCCGAATACGGGACGAATGAAAACGATCAAAAATCTGATGATCGGTATAACAGACCAGGCGATGAGTGTCGTCTATGAACCCCTCATGAAGGGAAGCAATAACAGGCTTAAAAATAACCTCGCGTCCCAAATCATGAAAGATATCACGAAAACGTTGCAATTGTTCACCGTTAGCACAACAGAGATAATTGGCAAATCCTTCCTGGGCATGCTGATCTAGATCATCCAACAACAATTGAAATTGCTTATTAAAAGCCGACTGTGGTCGGCTTTTCAACTCAAAAATTTTTTCCGGTTCGAAATAGGGTACTGCCGTACACTCTACCACAGCAAATGCACCAAGAGCCCTCAAAAAATCCTCACGTCTAACAAAACACGTCTCAGGAGTCATACGCTTGAGAGGAGAGACGGACTCATAAAAGATCCTTTCCGCCTCTTGAAACCGTTGGCCTACCACCTCAGCTGCTGAGGCTAGATCCTTAGAAAAGATCAAGGTCTCCTTTGATAATTGATCTAAAAAATTCTGCAACAGTTCCTTATAGAGTTCCTGTTTAGGATGATACAACAATATTAGCCGGTCAAGCCTCTGCGACGAGATCTGTGTATCGACATCAAATAGACGAATACTCTCGATCTCATCACCCAAAAATTCAATCCGGTAAGGCTGCTTATAGGCAAAAGAAAAAACATCGACAATGCACCCCCTGACAGCAAATTCTCCAGCTCGGCTTACGAAATCAGTACGATGAAAACCCTGATCGAAAAGCCATTCATTAACAAAAGCCACAGAGATCTTTTCTCCAACTTGCAACTCGAAAGTATTTCGCGCCAATTCCCGGCGGGTCACTGTCTTTTCAAAAAGCGCCTCAGGAGACGTAACCAATACGTAAGGCCCCTCTAAACGAGACAAACGATGAGACACCTCGAATCGCTGAAACACATTTACATTGTCCATATCTTCCATCTCATAAGGCCTACGATAAGAAGCCGGATAATACAACACTTCCGCCCCAGAAAGACAAGCCTCAAGATCATCGAAAAGATATACGGCTGTCTTATCATCAGGAGCCATAAGCAAAATAGGCCGACCCATCTGCTTGAAAAGAGCAGCTACCAAGAAAACTTGCAAAGCCCCTATCGCCGACTTAAACTGCACTTTAGCCTCAGGCCGCCTTTGAAAAAGTGTACAACATTCCCTCGTCAGAAGAGCTTGCTCATAAATTTTTAAAATATTTGATTGCTCAGACACTTTTTCGATCTGCGATCATTCGAACGCAAAGGTACGATCTGTTTCCTTTTAAGGGTTTACCTCCTTTCAAAGTTAACTTCCATATAATACAATCTATCATATCCTTTCAGTATAGTCATACGACTCAATATAAATAAAATATTTATAACCCTAAGAACAATAGAGCATCCCCCCACAACAGGTCAACTCACCACCAGCACAGAGACTCAGCCACTCCATTAATTATGCAAATCTCCGATCATTTATCCCAAGAAAAACGAGCTGCTCATACGTGTGAAAGCTACCGTAATAAATCATGCCGACTTGGCACAGAGCCGTAGAAATTATCCGCCGCCAGATATCCCCGACACACTGGGGTTGAAAAGTAATCGGTGAAGTGGTTACAATTGGAACAAAAGTACAGCGCTTCGATCCCGGAGACCGCATTATGGTCCCCTACTACAAGAAGACGGGTACCACACTACTTACGTCTTAACGCCTGAAGAGACCACACACTCCCCATCTCGAACGAGGGCCTGATTTACCATTTGACACAATATGATACAGATCGGTAGGTTAAAATCCTACAGTACGTTGATACAATGTGAGAGCAACGGTGTGGAAAAAGCCGCCATAAGAATAGTCAAAGCACTCGACGCAAAAATCATCATCACAGTACGAAATACGATCAAAGCTCGAGCCGGATTGAAATTAGAGACCGATAAGACCATCCAATACCCATAAAAAGATTTTTCTAAAACTATCCTCCAGACCACAGTAAGATCAGATGTTGATATCATCTTAGACTTGGTAAAACTGATAACCTTGAAAAACCTCTAAGTAATGAAACGAGGCGGACGACTCGCATTATCAATTCTCAATTAGGCAGTTAGGAACGCATCCCTCCGATCCACTTGATCACACACCAACTGACGGTCACCTGTTCAGTACTTCAACCACTCCCCTTACAAGAAAAAGCCGAATTGGCCCAGGAGATTCAAAACTATCTTTTGCCCCTCCTAGCCTCAGACCAACTAATGCCCAAAATACATACTTGTTTCTCCACTCAAAGCCATCGAACAAATGCATGCACTCATGTATTCAAGTGAAAACGTCGGAAAGACCATTTTGATCCCCTGATCTCATGAACTCCATCCTTAAACCCAGATCGATAAACGTATCCTGTCTACCGGATGGTCGATTTATAGCGCTTCATCGATCGAGTTAGCTGAGCTGTCATGACGCCTCATCTTGTACCAAATAGTCAACAATGCCGGCACAAAACATAATGCTATGATCATAATCAGGCCAAGAAGTTCTCTGCGGATCATACTGGGATCACCATCGCGGATTATCAACGTACGATACACCATCAAAAAATAAGTCAAAAGTATGACCCCCAAAAGTGGTTGGATAAAAGCAGGCATCTAACTGATTACCAATTAAACCCGTTCAATACAAAGCTAAGCGTAGCGATCACCATCAAGATCTCGGTAGCCCTGAACTGATTAGGCAAAAGGATACTGATCCACAGCCCCCATAAAAGCTGCGCTCAAAACAAAAAGACCAGCGATAAGCATAAGGAAAAAATATTTTTCGTCAAAAGGCACCCTGAAATAAGCGGGTAAGAGACTATAAAAGATCCAAATGAAAAAGCTCATAGTTAAATAATAAATTAGCCTCACTGCCATGGCAACGATAGGTGTACTAGTAGACTAATAAAACAAGCTTTTCGGATTGTTTTCAAATTCCGAGACAAAGCTCAACGCCGTCGCTAATAACAAAACCTGTTACAAAATTGTAGCCAACAAACCCGGCAACGAAAAATACATATAATTGGCCTAACGGCTGTAGTTCCGGATAAAGGTCAGATAGAAGGGGGCTCATAATGAGCAGTCGCCAGATAAACCGGTACCCATTGCTTCTTCAGTATATCTCAATATAGATCCCACAGCCTTAAGCGTTCCCAATAACAATTGTACGCCTTTGGTAGCAAAATCGACCGTCAGGTGTTATACGTATTGATGTGGAACATAACTTCGGGAAACCGCTCCGTTAGGACACCTCGCTTCAATTTTTTCGTGATGATCAACGTATCATCAGCTTCTGGTACGGATCACTGTGTTTGTGATCAAACACCTATCACGCAAAACAGTCACAATGCGAAGGGTCTCATTATCCTCCAATATACTGATGACCTTATAACTCATAGGGGTATAATTCTCATCTACGACGACCATCTGGAGTTATGAATATCGTTAAAAATTTTTCTATCAGGAGATTTGTGACTTTGTCCTTTTCATAGACCCAACCAAACAACATAGCATAGACGATAGCTGCACCGATGAAAAGCATCCGAAACACAGAATTTTCACAAAATAAGAAGAATTCCCTGCTGATCAGATAGAAAAATTTTTAACGATATTCATAACTCCAGAATAACGGCAGCATTGGTCATAAATTGCTCTACAGCCTTCGGATCCGAAGGAGATACCTTAAGGCGATCTCATAATCGGGATGGGCTATAGAAACATCAGCATAACTTATCAATAGTTTGATCAAGATAACCTTAACTTCCATATTTTACACCAATAAAGTACCCGTACAGTAAATATTTTCCCATATTACAATTTTTTGATATACTACTCGAGCAAGGTGAAACGAAACCAAACAGTCTCAGGAAGATAGACGTTGAAAAGGGTATGGCCCAAAGTAAGCCCACCCATACGTAAAATGATCGTCTCGATAGGCATCGCATGCGACGCAATGATAAAACATTCTCTAGAGGCCACATCATCCCCCTTCAAAGCTTCTAAAGCACAGTCTTTTTGTTCCAATACCATGATCTCCTCCTCAGTCCTGGCACCTTCTTCAACTTTCTTTAGCTGGAGCCTTGACTCCTTGCAATTTGGTTACAGCCTCATCGTAATTCTTCCGGGCAATTAGATAATTTTATACCAACACCTCAAAACGGCCCACATATTTTTGAACAAAATCGTATTTTTCTTTTAGACCATTATACTTGGCCCTCAATTGAAGTAATTGGTACTTAATATCTACTTTTTGGGCCATAGCGTAATAGGTATAGGCAAACTTCACCATACCTTGGGCCTAGGCTAACTTAGAATCAACTTCAGAAATATCGATCTCGGCTAAAATATTTCCTTTTTGGACAAGATCGTCTTCGAGCACATTCAAGCAGACTATGCGACCTGGCAACTTGCTCATCATAGATATCATCTCTCGCTTGATCCGACTCTGCACTTCGTTTTCAGGTCTAGTCTTTTTCAACCAACAAGCGACGAAGAGCCATCCTAAAAGGACAAAAAAATGCTTTTTCATGATATTAGAATTCATTTAAACGTGCTACATTCAATTTTCTATAAAACTTCAACTAATTCCACAGCGGTTTTTCGCTGGTTATAAATAGTCTGTAAACGCTCAAAATGGGTGTTTTGAAAGGCAAATTCGGTTTTTAGTGTTTCTAACACAGCGATCAAATCTTCGTGATAACTCTTAGTAGCTATTTCCAGGGCATACTGTTTACCAATCTTTTGTTTATATTTCAGACGGATTTGCTTTTAAAAAAACTCGAGATCACTTCTCAATTTATTAGATAGGAAACGAAATTATTCTTCAGCCTGTTTTTTCTTATTTACCGCGATAGCCTTATCTCAAATATTTTTCCCGATTCACATTTCCGATGAAAACCGTCAAAGAATTCCTATTTCATCCCTAAACCGATCAGCCGAGTAGGATAAGAGCGAACCTTATCGAATTTCGAATTTAACTCTTTCCGTCTAAAAATAGTCAAAACATGGTTGTTGAACCCATAAAGAGCCATATAAGAATAGCCCAAAAAGTTGAATCTTTGGGAGGAAAGCCTATTTATTCATCTTCAGCTTAAAATCGACGCTTGTCTGGAGAAAGCCTACAAGGCCATCATCTCAGGACAATATTCTACAGTTCCCTCTTGATTAAATAATTACCAAGATTGCGAACCAATCTCGAATTATTCCAGGGCTTATTTTTATACGCCCGTCAGCATGGAGAGTTTTTCATACAGGAGCGCCTTCTTGCTCTCCTACTCAAGTTGTTTGAATTCTAGTTTCAATTTAGATAATTCAATCTTTGAGCTTACATAAAACGTAGATAAGCCTACTTTGACAGCACGGCCCTAAACATTAGGTTTCTTTCTGGAGACATTAACGACTTTGGTCTAGGATGACCTTATCCTGCTTGAGCATAGTCACTTGATTGATTGCAGCAAACAACTCGGATAAAAAAATTTTGGGCTTTAGCTTTATAATCAGCAGCCTTTTACTCGTAAGGTATCTATATGACGGAGAAAAGAACAATATAAGCCAGTAGACCAGCATTCAAAACTCAATCATTGATATCAAACGTAAACTAGCCGGAAAACCACTGACTCCCCAACAGAGGGAAGCCGGCAAAATCCACAATAAGATTTTTAGAAAAATAGGCATATATACTGTAAACTTCGACCCGAAACCCGAAATATATACGACTTCCGAATGCTTTTGGCATCCAAACGACTCTTATCATCTTTAGCCTTTTGGTTTTGAATGTTGTAACTTTTTTCGAGAACTTTCCGAGCCAACTGCAAGACGTCTTGGGAGAAACTTTGAGTACATACTAAAACGGGGAGGAAAATCATCCCAATCGTCTTTATCATCCGTGATATATTAATATGTAGTAAAATAATCCTTTATCACTATAAAAATTGTAAAAATATTCATATATATACCATCTAAAGAGAAGACCTCTTTTGATACCGTGGTACAAAAATCTAACTTTGTACTGATCAAAATTCATAATCCGATGGCAGGACACAGCAAATGGGTCAATATCAAACATAGAAAATCCGCACAAGATAACCGAAGGGCTAAAATATTCACCCGTATCATAAAAGAGATTTCAATCGCTGTAAAAGAGTTAGGCTCGAATCCAGAAAACAACGCCCGACTGAGAAGTGCTATGGCCAATGCCAAAGGGGCCAATATCCCAAAAGAAACCCTCGAGCGAACGATCAAAAAAGCTTTGGGATCAGATTCAGAAAACTATCAGGAGATCACTTTTGAGGGCTATGGACCACATGGGATTGCAATTTTCATCGAATGTACTACGGAAAATCCGACCCGCACCATTGCCAACGTAAGAGCCATCTTCAACAAAGATAAAGGAAGTCTGGGCAAAAATGGAGAATTGATCTTTATATTCGATCGCAAAGGTGTTTTCTCTTTTCAAAAAGATGCGATCTATAGACCGATAGAAGACTTTGAATTGGAAATGATAGAAGGTGGCGCCGAGGAAATTACTATAGAAGAAGATTTGATCACTGTATACACGCGTTTTGAAGATTTTGGCCGCCTACAAACTCGGTTGGAGAAGCTAGGTATCGAACCCAACTCGGCTATATTGGAACGCATCCCTAAAGCTACAAAAACACTCCCCTTGGAAGCAGCTAAAAAAATATTGACTTTGATAGACCGATTTGAAGCAGATGAAGATGTACAAAATATCTATCACGACTTGGAAATGACTGAAGAATTAGAATACAACCTCAACGAATGATATTTTAAATCACAGGATACAAAAACTAAACGAGTATCCTGTTAATAAAAAAAATCATACAATTATGCTCGGCGTGTTACAAATTTTCAAAAGGCCTTAAACTACGATACGATCAATGTACTCTGGTCTTTACGTGAGGATTATGGAAGTGCACGGATCATCGACCAAATAGACGTTTTAAAATTCCAAAAATCCTAAGTGAATTATCGACTACTCGGACGTGACGGTATTTTACTCACATATTCAGCACTATTATGGCATCGATATACTTCAAGTCACTATGCCGGCAAAACTGCCCACCAATACACTCTAATCCTTAGAGAGTTTTAAAAAAAATGCCTTTCCAGATAGATCTTGTCCTATAAAATTCCTGCTTCGGCTTCCAACAGATCAGGCACATCCAACAGGGCATACTAATTGGAAGAAATCTGACTCTCTTATACAATCTCTGTGTGAGTCCCTCATCGATCAAAATCGAGGGAAAGATCCTCTTATCGAAGATATCGGTGAATGCCTTTACAACATCGACCGAATGATGGTAAATCTTAAACGCAATGATTATTTCAATGGATTTATAAAAACCTAATCATCAAAGAAATAATCACATTGAAAGATACCACACCACCTTTTAATGAAACAACCCAAGATATCATCCTTAAGACCGTTTCGGGATATAACTTTTCGGTGACCTTTGATTTCTATACTGGACACGGGACAGACAACCATGCCTTGATTCTAGGCCTACAAGTCCAACTCTCTGTAGCCAAAATCGAACCACGCTCAACTATACCGCATGGGCCAAAAATATGGTTTTAGAAAAAACCGAACAAATCACTTTAACTCACTTTCCTCATAACGGATACATTATATAAAAGACCAATTAGCATTACAACAAAAAAGAAATCGAAATCATAGCTCAAAAAAAGGATATCTTAGTCATCATCAGAGGTCAAAGCACTAAAAACAAATTACTTCGTCAGGCCATAAAAAACCGTTACACCTAAAAAATAAAGATTTCTGATCGAGGTGGTATAGGTTTTTATAACAACGCTACATCATATCCATATAGAGATATGATTCGGATGTGATAGTCTCGCTCAAAAAAGCTAGTATCACAAACTGATAAACTTAAAAGCAACCTTTGAAGCTTATGCATCTTCAATTCTAAAAAGACTTTCGTACCCACATCTTCTGGGCTTTCCAAGTATACTTTTTCATCATAGGCCTCTATGATATACTTAACAATGGCTAAACCCAAACCAGACCCACCTTGTTTGCGACTACGGTTTCTATCGATTCGATAGACGCGTTCAAAAACACATGATAAATGTTCTGAAGCGAGCCCCACTACATTGTCAGGTACCTCAATCCAAAGCTTGTTATATTACAACAGCACGAAAGGAGTTATCACTTCAGCCTCATAATTAGCAATATAATGGATAGTATTGATAAGCAAACTGAGTAATATCTGCTTCGATATGTTAGACATCTCCAAGGACATAAAGTGGCATGTATAACTTCTCAAAATCTAATTTGAAATAGCTCTATTCGGCTTTAATCTCCAACTGATCAAAAACTTCCCGTACCAAGGGTACAACATCAAAAGGTTAACAATCGAGCTTCTATCTACCGGATTCGAGTTTTTAGATTAGACCGAGGTATTTGACGATATAGATCAAGCTATTTATATTTTTTAATTATTTTAAGATATTTATGTTTTACGATCTCATCATCAATGCTGACTTCGATCAAAATAAGTACATAGTCTTGTATATTGAACAAATACGTATTTAATTAATGAGAAATATTTTTTTTTAAAAATTCTCTGTGATAATTTTCTCTTTCTTGAAATAAATCTATTTCATCAAAATGGCTTCTCTCATCTAGACTTGCAAATACATCCTCTTTCATTCTTGAACGCTATCTTCCCTCCACGTGAAAAAACAATGCATAGAGAAATACCAATTGGAGAAAACCCACTGACCCACCAAAACACACTTAGTTCTAAAAACATATAGGCCGTGATGACAAGATCAATCCCTAATAACATGCATAAGGATTTTTATAGGCTCCTTTTAATGCAAATCATTCTGTTCTACAATATATTTATCTTATACCCCAGACCTTTGATGGTAGAAAACATTCATTACCAAACTTCTCTCTTAACTTCCTCATATATACGTTCATGGTCATGTGGCCTACGATTACATTACCCCAGAGTTTTTCCAAAATCTCTTCCCTTTTGAAAACACGATGAAGATTAGAAGCCAAAAGCACTAACAACATAAATTCTTTTTTAAGCAAAGTCAATTGCCCACCTCGAAAAAAAACATTACGACATATCTTGTAGATCACAATTTCACCGATCTATATGACGGACTCATCCCTTTCATAATGTACACACCTAAACAAAGATTTTATATTGCTAATTAGCACCTTAGATTTGATAGGTTTAATAATATAATCGATCGTATGAGTCATTCTCAAAACCAGTCAATTGAGAATATTCCTAAGTATTAACTATGAGAAATATAATCAAAGTATCCTTCAACTCAGGTATTTTTTTAACCTGATGACACATCTCCACTCCATCCATCTCAGGCATCACAATATGGAGTAAAAAATGACATGATGTTGCTCAAGTTTTGCTTTCTTAAGCTCTTTCACTTCATTTAAAACGGGTATTCACCACATAACCCTCTTTACGCAAGTTTTACGAAACAAACTTCAAAACATCGGATTCGTCATCGACAAGAAGTACTTTGATATCTTTCATAAACTTTATGAATCAGTCTAACGCCCCATATGGACGAACAATATACTGACATCTGCTGGTGAAACCCCACTAATCCTAGCAGCCTGTGCAATGGACTCAGGACGATGCTTCGTCAATTTTTCACGAGCTTCCGAGGACAAGGCCTCGATCCCTGCATAATCAAAATAACTAGGGATCCGGATATTTTCTAAACGCAACAATTTGTCAGCATGCTCTTGTTCTTTTTCAATATAGCCCTTGTATTTGATGCGAATAGATACTTGTTCAAGGGCCTCTTCATCCAAAGCCTGCACCACTGGGTGATCGGCAACAGCCGGTATGGACAATAAATCTCGTATGGATAGTTGCGGACGAGACAAGATTATATCAATTTTTGTCTGTTGCACAATTGGAGCAGAAGCATTTTTATTCAAAACTGGATTCACTTCATCAGGTTTCAAAGTCTGTTTTTGAAAAAAATCGAGGCAGGTCCTGACCTGACGATTCTTCTCCTCTACCCGACGCATCCGCTCTTCACTAGCCAAACCCAGCTGATAAGCCAAAGGAGTAAGCCGTTCATCCGCATTATCTTGTCTGAGCAATATCCGATATTCGGCCCGTGAGGTAAACATCCTATAAGGCTCTTCTGTGCCCTTGGTAACCAAATCATCAATCAGAACCCCAATATAAGCCTCGTTACGTCTAAGAACAAAGGGAACCTCATTCCTAACTTTCAAATGAGCATTGATGCCTGCGATCAAACCTTGTGCCGCAGCCTCTTCATAGCCTGTAGTGCCATTGATTTGTCCTGCAAAAAAGAGATTTCGAATAATTTTGGTCTCCAAACTGTGCTTCAACTGAAGTGGTGAGAAATAATCGTATTCGATGGCATAACCCGGTCTAAACATCTTGACTCGCTCAAAACCTGGAATCTTTTGCAAAGCCTCATGCTGGACTTCTTCCGGAAGAGATGTGGAAAAACCGTTGACATAGACCTCCACCGTATGCCAACCTTCAGGCTCTACAAAAATCTGATGGCGTTCTTTGTCTGCAAAACGATGAATCTTATCTTCTATAGAGGGACAATATCTTGGCCCAACACTTTGAATGGCTCCATTGAACATAGGCGAGCGATCAAAGCCTCTACGTAAAAGATCGTGCACCTCAGAGCTTGTATGCGTAATATGGCAACTACGTTGACGGATAAGCCGAGAGGTATCGAGATGAGAAAATTTCCCTGGGGGGTCGTCTCCGATCTGCTCAGTCATCTTGGAATAATCCAAAGAGCGGCCATCGACACGTGGGGGAGTACCGGTCTTCATTCGCCCAGAATGAAAACCCAAATCTCGCAACTGCTCAGTGATGCCCATAGCAGACCGTTCAGCCATCCTACCCCCACCAAATTGCTTCTCTCCAATGTGGATGAGTCCATTCAAAAAAGTACCATTGGTCAAAACAACTGTCCGGCTCTTGATCTTCACCCCAAGAGCGGTCTCCACACCAACCACCTGGTCACCTTCTATCAATAAAGCAACAACCATATCTTGAAAAAAATCTACATGAGAAAAGCCTTCTAAAGTCAATCGCCATTCTTCGGCAAAACGTATTCTATCAGATTGTGCCCTGGGACTCCACACAGCAGGCCCTTTGGAACGATTGAGCATCCTGAACTGAATCATTGTCTTGTCAGTGATGATACCAGAATAACCGCCCAAAGCGTCGATCTCCCGAACGATCTGCCCCTTGGCAATCCCTCCCATAGCTGGATTACAAGACATCTGACCAATGGTCTGAAGATTCATAGTGATCAATAGTGTTTTCGACCCCATACTGGCAATAGCAGCAATAGCTTCAGCGCCTGCATGCCCCCCCCCCACGACAATAACATCATACTCATTCAAAAACATGACTGAAATATTTCATGTAAAACGTCCGAATATTTTATGGGAACAAATTTAAATAAAAGTCCTCTTTTTCACGCATAAGTTGCCTCTCATCCTCTACCTTATCCTTATATCCTAAGAGATGTAGCACAGAATGTATCATCACACGCTTGAGTTCGATTTGAAAGTTTTGTCCCCATTGCTCAGCATTATCCACAACGCGCTCGATACTGATGAATACATCTCCAACAATACTTTCATCTATAGAATTATCAAAGGCGATAACATCCGTATAAATATCATGACCTAGGTATTGCTGATTGATTCGCAATAAATATTCATCATCACAATAGATGTAATTGAGCTCATCCAAGGCACGACCTTCATCTTTTACCACGGTACATACCCACTGAGTAAACGAAGCCTCACCTTGAAGGGAAAAGTCGGTTTCGTAAAAATATTGGATCATGTGTTATTATATAAAACCAAAGCCTAAAGTCACATTGAAAAAAAACATTTATTGGTAGGGAGAATAACTCCAAAATAGTGGCAAGGGACTAAAGGGACTATTATAATCATAGGAAACCCCAAAATTCGTATTACGGTACTTCAACACACGCATATTACTCATATCATTTTCTAAATTAGCCATATTACTCAAACGACTGATATAATATTTTTTTCAACAACCGTATCTGAATCTCAATACCTCACAAAAACTTGTTCATGCCATACAAACTAGAAAAAGAATAACCGTAAAAATATCTTGTATTTAAGATCCCTTGCTTATTGACTCCACTAAAAAAAATATTTCAATCCGGAATGGTATTTTTCTTCTAGTAAAAGGTCCTTATTTTTGAAAAGATACTTTTTGACAAAACTCATACCTAATAAAGACTTTATACTAAACGTAACATACTTATGAAGTGGCAGGTTTGCCTACAAAACTCCCCATCGAAGATCATAAACCGATCTTGAGTACCTACAAAAAACCTATCCTCCTCTATATATTGGCCAAATCTATGATTGATATAGAAATAAATACTTCAGTATTCCATCAAACACAAATCCTCAGTGAGGAAAGTTAAAATTGTTTAAATTATCTACTTTCACGTAGCATAGAGACCAAGAGAAATCCCTCTCCATTTGACTTTTTTGAGTATATTTTTATATATTATATAATATTTTTTTTTAAAACCCATACTTAAAGGATAATACCCTTTAAATATTAACTGAACATAAAATTATTGCATCAATTCCCAATAATTGAAATCTATCTTTATATTACCATTATCCAACTCATCACACCTTACGGGTGGGAGAGGGGTAGTAGTAAACTGATTTAAAATCAAATGATAACCATAGCTGAGTTTCCATCCATTATAGATATAATAATTGAATGCTCTACGTAAATTATATTTCAAAACAAAGTCTGCTAAAAAGATCGAGTTTTTGAAAAGAAGATATTTGATCATATAATTGACCAAAAACCCACTCTTGAAAACATCATCGTAATAGACTCCTAATTTTAGATACATATCACTAGGATTATCCTTCACATGGGTTGACAAAGCTTCACCCTAATCGCTAGAGATATTATATTGTAAGATGTTTTGTGAAAATTTACTATAGCATATACCTCATCGATATCCTTATAAATATCTACATTAATAATAATTTGCCCAAGCCGAATGTCCATCTTACCCGGGATGTAGTCTTAAATGGAATTGTGTAAACCTTCTATGGGAATTTCTTCTACAAAGACAAAATTATTTTCGGACAAAAATATTTTATATTTTTATCTTGGTAATTTTTTCTTACTTAGCAGCAAATTACTGAAACTTTTCAAAATATTTCATCGCTTCGATCTATCCTCTCCGAATTAACTCTCTTTTGTCACCAAAACTCACCGCTGAATAACCATTCACATCGGATTTGAGCACAATATCAACTTATCCTTCTTGCTCAACAATATTTTCTACTATCCTATTAAGAGGTAATCTGCATAACAACTTATTCGATAGAATTGATTTTTTTACCTTTATGTAGCCCTCCCTTACTACATCTACTACGATGATATAATTCATCCCTTGGGCCTTCACTTACTCCACCGGAAGATTTATAGAAACACCTCCATTGATATATCATCGTGCTTTGATCTCAACAGGATCTATTATATAAGGGAAAGCAGCACTGATTAAAATAGCTTTAGATAAATCTCCATTTCTAATCACAAACGACTCACCCGTCTCAAGATCAATCACCACACACAAGGAAGGGATCGGCAACTTCGAATAATCACGAATATGTCGAACAGAATAAAAAAGTTGAGTTAAAAGTTCATAAAATACCTATTCTCTATAAAGTGCTTGGGCTAATCTAAATTTGAAATCATTAAACAAAAATTCCGCTATATCTTTTTTATCAAAGAAAGGGGTAGAGGGTAGATTTTTTCTAAAACAAGATCCTTAAAAAATCTATCTGACTCGCAAAAACTATCGATCTTACTCGCCGAATAGCCTACAGCATATAAGAAAGCCTCGAATGATCGCTCCCATGCTGACACCTAGAACATAACTGATCTGAACACTTACTTTTTCTAAAGCCTTCAATACACCAATACGAGAATACCATTTGGTTTCACTCCAACTCAAAACCACCCCCCCTTTAAGGGGACTCTTTTGAAAATATGTAGTCTCCTGAACCAAAACCAAAAGGTATAAGAATAAAAACAACATCACATACTTTAACGATAATTTCAGTTAAATTTTATTTTTTTATAATGATTTATTCTTCAAAATACACCCGCTTGACACGAGGAGAAATCGAAGTTAGTACCTCATGAGCAATCGTCCCAGAAATTTGAGCTATTTCAGCCACTGTGGGTCTTTCACCCAACAACACTACCTGATCGCCTTCTTGACAATTAATCCCAGTGACATCCACCATAAGCATATCCATACAGACCTCCCCAATAATAGTCGCCATGTGGACACCGATTACCACATAACCTTTGCCATTACCCAAACGCCTATCTATACCATCAGCATACCCTATAGGCAAGGTTGCCACACGTGTAGGGGTTTTTACTTCAAATCTCCGACCATATCCTACCGTTTCGCCTGGGGATAATATTTTAATCTGAGAAATAATTGTTTTCAGTACACACACTACCTTTAGCTCCCTTTGAACCGTTTCATCAGGGAAAACCCCATAAAGTCCCAAGCCCAATCTAACCATCTCATATTGGGCCTGTGGAAAATGGACAATACCGGCAGAATTAAGGATATGCCGCATCGGATAGTATCCTAAAAAGGATGTCAACGTAGCATAACTACGTTCAAAAACAGTAATTTGTCCCAATGTAAAATTTATCTCTTTTTGGTCTTCACTAGCGGACAAATGAGAAAATACTGACCTTACGATCAATCTTTTATCACCCTGTAAGATACGGCCGAGACGGGCAACTTCATCCTCTAGAAAACCTAGCCGATGCATACCCGTATCAACCTTGATATGAATGGGATAAGGTGTAGAAAAAACCCGTATTGTTAGCTCAGTCAGTAAATCATTCAAAATACCAAAATTGTATATCTCAGGCTCAAGATTATATTCGATCATTATAGCAAAACTCCCATAATCAGGATTCATCACCAATATGGGCAGTGTCACACCCTCCTTTCGCAAGGCTACACCCTCATCTACATAGGCCACACCAAGAAAATCCACTTTATGGTACTGCAACGTATTTGCAATCTCATAACCACCCCCTCCATAAGAAAAGGCTTTGACCATCACCATCATCTTAGTCTGCGGCCCAAGGCGGGAACGAAAATAATTCAGATTGTACACCAAAGCCTTCAAATCAATCTCATAAACAGTCTTATGAAAACGTTTTTCCAAATGAGCTAAAAGTTTTTCAAAAGCAAAGGAATATGATCCTTTCAGAAGAAGGGCCTCATCACGGAATTCTATTTTTTTAATCTGATCAAGCAACTCCTCTATGAATAAAAAAGCATGAAACGGCATCTCAAAAAGTTCACCATAAGCAGTGATCTCCTCACCCACACCGATGACCCGATTTACACCCGAAGCAGCAGCCCAATCGGCGATACGCTTATACTTCTCCGCACCCTTGGGGAAAATCTGCAAAACATTCGAAAGAATTAAGGTTTTTTTATAAAACTTCTGCCGAGACAGGAGGTCTAAAGCAATCTTTATAGAATGAAGATCATAATTATAACTATCATTGATGATCAGGCAATTATTCAAACCTTTGATCATCTCTAGACGCATCTTCACCTTCGGGAGTGTAGCCAATTGTACAGTGATCGCCTCATCGTCCCATCCCAATACGAGCAAGGTAAGCCAAACAGTCAAAGTATTTTCAACAGCTGCTGCATCAGAAAAAGAGATAGCAACCTGCCGCATCTTACCACGATAAAAAGCCTCGAGCGTAGTACCTTGATCAGATATGTCAAGCCGCTGGAGGCGTAGTTCAGCCACAGCAGAACGACCCCAATAATGCTTCTCTACAGAAGCCAAAGCGGGTGTATCGTCGATCACAGCAAGCAAATCTGGATCATCTG
Source organism: Flavobacteriales bacterium (assembly GCA_039954875.1). Classification (GTDB taxonomy): domain Bacteria; phylum Bacteroidota; class Bacteroidia; order Flavobacteriales; family Blattabacteriaceae. Next base: position 1,478,173 of record CP157202.1, read on the forward strand.
CTGGGCAAATCAATTGTCGACAACCGGTGAAAAGTTGTAACTTTTCACCGATATGAATTTTCTTTGAAGAAAAATTTTCCGAATGTGCAGCACCAATATTTGTAAAAATCCCGATCTCCGGATCGATCAGCTCACGCAAAGCCCTCATTTCACCCGGCTGAGAAATCCCCGCCTCAAATATTCCGAGTTGATGTTCAGGACGGATCTCCCAAAGAGACAAGGGCACACCGATCTGCGAATTATAACTCTTAGGGCTCCTCACCGTAGTATAAACCTTTCCCAAACTATGATTCAACCACTCTTTGACAATTGTTTTACCATTACTCCCGGTGACAGTTATACACTTCAGGTAAAAACGCCGCCTATGATGTTCCGCCAATGCCTGTAAAGCCAATAGAGGGTTTTCTACCACAAGGAATACTGCTCCTAGATAAACCTTCTTCTGATCAAAAGACCACGCATTAGAGACGACAAAAGCTCTAATTCCCCGACGATAAGCCTCTTCGACATAAAGATGCCCATCATTGCTAAAGGTTTTTAAAGCAAAAAACAGACTCTGTTCCGACAGATCTATACTCCTAGAATCCAATGCTATCTGAGTAATATATCGACCTTGCAAACCTATCTGTATCCCTACCACACCTATGATGGCAGCTACTTGATTTAAAAAATATTTCACAACTCCTGGATATCTTCTTTTTGAGACTTTGGAAGATCAGTTTTTTTCTTCATCACCTCCCAAAACGACGCACAGCTGAAAGGTTCATAAATTTCCTTACCCAAAATCATCACCACAGTATCTTGGCCAACCTCACGGTGAGCATAATTAGTCAGACCTCCCATACGTACACAAATGGCATGCACCTTAATTACATACTTGGCTATAACCATCAGCTGGGGCATAAGACCGAAAAGTTTTCCACTAAAATCCACATCAAAACCAGCTACAATCACTCGGATACCCTCATTGGCCAAACGATTGCACACATCAACGATACCTTCATCAAAAAACTACGCTTCCTCGATACCCACTATATCTACCTATGTAGCTAAAAAGGTAAGATCTGAGCAAGCAAGCTATATCAGCGTACTAGAAATCTTGTTATGATAGTGATACAAAACCTGATCATTATCGTATCTATTGTCTACAGCTGTTTTAAAAATCTGCACGTGTAAGTGGACCAATTAAGATCGCTTCAAACGATGGATGATTTTATCTGTTTTTCCAAAAAATATCGAACCACAAATAACTTCGATTCAACCTCCCTGCTGTGTGGGACGCATCGAATTGTAAAAAAAACATTTCGTACCTTCAATCCAATTTATCACCTAAGCAAAGTTACTAAAATCCCAACTATGGATGCCCTAAGCAAAGCAAAAAACGAACTAAAAAACAACATAAAACGTCTGATTTTAGACCTGTCAAAGGTCGAGGCTTTCTCTGGATTTATCACTCCGGAACCCAAACTCGATCAGATTAAAGAATGTTTGATCGTATTAAAATATCTCGAAAACCCCACTGCACCTACATTACTAAAATTCATCAAAAAAAACACTCCAGAGAAAACACTCGAGGTGAGTCCTTCAAAATCTCTGAAAACCACAAATGATACTACTGATGAATCGTTCACCCCCCCCTCAATACAAAAAAGACAAATTACAATTCCATACGTATCGATCTCAAAGACAAAATAACCTTTGTCAAAAAACTCTTCTCAGGAGACCAAGCTGTCTTTGACCGGATGATGTCAGAATTGAATGCATTCGATACTTACCAAGCCGCCGAGCAATATGTAAAAAATTGGACAGCTATACAGGATTAACCCGAAAAAGAACCCTACTTGAAGAAGTTAATAACCCTAATAGACCAACACTTCAACCGATAAGGACATGTTGTACATCGTCCCCACACCTATTGGGAATCTCGAAGATATCACTTTTAGAGCCCTTCACCTACTCAAGACTTCAGATTTAATCCTGGCAGAAGATACCCGTAATTCAAAAAAGTTATTGGATCATTACGAAATCCAAACACCACTGAAGTCCTACCATATGTACAATGAACATAAAACCTTCCCATTAATATTGAACAAACTCAAAACAGGAAAGACCCTAAGTCTGATCTCTGATGCAGGCACTCCGGGTATTTCCGACCCGGGCTTCTTACTCATACGTGCATGCATACAAGCTAAGATCCCGATAGAATGCTTACCCGGTGCTACGGCCTTCGTACCGGCACTAGTCCAATCGGGTTTCCCAATTCATGAGTTCACATTCATTGGTTTTTTACCTCCCAAAAAAGGCCGAAAGAGCAAACTCGAATCCTTATCTAAAGAAACCAGGACGCTAGTCCTATACGAATCCCCTCATAAACTTATCAAGACGCTCTACGAATTAAAAGAATGTTTCGGCCCGAAAAAGCGCTTAACGGTTTGCCGGGAACTCTCAAAAAAATTCGAAGAAACCATCCGGGGAAATCTACATGAACTGATTCTCCACTTCGAAATACAACCACCACGGGGAGAATTTATCCTTGTACTAGAAAGCCTTTTGAAAAAATCTATATCCTATGAAAAAAAATCAATGGATACACCAAGTAACCCCTGAAAAAGAGATCATCATAAAATTGCGATCTGATATCGGAGTAGATCATACCATCGCCCATCTGCTGGGACAACGAGCTATCGAATCTTATGACAAGGCTAAAACCTTTTTCCGCCCCAAACTTGATCAACTTCATGAGCCGATCCTAATGAAAGACATGAACCAAGCCGTAGATAGGATCTTACAGGCTATAAAAAACAAAGAAAACATCTTGGTCTATGGTGACTATGACGTAGACGGCACGACGGCTGTAGCCATGATATGCTTATTTTTTAAAAAACTCCATCTTACCATCGAATATTACATTCCCGATCGTCATGAAGAGGGTTATGGAATCTCATTCAAGGGTATCGATTTTGCAATCCTCAAAGGAATTTCACTAATCATCGCTCTAGACTGTGGCATCAAGGCCTTCGCAGAGATCGCTTATGCTAAAAAAAAAGGTATAGATTTTATCATTTGTGATCATCACTTGCCTGGAGAAAATATTCCGAAAGCTTTTGCCGTACTCGACCCAAAGCGAAGCGATTGCAACTATCCTTTCAAAGATCTCAGTGGTTGCGGTATTGGCTTCAAACTAATCCAAGCTTTGGCCCAAGCATTAGGCCTATCACAAGAACACGTCTATAAATATCTGGATCTCGTAGCAGTGAGTATTGCCGCCGATATCGTGCCCATCATCGATGAAAATCGTATTTTAACCTTTTATGGTCTACAAAAAATAAACCTAAATCCCTCAAAAGGACTTTACGCCCTTACCAAAGAAATGATAGGTCCCATCTCCATTTCCAATATCGTTTTTCAAATAGCTCCGAAGATCAATGCCGCCGGTCGCATCGATCATGCCAAGCAAGCCGTAGAACTATTACTTACAGATACGGAAAAACAAAGTGATCAACTTGCCACTCACATCTCTGACTTAAACGCTTCACGAAAGGATCTAGACCAAAAGACTACCCAAGAAGCCCTAGACCTGATCGAAACCCAACAGGAACAGGAGCACTACAGTACCGTGGTCTATAAACCCCATTGGCACAAAGGCATATTAGGCATCGTGGCTTCGCGCCTGATCGAAACCTACTATCGCCCTACACTGGTCTTTACCAAAAATCAAGGGAAACTAGTCGCCTCAGCCCGCTCAATAGAAGGCTTTGATCTCTATAAAACCCTAGAAATTTGCGCAGTCTATATCGAACAATTCGGTGGACACAAACACTCAGCAGGACTGACACTGGATCCAAAAAAATTTACTGATTTCAAAGCTCATTTTGAGAAGACAGTCAAAAACACCATTGGTGAGACACAACGTCTACCACAGATCAAAATCGATCATGAAATCTATTTGACCGAAATCACATCTAAATTCTTACGCATTTTGAAACAATTCGAACCTTTTGGCCCACAAAACATGCAGCCAGTATTCCTATCAAAAAAAGTCTTCGACAACGGATTCGGAACAAAAGTGGGTAGTGATCAATCCCATCTGAAACTCAACATCTATCAAAAAAGGGACTCGAAAACTTTTACCGCCATCGGTTTCGGAATGGGTAAATTATTGAACCTTGCGAAAAGTGGCCCCATTGATATAGTCTACACAATAGAAGAACATTATTGGAAGGGAAATACCTTCATCCAATTTTATCTCAAAGATCTACGGCGACACGACCCCAGACTATAAAGGCCACCCTAATCTGCTTTCAGAGTGATAAGGCTTGCAGTGTGACATACTTGACCTGGCCAATATCTAACCATTAGATCTTCAAATATTTATATATAATATCTTGAAAATTTTTTCTACGATAAATTAAAGCGTGACACAAACAATATGACTAAAACGTGTTCTTTGCACAAATCTGTTCACTGTCAGAAAATCGAAATTAGTAAACGGCTAGTACACATCACCGCTTAATAAAAAGAAGTAAAGTCCTGGGTAAATTGTTTCAAGATGTTATCAAAATATTTGACCGCCTTCACGCATCCAAGTCCACATCGAATGCACACCGTAGCTAAATTCCAGCAAATAACGATTTCTATATAAATTTTTGAATTTAGTCAAAAAAATCTCCCAACGATCCGTAGACACAAATGACTCATGAAATACGACCGGCCACAGCAGGATACAACAGACCGGAGATCATACCGCTTAAGATAAGTACTATCGAAATTAATCAATTTGAAAAACATCTAAGGCTATTTGTTGGGCCACCCCACCCAGCAAATTTCTTATTATCACAAGCTCAGTGTAAATCATAAAAGGTGCTAATAATACCATGAAAAAAAGATAAAAAGAATAAAGACCAATCACAAACAGTTTCCAACCACAAGACAAACCCTTGTTTTGAGAAATATTTTAAATATTTATCACGAATGCGACGGGCATCAAAGACTGTCTGCGAATGCACTGAGCTGTAATCGTACAGCGCATCACCTGTAACATGGAAATCGAGAAAATAGGAATTAATATCCTTACCTTTACACTTTTCGAAACGGTCATATACAAATTGATTACCCGCACGGTCCAAAGCAGTAACACTCCGCCCAGCAACTCCCTCCACCAAAACCTGTAAATACCCTGGCTATCCTTGCTCGGGCACATTTTACGGAAAAATAGACCCGAAATTGGTATTATCAAAGCTCGTCTCCTACGGCTCATGTACAGTACTCCAAAAATCATAAGGCTCAATGAAATAGCCCAAGCGTTTGACAGCCACAATAAAATTTCTATTGACATAAAACTCATTTTTACACTGGCTCTCTGGAGCGTGAGGTTAGGTACGGCTCTCCTCACACCCAAGCCAGATTTTATAAATACCCAACGCTTTGAATACCTTAAGGATAACCCCAGCGAACGACCATTTTCCCCAGATATAGACATGCAAAAAACACACAAATTTCTCGAAATCTACAATAGACCGATTTTTTTCCAGAAAGCTTTTGTAGTGCCTAGTTTTCTTCAAAAACTTCTTAAAAATCTTGGCTGGCTCTAGGATATGCGACGGATATAAAATGAGACTCAATTCATATAAAAACTGTCCATCACATAGTCTAAAATCGTATTAAAAACTAGCCTTTGAACGGACATAAGAATCAAACTGGAAGGCAGCCCGCAAAGGCATATGAAAGAGTATCGTCAAAAAAACGCTTAATAAAAATGCTCATAAATAGGTAAAATAAAATTATCTATGGAAAAAAACGGAAATAAATAATCTCAATCCATCACTCGATATAGGAACATACAGCCCCTCAACATCAGGTATAAGATAAGTCCTTAATTTAAAATATCTTCATTAATCAATGACCACCAGATGATCTGATCATATTGATCAAATACCTTGATATAAATATATTTACATTGAAGCCGTGCCGTATATGGACTTTCACATCATCTTTATAATATATCTCCCAGATATTGACCGATTCCTTATACATTATAGGCTCAGAAAAAACACTCAATATCAAGAACCTTGATGTGAAGCACTCGATCAAAACTCTTGGGTTTAGCCTTAAAAATTAGACCTTTCGGGTAAATCGTAACAATACACCAGAAATGGGGATCTTAATATCCTGCGGGATTGCTACAAAATAAAACAAAAAAGGTGCCCATACAATACCCAAAAACAGATATAAACCAAAAAAATCTACACATAATGGCAACATGATTCTACAAATACAAATCCTACTTTAAAAAAAAACCTCATCTCTCAAATATTTTTCCAAAGCCATGACCATAGAAGGTGTCCTAGCTGTAGGAACGCGAATAGTAATCTTCAATCCCGCTTTGGAAGCCGCATCCAACGTACTCTTTCCAAAAGTAGCAATCTTAACACCATTTTGTTCAAAATCAGGAAAATTTTCGAACAATGATTTGATCCCCGTCGGACTGAAAAAAACTAAAATATCATAAGAAAAATCTTTCAAATCAGACAGATCGCTCGAAACCGTTTTATATAATATTACCCGTTTCCAATATACATTGAGCTTAGTCAACATCCGAGGCACTTCAGACTTCAAAACATCTGAAGAAGGCAAAAGAAATCTCTCTTGTCCATGCTTTTTGATCAGCGACAACACATCTTTAAAATCCTTTTCTCCCACATATATCTTACGTTTCCGATACACGACATATTTTTGAAGATAATAAGCAATAGTCTCAGATTGACAAACGTATTTCATATCATCTGGGACTTTATACCGCATATCTTCAGCCAATCTAAAGTAATGATCTACAGCATTTTTACTGGTAAATATCACAGCTGTGAAATCTGAAAAATCGATCTTTTGTTTTCTTACATCACTAGCATAAAATCCCTTTACTTCTATAAAGGGGCGAAAGTCTATCTTGACTTGCTGATTTTTACTCAATTCCAAATAAGGGGAAGATTCTATCGTAGGAGAGGGTTGTGAAATGAGAATGCTCTTCATTTTCATCATCATTGTTTTATTCCAATCATATACTTGAAAAGAACAAGGATCGGCAACACTTCAAGGCTGCAAATATACATCATAATATGATATATTGGAATAGCCATGACACGGACTACACCGCGAAATAAAGCTAAACACCTGATGAAAACAAAGACAGCAAATACAACCACTACCAAATAAAAAACACGATAATCATAAAAATCAGTATACGTTATAAAAATTTCTAAAAATACAATTATTTTTAAGAATCGCCATTCATAAAAAGTCTTTACTTGATAAAACACACTAAAATACTCCTTCTTATTGAATAAATAAAAAACCAACTGATTAATTAAAAATCGAAACAAAGAAAAAAGAAACAAACAGATGAAAAAAAAGAAAAAAGCTTTATAAGAAGTAAGACCGTAGCGCACTGGCCAATGATTTTTCAAACAAAAAATATATACTAAAAAAGTATAGGATAAAGTAATAATTAATAAAAATGAAGTTGTAAAAAGCACAAAGTTATCCTTGACCGACAGATAAGCTTTCAACGAACACAAAGCTACATAGTTCTTGTAAAAAAGTCCCTTAAACACCACACATAGAAGTAAGATCATGACAAACAAAACAGTCATCCAATCCTGATCTCTCACCACCCTCCATTCATCCATATATGCATCTAACAATTACAGACAAAATTATTCAATAGAATTATAATACCTTTGCATCGATGCAAAGAGAGATGCCCTGACGTTAAGACATGACCGATAAGATCATCATCATCCCTACCTACAATGAGAAGGAAAACATCGAAGCGATCATCCGTACCATATTCTCCAAAAAAGAAGCCTTTGACATCCTAGTAGTAGACGACAATTCACCTGACGGTACGGCTCAAATAGTCCAAAAACTCCAAGAAGAATTCGACAACAAACTACACCTACAAGTACGACCAGAAAAAAATGGTTTAGGACAAGCCTACATCCATGGATTTCAATGGGTATTACAAAAAAATTATACCTATATCTTTGAAATGGATGGAGACTTTTCTCATAATCCAGCCGATCTAATCCGTCTATACGAAGCATGTCAAACATACGATATAGCCATCGGTTCACGCTATTCCAAAGGGGTCAACGTAGTCAATTGGCCGATGAGTCGTGTACTGCTCTCCTACTTAGCTTCGAAATATGTCCAATGGATCACTGGCCTTCCCGTACATGATGCCACCGCAGGCTTCATCTGCTATAGACGAAAAGTCTTAGAAAATCTTCCCCTGAAAGAGATCGATTGTTCGGGTTACCTCTTTCAAATCAAGATGAAATACTACGCCTGGAAAAGAGGTTTTCAAATCAAAGAAGTCTCGATCATCTTCACAGACCGTGTGACCGGAACATCCAAGATCAGTCGCAATATCATAAACGAAGCATTATGGGGGGTGATCTTTATAAAAATCAAAAGCTTGCTAGGGAAAACATGACCTGATAAAAAATATCTTAATCGATCTATTCATTGCGATAAAAACCGTTTGCCTATCCAAAACCCAAAACACCTATCCCGAGAAGTAAACCCACAATATAGAATGCACTGTCTTTAAAAAACATCATATTACTAAAAAAAATTCAAGGCAATCACAATCACTACACCTCGGACATCAAAACTTATCTAAAAACACTAAGATAAATACAAGACGGTTTAAGATATCTTTCTAATTAGATAAAACCATTAAAAAAAAACAAAAGAAAAAAGAGGCACCGAGCGGATTCGAACCGCTATAGAAGGTTTTGCAGACCTCTGCCTAACCACTCGGCCACGGTGCCCAATCAATGCGCAACAAATTTAAACTTTTCCTATCTTATCCATCCCCATCTTTCATGATCACACAAACTTTACCCACATCTCCACCCAAAGGCGGAGACAGTTTACAGACCTTTACTTTAATACAACGGACAACGGGCAATTCCTTCCTTATCCTTCGTATTATCCTTTGGGCTACATGCTCAATCAATTTGGAACGTATAGCCATCTCATCTTTCACAATACGATTCAGATGGACATAATTCATTGCATCTTGCAAATCATCCGTTATAGCCGCCTTAGATAAATCCGTATCCACCTCTAGATCTATCCTGAAAGAAGTACCCACTTTAGCTTCTTCTTCCATGCAACCGTGAAAGCCTAACAAATTGATATTCTCTAAAACAATCTTACCCATTGATCAAGAAATCATTGTGCGACACAAGTAGTTAGAATTCCAGTAGTGTACCCATCCCACTTAGAGCCGCTAACAGACCGTATATTACAACAAGTATTCAAATAAAATGCTCAAGCACCTTTCACAATATCCTCAAGCTCCAGAAGATACATCGAACAAAACATAGCCTTCACAAGCAATTTACCAGATAGTTTAACTACCAGATGTGTACGCAACAACCCCACCAAAGACCAGACCGAGGATGATCTGCCAATAAGCGATCCCCAAAGGCGTAAAAAATGTCAGTGTACCAGACAGGGTGACAAAAAACTAGATTAAACTCACCTAGCCTATCACATATTTCGACGTACGCTCATTGGATATCAACGTACCGCTAATCAAAGGCCTCCATCCACCGTCACCAAAAGTATCCAAAAAACCTCTGGAGGCAGCCAGTCTAGGGTTTTCACTTTCTTTCAAGGGCTTCGCAATCACGCAAATAGGAGTATCTTCAATCCAAGGAATAAGTTAGATCATCAACAAAGGCTTGATGTAAGCAGAATAGGTCTAGATAAATATCGACAGCAACCCCAGCGCCTAAGACAGCCCACAACACACATGGGACCATAAAACCTTGAACAACTTTTTATTCACATTACCCAGCTTATAATGGCTATAACCCTAAAACACTCTCGAGAACATCTCAGGAGTATGAATACAAGCGCTAATCGAAGGCAACGGGATGCCCAAAAGCAATAGCAAAATCATCCTGCGGTTCATACCATAGTGACCCATGACTATGCCCCATCGACCAACTGGGCAAAAAAACTATCAGGATCATCTGATAAAAATTTCAATCCAGGTGTGCAAATCATCAATAGCCATCTGCCAAAGCCTCTACAAAGGAGTATAAGCAAAGAAACCATATCCTACAACCATCAACCCTATAATGAGTAGATTCCAAAAAAAGACCTTTTTCCAAAGCAACCTACGAGGTTTGAAAAACAATTTATGCATCGAATTCCAGCCGCTGGTAAGCGCATTCAACACTTTTACCTTATGATCAAAATCCCTATTGAGCAACTGGTGGATATCATGCATACGGATCAATATTACATCAAGTCCATAAGGCAAAGACTATGAAAGAGTTTCCCTCAAGCACTTACCATGGTGGAGAATTTCCCATTGATCAATATGGTTATCTTCAGATTTCCCTTTTGTACGATAGAAATGAGATATAAATCACAGATTTAAGGCATATAAACCACATTGATAAGCGTACCAAACTTTCGCACATACTGACGGATCTATCTACCCAAGAAGCGATCATTCACAGCAACGATGACCAGATCTACACTCTTGAGATCATCTATCTCATAAGGTCTTTCGATCAGATACACCTTATAAGAGGATTGGACAGTAAGAAATTTTTCCAAAGTAATCTTCCCCCTACTGATGATCAGAAGGGAAAGCTTTTCCAATTGCAAAAAACCGGAAAGAGGCGGTTGACTTCTGCTTGATCATAATATAATCTATTTTTTTAAGTCATGATCCATCGCTTGCGTAGATCAAAATCACCGAAACGTTTCCCAGGATAGAGCTCGACAATAAAGGAGGCCAAAAGCCTATCCAATTCTTGCAATAGATTCAGCTCATTGAGGTTTTTTTTAAATATTGTTCAAGCGGGTCCCCCGCTGATCAGTGCCCAGATGGAAATTATAACGAGAATAATCCAGACCTACTAAGCTAATATATACCATATAAGGACGGGTAAAACCGTTTGGACAAACAGTCATCCATATGATTATCTCTTCATAGATCAATATCTGCTTGTCGAGAAAAGACTTGAGCGTAGAGATCAGCATAAGCAGGTAAGCGCTAGCCTAAAGATAGCGCCAGCGGACAGGTGTTTAGTGCCATATAATGCCGTCGAATGCTTACGGAGCAGCAAAACCATTTCCATATAAGCGATGATACCGAAAGTCTCAAGTATGCTTTAGATCTCTGAACGGTTTTCCAGGCTAATGTCGTTCAAGATGACGTTCTGATGACAAGTTAAGCGAAACTGTACCTTGCCTAACTCTGACACCTTTAGAAAGGCGGTTTTCAGAAACAGCTGCAGCTCATCCAAAACCTCATCGCTTTCGATAAAAATCGTATGGTGAAAAAGCTCTTTATAGTTCTAATGCTAGATAAAACAGTAGCATCTATCGGTAAAAAAATAAGACCGGGATCGGGGTGTTTTCCAAGACAAAGCCTATACTTCTCTTGAATTCATTATTAAAACCATAATGGGTCGTATCGGGCCAGCGTATGCTTGAGCTGGACTAATTTGCGGTCGCTACGATTGCCATAATCGCGCTGAATGGTCAGGATTTCGTAGACCACCTTGATAGAGCCTTTTCTCTAGCCTCTACAAAGCCAAGTACAGTATCCAGACGGGCATAGGTGGCCGGATTATCGTGCGTACTAAAAAGACCGTTGCCAAACGCAACATCAAATATCTTAAGTTGATGGTCCTCGATGATGGCTATCAGACCGATATGATTGATCAGCACATCGACATCGTTATTGGACGGTATAACGATAGTGATCCTAAATTTCCGCGGCAAATAGGTAATAATCTTAATAAAGTGGATCTTCCTTACTTTTCTCGGTAAGCTTTTTCTAATCGAGCCAGATCTTGTAATAAAGCTACATATCTTGGGCATTAACAGGCGTCTGATCTCATCGACATAGGCCAAAACTCATTAATAAACAGGATATTTTTTTTGGGATGCATTCTGTATAACACATTACTGTTGACATCATCCCCACAGATAGCAATCGAGTCGAGCCGAGCCAGGTTAAAAGCTTGGACGTCGATTTGATATTCGATTTGATGATGCCATGCAGCTGCAAGGTCTGGCGCATAATGATCTTAATCACCCCGTTTGGCATGATCCCGGGCGATGTGCTGTGTAATGATCCAATATTCGAGTATAAGGAATCCTCCGGGCAAACGCAATCTAATTATTAAGGAATATAAACAATCGGGCTTTTTCTGGGCCCGCTAAGCCCATATATCCAGTTGTCTTGCTGGATAACACATTCCACGGGATTTGATGATGGCTTGATCGGCATCGCTAATCATTCTGGAAATCTAATTTTTGAGCACTTTCAATAATGGTGCCGCGCATGACCCCACGACTTGGCTTTTTGATATTTTCAACAGATGAAGTTTTGGCTTCTCAATTCATAGGTCTAGATTTTTCAATTTAATACACATATTTCAGATAACATATTTTTTCTTTTAAATACTTCAAATAGGCCTAAGACACGTTTTGTTCGATCTGACCGATGAATTGCAAAAGGTTTTTTTCAAAATCGATACCCATAATATCTTTGGCGCCACATACGATATACATAGGCACCGGATTAAAACCATTGAAAAAAGACTTCCCGATGAGCCCACATATTATATTAAACATAGACCTTCTCTGCCTCATCCAGCGAAAAGACCACATCCACCCGATGCAGCAGCCCACCCTCGACCTAAACCCGGATCTCGGTTTGATATAAAAAATATGTTTTGAAATGGTATGCACCTAAGAAGAGCCAATTTTTGCCCGAGCAGGAGACCATCAGAACGACGGGTAAAAAGGAAAGAAAGGATCCGATGCCTGTCCCTGGGCCAAGCAGGATAATATCTTTCTCAGAAGCTGGTAACTTAAAAAACCGGTTAGGCTAGATATAAAATCTAATCTCAACGCCTTTTTTCAAAAGCGAGAAGTTGATCCGAGTAGAAGCCGTGGCTAGTCTCCCCATCGATGCAAAAATGGTATCGAGCAAAAGTTAAGTGGATCTCATCGCTATGCGCTTAGGGTGAAGAGGATATAGAATGCAAACGCGGTATGATAGGCTCGAGGATTTCGATGAGATATTTAAACTGCTTGGCTCCTTGGATCGAGTAAATATTCAGCAGTTTCAATAGCTCAACCCGAACCACAGGGATGAATAATTGTACTAGCTCAACGTACTTTCTCACCAACCTTTTGGTAGATAGAATATGTTGAGATATGTTGAGCCTATTTTGCAATAGTTTCGATAATTTTTCAGACCCTCGGGGATGATCCGCAGCTTCATCGAGCTAGAAATCGGTAATATGGAGAATCCCTTCAACTACTACCAAATTCTCTGAAATGATCCCCAGGGACATCTCCGAGTTGGAAAACAACTTCCTCGAACCCTATTTCGATGTGATAGGTTTCTTTATCCACATCCCTATCATTCAAAAAAATGTTAATCAATACTTTACCACAGAGTATTTTTTTTCACCGGAGTATTTTTGGGCTTTTACTGACTATTGAGCCAAATGGATGGGACTATTGAGCGCTGTCGCCGAAAAGAAATGAAAGCATTGCAAGAGGTTTTCAAACCATTGGTTGGCTTCAGCCTCGAAGTCAGTATTGCATTTCTCTAAAAGAGCATGACTCTAGGCATCGAGGACTTACAGAGGGGTATCTAGATCTTCATCGGTTTTGTAAAAAAACGTATAAGCGCTGTCCCCGGGTACTAATACGCCGTAGTGGAGCTTATAAGATGAGGGGTGAATTATAATGAATATGATCAAAAAATCCTTTAGCTGCCTTTTAAAGATCTCCCTCGCAATGGGTGCTGATGATTACAAAAAAGTAAATCTAATTCTCCAGATCACTGACGGTATTGATCCAATCCGTCTAACTTTACCCGCATGCCTTTTCCACTGGCCTTAATAGTCATTACACCGGAAAGCCTTTTGGCATTCCCAACCTAGGCATCATAGAGCAATGTCACTATACCATGTAGGCTCTCTGTGAAGGCGAAGGCTGCTACGTCTTACAGGGGTCACGTAATCTTAAGGGATAAGATCCCGGCCAGATAGCCATAGATCCAGGTCAACTCTTCTTTGCTCACTGTCCTAACCACTCATAAAAGACTGCATTTTTAAGCTCAACCAACATAGCTATAGCTTTGATAAGAGGTTTCAAATTAGTAAAAGGCTGGTTTAAGCAATTTCTTAAAATACATCGAATGCGCATCGCGCCTATCAGGCAGCTATAAAAAAGACTTGTACGATGCTACTCCGATGATCAAAAGGGTGGTGGTACAATTTCTTCGGTCGGATCCATTCGTGATAAACCTGCAAAGGGCTCATATAAACGCGTTGCATGGGCATGATGGCTTGCTCGATCACGGTCTAATTACTTTTTCTGTGCAATGCCATGGCTGAGCAATTTTTCAACTACTGGCTCAAGTTTTCACAGACTCATATAAACGACCAAAGTGTCATCGGCTTGGACTAATTTTTTCCAACGGCTTCTTCTACGGCTTGTATTTGGTGAAGTGTCAAGAAACACATGCTAGGGGTATAGATTCAAGGTGATGATCTCCCCTGAAATGATCTCATAAATAATACAATGCTCAAGCATTATATTCAACTCATCCAAGACGCTGAAAAAGATCGAGATATCGCTTCTAACCACGGACTATTTACTTCCCCCTCAAAAACATGATACACCATCAGTACATTGATCCGTTGCTGGAGGGGGATCGAAGCAATGGCACACTGCTTCCCCACGGGGATGATATCTGCCAAATAAATTCACATATTGTTCTATAAATTACTGGCTCACAAATATATTTAACAAAACAAATTCGATACACCGCAACCGGGCGGCGGCCTTTATAGGGTGATGAACTCAGAGTCTCCAGGACCGACCGAGAGGAGGATGATTTTTTCAATATATGCTCGTTGTCGTACCATTTCAAAAGAGGCTTTCTATCGAAGAAATAGCCCTCACCGGCATCCTAATTAAAAGTGAATATTCGCGATAGCTGGGAGAACTCAATAATATTTTTAGCTACAACAGTCATGGTTCCACCAATATATATCCCGATAAATATACATTCTTATAGGACAATGCAACGGGCGTATTCAAAAGGTTCATCCTTGCTCATATAAAAAGTACCGTCAAGAATATCGGTATTAAGGATAAATGGAATAAAGCCCATAGCCAGACCTTGTAGAGCATGCGGCACGGGTTCTCCACCGACGATCACAGTCGATTTTTCGGACTTTACGGTAATGGCCTTCAACTGGGAAGGTTTTTCCTTCAGCATCTAGGCTACCCCCATTATGAGATAGTCTCAGCTATCAGGAAAATTATCCAGAATCTCTTTAGCAGTGATACGACGGTGTATAGCGATATTGACTGGATTGTCAAATTGCTGATATATCCAGGCATTGATCGTGGTGTTGGTCAAATCGACAGTTTTTTCAATAGCAGATTTCATACCTTTTTCTCTCTGTATCATGATAAATTAGGTTCCAAAGAGTGCTAAAAAATGCCGCCGCTCGAGGCTCATCATATACTCGGACATGATCAGGATGTCAATCGGTAGCCTTTTATGGACGAGATCATGTTCAATCCGATACCAGTATTGCCAGAATTAGGCTCAATGATGACACTGTCCTTATTGAGCAGGCCACCTTTGTGCTCAGCATCTTCGATCATCGACAAAGGAGATTCGGTCTTTAATGCCGTTGCATAGATTGGTCCGCTCTAATTTGATCTATAACTCGTACCGTCCGGGAAAAAAGCAATTGATACGCACATGAAAGGTTTGTCAAATCGTTTGTAGAACGTTTAAAATTTTAATTTTATTTAATTTTAATTATTTTATAAATGATAAAATCGATAGAATGGGGAAGGGGCTGTTGTCCCGTGCCCTGACCTCGCTCTTTTGATAAACGATATAAAATATGATATACTGTATATTAATCAAACATTCCCCCCGATGATGCTGTCATGACCGACAAGGATATTACCACTCCAGAATGGTGTCACAGGCGTAAATCGGCACCTAATATTCAATAGTGGGGTGGTACTTTTGACTGATCAAGCTTTTGTCTACATGGATCGCATCGAGAATGACATCTTTGTAAATCTTCACATGATCACCGACCTGCGTACTTACACCTATAACATGTCGTAACATGGTAAATGACAAAGTCCTTCCAAATCAAGATACAGGGTAAATCTCAATGCATGTCTAACTATATGGGGATATGGACCGTGATCAAACGCGGCAGGATGGGGATGTCTTAATCCCACAACTAATAGACTATTCGGTAAAGGATTGTAAAAAAACTAGATGGGAGAAAACAATCTCTTGTATATATTGCTCTACTGAATCGAATTGCAATACAAATTCTGCATCTATGGTAAGCGCTTGATAGATCTCAGGTAACTTTTTTAAAAATTCTGTAGTTAGCACCTCTGCTTTAGTTTTATCATACCACAGTCCTATTAGGGAGGCTCGAAAACTGAGCGTGCAGTTTTCGATAAGCCGCTTTCAAAGGCCTTAGTATTTCGAACACGGCGCGATCTGGTAAAAAAAACTATTTAAAAAAGCCCTTAGCAAAACATTCCGAAGCTTGTTTATCAGGGAATATCAAACACTTGTTCTGACCATCTCGGTAATATTTTTATACGAAATCTTCGTTTTTCATCACATGAAGATTTTTGAGGAATGTTCTTGGGATTCATCCCAGCATAGAAGCTGCTGAGATGGCATAGCTGTTTTCCTAGATAAAGATGGCTGCACCATTGACCCGAAAAATCTCGTAGGTATAATAGGCAATCAGGGCAATTATTTTGATACTAACTTTGACCAGTTCGTTAAAGCCTGCTTGCTAAATAGCTTCTTCCCTTTACAATATATTTAATTTAATGCGATAAATGATCTATTTGACAAGACTTTTCACCAACTGACTGTTGATTTGTGGAATATATTTACGACTGGATTAAAACGGTTTGTAATCCATACAATGCAACAACACCTCTAACTCTTGGGTCAAAATAGGAAGTGCGTCGTTTTTGACGATCACATCACCACCACTGATAACAATCTCACCTTGCAGGTATATCTCCACGCTCTGAAGCGCAAATGGGATTGCTCTACCTCTTCCGCAGCGATCGCTATCGAAGGGTAATACTACTCTGAATTCCTGAAAGCAAGACAATCACTACATCGTATCGTAAATAGGTCCCACTGATGGATCTTCCCGGCATAAATCCGGCGGCTGTACTGAACTCCATGTAGCCAAACAATGTATTGCACTGAAAATTATACTAAATCGAAATAGATTTTTTTATATCAGAATATTTTTTTTAAGGCTTACAAAAAACTTGGGCCTTCATACCAAGGAATAGATGGAGATCGTTCAAAAACATAATCTCCAGCTTTGGCACTGATGGGGATTGGGGTGAACTCTTTCAAACCGACCGATTGGGCCAGGCTTTTGTATTGGCCAACGATAACCTCATAGGCTCGTTGATTATAAACTATCAGGTCCATTTTATTAATATCCAATATCAACCGAAGAATGCCTAGTAAAGCAGCGATGAACCTATAGCGCCACATCTGTTCGACCAGACCAATGTGTTCATCGATCAGGATGATGGCCAAATCTGCCGTATAGACTCCCCTTAACCATATTCCGCGGATATTGGATGTACCCTGGAGTGTCCGCAATAATAAATTTCCGCTTAAATGTATAAAAATCTTTATAAGATACATTGATGACGATGACTTATTCACTCTCGGGATGCAGGCCATCTGTTAGCACAACGCACCAGGTCGATTGGCTGGCTCCCTATTATCGTGAGCTCAATCCTCTGATGGTATCCAGCTTATCGGGGCCAGTATAAAGTGGCTTTATCGTGCAAAACGCGGCCGATGAATGAGCTCTTGCCGTAGTCTACACTTCCTGCAGTGATAAATCATAAAGTATTCATGGAGTAATGTTTTTAAAAACAGTTCTATTTTTTCCGATTTTCTATGACCATTTCTGAAAAGGTATCATCAATATGGACCTGGATGCACTTACTATTCCGGTTATCAAATCGATCATCGCTGACTTCTGATTATATCGAAGCGATGCAACTCATATTAGCTACGGTACAATATCGGAGATTTTTGATCTGCACGATTTAGCCAAGTTTTATACGAATTAGCTCGGGGACTGCCAGTCCATTTCCTATGGTGATTGATGGCCTCTATATCATTCACTAAATATATAGAGGGCAGGGCGATATGCTCAGCATGGATATAATGCCATATGTCAAGCTAGGTCCAATTGCTAATTGGGGGATAATACGCTGATGTTTTTTACATTAATAGATCATGTCATTGTAGAGACCCCCCACAGCTCCTGACGTTACAATTTGTGATTCCAACTGCCAAATTAGTTCCATACGGAGAAAATACGTTTTATTTGGCCAAGGCTTTCTCCTCATCTCTACAGAAACCGTCTATGCAAGAGTTAAATTAAAACTTTTAAATAATATCCAAAATAGTATATGAATGTAAAACGTTAAAAATGAAAAACCAAACTTTAGGCTCGGTGAGCTTCCGGATACGTATGGTGTCTTGTACCTTTCGTACGATGAGTTGCTTATCTATTTTTTTTATAAATGCATCTCTAAGTTTCAAGATTTAAGGGAAGTTGTACCCCATATCTATATACAGTAATAAAAATAGGAACTTCCGTGGATGGAAAGCCTTTAGTTCCAAATTCACTAATACGATAGAATCATCACCATCGAAAAAAAGCATGGCAGCTCTTTCAAATTAACAGGCTAATTCTCGGAATATGTGAATAACTTCTAACTAGAGTTGTTATAAATAATTCAAACAATAGACCTTCATTCCTCCAATGTTTTTATACTTGAATAGAAACACCTTGGAGTCTTAAATGCATACCTCACTCCTTTTTGGTCTACTCCTTCCAACACCATCGCCCGGCGCGTAAGGATTCCCAGACCTTGATCGCTCGAATTCGGGTACAGAGGAGACACAATCAATGCTTACACAACCCTTATCGTGTAAAAAATATAAAACTTATGGATAAACCTCTAGACTTCTTCTATTGTCTAATAGAAGAGTGGAGGAGGTATTTGAAAAGTTGATGAATATCGTTCCATTCCAAAGGCTCTAATGATTTACAATCAGGGAAATTATTAACTCACAATACAATAACCCAAACCGACTTATCTCGCAAGGCCCTTTTTAGAGTTTCTATCTTGATAATATAGCAACAGTATTGTCGTTTTTCAAGGGAATCGTAGAAAACATTACGGCTATTGTCCAAAAAATGTTTCTCCAACTACTCATGCTTGATAATAAACTTAAATGTGTGTCTTATAACTCTTATTGGTCATGCTCTACATTTGATAGGCTACGGAAAACAGACGATCTGTATCAAGGGTAAACAGTTCAATAAAAATCACTGCATCTAAGACCAGATGAGAAATGATCTGGTCTTAGATGCAGAATCTAGTCAAAAAAACGACTTTGCTTAGTAAATTTTGAGTTAGGAATTCTAAAGATTTATTTTTAAATAGCTAGACGATATCTTGCTAGAGAACTCCGAGTTGCTATTTTAAAAGATGATTCATTTTTTATCTGTCATTTCGATAAGGTTCAAGAAATATTTCTCTTTGGGATCGATCTATTAAAACCAGTTTCAAATAGAAAAGCCTTACAAAACATCTCGAAAGGCTATCTCAAAAGGCTATATGTAAAAGGATATATAGATAGAATCAACATCACACCTTCAATGTAAGGATATACATCATACAACAAGTACAACACATTGGCTATACTTGAGAAATATTTACAATAAAGTTTACTTTGCTCATAGATCTTTAATAAAAACTCCGCTTGGACGGAAGTGTATTTTTATCTCAATTATGTATTTACTACTTCAAAAGCATGCACCCCCCCTACCATGCATTATCGATAATGCAACAACAAAGCGGAAAGATATTTTTTTTTCCTTTAGACTTTATAACCGAAAGCAAGGATAAGAAAATTTTATTATGAAGAATTATTTAAAAAACATTCCGATGAAAGCTTTTAAGCAAACCAGTTTAATCAGCGACCTCACTTATGGTCTTCAAAATAGTAAAGAACACTCTAGTGCATATAAAATAGATCTTATACCATACCATACAAGGAGCCCTAAGATATTTTTCCGATTTTACTTTAATCTTTCATTATCTAAAAATATCTTTAAACAATATTTTTACTTCTTCTTTACTTACGGTCTACAAATTGATGACATCAATTTGTAGAGAATCAACAACCATAGCTTTCTCATAAGTTAAGTATACCCCAATTTTTGCTTTGAAATCATTCATTTTAATCTGATTCCTTTATATTCGAGTAGGCTGTCATCTATGACTTTTTTAAAGTCAATATCAACAGAAATCCGACTTATATTAAGTTGTTTTGCCTTCAAGTAATGAATTGTTCAACGTTATTAATGATTATTGATTTTGATCGCAAAATCTTTTCATAACACGTTATAATAGCTTGTAAATAGTGCACAACAAATTAAGAAATTTGAACTTAATTCTTCATAATAATAAACTTTAAATATTTATTTTATAGTAAATAGTAAAAAAATAAAATATAATAACTATATATCAATAGTATTTTTTTTATAAAAAAAGATTATTCCATACCAAATCTAAGTTTAAAACTTAGCACCATTTTTCGTAATTTGTCACATTCAAAAAGCTGTAAAGAAATGAAGTATATATTTCTGATGATATCGATCATATTTGAGACGATCGGTACAACTGCACTAAAATACTCGGAACAATTTACTCGTTTGATACCCAGCTTGATTGCTTTGGTTTCTTATGGCTTATGTTTTTATTTTCTAAGCATAGTTCTGAAAGTGCTTCCAGTAGGATTAGTCTATGGAATTTGGTCCGGCGTAGGTATAATTTTGGTCACCTTAGTTGGTATTTTTCTATTTCGTCAAGTGCCAGATGTGCCAGCGATTATCGGAATAATTTTAATCATCGTTGGAGTTATTATATTAAATCTTCTTTCGAAGATGTCTAAACATTAAAATCTAGATTCTTGATCGTCTAAAAGTAAAAAGGGCAAACGCCCCCTGCTTTATATTGTCGGGGTGACTGGATTCGAACCAGCGACCACACGCCCCCCAGACGTGTACTCTAACCAAACTGAGCTACACCCCGAAGATTTTAACGGAAAAAATAAAACATACCTTGCTCCCCAGGCTGGGCTCGAACCAGCGACCCCCTGATTAACAGTCAGGTGCTCTAACCAACTGAGCTACTGAGGAATCTCTTGAAGAAGCACAAATATAAGATTTATCTAATATTTTATGGGTATTTTCTCCACTCGGCTCTGATGTCTTCCTCCCTCAAATTTTGTATTTAAAAAAATGTCTACCATTTCTAATGCTGTTTTTTCACTTACAAAACGGATTGGAATGCTGATAATGTTGGCATCATTGTGTTGCCTTGCCAAAAGCGCTTGCTCTTTATCCCAAGCCAAAGCGGCACGAATATTCTGATACTTATTTGCTGTCATGGCCGCACCATTACCACTTCCACAAAGGATGATACCCATTTGTACATCTCCTCTTTCAACAGCCTCTGCTGTGGGATGAATAAAATCAGGATAATCCACCTTTTCATGAGATAGGGTACCAAAATCTATAACCTCATATCCTTTGCAAATTAATGAAATCTTGATCTTTTCTTTACATTCCACTCCAACGTGATCTGATCCTATAGCTATTTTCATAAATTGTCGATAAAATATTGAAAACTATCTGTGATATTTGTTGATAAATTGGATATTTTAACCACACCATTTAATGATTTTTTTAGAAAGATTTTTTTTTAACAAAAGCAAACGAATATTTCAACTTTTGATAATATCTTTTCATCATATTTACCAACATATTAATACAAAACTCATCTACTACTTATTAAAAATATATTTGATTACAAAGGTATATACTTTGTAAATAAATAATATGATCTATTGATTATCAATAGATATTTTCACAAATCAAATTATTTATTTTATTTAGAAAAAGTAATCATCGTACTAAGTAAAATAACTTATCCACAATTCAACAGTAATAACATAAACAATACTATTAAATCTTTATTTAATTTGAAAATTATATTTTGATATATATATTATTGAAAACTCACTTATCGTTCTTTTGATTAGATCACTAATTATGTTCTACATTTGAAGTAAATATATTTTGTAATGAAGACTATTTATGATTATAACTTCCAGAATAAGACTGCATTAATCCGAGTAGATTTCAATGTACCCTTAGATGAATTACTTCAAGTGACTGACAAAACACGTATCCAGGCTGCAGCACCTACGATCCAAAAGGTGCTAAAAGATGGTGGAAAGGTTATCTTGATGTCTCATTTAGGTAGGCCTGACGGTATTTTTTCTAAAAAGTATTCCCTAAAGTCTGTTTTACCATCAGTATCTGAAATTTTGGGGATCCCTGTGAAATTTGCTAATGATTGTATAGGTAAAGAGATTGAGGAGATTATATCTGTTTTGAAGAATGGGGAAGTTTTATTGTTGGAAAATCTTCGTTTTCACAAAGAAGAGGAAATGGGTGATGAGAATTTTGTTCATAGTTTGGCTCAATTAGGAGATATTTATGTCAATGATGCTTTTGGAGCAGCTCATCGTGCACATGCTTCTACTACTATCATAGCTAAATTATTTCCAAATAAAAAATGTTTTGGGCATCTTATGACTCAGGAGATCCAATCTATCGACAAAATATTGAAGGATGGACAGAGACCTATCACGGCCATACTTGGCGGAGTCAAGATATCGTCGAAGATTTCCATCATCAGAAATATTCTTCCTGTGGTGGATCATATCTTAATAGGTGGTGGGATGACTTACACTTTCATCAAGGCTCAAGGTGGGAAAATTGGTGACTCTATTGTAGAAAATGATAAATTAGACATAGCTCTCGATATCCTTGAACAGGCTGAAAAAAGTAAGGTGAAAATTCATCTTCCTGTGGATGTTATTGTGGCAGATAACTTCAGAGAGGATGCTCAAAGTAGGCTTGTTTCTATTGATGCTATACCTGATGGTTGGCAAGGTTTGGATATTGGCAGGTTCTCTATAGAAAGGTTTTCTAATGTGATTAGCTCTTCTAAGACCATTTTTTGGAATGGTCCTGTTGGAGTTTTCGAATTTTCCAGTTTTTCTGGAGGTACCTCAGCCGTGGCTGAGGCGGTTGCTGAGGTTACTCAAAAAGGTGCTTTTTCTTTGGTAGGTGGGGGAGATTCTGTGGCTGCTGTAAAAAAGTTGGGTTACGAGAATAAAGTTAGCTATGTCTCCACTGGTGGAGGAGCTATGCTTGAGAGATTAGAGGGAAGAGAGCTTCCTGGTATAGCGGCCATTATGGAAACATAGAAGATAGGTTTAATTTTTTGTCTTTTGCTATTATTTGAGCATTTTTGATACTTCTTCAACGAAGAAGTAAATTTCTTCACTAAGGGCTTTTTTGAAATATTTTGTATTTTCGTTTTTCTTATCCAATCGTACGACGATTAAGTTCTGTTCTGTGATGAAGATTATGTATTATCCTTGGTGGCCCTGTTACAGATAGAAGGCTGGTTTAAAATCATAGTCCATCCAAGTGCCATAGCTGTATTTTGGTGTGAGAGCTGGATGTGTTACTTTATAAACGAATTCTTCATCCAGTAGTTGTTTTCCATTCCATTGACCTTTTTGAAGGAGAAATTGACCTAATCTGGCGTAGTCTCTTGCTGATGCGTAGATACAACAGAAACCTTTTTCTATATCTCCTTGATCATCCAGTCCCTAAAGTGCAGTTTGAGACATTTCTAGTGGGTTCCATAGTTTTTCTTCTACATAATTGGTCATACTTTTCTTTGTAGCGCGTCGGAGCAAAATTTTCAGTATTTGAGTGTTGGCACTTAGGTATTTGAAAGTTTTTCCGGGTTGATCTATAAATCTTCTGGAAAATATTAATTGTGATACGTTGGTTCCGTAATAGGCTTTGGCAGTGGGATTGAGTGGGGTATAGTAATTTTCTTCCCAGTCCAGGCCTGAACTCATGCGTGAAAGATCAGCTATGATGACTTGATCGGCTAATGGTAGTCCTTTGTATTCAGGTAAAAAATCTAAAATATATTGATTTAAACTTTTGATATACCCTTTTTGTATAGCGAATCCCAGTAAAAGTGTTACCACGGATTTTGTTATAGAGAAAGAGTTGGATATATCTTTTTCATTATGTTCATTCTAATAGTTTTCAAACAATAATTTTCCATTTTTTACGATCAGGAAAGACACTGATTGGTCCTTTTCCAATTTTTCTTTCAATGCAGGAGTAAGTATAATTTTATTATAGTCATCATCTAGAATCCATTCTTTTGGTTGATTTGCTTTTGGAATCAAATTGTTATTAAAAGCTCGTCAATCGTATATGGTGGCTGTTTTGATGCCTTTTAAATAGGTTTCTTTGAGTCCCTTGATCACATATTGATTATCTGTTACATAGAGCAAGGCTATGACTATTGCACACAGTAGTAATAAGCAACTTATCGCCTTGACCATAAATTGGAACATGGACTTCATCAGTTTATGGTTTTAAAACAAAGGTATAGGATGATTTTTATTGTACCTATAGAAGTCATATATTTGCTTTGGATGCAGGCAATTCTAATAACGAATTAAACCATATATATATTATGTCATTTCAAATTCCCAATCTTCCTTATGCGTATGATGCTTTAGAGCCTTATATAGACGTTCTTACAATGGAAATACACCATACCAAACACCATGCAGTCTACGCGACTAATCTGAACAAAGCTATCGAAGGGCATGAGCTTGAAAGTAAGTCTATCGAATATATTTTGAAGAGAGGTGTAGAAAAATCGTCTGTTCGTAACAACGGCGGAGGTTTTTACAATCACAATCTGTTTTGGCAGATTATAGGGCCTAATAAAGGTGGAAAACCTTCTGGAATTTTGGTACAAGCCATTGACGATGCTTTTGAGTCTTTTGAAAATTTCAAAAAAGAGTTTTCTAATGTTGCTGCTACACGTTTTGGTTCAGGGTGGATTTGGCTTTGTGTGAAGGATAGGAAATTGACAATAGGTTCTACGGCTAATCAAGACAATCCTTTGATGCCCAATGTGGGCTTTGAAGGTTTTCCCATTTTAGGTTTGGATGTGTGGGAACATGCCTATTATCTCAAATATCAAAATCGTAGATCCGAATATATTGAAGCTTTTTGGAAAGTAGTTAATTGGGATAAAGTAGTAGAAAATTATCAAAAGGCTTAAGGGTGGGTAATACTTTATATAAGATTTTTAAAAGAAATCCTTCCTTTTTTATTTCGGTAAAGAGGGAAGATTTTATATCTTTTATTATGTTTTGATATTTAAATAATTTCTATTTTGTTAATGAATAAAGTTGAATATTTTTTTTTGGTAAATGTCTTTTATGAGACAATAGTCTAAGATGAGTTTGTCTTATTTAATGTTTACTTCGAAACATTAATCAATTAATGTCTCAGGATACTACTAAGTTATTTGGCCGATTTATAAATAGTGGATGGAAATCACACAGATGATTTCTTTTTTAACCAGAGTGTTGATCATCCCAATGGACCCACTGTGTTTGTTTTCTGAATTTGTATCTCTAAGGATTTCGTATAGAAGTACAAAGTGAGATTTTATCATTTCTAATGACTCGATCAGTTGTACAAGTAGTTTGATCTCAGCGAGGAAATACGATTCGTTTTTGGCTAATGAATCTTAGGACTTTATAGATACAAAAATTTCGAGTGGTTGAACTTATGTTTTACATAAATGTAAGGGATATACTACCCAAACTATACTAAGTTAGTCTCAAGTGTTTTGAATAAAGTACTTTTATTTGACATATTTGACCAGGTCATAATGGTTAAGTATTGTTCTTTAAAAGAGGCATCATTACATTCTATTTTTTATCTGGTAATTAATGAAATGGCTCATTTTCTTAAAGTTGATCTCAGTATGCTTGTTCAAGTTCGGGAAAGTGAAGTTATCTATAATTATAGGCATGTTGGCCAAGATCTTGAAGGTCTCTATATTGTGCGCCGAGTACTGCCAACCAATAAATGATGAGATGCGGATACTTTCTTTTTCATCATATTAATATGTATTGTAGAGGTGTTGGTGATGGGAAAAAATCCGGTCGAAGAAGAATGGTTCCGACTAAGATTTTGTATTGACTCGAGGTTGTGATAAAGTTTTGAGAGTTTTTTGATTGGCTTGGAAGCTGATATGTTGATAGTTTTTAAACGCTTTTGCAAGTCTTTCAATTTACTGGACTTGAAAGATGTCTGTTTTATTTTTTTTATCATTAGGTTGTCAAGATATAGTGTACCTGACCCAGATGCAATAGTATGTTTTTGGTTTTTTTTAAAAAGAGACTCAGCAGCAATAGGTTAGTGAAGAAAATCAGTACAGCCAAGTTGACATAGATTATGAAGTCATTGTAAAGATAAATTCCAATATAACAAAACGAGCATCACCGGTGTGAGATAGATAAGTGTGCGTATAACAAAAGAGAATGATTCGAAGTTTTCTGGTAGCTCCAAGGAATCAAATTTTTGTAAAAATATCGATGCATATATACTAGCGCCAATACATATCGCTAGTTGATTTTTTTCTTACTGCTTAGACGGCTTATTGTCGGTAGAGCAGTTCTTTTATGTCTGGATGGGATAAAAGATATTCGATTATACTCCTCTTCTCGCTGTAGAGTTCCGTTATATTGATATATTGAAAGAACTAATTTTTTCTAAAATAGCCATATTATAAGCACAGGTGTAGTTTTATGTAAGCAATTATGTACTATCTTTATTAATCGGGATGAGTTATTTATAAAAATTTTTATTAAAAAGCATTTTATTGTGCCAGTATACCAGTATTAAGAGTATCAAAACTACCGATACAGTAATGAGTAAGATAAAGGGTTGTTTATTGTTGTAGTACGTAAACATGTTGATGGTACCTATCAGTATACAATTCATATGTGGTAGAGCTACAAAATAGTTTTAACTCTTGACTTTTTGAAGTGTTGAGTATAATTGTTAGGAGCGTATAGCATGATTGTTTCCATTGGTTTGATTCTAACTTATGAGGATATATATATGCTAAAAAATATCATTAAATGGCGGTTATTTCGATATTTGACCCGTATAGATCAACGGACGATCTTGATGCTAAATATATATCATGCCCTACAGTAATTGATAGGCTTAGGATAAAATGTAGGAGTATTTAGGTACCGGGCCAACTGGTGATATTGCTTAAATCGATGATATCGCGGCCCAATCGATAGATCTCAATGATTCGGTAATAATATTTTTTACTTTAGTATCATTGTCACTTATGACAAATATTGTGTGATCACCATTGCATACTATATCTGGATTGGACATTAGTCGTGTTGAATTTGTTATTATAAACTATTAATATTGACTGGATTCAGGATCGGTGAGTTATCATTCGAGTATTCTATTAGTACCTCAACTTTTTTAGAAAAATTCATAGGGCTGAACATATTGATTAGGATTTTGTTTACTAATAAGTTTATATAAATATTAGATAGGGGGATCTAATACACTAGTATCAAAGATGGAATTGACGATTATATCTGATTTGGCTATAGCATGTTCAAAGGATATCTATATATACTTTTGGATGTTGTTGTTAATATACTTAATAGGGTTGACTATCTGTTGCAAATTGAAGGTAATTTGAGCTGAGTTTTTTACGGGAAAGGGTAGCTTCAGGAAGGATTTATGGTACTGACTTTAATGTTGTGTTCTAGTATATTTAGTTTGCATGCAAGTGATTGTACAGTTAAGCTATTCCTATTCCTAAAAAAACTATTTTTTGTTTATATTTAATAATTTGTGTCTAATAATAAACTTTGAATTAATTATTTAATTAATTTTATTTAATGATAATTTTATTATAGTTCATATGTTTGATGGGTATTTACCATGTTTACCTGGACCAAAGCCTGAAATTGTATTTGTTATGAAAATTCTTTGTAATTAAAATATTAATCTTAAGGATTTTTAGTAATAAATACCTTATGCACTATGTAGTCATAAGGTTAGTTTAATTATTGACTTTTATGAAATACTGAGTGAAAAAAAGATCTCAGATTCTTAATATTTTTTTCTAATATTTGCCTGAAAGAATATAAATTGAGTAAGGCAATGTTTTCAGAGTTTATTTAATCCTATACCTTTGGATGAATATGACCAAAATATGAAGGTTGTTAAAGATCTATCAGCAAAGCATCGAGATGATTTCATCCAGATCAGAGGGGCATGCCTTCACAATTTAAAAAACGTTGATGTAGATATTCCTAGAAATCGTCTTGTAGTTATCACTGGATTGTCGGGTTCAGGCAAATCATCTTTGGTTTTTGATACTTTATATGCTGAAGGACAGCGTAGATATGTTGAAAGTTTATCGTCTTATGCTCGACAATTTTTAAAGAAATTGGATCAACCTAAGGTGGATTCTATCAAAGGTATTACTCCAGCTATCGCTATTGAACAAAAAGTGACTTTATCCAATCCGCGGTCTACCGTTGGTACCTATACTGAGATTTATGATTATCTCAAACTCCTTTATGCCCGTATTGGTAAGACCTATTCTCCCGTTTCAGGTGAGGTGGTGGAAAAAGATTATGTAGCCGATGTTATCCGATATATCCGATCCTTCTCAGAAGATACGCAATGGCTTTTACTCAGTCTAATCAAATATCCTAAGTCACGTAGCTTTTTTGAGCAACTGAAGCTTTATCAGCAGCAGGGTTACACTCGGATAAAAATCGATGGACACTTGCTTGCTATAGAGGAGGTTTTGGATTATAATTATCAACCGAAAGATCCAGATAAGTCTTTTCTCGTCATCGACCGCATCGTTATCCAGGGAGATGTCGATTTTTATCAAAGGTTAGCGGATTCAGTACAAACTACTTATGATGAAGGTCATGGATGCTGTACATTGGAAAATGTATCGAATGGACAGAATAAGTGTTTTTCAGATCGATTTGAACGAGATGGTATCACTTTTCAGGAGCCTAGTATACATTTGTTTAGTTTCAATAATCCACATGGTGCCTGTCCAGAATGTGACGGTTATGGTAAGGTCATAGGTGTAGACAAAGACTTGGTTATTCCTAATAAAAGTCTTTCTGTGTACGAAGATGCTGTAGCGTGTTGGCGTGGGGGCTTTGCTCAAGTTTGGAAAAAAACATTGATCAAAAATTCTGATCGTTATGGTTTCCCAATATACAAGCCCTATTCCGAGCTTTCGGATCAACAAAAAAATATGCTCTGGGAAGGGATTGAATGTTTTGAAGGGATCTATGCCTTTTTTAAGATGCTCGAGGAGAATAATTATAAAATCCAAAATAGAGTGATGCTTGCGCGTTATCGGGGTAAAATGGTTTGTCCAAGTTGTAAGGGTAAGCGATTGCGTAAAGAATGTGATTGGGTAAAGGTCGGTGGAAAGGCTATTACGGATTTGATTGATCTGCCTTTGCATGAACTCTCATTTTTTTTCGAGCACCTGCAACTCTCTCCTTATGAATATAAACTTTCACAACGTATCTTGGAAGAGATACGCAATCGCCTGGGATTTTTGATTAATATTGGTTTAGATTATTTTACATTAAACAGAGCTTCGAATACACTTTCTGGTGGTGAGTCGCAGCGCATCAATTTGGCCAATTCTCTCGGGAGTAGTTTGGTCGGTTCTACATACATTCTCGACGAACCCAGTGCTGGATTGCACCCAAGAGATACTCATAAATTGATAGACTTGCTCAAGCAGTTGCGTGATTTAGGCAATACGGTCATTGTGGTCGAACACGATGAAGAGATCATACGTTCAGCCGATTATCTGATCGATATTGGCCCGGGTGCTGGATCAGGTGGCGGAGATATTGTCTTTTGTGGTCTTCCTTCTGAATTGGAGCATTTCCATACACTTACGGCTCAATATCTCCGAGGCGAAAAGGCCGTTCGTATCCCCGAGCAACGGAGAAAGTTTGTAGATTTTATTCAGATCACTGGAGCTAGGGCTCATAATTTGCAAAATATTGATGTAAAATTCCCACTCCATATGCTCACACTTATCACCGGTATGAGTGGTTCGGGTAAGAGTACGTTAGTCAAAGATATCCTTTATCCGGCCTTGCTCCGAAAATTGAATTTGAACAGTGAAAATTTTGCAGATCACAATGCATTTTTTGGTGATTTACATCAGATTGAACAGGTTGAGATGATTGATCAAAATCCATTGGGTAAATCTTCTCGATCCAATCCTGCTACTTACATTAAGGCGTATGACGACATCCGTGGGATTTTCGTCCGGGAAAAGCTCAGCAAGCGGATGGGGTATAAGGCTAAACATTTCTCATTCAACCTAGAAGGTGGTCGTTGTGAAACCTGTAAGGGAGAAGGTATAGTCACTATAGAAATGCAATTCATGGCTGATGTTACACTCAGGTGTGAAGCTTGCGATGGAAAGCGCTTCAAAGACGAAATCCTTGAAGTCAAGTTTCATGATAAAAATATTACTGATATTTTAAAAATGACGATCGAAGAAGCTATCAGTTTTTTCCGCCTTAGTCAAGAGAAAAAAATCATCAAGAAGTTACAGCCACTCCAGGATGTGGGTCTGGATTATCTTAAGATGGGACAGGCCTCTAATACACTCTCGGGTGGGGAGATACAACGGTTGAAGCTTGCTTATTTCTTGTCTAAAGGAGACGTAGGACATAAGACGCTTTTCATCTTTGATGAGCCCTCTACAGGGCTTCATTTTCATGATGTTAAAAAACTTTTGGATGCTTTATATGCGTTGATTGAAAAGGGTCATAGCATTTTTGTTATCGAACATAATATGGACATCATTCAATGTGCCGATTGGGTGATCGATTTAGGGCCAGAAGGTGGAAAAAAGGGCGGTCAGATTATAGCAGAGGGCCCTCCAGAGGTTATCATTGAACAGCCAGGATCAGAAACGGGAAAATATCTCAAAAAAAAGTTAACTCTTAATAAGGGCTATCTATCAAGTATTTCTCAATAACGAAGCGGCTTCTTTTGCGAAATAGGTGGTGATGATATTTGCACCAGCACGTTTGATGCAGATCAGGCTTTCCATCATAACCTCTTGTCCATTGAGCCAGCCTTGCCTTGCTGCTGCTTGAATCATCGCGTATTCGCCACTGACTTGATAGACGGCTATAGGTGCATCCAAGTGATCCCTAAGCAATCGGACGATATCCAGGTAGGGTAATCCGGGTTTGATCATTACGATGTCGGCCCCTTCCTCGATGTCTGTTTGAGCTTCTCGAAAGGCTTCATGTGCATTATGATAGTCCATCTGATATGTTTTTTTGTCGCCAAACCCTGGGGTAGAATTCAAAGCTTCTCGAAAAGGGCCATAGAAATGGCTAGCGTATTTAGCCCCATAACTCATGATGCCCACATGAGGAAATCCGTTTTTTTCTAGAGCGCGTCGTATGGCGCTGATACGGCCATCCATCATATCAGAAGGGGCGATGAAATCAGCGCCAGCTCGAGCATGAGATAAGGCCATTTGGACCAAGATCTCTACCGATGCATCATTCAAAATTTCCTTCCCTTTGACGATACCGTCGTGCCCGTAGATGGAGTATGGATCTAGAGCTACATCTGTCATTACAATCATTTCGGGCAAGGTTTCTTTGATCGCCGAAATAGATTGTTGCATTAATCCGTTAGGATTCAAGGCTTCGGTACCTTTTTCATCCTTTAGCGCTTGTGGGATTTTTACAAAAAGCAATACAGATCTGATCCCTAGCTCCCATAAGGATTGAGTCGTTTTGATGATCAGATCTAAACTCATTCGATGATAGCCGGGCATACTGATTATGGATTCCTTTATACTATTTCCTTCGCAGATGAACAATGGAGCTTGTAGGTCATTGGTGGTGAGTACGGTCTCTTGGATCATTTTGCGGATGCTCTCTTGGGTTCGCAAACGCCTATGTCTGGTATAAGGATACATGAAAATTAATTTTTATTGTCAAATTTCTTTTACGGTTTCTATGAATGCCCGGGCATGATCTATTGGAGTGTAGGGTAATATTCCATGGCCTAGGTTGGCGATGTATTGTTGTGTACCAAAGTCTTTGATCATCTTTTGGACGTTCTTTTTGATCTGCGGGATAGGTGCTAATAGTTGTGCTGGATCGTAATTTCCTTGAAGGGTCAAAGTGTATTTAGTGAATTTCCGAGCCATTTGCGGATGGATCGTCCAATCGATCCCTAGGGCTGATACACCAGAGTTTTTCATGTCTTCTAAAGCATGCCAACATCCCTTAGCAAATACGATTACCGGGACTTTTAGGCTTATCTGTTCTACGATTTTACGGGTATATTGCCAAGAAAAACGTTTGTAATCCTCTGGGGAGAGTAGACCTCCCCAGCTGTCAAAGATTTGGATCACGTCGACTCCGCTTTCTGCTTTTTTTAGCAGGTAGTTGATGGTCGTTTCAGTGATCTTTTGTAAGAGTATATCGGCTTGATCTGGTTGAGCGAAACAGAACGTTTTAGCATGATCAAAAGTTTTAGACCCTTTACCTTCTACAATATAGCAGAAAATGGTCCATGGTGCACCGGCAAAACCGATTAAGGGGACTGAGTTTTCTAAGGCTTGCTTGGTCAGGCGCACGGCTTCGAAGACGTAATTTAAGCGGTCGGCCACATCAGGAACTTGCACCTTTTGAATGCTTTTAGCCGATCTAATTGGGCGTTCTAAAAAGGGTCCCTCATTTTCTTTCATTTGAAAGTTTATCCCCATAGACTGAGGTACTACCAAGATGTCAGAAAATAAAATGGCTGCATCTACGTCAAGTTGCTTTACAGGAATTAGGGTGATCTCGGTTGCCAGCTCTGGATTGCGACATCTGGTGAAGAAATCATATTTTCGTTTCAATTTCATAAAATCGACTAGGTAACGTCCAGCTTGACGCATCATCCATACGGGCGGCCGTGGAACTTTTTTTCCCTGCAATGCTTTTAAAAGCAGGTCATTTTTCAGTATTGAAATCATCTTTCACGAGCATTAAAATATTTTTTACTGTGGGTATTTTTGGGAAAGTTATAGATTGATTTGTATGCACGGTTAAGGCCTTGGCGGTGGTTTTCCCAATAGCAAAAAGTTTTGTTTGTGAACCGAGTACATTGCTTTGAAAAAAAGCTTCCACTGCTGAGGGGCTAAAAAACAAAATCCCATCATAGGATGATGACAAGGTTTGAGGCATGAGCCTGGTCCGATAGATTTTGTAAGAGTTTAGACCTACGCCTTTACGCATGAGTATTTTTGGGATATCGTTTAGGCTGAATGTGCTGCAAAACCAATCATAGGGTACATCATCATCAGAGGCCTCTAAGACCTCGGCTAGTTCTTGGGCGCTGTTTCGCTGCACTGAGATCTTTCCTCCTAGGGTTTGTAATACTGCTGCTGT
Source organism: Flavobacteriales bacterium (assembly GCA_039954875.1). Classification (GTDB taxonomy): domain Bacteria; phylum Bacteroidota; class Bacteroidia; order Flavobacteriales; family Blattabacteriaceae. The sequence continues at coordinate 1,511,864 of CP157202.1, forward strand.
ATTGTTACCCACTACGTAGAGCTTCTTGTCTTTCAGAGCCGTTGCTTTAAAATTGTGAATAAATCCTTCTACAGCATTTTGGCTACTGAAGATGATCCGTTTGTTTAAGGTCGGTTTTTTCGAGAGTAACAACGATTCTATGATTATGAAATCACGACTTTCTACATGATAGTACACTTTGGGAAACAGGTCGAGTACTTCGGCCGTAAGGACTTTGGTAACCAACAACCTGATCATGTGCTTTTGACTTTTACAAAATCCATAATGGCTGTATTGGCACCGAATAGGACCAATATATCATTTTTTTGCAAGATGGTGTCTCCAGTTACCAAGCTCGCTACTTGTTGAATAGGCTCTTTCTTGACATTTTTTTTAACCATATCGCGCATGATGGTCACTAATGATACCTTATATTTTCGAGTGAGGTCTAAGTCTTTGACTGATTTTCCAACGAAAGTATCCGGTGTCATAACCTCTGCAATGGAATGCTTATTGTCTACCCTAAAATAATCTAATGCATAATTAAACGAGATACGTTTGGTAAGACGGAAGGCTGCATCCTTCTCCGGGTGGATTATGTCACAAATGCCCATTGCGTCCAAGATGGTGTTGTGGATATCTGAAAGTGAACGGCTGATGATTTTTAGATGGGTATATCTTTTCAAGATGGCTGTAGCTATTATAGAAGGGCCTTCATTTTCACCAATAGCTACAATAGCTAAGTCGGCTTGTTTCATTGGTAGGGCACTGTAGGCATCTTCATTGGTAGCATCCATACATACCACATGAGCGATGTGGTCTTTTAGACGTTCTACCTTTTCCATTTGATTGTCCACGCCAAAGACTTCGTGACCATTGTCTGTAAGGTATAAAGCTAAAGGATTTCCAAAATTTCCAAGACCTATGATAATGATCTTCATTAGTTTAGTTGATTAGAATGGTTTCTTTAGGGTATCTGTGATGTTGGGCTCGCATCTTTTTCATTATTCCAACCATTAGGTTGAATGTTCCAATACGCCCGAGCAACATTAGTATGATCAATATCAGTTTACTGCCCCAAGATAGACTGGCAGTGATACCTAAAGATAGACCTACGGTAGAAAAAGCCGAAAAAGCCTCAAAAGAGACCTTCAACATATCTGCCTGTTGCTCCAACTCTAGGATGATGAAGATGGCTAGCCAGATCACAACTAGAGATAGTGTGATGATAGCAAAGGCCCTACGGATTGAGTCTAAGGATATCTCTTTGCTTTGGATTTCTAAATAGGCCTTCCCTTTAACGATAGAAAAAATATTCAAGAGTGCCAAGACAAAAGTACTGCTTTTAATGCCACCACCTGTAGAGGCTGGAGAAGCACCAATCCACATTAAGAGCATGGTAAAGAATACTGTAGCCGGAGCAAATAGGCTGATATCTACTACTTGGAAACCGGCTGTTCTGGGTGTAGCTGAAGAGAAGAAGGCGGCCATCCACTTGCCTGCTAAAGAACGATGCTCAGCTAAGGAATTGTGATATTCACTTACGAAATAAAAAACTGTTCCTATAAATAACAAAGTTACTGTGGTAATCATTACGATGCGGGTGTTGAGTGTGACAATGCGTGCTGGTTGACGTAAATATTCACGTTTGAAAATGTTATAGAAATATTTTTTGAATGTCAATTTGATGTAGGTGTAAAAGTTGAACAAGATGTTGAATCCAATACCTCCTAAAATCAATAGGGATACAATGACAGATTGCAAGGAGTAATTGTACCGTATTGGCATAGCATAAAGTCCTTCACTCAAGGTAGAAAATCCCGCATTGCAAAAGGCTGATATTGCATGAAAGGTAGCAAAAAATAACGGTCCTTCAGGACCGGTGTCTGTACCCTGTGTCGTGCAGTAGATCATTATTGCCCCGGCACATTCTATAACTAGGGTGATACCTACCACTTTTACGGCTAGATTCATCACATCATTTAATGAATCTTCTGTACTGAGGAAATTACTCATATAAAGTCCTTCTCTGAAAGATGCACTACCGCGGAAGAAATAACCGAAAAATGAGGTGATCGTCAAAGTACCTAAACCGCCGAGCTCCATCAATATCATGATGATCACTTTGCCGAAAAAAGTGAATTCTTTAGCTGTATCCAATACCACCAAACCTGTCACACAAACCGCACTGGTAGAGGTAAATGCGGCATCTACAAAAGAGATTCCATTCACCGTAGCCTCCGGGAGAAGTAGGAGACCTGTACCACCTAGAGCTAGAAAAATAAAGCTGGTGACGAATATAAAAGCTGGATTGTGTATTCGTGTATATAGTACACGTATCAGTCGTGTCATACGTACTAGAATATAGAGGATCAGCCCAATGGTTAAGGAGTGTTTGGCTCGGAGTAATTTTTGTAAGAAACTACTTTCCGATGCATCTAAATAGATCCATCCAAAAATTGTCAGAAGGGAAAATCCCAAGATAAATAGGGAAAAAATGATCATAGCTCGTTGCCCTTTTTGTGCCGGTCTCTCAAAGAGAAGTCCTAAATGCAATAGGATGAGCAATAGGGTTAGGCCAAAAAGTACAGCTATATCATATGAGGCGTTGATCCAAGGATTATGCCATCCTAGGCTGAGGATCAAGCATATAGAAATTATTATTGTGAAATAGGGCAATGTTTTTCGTAGTAGATTAGGAATCATTTTCTTACTTGTTCTGAAGCTTTTCGGATGTTTTGTAGAATTTTTTGCCCTCCTTGTTCCAAGATTTTTTGAGCACAGTGTATACCCAACTTGTTGAAGTGAGTAGTTGCTTCTTGCTTTTCTATCTTATATGTTCCGTCAGGGCTGAGCAGTACTCCGGTGAAATAGACTTTGCCCTCTTTGAATAAGGCCTGGGCACCTATAGGAGCCGTACATCCGCCTTCGAGTTGGTTTAGAAATTCTCGTTCTATAGTCATAACGTGCCGCGTTTGTTGATGCTCCCATGCATGACATAGTTCGACAACTTCTTTGTCTTTCTTCAAAGCGGTTACCGCAATTACGCCCTGTGCAGGAGCAGGGATCATCCAATCTAAGGTTAGATATTTTAAATTGTGGGAGGCTAATTTGTCTAGTAATCCTAGACGTTCTAGCCCTGCCTGTGCAAAAATAGCCCCATCCCAGTTATCTCGAATCAACTTTTGCAACCGGGTGCTTATATTGCCACGCAAAACAGTAATATTGTGGTGTGGATAGCGATTCTTCCAGAAGGCTCGGCGACGAAGGCTTCCAGTAGCGATAGTTGCTAGGATACTATTGTCGTGTAAAAAAGTATGCGAATCTTTGTATACTAATACATCTGCAGCATTTCCACGTTTTAAACAGCCAGTCAGGATGACTTCATCAGGTAGGGTAGTCGGTAGGTCTTTTAATGAATGTACAGCGATGTCTACTGCTCCTGAAAGCATTGCCTGGATCAGTGCTCGAGTGAAGATCCCTATTGTATTCATGTTGTATAAAGGTCTGTCGCTTGCCTGGTCTCCTTCAGATATGATAGGTACCAAATCAGAAGAATACCCTAAGGCAACAATCTGTGCTTGTATTTTTTGAGCTTGCCAAAGTGCTAGTGGGCTGTATCGTGTTCCGATGCGGATGGATCGATTCATTAGGTAGATTTATGCATTTAAGTGAAATATTTTTGTGATAAGTTCCACACCTTTGTCTGCTTCTTTGCTATGGGTGGAAAGATATTGAGCAAAGTGATTGGTGATCTTTTGGATCATCCTTGAGACTACAGGGGATTCTTCTTCCTGTTTCACTGTATTTTTTTGTTGATATTGTGTTCTTTCATATTCGTAAATCTGACCAAGTCTTTCCTTGAAGTTTTGTATTATTGGGGCATATTTACGTGTATGAGCCCATTGTGAGAACTCTTCTTTGACCTCTTTGATGATCAACTCGGCTTTTGGGAGTTCTTTTTTTCGTTGCTCCAACGTATCATCGATTCGCTTAGTGAGTTCGTCTACATTGAGCAAGCAGATGTGGGGGGATTTACCTATGGATCGTTCTACATTTTCGGGGATAGATAGATCGATTATCAAAAGCTCTTTTTTCCTATCGGATAACATGGCTGGTACAATGGTGGGTTTGTCGGCGCCCGTAGCCACGATGAGGATGTCGGTATATTCTAAGGCTTTTTGAAGATCAGTTTGATTCTTGACCTGGTATTTTGATGCCAGATGTTGAGCTTTTTCTTTAGTGCGGTTGATCAGAGTGATATCTAAATGTCTGGTATGTTTGACAAGGTTTTCGCAAGTGTTTTGGCCTATCTTACCTGTCCCGAAGAGGAGGATTTTCTTTTTTGAGGCAGTGACCCCTTTTTCCAAAATATAACGGACTGCGGCATAAGAGATCGATGTGACTCCGCTGCTAAAATGGGTTTCGGATTTGATGCGTTTGCTGGCTTGGGCTACCGAGTTGATTAGCCGTTCTAAGAATGCATTAGTTGTTCCTAACTTTTTAAAAAGTGAGAACCATTTTTTGATCTGCCCAATGATTTCAAAATCGCCTAATATTTGGCTTTCAAGTCCTGCACCTACGCGAAACAAAAAATCTACAGCAGTATGTTCTTTTTTTATCGTGACGATACCTCTGAGTTCCTCGACATTTCCTTGAGTACATTGACAAAACAGTGTGACTATTTTTTCGGCACTCGAAGCAAAGGCATAAAATTCCGTACGGTTGCATGTAGACAATGCAAAAAAATGATTGATCCTTTTAGCTTGAGCATAGGCTTTTATGTCTTTTCCTTTGTCTGTTGTAATGCTATATCGCCCACGGGTGCGAGCATTTGCTGCTTTATAATCAAGACTGATAAGATAAAAGTTCTTCATCGTGATCAAACTTTTGTAAGTATTGTTTGCTTAAAACAGGGCAAATTTAATATTGCCACCGTATGTAAAAATGAGTTTGTTCGTAAAAAAATAACGCTAAAAATTAAAAGCTACATTTTAGAATTTATCTAAATTACTATCTTTGTTTATCCTCAATGACTTTTGTAATATAGAGGAATAATGATAAATTTTATCTTTCACTGAATGAATTTTGATAATGAAGAGTATTAAAAAAAATACCCATAAAAGTAATATCAAAGAGATCAAGACACAGTCCGAGACATATTTTGCGTTGATTGATAACGAGAGCAATCAAACCGATACGATCGTAAAACATATTGGTAAGGAGTTTATACAATTTTATTTTTGCACCAAGGGGATGGTTTCTCTTCACTTCAATCAGGATCATTATCAGTCGTCTATCCGTGATGGATTTTCTTTTTTATTGTACAATCCGATGATAGAACTCCCCATGAATTTAAATGTCAGTCGAGAGTCTCGGGTGGTTATCGTAGTGATATCAGTAAAGGCTTTGCATTTTTTGTTCTTGGAAAATGTCGATCATATCCCATTTTTGAATGCTGAAAACGTCATAAATAAGTTTTATACCGAAAAGGAGATATCACCTGCGATCAGTATGGTCTTGAGTCAGATGGAGCACTATGCATTGAATGCTTCTTTGGAAAAATTGTATTACAACGCTAAGGTTTGTGAACTATTTGTACTCTATTTTTACGATGGACAAATTGGCGAAGACCATTGCCCCTTTTTATCCAATGAAGTCAATATTCATAAAATCAAACAAGCTAAAGATTTGTTGATAAAAAACGTAACGTGCCCTCCGTCTTTAAAAAACTTAACAACTCAGGTGGGTCTGAGTGATTATCAATTGAAAGAAGGATTTAAAAAAATTTTTGGTACTACCGTTTACGCTTATTTACTCGATCATAAGTTGAATATAGCTAGAGAAAAGCTCGAAGAGCGACGGATGCAAGTCCAAGAAGTCGCTTATCTATTAGGTTATGAGAATCCCAGCCATTTCATCAAAGCTTTCAAGAAGAAATATGGTATTACCCCCAAGAAATATTTGGGCACATTGAATTGAATGCCACCTGTCTTTTATGATGAGACGAGTTATTGAATAAGGTAAAACCTTGTCGTTATGGTTTGTAAACTGTATGAAGTTTTGTTAGGCATTCTTTATAGGCCCCTTATAAGGGTCATTCATTATAAAAAAAGCTTTGTCGTAAAATAACTACGGGCTTTTTTGGTTTCTCATCGCATTATGTTTTTTATATTTGTGGCTTATGACGCTGCTAGGATAGAAAATAGATCTACTCATACACAATGCAGATAAAAGCAACACTATGGTATATTGATCTATTAATTTTGATGGTGTTTTATCGGTTGGGTTTACTACCCCCTGTCTCAATCTATAGACGACGGTTAGATTTTGTGGAAAAACTAATAAGCTGAAGCTGCGACTATATACCGATATGTAAAAAGATAACAACGACACAGCTATTGTATGTAATAGATATAAGCATTCTTTTCTCCATATTTTTCTTTTGTTATTCTGGAATGGACTTAATTGTTGGTTTGACTTGACGATCTAGGGTTGCCCTGATCTATAGCCATTGATATCTTTAGGGACATATAGCTTATAGGTTTTGCCCGGTAGAGGGTGTTTTCGTTGACATGATTTTGACTTATCTTGTTAGAGATTATAACTTGAACCATCTTCGCTATTTGCATTGGTAAAATGCACGATGATCTCATTAGTATTTTTATCCCGGTGATGGATGTCTACACGTTCTTTAAGATCTGTTGCTTATCGTGTAGATAGGCCTGTATTACTTACCCTTGGTCAGGAGTTGACATGTAAATGTATATTTTGCTGGATAATCGTAAGATACGGTATGTTACCTTTGGACTCTTTACCTGCTTTAGGAAACTCGAGTTGTAGAGTTTTATCTTTTTTCAATTCTTTTACTTCTTTTGTTTTGTGGTCTTTGATATATTAGAGCTTTGTCGCCTTATAGTAGTCTACTATGCGTATGTCTTTCACCCGTTTGTTGGAAATAAGTAGTAACAAGAGTTACGAGATACTATGGATACGGGACAACCCTTTCCAGGTTGTGTGGGTGAGTAGATTGATATACAATAGTTGTAAGCCTTCTTCTGCTCCGTTTTGCCAGGTTCCGATTCCGCCTTTATATATTCTTGGAGCAGTGTTGATGGATCTTGTTTGTATATTTATAGGAGTAAATTATGAAAGTTTTACCGCCTCACTCTGTGTAAATGCGTAGTCTTTTATAAGTTGTGTACTCTCACACGGGTTAAAGAGATAGGTACGCGCTCCATTTTTAGTCAACCCAAGGTCTATCTTTTCTTTAAATATATCAATACCATATACCGTTGAAGTAGGAATAGTATTTCCTTCTACGCCTTTAAAGATTTTTATCTTATCATTGATCACTAAAAAAAATGTTTTTAGGGGCTGAAGGTTTTATTTTAATGTAAGGCGCTTCCAGAGGGCGTAGTTTGAATGCACGTAAATCTCCCGTAGGCTATCCATACGTTAGAAGATATTTAGAATATTTTAATGTGTTCATTAGGGGTATTAGGATTTTATAATATATGCTCCTTGAACTACATCAAAAATTTTTACCTTAGGAGGTATAGGTTTGAAGTAGTTGTATTGGATCAAGGGCTTAAGAACTGACTTTTTCCCCTTCTTTATCTTGGTTATAAGCAAACGTATCAAACAAGAACCTTCAATATTCAGTATTGAATTTTGTTTTTCCTGTCTCTATGTAGATCTTGCGGCTTAGAAGAGACACTTTTGCATGTCGATAATCCAATTCACCATATAGAAAAAAATTATCCTTCTTTTGTATAATGTCGAGGTTCATATTATAAGCTAGTGGGTCCTATCGAAGTTTTTCACCACGCTATTTGTGTCGATAGACTCCCATTGAACATGTTCGTAATCTTGTCCATTGCCTCAACGGAAGGAGAGTAGAATTATTCTAGTTGGGATCTTCTATAGAGTTTACCCGTCTCTCTAGTAGGGTGATCTTTTGGTTTGTAAGTTTTATATTGAAATGGGAGGACTAACATTGGTTTTGGAGTATAGTATGTCCTCCAATCAAATGTGATCTCGTCTTCAGTTTTTTGGTCTTGTTGTATGATCAGTTGTTCGTTATTTTATTCGTCTATGCAGTTGAATAGTAAGTTTTAAGCATAATGTTTTTCATTATTTTTGTATGGGCCGTCTAACTTAATATTATCTAAATATTCTATTTTTCCTCCTGTTTTTACATAGAGGCCTCTTTTGGAATAAACGAGTGTATTGCTTTTGATAAGCATTAAACTATTCCCTACAAGGATATCTCCAGGGCCTACTTGGGCTGTGAGTATGGAGGGGGGTAGATTAATAAAGGGGTCAGTAGTAAAACTTCCTTATATTATGATTGATTTTTGTATAGCTTCGTCTCAAGTGATCGGATAAATCTGTTTTTTTAAACATAAGATACTATTTATTATTAACTTGATATCTTTTTTTTGTATTTTTTTTATCTTAATTATATTATGTGTTGGTCTGGGATATGGATGATATGTGTATTTCATTATTTATTAGTAAATAGAAGGGTTTTGATGAATATGAGTGGATGTTTTTGGAATGATATAATTTTTTATAGGTATATATTTTAATAGTCTATCATTTTATTATGATTGGTTTTTGTTTTGATAGATTTTTATAATAACAATATGTTTTTTTGTACAAGTCCAGGATATTAATTACTTCTAGTAGTCGAAAAGTCTTTCAAATAAAATGGTTCAAAATAGGCAGTGTTTTCAAAGATTTTTTGATTAAATAAATCTTCGGCGAGTTTTACCATGGCGCTGGATGAAGGGTAGATATTAGGGAGATATTCGAAATCTATTTTCAAGATGTCTTTAGCTTTTATTGCACCGTCTCCAAAGAGATAAATATTTTGTTCTGAGTATTCTTTAAAGGAGTGTTCGTCCAATATTTTTGCAATGATTGGGTTTAACATTTTTTTATGGTGGTCAAAGGTTGTGGTGTAGACTTCTTTACGCCGGGCATCGATCATAGGGATCAAAATACCAGTCTCTGTGGATACTGCTTGGGTCATCACGGTCAATGTGTCGATGGCGAGCAGTGGGATGCCTAGACTGTAACAAAAACCTTTGGCAGCTGAGGTTCCTATCCTCAAGCCTGTATAGGAGCCTGGTCCTTTGCTCACACAGACAGCATCTAGGTTTACCAGATCGATCGCTGCGCATTCTAAAGAGTATTGGATGAAGCGATGTAGTTTCTCGGCATGGGTATACTCGTCTACTCGTTCTTCTACTAGGGCTAAGCGATCTCCGTCTCGGGCAATGCTTACCGAGCAATTTTTGGTAGCGGTTTCTAAATGGAGTATCAGGGTCATTTTTTATAGATTTAGGAGGTTTGCAGTTTATAATTATAAGACTTTGGTCTTGAGTATTTATTTGTATTTGGTCCGTATGGCTTTGTATTGGGTTTTGGTTCATTAAGTTTTGTCATTGTTATGGTCATAGACGGTTGTTACCCCTTTTCGGTAGCGTTTTTAGGTATATTGAAAGGATAGTTTGGTAGCTACTTCTGCTTTTTGGGCTGCTTTATAAGCGGTGTATTCGCTTTTAGTTGCTGTATAGGATTCGTAGATGATTTGTCTCAATTGATTTTTTCAATTTCATAAAGGACTGTTTCTTGGGCAATTTTGACCTTTTCTATGATTGTACTTGTAATCAGTTGGTGGAAAAGTGTAAAGTTTAAATTAATTTGTAATCGATTGGTAAGATGGTCCCATAGGTCGGTCCAATAGTTTTATTTAGTTAGATAAGACTCGATTAAATCTATATTGGAACGAGATCTGGGGCAAATAGTTTCCTAAGGTGATCTGTACTTGGTTTTTTCTATTTTCCCATGTGAGTTTGGCAATCTTCAGTTTAGGCTTTTTTTGGAAGGCTTTCCCTGTAAGTTCTTTTGGATTTGTGGAGATGATGTTTAGTACTTCCGTAGCAAAGCCTTTTTCTGAAATATTGAAGTCTTTGATGTCGTTCAATTGTAGTAATACGACTAATTTGATATTTTTCATCGAAAGACTCTGTTTAGCATTGATTCTATTTTTTTTCTCCAAAGCCCATTGTGCTTATGCTGTGATTACGTCTCTTTTTGCAGTGGTTCTAAGGTGGTGTTTTTTGACTTGATAGAGCAATTGTTTATTGATGATTAATTGTTCTTGTGAAGCGCATAAACTTTATTTGCTGTATAGAATCTTGATAAATGCTTCAGTGACTGGCTAATGCCAGTATTAGTTTTGCCTTATCAATCGTTTGTTGAGCTTTGGTTCTCTACAAGTTTTCTAACTTAATGTTCTGAGGTTTTTGAGACCGTCAAATAGAACGACAGACGATGTGAGACTATAATAATTGGGTTGTTTACCTTTTACGGTGTAATAGGTACTAAATGTGGTATTGTGCTGATAGGTTAAAGAGAGTCCCAGATTGGATAAAAAGTTTCCTATAATTTATAGGACGTCTTGATTGTTCTTGTAATTTGGATTATAGTATATCGATATTTTGTTGCCAGGCGTAGGAGAGACATTCGCTCAAAGCCCATTTTTTATACTGAGTCCAGGCCCGGGCAAAGATAGAAAGAAAAAGGTAAAGATTTTTTATTTTCATAAGTTCATGGGTCAAATGTGTGGCCTATAAGTGTAAAAACCTTATGATATCCTGCTTTTAATTAATTCGGTTTTCTCTGCAAATCGCTGGCCGAAATCATGTATTTCTCTAGCAGTTGATTCGTCCGAGGTGGCTCGATGATAGGTATCCCCCATGGATATAAGTATCTGGTGAAAAAACTTTTTCATATCCTCTATTGACATTTCTTTAGTCCAGAGGTCCATACGAGCGGTCTCTTCTTTTATATTGTCCCATACAGAGAGCATAAGTGCTTTGCAAGGTTTATCCGAGATGCCGCCATCTTCTGTACTCCAATGTATCTCCTCTGGCACATGATTTTCATCTAAGTTTACGTGGATTTGAATGTGGGTCTTTTTTTTAATCATTGTCTTTTGGGTTTGTATCCGTATTGTGCAAAAAAAAATATAATAGCTTTTTTCAAGATGTATTACAATCTTTTCTCTGAATGATTTTCCCAGTATGACTGCATGATTTGTTAGCTTATCCATGCGCTAATCCTGCTGGGTTAATCACAATTCATCTCGGTATAAAATTTTGAGAAAGGTTCAGGTGTAATAAAACGGTCATACAATTTGTTATCTTTACTGAATAGTAATCTATTTTTGACCTAGTGCTTCCATAATTTAGGCTCATTGGTTTGGCATCAATCGATCTTTTGAGGGGGTATAACCAATTTTGATTGAATTAGAAGCTTTGAATAACGGGGTATTGGTGAGTAATAAAATTTTTCCTTGATGAATAAATGTATTCAAAAAAGTATAACCTTGTCCATCGTATGGGACCTTCTTCTGAGCTATAGCCCGAGCTATGGTTGGTAACAATTGAGACCGATCCATGTTGTGCTGGATGTATTTAGGGATGGATGCCCTCGTAAGCCTTATGACAGGCAACCAGTAGGTTGTCCAAACCGATAAAAATATTTTTGTATATAAATTGCGGGATAAATTTAATCTATTTTTGATATCTATGCATAGATATTAGGTGTTTAAAAGTCTTTATAGAAGTATTTTACTCTTTTTTAAAGATTCATTGCTAGGAAAATGCTCCTTATACTTCATGAAAAAGTTCCAACTCGAAAGGATTGATCTTTTTACTCGTCTAGATCGAATCTAGCGTATCTGTAGCAAAGAAAAAGGAATACTTCTCTTTAAGCTTGGGTAGATCCATCCACGAATATAAAATCCTGAGCAAAGTCTGTAATGACTATAGATCTTTTTAGTGGAACCATGTCCGAGCGGGCCCAATTAGGCTTTTGATTTTTTTACAGGAAAGTGCACTCCATTCCAAAAAGAGGGTTAAAAATATTGCCAGGCTAGGATGTTTCGTTATCTTTGATAACCTATTTCATTTCAAAAAAAATAGGTCTTAAATGATGAGGACAAAACAGGTGATAGATTATGTTGTGCATTGGCTCGATGATTATCTCGAGAAGGCGGGGTTGAATGGATTTACTGTAGGTATTTCTGGCGGGATCGATTCTGCAGTGACTTCTACCTTGGTTGCGAAAACTGGCCGCCCGACGCTGGTACTGGATATGCCCATCGATCAAGAGATTGGGCAAGTAAACCGTGCACAAGAACATATCGAGTTTTTGAAAGCATATTTCTCTCAAGTCGATGCATTGCGGGTAGATCTTTCGCACGTATTTGATGTCTTTTGTCAGAGCGTACAAGTTGCCGATAAACAGAATTCAAAAACCGCCTTAGCTTTGGCTAATACCCGGTCTCGGTTGCGTATGAGTACCCTTTACTATTATGCCGGGCTTTATGATTATTTGGTCACGGGTACGGGAAATAAGGTCGAAGATTTTGGCGTAGGTTTTTTTACCAAGTATGGAGATGGTGGTGTGGACCTTAGTCCCATAGCTGATATGACCAAAAGCCAGGTACGTCACCTGGCCGAAACTTTGGGTATCTCTGCCTCGATCCGGCAGGCTAAGCCTACGGATGGTTTATGGGAGGATAATCGTTCGGATGAAGACCAATTGGGGGTCTCTTACGAAGATTTGGAATGGGCCATGGATATGGCCGATAAAAACCATCCACCTGAGGTGTTTGAGGGTGGGCGGCGTGATCTGATGGAAAAATATCTAAAGCTTCACCGTGCAGCCCAACATAAGATATGGCCCATACCTGTTTGTAAGATTCCGGCTTCTTTGAAATAGAGACTGGCTACCAATGGGTAACTGGTTGAAAAGAATTAATTTTATAACCTTTAGTTTGATAGATGATCTAACAACGCTTGACTTCACTTTTTAATACTATTCCACATATTCATTCACAGCTTATCAACTTACATATAATTTCTCACCACATCGGCTAAAGATTATAACATGTTTTTAGGAATCCTTATCTAATATGTTTTTTTTAATTAAAATATTTTAAAATACCTATTAATAAAAGATGATAAAAATTTAAATATATAATGTTTTTCCGGTTGTAGCATGGCTTTAACTGATTAAGATTTTGACTGAAGAGGTGCCGATACATTTTACTCCCAATGTGATCAGTTGTTTGGCGAAGGGCTTTGGTACGGGGATATTTCCGGTGGCCTTTATGGGTAGAGGTCCTGTGTATTTAAGTATGATTTGAATTAATTCTAGTGTGGCATCATTGGGTTTGCCATTTCTTATGGGGTAAAAACCGATATGTGTTTTGATGAAAACTTGTGATGCAACCGAGATATTAAAACGGTCCAAAATAATTTTTTAATCAGTTGCGTTATGGTAGCTATTTGAATATCATCTAGAGCAGTGGTTTCAATAATTCATTTGATGATTTTATTATGATCTATAACTGTTTGAGTGTCTTCTAAAAGTTTTTTTTCTGACTTTTGAGTGCAATTCTTTTTTGAAATCTTCATAATTCAGTATAAAATCTATTTCGTAGGTCCCTTAGTGTAGCGTCTGTTGGACTTGGGATAGTTTTTCAGCTAAGGATTGCGTGCCTTCTGGGAAACCAATTATCATGCCTACACAGATTTTTACATAGGCGATGTCGACCATTTCCCGGGTTGCTCGTAACATAGTTAGGACGGATCACTATGGCAAATAGCCTTTCGCGTAAGGCCTTTTTGATAAATTTTTCGACTTTTTACCAGGTTTTTGATGATGAAAGCCCAGATTGTTCAGGTGTTTTTAGCTAGGTACTGTCTATGTGGGGTTTTAACTCCATTACTTATACTTTTATCTGTCTTTGGATCTTTTGTTCAAGGGAGATTAGGGGTTTTCTTCGTACTACCCAAGGTATTCTTTGAATGTGAATATTCAAAGTTTCCATTAGGTGTTCGTTATCTTTGCACAATACTTTCAGTAGTAGACTGTGGTTGCCTGTGGTGAAATAGGATTCTAATATTTCGGAAATCTTCTCAAACGTTTGGACTACGGTTTTGTATTGTGATGGATTGTATATAAAGACAAGTATAAACGTTATTATGTTGCAATTCGATCGTTTTACGTTGATAATAACGATCGGTTTTTCTATAATGTCTGATGAACGTAATTTTTGATTCGTTGATGTACAGCTACATTGGAAATGACTATTATTTTTGATAATTCGAACATAGTAGTGTTGGTATCTTCAATAAGTAAATTTAAGATCTTTTTGTCTATGCCTTTTGTCTGTGCCGTCTTCTAGTTGAACTTGTTCTGTATAAGTAAGTATCACAATCAGATAGGAATTTTGTACAGTGGTTAAATTTTTATTAAAAGTACTGCTTATAGCAGATTTTGATATGGGATATATTTTATTTTTCGTCCAGGCATCTCTCTCAGTTTATATAATATATATTTTCTTTATACTATATTAATTAAATTCACTTTATATGCTGAATAATTAAATTATGAAAAAGTTTATTTTTATTATTATAACTTTTTTACTGAGCGATTAGGCGTGTAGACAGAAGAAAATGATTATTTTTTTGAAAAAGCTTTTATAGAGGTCAATGGAAGGGTAGAGAGGAAAGTCATCCCTGCGATGAGATCTATATCGATATCACTTTAAATGAGAAGACTGCAAAAGGTAGCAACTAGTTTAAATGACCTTGAGGTCAGGTTCAAGAAGGTCTTAAAGAGACTTGTGGGGATAAAATGTAAAAATCTCTTTGTCACTGATTTGAGTAATGCTTTTCACAAGAGATTTTTTATAAGGATATCTATGTGGTTAAGAGCTATGAGTTGAAATTAAGATTTATCGATGAGGTAGGTAAAGTCCTTATTCGTCTGAAAGATCAAGGTATTTCTAATGTCTCGGTGTCTCGTACTGATTATAGCGAGAGTGAAGAAACAAAGTAAGCCTTATGTTCACAAGACTTGAAATAGGCAAAACCAAAAACTAAAATTTTATTAGCAGCTATTGATGAGTGGATTGAAACACTTTTAGTATTTTTTCTTAGACTATTCGGAAGCTTATACTGTTTTTCTGAGTTTTAAGATTAAACGTGTTGCGATAGAGGCTAGAGTAGAGTTGAACTGAGACGTATTTCCGCCCTATCATCTTAAAAACTGAGGTTGCAGGCCAAGTTTGAGATCAAATGAATAAAAGAGTCTTAAGAGGTTATCTGTTTTATGACGATCGTTTTCCAGTTTAAGAATTCTTTTAGAGCAGCTGTAGATAGTTCTCTGCCGTATCCGGATTGCTTTACTCCGCCGAAGGGTAGATAGGGATAGGATCGTACCATATCATTGACGAAAACCATACCTGTATCTATTCCAGTAGCCAGTGCTTCAGCCTTGTCTAGATCTTGTGTCCAAATCGAGGCGCTCAATCCATAAGGAGTATCATTGACTAGGTGGAGCATTTCGGATTCACTGGAAAAGGTCAATATTAGGCCTATTGGACCGAAGAGTTCTTCTTTTAGGATGGGATTGTCTGCTTTAGTTTGCAATAAAGCTGGGGAGAAGAAATTTCCTTCGCGTTGAGTGTGTAGACAGACCTTTGCTCCGTTGATCACAGCATCACAGTATTGACGGAGTAATTTTTCGGCTAAATCAGTACGGGAAATAAAACCAAGTTTGGTATGTTCGTCATATAAATTCCCACCTGGATAAGCTTTCATTTCTTCTATTACTGCCTCAATAAATTCGGTAGCGATGGTTTGGTCTACGACGAATCTTTTGGCAGATACGCAGGTCTGACCCGTGTTGTTCAATCGAGAAGCTGCAGCAATTTGAGCTGTGCTTTTCACGTTGGCATCTTTCATAACGATGAAGGCATCATTCCCACCAAGTTCTAAAGTGGATTTTTTGATATATTTGCCAGCCAAGGCAGCCACGATACTTCCTGCCTTGTTGCTTCCAGTTAGTGTGATCCCTTGTACTGCCGCGTGGGCGATAACGGTCTCTACTTGAGGTAGATCGATCACTAAGGTCTGAAATACACCTTCCGGAAGATCCGCTTCGATGAAAAGCTTTTCTATGAAAAGTCCACAAGCGGTGGTATTGGGTGCGTGTTTCAATAGGACGGTGTTGCCTATCAATATGTTGGGGATGCTGTAGCGTAACACTTGCCAAAATGGAAAGTTCCAAGGCATTATACCAAAAATGACTCCAATGGGATCAAAGCGAACATAGCTTTTATGGTAATCGTCCATGGGGATGTGTTCGAGTGCAAGTGTCGCTTCTGATAGCCCTGAATAATATTGACACAAATCGATGCATTTATGAATTTCTGTGAACGCTTGTACAATTGGCTTTCCCATTTCTTGGGTAATGAGCTGTGCTGCTGATTCGATGTTTTCCTCCATTTTTTTTATAATGGCTGTGATACATTGAGTACGATATTGAAAAGATTGGCATTTCCACCATTTGTATGCCGAGGCCGATAGGGAGAGTCTATCTGATAATTCGGCCTCTGTTAAATAGGTGTAGGTGTTCAATGTGTGCCCATTTTCCGGGTTGATGGTATCAAAAGTCTTCATGGTGATTACGTTTTTTAGTCATTGACGGGTGAAGAATTATGTGTAGTACCGATCACATGGAAGATTTTATCTCAAAGGCCATTGCATAAAATTTGATTTGTTTGAGCATGGCGAGCATGCCGTTAGCTCGGGTAGGAGATAAGAATTCCTTCAAACCAATCTCTGAAATGAATGTTGCTTCTGATGAAGTGATCTCTTGAGGTAAGCGGCCCGAATACACACGTATCATCAAGGCAGCTATGCCTCGGGGTAAGATGGCATCACTATCAGCCTGTATGAATATCCGGTTTTTATCCATATGGGCATTCAACCACACTTGAGACTGACAGCCTTTGATCAATTTATTTTCGGTTCGGTCTGTCTCTGCTATTCTGGGCAATGCTTTCCCCAGAGTTATTAAGTGTTCGTATCGCTCTTCCCAGCTTTCGAACATAGCAAGTTCCTTTATGACCTCTTGCTCTACTTCTCGTAGTCTCATTCTCTTAAGCTTTATACAAAAGTAATGAAGTTTATTCGGACTATCTTTGTCATGGATGTCGTAGAGATTGCTCTTGAAACTCTTTGACCAATGGCCTCTCGTATGAAAGTACTACAGTTAGATGAAAATCATCCGTATATACTATGTAAGTTGAGACAAAAAGGTTTTATCTGTGATGAAGATCATACAACACCGAAGGAAGCGATAGAAACGATCATTGCACCTTATGAAGGGATTATTTTGAGGAGCCGGTTCACAATCGATCGAGAGTTCATCTATCGGGCACAAAATCTCAGATTTATTGCCCGTGTAGGGTCAGGCCTGGAAAATATTGATGTCGACTATGCTCGAGAGCGAGGTGTTTCATTGTTGCATGCTCCTGAAGGCAATAGAGATGCTGTAGCTGAACATGTGATAGGGGCACTTTTGTGTTTGATGAATCACATATGTCGTGCTGACAAAGAGGTCCGTCAGGGAAAATGGATCAGGGAAGGCAATCGAGGAGTAGAATTGATGGGCAAAACTGTGGGGATCATTGGCTATGGCCATACTGGCCGTGCCTTGGCACGGCGGTTGTCTAGTTTTGAGACACAGGTTTTTTGCTATGATATCTTAGCTGGAATGAGTGATGATTATGCCCAGCAAGTGGATTTGAAAATACTATTTGAAACAGCTGATATAGTCAGTTTACACGTACCGTATTCCACTGCTAGAGGCATGGTCGATGCTCGTTTTATCGACTGTTTTCGCAAGCCTTTTTATTTAATCAACGCTTCCCGTGGTGATTGTTTGGTGACAGACGATTTAGTAGCGGCTTTGAAATCTGGAAAAATATTAGGTACTTGTCTTGATGTTTTAGAATACGAAAAAACTTCTTTCGAAACGCTTTTTCACAATGGGTTGTCCGAAACCTTTCAGTACCTCATACAATCCGATAGAGTGATCCTTACTCCTCATATTGCCGGTTGGACATACGAGTCTAAATACAGGCTGGCTCAATATATTGTAGAAAAAATCTTTGCCCTATACCAAAATCCTTCGTAATGGGAAATGTACTACATTTACCCCCAAACAGGGGACGTAGCTCAGTTGGCTAGAGCGCTACAATGGCATTGTAGAGGTTGTGGGTTCGACTCCCATCGTCTCCACGTTATAAAATTACAACTCACCTAAAAAAAATAATTTTTACAAGCATAAAATCTAGACTTATTGCAACTAGGTATTAAAAAAAAATAGTTATTTTATTTTTTTCTATCCTTTATCCACTTAACCGAATAATTTTGACCTGTATCAAGTGTATATAGGCTTAAACTAAGACACAAAAGATGATCTAGGAAATATCCAAATTCATGCAAGAGATAGGGGTCATATTAGTAATGTTGTGTCAAAATAGTCATGTCACCAGGCCACGGTGTATCCATATGAAGTAAATAAAGTTGAACACCAATAACCAATACCCACTTGGAGATATATATAGGTATATTATAGGGTTTGATCTTATCATGATAGATGTATTTATTAATGGTGAGGACTTTTTTCACTGTTGCTCTCCTTACAGCTTTGTCCTTTGCTTTTGGTGTTTATTTTTTAGGGGGTATATCCCTTGATCTGGGCTTTGTAAGTTTAAAGTTTTATATAAGTCATCGATGTCTAATGGATTTGATGTCTTTACCTTCTATAGTGATACCAACATGTATTACGATGTGGTGAATGTTTTTTATGAGAGAGTTATATTTTTAGTTTTGTCTTATCCATAATACTAATATTACAGGCACCATAAATTCTTTTTTACCTCTGGTCTATTGTGTTTGGTTTCTTTTTTTTTCGAAAACATATCTGAGAAGTTCGGCAAAGGTGAAATCACATACGTGCATCCAATCTACGCATCAATTATATGAAATGACGCGATGTCCGTTGGGAAAATCTTGAATTGTGATAGTTTAGAGTGTTGTGCCTTGATATTGAAAATCAGTAAGATATTGCTAGTATAGTGATTGAAAATATTTTATATTTGCTGAAAAACAAAAAAAATACCCTTTATGATACATCAAGACCCTACTGTGAAAAACAAACACCCCAGGGGGTTGTATTTACTCTTCTTTACGGAGATGTGGGAGCGATTTAGTTATTACGGAATGCGAGGCATCCTCATTTTGTATTTGAGTAAGTCTGTTGTCGAAGGGGGGCTGGGTATTTCTTCGCGTGACGCTTCATTGATTTACGGTTTTTTTACCGGCTTTGTGTACTTCACTCCGATTATTGGCGGATGGTTTGCGGATAATTACTTGGGTCAACGAAAGTCGATTACCATGGGGGGGATCACTATGATGTTTGGACAGTTTGCGCTTTTTGCTATCAATGATCAAAATGGGCTTTATTTGGGCCTATTGCTTCTGATCATAGGGAACGGATTTTTCAAGCCGAATATTTCAACTTTGGTTGGGCAGTTGTATGAGCAAAATGATGACCGTAAAGACTCGGCTTTTTCCATCTTTTATATGGGGATCAATTTAGGGGCTTTTTTATCACCTTTGGTGGTAGGTTATGTAGCCGAAGAGGCTTTTTCTGTTAAGGGGGAAGATGGACACATCCTCAGCTATGGATATAAATATGGTTTTTTGATCGCTGGAATCGGAATGTTTATCGGCCAATTGCTCTATAACGTTCTGGGTAAACAGTATCTTGGTAAAGTGGGGGTGAGTATTGAAGGTAGGAAAAATCATCATGTAGAGATGGGTGAAAAAATACCTTTGACGAAAATGGAAAAAGATCGTATATGGGTCATTTTTATCTTTGCGGTCATTTCTATTTTTTTCTGGGCTGGCTTCGAACAAGCAGGGTCTTCACTGTCGCTTTATACGGACAAGTTCATCAGCAAGAAGATCGCTTTTGGCGATTCTATATGTGTCATCCCTACAGCGTGGTTTCAGTCGATTAATGCTTTTTTTATCGTTTTATTGGCTCCTGTCTTTGCTGTATTTTGGCAATGTGTTTTAGGAAAAAAAATTTCTACTCCTGTCAAGATGGGATTGTCTATGATTTTATTAGGCCTCGGCTTTTTGTTTATGCTAGGTGCTGTTTTTGAAAGAGGAGGCAATATAGAAGATCCAAGTATCAAAGCTAGTGTGATCTGGATCATTTTCACTTATTTCTTTCATACTTTAGGTGAGCTTTGTTTGTCGCCGGTTGGTTTGTCTGCTGTCACTAAGCTTTCTCCTGTCAAGTTGGCTTCATTCATGATGGGTATTTGGCTTCTTTCGTCTTTCATAGCTAATATCGCAGGAGGATATATAGCTGCGTATGTCCAACAATTAGGCCCTAAGAATATTTTCACTATGATGACTATTTTTTCTATGGCTTTGGGTATCATTATTCTAAAGCTATCGGTCTGGATTGAGAGGAAAATGCATGGTATAAGATAAATTTTTATAAAAGCATTATCGATAAAAACATTAACCAGCTTGTGGGTAATTTTGTTTTTATTATTATTTCTAATTGCTCTGGTATATTGTCAGATAGGTCGATCTGCCTGTAGCTGAGTGCTTAGCCGAGAGATTTCCCAAGAAAATAATTATGATTATTTTATATATCACTTGGTGTTGTTATTGTAAAGGGATGAATATAAATATACTAAGTAGTTTTGTTGTGGTGAAGTACGTCTATTGGAATTACATTCCAGTGGGAGTCGTATGGCGAAACAAGAGTATATCATCATCTATCGGCAGAAGAGATGTCCCTATTTAAACTTTTTCAGGCTGAATCGTTTAGTTGATTCTCTGTTGAATCGAAGCCCCAGCTTTCCATTCATTGTGGTTGTAGATAAAAAATGGGAATATTGTAAATCTTTTACAGGGCTACTTACGTATTCCAGATTTATTGAAATTTTTACGGACTGTCAGTTTCTAGATCTATTTCTTTTAGTATTTTTGCGACTTTTTGATTGAGTTGAGCCGAGGTATTGGTTTTAGGTCAATAGTCAGCAGATTTTTTGTATTTTCCCTATGAATGGAATTACATTATGAGATCACCCAAGTACTTGGTCCAGCAAGGAGTTCGTCTAAAGTCGGTACGTCTAAGTTTGTTTTAGCTTGTCTAAGCTGTTGATGAAAAAGCACGTCATAACACGGCCTGTCTTCCGTATAAAGTATTCCAAAAGGGCGTGGGAAACGACTTTTGCCAGGTGTATCGAAAAACCGAGCTAGGATGTTTGCCTTAGTACAATCCTTTTCATCATGGATCCAGATATCTTCCAAGGAATATTTTTCTTCCAAAGAAACAACCTGAGGTTGCAGGCCATCAAGTCGTATTCCTTTGGTAAGTTCGATGCCAAAGAGTAAGGGTTTGCCATTTTCGAGAAATATCGTAGTGTCAGATTTATTCGCCTTTTCTGAAAAAACTTCAAAGGCTCCGTCGTTGAAGATATTACAATTTTGATAAATTTCTAAAAATGAAGTACCTTTGTGTTGGTGACATTTTAAAAGCATTTCCCTGAGATGCTTAGGATTTTTGTCTATTGTCCGAGCTACAAAAGTAGCTTGAGCGCCTAGGGCCAATGATAAAGGGTTGAAGGGTTGGTCAATAGTACCTAGGGGAGAGGATTTTGTCTTCAAACCTAAACCTGAAGTGGGTGAATATTGACCTTTGGTCAAGCCGTAGATTTCGTTATTGAAAAGTAAGACATTAACGTCTAGGTTTCTACGAAATAGGTGTATCGTATGGTTTCCGCCGATAGAGAGTGCATCACCGTCTCCAGTGATGATCCACACACTCAATTCAGGCTTGGCCAATTTGATCCCGGTAACTATGGCAGGTGCTCGGCCGTGTATGCCATGGAGTCCGAAAGTATCCATATAGTACGGGAAGCGCGAAGAACAACCGATACCTGAAACAAAGACAATATTTTCTTTAGCAATACCTACTTCTGGCAATACCGTCTGCATCTGCTTCAGTATAGAATAATCTCCACATCCAGGGCACCATTTGACTTCTTGATTGGAGATAAAATCTTTGTATGTATATTTTTTTTCTGTAATATTCAATGAATAAGTCTTTGAAATTTTACGCAAAGATACGATATGCAAATGAGTAGAATTTATGGGGTTATGACCTTTATTTTTTCAGCGTCTTGACATAGTCCACATTCCGTTTAACTCTAGTGTTTTTAGCTCACTTTAGCGTGTATATTTTGAATATATTTTAGGAAAATTCTTCAGTACGCTCTTTACAGTTCTTTTTGGAAAAGTCTAACCAAGGCTTTTTTTGTGGTTGGAACAAAGGCTTTTTCGTGGTTCGGGCAAAGCGATTCTACGGACATACATCTTTACAGATGTTACGACCGAAGATCCAATCCTGAAAGTTTTTTTCCGATTTGGAGGGTATGAGTTGTTCTTTCAATTTTATAGTTAGGGGTAGGAAATACAACGCGAAGCATCGATCTCATACGGGGGCGTATGATGGCTTGTGTTGGGCAGGCCATCGATGCGATGTCTATAACTGCTGTGATTGATCTGTAATTGTATGGTCGTAGGCTAGTTCCATATCGACGATCAATTTGCAAGAAAAATGGAATGAGTCTTGTTGTTTTTTCAGAAGTAAGGTGTTTTTCTCTGTCAATCCTAGGCTTGCACATTGGGCTTAGGCTTTATCGAGTACTGAAGCAGAATCGACAAAATTTCGGCCATGTACTTCGCCAATACGTTCTATGATAAAGTTATGTAATGTTCTTAGCTTGAATTTTAGCACATGGTGATAGTTCTGTTCGTAAACGTATTTCGATATCTGATAGTTATCTCGATGTTGTTTTTTTAGGAGTATAGTAGTTGTACAGGAGTGAGATGACCAAGCTGGATTCATGGATCAGGTGTGTAGGATCGAGGTGTTTATAAAAATCGTTTTCTATACAATGAAGCCCTGCATGTCTTTTTTACTTGAGCCAACGATCTAAGTGTGGGGCTTCCTTTTTTAGTAGTTCTGCTTTGGTACAATGCTACGAGCGATGAATTCCAAACGTTTAGCCTTTTCTTTGATCCATTGGGCGTGTTTTTCCTTGAGATGCATCATGGATCCTTTTCAAACAGTTTAGTCAAACGAATAATCCTGGTGGATTGTAGTATTTCGCCACATATATGTGTAGGTTAAGGTTGTGGCTTCTTTTTCGTGGGGTGTACACATCAGATAACTTTTCTTTGATAAGAAAAGGTTCGTAGACTTCCTCTATCGTGCCGGGGTTCTCGCTGACGATTGTAGTGATAGTATTGAAATTTACCAGTTCTCCTTTTAATTTATCAATCATCGTTGTCAGGATTTTATTGTTCATTTTGTCCAAGCTGTGCTTGTCAATATTCAAAGCACGTAAGCCTGTTTCGGAGATATTCAGATCGATCGTGCAATTGTCTTTGATTTTAGCAAAATCCTGCACACGGCGGAGCAAGTTATTGGTAATACCTGGGGTATCCCGGCTGTGCCCAGTAATCTATATATCAGGTTTGGTTGTGATTGGACAGTTAAGATCTGGACGCTCTGTTTGATGATATTGCTCAGGATTTATTTTTGATAATATTCCAAATGACAATTGATGCTAAAATGAATGTGCATCGGTTCTGTTAGTAGGCGGCCTGAGCTAGTCATGGCTCCAATGAGTTTGAATGAGTGTGGGTGGATCTGTACCTAACGGGTATTTAGGTTGGACTCTATCATGTTATCGATATAGCGGAGTAGAGATGTTTTTTTAATAATGACGAGACCCGATGGATCTAGTGAATGCAAATCATATCGTGTGGTTCTAGGTGAGTGAGTAGACCGGCTAGATCGCTTGGCTTTTCCAAGACTGGCCCTGAACTGATTGTGATATTACGCCAGATTCGTTGGCAATGATGTGGGTTAGCGTGGTCTTGCCCAGGCCAGGCTGGAGGTGTAATAGGATATGGTTTAGAGCCCCTTATAGCCGTTTGGTGGCGTTTTATAAAAACTTCAAGGTTTTCTAGTATTTGTTCTTACCCAGTGAAGTCCTCGAAATGTCTCGGCTGTATATTTTTTTCGAATTCGAGCTACTCGGAAGAAAGTTGTTTTTGTTAGAATTAAAAATGTCGAGCATCGATGGATTGGATTAGGTTTAGAAATATATTTAATGGGGTTGTTTGTCAGTGGGATTATCATCTGGACTTAGGTTAAGTTTTTTGTGTTTCAGGATTTTGGATTATCTATTTACAAGAGACCCTATCACTTAAGCTATGATAGTAATCACGGGGTTGATCATCGCCCCCCATATGAGCCTCTGTTGTACATCTAATTTGTACTCAAGTCTGTTGCATTGAGCATCTTACCCTGCTAAATTGCGCATCTATTAGTTCAAGTTGAGAATTCATTCTACTTGAGACCTTTTGCATATCGTTTTCTTTTTTAGGTCTATAATTTTTATGAGCGTATCCTATTATGGTTCGCTAAGATCCTTCAGCCCTTTGGTGATATTGTGGATGTCTCTGACCTTCACGACTATCTGTAATAGTAAGGATTTTTTACCTAGATAACTCATTTTTTGGGGGTTTATTGAGTAATCGGGATTTTTTATCAGATAGCCTTTTTCGGTTTGAAAGTGCATATTATCTTTGCCTTTGGTGCGGGATTCAATTAAAAATATTGAGTCGGTGAAAAAGGGGATTCTATTGGTAAATATAGGTTCGCCAGACTCACCTTCAGTGCCGGATGTACGGCGGTATCTACGAGAATTTTTGTCTGATAAAGGAGTGATCGATGCGTCTTATTTGATGCGAAAATTTATTGTCGAAGTCTTGATATTACCCAAACGGCCTAAGCGTTCGGCTGAAGCCTACCGCAAGATCTGGTGGGATGAGGGTTCACCACTCATTGTGATTTCTCAACAATTGAAGAAAGCAGTTTCCGAACGTTTGTCCGTACCCGTATCCTTGGGCATGCGTTATGGGCATCCTTCGATACGTTCGGGTTTGGAGGAGCTTTATATGCAGCAAGTTCGGGAGGTGTTGGTCTTCCCGCTTTATCCACATTTTGCGATGAGTACATCTGAGAGTTTGATGATCAAAGCCTTTAGGGTAAGGAGGAGATATTTCAAGGATATGAAGATAGTATTTTTTCCGCCTTTTTACCAGTTTAGGAACTATATCAGTGTTTTGGGTGAAAGTATTACTACGGGCTTGACTCAAGGGGTAGATCATTTGTTGTTTTCTTACCATGGTCTGCCTCAACGGCATATTTATGAAACAGATCTGATGGGTCATTGTAGGATCAATGATTATTGTTGCCGATCGACGTCTGAATCCCATAGCAGGTGTTATCGTTATCAGTGTTATGAAACGACTCGGAGGGCTGCGGCATGGCATGGTTTGCCTTTGGGTCAGTACTCTACTTCTTTTCAGTCGCGTTTGGGTAATGATTCTTGGCTCAAACCTTATACGGATAAGACGCTAGAAGCACTGGGGAAATCTGGAGTGAAAAAGCTTGCTGTTGTAGCGCCCGCTTTTACGAGCGATTGTTTGGAAACACTTGAAGAGCTTGCTATTGGAGGAAAGGATATTTTTTTACGTTCGGGGGGTGAGGTCTTTATTTATATTCCTTGCTTGAATGTTCAAGAAGCATGGGTGACGGTTTTATCCAACTGGTGTAAGATTTGGCTGCATGAAAAAGTTGATTTTGAGTTATAAACCGTGTTTTATAAATTTGCGTTACTTCGAAAAATAAAATTATATAAAAAAGTTTGTTTATGGGCTGGTGCTGTTGCTGGGTTTGCATGGGATCGTTGTGGCTCAGTGGATGCTAAGAAAAATTCCTTGTCGAGTTATGAAAGTTTCTGTACGACCAAACAGATTAGGCTCTCTGAATGTAAAGAGGGTTGGTGGTACAAGGGTATATACGTTTTGTTGTTGAATCAAGATGGTTTTCAGCAATTGGGTGGCTGGTGGGATAAATTCAGTGGCCCTTAGTTTCCGGATGAATTATGATCACGATTTCATTTGTGGTAAGCATCTTTGGGAAACTCGTGTGATCTTGGGTTATGGGATACGTGCTGAAAACAAAGAGAGAGCCAAAAAGGTTTAGGACATCATCGACGTGAATTCTGTCTATGGATACCGGGTTAAGGAAAATTGATACTATGCCTATCGATTGAATTTCAGGCATCAGTTTTGGAGGACTATGATTACGCCAAAATTCCGGTGTGGAAGATCTTCAATTTATGTTTCTGGATTATTTGACGACAGGTTTTGGGGTGGATTACCGACTTAATGATAGTCTCACACTGTAAATATCTATCAAGTTGACTTTGATGATGATCTCTGTCACAGCCAAGGACTTCTTTAACACTTATGGTGAGGGGAGGGTCAGATGATCGGCATAACTAAGGTCTATGGTATAAATCCGGGGGTAGTTTTCGCTATTAATTGGGTGATTATCTTGGGACGCGTTACAAGATGTAATTGATGCATAATGTGTTCTTATACAATAGTCTGGATATTTTTCTAATCATTTGCGAAATCCGTAAAATATGTACATATCCTATGCTGGGATCTTAGATATGGAGATCAATAAAATTCTTTTGGATTAGTTTTCACTTGATATATTTTACGATGAAAATAAAATCAAAAGAATATAGCTCAAAGAAACCTTGGGCATAGGCCTTGCTTATACGTTTGAGAAATGACATTGGCTTTTTGTTCGAAAATTTAATAGCAGCTGCCTGAGATCGGATTTAGTTTGGCCTAACTCCCATGATTTCAATGTTTGGATGGATGCATGGGCCGTTATATCGAATCGTATGGGGGCACTACGGAGACATATTCGTTAGCTACGGCCCATTCGTCGGTATCTTTTTTTTGGTCAAGGTTGATAAATTTATCCGTGAGCCAGTAGTACGTTTTGCCTTTGGGATCGAGACGTTTGTCGAAATTCTCTTTTCATCGTGCTTTGGGGCTTGTCGGTATATTTTGAGCCCTTTGATCTTTTTTTTTTTGAATTTTGGGATATTTACACTGAGGCTAACACCTTGTGGAAGTGCTTTTTCAAGGACTTTTTGCACAATCTGGTGCACGTATTTTTGGGTCGGTTCGAAGTCCGCTGCCCTGGATAAATCTAACAGTGAAAAGCCTATGGCCGGTATGCCTTTGATTGCTGCTTCTACAGTGGCAGACATGGTACCTGAGTAGATAATGTTGACGGAAGTATTTTATCCGTGATAGATTCCTGATAAGCAGATGTTTGGTCTTTTTTTTTTGGGGGGGGATATGACTAACGGCTAATTTAACACAGTCTACTGGTGTCCTGAAGCATTGCTATTCTTGTTGAGATCTCTGATCGATATCCATGGCCTCTCCGTGAAGGGGGATCTCGACGGTAATGGCACATTAGTCCCATGCCTGATTGAGGTTTATTAGGTGCTACGACGTAGACGTTCCGAAGGGTATTCATAATGCGGATGAGGGCTCGGATTCCTGATGCGATAATCCAATCATGGTTGGTCACTAAAATGATTGGCCTTGTTTTCATTTTAATATTTCAAAATAATTCTAAACCTTTGTACCTGTATTTTTACGGCTATATGGAGATTTTTATTATAAATCGATCTGTTTCATAAATAAGTGATACGATGAAGAATCCTCGATTTAAAGGTATGAAATATGTACTAATATGTCTTATCTTGTTTCTACTGGTACTCTCGGTGAGTTTTTGTTTTCCCAAAGGTAAAGAGGATCAGAGTATGATTTTGAAGACTATTTATCAAACACTTTATTTTTTGCATCCTCAGCCTGTGCAGATCGATGATGCCTTCTCTCAAAAGGTCTACAAGAAATATTTTGAAAATTTAGATCCTCAAAAAAATTATTTTCTCCAGAGCGATATAGAGGCTTTTTCCTATTATCGAAACCGACTCGATGAAGCTTTTATAAATGGTGATCTAACTTTTTTCAATCAAATCATTGAACGTCTTTATGAAAAGACGCTACAGGTAGAAGATTTGTATAAGCAGTTGTTGAGTCGGCCCTTTGATTTTGGTTTAGATGAAGTCATTGACTTTGATGAAGATAAACGATCCTATGCTAAAGATCTGCAATCGTGGAAAGAACAGTTGAGAAAATATTTCAAATACTTAACTATTATTGAAATGGATACCCCTGAAGTTGCGAAAAAAAACATTGTTACTTCACAATCAGTACTTAGGGCGAAGCGGTGGGCTGTATCCAAGGAGAGAGAAAAGGAAAAAGAACCTAGTGTACTTACAAAGAAAAATTTTGCCCGTTTGGAAAAGGAGGCCAGAAGAAGGGTTGAAGAAAATATGAGCGAATATTTACGGAGGTTTAAAATGAGGGAAAAATTGGACTGCTTTTCCCTATATGTAAATACTATTACGACGCAATACGATCCGCATACCAATTATTTTTCTCCCAAAGAGAAAGAAAACTTTGATCTGAATATTTCCGGACAACTTGAGGGTATCGGTGCTCAATTGCAAGATAAAAGAGGCTATGCTACCGTCGTCAAATTGATCGTAGGAGGCCCAGCCTGGAAGAGTAAAAAGCTCGAAGTGGGCGATAAAATTATTAAAGTAGCACAAAGTAATGCTAAAGAAAGTAAAAACATCATTGGAATGTTACTAGATAATTCTATCCGCCTTATACGGGGTAAGAAAGGTACCAAAGTACGCTTGACTATTCAAAAGAAAGATGGTACCATGCAAAAAATTACCTTGGTGCGCGACTTGATCGAACAGGAAGAGGTTTTTGCCAAAAGCGTTATCATTTCGGACAAAGGCAAGGGTAAATATGGCCTGATCTATCTGCCTGAGTTTTATTTCAACCCTAACAATAAAGGAGCAAGAAATGCTGCTACAGACATTAGACAACAACTCGAAATACTAAAGAAAGAAAATATTCAGGGACTTATCTTCGACTTAAGAAATAACGGTGGTGGTTCTTTAGAAGCTGTGGTAGATATCACAGGATTATTTGTAGGGGAAGGTCCCGTAGTGCAAGTGAAAAGCAGTGATAAAAAGAAAGAAATATTGAAATACAAAGGTTCTAAAGCTATCTGGGAAGGCCCCTTAATCATCCTGGTCAACGAATTGTCAGCTTCCGCTTCGGAAATTCTTGCTGCAGCCATAGAAGACTACAAAAGAGGCCTTGTGCTTGGTGCCCGTCATACCTTTGGAAAAGGAACTGTACAGACCTTTTATCCATTGGATAGGTTTGTTTATCCAGGCAAAGAACTGGGGGTATTGAAGTTTACTACCAGTAAGTTTTATCGCATTAATGGGAGCTCTACCCAATTAAAAGGAGTGAATGCTGACGTGATCATCCCTAGCAGGTATACCTATATTAAATCTGGAGAAAAAGATCAAGATAACCCGTTACCCTGGGATAGTATATCAGCCGTTCCTTATGAGATTTGGAAAAGTCCAGTTGATATCGAAAAGATCAAAGCTAAGAGCAATGCCCGGATAAAGGTGGATCGTAATGTACAATTGCTCGATGAAATAGCACAGATATCAGAGCAACGTGAAAAAGAAAAATCTATCTCTTTGAATTGGGAAAAATTCAAGGCAGAAAAAAAGAGACGAGAAAATCAAAATAAAAAATACAATCATTTCAAAAATTATTCAAACGGTTTATTGATCTCTTCTCCTTCTGCTGAGATCCATTTGTTGAAGCAAGATAGTCTTTTTCAAGAAAGTAAAAAGGAGTGGTATAAAAGCCTCACAAAGGATCTATACATAGAAGAGGCTGTCCGTATATTGAGAGACATACGTCAGAATGATGTATGAACGTTTGGGCTCGTTGACACAGATTGCCCTCCTATGATTTTTAAAAATAGTTTGGCATTAATTGTCTCAGTTAGTGTCGCGGTGATGAAGTGTTTGTCCGTATTTGGATATCTTATCGCCCCGGATGCTACCTCACATATATCAATCGTATGAATATGAGCTGGCTTATAAATTGATTGGTTTGTCTAGAAAGGTCTCTTATAAATCCCGATAGAAAGTTCTTTAGAAAAGTCCTACTGGCTCTGCAGTTTATTTTTTGGTTAGTCCTGTGAAAACAGAACACGTCGCTGTAACAAAACTTGGATATCATCTGAAAAGTAATTATATTCTTTATGTCCCTTACCTCTATAGGGGGGGATATTATAGATTAAACCATATCGGTATTTTTGAAAAAAAATAGCATCGGTTGGGGATCTATAAGCAAGAAGTGTTTTTTTTAAAAAAAAATTCTATACTAAGACTTACCCTCTAGGTATGGATAAGTATGGCTGGGATTTTCTCAGTCAATTTATCACTGATACAAGGGTCTCCTTTTTCGTTAGATGTATTTTTATAGTGATATCACTTGTCATAGGTATGGGGGGGGTAGAGCAATAGCGGGTTATTACAAGGGGTACAGTAGATGCGGTTATTATGTGATCGGTCAATCTCTTTTGGTTTATCCCCTCCGACCCGACCCTCCCGGTCATTGAGATCAATATAGTCATAGGTAAAAGGCTTTGTGTAAATATTCATCGATGTAGGGCTGACGATGTGGGTGAACGTTGCCTGTATCGTCTAGGTCAGTTCCTTAGTTTTTTCATCAAAAAGGGTTCGTTAAAGCTGCTAAAGTGCTTGGGTATGATGATGTACGGATTATCTTTAAGCCAAGTCTTGCCCAATGTTTGAGGGGCTGTGACAGTGGTCTCGGTTGTGAAATTAGCAGCTGCTATTTTGATCGAAAGTGGTTTGAGCTTTCTAGGCATCGGTGCACAAACCCTCTACACTTTTTTGGGGGAGCATCATCAAGGAGCACATTATCCGTATCTCATCCTAGGTAATTGCTCAGTTTGCTCTGATCTCTAGGGGGGACGGTCATATTGCTTGTTTTGGTTTTTATAATGCTTGGAAATGCTTTGCACGATTCGATGGGTATCAAAAGCGCATTTTAGCAAATAGGACAGCCAATAGAGCCCATCCAATGATCATTAATAGTCCTCCAAGAGGAGTCACTAACCCTAAGAATTTCATATTCCATTTCCAATAGCCTTCGAGAGAAAGTACATAAATACTCCCAGAGAAAAGAAAAATCCCAATCATCATACATCCGAGAGACCATTTTTCTAAGTTGTTTTGAGCTTCCAAAAATAGTCCCAGGATCAATAGGGCTAAAGCTTGATACATTTGATAACGAACTCCGGTCTCGAAACTGAGTAATTTTTCGTCAGGTAAGATTTTTTTCAAAGTATGTGCACCGAAGGCCCCTAAGACAATGGATAAGCTGCCCGAGAGGGCAGAAAACATCAAAACAAATGATTTCATGACTGATTTTTTATTACGAAGCTAGCGAAAATCTTTTTGCTTGTTTGAAGTCTATTTAAAGTTTAATAGAGCGAGAAATTTTTTTTAATAAAATTTTGATAACGATTTTTTCTTGTATGAGAAAAACTAACAAAATGCTACCTTTGTAGCCATTAGCACAAGTTTTATACTATTATCAGTAAATTAGTTATTTAGAGTGCTTGATTGTTAATCAGGGGGTCGCTGGTTCAAGCCTAGCCTGGGGGAGCCATTTAGAGGTTAAGATGTGGTTTTATCACTCTTTATAAGGTTGATTCTTAACACCCTATTCAATCATTTTTATTAAATTAGCTGGGATCAAGCTGCTTTTTGTTCAATACTTCTTTTTGGTATATCATGTCGGAATCATTCAGGGAATACAAACAATTGGACTTTAAGGCCCTTGCAAATGAGGTGAAGGAATGTTGGAGACAAAATGATATATTTAAAAAAAGCATTTATTCGCGTAAAGGAAAGCCCTCTTATATTTTTTATGAAGGTCCGCCTTCTGCTAATGGTATGCCGGGGATACACCATGTCATGTCCAGGACGATCAAGGACATTTTTTGCCGCTATCATACCCTGAAGGGTAAGCAAGTTAAACGTAGAGCAGGCTGGGATACACATGGTTTACCCATCGAGATAGGCGTTGAGAAAGAGCTGGGC
The DNA here is from genome assembly GCA_039954875.1 of Flavobacteriales bacterium. Classification (GTDB taxonomy): domain Bacteria; phylum Bacteroidota; class Bacteroidia; order Flavobacteriales; family Blattabacteriaceae. The sequence continues at coordinate 1,543,866 of CP157202.1, forward strand.
ATTACTAAAGAAGATATCGGACATAAGATCAGCGTAGCGGATTACAACGAGGCTTGTAGATCTTCAGTCATGCGCTATACCGATGCTTGGAACGAACTGACCGATCGGATTGGTTTTTGGGTAGATCTGGATGATCCTTATACAACCCACGAAGCTAAGTACATGGAAAGCCTTTGGTGGTTGTTGAAATGCTTGTGTCAAAAAGGATGGCTTTATAAGGGATATATCATACAGCCCTATTCTCCAGCGGCGGGTACCGGTTTGAGTTCTCATGAGTTGAACTTGCCCGGAGCTTATAAAGACATAACCGATACTACTATCGTAGCCCAATTCAAAGCTAAAAAAAAGACGCTTCCTCAAACATTTCAAACGATCCCAGGAGATGTCTATTTCCTAGCTTGGACGACTACCCCCTGGACACTGCCTGCAAACACTGCTTTGACTGTAGGGGCCGATATTGAGTACGTCGTAGTAGCTACATACAATCAATATACTTTCTTACCGGTGTGGGTTATCTTGGCTCGGGAACTCGTCGGTAAAGTGTTTTCGGATAAATATTTCCCTGTGGCGGAGGAAATTCAATGGAAAAGCTTTCAGAAGACTAATAAAAAAATCCCTTATTTCGTTATGCAGGTATTCAGAGGGAAGGAGCTCATCGGGAGTCGTTATGAGCAGTTGTTGCCTTGGGCCTTGCCTTGTCAATCAGCTGAAAAAGCTTTTCAAGTTATCGCGGGTGATTTTGTTACCACAGCCGAAGGGACTGGGATTGTGCACACAGCTCCTACTTTTGGTGCGGATGATGCTATTGTAGCCAAGCAGTATGATGTGCCGCCCATGTTGGTATTTGATGAAGGTGGTCGTCCCGTTCCGTTGGTTGATTTGCAAGGGCGATTCCTCAAGATACTGCCCAAAGATTTTGCTGGTCGGTATGTCAGGAACGAATATTATAAAACTGGTCAAGCTACCGATCGATCGGTAGATGTGGAGATCGCTATCCTGCTGAAGGGTGAAAACAAAGCTTTCAAGATCGAAAAATATACTCACGCTTACCCTCATTGCTGGCGAACGGAAAAACCTGTTTTGTACTATCCGTTGGACTCTTGGTTCATCAAGACCACAGCGGTCAAAGAGCGGATGATTGCCTTGAATAAGACGATCCGTTGGACCCCCAAGGCCACGGGAGAAGGACGTTTTGGTCATTGGTTGGAGAATCTCAATGATTGGAATTTGTCTCGTTCTAGATATTGGGGTGTGCCTTTACCGATCTGGCGTACCGAAGAAGGTGATGAAGAATGCATCATTGGATCTGTAGAGGAATTGATTGTCGAGATCGAAAAGGCTGTTCAAAAAGGCTTCATGATCGAAAACCCTTTTAAGGAATTCGTCGTGGGCGATATGAGTCCGGAGAATTATCAACGGATTGATTTGCACAAGTGTGTGATAGACCAGATCGTCTTGGTTTCTCCCTCAGGGCGGCCTATGAGACGAGAAGCCGATCTGGTAGATGCCTGGTTCGATTCAGGAGCTATGCCTTATGCTGCTTTACATTACCCTTTTGAAAATAAGGAATTGGTAGATCAAAGGCAAACTTTCCCGGCCGATTTTATTGCCGAAGGTGTAGATCAAACCAGGGGATGGTTTTATACGTTGCATGCCATTGCTTGTATGTTGTTTGATTCGGTTGCTTTTAGAAATGTGATGTCTAATGGGTTGGTCTTAGATAAGGCCGGACAAAAGATGTCTAAGAGTAAAGGCAACACGGTGAATCCTTTTGAGGTGTTGGAAACCTATGGTTCTGATGCTACACGTTGGTATATGATAGCCAATGCTCAGTCTTGGGAAAACCTCAGATTTGATGTAGAAGGTATTGACGAAGTGAAACGGAAATGCTTCGGTACGTTGTACAACATCTATGCTTTTTTTGCGTTGTATGCCAATGTAGACGGTTTCCGATACGAGGAAGCAGACATTCCTCTTCAAGACCGTACCGATCTCGATCGTTGGATCCTCTCAGAATTGCATAGCCTGATTAGACAGGTTGATGACTATTATGATAATTATGATTCCACTCGGGCCGCACGTGCCATAGCAGATTTTGTCACAGACAACTTGAGCAACTGGTATGTACGTCTTTGCCGGCGTCGCTTTTGGAAAGGGGACTATACCAAGGATAAGATAGCAGCCTATCAAACCTTGTACACCTGTTTGTTTACCATAGCCAAATTAGCAGCTCCTATTGCACCGTTTTTCATGGATCGACTTTATCAAGACTTGAATTGTCCTACGAAAAAGGAAGGTTTTGAAAGTGTTCATTTGACTTACTTCCCCAAGTACGATATTGCTATTATCGACCAGGAATTGGGCGAGCGTATGCGTCTGACTCAACAGATTACTTCTATGGTGTTTTCCCTAAGGAAAAAGGAGAACATAATGGTGCGGCAGCCCTTACAAAAGCTTATGATTTTGGCTGCAAATTATGCTGTACGTGCCCGTCTGCAAACTGTATTCCCGTGGATTGCTCAAGAAGTCAATGTCAAGCAGATCGAGCTTTTGAGTCCTGATCAAGCTTCGGCCATCTTGGTTAAGCACATTAAACCTGGTTATAAAGTTTTGGGCCCCAAACTAGGGAAGGAGATCAAAAAAGTAGCTCAGGCTATGGAACGTTTTACACAGGAAGACATCTATAGAATCGAGCAGGAGGGGGGATACACATTTTCTATAGGGGATGAGAGGGTGTACGTTGCTTTGGAAGAAGTCGAGATAACTACCGAAGACATCAAAGGTTGGTCAGTAGCCTCTGCCAAGGGTTTGACTGTAGCTTTGGACATATATTTGACAGAAACCCTCCAACAAGAAGGTTTAGCTAGAAGTCTGGTCAATAGGATACAACATTTGAGAAAACAGCAAGGTTTTGAACTCACGGACAAGATTGTTGTATGTGTCGATGGTCCTTTGGAGCTGCAGCGGGCTGTAGAAAATAATAAAAACTATATTTGTGAAGAAACTCTTGCTTTGGACTTGTTTATAGGAAAAAATATGGAAAATGGAGCGGTCTTGGATCTCGAAGGTCATCAAGTGGAGGTGTTCATCCAAAAAAAGGAATGCTTATGAAAATAAAAGAAAGAGATAAAATAAGATATTCGAAGAAAGAAAGAGAAGAATTTCGTCGGATCATTCTAGAGAAGTTGGACAAAGCTAGGAGAGATTTGTCCATTCTCAAAGAGTCCTTTGTCAATGATAAAAATAATGGTACGGATGATACTTCGCCTACATTTAAAGCTTTCGAAGAGGGCTCTGAGACCTTGAGTAAGGAGCAAAATGCACAATTGATGGCACATGTGCAAAAATTTATTCGTGGCTTGGAGATGGCTTTGGTCCGGGTAGAAATCCAAAATTATGGTGTTTGCCGTGTTACAGGGAATTTGATCCCTAAAGAGCGTCTTATGGTCGTACCTCATACCACATTGAGCATCGAAGGTAAGCAGATTATTGAAGGGAAAAGATAAAATAGTATAATTATTTTTTTGTTGATTGAAAAAGGTTAGTCTAATCACATTATTAGTCTTATTGGTAGACCAAAGTCTAAAGATCTATATCAAAACCCATTTTGAAATAGGTGAGAGCGTGAAGATTTTTCCAGGGTTTGAGATATCTTTTGTGGAAAATCCTGGGATGGCTTATGGTCTTCATCTCGGGGCAGGCTATGGGGGAAAGATATTATTGAGCATCCTTCGTTTTATTCTTAGTGCTGGTATACTTTGGTGGATTGGCCATTATATCAAAAAAGGTGCATCGAATTATTTTATAATCCCTATGAGTTTGATTTTTGCCGGAGCTATTGGTAATCTCGTAGACAGTGCTTTTTACGGTTTGATATTCGATACGGGTATGGTATTCGATGAATTATTAGATAAATGGATAAGTTATCCAGGTATTTCCGAATTTCGTATACCAGGCTATTCTTTTTTCACGGGGGGGGGGTGGTTGATATGCTCTGTTTCCCGATGATAGATGCCCATGTACCTGAGTGGATTCCTTATATTGGTGGGCAACGTTTTGAGTTTTTTAAGCCTATTTTTAATGTCGCTGATACTGCAATATCGATAGGTGTAGTGCTATTGCTTTTGTTTACTAAGAGGGCATTTGCACACGAACACCGCTAAGGTAAATGTTTTTTTAATCCATGCACAAAAGCTTTTACATCTAATATCCCCCTCCCCCTTTCCCATCTGTGTTAGGATGAATATCATGATGAAAAAAGGGGAACGTTAAGGAGATTTGAAAAAGCGGGTCCGTTTGGAAGGATCAAATGGATCTTACCACCATATCTCCATTTGTGCACCAAAGGTAAAACCATCGGTATGATTGGCATAAGGTGTATTGCCTACGAGTCCTTTCATGTTTTTATCCCAAAAGGCATAGGTGACAAATGGGCGTATCACTGGACGAGACCAATAACCGTAATTCCATGAGATTTGCGGTGAGAAGGTGATCTTAGTTAGCCAGCCAGTCACGTGGTGCATATTGGTGATGGTTTTATTGTCTACGTAGTCGGTTCCCACTTCTAAGGCCAGATTTAGGTGTTTGTGTAGGTAATAAAGATATCTAAAGCCTGTACTGAACCATTGTACATTGTTTCCTACGGCTAATTTGTCCCCAGTAAGGTGGTTGTAGGGCGTTACACCTTGATTTTCGATGTGATATATCAGATTACCTTCTAAGGAAAATCGTTTGTCGTATTCGACGAATACGTTGTTATTGATTTCAAATGAATAGGCTTTATCTAGGTTGTACCCGATGTCGTATTGATTTGATAGTTCATTTTCCCTATTGGGAATACCTGAACATGTTTCTCGATGTGTTATGGAAGTCCCTTTTCTGTATAATACGGCAAAAGTGTTGTTGACTTTTCCACCGAAAAGGTCTTTTTGCTCATGCCAGAGGCCTAAGCCAAATCTATTTTTCGAGCTGAATCCCAAATCTTTTCTCGCTGCTCTCACAGAATAGTCGACGACAAAATTGAGTATCCCGCCCTTGTTGACAGGGATATCTACCCAACGTGCATCTAATTTGTAGCTGTCTAGAGTACCCTCTTTAACTGGGTCAATGTTAGGATTGAAGGTCTTTACTTTCGGGTCTTCGTATTTGAATAGAACGATCTTTATGTCATCTGCTTTGTCTTTCCCCCTAAGGCCTTCCACCCCTATAGCGCCTTGTGCTTGAGAGTCGGGGTTGAGCCACCAGTGGTCTAATATTTGTACTGATTTTCTATAGTAATATCGCCTCCCTAACCATACGTCGATGTTTTTGTATAGGTTGTTCATTTTGACGTAAAGTTGGTTGATGTTATTTATGGTAAATTGGCTAGCCTTTATGAAGTCTGAGTAGCCGGCGCCCATATATACGAACTCAAAGGATGTGCCTTTTTCACGATCCAGCATGTACTCATAACCCAGCTGGTATTCCAAATAGTTGTTTGCTTCGTTCCCCAGGCGATATTTGGACTGAGCGCCAGGGGCTTTAAAATCTACTTGATTTGCTCCGCCTTGGCTCCAGCCAAGGCCTGTTCTCGTATATCCACCGAATCGGAAGGTGTGTTTATCTATAGTGATTTGTTGGGCTTGTGTGTGATAAGACGATCCTATAAATAGGATCGTCGCTGTAAGGTATGAAAAAAATTTCATGGCTTTTTTTCTCTGCAAGGTATAGTTTTTTTTATGCACTCACAATTTTTTAATAGGATACTTATAAAAATTTTCTTTCTTGATGTTGGCTTTGTAATAATCAAGGGTTAGGTGTATATGACTAATTGCAATCACAGGTGATTTTTTGAGATGAAATCACGTTAGGAGCATATTAAAAGTATTTTTTACATTCCTTAGCGCTAGCCAGTTGGTTATATGGGGGTAATAAAGTAATATATCTTTAATTGTACTGAGCACGATCATTTTAGTTGGAGATTATTTAGCAGGTTTTTTCGGTTCTTTGACCGGTTTGGGTGTGGGGTAGTGATCATTTCCTTGCTCACTTTATTATTGAAAGTAGATATCCATTATGCGATAGAGTCTTCTTTGATATCCGTCAGTGCCACTTCGTTGGGATCGGTAGCAGCTTATATCAAGGAGAGGGATCATTAACATTCGTTTGGGCATGTTTTTGGAAAATCGCTACGACTTTGGGTGCTATTATCGGTGCACTGATCGCTCTTTATTTTTATACGAGTGATATCGTTGTGCTCTTCGGTATTCTGTTGATCTTTTCGGTGTTGATGTCTTTGAAAAAAGAGAGCAATTGAGCATTTTGATCAAATAGAAAATCTATGGGCCTAACGGCTCAAGCTTAATAGTGATTATTCCACACCGGAGGGAGTAAGACTGTACAAGATCAGCCATGTCGGAGGTGGATTTGGTATGATGACCTTTACCGGCATCTTCTCGGGGTTTTTGGGCATGGGTTCGGTAGCTTTGAAAGCCATAGGTATGGATGGGCATGATGAGGATACCTTTTTTAAAGTCTCTATAACTATGAGTAACTTTATGATTGGAGTTACTGTGGTAGTTAGTGCTGTGATCTATTTTCATCGTGGTTATATCGTCCCGGTTTTGTCGGCTCATGTAGTTGGTCGTCGTGTTGGTTAGGCTTTCACCGGATCGAGAATATTTATCGGAGCCGTCCTAAGTATTTTAGTGTAGTTCTTGCCGTAGTCGTCATTTCCCTAGTGATTTAAATGATTTACAATAATTTTACCGGTAGGATATGAGTAGATAAAAAATCTAAATATTTTTTAAGTATAAGGATATAAATACTTTGATCAGTCTAATCTTGCGGGGGATATTGCTCCTGATTTTATTGATCATTTTTGGCGAATGGGCCGAAGGCTTGTGATTCATCCCCTGCTTTTTTTATTTTTATAGTAAAGGCATGTGGTGGTTTTTAAAATTTCTTTTAAAAAAGATATTTATAGATCTTGCTTTCGTGGAAGAATTGATTGCCTTTGGCTTCGAGTACCAATTTGCTGAGCGCTCTGGTCACGATAAAGAGAAATAAACCGCTCATGAGCAATAATGCTCCGATCTCTGCTGTGCCGAATCTATAAAAGCCGCCTACACTTCCAGGCATGACCATATTGTATACATCGATGTAGTGCCCGATAAGGATGATACAACCGAAGGTGATAACTACTTTTGGCTTTCTCTTGACGTTGCTACCGATCAATCCCAGTAGAGGGAGTACCAGGTTAGGGATGAGCATCCAGAAATGGATGTTGTTGTACTGCCCTGCCCTGTCCATGAAATAGGCGATTTCTTCGGGTATGTTTCCGTACCAATACAAAAGGAATTGTGCAAACCAGAGGTAAGTCCACAATAAACTGGTGGCAAACATGTATTTAGCCAAGTCGTGGAGATGGTTGTCGTTGAAGTGTGGGAGGAAATCCTGATTTTTTAAATAAAGAGCCGTCAAAGTAATAGTGGTAATACCAGTGACTAGGTAAGTTCCCAAGACATACCAACCGAACAGCGTACTGAACCAGTGCGGATCTAAAGACATGATCCAATCCCAACCCATGATCATCGATGTCAGGGCAAAGAAGGCGATGAAACCTACGGCCACATCATGGAGCTTATGGTGATCTTTCACATTATGTGTTTGATCCATTTTTTTTGAAAGACGTTTCATACAACAGAGGAAGAAAGTCCATCCTACCAGATAGATTATGCTCCTTGTGATATAAAAAGGAGTGTTTAAAAAAGGCTCTTTTTTGGCGATGAGGTCATCGTAATTCGGTGAACTAGGATCGTTTAGAGAGGGATCCATCCAATGAAACATATGTACCACACTCAAAACGTTTAAAATCAGTATTATAAGTACTATGATTCCTCCATAAGGTAAGAATGAAGCAATACCTTCCATGACTCGGATGACTATAACAGCCCACCCAGCCTGTGTGACGTGCTGTATCGCTAGGAAAAACAATACTCCCAACGAAAGACCTGTGAAGTAGAAAGCCGCTGTGTACAAAGCAGACCAAGGCCGATTGTGTGCTTGGTTGAGTAAATGCTTAGCGTGTTCAGCTTGCTGTTCTTGGTTCTCTTTGGAGTGTCCGGTAGAGGTTTGCTCTTCTCCGAATCGGTTTGGATGTGCTTGAACAAATTTCTCAACCTCGTATGCCGTCGTTGATAGTCCTTGGTAAAATCCAAAAGTCAAAAGGACGGCACCTATGAGCATCAAGATATATGAAATTTTTTTCAATGTAGGTGAGGGCTGGTACATGGCGTTCAGTTCTTATTAAAGATTATTGATTTTTCAGTTGCATGACATATTCGGCCACTTTCCATTGGTCTACAGGGATAAGTTGTGAGGCATAGGATCCCATATTGTTCCTACCGTATATAATTACGTGATATATGCTGCCGATGGTGATGTCACGATCTTTGTAATTAGGCACACCTAAAATCTTTTCGTTTTTAACTAAGATGCCCTGTCCATCTCCATTTTTTCCATGACACACGGCGCAATTGATCATGTACATCGCTTTGCCCCTCTCTAGGTTGGATGTTGCCTTACGTTGATCCAAAGGAGAGGCGGTGATATTTTTAGAAGCATCGTAGCCTTTGTTGGAGTTGGGAAGGGCATAAGGCAAGAGGCCGTCTTCATTCCTGGGCACCGTACCTGCTACCGGATGAAGTGAGGTCCATCCCTTTTTGAAGAAAGGGATTTGGTTGCTTCGCTCGGTGTAAGGCCGCACAGGGTCTGCATAAGGTTCGTAGGCTTCCGAATAATACATGTCTGGCATATAGACCCTTTTGAGTTCAGACTTATCATTTAAGCAGGAGCTGATTAGGTATCCCAAGATGAGGATCGAGAGTTGGTCTATGTAGCGCAGTATTTTCATGAGGCAAGCTCTTTTATAGTGATTTCCATGGCGCCACTTTTCTTTAAGGAACTGATCAGATCATCGGTGTTTTGTTCGGTACGGAGCTCAATCAGGAATTTATCATCGGTGGTTCTCGGATCAGGATTTTGAGGCTGTGCACTCGGGAATAGCCTACAACGGATTAGATAGGTGATACACATAAAGTGAGCAGCACAGAATATGGTGAGTTCAAATATAATGGGCACAAAAGCCGGCATATTCATATACCAGGCAAAGGCAGGCTTACCGCCAATATCTTGCGGCCAGTCGTGGTTCATCGTATACCAGGTGAGCGCGGTAGCTAATGTGGTGCCGAAGAGGCCATAGGCGAAAGCAAGCTTAGAGATACGGGTTTCCTTCAAGCCTAAAGCCTTATCCAGGCCATGTACAGGGAATGGAATGTAGATTTCATGGATTTTTATACCCTTGTTCTGCAGGGATTTTATTCCTTCGAGAAGCACGTCATCATCATCGTATATTCCGTAGACAATTTTAGTGGTGGCCTTGCTCATCTCTCAATTTTTTATGTTTTTCACTTGATGATTTCAATATGGTTTTTAGCTCTGCCTGTGCGATCACTGGAAAAGTTCGTGCGTACAGAAGGTACAACACGAAAAAAAATCCATTGGTCCCTATGAATATACCTATGTCTACAAAAGAAGGTAAGAAACCCGTCCAAGAAGAAGGCAAGTAATCATGGCTAAGATTTAGTACGATAATATCAAAACGCTCAAACCACATTCCGATATTTATGAAGATCGAAATGACGTAAGACCAAAAAAAACTCCGACGCACTGGCTTGAACCATAAAGCTTGAGGAATCAATACATTGCAGATGATCAATGCCCAGAAAGCCCACCAAAAGGGTCCCGTAGCAGCGCCTGGCGAAAAATAGGTGAAATCTTCAAAAGGACTACCCGAATACCAGGCCAGGATGAATTCTGAGATGTAAGCCACAGCAACCATGCCTCCGGTGACTACGATCACGATATTCATGTATTCGATATGTTTTCGGGTGATGTAGTCTTCCAGGTGTAATACCTTGCGCGCTATACCCAAGAGCGTTTGTACCATGGCAAAACCCGAAAAGATTGCTCCAGCGACGAAATAGGGCGGGAATATTGTGCTGTGCCAACCCTTGATCACTGAAGTAGCAAAGTCAAAAGATACGATGGTATGCACCGAAAAGACCAGCGGTGTACACAGACCAGCGAGAACCAGCGAAATCTCTTCAAACCGTTGCCAATGTTTGGCTTTTCCGCCCCAACCGAAGCTCAATATGCTATAGATTTTCTTTTGAATAGGCTTAGTAGCGCGATCACGGATCATTGCAAAATCCGGAATTAGTCCCATAAACCAAAATACCGTAGACACAGAAAAGTATGTACTTATGGCGAATACGTCCCATAAGAGCGGAGAATTGAAATTGGGCCACAGCGTACCGAATTGGTTCGGTATTGGCAGCACCCAGTAAGCATCCCAAGGCCTACCCATATGGATGATGGGGAATAAGCCGGCTTGTACCACAGCAAAGATTGTCATGGCCTCAGCCGAGCGGTTAATCGATAGGCGCCATTTTTGGCGAAATAGGAGTAATACGGCTGAGATTAGCGTGCCGGCATGACCGATCCCTACCCACCATACGAAATTGGTAATGTCCCAAGCCCAGTTGACTGTGCGGTTCAGACCCCAGACTCCGATACCTGTCCCTATGGTGTAGAAAATACAGCCCACACCCCAGACCAATGCAGAGAGCGCGATGAGGAAGGCTATCCACCACAGTTTACCAGCCTTGGTCTCTACCGGACGTGCGACATCTTTGGTGATGTCATGGTAAGTCTTGTCTCCTAAGATTAAGGCTTCTCGTATGGGGGCTTCATAATGATCAGACATAACTTTCGATTATCATTTTTAAAAGATTAAACCTTTTTCGAATTCTTGACCTTCACCTGATAAAACACGTTGGGCCGTGTACCGATGAAATCCAATAATTTATAACTTCTATCGTCTTTGAGCTTTTGGGCCACCTCGCTGCTTGCATCGTTGATGTCACCGAAGCTTATTGCGCTGGTAGGACAAGCCTTGGTACAAGCGGTTTGAAACTCTTCATCTTTGACCTTTCTTCCAGCCTTCTTGGCTTTCAATATCGTTGATTGTGTCATCTGAATGCACATAGAGCATTTTTCCATCACACCCCGAGTGCGGACTACCACATCGGGATTGAGTACCATGCGACCCAAGTCGTCGTTCATATTGAAGTCAAACTTGTCGTTTTCTACATAGTTAAACCAATTGAAACGGCGCACTTTGTAAGGACAGTTATTTGCACAATAGCGCGTACCGACACAACGGTTGTAGGCCATCATGTTTTGGCCTTGTTGCCCATGAGAGGTAGCTGCTACAGGGCAAACGGTTTCGCAAGGGGCATGGTTGCAATGCTGACACATCACCGGTTGGAAGATCACCTGCGGATTGGCCTCGGGCTCGAGCAAATAAGTATACATTTCCGGTTCAGAAAATATGTTTTTTTCGGATAGACCTTTTTCGGCCAAAGACTCGAAATTTTCTCCACTGGAATAATAACGATCGATACGTAGCCAATGCATATCGCGTGACTTACGAATCTCGTCTTTACCGACAACCGGCACATTATTCTCGGCATGGCAGGCGATGATGCAGGCCCCGCATCCGGTACAGGAATTCAGATCTAACGACAGATTGAAATGATGCCCTTGTGTACGATCGCGTTCTTTCCAGAGTGTGACTTTGTCGGTAGGTAATTTTCCTTTGTATGTACCGAATTTTTCATCTTCGTTCCAAACTTCTTTGGGTTGGGTTAGAAAAGTCTCAAGATCTGTTTCCCGAGCGATAGAAGTCCTACCGACCATCGTGTGTTGTAGTTGGATACAAGCAAATTCGTGCGTCCCTTCAGCTTTTTCAATTTGGATGTCGAGTTGGATGAGGTTGAAATCTTTGTAAAGGGTATAGGCATTGATACCACCAGCTTGTCGTGCTATTTTACCTTTGGTGCGTCCATATCCTAGGGCTAGACCTATAGATCCGACGGCTTGCCCAGGCTGAATGTAGACGGGTAAGTTTTTGATCGTTATTCCTTGAGCGGTCAGATTGACTCGATGGCCATTCATTGCACCATCTCCAATGTGCCAATTTTCTATGCCAAGCTTTTTGGCGTCGGCCGAGGAGAGGGTGAGATAGTTGTCCCAAGTGGTGCGTGTGATAGGATCGGGAAGTTCTTGCAACCAGGGATTGTTAGCTTGTGTGCCATCGCCGATACCGGTTTTAGTGTAGAGCTTAAGCTCGAAATCTTTTGTATTTTTAGGGCTTGTTAGGTGGTTTAGATATTCACTAGTATGGGCCTTAGCGATACTTTGAGAGTTACTTTCTCGGGTCTCTACTATTCCATGAAAGAGCGCCTTATTGAAGGAGTCAATATTGGATTGGGGGATGATGTTTTGTTCCCAAAATTTTCTAAGGTAATCGTAATAATTCCTGATTTTACCATCGTATTTTTTGTAGCCTGAAGAGATATTGGCCAAGAGGTGCGATTCGTCATCTGGATGGTTTGTAATGTCCTTAGCCTCTCTACTTTGAATATTCTTCCAAATCAATAGGGAATCTTGGAATTGCCGGGTATTGAATATCGGTTGGATGGTGGGTTGCATCAGGGTATACATGCCTGTGACCGGTTGAGAATCCCCCCAACTCTCGAGCCAGTGCGGGATAGGGGCCCATACCCCCATAGCTTCGGAGGTTTCATCCTCTTTCATAGAAAAGGATACGCTGAGCTCTAGTTTTTCTAGACTAGCCTTGAGTTCTTGGGCTTGGGGTAAGCTGTAGAGTGGGTTGACATGGTAAGCTAGGATAGCGCCGATATGTCCGTCTTTGAGGTCTTGGACAAATCGGTTGAATGCTTTGTCGTCACTCTCTTTGGTAAGAACAAATCTGTTGGTAGATAAGGCCAGACTTTGGATTTGCTTGTTGATTAACAGTGCCAGGGCATGTGCTTCTTTACTACCGTCAGCTAGGACGATGGCTTTGTGTCCCTTGGATTGGATCTCTGTAGCAATACTTTGAGCGATTTTGTCGTCGGATCGCCCATTGAACGCTTTATACACCTCGGCCAAGATCCTTTTTATTGCAGAGGGTCTGAGCGGGATACGTGTATCTGAATTGGCTCCAGAAAGCGTCATATTACTTTCGAGTTGGATGTGTCGTAGCATGCTGGGCCCAGGCTTTCTGCTTTGTATATAGGAATGTTCCAGGCTTTCCGCGCTCCAGCTTCCGAGAAAATCGGCGTCAAATGAGACGAGCAATTCGGTTTGAGATAGGTCATAGAGGGGTAAGGCACGAAAACCAAGGACTTCTTCGGCTGCATCTAGTGCTTGGGAATATGACAATGCATCGTAAGTGACCACTCTAGTGTTGGGGTAAGTTTGCGAAAAATCCCAAATCAATCTTTTAGTTGATGGGCTGGATAAAGATGAGGTGAGAATGACAATCTGTTTACCATCTTCCGTGATCTTTTTCAAGCGTTCGATCACGTAAGCATCTACTTCTTCCCAAGAGGTCTTTTTTCCTTGGATATGAGGGTTTTTCAGTCGCTCAGTGTCGTAAAGGGAGAGTAAAGAAGCTTGTATCCGTGCCGAGGTGGTATTGAAATATTTAGCTGTGGTATTGGGTTCGAGTTTGATCGGGCGGCCTTCTCGTGTTTTGACGAGTACACTGCCTAGATCAAAACCATCAAACATCGTAGAAGCGTAGTAAGTAGGAATACCCGGAGTGACCGAATTGGGTTTGGCCATATAAGGAATGGAATGGATTAAAGGCCCATCACATGCTGCTAGGGTAGCTGCTGCTGTGCTGAAGCCCATCCACTTTAGAAAATCACGTCGCGAGGTGTTACCACTTTCAAGTTTCTTCTGATCGGATAGGAAGACCTCTACAGGGATCTGTTGGGTAAATTCCTTGCTCGCCAATTGATCTTTAAGTGTTTCGTCTTTTAATTCCGGAAGACCTCTCCAATATTTTCTTTTTGAATCAATGCTCATGGGCTATAGACTATTATTAATAATGGCATTTGCCACATTCTATTCCACCAACAGCATCTACGGTGATTTTGATATCTCTTTTGCCATTACTGTATTGTTTCTTCAACTTTTCATGTAGTTTACTGAAGTACTCAATATAGTATTTGTTCTCCATATTGACTACTGTAGTACGATGGCAGTTGATGCACCATCCCATGGTGAAGTTGTTGTCCATTTGTACCTCGTCCATTTCCTGCACTTGGCCGTGACAGGCTTTGCAAACGATATCTACATTCTTAGCTTTTTTGATCATCTCTTCACCAGCTACTACATGTTGGGAGTGATTGAAGTAGACAAAGTCAGGCATGTTGTGGATGCGTACCCATTGGATCGGTTTGGTCTTGCCTGAATATTTTCGTGTGCTGGGATCCCAACCTACCGATTGATAGATCTTTTGGATCTCTTTGGTGTAAAATTCTTTACTTTTGCCTTCCTCGATGTAGTTGCCTTTATACTCGGTGATGGTCATGTGGCAGTTCATACAGACGTTGGCTGTGGGTATGCCCGAAACCTTGTCATATTTGGCACTAGAGTGACAGTATTGACAATCGATACTGTTGTTGTTGGTATGGATCTTGTGTGAGAAATAAATTGGTTGTTGGGGTTTGTATCCTTTATTGATGTCTATACCCATCAGGAAGTCCCATACACCGTAGAGAGCAGCTAGGAAGAAAAACCCTATCAGTGCATAGCCTACAGAGCGGTATCTTTCTAAGACTTTTGATAGGTCTATTGAAAATTTGATCGCAGGTTTTTGTGCTTGATATTCTTCAAGAGTATTGGTATTTATCAACCTGATTAAGGTGTAGAGTTTGAAAAGGATCCCAAGTAAGATGATGGCCAATAAAGTGAATCCTAAAACGATAATCTTAGTAGTGGCCCCACCGAGGTCGTTTTGTTGGAAATTTGCTGTTTCAGTTGCTAATGTTTTTTCCTCTTTAGGAGAAGGTGGATTTTTCGTGAAGGCTAGTATATCGTCGATGTCTTGTTCAGATAACTGTGGGAAGAGGTTCATTTCCAATTGGTTGTATTCTTCGTAATTGGCAATGGCATATTTGTCGCCACTTTCTCTAAGCGCCTTGTTGTCTTTGATCCACTTGTGTAACCATTCGTGACTCCTCCTGTCTGTGACGCCTGCCAACGGCGGCCCGATGAGTTTTTTAGTAAGGTCAGTAGAGTGACAGGCCGTACAGTTTTTTTTAAAAAGTTTTGCTCCATTTTCAGCATTACCCTTGATCTGATCTTGTGCAACGAGCATGTTTTGAAAAGCCATAGAAAAAAAGAGGCCGAAAATAAAATATAGGTAAATATTTTTCTGTCTATTTTTCATCAAGAGGAGGTTCGTTGACGATAGTCCTGGCATACTTTTAGGTTGACAAAAGTAGGACAAAGGAAAAAAATACAATAATTTAAAGGCTTGATTTGCTAAGCTTGCGATAAATTTATAATCATTCTAAATAACAAACTGATTCGTATTGTTTTCTTATCATTATTTTTGTAGACCAAAAATGTTTCTTATGAAATTAGGAGGGCTTTTTGTAGGTTGTCTGGTCACGTGCTTGATGCAGGCACAAGAAAATAAAAACCGTGTGATTGTGGATGTAGATCCATCGGTAGATCGCTTATTTAATTCATGGGTTGATGATAATAAGGAATCAGCTTCAAAAGATCTTTTAGATAAGGGGCCTATTGTGAAATATAGTAATCCTTGTAAGGCTACCCCAAAAAGCAGGGGATATAAGATACAAGTATTCAGTACCATAGATCGTTTTAAGGCCCAAGAAATGCTTAAAGAACTCATCGATCTATATCCTGATCTCTACCCGGGGTTAAAATTTGAAAGCCCCAATTATAAGATATGGTTGGGCGATTATCTCTCAAAGAGTAGTTATACAGACGATTTGTGGAGGGTCAGACGAAAATATCCGTATGCTTTTCCTGTGCCTGCATATGTATGGTGTAAGCGAGCTCATTGAAAATCACATACCCTCTGCTAGAGCTTCAGTAAACAGACCAATGCAATGACCGATCAGGATTACTCACCGTTTGATAGAATTTTTTATATATGCATATAAATATAGGTAAGGCAAGCCACCAATGAATAGCTCAAGATGACTAGCAACGAATGCTCCCTTCTTACCCTAAAAAAGGTAGATATACCAAGGGAAATATCTCTACAAATTGATATATGAATGCGTTTATCTCACTGACCGGATAAAAAACTTCCAGGGGGGGGGCATGATGAAATAGACCAAACCTATCATATTTTGATAAAATTTTTCTTTCCTGTAGCCACCATAAAAGTTCCATCCCAGTTCTATGAAAGAAAAGACTGCCAATCCGATGAAATAATCAGGCCAAAGTCTCAGGTAAAAATACCAGGCGAAAAAAGCTTGAAAAAGCCCTAGAGTTATCAGCGATAAAGCCAAGATGATGGCCTAATAGGATGATCAATTGACTCATAACCAATCCGATGAGATGGCTTGAAATATGGAAGGGCAAGGTATTCAAGTATTTAAGTCCATGGTGTCGGTGGTATTTCCTTAGGAGAGGGCCCTACGGAGAAAAATCTTGGCTGGTCACAGTCATCTCTACGATACCCGATAGCATAAATTAGATATAGCCCATATTATCTTTGCCGCCCCAGATGCTGCCAAAAAGCAATAGGACTAGCATAAGGAAAAATAAGGTGAAAAATATAATGCTCTTTATCCTGAGGTAAATGAGCAAATGAATGTGAGCTAGCTCAATATAGTCCTCAGCCTTGGGTTGCGTTGTTTGTCCTGGAGTGATCAGGTGATGGTAGAGGTATTTTAGATTTTTTCAATCATAGAATAAGTCGAGAGCTCATCTCTTTGTGCCTCAATAAAAGCATCAATCGCCCCAAATACGATGGATACATCCATATATTTGTGGTGATTGATAGTCCTCAGGTAAGCGATAGGGGAATACCCCTTTATAAAGACCAATTTTTTCTCATCAGGCAAATATTTGTCTGAAAGTTGCCTCTATACCATCTCCGCTATGTTGACTTGATCGCCTTGATAGACTAAGACCACTCGGTCTGCATACACTCTAGTCTCTTTCCAATAAATGGGTGGTGAAGAAGACTGTAGCCTCTTTTCCGACAATATCACTTGCTAGAGCTTTTTTTCTCATGGAGAAGGGGGCGAGGAGGGCAATAAGCTCGTCGAGGATCAGCAAAGCAGGCCGATGCATCAAAGCCAAGATCAAATCGAGTTTTTTTACTTGTCTTTAGATAGCTAGCCATTAGGGCTATTCTGAATAGATTAGGCATCTAGCGCTTTTATCAAAGTTTCAAGCCTATGACTGCTCACTTGGTGAATCCCTTGAACGAAGGCAATACGTTCTTTGAATTTAAATAAAGGCGAGAGTGAAGGGCTGTGATCTAACAAGATTCCTATCTCTTTTTTGACTGTTGAAAAATATTTCCCAAAAACACGGATATTTTCCTAGCTAGAGGGCTAAGGTTTTGAATGATCAGGTTGATCAAAATGCTCCTGCCTGATCCGTTGTGGCTAAGCAATACAATCCGCTCTCGAGGCGCTAACTCGAGCTGTAAATATTCTAGAATGATCCTAGTCTGCTCTACGTGACTTAGACATTTAATAGAGAGTGTATCATTGTGAGCGCCTTTGCATTTTTATGATTGCTAGGGTTTTAGTCTATGGGGTGAATATAAACACTTTCACACGTAATAAGTGTAAAGTATCGCCATATCATGTCATATAATATATATTAGGGTACTACTTTTTAAATAAGATAGTTAGTAAACATTTCTGCTAGCAGTACCTTTTTTTAAGGTCTGAGAGATGATCCTGGCATGCAAATAAACTCTGTAACCTCCCATCCCACCATTTATTTTGCTTTTAGGGGTGTTAAATCCGCTACCGAATCGATCACGATGATATCACAACAGCACCTGAGCGAATCAAGTTGCCTGCTCTTCCAAAATCCGTTCACCATTATCAGGTTGATAAATGGTGAGATCTTTAATATTTACATCTAACTTCTGGGCATATACATTATCGAAGGAATGTTCTGCATCTACGAAGACAGTCATACCACTACTTTTTTGGACTTGGATAATGGGTATGCGAAGTCAGGGTAGTCTTGCCGGAATATTATTTGGGGCTATAAATATCTACGACCTGCTCCCTGGGGGAAACAACCTTCTACTCCCAAAGCGACATCTAAACTTAAAGAACCTTGAAGTGATCCCTTCAACTTCTTCCACAGATGGAGTCCCTCATACGCATGAGTGTATTCTCCATAGATTTATCCATTTTATCTAAGACCGGTTATAGGACTTTTTTTTTGAGGTATTTGTTTATATTTCAACGCTTGTTAATGATCCAATATTTGTGCAGCATGTGCTTTAGTCTTTACGTCTTCGATGACACGCGTCACAATACTTTGCTCATCGATTATAAAGGTTTTCCGTAATATACCATCAAACGTTTTGTTAAGAAATTTTTTTTGCCCCCAAACGCCAAAGGCTCGTATGATTTCTTTATTTTCATCGACTACCAAAGGAAAAGGTAAACGATATTTTTTTTGAAATTTATTTTGCTTGGTTATTGTATCAGCACTCACACCAATTAATTCATAACCTTGTGTTTTGAGTTTGGAATAATGATCTCTCAAGTTACATACTTCGGCAGTACAACCAGGTGTATCAGCTTTAGGGTAGAAAAACACCACATACTTTTTGCCTTTATAATCTGAAGACCTGATCGGCTTTCCATTTTGATCAATTCCTTCGAAGACAGGAGCGATATCTCCTTGTTTCAACATAGGTTAAAGTAAAATTTAGGTACACAAATGTAACGGTTTCCCATCGATATTTATATCAGCTAAAAAAAAAATATTTCAAGGTTTTCCCTATCTTAGCTTCCACACGATTAAAATCTTACTACGTTATGAATCAAAAGGAAAAGGTAACCTTGATTATCGATATCTTGCAATTACTTTATCCGGATCCCCCCATACCGCTGCATCATTTAGATGAATTTACCCTGCTTATTGCTGTGTTGCTCTCGGCACAAAGCACAGACAAAAAAGTAAATGAGGTCACACCACAGCTCTTTACCAAGGCTGATACGCCTAATAAAATAGTCCGATTGTCTATTGAAGAAATCAAAACATTGATCCAACAAATCGGCCTCTACAACAGTAAGGCTAAAAATATCCATGATCTGTCAGTCATCTTGCTAGAACAACACCAAGGGAAAGTTCCTCAAACTTTCGAGGCACTAGAGGCGCTGCCTGGGGTAGGACACAAAACTGCTTCGGTACTCATGTGTCAAGCGTTTGGCCAACCGGCTTTTCCTGTGGATACGCACATCCATCGACTGATGCACCAATGGGGATTGAGCAGCGGCAAAAACGTGATACAGACGGAAAAAGATGCTAAATATTCCTTCCCTGAAAATCTTTGGAACAAATTACATCTGCAGATCATCTATTATGGCAGGGAATATGCCCCAGCCCGCGGCTGGAAACTTGAAAAGGATATCATTGCTCAGACTATCGGCGTGAAAGGACACTTTTGTTCCCCCCTACTTCCGGAAAACTTTCCTTGTACATCCAGCCGTCATCACCTCTAACGGGTAACTATCTTTCTTCTGTAGGACTCTCCAATAATGTCTTTGACTAAATTTTTTTCCTAAAAAGGTAAATCGTCAAATTCATCTGTCGAGGATGCAGGCTCATTAAGAGACTGCACTAGAGCATCGGACATAGGAGATGAAGCTGACGACGGGACGACGGATCCGCTTCCGAGATTTTGGGATTGAATTTTTTCAATCCTCCAACCTTGGATAGAATTGAAATATTTCGTAATACCTTCGGGATTTGTCCATTCTCTGCCCCGCAAATTGATCGATACTTTTATTTGATCACCAGGCTTGAGATCATTCAAGAGGTCGGCTTTTTCTTGAACGTATTCGATGGAGAGATGCTGTGGGTATTGTTCGTTTGTGGTGAGGACTAGCTCACGTTTTCTGAATCCACTTCCAAAGGTTTGTGTATCGAATATTTTCTTTACAGTACCTGATACTTCCATAGTGCTTATCTTTTTGAGAATTATTTCGTATCGTCCTTTTTCTTGTCTTTCTGACGTTTTATTGCCTCTCCGATTTGGCTTGAGGCACTGAAAGAAGCCACCATGTTGTTGAGCATCTCACTAGCGGCACCTGGAGAATTGGGCAAGAGGATCAGATTGGTCTCTGTACACTCACCTATAGATTGGAGGGTGTCATAATGTTGAGTCACGACAATTAGGGCAGAGGCTTCTTGCGAATTGATACCTACATTGTTGAGTACTTCTACCGACTCGAGGAGGCCTTTGGCGATCTCTCGACGTTGATCGGCAATACCCTTGCCTTGCAATTGTTTACTTTCAGCTTCGGCTTTAGCCTTGGCTACGATTTTTATACGTTCGGCTTCGGCCTCGTATTCGGCGGCAACTTTTTCACGTTCGGTAGTGTTAATATGATTCATCGCTTGTTTGACCTGCTCATCCGGATCGATATCAGTGACTAGAGCTTTGATGATGTCATAACCGTAATTTTGCATAGCTTCTTCAAGTTCTCCTTTTACCGCCATAGCAACATCGTCTTTACGTTCAAAGACGTCATCAAGTCGCATCTTGGGGACTTCAGCCCGAACTACATCAAAGATGTAAGAGGTAATCTGACTATGCGGATTGTCCAGCTTATAAAATGCGTCAAACACTTTGTCTTTGATCACTTGAAATTGTACGGAGACTTTCAAGCGGACGAAGACATTATCTTTGGTCTTGGTCTCTACCATGACATCAAGTTGTTGGATTTTCAGAGTAAGCTTGCCTACTACACGATCAATTATAGGGATTTTCAACTGCAAACCAGCTTGCCGAATACTATCGAACTTTCCAAAGCGCTCGATGATTACGGCAGTCTGTTGTTTGACGACGAAAATAATGCTAGAGATTCCTGAAAAAAACAACAAGGTTAAAGAAATACAGAAAATTAGAGAAAAAACATCCACCATTTTTTATAAAAATTTTATTATTAAAAAAAATACTCAAAGCATACCTAACTCCAAACGTGCTTCTTCGCTCATCATCTCTGTACCCCAAGGGGGATCAAAGGTTAGAGTAAGTTCAACATTCTTTACCATTTTAATTACTCTCACTTTTTCTTTCACTTCTTCGGGCAGGCTTTCTGCTACAGGGCAATTTGGTGTAGTAAGTGTCATAACAACTTTCACATCTGCTTCATCGCTCACTTGTACGTCATAGATCAAGCCCAACTCGTATATATCTACTGGGATCTCAGGGTCATATATAGTTTTTAGTACGGAGATGATTTGCTCACCTAATATCTGGCTTTCTTCTGCGGTCATGACCATGACTTGCCCTCTTTTTTGCAAATGTAAGAAGTTTTATAAAGAAATTATCCTATGTAAAGTGTTTGTTTTAGCGTTGAGAGAGCACTTCTATTTGTTAAAAAAATGGATGAGATAGCCAAGTTTTTCGAGTCGGGGCAAGAGCTGCTCTGCCTTACCTACGATCAGGATGTGGGCATTTTGTGCTGGTATGTATCTTTTGGCTGCTGCTGTGATCTGTGGAAGGGTCACGAGTTGAAGGCTTTTTAGATAATTTTGGTAAAATCCTTTGGGAAGCTGTTCTTTCAACTCACTAATAATAAAGTTAATAATGGTCCTCGGATTTTCTAACCGCAAGATGAATCGACCAATATTTTCTTTCTTCTTTATCTCCAATTCTTCGGGGGAGACCGGTATGCTCGTTATCTTCCGCAATTCTTTGATGAGTTCTACCACAGCACTGTCTGTAACCTCAGTCCTCACCTGAGCAGATGCATAAAACGAACCGATATGCTTGTCTGATACTAAATTGGAATAGGCGCCGTAGGTATAACTTTTTTGCTCACGCAAATTCTGAAACAAACGGCCTTGTATACCTCCGCCTAAGATACCATTGGCTAAAAGTGCAGCAAAATAGTCTGGAGCATTTTTTTTAAAATTTACCACCCCTCCAACACTGATATTGGATTGAGTGACCGAAGGGAGATCTACCAAATCTATTTCCAATTGTGCGGGCAAAGGAGCTATAGTATATTTCCTGGCCGGTATTGTGCCTTTTTTCCACGCGGAGAAGTGTGCATCAGCCAATCGTTTGGCTTCTTCTTTAGTAATATCACCTACAAAAACCAGATAAGCCGTATTGGGTTTGAAATAAGTTTGATAAAATTTTTTCAAATCCCTAAGGGTTATTTTTTTTAAACTTTCACGCGATGCATATTCACCATAAGGATGGTATTTTCCGTAATACAAGATTTTTCGAACATGTTCCGAAATGGCATTGGAGTCTTTCTCATTTAGTTTAATATTGGTGATGCTTCGTTTTATTAATTTTTGAAGTTCTTGAGTATTGTCAAAAGCAGGTGTGAGTAAGGCTTCGCTCATGAGTTTTACTGATTCGCTAAGATGTCGTCTCAATGTAGACATGTATACCCCTGACGAAGCAACATAAAAGGTGGTACCAAGATGATCAATAGCCTCATCAAATTGCTCTTTAGTATGACTTTTTGTACCGGCACGAAGCATATCGCCAAATATATTTTTCAAACCAGCCTTATCGCCTTCTAATATGGGGTCTTGGTCAAAATCTAAACTTACAGTTACCATAGGTAGTTTGTGATTTTCGACGACCAAAATAGTTAAACCATTATCCAGTCGAAAAATTGCAGGTTGTCCGATGTTGATTTCTGGTGCTGGATCAGACTGGGGTGCTTTTGTGCGATCTACCTGATCATTAGCACTTAAGGAAAAATCGAGAATAAGAGTAAGTATTATTCTGGCTATGGATTTCATGACGTGATATTTTTTCATGATTTTTTGGAGAGGTTATACAAACGGACACGTTGGGTTTTATTTAAATATTTATTAGCTACTTGTTTAATGTCCTCCACGGTGATCCGGCGATATTTTTCTAAAACCGTATTGATCAGATCAGTATTCCCATGATACACATGATATTTGGCCAAGGTACGCGCTATGCCAATCATAGAAGCATTCGCATAGATTAAACTATTTTCCAAGTTATTGATCTGTTTTTCTAACTCGCTTTGGATGATTGAGTCTTTCTTCAAAGCTTCGATCTCCTCGTCTATGGCTTGTGTAATATCATCCAAGGTAACATCAGAATCAGAGTTGGCAACGGCGTAAATGATAAATATACCGTAATCTTCCAAATCTTGTAGGAAAGATCCTGCATGGGAAGCCAATTGTTTTTTGTTTATAACATTTCTAGTAATACGAGAACTCTCTCCCTTGGACAATACGTTGTCGATAATTTTCAAAACGTAAGTGTCTTTGTCTGTTTTCTTGGGAGCTCTATAAGCTAAGACCACAGCAGGTACCTGAGCGTTTTTATCCTCATAAGTAGCATAGATCTCCTGGGTGATAGGGTCTTCTTTCGCATTAGGCCTGGGGATGGGTTGTGTACTCTTAGGGATCGGACCAAAATAGGCATTGATCCATTTTTTGGTTTTTTCCAAATCGATGTCCCCAGCGATGCTTAGTGTAGCATTATTAGGCACATAAAAGGTCTTGTAAAAAAATTGATAATCAGCCTCAGCAACAGCATTAAGATCTTCTATAGCGCCAATTACTGGAAATCTATACGGATGTTTTTTAAATAATAGAGCTGGGATTTCCTTACTAATAGCTGTCATATAAGGCCGATTGTCTATATACAATCTTTTTTCTTCTTTGACCACCTCACGTTGAGTATCAATGCCTTTTTGGTCTACTTTGGCATGCATCATACGTTCGGATTCCAACCAAAGAGCTAACCTGAGTTGGTTGGAAGGCAAAAATTCAAGATAATTGGTATCATCTGAGGTAGTGTATGCATTGAGAGTTCCTCCATTATCGTTTATATACTTGGAAAATTCTCCCCTGCCAATATTATAGGAACCTTCAAACATCAGATGCTCAAAAAAATGAGCAAATCCGCTACGCCCTAGTGTTTCATTTTTGCCCCCCAGATGGTACAATACCGACACGGCTACCAAGGGATTACTCCCATCTTGATGCAATATCACATGCAGTCCATTGGGAAGTGTATACTCGGTAAAGTCGATCTTTTGCGCTTTTGAAGAAAACGTCATTACCACCATGCTCGCCGCTGATATAAAGAATTTATTCATTACTATTCAGTCTATTGTATTTTTATATTGGCTTAAATGTATGAAAAATTTATCATCTTCCCCCTATTACTTTTGAATGGATCCAATAGCCCTCACAAATACCAAATGATTCATATATATATTAATAATAATAATACGATTTTTATGGATATGATATATAGGTCATTTTCTTGAGTGAGGTCATATTTAATTGTGTTTTGAAGTCAATAAAAAAATCTAGTCACTCAAAAAAATATACCTAAAAAAATAAATTATTACCATATAAATTTATCATTATGACACAAAAAAACTTTATCCTAATATGATTTACAGTTTTTATTCTTAGTTCAATCACTTGTAGAAGCACAAAAACAAGGTAAAAACGATTTATGTAAAAAGCCAGTTGGCCTATTGTATAATAGTGGCCTTCAATGAAATGCTTGCAAGTAAAATAAACTCTCCAGCCCATATACCCTCCATTTATGTGGTCACTGGTACGCATATTGAAAAAGCAAAAGATTCAAGCTAAAAACCTAATTGATAAAAACAACTTCTTTAAAATTTTGAATGGAAAATAGATGATTAATAAATCATTCTCTGAATAGAAATGAATATATATTACAGTACTAAAAGATACCCATGTGCAATTCAATGGCGGCTGAATAAAAAAACGTTTCAGCAAAAGCAGAGTGCAACGGTATTTTTGACGGTGTACAAATACTGACTCAAAAAGAAATAAAAATGAGCCCTATAGTCTCCACAAAGATGTATTGTAAAAAACTTATAAAAGCTGAGGATGCTATAGAGAAGGTAATCAATGTTATAAACAAAAGGAAGTAATATGTAAACTACTGAAAAATTAGTGTGGTAATCAAAGCTAAATAGGGGATATCCTTCCCCAAGGAAGGAGGACTATTAAGGTGACAAAATAGTACAGCAACTACTAAGGTTTAAAAGACACGCAGTTTCAATAGCTAGAAGGGGGGGCTGTTTTTAATAACAGCTAACATTATAAGAAACAAATGTATAGCAATATTCATCAATTAGCTCAGGGAAAAATAGGTGTGATGTTCGATAATCTTGAGACTACTACTGGGGGTAATGCTTTGAAACTTTAGGTTTCTATACGTTTGGATATCCGCTTCGGTGCTCAGATTAAGAATAGCAAATAGGTTATCGGTAATCGTACAAAAGAGAAAGTGGTCAAAAATAAAGTAGCTCCACCTTTAAGAATGACTGAATTTGATCTCATGTATGGTGAAGGTATCTCAAGAGCAAGAGAAATTCTTGATTTGGCTGTATATTTGGAATTGGTCAAAAAAGAGTGGTTTGTGGTTCAGTTACGGAGAGACTAAGTTCGGCCATGAGTGTGATTTGGTCAAAGCATTCCTGAAGGACAATGAAGAACTCACCGAAGATATCTAACAACTAATCAAGCAATCCTCTACATTGCAAGAAATTGGGTCAAAATAGCCCTTTGCCTTTATTAAAATTTACTTTTTGGGTATGGGCGCATCTCTCAGGATGTTTTTGTCATTGGCTCTACGCATCCGATCTGCCTTTTTAAAGATCCTAAATACAAAAGAATCAGGAGTTTTATCCTCGTTTATAAGGATGAGAAGATGTTTTTGATCGAATTTGGTCCGTATTTCGCTATCAGATGTTGCGTGGTGGGGTGTCGCGGGTAGATGCTATTCTATACACACACGAGCATATTGACCATATGGTCGGCTTAGATGATGTCCGTCTCATCAATTTTATGATGAATAAGACTTTACCCATTTACATCTTTCCATTGGTATTGGATGAAGTTAAAAAACGTTTTGCTTACTTATTTTCGGAAGAAACGTATCCTGGCTTTGGATATCACACCTCATTGGGATAGAAGCAGACCAGACTGAGTTGATAGGAGGAGTATAAATTCTTCTTTTAGATGTTGTGCATGGAGTCTGTTCATTTTGGGTTATCGCATGGGGCGTTTTGTTTACATCGGTAATGTAAGCGTGTTGCCTGAGGAGATTTATAAAAATTAGAAGGTTTGGATCCCTTGGTTCTAAATGCTTTGAGGGGAACGTCTAGGCTCCCTTCTAACTTCACTTTATTTGAGGCTATGGAGGTGTAGTGATCCCGCCTCGTCCTTGTTAGACGTATTTGACTCATATTCAGTCATCTTTTGAGATTTCATGTGGAGGTGGCGCGAGCGTTTCCTATCGCGATGTCCATCTGGTCTATGAAGATTTGTCTCTGACACTTTGATCATTTGGTCCGTGTGATGGTTTTATCAATGAGTTGCGTGAGGATGTCTTTCTTTTCTACGGGCACTGAGACCTGATATGTAAGGTTTTTTAGGTTTTTATTCTTATAGTATTAGAGTTATTTTTTATATCTTTTATGATGCTAAGCTTTTTGAAAAGGTATTCGATAGCATAGACCTTATCGATACTGTCTATTTTGAAGCCGTACCAGTATAAGAGTTCTTATTTTTTGTCGCTAATCGGCCTTTTCATGGGCTTTGAATAGAGGATGTTTTTTGTTTTCGTAGACGTCTTTAGCATGTTTTTTCCAAAGTTGTCTGTATGTCCAGACATATAGAGTAGATTGTCTTGGATTTGAAAGGCAATACCGATGCTTTTCTTATTTCATAAAGGTGGGTGGCATCTTCAAGCTCACCGATAAGTGATTCGATCTTTAGTGATTTACCGATTAGGGCAGCTGTTTTGTGAGTGATTATCTGTGTGTATTGGTCGAAGTGGAATGTCTGGTTTTGTTAAGAATTCAGGTCTATTTGTTGGCCTTCAAAGACTTTTATCGCCATCTCATGAGAATTCGTAGACTACCTTATGAAAGGTTTCATTGTTGAGGTCTCTTCAAAAAATTAATAAGTTTTGCCCAAAAAAGTGTCTCCTGAGAGTGTAGCACTGTTGAGGCCTCATTTTTTATGTGTGTGGGGTTACTCCTGGGTAGGGGGGATCCATGACGTCTTCATGTATTAGGGTGAAATTGTGAAAGAATTCTAGGACTAATGATGGTAGGAGTGCTTTGGATATATGGTTTTGAAAAATATGGGTTTTTGTCAGACACAATACTGGCCGGATGCGCACCCGATAGAAAGGGAGTATAAATGATCGGTTCGTATAATTCTTTAGGAGCACTATCACAATTTCGATCTTTGATCTTTTGGTTGATGAAGTATTGATATCGTTGTAGGGTTTTCATAAAGATATTTTTTGTATGATCTGAGTTTTGTTTATGTGTGGCATTAGTATAAAACTTACTGTATCTATTGGTCTTTTGATGCTAAGCCAGGCTTGCATGAAAGAATGACTCTATGTTTTGAGATGTAGTGTTGTACTCCTTTGTTGACGGTACTATTACCAAAATCTGATTGTGAGGTACTCATGCTAAAAAAAATTCTAAGGCCGTATCGTGCATCCGGACTGCTTCTTGGTAAGCTTCTTGTTGGGCGTACAAACTTGTTCATGTTGAATGACAAAATACTAAATTGATCGTTTTATGATCGTGCAATTCTTTTTCTGCCGAAAAAAAGGTTATTGCAGTTATTGGTTAATATTTTTAGATGTTTTATGAATGATTGTTCTTTGACGTTGGTAGGAAGTGTGAATTTGATAGATAATTTTAGAAGGTTAAGTAGGACGTTTACAGTTGATATTTTCCTTCTTATATGTTTGTGTTTATCTAAAGAGGGCCAATGTAGAAGATGTTTATAGCTGTACGATGTTTTTGTTAGAATGCCATGGAAATAGATCTTGTACTTTTGATTAAGTATCCTATTCATTTTGGAGATTCTCCACAGGTAAAATACTCTTCGCGCATAAGTGTTATTTGGCTAAATAATTCGTTATCTTGAGCAGTAAGGATAGCCCCCTTGAAACACCTATATAACATGGTCATATGTCATGCGGAGTTGATCGTCAGGATAAGGACTATAAAAATAGTCGTGGGTAAAGAGCCTATAGGTATGAGTGCCTTTAGACTAGCGCTGGGATAAAATAGTACACACAACGTATCGATCCTGTTGTGTTTATATTTTTTGTGGTGATTTTCCGGAAATATATTGTATTGGTAGCCCCACTAAGGGGTGTTTTTTTCATTTAGATTGCGTATATGTTTTATTTCAAGGGGAAGGGATAACTCATGGAAAAGGAGAGTTTTGGCTTCATATGATTTATGGTCAGTTTAGGGGGTATTTATACTCCTGACAGATGGGATACGTGTGTTATCTGGGTTTATCAGAATTCAATAAGTCAAGGAAAGCTTTCAGGCCTTATTTGTGTCTTTTGTGAGTGAAGTGGATAAACATAAGTCCATAAATGCCCAACAGAATGAATTTGACTAAATTTTATAACACAATACCTTTTCCAAACGAACGAATATGATCTATTAAGTTTTTGGCCAAAGTGCTGATTATGAGAATTTTTTATTTTAGAGAAATGACATGAGTTTACTTGACTTTTGTAAAGATATTTTATATACCCTCTTTGGCATCTCTATCATAAGACAGTAGATGATCGATGATGATAAAAAAACTCCGTAGTGTAGTATAATTTTTTACATCTGATGAGTTTTCGTGGAAAATATCAACATTGTGGATAGGAGGAGTATGTATGGTATGCATGAGATAGGTTTTCAAAGTCAAGAGTTCGTTTACTACATTGAAGTACCTCCAAGAGAGGAAAGATTTTAAAGTATTTGTCCTTTTTTGGGTAGTAAATGCGGATATAAATGTTTTGTGTGCTTTTTTGATGATTTGTTCGAGTCCATAAGGGACCCTTGTATATCTAAAGCTTCAATCTGGAGTGTGTTGATTTTTTGGAAAAAAAGTTTATTCGCTCGGTCTACTAATTAGCCTTTTCTGGCGAAAAGTCTAGGCGGGATAAGCATTTATCGAGTTCTTTTTTCGCTTCAATAAAAGTAAATTTTATGATTATTTGTAGCAACCTCTCAGTATTTTCTTTGTCTCTAAGAAAATAAAATTCTAAGGCTTTCGAATCGATCATATCATCTAAACCAAAGTCGGATATGACCATTTCACAGGAATGTATTAAATGATTTTTGAGATGCACACAGAAATCATCTGAAACAGTGCAAAATGGGTAATCTAATTGCTTTTATAAATCGTCTTGGCTTATATCGTTTGTGATGGTGTCTATGTAGGTGAAATAGATTATCGATACAAGGTGTCTGACTTATTCAGGTAATTGGTAGCAAAGGTTGGCTTCCACTTTTGTATAATATTGGATCCTAGGGTTATCGGGTTTATTGATGCGTTGCATCTTTTATAACTCATGGATGAGTCATGTCTTTATATTTTCGATTTCTTGTTTGGTCAATTCTTTGCCTAAAGTAGTAATGATTTCATCGAATGTTGTATCATATTGATACTCTATTAATAATTTTAAATAAGTTATTTTCCATAATAATATTTTTTATTAACAAAAGGTTAAATATTATTATATTTATATTTGGTGTATATGATTAAAATGAAATTTTTTTTTCAAAAATGATTTACTCTTTTCTATGGTGACCATAATATATAATTGATATGTTTGAAGACGATCTTTTTTTCCTTTGATGCTTTGATGGCTCTTTTTGTAGTTAGAAATAGATCCCTGATAATAAATTTTCATTGTATTCTAATTTAAACATAAAACAATCCTTAATTAATATATAATATATAGGTGTATTAATAAACATAATTAATATTTTGATTATTGATAAATTTATTCTAGTATAGTTGTGGATCCTAATATGATGATAAGTGTCTTGGCGTATTTAGATAAGGGAATTTATGTTTTTATTATGGTAACATGGGGTTTATATAGTAGATTTTTAGGTTTATTTCGAAGATATCTATTTTTTATGATGTTCTTTGTAATAATTAGACTTTCCGTAAAGTAATGGTGTGAAAATTTCTTACTAGCATTTATCCAGTTTTGATGGTTTGACTCTGATGCTTTGATCAGTGAGTCCATATGATGGGGTCGTTGATAAATTTAAGAAGAATGTATTTCTTTTCTGTAGTATCTGAGATAATTCTGAGAATTATTATATTTTTTTATAGATAGTGTTCGAATTTTTTATATTATTATATAATGAGAAGCTTATTGAAGAGGCATTCGATATCATAGACCTTGTCGATGCTGTCTATTTTGAGCTGTACCAGTAGAAGGGTTCTTCTTTTTGTCGTTCATCGGTTTTTTCTAAGGTTTTGAAGCAGGGGATATTTTTTGTTTTAGTAAACGTTTCCAGAATGTTTTTCTCAAAGTTTTATGTACGGCTAAACACATCGAGTAGATCGTCTTGGATCTGAAAGTCAATACTGATGTTTTTTCCTACTCCATAAAGGTGGGTGTCACTTTTTTAGGCCTTGCGTCACCGATAAGTGCTCCAGTTTTTAGTGATGTACCGATCAGAGTAGCTGTTTTATAAGTGATCATCTGTATGTAATTGGTCAAAGCGAGGTATTTGGGTTTGTTCAAAGTTTATATTCATTTGTTGGCTTTCGCAAACTTTGATGAACATATCTGAAAATTCGAGGGTCACTTTATGAAAAACTTCAGCGTCGAACTCTTCAAAAAATTGATATATTTTTACCAGTAGAATGTCTCCCGACAGGATGGATGGCCCTATTGAGTCCCCATTTTTCATGTATGCTGGCATGACCTATACGTAACGGGGCTTTATCTATAAATCGTGGATCAATATAGAGTTGTATAAAAATTCTAAGTCTAATGCGGGCGCAATGACTTTTCTATATCATCTTGAAATATGTCTGTCTCGATCAGGTATAAGACTGGCCGAATACGTTTTCCATCGGTCGAGAGTATATAATTGATCGGTTCATAAAGGGCTGTAGGGCACTGATTAAAATGGTATTCTTTGATCTTTCCCCTATAAATGATTGATAATAAGAAAAAATCTTATAGGAATAATTTGTGTTTTGTGTAAAGATAATTTTTTTATAGTCTTCTTGAAAAGTGATTGGAGGTATTGGGACTAGGATCTTTCTTTTACTTTGTGCAATGCTTGTTTAAATGGAAGTTCCTTCATGAGTGGTCAAGGGGGAGGGTGTCAGTATAATTATATTCAATCGGTTTAACACGGGATTTCGCTACTTTTACACTGCCAAAACTGATGGTATGCACCGAATTTTTCACCGATTTTTTTCTACAAGACTTATGGCTGTATTATTTTTGGTTTATGCTTTGTCTATGGCGGTGGCTACCTTCGTAGAGCAGATATATTCTACGGCTACAGCTAAAGTTCTCATTTATCAATCTATTTGGTTTGAGACGGTCATGTTGCTCTTGATCCTCTGCTTTGTAGGGAATATTGGTAGATATGGTCTTTGGTTGCGAGAGAAATGGCCTTTGCTCGTCTTTCATCTGGCTTTTGTACTGATGTTTGTAGGTGGCTTTATCTCCAGATACATCGGTTTTGAGGGGATGATGCTCATCCGTCAAGGTGCTACGGCTCAACAGATCGTTTCTGAGAAGACCTATATCAAGTTGCATATCTCCGACGGCGACGAAGTGAGGGCTTATCGAGATCCGTACATCCTCTCGCCATTTCATAACCAGTACAAAGGCAAATTCACCTTCAAGGATCAGATTTTGAAGGTGAGAGTAGTTGGTTATATCCCTCATGCTCGAGAAACGTTTTTCGAAGATCCTCAGGGACAAAGGATGCTGAAAATAGTCACTACGGAAAAGGGCGGACGTGTGGAAAATTTTCTCCTTGCTGGGCAAGTAAAAAATTTTGGAGGTATCCTGGTGAGTTTTGATAAGACGGTCGAGGGAGCCATTCAGTTGTTCGAAAGTCAGGGTAAGTTGTATATCAATGCTCCTTTTGAAGGGGATTATTTCATCATGGCGACCCAAAAGATAGGCATATTATCGAAATCTGTGCCTTCTGAGTTGCGTTTGCGTTCTTTGTATCGCATAGGGGGACTTCGTCTAGTCATACCTGAAGGTGTCCGTCGGGGGACACTGAAGTATGTCTCTGTCGAGAAAGATAAAAAGAATTTTCCAGATGCTATCACGGCAAAGATTTCCACTCGAGACCAATCGCAGACCCTGACCTTTTTGGGGGATAAGTGGGTCACCGGGATGGGTGGTCAGGTTGTGTTAGATGGCAAGCAAGTAGCTATTGGTTACGGCTCGATATTTTTGGATGTGCCTTTTGCCATACGCTTGAACAAGTTTGAACTTGAAAAGTACCCCGGCTCGGAAAGCCCATCTTCCTTTGCCAGTGAAGTTATTGTGATTGATAATGGCCGGGAAGAGGATCATATTATTTTTATGAACAATGTGCTAGATCATGGGGGATATCGTTTCTTTCAATCGGGTTATGATCCTGATGGTAAGGGGGCTCGTCTCTCGGTAAATCATGATGATTGGGGTACACGGATTTCTTATCTCGGCTATCTCTTGCTGGGAGTAGGTATGTTTTTTACCCTGTTTTGGAAGGGTACTCGTTTTGATAAGTTGCGTCAAATGTTGAGGGCGCTTGCTAAGAAGCCGGTGCTTTTGTTGTTGTTGATCGGTGGGTTGGTTTATGCTCAGCATGGTCCCGGAAAGGTCAGAAGGGTTCCTATAGACAGTCTTTGTGCTACGATACGGATACCTGAGGAGCATGCTGAAAAATTCGGTCGTCTGCTTGTACAAGATCCGCAAGGTCGGATCAAGCCGGTCAATACCATGGCTCTGGAGCTGTTACGAAAGATTTATAAGAAAGATCATATCGGAGGGTTGAATGCCAATCAGTGGATGATCTCTATGAATCAAGATGGTTGGTTGGTCTCTGTGCGTAGGGGCAGCATCGGCTGGGCTCAAATTCCTTTCATCAAGGTTGGGACTAAAGGGGGGCAAGCTTTGCTCGAGATGACGCGGGCTGATCAGGAGGGATATACCTCTTTAATGGAACTTTATCGCGCGGATCCTCGTACGGGCCAGGTCAATTTTGTTCTTGAGCAGGAGTATGAACGGGCCTTTGCAATAAGCCCTGGGCAGAGAGGTGAATACGACAAGGCTCTGATCCACCTGAATGAACGTGTAAGTATCATTTCGAGGATTTTTCAGGGACAGTATTTGCGGATCTTACCCATATTCGATGATTCGCAAAACACATGGACAGGGTGGATGACTCCGGATTTTCAATTGAACGCCAAGGCTTTTGCTATGTTAAGCGATTATTTTATAGCGCTCTCTCATGCCCAGCAGACGCAGGATTGGGGCCCAGTTGATCAAGTGCTCGGAAAGATCCGAGCGTATCAAAATCGATATGGCCAGAAGATCATGCCGTCAGCTGGCAGGGTCGATGCTGAGATGCTTTATAATCGGCTGAACATCTTTTATCGAGTGATGTTATGTTATCTGGTGTTGGGTGGGGTATTGCTCATTCTGGCTTTTGCCAAGATTTTTATACCTTTTAAAGGAATTAATGTCTGCATCAAGGTTTTTGTTAATCTTTTGTTTGCGGTTTTCCTTTATCATGCTTTTGGACTCGGCTTGCGTTGGTATGTCTCTGGGCATGCTCCTTGGAGCAATGGTTATGAGTCGGCTGTTTTCATCAGTTGGTGTACGGTTTTGGCCGGACTTTTGTTTTATCATAATCGTAACGTTTTCGTCCCAGCGATCACGGTGCTGTCTACAACAATCCTTTTGGGTGTAGCTCATGGCAATCTGATGGATCCGGAGGTGACTAATCTGGTTCCTGTGCTCAAATCGTATTGGTTGATGGTTCATGTGGCAGTTATCACCTCGAGTTATGGTTTTCTGAGCATGGGAGCCTTTTTGGGACTTATCGTATTAATTTTATATATTCTCAAAGGGAACTCTCAGCATATACGTATCGAGAATTCCATCAAGGAGCTGACTTTGATCAATGAGATGGCGCTCACCGTGGGCCTTTTTCTGTTGACGGTGGGTACTTTCCTAGGTGGGGTCTGGGCCAATGAGAGTTGGGGGCGTTATTGGAGCTGGGATCCGAAAGAGACTTGGGCCTTCATCAGTGTGATCGTCTACGCTTTTGTTTTACACATGCGCTTGGTGCCAGGGCTTAATGGGCCATTTGTTTTCAACCTAGCCAGTCTGTTGGCCGTAAGTTCGATCATCATGACCTATTTCGGGGTTAACTATTACTTCTCAGGTTTGCATTCGTATGCCAAAGGAGATCCGGTGCCTATTCCTACGTGGGTTTATTGCGCTGTGGTTGGGGTGTTGTTTATAGCTGCTTTGGCTTATTATCGGATGAAGGGTAGCCGTATGGCTTCCGATGGATGAAATTTAATATGATTATGGATTTGAAGATCGATTTTTATGATTTTTTGAAGGTTTAGATCCATGTAGGAACGATCGTTTGTGCTGAGCCGAATGAAAAGGCTGTCAAGACGGCTTATGTCCTAGAAATAGACTTTGGTACATTGGGCCTTAAGACAAGTTCTGCTCAGATCTTGGTTAATTATCGCCGTGAAGATTTGATGGGTAAGCAGGTCTTGGCTGTATTGGATTCCCCACTTAATAAGCGTAAGCATATTGCGGATATTAGGTCGGACTGCCTGCTCTTGGTTGCTGCATGCTCTGAGAAGTGTATGGTTTTGATTTGGCCGGATTTCAGTGTATAAAAACGGCGTACTGATTTTTTGATGACTTTTGTAAAGGTAAATTTGCAGAGGTGGATTTGGTCCATAGTGAAGCGGTAGAAGCTGCTTAAATCCATACCGGAACTTTCAATCTGAAACCGTATGAATCGGGTGCAGGCTTATCAAATATTGGGTTGCACTGTGGTCCGGTAAAGCTTAACTATATTGGCGCATCAATAAGCCTAGAATGGGGTCATATGATCAAAGAGGTCCTAAGTCTTGGGCAAAGACTAAGCGGGGCCGTTTTACCATCGTATTTCAAGAGTAACGGTAGCATCCACTATACCTATCCTAAAGGCCTGCGAAGGATATACCAGGAAGGTTTCACCATAGGGGGTATCATCATACATATAGGAAAACTTGAGCCTTACCCTACAGGTTTTTCAAGGGGGCTATGAGGTTTGCCCCCCTGCAGCCTAGCCTTAAAGATGAAGAAGTATACCCGGGTGTGCTAGTATAAGGACAAGTCTTTTTGAAATTCTTCGGGCTCTTTCCCTGCAGAGGAGAGATTATAGAAAAAGTAGAAGGATTCAAATCATTACTCGAACTGCTAGGGCATGAGAGTCATCTCCTAGAAGGTCTATGATTATTACTGTTATTTAATCTCAGGCATAGGGGTGAAAATCCTAGAGAAGACCTAGTGCAATCGAATTTTCTTTATATATCAACAATAAAATCAAAACTTGTGATGCGTGTTTATAGGGATTAAAAGGCCTTTATAGAAATTCAATTAGATGAGCAAAGATGCTTTAGGCAAAGTTTGATGAGACAAGAATTTGTCTAGCTAAAATTTTCATTTTAAGATTATGTATAATTTATCCTCGGGGACTATATGCTGCATAGGAGCAAGAAGTATACTTTAAAGAGCTTTCCACAGGGGCGCATAAAGTCAACGCTCTGCAGTGTGTTATTATCAACTAAGTTTTGATAGCGATTTGAGTAAGCTTTACTATGTGCTGTTTTTTTTGGATGTGGTAAGAGTGAGTTTTATTTTATGCTTATGTAGGTAAGCTTTTGCACCTGATTATAGATAATTTGAAGCGGATCTATGGGGCTCAAAGCTATCAGGTGGGTGATGTTTCACAAACACAGGTAAAAAACCTGTGCTTTTCAGATCAAAATGTATATCGAGCCTTGCACCAGGTATGCAGATGGTTTTCATTCGAATATGAATGAGTAGGGACAACACCTTAAAAGGCTGGTTAAAAGAGTGGGCAAATGATACGGGGCTTATTATTGGAATTAAGAAATAGTATGCGCAGAGAGCGGTTTAGGTATGATAACACGATGGATTCATCATTTGTTTGTAACCTATATGGGGGTAAGAAAAATATCACATCAGGCTATCGTAATGGCTCAGAGCATTTGCAATCATAAAAATTTTTCCTCGATAAAAACACCAAAGAATTTTGGATCATTGAAGCAGTCAAGATCTTTGAAGATATTTACAAGTACAGGGAAGGCAAAGTATCGCAAATCGATTGAAAAGACCCATTGATATTAAGTGATGATACGGTGAACTTTGATTTGAACGAATAATTGATCCCTGGAGTTACGTTGAAGATCATTTTTAATGGTGGAGATTCGTCGGGCTATGAACTCGATATTCATGCTTATAATGCCGAGAAAAACGAATTTGATTTAATAGGTTATGAAGATTAACGAGGTACCCAACATCCCGATGAATATTTTTAGATCCAAGTGCGAGATAACGACGTCATTGATAATATCCTCACATGCCTGAAGTGTATGTAAAAAAGTGAAAGAGGCGCTTAAATAAAAATCTCAGGTGTATTTTGAGCTATAAATCCAAGCCTAAGGTAGAATATATAGTCACCTCGGATTACGTATGGCTTATAAGAAACAAAGTAGAGCTCTTTAGTTCGGGACATCATCATCTTAAGAGAAAAATATTTTGATTTTGAGATCAAGATACGCCTTACCAGCATTAACCAGAATTTTTCCAACGTTTTCGATTATGATATAACCATTGCTGACGAGGTATCTGTGGGTATATAATTGGCAACTTCCCGTCTGTTCACAAAGGGAACTGAGGAACAAGATCGAGATGAGGTTTTGCTTGAGTTGACCTTACGTTACTTCACCATTTATAGACTGGTAAGCTTACAGGATTATGTATGATGATCGGGGTTTTGTGATCTCGAAGGCATAACTTTGCATTACGTTGGCAGGAGATCATTTGCATCGGCAAGTTTGTGAGGGATATATCTATTGGATGCTTCAAGAGGCTTTGTATCGGGAGATAGTTGGGATAAAAGCCTATATCTATTGCCTGTTTTTGATGAGTATCTATTGTGCTATAAGAATCATACGACTTCTTTTGCACCTGAGTATGATAAGAAATTCAATCTCGTTTATGGATTGTTCAATCTTTCGATTTTGATCGGTCATAAATGGAGGTGTAAAGTGCAAAAACACAAAATAGTCATGATGATCCGTCCATTTGTTCCGTTGGACAAGGTCCAGGATGGAGCTTTAGATGAGGCGATGGTCCATTACAGTCGTTTTGTCGGTCAAACGGTGAAATTTCGCCTAGTTTTTGATCATTAAGATGTGATACTTGAGTTTATGGATCTTTTCAGACGTAACGGTGCAATTTTTTATTGATCTGGTTTTTAAGTTCGGTTAACCGTATTATCTTTTCTCGGGTTTTGACGTTGTTTTTTATAGGGTTTTGTCCTTTGAGATTTTCCATAGCCTCTTGGATCAACTTAGAGATATAATGCGATTTGTAGCGTAGTAGAGCTTCAGTGAGGTGTTCGCCTAATTTTTGTTCTTTTGGGGTGACATGTATGTCTTTCTTGTCCCACTGTGCCAGTTGATAGTGTTCAGTCAGTAGTGAAGAGAGTGTTTGGTTAATCTCCTCGTCAAACAATTTTATAAAAAATTCTCCAGATCGGAGTTCACCTTGTTGAAAGCCTTCTCGCACTTGATCGAATATTTTTTGATAGAAATCCAGGGAAAAACTCAAGTGGTCTACTTCAAATTGGTGTAAGATTTCTTCGATGATGGTGGTTTCGTAGACCTCTTTGATAGGAGATATAAGATTTTCTAAGCGTACCGTTGTGTCGCCATGGGCTAGTATGAGTTGGATGAGTTCCTCTTCGACAATGAGTAATGGGTCTGTAGTTTCCGTTACATCCGCAACGGGTTCGCGGGTCTTACGTTCGACTTCTTTTTGAAATTTTTTATCGGCCTCTTCGCGGGTTTTCCTATCAATGCGGGCTAATTCGTTGAAGAGGATCCGCTCACTGATATGTAATACTCTAGCGGTCTCTTGTACATAGACCTCTCGACGGATGCTGCTGGGGATTTTGGCAATGCTCTCGATGATGTTACGGATGAGGCTTGCCTTTTTGATCGGTTCGTTTTGTGCATCTTCTAGGAGCAGTTGCGTCTTGAAGTGGATGAAATCTTGGCTATTATTTCGTATGAATGCGATCAGTTTGGTTGAAGGATGTCTTTGTGTAAAAGAGTCAGGGTCTTCGCCGTCGGGGAAGAGCAAGATGCGTACGTTCATTTCCTGTTCGAGGATCAGATCGATGCCGCGCAATGAGGCTTTGATGCCGGCAGCATCTCCGTCGTAGAGTAAAGTGACGTTGGGTGTAAGTCGTTTAATCAGGCGGATTTGGTCAAGGGTAAGTGCTGTGCCGGAGGAGGCTACGACATTTTGTGTCCCGGCTTGATATAGGGAGATTACATCGGTATAGCCTTCGACCAGATAGCAGAGATCTTCTTTCAATATGGCCTGTTTGGCTTGATATATGCCGTAGAGGATATGGCTCTTGTGATAGATTTCGCTTTCAGGCGAATTGAGATATTTGACCGCATTGGGGGTTGTCTTTAGTATCCGGCCACCGAATCCTAGTACACGGCCTGAGAGGCTGTGTATGGGGAAGATTATACGGTTTCGGAAACGGTCCGATTGTTTATCTTCTTTGACAATGGTCAAGCCAGATTTTTCTAGATAATCGATCTTGAAGCCTTTTTGTAGGGCGGTGTTGGTAAGCGTATTCCAAGATGTGGGAGCATAGCCTAACTCAAACTTTTGAATCGTCTTATCTTTAAAACCTCGCTTTTTTAAGTAGCTCAGCCCAATAGTACGACCTTCTTCACTCTCATGCAATTGTTCGATGAAAAAGCGTTTGGCAAAGTCATGGACTGTGTAAAGGCTTTCTCTCTCGCCAGCGGTTTTGGCTTCTTCTTCAGATGGTTTGTAGTCTTCTTGAATCTCTATGTGGTATTTCTTGGCCAGCCAACGCAGTGTCTCTGGATAGGTAAAATGTTCGTGTTCGATGAGAAAACTGACGATATTGCCCCCTTTGCCTGAACTGAAGTCTTTCCAGATCTGTTTTGCCGGGGAGACCATGAAGGAGGGCGTACGCTCGTTGGAGAATGGGCTAAACCCTTTATAATTACTCCCACTTTTTTTCAATTGCATGAAGTCTCCGATGACCTCCTCTATTCGGGCATTTTTGAATATTTTATCGATGGTTTCTCTTGAAATCATAAGGAATTTCGATGAAGGATCAAATTTAAGCAGGAAGATATGAACCCTTGGGA
The DNA here is from genome assembly GCA_039954875.1 of Flavobacteriales bacterium. Lineage (GTDB taxonomy): Bacteria > Bacteroidota > Bacteroidia > Flavobacteriales > Blattabacteriaceae. The sequence goes on from CP157202.1 coordinate 1,583,355, forward strand.
GTGGGGGAGGGGCTATATCCTCAATGGGGGATGTTGTTTGCCCCCCCCCTTTTGATCCAAGCTATGGGTCTGAGTAAGGGAAGCGTTTAAATGGGGATTAAAGGTTTTTTAATGCGCCATCTGATATGGGATATATCAAGGGTTTCATATTTCTTATTCTTTTTTTACCTTATTTTTTCTTTGATGCGTTGGCTCTGGTCTATTTGTCCTTGGGCGTCTTAGGAGATCTGGTTTTCGATGGTTCGATTGCTGTAGGGATTGCTTTCCTTATAGATTACTGAAGTGAAACGGTGTCCGTTGAGTGGGGATTATCGAAGAACAGCTTAGATGAGGTATTATAGCTGGCATATATCTTCACTTGGTGCGGTTTTTTTCTTCTATCGGGATGCTATACCTAAAATAGGTCTATGTATTGGAGATCTTTTCAATTTTTTCTTGAGTTAGTAGATGTCTGGTCTCATTGGGGCATGGCCAATAGGTGGTATCGTATTTCTCCAAGATACTGATCCATGTACCACATGTCTTTGATTTTAAATATTTTCATATCGGTGTTTTTGATCTCATATCGATCGATATGTTTTTCGGTGAATGTGCCGTCTTGGTTGAGGATTTTTTTTTTAGCATCGACTGTATAGATGCGTATTGTTTTTTATGAGAAGGAGGCTTCGGTTATTTTGGTCTTGAAGTTTTAGTTGTCATAGACCTCTTTAATTTCATCTTTTTGATCCGTTCGATGAGGGTTTATTAGAGGGATTTGCGTGGGTTGATTAGATCGTTGTTGTTGAAATAGTAGACTTGATTGAATTTTTCATTCGGATCGATGATTTTCTATAGTACTTTGGACCAGGTGATCTCTCTTTCGTCGATTTATGGAAAGTATGGGCTCATCTTTTCCTTATTTTCCTTTTCTTCGAGGGTTTTTCTATCAACTTCTGGGGATTTTACATTCAAGGATGTATTGTGTCTTGATGTAGGAGATCAGTAATAGGCCGGCCAGAAGAAGATGTTTCGTTGTCATGGTGATAGAGATTTTAGTTATTGACATAAACCGTTATGAAGAATGTTTTTTTCAGGTGGATATTTTCTTTGGCCAGCCGCGCATTGATGTTGCCAATGGTGATACCTAAACGTACTTTGTCTAAGGCGGCTCGTGCTTGGGTATTAAGTTTGTTACCTTGTCAGGGGATCCTGGCTTGGCCAGGGGTTTTGATGGTAAAACTGCTTACGCGATGATATTCACTGGGGGTTCAAAGCCTGTGATGGTGGCTTTTGCTAGTGAGTTAGCAGGTATCTAGGGCTCGGTTTCCCCGAGTACGGCACCTTGTTGGGGTGGAAAGTTTTTTATGCGGAAGCTCAGCTTTTGTGAGATCGTCTCTACACGGGTGGTCTTTCTGTTAGGGTGAAGTTTACCGTAAGACTTTTCCAAGGATGATAGATCCATAGACCGTGGGATTTTTCGGATAATCGCCCTCTGGTTGCAGTGAGTGGATATCCATTGGGTTGATAGTCAGGTGATGGAGGTGGTGATTGGGATATCTATCCCCCCCCAATAGACCACATTTACCTTTTCGTCTTAGATGATGTCTCCAAGAGGTTTTTTATAAAATTTGTTTTTTAGTCTACCATCGTCTCGGTCGCCTATGACGCGGTAAGTGTACGAGAAGGGATAGGTCTTTTTATTACCTTTTTCGTTGGTGAGGCTTATATGTCCATTGTTTTTTCGCATGGGCTAGAGGTATTCATTCGTAAGAGGGCTTGGCTGTTTTTTATTTTGATCTTTTATCCGTTGGTTGTGGTATAGGCTTACAGCAAGCTGTTGTCGGCAGCTAGTAGGATTTTGGCTTCGACACTTTCGTCATGTATGAGTGTTTTTGGGGCATAGATCAGGGCTTTGAATTTATTTAGGGTAATGTTTTATTCTAGTTTTTCTGAGAGTACTGCACTGATAGTATTGGACTTTTCGTTATGTACGTCGGCCTTAATTTTTGATAGATTGGTGATCGAGGTTATCAAGGGTTGATCTAGGAATTGGGATTAGAGTTATGTTTTTTTAATCGGGTCGAGGGAGAAGAGTTTTTCGATGCATTTTTTGCTGTTGATTGATTTGGATATGGAGATTATCAGGTTTCAGAATTCGTTGAGTGATCGCTTGAATTTTTTAACTTTTTCGTTGGGTCTCTCATGTTCGAAGAAGAGTTAGTTCATGTATTAAAGCGATTCCATGATTTTGTAATCGAAATATGTTCCTTAGATGAGTTCGACATTGGTGTTCAGGTTGGTTTTGAGGCTCTAGAACAGTTTGAATATTTGATCGGTGTGTTGCTTTGACTTGTAGATATTGTTCGTAGATGGCTTGGTATTTTTCAGGGTTTTTTCTATTTTATGGCGTAGGTTTTCGCATAAAAATTGGTTGTTGTCGTCAACTAGGCGGGCGGTGAGCTCTAAAGTTTCTTTGGTGTTGTGAAAGGCCTTTAATACCTCACGATCGACATTCATCAATATAATAGCGATGAAGATTAGATACATTAGGTTGATCATCTTTTGCCGGGGAAAGGTTTTTTTGAGACATTTTTTGAGAATTAAGAGGCCGGGTTGTTATTTATTTCTGATTATCTTGCTATAGATCTTGTTGTGTGTAGCCAGTTTGTTGGATAGAGCATGCATTTTTGTGTTGAATTGCTTGGAGTCTTCGATGGTTTGGTTTTCAATTGATCGCGCATGTTTTTGTTGAGTTCGAGTTGTCTTTGGCTGAGCTTGGATTGATTTTTGTCTTTAGTGTTGATCGATGTAAGATGTTGTGTTTCTTCTAGGAGTTGGGTTTCGTAATTTTTTATCGAGAGTATGACCTCGATGTTTTTGTTGAGGGGTTCTGCGGTTTCCCCAAGTTGCCCGATCTCTGTGCAGAGTCGTTCGGACAGGTTTGAATTTATGGAGGTCTTTTGTAACATTTTGTTCCAGGAGTCAGCTGTTGATGATTTTTCTCTATTGGGGGATGGGTATAAGGTTTTTTTCGATGAGCTCGGGGTAAACGTGTCTCTCATGGGCAGTCGCTATCCGGTGTATCAAAGGCTGAGGCGAAAAAAAAAGATGATGATTTCTACAATCAGTCCGAGATAAAGTGTATAATCACTTCAGGAGGTGCGAGCCAGTTTACCTATTAAGCCTAGTGTGACGATGGAGGCACCGATGCTGTATACGACATTAAATATTCTGTCCCATTTGTTGATTCTTGCTGCCTCCATAGTGTTTGGATGATTAAGTGGTGATTAGTGTTGTTTTTTTCTTATGGTTTTGGTCTTGGTGCTTGGCGGGGGGATGGGTTGCACGGTGCGTAAGTCGATATAGTTACGAGCTGAGTAGGCATATTCCCAATCACGGGCGCCTACTTGGGATAATAGCCGATTTTTTTCCACTATCCGCTACGGATGATTTTTTTATTAGGGGCTTAGTTATTTTTTCTCTTCTTCTTTTTTGGGTTTGACTGAAGGCGTATTGACCAATACCTTCACCTTCTTTGTCTCTATCAACTTCTCCGGCTTTTTGGGCTAGTAGTACTCTTGCGATGGAGTATCTAATGTCATAAACTAATTTTTAATATTCTGTATTGATGACCTCTGTGTCGTCCATGAAAAAAAAACAACATGGTGACGGTATTTGTAGGTGCTGAGAGACCTTTGTTGCCCCGTGATATCGTTAGTTCGGCTTGTCCTGATTATTGAAGGTGACTGCAGGGATCTGTACCACGCCATAAGGCCTTTCCATATTACAAAGCTTTATTTTTCTATAACGATGATTTGACTCCGATCTTTGTTTTTGCGAAATAAAAACTTGCATGAAAATATTAAACTCGGGATCAATAGATATATAAAAATCTTTCTCATTAGCATTTGTTCGTTGAGATTAAGTCTGTCAAGCTAAAAAAATTGTTTAAGGCCGAGAAAATCAGATAAAGTGAAGGGATTGATAAATTTATCTAAAGGTATTTTTTGTAAGTTTTCCACCAATGATCAGGGATTTTTCTTTGAATAGACTTTAAGTAATAATTGTAGGAGCAGGCCACATAGTATTTTTTTTTGTATATATTTTCCAATATAAGGAGCTCCATCCACCATTTTTCAGTATGAATGCTTTGCATAAAAATTAGATCTCTATTCGGATATGGGACGTGGTATTTTTTATAATCATTGATATCGTTGAAGGGTTTGTCCAGTGTGCGTATTTGATATCCTTTTCGATAAAGTACCATATCATCTGAGCGATCAGTTGGGATGTTTGCCTATTGAGGTCTTTGTTGACATGGTATTCGTAGATGCCTAGGGAGGAGACTTTATTGCTTAATTCAGCGTATCTAGCTAGGGTATGGGTTTCTCTGCCATCGAGGCTATTGGGCGAACCGGCTGCTTGTTCAGGGGTTAGGCCAAGCGTATGACCGAGAGATCAAAACTGACCATGTTTGCATTGCGGAAGATTGGTTCTGCTTCGCTCATGTCTTCTACGATCTCTCCTAGACGGTAGTACTCGAAGTTGAGTTGTGCTATCAAGTCGATATCGGGCTGAGGCACTAGATAGGGGTCTGGTAGCCTAAGTGATTATAGTAGTTGAATAGGTTTTGAGGAGGGGTAGTGATGATTCTATTTAAATAAGAGATGGACGTCAAAGGTTGATCGGATTTGCCGAGGTCAAAACGACTGTCTATGTGAACGATATTTACCGTTTGTTTGAGTTGGTCATAAGCTCTGTATTGGGTGGGCATAGGTGAGCATGTCGCCGCTACCGATGATGAGGGGTATGATGTCTTTTTTTAGCAGTTGTGCACAGACGGGCTTGCATGGCAAAGTAGGTGTTTTCGGCTGTAGCACCTTGTTTTGTATATTGCCCATGTCTATAATTATGCTTTCCAGTGCCCTTGGTATAAGGTGTAGAATGTTTTCCGGACTTTATCCGAATTGGGGCTATTGTTTTTTCGATAGTGTGCGTTTCGGCTTTTTTTGACGCCGAGCAAAGCCAATTTGTAATATCGTAGATGGTTTTCTTAGGTAAAAGCTTAGATGAATTGACACAAACAGAAAGGATCATTCGTTCTTTAATTTTTCTGAAGCAGATCTGTCACCGGACTGAGGAAATTTTCTATCATCAGTTATGATTTTTTTTGTTCAGTTTTTTTATCCGATTCTGAGATGAGCTGTTGGCAATCTTCTAAGGTCAATTTTTCGGGCTGAAGGTTTTTGGGGATCTTGTAATTCTTTTTATTTTGGCGAATGTAGGGGCCGTATTGGCCGTTTAATACTTCGATGGCGGGGTCTATGTCTTCAAAACGTTGGATGGATTTTTTTTCGTATTCTTCGCGTTTTTGCTGGATCATATCGATGGCCTGTTCTAGCGTGATATCGAAAGGATTGTAACCCGTCTCCTTTTTGATAGCAACGAATCGGTTGTCATGCTTAACATAGGGCCCGAAGCGCCCAATGTTTGTGCTGACTTCTTTTTCTTCAAATTTGCCTAAGGATCTAGGCAGCTCGAACAATTTTAAGGCTTCTTCTAAAGAGATCGAATTGATCTGTTGATGCTTGAGCAACGAGGTGAATCTAGATTTTTCTCCATCATTGACTTCTCCGATCTGTATCATCGGCCCGAAATGTCCGATCTTGGCCCGTACTTTTTTGCCTGATTTGGGATCAATACCCAATAGGCGCTCTCCTTGAGTCCGATCAGCATTTTTTATTACATCTTCTACCTTGGGGTGAAATCCATCGTAAAAATTCCGGATGATTTTGGTCCAAGTCTCTTTCCCTCGGGCGATTTCGTCAAAGTCTTCTTCGACCTTGGCTGTAAAACCATAGTCTAATACCTGTTGGAAGTACTGAACTAAAAAGCCGTTGACTACGACACCGATATCTGTAGGGAGGAGTTTTTTTTTGTCAGATCCGGCGAGCTCTTTCTCTTGGATACTGGAAATTTTTTTCTCTTTAAGTGCTAGGATTTCGTAAGGTCTTTCTACGCCCTCAAGGTCTCGGACTTCGACATAATTCCGTTTTTGAATGGTAGAAATCGTCGGTACATAGGTCGAGGGCCTGCCAATGCCTAATTCTTCTAAGGTCCTGACCAAAGAAGCCTCGCTGTATCGTGGTGGATGTTTGGTGAAACGTTGTGTGGCAAGGATTTCTTCGTTTTGTACAGATTCGCTTCTGCTGAGTTTGGGCAGGCATATTTTTTGAACTTCTTCATCCTCATCTTCTTGGGTTTCGTGATACACTTTGAGGAAACCTTTGAAGGTGATGATCTCTCCCCTAGTGATGAATTCGTAGGGTGTGGGCGTGCTTATGTGAATAGTTGTTTTTTCTAGAAGCGCATGAGCCATTTGTCCGGCGATGGTGCGCTTCCAAATCAATTCGTAGAGACGTTTTTGAGCTGGGTCTGTGCCAGCTAGGGCTTTGCTCATGTTTGTAGGGCGTATGGCCTCGTGCGCTTCTTGAGCGGACTTGCTTTTAGTAGTGTATCTTTTGGGATGAGTGTATTCTTTTCCATACAATGAGGTGATCTGTTCTTGTGCTGCAGCGATAGTCTCTTCGGAGAGATTTACGCTATCGGTACGCGTATAGGTGATATGGCCTTCTTCGTAGAGTTGTTGTGCTAGACGCATGGTACGTGCTACGGAGTAGCTCAGTTTTCTTGAAGCTTCCTGTTGTAGTGTAGAGGTGGTGAAAGGGGGAGGGGGGGCTTTCTTTGCTGGATTGATTTCAATTTGATCAATGATGAATTTCCCATGGATGCAGGCCTTTAAAAAATCTTCGGCTTCTTGTTTGGTATTGAAATTTTTTTTCAATTGGCCCTTGAATGCTTGCTTTTTTTTGGAGATGAAGATCGCAGAAACCTTGTAGTAAGAAGTCGTTGAAAATTGTTTAATTTCCTTTTCGCGTTCTACGATCAGCCGCACAGCCACCGACTGTACGCGTCCAGCTGATAGGCCTGTTTTGATCTTGCGCCAAAGTATGGGTGAGAGTTCGAAGCCGACCAAGCGATCCAAAACTCGTCTGGCTTGTTGAGCATTGACTAGGTCATAATTGATCTGACGGGGATTTTCGACTGCTTGACGGATGGCCTTTTGGGTGATTTCGTGGAATACAATCCGTCGTAGTTTTTTATAGGGGATTTTCAGCTCTTTGTAGAGATGCCAAGAGATGGCTTCGCCTTCACGATCTTCATCAGTGGCAAGCCAAACAGCTTCAGCTTGCTTGATCAAGTTTTGAAGTTTCTTAACGACTTCTTTTTTTTCTTTTGGTATTACATAGGTGGGTTGAAAATCGTTTTCGACGTCTATACCCATGCCTTTTTCAGGCAGGTCAGCAATGTGTCCAAAGCTCGAGGTTACTTGAAAATCTTTACCCAGATATCCTTGTATGGTTTTGGCCTTGGCAGGAGACTCTACTATAACCAAATTTTTTACCATTGTTCTTGTAGATTTCTGCAAAAATAGAATTTAAAATGAATGCTCTTTGTGATAGCTCATCGGGTTTATAGCTGATGATCGGATGAGTAGATTATTTTGGAAAAAGCTTTATCGTTTGCGTTCGATCACATAGTGGACCATGATTTTGAGAGATGTTTTTGCTGGATTTTCTGGGTATTGATCGAGAATTTTTAAGACACTCTTGTGTAGGTTTGTCATCTTTTGCACGGCGTAATCAACCCCTCCAGATCGTTTAACATAGTCGATGAGTTCTCGAACTCGGGTTTTGTCTTTGTTGTGATTTTTGATCGTGTTGATCATCCATTTGCGTTCTTCTGACGATGCTTTTTGAAGGGTATAAATTAATGGTAGGGTGATCTTACGTTCTTTGATGTCGATACCGATAGGTTTGCCAACGAGATTATTGTGTTCGTAGTCAAACAAGTCATCCTTGATCTGGAAGGCCATGCCTATGAGTTCACCGAATCTTTGCATTTGGAGGGCTACATTTTCATTTGTGTCGACCGAACGTGCACCCCCCTCGCAACAAGCTGAGATCAGACTGGCCGTCTTGTAGCGGATGATTTGTTCATAAACTTCCTCAGTGATGTCTAATCTTCGTGATTTTTCGATCTGTAGGAGTTCTCCTTCGCTCATCTCTCGTATCGTACGACAGATGACTTTCAATAGATCGTGGTGATCGTAATTTGCTGCTAAGAGCAAGCTTTTCGAGAGTAGGTAATCACCAACCAAGACGGCGACTTTGTTTTTCCAAAGGGCATGGATAGAAAAAAATCCGCGACGTATGAGGCTGTCGTCTACCACATCGTCATGTATGAGTGTGCCTGTATGTATCAACTCAATCAGTGAGGCCATGCGGTAGGTCTTCTCACTGATTTGACCCAACATTTTGGCTATGAGGAAGACAAACATTGGTCGTATCTGCTTACCTTTTCGATGTATGATGTAGTGAGTGATGCGATTCAAGAGAGGTATTTCACTTTTCATCGCCTCGTGAAATTTTTTTTCAAAGACCCGCATCTCTTCAGCAATAGGAGTTCGTATTTTTTCAGTGATTTTGCTCACGATGGTAGGTTTAGTTTAGGGGAGCAACCCGATAGAGTTGCTGTTTTACGGCTTTGTAAAAAATATTTTTTCTAAAATATTCGCAACTGATATATATTATGTTATCTTTGAAAGTTACCCCTTCGACTTGGCCTATAGATGGAGCCCAGCCTAGGAAATATTTTTTCTTTTGACTGTTGAAATATTTTCCATTTTTGAAATCCCAAAATTTCCAGAGAAATACCAAGCCATTTTTGGTATAGCCAGTCATCACCACTTGATTTTTTTTGATATCGGCTCCGGTGATTAGACCTTTTGTATCGAACGATTCGACTTTGACCGCTTCGTAATTTCCTGGTTCAGTAGGTAAAATATAATGTGTACTCATATAAGTGCCCCATTCTTTGGTGAAGAGGTGAAGCTTACCATCTTGATAAAACAATGCTTCAGCATCAATGTTGTTGGTAGCTTTAGATTTTGTATACCAAAAGACTTTTTGTTTGGGATAGTGGAAACGAATGCTTTCGACTGGTACCCATGCTTTCTTTCTTTGATCTATTCGATCTACTTGGACCTTGTATATGATCAAGTTTTTGCGATTTTGCATATTGTTTCCTATATCTGCCACGTAGAGATATTGTCCGTCGTAGGCGATGTCTTCCCAATCGCAGTTTTTGGCCTGGGATAGCTTGACCGTCTGAAGGATATCTCCTGAAGAAGGGTTGATTTTATAGAGTTCGGCTTTGCCACCACTATCGTTGAACGTCCAAAAATAACCATTGGAGTATTGTAATCCAGAATTTTCTTTCAATTCTTTAGGAAGTTGGGCCACTAGAGAAGTTTTATGAATGTAGTCTTTTTGAGTATCGTTGGGAAATTGGGCATTTAGATTAAGGCCTGCTAAAAGTAATAGAGATATAAAATAAGATTCTGTCATTTGAGTGTTAAATTTGAAGTGGATGAAATCAAAGGGTTTTTATTAGTCAGTTGTCCACAGGCTGCATCGATATCTTTACCCCGGCTGTGGCGTATTTTCACTACAATATTATTTGTCTCTAACGTTTCCGTATAGCGTTTAAGGACCGTTCCCTTAGCTTGTTGAAACACCTCTTCATCAATAGAATTGTATTCGATTGGATTGACCTTTGAGGGAATATTTCGGCAAAATTTCACCAATGCATGGATGTCTTCTTCGCCATCGTTGATGTCTTTGCATAAGACGTATTCGAAAGTGATACGACTTTTGGTTTTCTCGTACCAGTATTGCAATGCTTTCAGCAACTCTTGTAAAGTAAAATTTTTATTGAAAGGCATGATTTTTTCTCTAATTTCTTCTAGGGTCGAGTGCAGAGACAAGGCGAGTTTGAACTTCGGTTGATCATCGGCAAGTCTTCGGATAATTTTCGTGATATATGAGGTCGATAAATTGATGCGCCATGCCGAAATATGTAACCCTTTGCTGTGGTGATTTTTTTGATAGCTTGGATGACATTGGGATAATTGAAAAATGGTTCACTCATACCCATGAAGACCACATTATTTAGCGGTCGTCCGAACTGTTCCCGACTATACCGATCGAGCAATCGTACTTGATCGTAGATCTTCCCAAACTGCAAGTTGCGCATGCGAGGCAATTGAGCCTTAGCACAAAACTTGCAACCCAGGCTATAACCTATCTGAGAAGAGATATAAGCCGTTGACTGCTTTTCCGTGGGTATAAGTACCGACTCGATGAGGTTTCCATCGTATAATCGCATTGCATACTTGATCCTCCCATCGATACTTTGATGATGATAATTAGGTTGGACGGTATGAAGAGAAAAAAAAGCTCCCAACTGCTCGCGAAGCCTTTTAGGTAGATTATATATTGCCTTGACCTCATCGATCCCTTTGTGCCACCGCCAATCATAAATCTGTTGAGTCCGAAAAACATTTTCCCCAATACTGGTGAGGAATGATCTCAATGCTTCCACTGATAGAGAACGAATATTTGTTTTGCTGATCATGGACATCATTATAAATAATATACCTCATTTACTTTATAAGATAAGCATAACATCACCATAAGAATAAAATCGATATTTCTCTTCAATAGCTGTTTGATAAGCTTTCATTATCAATTCATGACCAGCGAAAGCCACTACCATCATCAATAGAGTTGACTTAGGCATGTGAAAATTTGTAATCATACAATTAGCTATACTGAAATCATAAGGAGGGAAGATAAATTTATTCGTCCAACCCTCGAAGGGGCTGAGGCGTTTACCAGCGGAGACCGAACTTTCGATAGCACGCATCGAAGAAGTACCTACCACACACACCCGCTTTCTTTGATCGATCGCCTTATTGACAATGTCGCAAGTAGATTGATTGATAAAACATTGTTCAGAGTCCATTTTATGCTTAGAGAGATCCTCGACTTCCACTGGGGCAAAAGTACCCAACCCAACATGCAATGTGAGCTCAGCTGTATGTACTCCTTTGATCTCAAGTCTTTTTAATAAATGTTTCGAGAAATGCAAACCTGCTGTAGGAGCTGCTACAGCACCTTCCTTCTTAGCATAAATGGTTTGGTATCGCTCCACATCATTTTTCTCAGCAGCCCGCTTGATATATTTTGGTAAAGGAGTTTCACCGATTTCCTTGATCCGTTTGCGGAGCATTTCAGGAGAGATGTCCGATAGAAATCGGCCAATCCTACCCCTTGATGTAGTGTTGTCTATGATTTCTAATATCAGGGAATCTTGATCATTCCCCTGACCCGAGAAGTATATTTTGTTCCCGACACGTACCTTCCTTGCAGGATCTACCAAGATATCCCATGTTTTATTTTTGCTATTAAGCTCTCGGAGTAGAAAAACCTCTATTTTAGCTTCGGTCTTTTCTTTACTCCCATACAATCTGGTTGGAAAGACCTTCGTGTTATTTAAAATCATTACATCGTCTTCCTCAAAATATTTAAGCAAATTTTTGAATATCTTATGTTCAATCCGGCCCGTTTCTCGCTCGATGACCATCAGGCGAGACTCATCACGTTCTTGTGTAGGCCTTTCAGCCAGAAGTTTTAACGGAAGCTCAAAATTAAAACCTGAAGTTTTCATGTCCTATATGATTAATATGAAGATTGTCTTTGGGCAAATATACGGTGCTTTCAAAAGGTATGTTAAGAGTCAAGAGGATAGGCATATTTTCCACTAAGATCAGGTATTACCTCAATAAGAGATAAAATATATAGTATTCTTTCTCACCC